>NZ_JBITEU010000013.1:0-204393 GCF_044455475.1 Streptomyces sp. NPDC051218 | reverse complement strand
TCCCGCCCGCGCGGGGGGCCCCCCGCGCCCCCGGGGCTGGGGGCGCCCCGCCGCGCGTTGGGCAATCTCCCCCAACCCCCCGCGGGGCGGGGCCCCCCGCGCCCCCGCCACGGCCCGGAAAAGTCCGTTGCGCACCCACTGCCCGGCACCGGACAGTGGGTGCATGACCACGCCCGCCACCCTCCCGTCCGGCCTTACGGTGCGCCCCGCGACGTTCGACGACGCGGCGGCGGTGTGCGCGCTGCTCAACGAGATCGACCTGCTGGAGATCGGTCGCACCGACACCGAACTCTCCGATGTGCAGGCCGACTTGAAGCACCCGGAGGTCGACCTGGCCCACGACTCCTGGCTGCTGTTCGACGACGGCCGGCTGATTGCGTACGGGCTGCTGTGGGACGAGTCCGGCGGCGAGCAGATCGACACGGAGTGCTTCGCGCTGCCCGGCCGCCCCCAGGCCGCCCAGCACCTGTTCGAGCTGGTGGAGACGCGTGCGGCGGAGCGGGCCGCCGCCAACGGAGCCGACCGGGTGGTGGTGCACATGCCCCTCAACATCGCCCCCACCATCGACCTGCGTGCGCTGCGCGGACGCGGCTGGACGACGGTCCGGCGCTACAACTCCATGGTCCGCCCCCTGTCCACGGCCACGGACCGGCTGCCCGAGCAGCCCCCCGGCGTGACCCTGCGCCCCTGTCTGGCCGAGGAGGACCGCCGGCGCGCCCACGCACTGCTGCAGGAGACCTTCGCCGACCACTTCGACTTCCACCCGCGTACGTACGAGCAGTGGCTGGACGACATCGGCGCCGAGCGCACCGACTGGTCCCTGCTGTGGATCGCGCACGTCGACGGCGTCGGCGACGCGGCGGTGCTGCACGCCCGCAACTACCGCGCCTCGATGGCGTGGATCAGCAGTCTCGGAGTGTTGCGCGAGGTCCGGGGCCGGGGTCTGGGCAGCTACCTCCTGCGCCATGCCTTCGGCCACTGCGCGGCGCTCGGCCGCGACCGGATCGGCCTCGGCGTGGACACCGGCAACAGCAGCGGTGCTCTCGCCCTGTACGAGCGCCATGGCATGACCCTCGACTTCGCTCTCCAGACCTGGGAGCTGATCCGCCCCGCCGCGCGCTGACCGGACGCCTCCTGGGCCGGCGCCCCGCTACACGGCCGCCGGAAACGCGAACCGTACGCCGGTCAACCGCTCCGAGAGTTCCCACAGCCGCCGCCCGGTCTCCGCGTCCGTCGCCACGGGAGCCAGTTGCACCCGGGTGGGCGCGCCGCGCAGCTCGGCCATGCCACCGGGGCCGATGAACTGGCCGCTCTCCACTCCTGGTTCGGTCGCCGCGTACAGCTGGGGCAGCGCGCCGTCAGCCGGGCGTTGGGCGAACAGAGGGTTGCCGATGCGGCCGAGCAGTACGCGCCACAGGCCGATCGGGGTGCCCGTCTGGAGGTTGGTGGCGGTGTAGCCGGGGTGGGCGAGCACGCTGCGCACCAGGCTGCCTGACCGGGAGAGGCGGAGGTGGAGTTCGCGGCCGAAGACGGCGTTGGCGAGCTTCGACTGGTTGTAGTACCCCATGGGCTTGTAGCCGCGCTCGCCGGTCAGGTCGTCGAAGCGCATGCGCCCTTGCCGGTGGTTGATCGAACTCACCGTCACCACACGCGGATCGGTCCCCGCGGTCAGCAGGTCGAGCAACAGGCCGGTGAGCGCGAAGTGGCCGAGGTGGTTGCAGGCGAACTGCAGCTCGTGGCCCTGCCTGCTGAGCGTCCGAGGCGGCGCCATCACGCCCGCGTTGTTGATGAGCACGTCGAGGTGGGGATGGTCGGCGCGCAGCCGGTCGGCGAAGCCGCGGACCGATTCGAGGTCGGCCAGGTCGAGACGGCGTACCTCCAGGCTCGCGTCCGGCTGTCCGGCGGTGATCTCCGCGACCGCCTGCCGGCCCTTCTCCTCGTCGCGGACCGCGAGGATCACGTGCCCGCCCCGCCGGGCGAGTGCCCGGGTGGTCGCCAGACCGAGGCCGCTGTTGGCTCCGGTGACGACGAACACCCGCTTGGTCTGGTCGGGGATCTGCTCGGTTGTCCAGCGCTGTTGCTGCGTCATGCGGCACATGTTGTCGCTCGTGGCACTCAGTGTCAAGAGGAGCCTGAGTGTCATGCAAGGCATGGCGTGTACCATGCCCAGGTGAGCTCCCGCCCCGAAGTGACCATGGCCGAGCGCAAAAGGCAGCTCGTCTCGAACGAGTTGACCGAAGCGGCGCTGCAGCTCCTTGCCCGAAAGGGGTTCGACGCGGTCACCATCGACGAGATCGTGACCACAGCGGGCGTCTCCCGGCGGACGTTCTTCCGGTACTTCGCGTCCAAGGAGGACGTGGTCGTCCAGTTCCTGGCCGACATGGGAGTCGGTATCCATGCGGAATTGGCGGCGCGACCCGCAGACGAGCGGCCCTCCGTGGCGCTGCGGCACGCGGTGTGGGTTCCCCTTGCCGCCTGTGGCGACCACTCCGAGCGCGTGCTGCCCGTGGTGCGGCTGATTCTGCGCACCCCGGCCCTGCGCGCCCGCTTCCTGGAGCATCAGGCGCAGTGGGGCGATGACCTGACGGGGGAGGTGGCGCGACGTCTGGGGCGCGACGCGGGCGTGGATCTGTACCCGCGGCTGGCCGCCGGGATGGCGCTGTCCGCCTTCGACGCCGTGCTGCAACGGTGGAGCGACAGTGACGGCGTCGAGGACCCGGCCGGGCTGACCGACCGGGCGTTCGCCGTCATCGCCCCCGCGCTGGACGCGTCGGACGCGCTGGACGCGTCGGACGCGTCGGACGCGTAGGGCCCGGGGGTCGGTCGGAGGGGCGGTGGCCTCCGTTCCTCTCGCGGGCTGGCATCATCGAGGGATGTCTGACTTGATCATCGCTGCCTGTGACGGAGCCGCGAAGAAGAATCCCGGCCCTGCGGCCTGGGCCTGGGTGGTCGCCGATGCCGACGAGCGCCCGCAGCGGTGGGAGGCGGGACCGCTCGGCGACACGACCAACAACGTGGCCGAACTGACGGCCCTGGCCGAGCTGTTGGAGTCCACGGACCCGGCCGTCCCGCTGGAGGTCCGCATGGACAGTCAGTACGCGATGAACGCCGTCACCAAGTGGATCGCCTCCTGGAAGCGCAACGGCTGGCTGACCGCGGCGAAGAAGCCGGTGGCCAACAAGGACCTCGTCGTCCGCATCGACGCACTCCTCCAGGGCCGGGCCGTGACCTTCCGGCACGTCGCGGCCCACCAGGCGGACGGCGACCACCTCAACGCGATCGCCGACGTCGCGGCCAGCGACGCCGCGACGACACAGCAGTCCGCCGGCACCGCCCACGGCGCGCTCACGATCCCGGAGCCGCGGCCCGAGCGCATGACGGCCTCACCTGCCGCCGCCCGGCCGCGCAAGAGCGCCACCACCGCCCGGGCGGGCAAGGGGAGTTCGGGCGGCGTCATCAAGGCCAAGTTCCCCGGCCGCTGCCACTGCCAGAAGCCCTACGCCGCGGGAGAGAAGATCGCGAAGAACGCGCACGGCTGGGGTCACGTGGAGTGCCGGGACGCCTGAGGCCTGGGGCCCGGCTGAGGTCTGGGCATGCGCGCCCACGTGCCTGCGGGATGCGGACGCTAGGAAGGGTCGTCGGGCACGGTGCCGAGGAGGTTGCGGACGACAGGCCCGGCCGACCCGCCGCCGGTGACGCCCTTCTCGACGACGCAGGCCACGGCGACATTGCCGCGATAGGCGACGAACCAACCGTTGTTGGGGGCGTCATCGGAGACCTCGGCCGTGCCCGTCTTCGCCCCCACATCGCCGGGCAGGTCGGCCAGTACCGACGCCGTGCCGTCGGTGACCGTGGCGCGCGTCAAGTCGCGTAGCTGCGAGACGACTTCGCGCGGCAGCGGTGTGGTGGTCGTGTCCCCGGCATCGCCGGTCACCGTCGGCTGGTGGAAGGTGCCGGAAACCGCCGTCGCGGTGACGGACGCCATGATCAGCGGATTGGCCTGCACCCTGCCCTGCCCGATCATCGAGGCGGCCTTCTCGGTCTCGTCGCGGGGCGTCGGAACGGAGCCGTCGTACGAGGGAATGCCGACGTTCCACTTCTGCCCGACCCCGAAGTACTTGCCGGCCACATCGCCGAGCTCCTGGTCACCGACCTTGTCGCGCAGGCTGATGAAGGCGGTGTTGCACGAGGTGGTGAAGTCCTTCTTGAAAGTGGCGCCGCGATGCTCGGAGGTCTCGACATTCTGGAACCGCTTGCCGACGGTGAGGTATTTGGGGCAGTCCACGACATCGTCGGGCGCGACCGCGCCCTTGAGCAGCAGCGCGCTGGTGGTGACGAGCTTCCAGGTGGAGCCCGGCGCGTAGGTGCCCGAGACGGCGCGATTGAACCCGGACGAGGGGGAGTTGGCCACGGCCAGGATCTCCCCGTCGTCGATCCGCAGGGCGACGAGCGCGGCATCCTTGCCGTCGGCCTCGGCGGCGAGGGCCTTCTCCGCGGCGGACTGCCAGGTCGCGTCGAGGGTGGTGGCCACCGGCTTGTCGGCCGGGCGGTCGGACTTCTTGCCGAAGGACGCCTCCGTGCCCTTGACCTCACCGGTGGCCCGGTCGACGAGCTGGACCGCGCCGCGCGGCCCGGCGCCGCTGCCCCCGGCGATCTGGGGGAGGAGCGGGCCGAGGGAGGGATAGGCCCTGCTCGACAAGGCGTTCCCGTGGCGGTCGTTGATCTCGGGCCCGGCGGACTCCTCACGCTCCAGCCGGAACTTCTCCGTGCCGCTCAGCTTCGGGTGGACGAGGGACAGCGCCCAATCCACCTTCCAGGCGCCGTCGTCCTGCTTGCGCAGGGGCACGGCGGAGGCGTACGTCCAGGTGCCCAGCTCCGTGACGGGCATCTTGGCAGTGAAGGCCACGGTCACGGTGCCGTCCTCACCGGCCTCGGCCGCCCCCGCCGTCAGGGTCGGTCCGCTGATGTCGAGCCCGGCGGTGAAGCTGTTCAGGACGCGCTCGGCCTCCTCGGGACGCGAGGTCAGCGCCGCCGCCCGCGACATGCGCCCCGCCTCCCAGTCGGCCAGGAACGCGCGCGCCTGCTTCGTCGCCTCCGGGTCGGGCACCGCGGGCCCCGGATCGAAGGGGCCCAGCTCCGCTGCGTACGCGATGCCCGCGGCGACGGCGAGCGCGAGCCCCGCCGCGATCACCACACGCGGCGCCTTCCTCGCGGGTCTGCGACCTTGGCGGTCGGGTATGTGACCTTGGCCGTCGGGTATGCGGCCGGGGCCGTCGCCGTCGGGTCTGTGGCCGTGGCCGGTCAGCGGTGCGGCATCCGTCATCCTGGGGCTCCTTGTCGAGGCTGGTCCTGGCACGTCGTTGCGCGTCCTGGCTGGTCTTGCCTTGGCGTGACGCCTGCTACGACAGTGAGTCGACGGTCACTGAGGTCGCTTCCGCGATGAGCTTGTCGGAGGGCTCGGCGTCCTTCTTGCCGCGGTTCGACAGGATCGCCATGACGATGGGGGCGCTGTCGGGGGGCCAGACCACGGCGATGTCGTTGCGGGCGCCGTAGTAGCTGCCGGTTCCCGTCTTGTCGCCCACCACCCAGTTCTCGGGCACACCGGCCCGGATGGTGTTGTCCCCGGTGGTGTTGGTCTTCAGCCACTTGGTGAGCTGGGCGCGCTCGCCCTTGCGGAGGACGTCCCCGAGGACGAACGCACGCAGATCCTTGGCCAGCGCCCGGGGCGTGGACGTGTCGCGCTTCTCGCCGGGGACCCACGTACTCAACTCGGGCTCGATGCGGTCCATTTGGGTGACGTCGTCGCCCATCTTCTCCAGCACGGCGTCCAGGCCCTTGGGTCCGCCGAGCTGGTCGAAGAGCAGGTTGGCGGCGGCGTTGTCGCTGTAGCGGACGGCGGCGTCGCACAGTTCGCCCAGGGTCATCCCGGTGTCGACGTGCTTCTCGGTCACGGGCGAGTTGGCGACCAGATCGTCCTTGGAGTACATGATCTTCCGGTCGAGGCCGCTCAGGGAGTACTTGCGCAGCACGGCTCCGGCGGCGAGCGCCTTGAACGTCGAGTTGTAGGCGAAGCGCTCACCGGCGTTGTAGGCAACCTCGCGTCCGGTGCCGGTATCGATGGCGTAGACGCCGAGCCGCGCGTCGAACTTGCGCTCAAGTGCCTTGAGACCGGGGGCGAACGGCTTCTTCGCCCCCGCGGGCTTCGTGGTTCCTGCGGGCTTCGTGCTCGCGGTGGTCGGCGACGACGAAGCCGATGGCTCGTCATCGGCGCAGGCCACGAGCGGGACGAGGCAGAACGTGGCAACCGCGCCGAGAGCGGCGCGACGGACGCGGGTGAGCTGCATGGGCAAAACCTCCGGGGCGCCGCAGAGACCGGGCGCGTAGGTAGAGACCGGGAGCATGGTGGACGGGGTGGCACGGTTCCGTCGCTTTACGTGGTCGTGCGTGTCACGTGGTCGTGCGTGCCAGAGCCACCCTCGCCCTGGGGTGCGTATGCGGTCCAATACGCTCGTGCGTGGTTCCATGCTGATCTGGCATAGGATCCGGGGCGTGGATCTGGTGGGAGCGTGTCGCGCGTTCGTCAGCGTGAGCGAGTACGGCAGCTTCACCGACGGAGCGGCCGCGGCGCGGATGTCCCAGTCGGTGGCGAGCCGTCGCGTCGCCGCGCTCGAGGAACGCTTCGGTGAGCCGCTGTTCGAGCGCACGTCGCGCCGCGCCGTTCTCACGCCCTTCGGGCGGGACATGCTGCCCACGGCCAGGCAGCTCGTACAGGCGGCGGACGTGCTCCTCGACGAGGCGGAAGCGGTCAAGCGCAAGCCCTGGCGGCTCGCGGTGCCCGGCGTCTGCTCCACGGCCGGCCTCGCCCGTCTCGTCGCCGAAGCACGCGGCCACGAAGTCACACTCGATCTGCGGGTGGCGGCGCCGACCCAGCGCAGAGAGCTCCTGCACGCCCAGCAGGTGCGCGCCGCGCTGCTCGCGGTACCCGCGGACGAGGCGACGTGGTCCGTGCCGTTGGGGCTCGCCGGTGTCGGTGACCCCGGTGTGCGGCGCGTCTTCCTGGAGACCCTGCGGGTCGGCCGCGCCGCCACCGGTCCGGCCCGCCGCGTCTGGATCCAGCCGGAGGACGACGTGCCGCACATCCGCGATCCCCTGACCCGGCTGCGCGACGCGCTGGGCCTGCGGCCCGCGCAGTTCGTCGCCGCGGCCGACCTGACGAGCGCCGCGGCCGAAGTGCTGTGCTCGGGCGACCTGTTGCTGTGCTCCCTCGCGCAGGCCGAGGAACTCGCCCTGACCTGGCGGCCCATCGGTGAGGTCACGCTAGGCCGGGGGTTCGCCCTGGCCGCCGCGGCGGACGGCAATCCGCAGCACATCGAAGCGCGCCTCGGCGACGCCATCGCCCGCTGCCTGGGGGCAGGCGATGAGGCCCTCCGGGCCGGCACGGCGGGAGGAGCCGTGGCAGTGAGCGGTGGCACGAACTCAGGCACCAACTCAGGCATCAACTCCGGCACGAACTCAGGCACGAACTCAGGCACGAACGTCGGTATGGGGTCGGCACACACGCCGGAATGGGGGTTGGCATGAACGGTTACCGGCTCGACGGCGTGAGCACCGAGGCCCTCCTGCGCGATCTGCGCGGGCAGTTGCGCGACGGCGGCCTCCACGGCTGCCTTCTCGTGCGGGATCTGCACACGGGAGACGAGCTGGGGATCGAGGCGGACACCCACCTGCCGTCCGCCTCCCTGGTCAAGGTCCCGCTCGCGCTCGCCACGCTCGAGCGGATCCGGCGGGGCGAGCTCGACGGAGCGACGGTGCTCGAGGTGCAGCCAGGGCGGGTCACCACGCCCGGCCCCACCGGGCTGAGCCGATTCCGGCACCCCGCCCGGATCGCGATCGACGACCTGCTCTACCTCAGCACCTGTCTGAGCGACGGAATGGCCGCCGACGCACTGTTCGAGCTCACCCCGCCCGCCCAAGTCAACGCCATGCTGCACGAGTTCGACATCCGGGGCATCGCCGTACGGCACAGCGTGGACGAGCTGTCCGACACCCCCGTGGAACGCTTCGACGCCGACCAGGTCCACCTCGCCCACGCTCTGGCCATCGACGCGGGCACCAGCGGCCGTGGTCACCGCGTGCCGCAGCTCGACACCACCCGGGCCAACACGGGCAGCGCCCGCACCTTCGTCGATCTGCTGCAAGCCCTGTGGACGCCGTCGAAGATCCACCCGGATGTGGCCCAGCGGCTGCGCGACCTCATGGCCCACAACGTGCTGCGGCACCGGCTCACTCCGGATTTCAGCTCCGACGCGAGCACCTGGTCCTCCAAGACCGGCAGTCTCCTCAACCTGCGGCACGAGATCGGCGTCGTGGAGCACTCCGACGGCCAGACCTTCGCGGTCGCCGCCCTGACCGAGTCCCTCGTGCCGGCCGGCGCGCAACCCGGCGCCGACGCCCTCATGGCGCAGGTCGCGCGCAGCCTGCGCGACCACCTCCGGCAGCTGTAGCCAGGGGCTCCCGGCGGCTTCGGCCGCCGCTGCGAGCAACTCCCTCACCAGCCATAAGAGTTGACGCATAGCCGGTAGGGCCGGAAGATCCCCGGCCTAGTAGGGTCGAAGGATCCTCGTCGGCCGGTCGGGGGCACGGCGCCCACCGCACAGAGAAACCGGCCGGACACGTAGTGGAGCCATGGATGACTGCAGACGACGCCAACGTCCACATCGACACCAGCAGGCCGCACCCGGCGCGTGTCTACGACTGGCTTCTGGGCGGCAAGGACAACTACCTGGTCGATCAGGAGATGGGCGAGAAGCTGCCGCCCGAGGCGCGCGCGAACGCGGCGCGCAACAGGGCGTTCATGCATCGCGCCGCGGCCTGGCTCGCCGACAACGGTGTCAGACAGTTCCTCGACATCGGCACCGGCATCCCCACCGCGCCGAACCTCCACCAGATCGTCCAGGCGATCGCTCCCGCCTCCCGGATCGTGTACGCCGACAACGACCCCATCGTGCTGCGGCACGCCGAGGCCCTGCTGGTCAGCAGCCCGGAAGGGGCCACGGACTACGTCCAGGCGGACGTGCGCCGACCCGAAGCGATCCTCGACCACGCTCGCCAGCTCCTGGACTTCAAGCAGCCCATCGCGCTCTCGCTCATCGCCCTGATGCACTTCATCACCGACGAGGAGGACCCGTACGGCCTCACGCGCACCCTGGTGAACGCGCTGCCGTCCGGGAGCTATCTGGTGCTGTCCCACGGCACCACCGACGAACACCCCGAACTCGCGGACTCCGTCACGGACACCTACAAGAAGGGGCAGGTGCCCCTGAGGATGCGGCGCCGCGCAGAGGTCGAGCGCTTCTTCGAGGGACTGGATCTGGTCGAGCCCGGCCTGGTGACGGCGACGCACTGGTACAAGGAATCACCGGCACCGAAGGCCGAGTCGAGCGGCTTCTACGTCGCTGTCGCCCGCGTCCCCTGAGGGCTCAGGAACGGGCTCAGGAGAACAGCACCGACCGCAGCTTCAACCGCTCGCTCGCGCCACCGGTGTGGGAGCGCAGCGTGAAGGTGTCGCCGGAGCAGTCCGCGTTCGTGAAGACGATCGCGAAGGAGTCGGTGCGGTTCTCGGGCGAGTGCGCGGGCGGCTGGTGGTACTCCTGGGCCGCTTCGGGCAGCATGACGCACTCGCCGCTGTGCGGGTCGTGCAGCGTGGCCTGCTGTTCCTCACCGGTGCTGTCGACATACGTGTAGTGGAAGTCGCCCTCGGCGGCGTGGGCGGAGCCGGGCAGGGTCAGGATCAGTGCGGCGGCACCGGCCGCGGCGGCGAGTGAGTGACGAAGACGCATGGGTCGCTTCCTTTGCTCGGAACTTTGCTCGGAACGGCGAATGGGACGTGAACGCATCCCGCATTCCCGCCCTGACCAGCCAGTGCTACCGGAATCCGGAAAGTGCCGCCGACGAAACGATCCGCCCTCACCCGTTCGGTCCCGGCCAGGGCTCCGCACGGGCGATCCGGAACGGATTCAGCCAGCACGCAAACAGCGCGCAAGACTTGCACTATTCTTGCGTGCATGACGCGACGACTTGCTCAGGTGGCGCGGAAGGTCGGGGTCAGCGAGGCCACGGTCAGCCGGGTGCTCAACAACAAGCCGGGGGTTTCCGACACCACCCGGCAGTCCGTGCTCTCGGCCCTGGACGTGCTGGGGTACGAGCGGCCCACTCAGCTGCGGGGTGAGCGGGCGCGGCTGGTGGGGCTCGTGCTGCCCGAGCTGCAGAACCCGATCTTTCCGGCCTTCGCGGAGGTGATCGGAGGTGCGCTCGCCCAGCAGGGTCTGACTCCTGTGCTGTGCACCCAGACCAAGGGAGGTGTCTCCGAGGCGGACTACGTCGAGTTGCTGCTGCAACAGCAGGTGTCCGGTGTCGTGTTCGCCGGTGGTCTTTACGCGCAGGCGGACGCCCCGCACGAGCACTACAAGCTGCTCGCGGCGCGCAAGATCCCGGTGGTCCTCATCAACGCGGCCATCGAGCGGCTCGGTTTTCCCGCGGTGTCCTGTGATGACGCGGTCGCTGTCGAGCAGGCCTGGCGGCACCTGTCCACGCTCGGCCACCGCCGCATCGGTCTGGTGCTCGGGCCCGCCGACCACATGCCGTCGCAGCGCAAGCTCGCCGCCGCCCGCGTGATCGCCGAGCAGACCGGCGCCGAGCTCCCGGATGAGCACGTCTCGCGAGGGATGTTCTCCATCGAAGGGGGTCAGGCCGCCGCCGCGCGACTCCTCGACGCGGGAGTCACGGGCATCGTCTGCGCGAGCGACCCGCTCGCCCTCGGGGCGGTGCGCGCCGCGCGCCGCCGGGGCCTCGGCGTCCCGCAGGACGTCTCGGTCGTCGGCTACGACGACTCGGCGTTCATGACCTGCACCGAACCTCCGCTGACCACGGTGCGCCAGCCCATCGAGGCCATGGGGCGCGCCACGGTCGAGTTGCTCGCGCTCCAGATCGCGGGGAGCGCGGTGCCCACCGAGGAACTGCTCTTCGAACCGGAACTGGTGGTGCGCGGCTCGACGGGGCAGCCGTCGCAGGAGCAGACGCAGAAGTAGGAGGCAACGGCGCCTTGGGCGGCAACGAAGCCGCAGGGTGGGCCGGTTCGGCCGCTGGACGATCATGTGGCTTCGTACTGTCAATTTCTTTCAATCATCGCGCGAGATATTGCGCCGTTCTGTCGACGGTGCTTGAGTAAGCGCCGCCACACAGTCCGCGCAGCTGTGGGCTCTTCCCTGCTCCTGCCATGCCGTCCCTGCCCGTAGGGGCAGGCGGCACTGTCCAAAGGGGTCCACCGATGAGCAGCTCGACCCGCACCCACCGCCGAACGGCCACGATCGCCGTCGCCTCCGCGCTCGCCCTCACCGCCCTGGCCGCCTGCGGCACCAGCAGCAGTAGCGACGGCGACTCCGACGGGGACAACGGCGCCGACGCGGCCCAGGCCGCCGCACCGCTGGACCCGAAGACCAAGGTGACGCTCACCATCGACTGCATGCCGCCGGCCGCCGAGAAGGCGGAGCTCAAGCAGTGGAAGGAGGACGTCAAGACGTTCAACAAGAAGTACCCGAACGTCACGATCAAGGGGAAGCAGACCGACCCCTGCCTGGAGCCTCCCCGCTTCACGGCGATGCTGAAGGCGAAGTCTCAACCGGACGTCTTCTACACCTACTTCACCGATCTCCAGCAGGTCCTGGACAACAACGGCGCCCAGGACATCAGCGCGTACGTCAACAACAAATCCGTACCGGCGCTGAAGGACATGGACCCGAACGTCCTGGGCGTCCTGAAGAAGGACGACAAGCTCTACGGCCTGCCCTTCAGCAACTACACGATGGGCCTGCTCATCAACCGCAAGCTCTTCGAGAAGGCCGGACTCGACCCGAACTCGCCGCCCCAGACCTGGGCCGAGGTCCGCACGGCCGCCAAGAAGATCGCCGCCCTGGGCGACGGCGTCTCGGGCTTCGGCGAGTACAGCGCCGGCAACAACGGCGGCTGGCACTTCACCGCCACCACCTACGGACTCGGCGGCGACATCGTGAGCAAGGACGGCACCAAGGCCGCCTTCAACAACGACACCGGCAAGAAGATCGTCGACAACCTCAAGGCGATGCGCTGGGACGACAACAGCATGGGCAAGACCCAGCTGTTGAAGTGGGGCGACCTGCAGAAGCAGATGGCCGCAGACAAGCTCGGCATGTTCCTCGCCGCGCCCGACGACATCACGTACATGGTGCAGAACCTCGGCGCGAAGTACGACGACTTCGGGATGGGGCCGATACCCGGCCAGAAGGCGACGCTCTTCGGCGGCAACGACTACATGATCAAGAAGGGCAGCTCGCCCGACCAGATCAAGGCCGCGGTCGCCTGGATCAACTTCAAGTTCCTCAGCGTCGGCAAGGGCCAGTTCGACTGGGCCCGCACCAAGGCCGACGGTCTGCCCGTCGGTCTGCCGCAGCCGAACTTCTGGACCGGCGACAGCAAGACCAAGGACGACAAGGCCCGCCAGGACAGCGCGACCATGCCCGTCGAGAACTTCCAGGCCTTCACCGACAAGCCGGTCACGGGCAAGGCGGAGCCGCCCAAGGCTCAAGAGGTCTACAAGATCCTCGACACCCTGATGTCGGCCGTCCTCACGAACAAGGACGCCGACGCGGACAAGCTCCTCAAGACCGCCGAGCAACAGGTCAACCAGGTCCTGGCCAACCAGTGATGTCCGCCCCCACCCTCCACAAGAACGAGGCCCGCAGGCCCGCACCGCCGTCAGGCGGCCGGGCCTCCGGCCCCGAACGCGGCGCGTTCCGAAGGGCGTTGAAGCGCAACCTCACCGCCCACGCCTTCCTGATCGGTGCACTCCTGTGCTTCTCGATCTTCTCCTGGTACCCGATGGTCAGGGAGTTCATCCTGGCCTTCCAGAAGACCGAGAACGGCGAGACGGTCTGGGCGGGCTGGTCCAACCTCACCTACATCTTCAACGACCCGGCGTTCTGGCAGGCCTGGCGCAACACCCTCCTGTTCACCGGACTCGCGCTGCTCCTCGGCTTCGCCGTGCCCTTCGCCATCGCCCTGATCCTCAACGAATTCCGGCACGGGCGCGGTTACTTGAGGCTGCTCGTCTACCTCCCGGTGATGCTGCCGCCGGTGGCATCGGTGCTGCTCTTCAAGTACTTCTACGACCCCGGATACGGCCTGTTCAACCGGATCCTGGAATCCGTGGGTCTACCCGGGCAGGCCTGGCTGCAGGACACCGACACCGCGATGCTCTCCGTGGTCGTCGCCGCCACCTGGATGAACATGGGCGGCGCGACGCTGATCTACCTGGCCGCGCTGCAGTCGATCCCCGGCGAGCTGTACGAGGCGGCCGAGCTGGACGGCGCGGGCATCTTCCGTCGCATCTGGCACGTCACCATCCCGCAGACCCGGCTGATCCTCTCGCTCATGCTGCTCCTGCAGATCATCGCCACGATGCAGGTGTTCGTGGAGCCGTTCCTGCTCACCGGCGGCGCGGGCCCCGAGGGCGCGACCCTGACCGTCGTCCATCTCATCTACCAGTACGCGTTCACCTTCAACAACTACGGCAGCGCCGCGGCGCTCGGCCTGGTCCTGCTCGTACTGCTCGCCGGATTCTCGGCGGCGTACGCACGACTGAGCCGCGCCGGCAGCGAAGACTAGCCGGGGGAGACGACGGACATGAGCACACGCACCCTGATCTCTCCGGCCCAACTGGCCCGACCACGGGGCAAGTTCCTCTACTGGACCGCGTTCACCGTGGTGACCGTCCTCTTCACCCTGGTCTTCATCGGTCCGCTGTACTGGATGGTCACCAGCGGCCTCAAATCGCCGCAGGAATTCGCCCAGACACCGCCCAGCCTGATCCCCGACTCCGTGCATCCGCAGAACTACGCGGACGCCTGGGGCGTGATGGACCTGGCCAGGCTCCTGTTCAACACCCTGTACTACGCGTTCGGGGCGCTCGCCTTCCAGCTCGTCTTCGACGTGGCCGCCGCCTACTCGCTCTCCAAGCTGCGGCCCGTCTTCGGCAAGGCCATCCTCGGCGCGATGCTCCTCACCCTGATGATCCCGGCCGCCGTCCTGGTCGTACCGCAGTACCTGACCGTCCTCGACGTGCCGGTCGTGGAGCGCAACCTCATCAATTCGCCCTGGGCGATCTGGCTTCCCTCGGTGACCAACGCCTTCAACATCTTCCTGCTCAAGCGGTTCTTCGACTCCATCCCGCGCGAGCTCCTGGACGCCGCCGCCATCGACGGTGCCTCGTCCATGCGCACCCTGCGCTCGGTGGTCCTGCCGCTGTCCCGGCCGATCCTCGGCGTCGTGTCGATCTTCGCGGTGGTCGCGGTCTGGAAGGACTTCCTCTGGCCGATGCTCACCCTGCCCGACCCCGGAAAGCAGACCGTCAACGTCGGCATCTACTCCCTGGCCGCCAGCGTCTCCGAGAACTGGCTCCTCGCCGCCCTCGCCATCGCCTCGCTGCCGACCCTGATCATCTTTCTGATCTTCCAGCGCAACATCATGAGCGGCCTGACCGCCGGCAGCCTCAAGGGCTGACCCCCAGGCCCCGCCCCACGCACCCCGCCACCGCACCGCGCCCCGGCGACGGGGTCCCACCTGCCCGAAAGGAACTCACGTGGCAGTCACCTCCCCGACCGATGCCTCCTGGTGGCGCTCGGCCGTCATCTACCAGGTGTACGTACGCAGCTTCGCGGACGGTGACGGCGACGGCACCGGAGACCTCGCCGGCGTCCGCGCCAAGCTGCCCTATCTCGCCGAACTCGGCGTCGACGCACTGTGGTTCAGCCCCTGGTACCTCTCACCCATGGTCGACGGCGGCTACGACGTCGCCGACTACCGCGTCATCGACCCGGCCTTCGGCACCGTCGCCGAGGCCGAGAAGCTCATCGCCGAAGCTCGTGCGCTCGGTATCCGCACCATCGTCGACATCGTCCCCAACCACGTCTCCGACCAGCACGTGTGGTTCAAGGCGGCCCTTGCCGCAGGCCCCGGCGCCCCCGAACGCGAACTCTTCCACTTCCGCCCCGGCCGCGGCGCACACGGCGAACTCCCGCCCAACGACTGGCCGTCCCAGTTCTCCGCCACCGCATCCACCTGGACCCGCGTCGATGACGGCGAGTGGTACCTCCACCTCTTCGCCCCCGAGCAGCCCGACCTCAACTGGGCCCACCCGGCGGTCCGCCAGGAGCACGAGGACGTCCTGCGGTTCTGGTTCGACAGGGGAGTGGCAGGCGTACGGATCGACTCGGCGGCCCTGCCCGCCAAGGACCCCGCCCTGCCCGACTTCACCGAGGGAGTCGACCCGCACCCCTTCATCGACCGCGACGAACTGCACGACATCTACCGCTCCTGGCGTGCCGTCGCCGACGAGTACGACGGCGTCTTCGTCGGAGAGGTCTGGCTCCCCGACGCCGAACGCTTCGCCCGCTATCTGCGCCCGGACGAGATGCACACCGCCTTCAACTTCTCGTTCCTGTCCTGCCCTTGGGAGCCGGGAAAGCTGCGTACGTCCATCGAGGCGACCCTCGCCGAACACGCACCCGTGGGAGCCCCCGCGACCTGGGTGCTGTGCAACCACGACGTGACCCGCACGGTCACGCGCTACGGCCGCGACGACACGGGCTTCGACTTCGCCACCAAGGTGTTCGGCACCCCCACCGACCTGGCACTCGGCACCCGTCGCGCCCGCGCCGCGGCCCTCCTGGCCCTCGCCCTGCCCGGCGCCGTCTACATCTACCAGGGCGACGAACTGGGCCTCCCCGAGGCCGACATCCCCCGGGAGCACATCCAGGACCCCATGCACTTCCGCTCCGGCGGCACCGACCCCGGCCGCGACGGCTGCCGGGTTCCCCTGCCCTGGACGGCCGCCGAACCGCACGCGGGCTTCGGGTCGATGGCCGGCCCCTGGCTGCCCCAGCCCGATGGCTGGCCCTCGTACGCCGCCGACCTCCAGGCGGCGGACCCCCGCTCCATGCTCACCCTCTACCGCGCCGCCCTGCGCCTGCGCCGCATCGAACCGGGCTTCGGCGACGGCCCGTTGACCTGGTTGCCGGCCGCCGACGGCGTGCTGGCCTTCGTACGCGAACCGGGCCTTGCCTGTGTCGTCAACCTCGCCCCCGAGCCCTGTGAACTCCCCGCCCACACCCGCCTCCTGCTGGCGAGCGGCCCTCTGGACGAGGCACGCCGTCTGCCGCGGGACACGGCGGTCTGGCTGCGCATCTGACAGCGCGTCCCCCCCCCGAGACCGAGCACTGACCTCCCCACTCACAAGGAAGGTGCACCACTCCATGACCAGACATGACAGGAGCACTACAAGAACGAGAGCCACGCGCAAGTGGTACGCCGCCGTGGCCACCGCGGGCCTCGTCGGCACCCTCGTCACCGGCTTCACCGCCACCGGCGCGCAGGCCGCCGAGGCGGCAGCGGGCGCCACCTTGCCGTTCACCTCCGTCGAGGCGGAGAGCGCGACCACGAACGGCACCAAGATCGGGCCCGACTACACTCAGGGCACGGTCGCCTCCGAGGCGTCGGGCCGCCAGGCGGTGCGGCTCGCGGCGGGCCAGAGCGTGGAGTTCACCCTCGCCAAGGCGGCGAACGCCCTGAACGTCGCCTACAACGTCCCCGACGGTCAGTCGGGCTCCATGGCCGTGTACGTCAACGGACAGAAGATCTCCAAGACGCTGCCCGTCACGTCGAAGTACAGCTACGTCGACACCTCCTGGATCGCGGGCTCCAAGACCCACCACCTCTTCGACAACGCACGGCTGCAGCTCGGCCAGAACCTGCAGTCCGGCGACAAGGTGAAACTGGAGGCCACCGGCACCCAGGTCACCGTCGACGTCGCCGACTTCGAGCAGGTCGCGGCGGCCGCCTCCAAGCCCTCCGGCGCGCTCTCGGTCACCGACAAGGGCGCCGACCCCACCGGCCAGGGCGACTCCACCCAGGCCTTCCGCGAGACCATCGCGGCGGCCAAGGGAGGCACGGTCTGGATCCCACCGGGCGAGTACAAGCTCACCCAATCGCTCAACAACGTCGACAACGTCACGATCCGCGGTGCGGGCAACTGGCACTCCGTCGTGCGCGGTTCACGCTTCATCGACCAGTCGAGCGCACCCAACGGCAAGGTGGGCCTGCACGACTTCGCGGTGATCGGCGAGGTCACCGAGCGGGTCGACAGCAGCCCGGACAACTTCATCAACGGATCGCTCGGCCCGAACTCCGCCGTGTCCGGCATGTGGCTGCAGCACCTCAAGGTCGGCCTCTGGCTGACGGGCAACAACGACAACCTGGTCGTGGAGAAGAACCGCATCCTCGACATGACCGCCGACGGTCTCAACCTCAACGGCACGGCCAAGGGCGTCACCGTACGCGACAACTTCCTGCGCAACACCGGCGACGACGCCCTGGCCATGTGGTCCCTCAACACCACCAACAGCGACTCGACCTTCGCGGGCAACACCATCTCGCAGCCCAACCTCGCCAACGGCATCGCCATCTACGGCGGCCGGAACATCACCGTCAAGGACAACCTCATTCTCGACACCAACGCCCTGGGCAGCGGTATCGCCATCTCCAATCAGAAGTTCCTCGACCCGTTCTTCCCGCTGGCCGGCACCATCACCGTCTCCGGCAACACCCTCGTGCGCACCGGGGCCATGAACCCCAACTGGCAGCACCCCATGGGCGCGTTGCGTGTGGACGCCTACGACAGCGCCATCGAGGCCACGGTGAACATCACCGACACGACCATCACCGACAGTCCCTGGAGCGCGTACGAGTTCGTGTCGGGCGGCGGGACCGGCAAGGCCGTGAAGAACGTCAGCATCGACCGCACGACCATCGACAAGGTGGGCACGGTCGTCGTCCAGGCCGAGACGCCCGGCGCGGTGAAGATGTCCAACGTCAAGGCCACCGGGGTGGGCGCGGCCGGTGTCTACAACTGCCCCTACCCGACGGGCTCCGGCACCTTCACCCTCACCGACGGCGGCGGCAACACCGGCTGGGACAGCACCTGGGACGACTGCTCGACCTGGCCGCAGCCAGGCGGCGGCAACCCCGACCCCGACCCCGACCGCAACCTCGCCAAGAGCCGTCCGGCCACCGCGACCGGCTCCGCCGACGTCTACACGCCCGTCAAGGCGGTCGACGGTGACGCGGCCACGTACTGGGAGTCCGCGAACCACGCCTTCCCGCAGTCGATCACCGTCGACCTCGGCAAGGCCGAAGCGGTGCGCAGGCTCGTCCTGAAGCTGCCGCCGCCCGCCGCCTGGGCGGCAAGGACGCAGACCCTGTCCGTCCAGGGCAGCACCGACGGCGTCACCTTCAGCACGCTGGCCGAGTCGAAGGACTACCGCTTCGACCCGGCGAGCGGCAACAAAGTGACCGTCACGCTGCCCGCATCCGCTCCCGACGTCCGCCACCTGCGGCTGCGCGTCACGGCCAACACGGGCTGGCCCGCGGCGCAGTTCAGCGAGGTGGAGGCGTACCTGTCCTGAACGCCGGATGCCCCGCTCACCCCCGACACGACCGGGGGCGAGCGGGGCATCCTTGTGGCCTAGTTCTTCACATAGGGCGACTCGGTCGCGGGTTCCGTCGCGGCGGCGGGCGCCGGAACGGGGCCCGACTCGCTGAGGCCGAACCGTGCGTGGAACCTCCGCAGGAAGCCGGGCGCGTACCAGGCCGAGCGGCCGAGCAGCCGCATCGCGGCGGGTACGAGGATGCCGCGGACGGCGACGGCGTCGATGAGAATGGCGAGGCCGCTGCCCAGGCCGAACATCTGCATGAAGCTCAGCTTGGCCGTGCCGAAGGCGAAGAAGCTCACCGCGAGCAGGCAGGCCGCCGCGGTCACGATGCGTCCGGTGTGTCCCAGGCCGTTGGTCACGGCGGACTCGTTGTCCTCGCCCAGGTCGTGGAGCTCCTTGATACGGCTGGTGACGAACACTTCGTAGTCCATCGAGAGGCCGAAGGCGATGCAGAACATCAGCACCGTCATGGACACCTCCATGGGTTGTGCCGTGAAGCCCAGCAGCGAGGAGAGGTTGCCGTCCTGGAAGATCCACGTCATCACGCCGAGAGTGGCGCCCAGGCTGATCATGTTGAGGAGGAGCGCCCGCAGTGGCTGCACGATGCTGCCGGTGAACAGGAAGAGCAGGAGGAAGGTGGTGAGGGCGACCAGGGCCACGGCGAGGGGAAGCCTGCTGCCGATGGAGTCCTTGGAGTCGACCAGTTCGGCGTCGACTCCGCCCACCAGGGGCTGTGATCCGGCGGGCGCGTCGATCGCCCGCACTTCCGTCACCAGGTCCTGGGCCGCGTCCGACTTCGGCGGCAAGGTGCTCACGACGGTGATCTGCTGCGCGTCGGGCCGGCCCAGGGCCTTGTTGCTGGGGACGGTCGCCTCGGACCGTCCGTCGGCGTAGGTGCCCTGGCTGGTCTCGACGCGGGCCACGCCCTTGAGGCCGGACAGGTCAGTGGCGTACGTCTGTAGTGGGGCCTTGCTCAGGGGGTCGTCGATGACGACGTGGAGCGCCGCGTCGTCGTTGCCGTTGAACTTCTCCTGCAGGACGGACGAGACCTGGCGGCTCTGCGCGTCCTCGGGCAGCACGCGTTCGTCCGGTGTGCCGAAGGTGATGCCAAGGAGCGGGCTCGCCGCGAGGAGCAGCACCGCGAGCACGGGCAGTGCGGTGAGCGCGGGGCGCCGCATGACGGTGCCGGCGAGGCGTCCCCACAGAGGCGCGCGGCCGGTGGACCGCCCACGCTTCGCCCACGGCAGACGTCCGCCGTTGACCCGGTGGCCCAGGACGACGAAGAGGGCGGGCATGACGAAAAGGGTGCTGACGGCGGCGATGGCGACGACACCGACCCCGGCGTAGCCGAACGAGCGCAGGAAGTACTGCGGGAACACCAGCAGGGCCCCGAGCGCGGCAGCCACGGTCGCGGCGGAGAACGCGACCGTGCGGCCGGCGGTGCTGACCGTGCGGCGGACGGCGTCCTCCACGCTTGCCCCTGCCGCGAGTTGCTCGCGGAAGCGGCTGACCATGAGCAGGGCGTAGTCGATCCCGAGGCCCAGCCCCAGGGCGGTGGTCAGGTTGATGGCGAAGATGGATACGTCGGTGACGCTGCCGAGGACGAAGAGCTCCGCGAACGTGCCCGCGATGGCGATGAGACCGATGATCAACGGCAACAGGGCCGCCACGAGACTGCCGAAGACGAGCAGAAGCAGCACGAGGGTGAGCGGCACCGCGATGGCTTCGGCCAACAGGAGATCCTCACCGGACTGTGTGCCCATCTCACTGGTCACGGCCGCGCCGCCGCCCGCCTGGACGGTGAGTGCGCCCTTGTACGGGCCGGCGTAGGCATCGATGACGCCCTTGGCGTTCTCGTCCCGCTCCAGGTCGTCGCCCTTCACATGGGCGAGCACCATGGCTTCACGGGCGTCCTTGGAGCGCAGGTCGGGGCTTGCCGTGTCCCAGTACGAGATCACGTTCCCGAGGTTCTTCTCCTTCTTGAGGTCGGCGACCAGGGCCTTGCCGCTCTGTCGGGCATCCGGTGTGTCGACGCGGCCTTCGGAGGCGCGGACCAGCAGGACGAGGTTCGTCTCTCCGTCGAACTTCTCGTCGATGACCTCCCCGGCCCGGGTGGACTGCGAACTCGGGTCGTTGTAGCCGCCTCCCAGTAGCTTGCCGAAGGCACCGGCGCCCAAGGCACCCATGAGGGCCATGGCGACGACGGCCACGACGAGTATGAGCCGGGCCCGGCGGATCGCCAGTTCGGCTATGCGTTCAAACACGTCCGCTCTCCTTTGTGTCCATGCGGCGAAAGCGGCGCGAAGCGTCCTGAAGCAGAAGCGGCCTGAAGCAGGGGACGCGAAACGGCCGGAACAGGTGCGGTGTCGCACTCTTCGTCGCCGCGACCGACGTTAGTGAGAGGACAAGAAATTTGGCAGTGTTAGATTTTCTTCACGCCCCTCAACTGCGGGCGCCCACAAGGGTGATCGCCGTTTGGTCACCGCACACCCGTAGAGGAAGCCGCCATGGCCACGCCCTCCCTGCGCGAGCGGCGCCGCGCCGCCGCCACGCGAGAGATCCTGGACGCCGCCGAGCTCCACATAGCCGAACACGGGCCCGCGGCCCTGTCCCTGCGGGCGATCGCCCGCAGCCTCCAGATGACCGTGCAGGCCCTCTACCACTACTTTCCGAGCCGGGACGCGCTCGTCACGGCGCTCGTCACCAAGGCGTACGACGACCTGGCCGACGCCGTGCAGGCCGCCGTCGACTCCGCGGAGGACGGCTCGGACCTGCCGCGCCTCGTGGTCGCGGCCGAGGGCTACCGTCGCTGGGCCATCGCACGCCCCGAGCACTTCCAGCTCCTCTACGGCACGCCCCTGCGGGACTACGCGGCACCCGCGGAGGGCACGACCACCCAGGCGACGCGCAGGATGAGCGCCATCTTCGAGCGCGAGCTGTTCGCCGGGTACAGCGCCGAGCAACTCGCCGCGGCGGAGGCCCCCGCGCTCTCGCCCGCGCTGAGGGAACACCTGGAACAGCTGCCGCACTTCGGCGGGGGGCGTCTGCCGCCGGCCGCCACCGCGCTCTTCCTGAGCGCCTGGGGACACCTGCACGGGCTCGTGGTCCTTGAGGTGTTCGGGCACACCTCCTTCCTCGGCGAACACCAGGCCGAGATCTTCCGCGTGGCGATGCGGAACCTGCTGGAGGACATTCGTCGCAGAATCCCCGGAGACCGGACCTGACGGGGCGTCAAGCGACTCTGGAGTGACGGTGGATACGGGGGGCGAGCATCCTCCGGCCAACTGGCCAGAACCCGGTGGGTTGTTCAGATAAACCCCGCTCCGAGCAAGATCACCGCTTCGAGTGCTGCCGCCGGTCTTATCGGGCGAGGCGGGCGCAACAGCCGTTAAATGGTCTCTGGATCCGGGCGAAATCCTTGAGATTACGCCTCTACTTCCACCTTTCGCCGGTTGGCACGTCTATGCCGGTTAACACCCCTGCGAAGGAGAGCTCGCCCGATGACCGTTGACACCAGCCCGGAAGCCCAGCTGGAGCCACCCCGGCAGTCCAGCCTCGGCACCGCGGCTGCCCGCAACCTCGCCACCACGACCAAGTCCGCCCCGCAGATGCAGGAGATCACCTCTCGCTGGCTGCTGCGGATGCTCCCCTGGGTGGAGACCAAGGGCGGCACCTATCGCGTGAACCGCCGCCTGACCTACACCGTCGGAGACGGGCGCATCGAGTTCGTCCAGGACGGCGGCGACGTCCGGGTGATCCCCCGGGAGCTGGGCGAACTGGCCCTGCTGCGCGGCTTCGACGACAAGGAGGTGCTGACCGAGATCGCCGGCCGGTGCGTCCAGCGCGACTTCCGCGCCGGAGAGGTACTGGTCGAGCGCGGTGCCCCGGCGGAGGAACTCCACCTGATCGCCCACGGCAGGATCAGCCAGAAGTCCGTCGGCAAGTACGGCGACGAGGTCGGCGTCGGCGTACTCGCCGACGGCGAACGGTTCGGGGAGACCGCCCTTCTCGACGACGACGCCCGATGGGAAAGCACCGCCACCGCCGAGACCTCCGGCACCCTGCTCACGCTCTCCCGCGCCGACTTCGCGTCCGTGCTGTCATCGGCGCCCGACCTCCAGGCCCACGTCGACGAGTTCCGCAGGCTCCCTCGGCAACGCCAGAACAAGTACGGCGAAGCCGAGATCGCGATGTCGGCCGGTCACGCCGGCGAGGTCGCGCTGCCCGGCGCCTTCGTCGACTACGAACTCAAGCCGCGGCAGTACGAACTCTCCGCCGCCCAGACCATTCTGCGGGTCCACACCAGGGTCACCGACCTGTACAACGGGCCGATGAACCAGATGGGGGAGCAACTCAGGCTCACCGTCGAGGCGTTGCGCGAGCGCCAGGAACACGAGATGATCAACAACCGCGAGTTCGGCCTGCTGCACAACGCCGACTTCAAGCAGCGGATCCAGCCCCACTCGGGGCCGCCGACCCCGGACGACCTCGACGAGCTGCTCTGCCGCCGCCGCGGCACCAAGCTCTTCCTCGCCCACCCCAGGACGATCGCGGCGATCGGGCGCGAGCTCAACTCCCGCGGTATCTACCCCGATCACGTCGACCTCGGCGGGCAGCAGGCACCGGCCTGGCGCGGGGTCCCGATCCTGCCCTGCAACAAGATTCCCATCAGCAAGGAACAGACCAGCTCGATCCTCGCCATGCGTCTCGGCGAGGACAACCAAGGCGTCGTCGGCCTGCATCAGACCGGACTTCCGGACGAGTACGAGCCGGGCCTTTCGGTGCGCTTCATGGGCATCAGCGACCAGGCGATCACCTCGTACCTGGTCAGCACCTACTACTCCGCCGCCATCCTGGTGCCCAACGCCCTCGGTGTGCTGGAGAACGTGCAGATCGCACGCAGGCCCGCGTAACGCAGGCAGGCCTGGCGGATCCGTCGGAAGGTCACGACAGCCCGGACCGCCCCGGGCCGGGCGGCCATGCCCGGATCCGGGAGCACACCCCTCTCACCAAGGAGCCACGGATGCCCGAACCCGGGTCTTCCCCTCTGCCGTCGAGCCCGCCCACCCTCCCTGCCCTGGAACGCATCCTGCGCGGCCCCAGCGGTCTCGGCACGGCGGGCCTCCAACTGGGCCGGCGGGAGGAGCCGCAGCCGCTGGAGCCCCAGGAGCCGGAGCCCCAGGAGACCGAGGCGCCGGCGGAGGCGCTTCAGATCCCGGGCCTCTACTACCACCCCGTGCCGGAGCCCGACCCCGCCCGGGTGGCGGAAGTCAGCCGCAGGATCAAGGACTGGGCGGTGGACGAGGTCGAGCTGTACCCCGACGAGTGGGAAGGCCAGTTCGACGGCTTCTTGGTCGGGCGGTACATGGTCGCCTGCCACCCGGACGCCCCGACCATCGAACACCTGATGGTCGCGACCCGGCTCATGGTCGCCGAGAACGCGGTCGACGACTGCTACTGCGAGGACCACGGCGGCTCGCCCATCGGCCTCGGAGGTCGCCTTCTCCTGGCCCACACCGCACTCGACCCCCTGCACGTCACGAAGGAGTACCAGCCGCAGTGGGCGGAGTCGCTCCACGCGGACGCCCCGCGGCGCGCCTACCGCTCCGCGATGGAGTACTTCGTCCAACAGGCCACCCCGTCCCAGGCCGACCGCTTCCGGCACGACATGGCGCGACTGCACCTGGGCTACCTCGCGGAGGGCGCCTGGGCCCAGACGGACCACACCCCCGAAGTGTGGGAGTACCTCGCGATGCGGCAGTTCAACAACTTCCGCCCGTGCCCCGCCATCACCGACACCGTAGGTGGCTACGAACTCCCCGCGGACCTGCACGCCCGGCCCGACGTGCAGCGGGTCATCGCGCTCGCCGGGAACGCCAGCACCATCGTCAACGACCTGTACTCGTACACCAAGGAACTCGCCAGTCCCGGACGGCACTTGAACCTGCCCGTGGTGATCGCCGATCGCGAGAACGTCTCCGACCGAGAGGGCTACCTCAAGGCGGTCGAGGTCCACAACGACCTCATGCACGACTTCGAGGCCGAAGCCGCCGCCGTGGCCACCGCCTGCCCCGTTCCGAGCTTGCTGCGCTTCCTGCGCGGCGTGGCCGTGTGGGTCGACGGCAACCACCACTGGCACCAGACCAACACCTACCGCTACAGCCTGCCCGATTTCTGGTAAGGACGGAATCATCTGTGACCAGCACTGAACTCACCACCGTCAGCGGTGCCTCCGCGTTCGTCCCCGCCCCGGCGACGCCCTACCAAGGCGACATCGCGCGCTACTGGAACAACGAGGCGCGGCCCGTGAATCTGCGCCTGGGTGACGTCGACGGGCTCTACCACCACCACTACGGCATCGGGGACGTCGACCACGCCGCCCTGGGGGAAGCCGGCGACAGCGAGCACGAGAAGAAGCTGATCACCGAGCTGCACCGCCTGGAGTCCGCGCAGGCCGAGGTCCTCCTGGACAACCTCGGCTCCGTCGGGCGTGACGGCACGCTCGTGGACGCGGGCTGCGGCCGTGGCGGTTCGATGGTGATGGCCCACCAGCGTTTCGGATGCAAGGTCGAGGGCGTCACCCTGTCCGCCAAGCAGGCCGACTTCGCCAACCAGCGCGCCCAGGAACTGCGCATCGAGGACCACGTCCGCGCCCGCGTGTGCAACATGCTCGACATGCCCTTCGAGACCGGGCAGGCCGCGGGCTCGTGGAACAACGAGTCGAGCATGTACGTCGACCTGCACGACCTCTTCTCCGAGCACGCGCGGATCCTCGAAGTCGGCGGGCGCTATGTGACCATCACCGGCTGCTGGAACCCGCGGTACGGCCAGCCCTCGAAGTGGGTCTCCCAGATCAACGCGCACTTCGAGTGCAACATCCACTCCCGCCGCGAGTATCTCCGCGCCATGGCCGACAACCGTCTCGTGCCGCAGGCCGTCATCGACCTGACGCCCGCGACCTTGCCCTACTGGGAGTTGCGGGCCACGTCGTCGCTGGTCACCGGCATCGAGGAGGCGTTCATCAACTCGTACAAGGACGGCTCCTTCCAGTACGTCCTGATCGCGGCCGACCGCGTCTGACCTTCCGGTCGCCGCCAGGGGTCGCGCCCTCCAACCGAGGGCCCGGCCCCTTCGGCTCGCCAAGTGCGGGCGCGAGGCGTCCTGTTGCGTGCCGCGCCGGCTCACCTACAGTGCGTGTCGCAAGACCGTCCTCGATGACCCCGCGTCCTTGACGACGACGAACAGCCGCCGACCAGGAGCATCCCTGTGGCCACCTGCCGCGTACCCGAGCTCGACCCCGACCAGGTCGCACAGTGGCAGGCCGGGGGAGGGGAACTCATCGATCTCCTCGCCCGGGTGCGCGAACAGCTCGGCGGGGTGGCCGCCTTCCGTACCGGTCCGCGCCCGACCGTCCTGGTCACCGACCCCGATGCCGTACAGCACGTGCTCGCCCTCCACCCCGGTCGGTACGTGAAGCGTTCGCACCGCGCGCGACTGCTGATCGGTGACGGAGTCCTGGCCGCGACAGGCGAGGCGTGACAGAGCCAACGGAGGATGCTCCAGGCCCAGTTCACCGGCCGGGGCATGCGCCGCTACGAGCAGCGGATCACCGGGGCCGCCAGGACCTCGGCGGCGCGCTGGGCCGAGTACGCCCGTACGGGAGAGGAATTCGACGTCGGCGACGAGATGCGCCGCTTCGCCCTGGACACCATCTGGCGTTCCCTGACCGGCCACCCCCTCGACTCGACGACAGAGAGCGAACTGGCCGCCGTACCCGCCGTGGTGGCCGCCCTGCCCAGCCTGCCCGCCGACGGTGCCGCGGCCCGGGGAGCGGTCGCCGCCGAGCTGGCCGGCATCGACGCGGTGGCGAGCCGCGCCATCGCCGCCGCACGCTGCCACGAGGCAGGACCCGACGGCCCCGGCCTGCTGCACGTACTGCTCGACGCTGCCGAGACCCGCCCCGAGTACACCGACGGGCTGATCCGTGACGAACTCGTCACCCTGCTCGTCGCCGGGCACGAGACCACCGCCACGACCCTCACCTGGCTTTATCTCTTGTGGGACCGCACCCCGGAGGCACGGGTCCAGGCCCTCGCCGCGGGCGCCGATGGCTCGCCCGAGCGACGGCAGGCCATCCAGGCGCTCGTGCACGAAGCGCTGCGGCTCTACCCGTCCGCCTGGATACTGCCGCGCAGCGTGGCGCAGGACGACAACCTGGCCGGGTACGAGATCGAGGCGGGCACCGACGTACTGGTCTGCCCCTATCTCGCGCACCGGGACCCTCAACTCTGGGACGACCCGGACCGGTTCGACCCGGCGCGCTTCACGGCACCCGGGCGACGCCCGGCGCACCCGGGAAGCTACTTCCCGTTCGGCATCGGGCCGCGGGCCTGCCTGGGCCTGCAGTTCGCTCTCCGTGAGTCGACCGCCCTCCTGGAACATCTGCTGCCGGCCCACGTCCCGCGCTTCCGCTCCACCCCGGAAGGGGCCGTCTACGGCATCACCGTCCGCCCCGACGGCCCGACACCCGCGGTCCTTGGCGCCACTGCCCCGGCGGTTTGCCGGTAGTGGTCGAACTGGGTCACGCCTTGGTAGCCGTAGCTCTCGGGGTGCAGTTCGTGCAGCGCGACCCCGCCCCGGGCTAGCGGTCCGAGGACGTCCGTCAAGAGCCGCCCGGCCTCGGCGATGAAAGCCGCCTTCTCCGCGGCGTTGTTCGTGCCGAGGGTGATGCTGACCTCGACATGCGCGTCGAGCGCACCCGTCAGCGGCTTGCCGTCGACGTAGTACCGGGCGGCCGGGACCACGTCGAGGTGGACGATGGTTCGCGCACGGGACTTGCCGAGGGCCGTCACCGCGAGACCGGTGAGGCCCTCGGCCAGGGCGCGCTGCGTCGCGGTGGGAAGGTCGGCGTCGGCGACGGTGACACGGATGTACGGCATGGCTCTCCTCGGTACGCGCTGCGTTCCGTGCCGGCCGGAGTGGGCGGCACGGAGCAACACTCGCCGACCTGCGACGATGGATCCAACGCACCGAAGTCATAGCTCTATGAGGCCGCCGCATGACCGTGAATCTTCCCCAGCTGAGGGCCTTCGTCGCCGTGGTCGAAGCCGGCGGTTTCAGCGCGGCCGCCGACGAGCTGGGCATGAGCCAGTCCGCCGTGTCGCACGCCGTCGCCTCCCTCGAACGCGAGCTGACGGCTCCGCTCCTGGTCCGCTCCGCGCCGGCGCGGACCACGGCGCTGGGGGAGCGGATCCTGCCGCACGCCCGTTCCGCTTTGTCGGCGTCCCGGTCCGTGGAACGGATCGCGGCCGAGGCCGCCGAGACGCTGTCCGGCACCGTCCGGCTGGCCTGCACGCCGACGGTCTGCCAGGGGCTGATCCCCGGCCTGCTCCGGCACTGGGCGGAGGACCAACCGGGGGTCACGGTCCGGGTCTTCGAGGGCAGCAGCTCGGAGGTGTCCGCCTGGCTCGCGGACGGTGTGGCCGACGCGGCCATCGTGATCGATCCGCCGCCGGGACCCGGCATCTATTTGGCCGAGGATCACTACCGGGCGGTGCTGCCCCGTGACCACCCCTTGGCGGACGAACCCCGCGTGCACATCGGGGACTTGGCGGACGACCGCTTCCTGATATCCCCCGACAACTGCGAGGCCCGCATCCGTACGATCCACACGCGGGCCGGGCTTCCTTTCGCCCCCGCCCACCGGGTGCGTGACCTGACGACGCTGATCGGCATGGTGCAGGCGGGCATCGGCGTCACGGTCCTGTCCGAGGCTTCCCGCTCCCTGCTCCCACCCGACCTGACCCTGCGGCCCCTGAACCCCGACACATTCCGCACCCTCGCCCTGACAGGCCCCGAAAGCCACCCCTGGCACCCGGCGATCCCCTCACTGGCGGAGTCAGCGGCGGGCCACCTTGCGCGGCCTCAGTTCTGAGCGCTCTCCAAGTCGTCCTGGTGGTTGCGCAAGCGGATGCTGACGTATCCCGCGGTCAACAGCCCGCTGCCTATCGCCGTCAGCGGGACGGAGACCACCAACGCCGCGAGCGGCTGGGGCCAGCTGCGGTCGGACGCGCACTGCAGTGCCTCGGTGTGTGCGCCGGCGGGGCCCTCGTAGTAGAGGTCCCGGGGTTCGGCGTTGACCGGGGCGGGACAGTCCACTTGGTTGTACGTGGAGTCGTATGAGGTGAACACCTGCCATGCGGCATAGAGCCAGAGCAGCGAGGCGCAGGCCAGCAGCCCGAGCCCCCAGCCCTGCAGTCGGTTCGCCCGCGTCCGGAAGTTCTGTTCGACCGCCAATGGGTGCACGTGCGCTCCTCGTGTTCGACCGGGCAGAAAAAAGCCCCGGTCCCTCAACCGGGACCGGGGCTTGCTGTGAGCGCTGGGCAGGCCTTGCACCTGCATTTCCCCGCAGGAAGCGGGGCGTCTTTCCTTGGACGACCAACGCCAGGTCCGTTGCCAGGATTTCCTGGCCGCAGACGCAAGATCAACTGTAGCGCATGCGGCGGGCTCGCCGCACGCCGCCGCTCCCGTACGACAGCTGACGGCCGGTCACTGTACTCCGTGCGGTCGGAACTGGATGCTGATGCGCCCGCCGGCGGCCCTTGCCGACTTGGGGACGGCGTGTTCCCAGGTGCGCTGGCAGGAGCCGCCCATCACGATCAGATCGCCGTGTCCCAGCGGGCGTCGGACGACCTCGCCGCCGCGGAGCGGGCGCAGCAGCAGGTCGCGGGGGGCTCCCACGGAGAGGATGGCGACCATCGTGTCCTCGCGGGCGCCCCGGCCGATGCGGTCGCCGTGCCAGGCCACGCTGTCGCGCCCGTCGCGGTAGTGGCACAGGCCGGCCGTCGTGAAGGCCTCGCCGAGCTCGGAGGCGTAGTGCGCGGAGAGGGCCGCGCGGGCCTGGTCGAGCACGGCGTGGGGGAGTGGTTCACCGGCGCGGTAGAAGGCGAGCAGGCGCGGGACGTCCACGACCCGCTCGTACATCTGGCGGCGCTCGGCCTTCCACGGGACATCCGTGGCCAGCCGTTCGAACAAGGTGTCGGCGCCACTGAGCCAGCCCGGCAGGAGGTCCATCCAGGCGCCGTCCCCGAGGACTGTCCTGCGGATGCCGTCCAGAGGGCCCAGGCGCACGTCGTCGCTCTGATCGAAGAGCGAGCCCTGGAGCTGGTGCGTTGCCATGCGGCCAGTGTACCGAATGATTCGAACATGCGAGCTAATCCAAATGGCGGAATCAGTGTGCCGCCCTCACCCGGCCCGGGGCTAGCGGGTCCGCCCTCCGGTGACCAGGCGATAGAGGATCAGGACGATCACGGAACCGACGATGGCGGCGATCCAGGTCGACAGGTGGAAGAACCCGTTGACCGAGTGAACCCCGAAGACCACCTTGCCGAGCCAGCCGCCGAGCAGCCCGCCCACGATGCCGATCAGCATCGTCACCAGGCAGCCTCCGGGGTCCTTGCCGGGGGTGAGGGCCTTGGCGATGGCCCCAGCGATGAGGCCGATCAGGATCCAGGCGATGATGCCCACGAGCTTGTTCCTTTCCCTTGTGCGAGTGGCGGCATATGCTCCGCCGTCCGACACTGGGATCACTGTCCATCCGGGAACCCCGGACACGGGACCAAGGTCATCAGTCGCGGGACCAAGGTCACTGCGCTCGGTAGATGTGAAGAGAGCGTTGCAGTCTCTTCATGACTTCGGGGCCGTGAGCGCGCCGTCCACGGGCAGGCGAGGAGAGAAGCCGCGAGGAGGACGCAGCCGATGCTAGTTGTCGCTCTTTTGCTCCTGCCGGCCATGGGACTCCTGATCATCGCCATGGACCGCATAGAGGACCGCTTGAACGGGGAAGCGTGGCCGAGAACCGATCAGCGCGTACGCCACCTTCGCCTCGTCCGCGGGGAGGGGCACGCGGGACGTCATCGAGCGTCCGCCGCCGAGCAGCACAGCGACGCGGCCTGACCCACGACACGACGGGAGGGCGCCGGGCCCGCATCCGCGGATGCGGGCCCGGCGCCCTCCCGTCAGTGGCCCTGCCAGGGGGCTACAGCGACAGCGCCGTCTTCTCGGCGAGCTTCTGGAACTCCCCCAGGTCGTAGTTGGCCAGGGTGGAGTCGAGATTGGTGAGAGCGCCGAGGTGTTCGACGAAGCCCTTGGGGTCGTACTCGATCTGGAGCGTCACCCGGCTCGTCGTGTCGCTGAGGCGGTGAAAGGTCACCACACCCGCGTGATCGACCCCCTCGATGGTGTGCCAGGCGATCCGGTTCTCGGGCACCACCTCGGTGAGCTCGGCGACGAAGTTCTTCTCCGCACCGGGCAGTTCCAGCTGCCACGCGAAGCGTCGCTCGTCCATCGGCTCGACCAGCCGTACGTGGCTGAGGAACGACGGCCAGCGGGTCACGTCGCTCCACAGGTCCCAGGCGACGGAAACCGGCGCCCGGACGTCGACGGACTCGAGCAGGGACGCGGACATACGCACCTCTTTCTGGACGGGGGAGTGGCCACGGATTCTCCGGGCCGGTAAGGCATGGCACTCCGGTACCCCTCACGGGGCTGACCATGCGGAAACGTCACTTGGCCGGTCGCGTCACGCCTTCTGGGCGGATGCGGCGAGCTTCTCGAGGTCGACGGTCTCGCCGGGCGCGGGTGCCTCGGGACTGACCGGCTTGCCGTAGTCGCTGAAGGTGGAGGTGTTGGGCTTCTCGCCACCCTTCGACGTCGTGCGCAGGATGTACGGCTTGCCCTCGGTGGCCACGTACATGGTGAGGGTTTCGCCGCCGGAGGTCTTCTTCGTCAGCTGGATCGTCTCGGTTCCGTCGACGTCCGTCGTCGAGCCCTTCTTCATCCCCTTGCGCTCCGACTTGTCCTCGTCCATGGAGGACATGAGCGCCTCCTTGTCGCACAGGCTCTTCGTCGTCGCGTCGTCGGCGGGTGCCTTCACCCACTTGTCGGCCACCTTCGGCACGATCTTGTCGCCACCGGCCTGCCCCTTGAGGGCCTGCTGCCAGTACTTCTCGTCGCCCCGCAGGTAGAACGTCCCCTTCGTGTTCCGGACGTCGGCCGACGCACCCTCCGCCTTGAAGCTGCCATCACAGTTCTTGCTGTTGTCCACCGACAGGTCGACGGTCATCGTGGTGCCCGCCGACTGCTGCACGGTGCCCTTCATGTGCATCGAATCGGCCTGCTTGGTCGCCTTGACCGCGTCAGCCGCGATCTGATCGGCGCTCTTGCCCGCGAACGGCTGCTTGGGCTTGTCATCCGATTCGCCGCCACCGCAACCGGCCAGAGTCACTAAAGCCGCTCCGGCGACCGCGACCGCCATGGTTCTGCTGCCCCTGACCACGTCTGCTCCTTTCCGTAGGCGCGTCCGCGCCCTCCGGTGTCATCCGCGGCCGTCGGGGCCGCGGAACACCCGATTACCCCGTTGCCGCGATGGATCACCGGAAGGTCGTTGTCCACTTTCTGGACGGTCCTGAGCGGGTCGGCCGGGAGGCGAGCGCCGCGCGCCTGCGGCTCCTGGCGCTTATGGTGACCGAGCGGCATACGGAGACAGCCATGACGTCAGCCAAGAAGTCACACATCGACCTGGAACAGTGCCTGCTCCTGACCGGCATGGGCGGTTTCGACTGGGACCTGGAGAGCGGTGCGCTGCGGCTCGATGCCAGTGCCCTCGCGGTGCTCGACCTGCGCCCCGAAGAGTTCCGCGGCAAGGTCACCTCGCTGCGGGGACGCGTGCCCCCCGAAGAGGCCGTACGCATCAGCTTCGCCGTCACGGAGGCGGACACCACGGGCGTGGACCTCTTCGGCGTCTACTTCCGCGCCCGCCACCGTGACGGCTCGGTCCACCTCACGCACGCCCGTGGACGCATCCTGCGCGACGACGCGGGCCGGGCCGTGCGCGCCGTCGGCGTCGTGCGCACCGCATCGGACGACGGGGCCCAGCTCGCGGCGACCGACCCGCGGGAGGAGCGCAGGCAGGGCGTCGCCCTGATGGTGCAGGGCACCACGCAGGCCCTCTCCCGGGCCGTCACCGTCGACGACGTGGTGGCCGTACTGTCCGGTGCGAGCGGCCTGGACCGGTTCGCCGCCGACGGCCTGGTCCTCGGCCTTGTCGAAGGCGAGAACCTCAAGCTCATCGCCCTGGTGGGCCAGACGATGCAGGCCCTCGACGAACTCAAGCTGCACAAGGTCGACGAGTCGCAGCCGCTCGCCGAGGCGGTCCTGACGAGGCAGCCACGTTTCGTGGGCTCGCTGCCCGACCTCGGGCGGCGTTTTCGCCGTCTCGGCCCCTACATCGAGCACATGCAACTCGACTCGGCGGCGTTCCTGCCGCTGGTCGCGCAGGACCGCGCCATCGGCGGCCTCGCGCTCTTCTACCGCGGCCGCAAGGACTTCACCGACGCGGACCGCAACCTGTGCATCGGGCTCTCCGGCATCGTCGCCCAGTCCCTGCAGCGCGCCATGCTGTTCGACGAGGAACGCGACCTCGCCAAGAGTCTGCAGGCCACGATGTTGCCCCGCGGAGTCCCCGAGGTCGCGGACGCCCAGGTCGCCGTGCGCTATCACGCCGCCTGGGGCGGGCGCGAGGTAGGAGGCGACTTCTACGACGTCATCACCCTGCCCCGAGGACGCATCGGCGTGGTCGTCGGCGACGTACAGGGACACGACACCCACGCCGCGGCCATCATGGGGCAGCTTCGCATCGCCCTGCGGGCCTTCGCCGGTGAGGGACATCCACCCGCGACAGTGCTCTCGCGTGCCTCCCGCTTCCTGGCCGAGCTGGACACCGAGCGCTTCGCCACCTGCACCTACGCCCAGTTCGACCCCGCCACCGGCATCGTGCGCGCCGTGCGGGCGGGCCATCTGCCGCCCCTCGTACGGCACGTGGACGGCCGTGTGGGCGTGCCACGGGTCCGTGGCGGGCTGCCGCTGGGGCTCGCCACCGAGTTCGGCATGGAGGACTACCCCGAGGTGCGGCTCGACCTCGTGCCGGGCGAGACGATGGTGCTGTGCACGGACGGGCTCGTGGAGGACGCGGGACTGGATCTCGACACCGGGATGCAGAACCTCGCCGAGGTGCTGTCCGCCGGTCCCGAGAGCGCCGAGGACCTGGCCGACCACCTCTCCCGCGCGCTCTGGAAGAGATGGGGAAGCAGCGACGACGTGGCGCTCCTTGTCCTGCGCCGGCTCCCCGACCCGGGGACGCTCCACGAGCCGCGCATCCACCGGTACATCCACCAGGCCGACCCCGAAGGGCTCGCCGACGCGCGCGCGGCGCTACGGGAACACCTCGCGTCGTGGGGTCTAGGGGTGGTCGCCGACGACGTCGAGGTGGCCGCCGGCGAACTGCTCGTCAACGCCCTGGTCCACACCGACGGAGGCGCCATCCTCACGCTGGAGGTGCTCACAGGGCCGCCTCGCCGCGTCCGCCTCTGGGTGAAGGACCGCTCCAGCACCCGCCCCCGCAAGAAGTCCCCGGTGGAGACCGCCACCTCGGGCCGCGGCCTGGTCCTGGTGGAGGCGGTCGCCTCGCGCTGGGGCATCGAGCCCCGGGGCGAGGGCAAGGCCGTCTGGTGCGACTTCGCGGTGCCGGAGGACTGAGAGGCCCGGCACGCGCGCGTCGGCCGCGGCCCCCCCGGGCAGCGGCCGACGCGTTCGGTTCCGGCGGCCTCGGTCAGGCCTTGTCCTGCATGCTGCTGCGGGCCGGGTTGGCCTGCTCCGCGGCCTTGGGGTCCTTCTCGTTCGCCTTGGCGCGCACGCCCTGCTCGATGCGTTCACCGATGGACTTGTCGATGTTCGACCAGTACTCGAAGGCCCTGACGAGCACGGGCTCGGTCACTCCGTTGAGCAGGTGTCCGACGACGTTGTCCACGAGACGGTCGCGCGCCGCGTCGTCCAGGACCTCGCGCACCATGGTGCCCGGCTGGCCCCAGTCGTCGTCCTCGGCGTGGTCGACGTAGGCAGCCCGGGTGATGTCACCGTCCGCGTACCAGCTCGGCGGAGAGCCGTAGCGGGCCGTGTCGGCGGCCGGGCCGCCCTTGGAGTTGGGTGCGTAGACCGGGTCCTGCCGCTTGTGGATCGCCATGGCCCCGTCCTTGGAGTACGTGTGGACGGGCACGATCGGGGCGTTGACCGGCAGCTGCTGGTAGTTGCCGCCGATGCGGTAGCGGTGTGCGTCGGCGTAGGAGAACAGCCTGGCGAGCAGCATGCGGTCAGGGCTCGGGCCGATGCCGGGGACCAGGTTGTTCGGCTGGAAGGCCGCCTGCTCGATCTCGGCGTGGTTGTCCGTGGGGTTGCGGTCCAGGGTCATCTTGCCGACCTCGACCAGCGGGTAGTCACCGTGCGGCCAGACCTTCGTCAGGTCGAACGGGTTGAAGCGGTAGGTGGCCGCTTCCTCGTACGGCATGATCTGCACGTACAGCGTCCAGCTGGGGTAGTCCCCGTCCCGGATGTGCTCGAAGAGATCCCGGGTGTGGTAATCCGTGTCGGCCGCGGCCATCTGGTCGGCCTCGTGCTGCGTGAAGTGCTCGACGCCCTGGTCGGTCTTGAAGTGGTACTTCACCCAGAACCGCTCGCCCTGCGCGTTGATCCACATGTACGTGTGCGAGGTGTAGCCGTTCATGTGGCGCCAGGTGCGCGGGATGCCCCGGTCACCCATCAGCCAGGTGACCTGGTGGGCGGACTCGGGTGAGAGGGTCCAGAAGTCCCACTGCATGTCGTGGTCACGCAGGTTGTTGTCCGCCCTGCGTTTCTGGGACCGGATGAAGTGCTGGAACTTCATCGGGTCCTTCACGAAGAAGACCGGGGTGTTGTTCCCCACCATGTCGTAGTTGCCCTCGGTGGTGTAGAACTTCACCGCGAATCCGCGCGGGTCACGCCAGGTGTCCGGGCTCCCGCGCTCACCGGCGACGGTGGAGAAGCGGATCACCAGGTCGGTGTTGGCGCCCGGCTGGAAGAGGGCGGCCTTCGTGTAGGAGCTGACGTCTCCGGTGACTTCGAAGTGGCCGAAGGCGCCGCTGCCCTTGGCGTGCGGCTGCCGCTCAGGAATCCGCTCCCGGTTGAACTGCGCCATCTGTTCGATCAGATAGGAGTCCTGCAGGAGGATGGGGCCGCTGGCGCCGACGGTGAGCGAGTGCTCATCGCTTTCGACCGGCGCGCCGGCGTCGTTGGTGGTCGCCTTACCTGTGACGTCGCTCATGAGGTACGAGTGCCTTTCGATGGGTGATATCTCAGCGCCGCGACGGCCTTGGCCTGCAGCTGCGAAGGGCTGTGATGTCGAGAGTCGGTCTGGCGTGGCGGATTCGGCGGCGTGCTGGCGTCGAGTCCATATTGCGGCTTTTCCCCCGGTGTGGCCATTTATTCCACTAGGGGTTGTTCCACTACGGGCCTCCTCGCCGGCCTGAGCTCGCTGACCTCTCCGAGCTCCCCGGTTGGGTTGGTTCCAGTGCCGGACAGTGTCCGAGTGCCCGACTTGGCGCCGCCGATACGTGACGAACGCTTCCGTTTCTCAGTGACCGCCGGGGCTCGTGAGGTTCTCGCGGACCTTGGCGATGGCGAACCCCCAGCCCTGCTGGACGGTCGGCTTGCCCGGCACCGCGATCTCCTCGGGGTTGGTGAGGACGTCCAGCAGGACGGGCCCCGGCGTGGCGAAGGCCTTGCCGACGCCCTCGGCGAGATCCTCGGCCCTGCTCACCCGGATGCCGGTGATGCCCAGGGCTTCCGCCACCGCGGCGAAGTCCGGGTTGTCGAGCTCGGTGCCGAACTCCGCGAGGCCCGCCTGCTCCTGCTCCAGCTTCACCATCCCGAGCCGCTGGTTGTCGAAGACCACGAGCTTCACCGGAAGCTGCCGGCTGCGGATGGTCATGAGGTCACCGAGCAGCATCCCCAGACCGCCGTCGCCGCAGAAGGCGACGACCTGCCGGTCGGGGTCCAGGAGCTGCGCGCCGATCGCCTGCGGCATCGCGTTGGCCATCGAGCCGAGGTTGTACGAGCCGAGCAGGCGACGGGAACCGCGCATCTCCACGAAACGCGAGAGCCACACGGTGGCCATGCCGGTGTCCGAGGTGAACACGGCGTCGTCGGCCGCCAGGGCGTCCACCGCGGCGGCCAGCGCTTCCGGACGTACGAGGTGATCGCGGTTGTCGAAGGCGGAGCGGACCTTGCCGATCAGCCCACGGTCGTGTCCGGGCGAGGCGAGACGCTGCTGGCCCTCCTGCCACTTGGTGAACTTCTCCCGCGCTCCGTCCAGGTGCCCGCGCTCCGTACGCCGCTCAAGACGCTCCAGGAGTCCGCGCACGGTGGGGCCGACGTCGGCGGCCAGGGCCACCTCGACCGGGACGCGGCGACCGATGTGCTCGGCGACCCGGTCGACCTGGACGACCTTCTTGCCCTCGGGATACCAGTCCCGGTAAGGGAAGTCGGTGCCGAGCAGCAGCAGGGTGTCGGCCTGGTCCATGGCGTGCGCGGCGGCCGGATTGCCGATCAGCCCCGTCTGGCCGACCTGGTAGGGGTTGTCGCCCTCGAAGCCTTCCTTCGCCTTGAGCGTGAGCACCATGGGAGCCGCGAGACGCTCCGCGAGCGCGAGGACGTCCTCGCGGGAGCCACGCGCCCCGCGGCCGACCAGCATGGTGACCTTGCCGCCGTCGGAGAGGGCGGCGGCCGCCTCGTCGAGCACCGGGTCGTCGGGCCGGTTGGCGGACTGGGCGACGGACAGCCGCGTCGGCCGGTCGTTCGGCAGCTCCTTGTCGCCGACGTCGCCGGGGACCGTCAGCACGGCCACACCACGGCGCCCGATCGCGGTGCGCGCGGCGATCTCCAGGAGGCCGGGCATCTGCTCGGGGGAGGTGACGGTGGCGCGGAAGACGGCGACGTCACGGAAGAGGAGGTCGTTGTCGACTTCCTGGAAGTAGTCGGTGCCCACCTCCGACAGGGGCACCTGCCCCGCGATGGCGAGCACCGGGGTGCCGCTCTTGGCGGCGTCGTACAACCCGTTCAGGAGGTGTACGGAGCCCGGTCCCACGGTGCCCATGCAGACCCCGAGGGTGTCGGTGAGCTGGGACTGGGCGCCTGCGGCGAAGGCGGCGGCCTCCTCGTGGCGGCAGCCCACCCATTCGACGGACTTGCTGTCGCGGATGGCGTCGGTGAAGGGGTTCAGGGCGTCCCCCACGACGCCGAACACGTGGCGCACGTCGAGTTCTTCCAAGGCGTCGATCACTACGCGGGCAACGGTGCGGGTCATCAGATGTTCCTTTCCTGGATCAGCAGACAGGGATGGCGGCAGGGCGCGTTTTGCGGGCGGTGCGGGCGGTCCGGGCTTTCGGGCGGTCCGGTCGGCGCGGTCGTCAGGCCGTGAAGGCGTCCGGATCCGCTGCCCGCCAGTCGGCGGCCCAGCTCGCGGGCGGCGCTGTGAGCAGTTCGCCGGGGGACAGCCACTCGTACAGCTCGGCGTAGGACCGGAACTCGCCGTGGTCCTCGCGGCGCCGCAGGAGATGAGGGCCGAGCTGCGCGGGGTCGTTGACGCCCATCGCGGCCATGATCTGCAACGCGCTGTGGACGGTGGCCTTCTGGTAGCGCGCCACCCGCGCGGCCTTGTCGACGACGTCGAGGGCGCGGGCGCGGCGCGGGTCCTGGGTGGTGACGCCGGTCGGGCAGCGGTTGGTGTGACAGCGCTGGGCCTGGATGCAGCCGATGGCGAACATCATCGCGCGGGCCGCGTTGGTGTAGTCCGCGCCGAGCAGGAGGCGCTTGACGATGTCGGCGCCCGTCGCCACCTTGCCGCTGGCGCCGAGGCGAATCTTGTCCCGCAGGCCCGTGCCCTTGAGGGCGCTGTGCACGGTGAAGAGACCTTCCCGCAGCGGCATGCCGAGATGGTCGGCGAACTCAAGCGGCGCCGCCCCCGTACCGCCCTCCGCGCCGTCCACGACGATGAAGTCCGGCGTGATCCCCTCCTCCACCATGGCCTTGCACACGGCGAGGAACTGGGTCCTGGATCCGGGGCACAGCTTGAATCCCACCGGCTTGCCGTTCGCCAGTTCCCGCAGTCGGGCGAGGAACTGGACGAGTTCGCGCGGGGTGGAGAAGGCGCGGTGGTACGGCGGCGAGACGACGGTCTCGCCTTCGGGCACGCCCCGTACGGAGGCGATCTCGGCGTTGACCTTGCTGCCGGGCAGGACGCCGCCGATCCCCGGTTTCGCGCCCTGCGACAGCTTGAGCGACACACAGCGCACGGAAGGGTGGGCGGCCTTGTCGGCGAACTGCCGCGCGTCGAAGTCCCCGTCGCGGGTGCGGCAGCCGAAGTAGCCGGTGCCTATCTCCCAGACGAGGTCACCGCCGGGCCGCAGGTGGTGCGTGGACAGGCCGCCCTCGCCGGTGTCGTGGGCGAACCCGCCGCGTGCCGCGCCCGTGTTCAGCGCCACGATGGCGTTGGAGGAGAGCGAGCCGAAGCTCATCGCCGAGACATTGAGGAGAGCCATGTCGTACGGCTCGGTGCAGTCGGGGCCGCCGATCCGGACACGGGGCGGCTCGTCGGGGACGGCCACCGGGGCCATGGACGGCACGAGGAACTCGTAGCCGCGGGCGTCCATGTCGCGCTCGCTGCCGAACGGTTCCTCGGCGGCGACTCCCTTGGCCCGCTCGTAGACGATGCTGCGGGTGTCGCGGTCGTAAGGCCTGCCGTCATAGTTGCGCTCGACGAAGTACTGCTGCAGCTCCGGGCGCAGCGTCTCCATCAGGAATCGCAGATGGCCGAGCACCGGATAGTTCCGCAGCACAGAGTGCCGCCGCTGCACCAGGTCGTACGCACCGGTCAGCGCCACGGCCAGGAACGGAGCCGCCGCGAGCCACCACCACGGGGATGCCAGGAGGGCGAGCAGCACACCGCCCACCGCGCAGGCCGCCAACAGGCCCACCACCACAAAACGCGTCATGCCCCTCGTGTGACCTGATTTCAGCTGGTCACACGTTCGGTGATCAACACGTCGACGGAAGGGCCTGCCACCGGCCGGCTACCCCAGGAACGCCGCCGTGGTCGCCACGAACCGCTCGGCGTCGTCGAGCCAGGGGTAGTGGCCCGCGCCCGGCTGCACGACGCACGTGGCGTCGCGGAACAGGGCCGCGAACTCGGCCACGGCCCGGGGTGGACTGTTCATGTCGAACTCTCCGGTGAGCAGCAGCACCGGCATCTCACAGTTCGCGAGCCCGGCACGGGTGGCCTCCGGGTCGAAGGCGCCCTGTGCCGCGAAGCCGACGACTGCTTCCTGGTTCTCCGGCTGACTCGTGGCGTAGTGGTGCTGTGCCGAGGTGTCCCATCGGCCGTAGAAGAAGGGGCTGATGGCCTCCCAGTCCGAGCCGGTGCCGTTCGTGATCGCCTCCAGGGCGGCGAAGGCCGACGGGAACCACGGCTCGTCCTTCCGCGCCAGCGCGAGCTCACGCCGCATCCCCCCGGGGACGTCGATGCCGACGGCTCGCGTGCCGGGGCCGACCAGGGCGAGCTTGCTGACGCTGTGCGGATACCGGGCCGCGTACTGCGCCGCGATGTTCGCGCCGCCGGAGTGGCCGAGCAGGTCCATCCGATGGAGTCCTAGGTGCTCGCGCAGGGCCTCTACGTCCTCGACGAGGCGGTCGCACCGATAGGAGGAGGGGTCGTCGGGAATCGCGGACCGGCCGGTGCCGCGGGTGTCCAGGACGATGAGCTGCCGGTGCGCGGCCAGACCACCGAGGTCGCCGAGGTAGCGGGAGCCGGCGGGGCCTCCGGGAAGGCAGACGACGGGGTCGCCGTCGCCGAGTACGTGGTGAGCGAGCCGGGCCCCGTCAGGAGCGGAGTAGAAGAGGGAGCGGCGGCGGGGATGAGCGTGAGCGTGGTCCATGAGGCGGATCCTGACAGCTATAACCAGGTTATACAACCCGGTTATAGAACCTGGTTATGCCGCCGGTGCCGCAGGACTGTATAACCGAGCCATGGCAGGTGGCGAGGACACTCACGCGAGCTCGAAGACGCTGACCGAAGGGCAGGCCGAGCGGATGCTCGCCGGCATGAACGAGGTCATTCGCGCGGGTGAGGAGATGCGGAAGCTGCGCGCGGAGATGATCAAGCTGTTCATCGATCTCGGCTGGACGCAGGAGAGGATCGCTGCGCTCGCGGACATGAGTCAGCCCGCCGTGTCCAAGCAGGTGACGAAGCACAAGGCGGGCGACCGGCCGCCGCGGATGGAGCTCCACCTCGACCAACGAGACCCCCCATGGCTCGAAGGCCGCCTGTGGGGCCTCGCCGAGGTGATCTCCGAGACCCTGGACGACAGCGCCCACTGTTCCCGTTACGTGGATGACCTCGGCCGAGGGAAGAAGCGCTTGACGCCCCAGAACGTGGACGAGCTGCGGAGGCTCGTCGAAGAGGATCTCCGGCAACACCGGACGAAACTCCCGGCGGGCTGCAGGTCCGCGTACGACGAGATCAGCCGCCACCTGGACGTCCCCACGAAGCCCTCCGCCACCTCCACGTCCGCCCCCGGCTCGGCGTCAGCACGTCGAACGCTGGCCCAGACGCTCCAACGCGCCCGGCTCGGAAGCCACGGCTAGCCCTGGGGTGTATGTGCCGAGGGGGAAGGGTTTTTCGGGGAGTGGTGACCTGTCGTCGCGTCAGGTCGGCACTGCGGTGGCGGTCTTGACCCGCTACAACCTCCGGCCGCGCAAGCGTGGAGAGCGTCAAGCCGCTGACGGCATGGGGCAGTTGCGTCGTCTGTTGGCGGCCGAGTGTGTTGTCGCGCCCGGCGGCCTGAGGATCCGGGACACCGTCACCGGGGTTACGGTCACGCCCGGATGCTGCTTCGGCCTGGAGAACTGGCGGGACTGGCTTGGCCTTTTGGGCGGCGATGAGCCTTGGCTCGGCCATGACACCGAACCGCGTGTCGAGCACGCAGGGTCGGTCATCCGGCTCTGGCCCGACGCGGACCGCCAGGAAGGGGCGCCCATCGCCATCCCCCGGGCGGAGTTGCGGGAACTCCTTGGCTCGGTCCAGGACGACCTCTCGGGCTTCCTGAAGGCCGTGGAGCGGTGGGCTTCCACGTACTTCGCGGACGTCGCTGCCGGGCTGGTCTCGGTCCTCGATGAGGCCTTCACCGTATCCGTGGCGCTGGACGATTCGCCGTAGATTTCGAAAGCGGGTGCGAGTACCGCAGGTAACGCCAGCGTTCCTCTCTCTCCCTGAATGCAAGTCACTCGAACTTCTTGTTTCCCGTGAGTCGGCTGTGCCAAGGTGAGCTTCCTCGCGCTCCGGGAATGATCAGATCCGCCTTTCCGTTCCGGATTCGTGCCGTCGACCCAAAAGGTCTTCTGTCGGCCGTATCGGACGGTCCGCGGTTTGTTGATCCATTTTCCCCTCTCGGTAAGCGATAGGTATGCACCAATCAGGCACCCATTTTTGATGGGTGTTGTTTTCCGCGTGCCGTCTTTCGGCTTGGAAGGAAAAGGTTCCGTGCAATCCCCCCACCCCCCACGCCCGACCCGCCCCCCTCGTACCGGTGCGAGCCCCGAAGAATCCGACACGAGCCTTGCCGCCCGGCTGCGAGGCGGGTCGGAGGGGGAGTCGGACCAGCCCGTAGCGCTGCTGCTCGCACGGCACTGGCAGGCGACGTACGACTACTCGGCCATCTGCCTCGCTTCTTGGTCGAGTTCGGCCTCGATGGTCGCCGCGGCGTCCTTCCACCGAGTGCTCGAACAGATGGCGAGCGCCGAGCCGGGCGGGGCCCTGCGTCCGTATCTCCTGGTGACCGTCCGGGAGACGGTCAGGGGATGGACCGTCGACGAGCGAATATCCGCCCTCATGCCGGAACTCCGCAAACCCACCGGCGGTCGCGGTATGCGGGCGGCGACGACCATGACACCCGAAAAGCGGCGACTCGCGGCACGCTCGTTCTGGGCTCTTCCCGGAGTGGCCCAGTGTCTGCTCTGGCACACCGCGGTCGAGGCCGACGACATATCCATACCGGCTGGTTTGTCGGGCTTGAGTGTCGACCTCGCTGCCGCCGCCCTCGAACAGGCGCGGGAGCAATTCCGGGCGGGCATCCTCCGCGGTCACCGGGAACTCGCGCCCACCGAGGAATGCCCCCTCTACAACCGAATCATCGACGTCACGATGCGTCGTGGCGGCACCTTGCTTCCCGATGTCCAGCAGCATCTGTCGTCGTGCCGCCACTGCTGTGACGTGACCGAACAACTCAGCTTTGTCGAGGGCGAGTTGGGCACGCTGCTCGCCGAAGCGGTCCTCGGGTGGGGCGCCCGCCGCTACCTCGAGTCGCGGCCGGGGCGAGGGGGCGCCACGAAGCGTGGCGCGGGAACTGCCGGTCAAGGCGGCAGGCACGCGGGCGGTGGTGGACGACACCGACCGCCGTCTCACGTCCCTCTGCCGGCCGGCGGCCCGCACGCGTCGACGCGTCCGCCTTCCAGGGCGCTGCGCACCGGTGCGGCCGTGGGGTCCGCGGCCCTGCTTGCCACGGTGCTGGTCATCGCCCTCTCGTCGGGTGACGGCGGCGGCGACGGTGCTGTTCCCCCGACCGGGATGACCGGCATGACCGGCAGCCATGACGCCCGCCCCAGCGCGGACCCCGAGCCGCCCTCGGCCGGTACCTCCCCACCCACATCGGCGGGGCAGCCCGGCAGGTCCGACCAGGGCAGGCTCCGCAATACGGAGGCAGATCTGTGCCTCGACGTCCGGGGCAAGGTGAAGCCCGGCGCCGAGGTGAAGCTCGCGAAGTGCTCGGCCGCGGAGAGCCAGCAGTGGTCGTACGACAAGAACGGGCTCCTGAGCAGCGCCGCCGATCCTCAACTCTGCCTCGACTCACACCGGGACGACGGCGTACTCATCCTCGGGCCCTGTGTGGCACCTTCGACCGCGCATGCCGACGAGGTGCGCTACGACCTGACTGCACGCGGGGAGTTGCTGCCGCGGTGGCACGAAGGACTCGCGGTGGCGCCTGCCTCGTCGCGCAAGGGAGCGGAGGCCGTGGTCAAGGTCCGTGACGGATCGCCGGAGCAACGATGGGAGCTCGACTCCTCGACGAGTTCCCCGAAATCACGGTCGACCAAGGGGAGGGCCGAACCCACCGTGAAGGGTGTGATGGGTGAGAAGGGCGGAAGGGGCGGCGAGGGTGACAAGGGCCGCGCCGGAGCGCCACGCGGTGGTGACCACGTCTGCACAGTCTCGACCTGCGAACCCACCTCGCCCCGCGCGCGGAGGCCAGGGCCTACGGAGAACACGGAGGAAGACCGAGGAGAGCGGGACGACGGCGCCAGGGGCCACGGTGGCGGAGGCCACGGCGAGGGGGGCCACGGTGGCGGAGGCCACGGCGAGAGGGGCCACGGTGGCGGAGGCCACGGCGAGAGGGGCAAGGGGGCGAAGGACAGGGACCGGCAGTCTTCGCCCTACTCGACCCGGCACGGCGAACCCGAAGAGCGGTATGCCGAAGCCGGCCGCCGCGCCGATACCGAACCGATCGGGCAGAAGCGTTCTCGTGAGCGCCTCGGGACTCCCGCCCTACGAACCGGAGTTCTCGGCCGGAGCGCCATCGAGTGAGGGGCGGCATGCCCCACGGATGCGTCCGTCGATCCGGCCGCCGCCCCGTCGGTGCCGTCAACTGTCAGTGGTACCTGCCATCGTGGGAGCCATGAGTGAGTCCGTGGAGCGCGTGGACGAGCGCGATCAGGTGGTGGCAGTCGTGGACCGGGACGAGGCCATTCGGCAGGGCTGGCTGCACCGCGTGGCGACCATCGTGTGTCGTGACACCGCCGGGCGCATTCTCGTTCACCGCCGGCCCGGGGACATGTCGCGCTTTCCGGGCCAGTTCAACTGGATGCTGGGCGGGGCCACGGAGGTGGGGGAGACGTATGAAGAGGGCGCCGCGCGGGAGTTGTCGGAAGAGCTCGGGGTCGAGGGGCGCCCGCGGTTCGTGTTCAAGTTCCTGTGCGCGGGCGTGATCAGCCCCTACTGGCTCGGCCTGCACGAGGTCGTGGTGAAGGGTCCGGTGAGACCGGATGCCTCGGAGATCGCGTGGCACGCCTGGTTCACGGAGCGCGAGTTGGCTGACCTGGTGCGTCACGAGGCGTTCGTTTCGGACGCTAGGGAAGCCTTCGACCGATACCGCGCCCTCCCGCAACCACCGAAAGCCCGTACGTGAGTTGAGCTATCGCGCCCGTAACGGTCGAGCCGCGGGTGAGCCCTCACCCCTCGCCGGCGGCGTACAACGTGCTGCCCACCTTCCGGGCCAGATGTGCGGTCCACCGGACGGTGTCGTCTCGGTCCGCCACGCCCGCGACTCCTGTGACCGAGACGAGTACGCCCCCGACGCGGGCGTGAGCGGCGTACTCGGTGCGGACATTGCCCTCGTACTCGATCTCGTGGATCTCCACGTACGCCTCGTCGCCGAGCCCCTTCAGCGGTTCCACGGAGTACTTCTCGTCGGCCGTGCCCGCTTCCATGTCGGAGGAGAAGGAGGGGCAGTGTCGCCTGATGTCCTGTTCGAGGCGCATGTAGTGGCGGGCCGATGCCGCGGGCAGCGAGGCGCGAGCCACTGCACGGCCACCGCTTCCCCTTCGTTACCGATGACGCGCTGCGTGTGGGCCGCCGTTTCCGTGCCGCGATAGGTGGCTGTGCCCAGCCAGGCCGGGTCCGCGTCCCCGAGGAGGCAGTACTGCCAACGCCCCCTCCGCTTTTCACGCGTGCTCTCGAAGGCCATCGCGAACTCGTCCCCGCGCGTCAGGTGCCGGCCGAACGTGGAGTCGGGCAGGAGCGCCTTCTTCAACTCTGCGCCAGAAAAGACCTGTTGGGGCCCGGTCATCGCGTCCCGGCCGGGTGCGGTCACCGGGCCGGTGGGCGACAGGACCTCGGGGGTGGGACTCGGCTCCGTACGCGATGGTGAAGGGGAGTGGGATGAAGGGGAGGAGAGGGGTGCGGGCGGCGTCACGCTCCTGCCCGTCCGGTGGTCCCTCTCGCCGCCGCATGACGTCAGCGCCATGGTCACCGCCACACCTGCCGCCAGCGTCGCGACCGCTCGTCGTCCGTTCACCGAATCCTCCTAGCCGGCCGATCATCGGCCGCGTCAACCTAGCCGAGAGCGGTGGTGGGGGGCGCGGGAGCCCGCGGTTAATGGCGTAGCGGCGTGGATCGCGCCGGTGACAGACTGCACCGATGATCGACGTTCTTCCAGGTGGTCTGACGGCGCGGCATCCCGTAGAGGGAGACCATCCACAGGTGCTCGCCGTGCTGGACGAGTGGTGGGGCGGCCTGAAGGGGCCTGCGGGGGCGTTGGAGCGTTCGCTGCTCCTGCCCAGGCTGTACTTCCAGCACTTCACCACCACCAGCCTTCTGGTCGAACGCGAGGGGGCGCAGGCCGACGGGCGGCAGGGTGACGGAGGGAACGTCGTGGCCTTCCTGGTCGGCTTCATGTCGCAGACCGAACTCGACGCCGCGTACGTGCACTTCGTCGGTGTCGACCCGCGACTGCACGGGCAGGGCATCGGGCGGGCCCTGTACGGGGCCTTCTTCGCTCTCGCCCGTTCACGCGGCCGCCGATACGTGCACTGCATCACCAGTCCGCAGAACACCGCGTCGCAGTCCTTCCATACGCGCCTCGGTTTCACGGCATCGGGCGTGAAGCCGGACTACGACGGTCCGGGCCTCGACCGGGTGACGTTCACGATCGACCTCGCTGCTCGGTGACGAGCCTGAGGAGCGGTGGGCCCCGGGGGATTCTCAGCTGTCGGGGAAGGGCGTCTTCGTCAGCTCTTCGGAGACCTGCCAGACGCGGTGGGCCTCCTCGGCGCCACGCAAACGGGAGTAGAGCTTCTGTTCGCCGGGAGGGCCGACCATGTGCCCCGGACCGCGAGGCCCGTAGAGCCCGCCACGCCGGGCGTCGGGGGAGGTGGCGGCGTACAGCGCGGGGAGTTTCGCGGTCTGTCGGTCCTGGGAGCCCAGGCGCTCCGCTGAACGGTCACCATCACGTCGTCCAACCGTAGAAGCAGGGGGTGTTGGCGGCGAGGTGTCCCGTGGGGGTTAATGGCGGGGTGGGTCGTCTGCTGCCGAGTGTCTGTGCGAGGGGCGGGAGTTGCCTGTGAGTTCTGAGTCTTCCGGGGCATTCGGTTCAGAAGGGTCAGGGGGGTCGGAGGGGGACCTGGGGCCGGAAGGGGCGTTGGAGTCGCAGGAGTCGTCGAGGGCTGATGGATTCACCGGCGGCGCGGCTGCGGGTTCCGGGCGGCGGTTTGTCGGCCGTTGCGTGGTCGTCAGCGGGGGTGCCCAGGGGATCGGCGCGGCGACGGCTCGGCGGCTCGCGGTCGAAGGGGCCGGGGTGGTGATCGCCGATGTGGATGTCGACGAGGGCGAGCGCACCGCGCGTGCCATCCGGGACGGCGGCGGTCATGCCGTCTTCCAGGCGTGTGACGTCGCGGAGGAAGAGTCCTGGGCGCGGGCGGTGGCGGCCGCCCGCGCCCGCTTCGGCCCGGTCTCCGGCCTCCTCAGCAACGCCTACACCGTCCGCGGCGGCGCCGCCGACGCGATCGAACCGGCCGACTGGAACCGGCAGTTGTCGGTCATGCTGACCGGCGCGTTCCTCGGCGTACGGGCCTGCCTCGACGACCTGCGTGTCACGCGAGGCGCGGTCGTCCTGGTCTCGTCCGTGCACGCGGTCATGGGGCTGCCCGGACGTCCCGCCTACGCCGCGGCGAAGGCGGGCCTGACCGGTCTGGCCCGCCAACTGGCGGTGGAGTACGCACCCGGCGTTCGGGTCAACGCCCTCCTGCCCGGACCCATCCTGACCCGGGCCTGGGACACGATCGGCGCGGCGGACCGGGCGCGCAGCGTCGAGCAGACCCCGGCGGGCCGCCTCGGCCACCCGGACGAGGTCGCGGCGAGCGCGGCGTTCCTGCTGAGCGACGAGGCGTCCTTCGTCACCGGCGCCAGTCTCGTGGTGGACGGCGGATGGAGCGTGTACAAGACCTCCGCCTGAGTCGGCCCACCGGCGCGCCGCCGACCTCGTACGTCAACTGCCGTGCTGCCCATGGAGGTTCACCGTTGAAGATCACCCGTGTAGAGACGTTCGCGGTGCCGCCCCGCTGGCTGCTGTGCCGCGGGGAGACCGACGAGGGAGTGGTCGGCTGGGGCGAGCCGGTGGTCGAGGGGCGCGCGGCAACGGTGCGTACGGCCGTCGGTGAGCTGGCCGAACTCCTCATCGGCAAGGACCCGTCGGGCATCGAGGACCACTGGCAGGTCATGACGAAGGGGTCCTTCTACCGGGGTGGCCCGGTCCTCTCCAGCGCGGTCGCCGGTCTCGACCAAGCATTGTGGGACATCGCGGGCAAGCGGCTCGGCGTGCCGGTGCACGTACTGCTCGGCGGCCCGGTCCGCGAGCGGGTACGCGCCTACAGCTGGGTGGGCGGTGACAGCCCCGCCCACATCACCGAGCAGGTGACGGCACAGGTCGAGGCGGGTTTCACCGCGGTGAAGATGAACGCGAGCGGCCGCATGAACCCGCTGGCCACCGTCGCCGACATCGACGAGATCGTCACCCGCGCCGCCGCGGCCCGCGAAGTCCTCGGCCCCGGAAGGGACTTCGCGCTGGACTTCCACGGCCGTTTCCACGCCGCGAACGCCCGCAGGCTGCTGCCCCACCTGGCCCCGCTCGCCCCCATGTTCGTCGAGGAACCGCTCCTGCCGGAGTACGGTCATCTGCTGCCGGCCCTGGTCGCGTCCTCACCGGTGCCGATCGCCACCGGCGAGCGCCTGTACTCACGACAGGACGTGCTGCCCGTTCTCCAGGCCGGCATCGCGGTCCTCCAGCCCGACCTGTCCCACGCGGGCGGCATCTCGGAGGTGCGCCGCATCGCCTCCCTGGCCGAGACCTTCGACACCCTCATCGCCCCGCACTGCCCCCTGGGCCCCGTGGCGCTGGCCGCCAGCCTCCAGATCGCCGTCGGTGTCCCCAACTTCCTCATCCAGGAACAGTCGATCGGCATCCACTACAACACCGGCGCCGACGTCCTGTCCTACCTCGCCGACACCGAGGTGTTCCGCTTCCATCAGGGCCACCTCCTGCGCCCGACCGGACCCGGGCTCGGCATCGAGATCGACGAGGCGGCCGTACGCGCGGCCGACGACAGCGAGGCCGACTGGCACAACCCGGTGTGGCGGCACGAGGACGGCTCGTTCGCCGAGTGGTGAGAGCGGCAGGGGCGCCGCCGTGAGCGTGCCGCCAGGTAAAGCCAGCCGTTGTCGGCCCTCACAGGGGCAGGGCGCGCTCGTTCACCACGTGCTTCATGACGAGCGTGGAGCTCAGGCGCTGCACCCCGGGCAAGGTGGCGAGCTTGTCGTCGTACAGCCGCTGGAAGGCGGGCAGGTCCTTGGTGACGATGCGTACGAGATAGTCCGGGTCTCCGAAGAGGCGCTCCGCCTGCAAGATCTCGGGGATCTCGGTGAGGGCGTGTTCGAAGGCGGAGACCGTGTCGCGGTCCTCCTGGCGCATGGTGACGAAGACCAGAGCCTCGAAGCTCAGTCCCACGGCGCGCGCGTCCAGGATCGCGCGGTAGCCGCGGACGGCGCCGCTCCGTTCGAGTTCACGCAGTCGGCGATGGCACGGCGAGAGGCTCAGCCGTACGCGCGCCGCCAGCTCCGTGACCGTAAGACGGCCGTCCTCCTGGAGCTCGGCAAGAATCTTCCGGTCCACATCATCCATGGGGGAGATTCTGCCACTCAGGCTGCCTGAGCTGGCAATACTTGGAAACACGTTTGGCCTATTCGGAACTAATCTCCTACTCAGAACCTGTTCGAGAGGGAGAAGTACGTCGTGGCCGTCAGTTCCATCACCGCCTTCTGGGCCGTCTCAGTCCTGCTCATCCTCGTGCCGGGAGCGGACTGGGCCTACGCGATCAATGCGGGGCTCCGCGATCGGTCCGTGGTCCCGGCCGTGAGCGGCCTGCTGCTCGGCTACCTCGCGCTGACCGCCGTGGTCGCCGCCGGCGTGGCCGCGGTGGTGACGCGGACGCCGTCCGTCCTCACCGCCCTGACGGTCCTCGGCGCCCTCTACCTCGTCTGGCTCGGAGCCACGACACTCGCCCGGCCCGCGGTCGCCGGGACGTCACCCCAGGAGGGAGACGGCGAGGCAGCGGGGGCCCGGGTCCTCAAGGGGGCGGGGATCAGTGGCCTCAACCCCAAGGCGCTTCTGCTGTTCCTGGCCCTGCTGCCGCAGTTCACCGCCCCGCACGGCAGCTGGCCGCTGGCGGCCCAGATCGGCGCGCTCGGCCTGGTCCACACGCTGAGCTGCGCCGCGATCTACCTGACCGTGGGCGTCCTCGCGCGCACCATCCTGCGGGCACGCCCCAAGGCCGCGCGCGCCGTCACCCGCGTCTCGGGCGCTGCCATGATCCTGATCGGCGTACTCCTCCTCGCGGAGAGCCTCGCGGCCTGAGGCGCAAACGGCGGGGGGCCTGAGGCGCACACGTCACGCCTGAGGCGCACACGTCACGCGGTGTCCTGCTCGCCCCGCCACTCGTGTGCGAGCAGGGACCAGATCTCCATGTCATGGCGGATGCCGTTGTACAGCGACTGCTCGCGCAGGGTGCCGTCCAGGTGCATACCCATGCGCTGGGCGACGGCCCGGCTGCGGGCGTTCCCCGTGCTGTTCCACCACTCGACGCGGTGCATGCGGCGCTCGCCGAACGCGTACGCGATCAAGTGCCGTACCGAGGCGCTGATCAGACCGTTGCCCTCGCCCGCCGGCTCGGCCCACACACCGATCTCGCAGTTACCCCTCTCGGCGTCGAAATGCACGAACATCACGCCACCGATCAGGACGCCGTCCCGCCAGATCCCGTAGATCCGCCCGGCATCGGCGGCCTGCTTGTCCGCGTAGCTCTGGAGGGTGGCGCGGGCGGAGTCCAGGTCGGTGGAGCGTGCGGCCCAGGGGATCCACGGGTCGGTGTTGGCGCGAGCCCGGTCGATGTGGGCCAGGAACTCGGCGTCCTGCCAGGGCTCCAGCATGCGGAGCTCGGCGTTCTCGGTCAGCGATATGGCGTACATGACTGGTCCTATGCGGTTGTCCGGCTGGGCGCGCGCGGGCGGGTGCCCCGGCGTCGTGCACCAGGTACGTAACGAACGTTGGGTATGTACTCTAACGGCCATGACGCCGCCCGCCCGTACAGACCATGACGCCCGCAGGACCGAGGTCTCCCAGGCCGTGTGGCGGGTCCTCGCCTCCCACGGTTTCGGCGGCCTCACCCTGCGCGCGGTCGCCGCGGAGATGGGGGCCACCACCGGCCTGCTCACGCATTACTTCCCCAGCAAGCGCGCGCTCCTGAAGCACGCCCTCGAGGTACTCGACCGGCACTCGGCCGACCGCCCACGCCCGGCGGCGGAACGGGCCGGTGAGGCATCCGGTCTGGCGATGCTGCGGGCGACGCTGCTCGACATCCTCCCGCTGGACCCGGAGAGCGCCGCGAGCAACCGCATCTGGGTGGCCTCCTGGGACGTGGCGCTCGCCGATCCGGAGCTGGCCCGCGAGCACGCCGAGCGCTATCGCCGTGCACGCGAGCGGATGGCCCAACACATCGCGCGGGCCCAGGAGGTGGGCGAACTTCCCCTCGGCCCGCGGCCTGATGACACCGCCGTGGCTGCCCAGAGCTTTGTGCTCGGCCTGGTCGTCCAAGCCCTGTTCGCGCCCCAGGAGTTCCCTGCCGAGCGGCAGATCGCGCTGGTCGACGCCTATGTGGCGCGGCTGGGCGACGGACGCCTCGGAGAAGCGGCGGGGTGATGGGAAGCCCCGGAGTGAACCGGGCGGCTCGTCGCGCCGGTCACCGCTGCATCCTCGGGTCGTGCGTCGGGTCGGCGTACATGGGCGGGCAGCCTTGCTCGACGGCCTCGGGGCGTAATTCGTAGTGCCAGGATTCGTTCCGGTAGATCTGGCACAGCCCGTAGCCCGCACCCCGTGCGGACAGCCACGCCGTGGCGTCGGAGCGTCCGATGTCGATCGCGCCCCCCGACACGTGGGGAGAGGTGTCCGGCGTGGCCACCCACCGGGCGGCCTTCTCCTTGGAGCCGTACGTGGAGACGGCCTCGCGCAGCAGCTGATCCTGATACTCCGGGGAACGCCAGCCACTGTTGACGTAGAACGTGATCTTGTCGTCCGCGGCGTCCTTCGCGGCCCGGCGCAGGGCGGCGAGCAGATCGGGGTCGAGTTTGGCCACGGCCGGAGTCTCGTCGTCGAAGACCGTCACGCCGTCGGGGACGGCGCCACCCGCCTTGCCCAGTGATATCGACGCCGAAGCGGATGAGGACTGCGATGACTGGCAGCCGACGACGCCCATGAGCGTCGCGCCGCCGATCGCGAGGGCGGCGATGACGATCGACCGGCCTCGGCGTGCGAAGACGGTCGACCGCCCTCGGCGTGCTGACGTATCTGCCGTCTCTGCTGTTCGTGCTGATTCGTTGTAGGTCATGTCCGCAGTCAAGGCAGCGCGGTGTTGCCGGCCCGTATGCGGTTTTCGATATGCCGACGATACGCGCCGACTCGTAGCCTCGGAGCATGCGAGTGCTGATCGTCGAGGACGAGCCCTACATGGCGGAGGCCATCCGTGACGGCCTGCGCCTGGAAGCGATCGCGGCCGACATCGCGGGGGACGGAGACACCGCTCTGGAGCTGTTGAGCGTCCACGCCTACGACATCGCCGTCCTGGACCGGGACATCCCCGGACCCTCCGGTGACGAGGTCGCCAGAAGCATCGTCGGCTCCGGCAGCGGAATGCCGATCCTCATGCTCACCGCCGCCGACCGTCTCGACGACAAGGCCACCGGCTTCGAACTGGGCGCGGACGACTACCTCACGAAGCCGTTCGAGCTCCAGGAACTCGTGCTCAGGCTCAGGGCACTCGACCGCAGGCGTGCGCACAACAGGCCGCCCGTGCGGGAGATCTCGGGGCTGCGGCTGGACCCGTTCCGCCGCGAGGTCTACCGCGACGGCCTCTATGTCGCGTTGACCAGGAAGCAGTTCGCCGTGCTCGAAGTGCTGGTCGCCGCCGAAGGCGGGGTCGTCAGCGCCGAGGAGCTTCTGGAGCGAGCCTGGGACGAGAACGCGGACCCGTTCACCAATGCCGTACGCATCACGGTCTCGGCGCTGCGCAAGCGGCTCGGCGAGCCGTGGCTCATCGCCACGGTGCCCGGGGCCGGATATCGCATCGGCACTCAGCCGGAGCGTGGACGCGAGGGAGCAGAGCATGGATAGGACGCCCGGGTTGAGCGTTCGCTTCAAGCTCACCCTCAGCTACGCCGGCTTCCTCATGCTGGCCGGCGGCCTGCTGCTCGCGGCGGTTTGGATGTTCCTCCTTCGGTACGTCCCCGATCGCGCGATGCTCTACGACCCCGATGTCAGACCCCACGGGGTCTTCCCCGTACGGTCCGTTCTCCTGGACGTCTTCGCTCCGCGGGCGGCCGCCGTCATGGCGTTCCTGCTGGTGTTCGGCCTCGTGGGCGGGTGGATCCTGGCCGGCCGGATGCTCGCACCGCTGACCCGGATCACCGACGCCACCGGCATGGCCACCAGGGGAAAGCTCTCCCACCGGATCCGACTGCCCGGCCGCAAGGACGAGTTCCGTGAACTCGCCGACGCCTTCGACATGATGCTCGAAAAGCTGGAGGCGCACGTCGCGGAACAGCGGAGGTTCGCGGCCAACGCCTCGCACGAACTGCGCACCCCCCTGGCGATCTCACAGGCACTGCTCGACGTGGCGCGCACCGATCCGACGCAGGACCTCGGCGAGACCGTCGACCGGCTGCACGCCGTCAACACCCGGGCGATCGAACTCACCGAGGCGCTGCTCGTGCTCAGCCGCGCCGACCAGACGTCATACGCGCCGGAGCCGGTCGACCTGTCCCTGCTCGCGGAAGAGGCCACCGAGACACTGCTGCCGCTCGCCGAGCGGCGCGGTGTCACCATCAAGACCTCCGGTGACATCGCCCCGGCCTTCGGATCGGCTGCGCTCCTGCTGCAGTTGACGACGAACCTCGTGCACAACGCGATCGTGCACAACCTGCCCGAGGGCGGCACGGTGCGGGTCGAGACCGGCGCCGGCCACGAGAGCGTGGTGCTCACGGTCGAGAACAGCGGCGAGATGCTCTCCCCGAGGTTGGTCTCGACTCTCACCGAGCCATTCCGGCGCGGCGTCGAACGCATTCACGGCGACCACGAGCACGAGGGCGTCGGCCTCGGTCTGGCCATCGTCAAGCGGATCACCGAAGTGCACGAAGGCACCCTCACCATCTCCCCCCGCCCGGCGGGAGGCCTCCGCATCTGCGTTCAACTGCCCGCACCACCGGCACATTTCACCAAGAGGACGTCCGACCAGTGAGTGAAGCGACACGAGAAGTCATGGCTGCGCGGCCTCAGGCCGATACCGAGGAGCGCGCCGAGGTCCTGGGCGCCGAGGAGAGCGGCCGCTCCCGGCCGGGCCCGTGGAAGCGCGGCCCGGTGTTCGCCGCGCTTGCGTTGCTGCTCGGCCTGCTCATGCTGCTGCACGCGAAGATCACGGACAGGGGTGGCCTCGGCAGCCTGGTGGAGACGTTCCTGCCATGGTTCGGCCTGTTCGTCCCGGTGCTGCTCGCCGGGGCGTTGTGGCGCCGCTCCGCCTCGGCTCTGCTCGCGCTGTCGCTGCCGGTCGTGGCGTGGCTGAGCCTCTTCGGCGGCCTTCTCATCGGCGAGTCCAAGGCGGGCGGCGACCTCACCGTGGTCAGCCACAACGTCAACGCCGAGAACCCCGACCCGGCAGGCACCGCGCGCGACCTGGCCGCTTCCGGGGCGGACCTGCTGGCCCTGGAGGAGATGACTCCGCAGGCCACGGTCACGTACGAGAAGGAGCTGGCGAAGGCGTACCCGCACCACGTGGTGAAGGGCACCGTCGGGCTGTGGAGCAAGCTGCCGCTGTCGGGGACCCGGGCGGTCGACGTCGTGCGGGGCGATGTCGGCCCGCTGGCGAGAACCCGGCCGGCCGACCATCCGAAGGACCCGCCCCGGGCGCTGCGCGCCACGGTGGCCACGGACCAAGGGCCGCTCGCCGTGTACGTGGTGCACCTGGGTTCCGTGCGGCTGCAGCCCAGGAACGGCTTCTGGACGGATTCGCGCGACTTCGGCGCGGACGCCCTCGCCAAGGCGGTCGCCGCCGAGCGCAACGAGCGGCTGGTGGTCCTCGGCGACATGAACGGCACCACGGACGACCGCGCGTTCGATGCCCTCACCTCGCAACTCCACTCCGCCCAGGACGCGGCGGGCGACGGCTTCGGGTTCACCTGGCCCGCGTCCTTCCCGATGGCGCGGATCGATCAGATCCTGGTCAAGGGAGTGCAGCCGCAGAGCTCGTGGGTCCTTCCGGACACCGGCAGCGATCACTTGCCTGTGGGGGCCGGGATCAGCTGGTGAGCACCGTACGTTGGTGGACGATGGGGCGGCTTGCCCTTCGCCGTGGACGAGGTACGAGAGTGACAGGAGGCGGCCGCTGTGGCGCGGACCGAGGAGACCCCGCAGGAGCAGGCAGCGGCCTGGGCCTCGCTGTTCCGGGAGCCGGGTCCTTCGGCGGGGCTGCGCGGGGCGTGGGCGCATGGTCTCGCCCGCAACCCGGCCACCCCGGACGACCTGCGGGGCGGCCTCCTCGGGCTGTCGCATCACCTGCTGTGGCGTCGCCTGCCGACCGCGGTGGTGGAGGCGGCCATAACCCATCCGGACTGGAAAATACGGACGTTGCTGGCCGAAGCGCAGCCGGGCCTCACGGCCGACCAGTGGAGCCGCCTGATCCTCGGGGAAGCCGACTCCCGGCGCCGGTGGATCCTCACCATGATCGCGGCGGACCGGCGCGTCGAGGTCGGCGGCGCCGCGCACCGGCAGCTCGCCGCCGACCCGTCCTCCCAGATCCGTGAGGAGGCCGCTCGCCTCACGGGACTGCCCGTGCGGCTCCTGACCGCGCTGGCCACCGACCCCGAACCGCCGGTGCGGGCCGCGGCCTGCCGCGAGGCGTGGCCCCATCTCGACGACTCTCGGCGGCAGGGGCTGCTGGCCGACCCCGACAGCAAGGTCCGCGCAACGGCGTTGCTGCGCCACCACCAGGATCACCCGCTGTCCCGAGCGGTCTACGAGGACGAGGGATTCACGGATGACGCGGTGGCGAGCTGTTGGCTGGAGCGCGAACTAGCCGAACACCTGGCCCACCACGGGGACGCGTCCCGGCGTGGCTCCCTGGCGAGCAATCCGCGTCTGGAAGCGGACCTTGTCGCCCTCCTCGCCCAGGACCCTGACGAGGACGTTCGCTCCATGGTGGCCAGGCGCCCCGACCTCACCGAGGAGCAGCGGGCGGCCATCCCCATCACCTTCGATGCGGGCGGCCATCACCACGCGCTCGACTGGGTCAAGGCGCTGCATCACGACCCCTCAGCCATGCGCCGCCTCGCTTCCTCCACCCACCCCCTCGTGCGCAGGAGCGTCGCCCGCGCCCGTCGTCTGCCGCCGGACGTCGTCGAACGCCTGGCCCGGGACGAGGACCGAGTCGTGCGCCTCTTCCTCGCCGAGTCCTGCGACGACGCACCCGCCCACATGCTCCTGGAGGTGTGGCAGTGGTGGACCGGCAGCCTGAGCACACCCGACCGCCCGCACGGACACCCGAACTTCCCCCGCAGCGGCCTTCTGCGCTACACCGACGACGAGAACCCCCGCATGCGCCGGCTGGCCCTGGACGACCCGGAGTCGACGCCCGAGCTGGTGGAGCGGTTCAGCCGGGACACCAGCGACGAAGTGCGCTGCCGAGCGGCCACCGACCCCCGACTGAGTGCGGCATCGGCCACACGTCTCCTCGACGACCCGCACGATTCCGTACGCCACGCTGCCGCTCGGCACCCGCGGCTGCCCGCGCGGGTGCTGGTTCGGTTGCTCGGGGACAGCAGCACCGCGGAGAACGCGGCCATGCACCCCTGCCTGCCCGTCGACGTCATGCGACAGATGATCGAACGCCTCCAGGGCTGACGGGCCGCCTCAGCGCCCTGGGGTTCGTGAGCGGTGGGCCGCGATGCCGGTGAGGGCCGGTTCGATTTCCGGGTGCAGGACCAGTGCGTCGTCGTAGTCGCCGCGGTGTTCGTGGCGGTAGGGGAGCGGCTCGGTGAACGGCAGGGCGCGGAGTCGCTCGCGCAGTTCGGCCGTGCGGTCCCGGTAGCCGGCCGCGTCGAGACGGTCGGCTCCGTAGACGACGTACGGCGGGAGCGCGTCCATCCCCGTGTACCAGAAGGTGCCGTGCAGCACGGGGAAGAGCACCTCGTCCAGCTGCCCGTGGATCCCGCGCGGCCCGAAGCCGGACTCCCGCGCGCCCACCGAGGTGATGACCATGGCGCGCTTGCCCGCGAGGCCGCCGTCGCCGTAGCGCAGAGTCCGCCCCGAGTGGTCCTGGAGTCCGAAGGCGAAGCCCTGCACCAGCACTCGGTCGAACCATCCCTTGAGGATGGCCGGCGGCCCGAACCACCACAGCGGGAACTGGAAGACCAACGTGTCGGCCCAGGCGATCTTCTCCTGCTCGGCGGCGATGTCGTCCGTCAACTCGGCGGCACTGTAGGCATGTTCCTGCTCGGCGCCGACCAGCAGCCGCCCGTCCGTCTCGCGGTGGAAGTCACCGGAGTCCACGACGGGCTTCCAGTTCATCGCGTAGAGATCGGACTCGCGGACCTCGTGCCCGAGATCACGCAGTTCCTGAATCCCGTCGTCACGCAGCGAGCCGTTGAGGGATTGCGGTTCGGGGTGTGCGAATACCCAAAGAATCTTCATGCCATCGATCCTGCGCCGCGGCCGGGCGTCGGACGAGTGGCCAGATGGTCAGGGAGTGCAAGGATCTGGCCAAGGGGTGGCGTCGGGGGGTCTGGGCAGCTTGGTCGCCGTCGCGTGGGTGCGGCCGGCTCAGCCCCCCGCGCGCGTACTCTCCCGCACCACCAGTTCGTATCCCGCGGTGAGCCGCGTGTGGGGGGCCATCGTGCCCGCGTCGATTCTGCGGAGCAGTGCGTCCACGGCCAGCTCCGCGATGCCTCGCTTGTCGGGGGCGATGGTGGTCAGGCTCGGCACGCTGTAGCGGGATTCCTCCACGTCGTCGAAGCCGATCACGGCCAGGTCGTCCGGGACCCGCAGGCCGCGTTCGTGCGCCACCCGCAGCGCTCCGGAGGCCAGCATGTCGTTGAAGCAGAAGACCGCGTCCGGCGGGTCGTCCAGCTTCAATAGTGTGTGCATCGCCGTGGCTCCGGCGGCTCGGGTGAACGACCTTGTGCCCGGCGCGAGTTGCGGGTCGTGCGGGACGCCGGCCGCGTGCAGTGCGGTCAGATAGCCGTGCATGCGCTGGACCGTCGTCGCGTGGGCGGGGCCCGCGGGCTGGCCGATGACGGCGACGCGGCGTCGGCCGAGGGACAAGAGGTGGTCGGTGGCCTCGCGTGCCGCCGCCGAGTTGTCTATCAGGACGTGGTCCGCGGGGATCTCGTACGACTGCTCGCCCAGGAGTACGAGCGGTACGCGGCCTTCACGGGCGGCGAGAAGCTGCTCGTCGAGGCGGAGCGGGCTGAGCAGCACGCCGTCGATGAGCGGGTCACTGAGCCCGCAGGCGATGCGGAGCTCCTCGTCCGCGTTGCCCCCGGTGTCCTCGATGAGCACGGTGCAACCGCGCTTCTTCGCGGCCGCGATGACCTGCGCGGCCAGCTCGGCGAAGTACGGTGCGACGAGTTCGGGCACGGCGAGGGCGATGATGCCGCTGCGTCCGGTGCGCAAGTGCCGTGCGGAGGCGTTGGGTTGGTAGCCGAGATCGGCGATGGCGCGCAGGACGCGCTCGCGTGTCCGGTCGGCGACCCTGATCTCGCCGCGGACGACGTTCGACACGGTCTTGATCGATACCCCGGCGCGCTCCGCGACATCCTTCAGGCGGGTGCCTGCCACCGCGTTCTCCTTCCCCCTGACCTCCCCCGACAGCAGCAGCGTACGTCATGGTCCAACGTTGTAACCGGCGGGAGCGGACAGTGATCGGCGCAGTACGTGAACAGGTAATGCAGGCCCAGGTGTTGACGTCGTATTGCCAGCTGAGTACAACGTTGTAAACGCAGCAGGCGGCCACAAGATGCGGTTGTCGCTGACGTGCATTGCAACGTTGTACTCGTTTCACGCCTTGCCTGCCTTGCCAGTCTTGTCCGCCGTGGAAGGACGCATGCCCATGCGGGACCGCATACCGACCCCGTCGCCGCCCGCCCCCTCCCGCCGCCGTGTGCTGCGCGGAGGGCTCGCGCTTGGTGCGGCCGGCGCCGCCGCGCTCACCGTCGGCGGCTGCGGCAGCACCATCGCGCAGGGGTTCACCGGCGGTGCGCCGTCGCCGTCCCGGCTGAACTTCTGGAACCCGTTCACCGGCGGTGACGGCGAGCGGATGCTGGCGATGCAGGACGCCTACCGGGCCGCACACCGATCGACCGAGCTGAAATCGGCGACGTTCCTGTGGGGCAACCCGTACTACACGAAGCTCACCCTCGCCACGCTCGGCGACCGGCCGCCGCAGGTCGCGGTGGTCCATCTGTCGAAGCTGCCCACGCTCGCCGAGGCCGGTCTGCTCACGGAACTGCACTCCGAGGATCTGGCGCGGCACGGTCTCACCGAGGACAAGTTCGACGCACGGCCCTGGCGGAAGTCCCAGTTCGGCGGGGCGCCGCACGCCGTGCCCCTCGACACGCATCCCTTCGTCCTCTTCTTCCGCACGGACATCGCCAAGAAGGCCGGACTCCTTGACGGGCAGGGCCAGTTGGTGGACGTGGACGGGCCCGACGCCTTCATCGACGCCTTGCGCGCGGCGAAGGAGGTGACCGGCGCCTGGGGCGGTTCGGTGGCCTCGGTGAAGGAGTCCTCGATGCAGTTCCGCCTGTTCTGGTCGCTGTACCGGCAGCTCGGCGGCGGCGACCTCGTGGCCGACCAGGGCAAGCGGGTGGTCATCGACACCGCCGCCGCGGCCGAGGCGCTCGCGTACATCCGGCGCCTCAGCCAGGAGAAGGTGATCCCGGCGAACACCGACGGGAAGGGCGCCATCACGCTCCTGACCACCGGCAAGGCCGGCTTCCTGATGGACGGCGTCTGGCAGGCCCTCGCGGTCCAGTCGGCGAAGGTGAAGTTCGACATGCGGCCCCTGCCGCGCGTCTTCAAGGACGCGCCCTACGCCTGCGCCGCCGACTCGCACGCCCTGGTGCTGCCGAAGGCGCCCACCGAGACGGCCCAACGCCTGGATCTCTCCCTGGGGTTCATCGCCTCGATGCTGCACTCCAGCAAGCTGTGGGCCGAGGGCGGCCACGTCCCCGCCTGGCTGCCGACGCAGCGTTCACGCGCGTACAAGGAACTGGTTCCGCAGTCGCACTACGCCACGGCCGCCGACGGGGCGGTCTATGACCCGGCCGCCTGGTACGGCGGCGCGGGAAGCACCCTGCAGATCGTGGTGGGCGACGCCGTGACCTCCGTCTTCACCGGCGACACCAGCCCTACCGCGGGCGCCGCGCGGCTGCGCCGCGACTTGCGGGAACTGGCGTCGCGCCCCGCTCCGGTGTGACCGGCCCACCCCCACCCGCCGCTCGGCCCCGCCTGCTCCACCTGCCCCCGGATCCCGTACGCCTTGACCGAAAGGCCGAACCGTGGCCACGACGACCGCTCCCTCCCCGACGTCCAGCAGAGGCGACCGCTGGGCAGGACCGGGAATGCTGCTGCCCTTCGCCCTCTTCTACCTGGTGTTCCTGGTGGGACCGCTCATCTACACCGTGGTGGCCGGATTCTTCGAGACGAGCCTGCTCAAGAGCGGCCTCGGTGACTTCGCCGGCCTCTCGAACTACTCGGCGGTCCTCGGCGACGCGGAATTCTGGCGGACCCTGCGCAACACGCTGTGGTTCACGGTCCTGACGACCGTGCCCCTCGTACTGCTCAGCCTGGCTCTCGCGCTGCTCGCCGACCGGTTCGTGCGCGGCCGTTGGTTCTTCAGGTTCGCGTTCTTCGCGCCCTTCGTGCTGCCGTCCGCGGTCGTCTCGCTGCTCTTCATGTTCATCTACGCCGACCAACTGGGCCTGGCCCAGGAGGTGGTGACGTGGTTCGGCGTCGAAACCCCGCCGTCCTGGCTCGGTGACCCGGACTGGGCGATGATCTCCATCGCCGCCGCCACGGTGTGGTGGACGATCGGCTTCAACTTCGTGCTCTACCTGGCCGGTCTGCAGGACGTGCCGCGCGAGGTGCACGAGGCGGCCGCCATCGACGGCGCCGGACCCTGGCAGCGCATCCGGCACGTGGTCGTGCCGATGCTCGGCCGTACGACGACGCTGGTGACGGTGTTGCAGATCATCGCCTCGCTCAAGGTCTTCGACCAGATTTACATGATGACCAACGGCGGCCCCGACGGCAGCACCCGCCCTTCGCTCCAGCTCATCTACGACACCGGGTTCGTCGAGGGCCGCGTGGGCTACGCCTCGACCGTGTCGCTGCTCCTGTTCCTGGTGATCCTGTTCGTCTCCCTCGTCTGGTTCGCCCTCGTACGCCGCGCCGAGAAGGAGAACTGACCATGACCGCGATCGCCACGCGACCCGAGACGCAACAGCGCGGTGGCACCGCGCCACCGGCCCCACGCCGCGACTCGGAGCGCCTGTTCAACCGGGTGGCGCTCGGTACGCTCATCGCCCTCGCGCTGCTGTGGCTGGTCCCGCTGGCGTGGGCGCTCGCCACGTCGGTGCGGCCCGCGCAGGAGGTCGTCACCGATCCCACCGGGTGGTTCACCGCGCACCCGACCCTGGACGCGTACGGCGAGATCTTCGACGCGGGCAAGCTGCCGTACTGGTACGCCAACAGCTTCATCACCTCGACCCTCACCACGGTCCTCACGGTGGTCATGGCGTCCCTGGCGGCTTTCGCCCTGTCGCAGACGCGGTTCAGGCTGCGCCGCGCCGCGTTCGTGCTGCTGCTCGCAGGGATCATGATCCCGGGCCAGGTCCTGATGATCCCGCAGTTCCTCGCGCTCCAGTCGGCGGGTCTGCTGAACACGTACTGGGGCGTGGTGCTGCCCCAAGTCCCCAATGTGGTGGCCGTGTTCGTCTTCAAGCAGTTCTTCGACGGGATCCCGCGGGAGCTGATCGACGCGGCACGTGCCGACGGCGCGGGCTGGCTGCGCACCTACTGGCAGATCGTGATGCCGATCTCCCGCCCGGCCGTATCCGCCGTCACGATCTTCGTGTTCGTCGGAGTCTGGAACAACTTCCTGTGGCCGCTGCTCGTGGTGACCGACCCCGAGATGATGACGCTGCCCGTCGGACTCACCTCCGTCCAGGACGTGTTCGGCGTCCCCTACGCCCAGCTCATGGCGTCCGCCGTGCTCGGCGCGATCCCGCTGCTCGCCGTCTTCGCGCTGTTCCAGCGCCGCATCGTCGAGGGCATCGCAGGCACCGGCCTCAAGTAGCCCACCCCGCACCCGAGTCAGAGACCGCACCACAGAGAGGCACCAGAACATGCCGCACACCGCACGGTTCGTCATCGACCCCGAGTTCAGCGTCGGAGACGTCGACCCGCGCCTGTACGGAACCTTCGTCGAGCACATGGGACGCTGCGTCTACACCGGCATCCACGACCCCGGGCACCCCACCGCCGACGCCGACGGATTCCGCGGCGACGTCGCCGAGCTGGTCCGCGAACTGGGCACAGGGCTCGTGCGCTACCCCGGCGGCAACTTCGTCTCCGGCTACCACTGGGAGGACGGCGTCGGCCCGGTCGCCGACCGCCCGCGCCGACTCGACCTGGCCTGGCGCTCCATCGAGACCAACCGCGTCGGCACCAACGAATTCCTCGGCTGGGCCCGCCAGTTGGGTCTCGACCCGATGATGGCCGTGAACCTCGGAACGCGCGGGATCGACGCAGCCCGCGCCCTGGTCGAGTACTGCAACCACCCGAGCGGCACGGCCTGGTCGGACCTGCGCATCAAGCACGGCGTGAGCGAACCGCACGGCGTGAAACTGTGGTGCCTGGGCAACGAGATGGACGGACCGTGGCAGACCGGCCACAAGTCGGCCACCGAGTACGGACGGCTCGCCGCCGAGGCCGGAAAGGCGATGCGCCAGGTCGACCCGTCCATCGAACTCGTCGCGTGCGGCAGCTCCAACTCACGGATGCCGACCTTCGGCACCTGGGAGCGCGAGGTACTGGAGCAGACCTACGACGAGGTCGACTACCTCTCCCTGCACGCCTACTACGAGGAGTTCGACGGCGACCGCGCCAGCTTCCTCGCCTCAGGCGCGCACATGGACCAGTACATCCGCGACGTCGTGTCGACCGCCGATCACGTGCGGGCGGTGCGGGGCGCCAAGAAGCACATCAAGCTCTCCTTCGACGAGTGGAACGTCTGGTACGCCGCCCGCTTCCCCGGCGAGCGCAACCTGGAGACCGCCGAGACACCCCGGCTCATCGAGGACACGTACAGCGTGACGGACGCCGCCGTGGTCGGCTCGCTGCTCATCACACTGCTGCGCAACGCCGACCGGGTGGCCGTCGCCTGCCTGGCCCAGCTGGTCAACGTCATCGCACCCATCCGCACCGAGCCCGGCGGCGCCAGCTGGCGCCAGACCATCTTCCACCCCTTCGCCCAGGCGGCCCGGTTCGCCACCGGACGCGTGCTGCGCACCGACGCCACCGGCCCGCGCATCGACACACCTCAGTATGGGGACGTATCCGCACTGGACACCGTGGTGACCCACGACGAGGAGACGGGCGCGCTCACCGTTCTCGCCGTCAACCGTGACCAGGAGCAGCCGCTGCGCCTGGAGGCCGCGCTGCGCGGTGCCGTCGCCGGATACCGCGTCGTCGAACACCTGGTCCTCGCCGACCAGGACCCGGACGCGGTCAACACCGAGGCGGCACCGGACCGGGTGGCGCCGCGCCGAGCGACCGAAACGCACATCACCACCGAGGGAGCGCTGACGGCCGAGCTGCCGCCGGTCTCCTGGAACGTCATCCGGCTCGCACCCCGACAGAACTGACCACAGCACACCGTTCGCTCCCCACCACCACAGAGTCAGGAGAGGCCCATGTCAGCGCACGACCCCGCACGACCACGTCTCCTCCGCCCCACGCTCCTGTTCCCCCTGTTGCTCGCCCTCCTGGCGGCGCTGTTCGTCACGCAGTCCGGGACGTCGGCCGACGCCGCGACCGGGACTTTGCTGCGCGACGGCACCGGCCTCTACCCACGCGCCGTCAGACTCGCCCACAGCGGCGAAGCCAACGGCCGGATCCTGGCCTCCGTGGTCACGTTCGACGGCAACAACGGGCTCGGCGCCATCCACGAGAGCACGGACGGGGGCGCGTCGTTCCGCGAAGTCGGCGCCGTGCGCGACCCCGAGGCGGCGGGCGGGCAGGGGCTGTGCTGCTCGACGCTGTACGAACTCCCGCAGCGCATCGGTGACCTGCCCGCGGGGACGCTGCTGTGGGCGGCGTCGATCGGACAGGACGAGCCGAACCGTCGCATGGCTCTACGGGTCTTCAAGAGCAATGACGTGGGCCGCAGTTGGAGCTACCTGTCCACGATCGCCACGGCGCCGAACGACAAGGGACTGTGGGAGCCGGAGTTCTCCGTCGATGCCTCCGGGCAGCTCGTGGCGCACTACTCCGACGAGACCGACGCCGCCCACAGCCAGAAGCTGGTGGCCGCCCGCAGTGCGAACGGGGTCACCTGGGCCGGACACCACGACACGGTGGCCGGCACGCTCGCCTCGGACCGGCCCGGCATGGCGGTGGTCCGCAAGATGGGCGACGGGACCTACTTCATGTCGTACGAGATCTGCGCGGCCGCCGGGCAGTTCGTGTGCGTCGTGCATTACCGGACCTCCAGCGACGGCTGGAACTGGGGCGCCACCAGTTACCTGGGAATCCGCCCGGAGACCGCCGACGGCAAGTACTTCAAGCACGCGCCGAACCTGGCGTGGGCGCCGGAGGCGGGTAACCCCAAGGGCAGGCTCTTCCTCGTCGGTCAGGTCATGTACAACCGCGACGGCAGCAGGGCGGCCGGCAGCGGGCGCACCGTGTGGGTCAACAGCGCCGGTGGCGCGGGCAGTTGGCGGGAGATTCCCGCGCCGGTCGCCGTCGAGTCGACGACCGTCGACTACTGCCCCAACTACAGTTCCAGCCTGCTGCCGTCGGCCGACGGCAACCGTCTCCTCGAGATCGCGACGGACTGGTCAGGCTCGGTCTGCAAGCCGTACTTCGCGACCGGGGCGGTTCCCGCGGCCTGAGCAGGCAGGTGTCCGGCAGGGTGAATGCGCAGCCACACGGGGGAGCCCGCCCGCGAGCCTGCGCCGCCCTGCCCGCGCCAGCCGCTACCGAGAGATCATGACCTACGACCCGCTCGACGAGATGTTCCGCCGGATCGACCTGGCGCAGGCCATGGAAGAGCAGTTCGGCAACAGCCGGGACTGGCCACTGCGCCTGCGTGCCGCGCATGCCCAGCTGGAGCAGCTGCGCAGACTGCTCGGCGACTCCCCCTACGAGACCTTCGCCGCGAGCGCCGTGGAAGCCGTACGGCGCCGTGCGGAGAGCCAGGGCCCGCGGGACCTGCACAGTCAGTACCTCGGCCGGGAGCTGCACGAGCAGGAACACATCCTCGGCGAGGACGCCGCACATGTCGCCTGGGGGATCGCGAGCGGGCTCACGGTGCTGCTCGACGACGAGCTGTACGAGAAGGTCATCACCGTCGCGGCGGCGGCGTGCGGGGCGGGAGCCGCCGCCGGCGCCTGAGCAAGGGGACCGAGGGGACAATGGCCGCATGACCACCCAGGCACAGGCCCAGCCACCGCACCCCGGCTCGTGCCGCTGCCTGTGCGGAGCCCACCCTGAGTTCCCCGCGTCATGCACCGGTCATGCCGAACCAGGCCTGACCGGTGCCTTCGACTCACCCTTGTGCCGCAACTGCCACGACATCCGCATGGGCCTCGCCCCCCAACGCGCCTCCGCCCTGGAAGCGGTCACCGCCACCTGCACCTGCCACTGCGGGGTCAACCACCCCAGCAGGCCCGGAGTTTGTGCAGCGGCCTCCGAGGACGGGGTGACGATCGACGGCAGACCTGCCTGCCCCGAGTGCGAGGAAGCCAGCCGCGGCAGCTGACGGTGTCGGCGAGGTGAGCAGGGAGAAGTTGAGCAGGAGGAACTTGAGCAGGAGGAACTTGAGCAGGAGGAAGGGGAGCACCCGTGCCGGGGTGCTCCCCTTCCTCCTGCTTCAGCTGCCCTCGATCACGGCGCCCTGAGGGGCGTCAGTGGCTCGGGCCCTGCTTGCGGTCGCGCCAGGACTCGCCCTTCGCGCGGCGCTCGCCCTTGGCGTCGTCGAACTCGATCTGCTCCTTGCGGACCGTGTCCGAGACCTCCTCGGTCTCGGTGACCTTCTCGGTCTCGAGACGGACACGCTCGACCGGCACGGACTCCTTGCTGACCACCGCCTTCTCGGCGTGCAGGGTCACCTCGGTCTGCTCCTCGCCGATGTTGGCGCGCGTGCGGTCACCCTCGCGGATGGGCTCGCGTACGACGCGGACCTCCTCGTGGGAGATCGGGACGGAGGTCTTCACGTCTTCGTTGACGACCACCTTGCGGAGGCGGGCCTGCCCGACCTCCTGCTCTTCCGTCCCGACGCGGAGGCGCTCCTCCGAGCGGATCATCTCGTCCCGCTTGCCCTCGTCGCCCGCGCCGGAGCGCGTCGCGAACTCACGCGCGCCCGCGTTGCTGCCGCGGCCCTCACCGGCGCCCATGCCCATACCGGCACCTGCTCCGGCCATGCCCGCGGTACCGGAGCGGCCACCTGCCGAGGGGGCAGGCGTGCCACTGGGGCGCGTGAGGCCGTAGTGGGTGTAGAGGTCCTGCTCCTCGCCCGGCTCGAGGTGCTGGTCGGCGTCCACGCGCGGGGCGTCCTTGACGGCTTCCTTCGTTGCCGTCACGTGGAGCTCGTCCTGCTGTCGGCGGGCTCCGGCGAGCGGCACGAAGCTCTGCTTCATGCCGAAGAGACCGGTCTTCACGGTCACCCACTCGGGACGCCCAGTTCGGTCGTCGAGATACACCTGCTCGACGCTGCCGATCTTCTCGCCGGTACGGTCATAGGCCGTAAGGCCCGCGAGCCCGTCGGCGCTGGTGAAGGCCTCGCCCTGAGTCATGGGTGATCACTCCCTCGCAGCGCGCGACGGGCAGAATCGAATCTCGCCACGGACGCCGCACGCGTCCCCTCCATCCCGCTCCGGACCGGAGCGGGGCGCAACCAGGAGAGTTACGGAGCGTGCTCGGACAGCTCGTTCGAGGTCCTTTTACGGGCTGTTTGCGGCGATCGGGGTGACTTCGCCCACCCTCCCCTCGACTCACCCATTCGAGTGACGGGATGTGCGGGTGCCGAGGGTGTCGGGGGCCCGGGTCCAGGGCATCGAGGGCCCGGGGCTAGGGCAGGGCTGCCCGCAGCAGGACCTGCTCCGTCTCGGAAGGGAAGAAGCCGGAGATCCCCTGCATCAGACGCAGTGCCGTGGTCACGCGCCGGGGGAGGGGCCGCGGCAGTCCGGCCGGAGTGAGGACTGCCACGCACGGCTGCGTCCGGGCCCGGTCCAGTTCGTGCTGGGCGCGCTGATCCTCTCCGTTGCGGATGTGCACCAGAGCGCGCCGGACACTGCCCGACGCCTGTTCCGAGACGCTCAGGAGGGCGGTGATGCCGGACGCGGTCGCATCGGCCCCGGTGGGGCCGGCGGCCGGCCGGGTCATGGTCGGCGCCGCACCGGCGAGCGTGCAGTCGCTGGCGGCCAGTCGGAGGTGGATGCTTGCCTGGTCCAGGATTTTGACGATCGCGCACAACCGTCCCGTGTCGAACGAGGCCATGGGATGACTCCTCTTCGATACCGCGTGGCGAACACGCGCACGAGTAGTTCGTCCTTCAGGCGTATCACCGCTGCACGCCGCACCCGAACCCCCATGGGGGGAGCGCACGCGGCGCGCAGGGAAGGGCGAACGCGAGCGCACCGCCCGGGATTTCCGCCCGGGGGCGCACAACCAGGGCCCGTCCTGGACGGCTGCGTACGGTCAGGCGGACGCGTCGGCCGGTACGCGCGCCATCTCCACCGTGAACTGCGCTCCGGCCAGCAGCGCCAGGTTGGACACCCAGAGCCAGACCAGGAAGACGACCACTCCGGCCAGTGAGCCGTAGAGCTTGCCGTAGGTGCCGAACCCCGTGGCGTACAAGGTGAACAGGCCCGAGGACAGGAGCCACAGCAGCGCTGCAAGGAGGCCGCCCGGCAGACTGCGGCGCCAGCCGCGCTCCGACGGCGGCGCGTTGCGGAAGAGCACGAGGACGAGCAGGACCACGAGACAGACCAGGGCGGGCCACTTCATGACGGTCCATGCGGTCTGTCCCGCGTCGCCGACCCCGATGCGCCGCCCGACGGTCTCGACGAGGGAGCCGCTCAGTACGAGCAGGAGCGCGCTCGCGGCGAGCAGCGCGAGCAGCGCGGCGGCGGTCATCAGCACGCGGTGCGCCTTGCGCCACATCGGCCGGGTGTCCTTCACGCCGTGCATCGCGTGCAGGGCCCGTCGGAAGACGGCCGCGTAGCTCGACGCGGACCACAGTGCGCTGACCCCGCCGGCGATCACCACGGTCACGGCGGCGGACCGCGCGCGGGCCATCTCGGTGAGGGCCTCGTTCAGGGCGCTGCCCGACTGCGCGGGTGCCCAGTCGGTGACCTCGGCGATGAGTGACTGCGTGGTGTGCGGACTGACCAGGCTGATCAGGCTGACCGTGACCAGGAGCGCGGGCAGCAGGGCGAGAATCGCGTAGTACGTCAGCGCCGCGGCCCAGTCCGACACGTCGTCGTTCCACATCGCCACCGGGGTGCGGCGCAACGCGGAGCCGCGCCGGGTCCACGGTGAGGGAGCTCCGGCAGGACCGGCGGCGGGGAGAGACCCGGGCCCGTCCGGGACGCCGGCGCGCCCCGCACCCTCAGGCGTCGCGGAACTGGTCATGGGCTGCTCCTCGCGGTTCGTGCGGACGGTTCGTGCGGACGGGGGGCGTGCGGACGGCGCACTGTGCCGTTTTCCCTGCTCGACCCCTTGGACACGTGTCGCGCGGGTCCGTCACGAGGAAGCGGGCGGAACGTAATCTTCCCCTTCCCGTCACCTGCGGGTCGCAGCGGGTCCGCGTACGGCGACCGGTAGCGGAGGTAGCCGTTCAGTGACATCGCGGACAGGGCTGTGACGGGGGAGCGGGCAACGGTCGCGGGATGTCGCGGGTCGTATGTGGCGTGGGGGTCGGGCAAGCCGGCCCTCCGGGAACGGGGAGTTGACGATGATGAGCGTTCGCATGAGCCGAGGACTGTGTGCCCTGGGTGCCGCGGTGGCCGTGGCGGGTGTGGTGGCCGGTACGAGCCCGGCGGCCGCCGCCGGTTCGCCCCGGTTCCTGGCTCCGGCGGAGCTGCCGCCGCACGCGTCGTCGGCGTGGGTCGCGGGCCCGGTGACCGCCGGGCAGCCCGACCCGCTGCCGATGTGCGTGGGAGAGGCCCTGCCGTCGATCTCCGTGCACCGCGACTACCGCACGGACCTGGACACCAACGCCCTCCAGGTGACGGTGGTCGAGCGCAGTGAGCAGCGTGCCAAGGACTTCGCGGCGCTGCTGCGCAAGAACCTGGAGGGCTGCTCGAAGAAGCTGATGCAGCAGTATCCCGACGTGACCGCGACCCAGAAGTTCTACGGGAAGCTGAACGTCGAGGAGGGCGCCCACGTCTACGGCGTCCACACCGAGGCCACGACGGGCTCGTCGGACATCAACATGCTCTCGGTCGGCCGGGACGGCACGACGGTGACGCTCGTCAAGTGGGGGCAGATGGGCAACTTCGCCCACGCGCAGGTGGCCGACTTCAAGACGACGACCATCAAGGCCGTCAAGAAGCTCTACTGACGGACCAGGACCGAACAACTGACGGAACTGGACCGAAACAGCGCCTCTGGTGCCGCCCATCGTCACGGCCGATGGGCGGCACCCGTGCGTGCAGATGGGCGGCATCCGTGCGTGAAAGGGGGATCTGGGCCGGGTTGGGACCCCCTACTTCCAGCCAGACTAAGGTTAGGCTAACCTTCACGCCGTGAGATCAGGTGAACGCGCAGGTAGCGCCACACGTCCGCGCGGTCACGAACTGTCCGCCGAGCACATGACCGTGTCGTACGACGGCGTCGACGTCGTCCACGACGCCGCCATCCAGCTCAGGCCCGGCGAAGTGACCGCTCTCGTCGGCCCGAACGGGAGCGGCAAGTCGACACTGCTGCGCACCGTCGCCCGCTTGCAGGGTGCCCGGCTCGGCACCCTGACCCTCGACTCCGGCACGGCCGACGCCGCCGACGCCTTCGACCTCACGTCCCGCCAGTTCGCCCGGCGCGTCGCGCTCCTGACCCAAGGACGCCCCACGCCCGGCGGTCTGACCGTCCGTGACGTCGTGGAGTTCGGCCGCTATCCCTACCGGGGGCGCTGGGGTCAGGCCGATCCCGGGGGCGCCGCCGTGGTGGAACGTGCGCTCGCCATGACCGGCGTCGACGGCCTCGCCGACCGCGCCGTCGACCAACTCTCCGGCGGACAGCTGCAGCGGGTGTGGCTCGCCGGCTGCCTCGCCCAGGAGACCGGCGTGCTCCTCCTCGACGAGCCGACCACCTACCTCGACCTGCGCTACCAGATCGAACTCCTCGACCTGATGCGCGACCTCGCGGACGACGGCGGCATCGCCGTCGGCGTCGTCCTGCACGACCTCGACCAGGCAGCCGCCGTCGCCGACCGGATCGCCCTCCTGGACGCCGGGCGCATCGTCGCCGACGGCGCCCCCGAAGACGTACTGCGGCCCGAGCGCCTCTCCGAGACGTACGGCATCCGCATCGAGGTCGACACAGACCCCCTCACCGGCCGGCTGCGCACCCGCGCGATAGGCCGCCACCACAGCAGAAGTGAAAGGCTCCACACCTCCTCATGAGACGCTCCCTGATCGCCGCGACGGCCGCCACCGCCGCGGCCCTCATCCTGTCCGGTTGTGGCACCTCCGAGCCCGCCAAGGCCAGTTCGGACAAGAAGTCCGAGCCGATCACCCTCACCGACGCCAACGGCGAGACGGTGAAGCTGGACGGGCCGGCCAAGAAGGTCGTCGGAACCGAGTGGAACGTCGTCGAGTCCATGGTCACGCTCGGCGTCGACCCCGTCGGTGTCGCCGACGTCAAGGGCTACAAGGCGTGGGACTCGGCCGTTCCGCTGAAGAACGACCCCAAGGACATCGGCACCCGCGGTGAGCCGAGCATGGACACCCTCGCCGGTCTCACCCCGGACCTCATCGTCACCACGACCGACATGTCGGCCTCCGCGGTGAAGCAGATGAAGAGGGTCGCCCCCGTACTCCAGGTCAAGGCCGCCGACGGCTCCGACCAGGTCGGGCAGATGATGGACACCCTCGACGTCATCGCCAAGGCCACCGGCACGACCGGGCAGGCCAAGAAGGCCAAGCAGTCGTATGAGGCCAAGGTCGCCGAAGGCAAGAAGGCGCTGAAGGAAGCCGGGCTCGACGGCTCGAAGATCGCCATGGCCGACGGTTACGCCGCCTCCAACCAGGTGTCCCTGCGCGGCTACACGAGCAACTCCCTGCTCGGCGCCGTCAACGAGGACCTCGGCCTCAAGAACGCCTGGAAGCTCAAGGGCGACAAGGACTACGGGCTCGCCACCACCGACGTCGAGGGCCTCACCGCGCTCGACGACGACGCGAAGCTCGTCTACATCGGCAACAAGGGCGACGACAGCTCCGACGTGTTCACCGACGAACTCGCCGACAACTCCGTCTGGAAGTCCCTGCCGCTCGTCAAGGACGACGAGGTGCACCGTCTGCCCGACGGCATCTGGATGTTCGGCGGCCCCGAGGCGATGGAGGCGTACATCGACGCCCTCGTCGACAGCCTGAAGAAGTAGGAGACCGTGGCCGTCACCGCAACGCCCTCAGCCACGCCCGAACGCGCGGCCGCATCCCCATCGGGCGCGGTCGCGGTGACGGCCGGTCTCGTACTTCTGGTCGCCGTTCTCGCCGTCGTCGACATCACGCAAGGCACCGCGTCCGTCGGCCCCGGCCACGTGTGGAAGGCCCTCACCGGGCAGGCCGAGCAGGGCGAATCCTCCGTCGTCATCGCCTCACGCATGCCGCGCATGGTCGCCGGGATACTCGTCGGCGTCGCGCTCGGCGCGGCCGGCGCGACCCTGCAGGCCGTCACCCGCAATGTGCTCGCCGCACCGGACACCCTCGCCGTCAACACCGGTGCCTACCTCGCGGTGACGATCCTGGTCGCCAGCGGCGCCACGGCCCCGCTGCTCGCCTCGTCGGGAGTGGCGTTCGTCGGCGGCCTCGCGGCGGCCGCCGTCGTGCTCTCGGTGTCGGGACGAGGCGCCGGAACGGTCCGCCTCGTCCTGGCGGGCAGCGCCCTCGCCCTCGGACTCAACGCCGTCACCGAGGCGTTGCTCCTGCTCTTCCCCGAACGGACCGAGGGCCTCTACCAATGGGGCCAGGGGAGCATCAGCCAGAACGGCTTCGACGGCGTGGTCCAGATGGCGCCCGTCATCGGGGCCGCACTCGCCGGCCTCCTGCTGATCGCCCGTCGCATCGACGCCCTGGCCCTCGGCGACGACGCCGCGCACGGGCTCGGCGTCCCGGTCCGTGGGACGCGCGTCTCGTCCGTCGTCCTCGCGTCGATGCTCGCCGCCGCGACGGTGACGCTCGCCGGGCCGATCGCCTTCGTGGGGCTGTGCGCCCCCGCCCTCGTGCGGCCACTCGCCGGTCGTTTCCGCGCCCTCGTACGCCACCGGGCCCGCATCCCCGTCGCGGGTCTGGTGGGCGCCACCCTCGTACTGGGATCGGACGTGCTGCTGCGCGCCGTGACGTCATCCCAGACCGCGGTCGCCGTGCCCACGGGCGTCATCACGAGCGTCGTCGGCGCCGTGTTCCTCGTCGTCATGGCGATGCGCACCCGCGACGGCGCCGGGGCCGTCGCGCCGGAGCGGCTGCGCATCCCGAGCCGGACGGCCTACGTCATCACCGTGGTGCTCCTGGTGGGCGCGCTGGTCGGCGTCACGATCGCCGCGGTGCTGGTCGGTGACAGCACGTTCCTGCTCGGCGACGTGGCCAACTGGGTCCGGGGTCAGTCGGGTCAAGCCATCACCTTCGTCCTCGACACCCGGGTGCCACGGGTGCTCGCCGCGCTCTGCGCGGGTGCCGCGCTCGCGCTGTCCGGCACGCTCGTGCAGTCCGTGACCCGCAACCCGCTCGCGGAACCCGGCGTCCTTGGGGTCTCCGGCGGGGCGGCGCTCGGCGCCATCATCCTCGTCACCTCGGTACCGGGCGCCGGATCGTGGAGCATCGCGGGAGCGGCGTTCGCCGGAGCCGCTGTCAGCTCCCTGGTCGTCTTCGGGCTCGCGGCGAAGGGCGGGTTCCAGAACAGCAGGCTCGTCCTCGTCGGCATGGGGGTGTCATCGGGATCCCTGGCCCTGATCAGCCTCGTCATCGTGCTCACCGACCGGTTCAGCGCGACCAAGGCGCTGATCTGGCTCTCGGGCTCCACCTACGGACGGAGCGGCACCGACATCCTGCCGGTCGCTGCCGTGCTCGTGGCCGCGACGGTCGTGGCGGTCTCCCGCCGCAAGGAACTCGACCTCGTGTCGCTCGACGAGGACACGCCTCGGCTCCTGGGGCTCGACCTGGCTCGTGGGCGCCTCGGCTTTCTCATCGTGAGCGTGCTGCTCAGCGCCACCGCGGTGGCCGCTGCCGGCACGATCGGCTTCGTGGGACTCGTGGCGCCGCACGCGGCACGCGCGCTGGTGGGCCGACGCCACGTCCGGGTCGTCCCGGTGGCGATGCTGCTCGGCGCGTCCCTCGTCTGCCTCGCCGACCTGCTGGGCCGTACCGTGATCGCCCCGGCGCAACTGGGCGCGGGGCTCATGACGGCGGTCGTCGGGACGCCGTACTTCGTGTACTTGCTGGTACGCAGCCGGCGTTAGCCGCGGGCTGCGCCGACCAGCGTGCCCGACAGCCGCACGGCCCCGCCGCGACGGGGGGACGCGGCGGGGCCAGTTGAGCGAGTGCCCCGCCGATCGAGCCTCACGCCTGCCGCGGGGGATTGTTTTCGGCGATTCCACCGGGCGGCAAGGCGCGAGGAGCACCGCGCCGCCCGCCACCGGGGCGGGTGGCGGGCGGCGCGGCGGGTGATGCGGGCGATGCGGGGCCGACGGGGGTCAGCGGCGCATCGGTATCTCCGCGGGTTCCCCGGACTCGGAGTCGGGGAACGTCTTCATGCGCACCGCTTCCGTACCGCTGTCGTTGTGCCGCAGCGCCCAGTTCTCCAGCGTCGTACGGCAGGCGTGGTCCAGATGCCGTACGGCGGTCAGGTCGAGCTCGATGGGCCGGTCCTTGGGCAGGGCCTCCAGCGTCTCGAGAATGCGGGGCAGCCGCAGGAACGTCGCGTTGCCCGTGAGGGTGACGACCATCCGGCCGCCGGTCAACTCCCGTACGTCCAGGTGGATGTGCGAGGTGTCCCAGGCGGACTTGACCACCGCGAGCACCAGGCCGAGCACCACGCCCTCGAACATGTTGGTCACCACGATGGCGATCGCGGTGGTGGCGAGCACCAGCGCCTCGCCCCGGTGCTCGCGGGCGAGCGGGACGATCGCCTTGACGGGGATCAGCTTGCAGCCCGCGTGGACCAGGACGCCGGCGAGCGCCGCCAGCGGGATGATGCCGAGTGCGGCCGGGAACAGCACGGCGAACAGCAGCAGCCACGCGCCGTGCAGGACCCGGGAGAGCGGAGTACGTGCGCCGGCCTCCACGTTGGCCGAGCTGCGGACGATGACCGCGGTCATCGGCAGCGCGCCGAGGACGCCACACGTCGCGTTGCCGATGCCCTGGGCGACCAGCTCCTTGTCGTACTGCGTGCGCGGGCCGTCGTGCATGCGGTCCACCGCGGCGGCGCTGAACAGCGATTCGGCCGAGGCGATGAGGGTGAAGGCGAGGACCGTGCCGAGCACGGCGACACTGCCGAGGGCCGCGAGGTCGCCGAACCCCGGCGGCTGAATGGCGTCGACCAGTCCGCGTACGGTCACGTTGGCCACGTCGAGGCGCAGCCCCGCGGCCACCGCGGTGGCCAGCGCGACGGCGGCCAGTGGTGCGGGCACCACGCGCACGGCCGCGGGCAGCTTCGGCCACAGCACGAGCACGGCGATGGTGCCAAGGCCCAGGAGCGCGGCGGTCAGTGAGGCGGTGTCAGCCAGCACGTCGGCGAGGAGTCCGGGCAGTCCGGCTATCTTGTCGAGCCCGGAGCGTGGCTGCTCGGCCCCGGCCATGGTGTAGAGCTGGCCGAGGATCAGAACGAGTCCGATGCCGGCCAGCATGCCCTGCACGACGGACACGGAGATGGCGCGGAACCAACGGCCGCAGCGCAGCAGGCCGAGGACGATCTGCAGGACGCCGGTGAGCAGCACGATGGCGCCGAGCATGCCGAGGCCGAACTCCTGTACCGCCTCGAAGACGAGGACGGTCAGTCCGGCGGCGGGCCCGCTCACCTGCAGGGCGCTGCCCGGCAGGAAGCCGACGACCAGGCCGCCGACGATGCCGGTGACCAGGCCCAGTTCGGCGGGCACACCGGAGGCGACGGCCACGCCGACGCACAGCGGCAGGGCCACGAGGAAGACGACGAGCGAGGCGAGGAAGTCCTGGCGCCGGACGCCCGGTTCACGCAGCGGGCGGAAGGGGGAGCGGAGAGTGGAGAGGAATGAGGACATGAGGGTGGGGGGTCCTGTCGTGAGAGCGAGCCGGTCGGTGGGGCGTGGCGGCTCTCACAGCGGACCGAACGCCGGCCGGCCGTCCTGCGAGGGGCGGTGGGCGGTGACGGTGCCTGTGTGCACTTCGTAGTACCAGGCGTGCAGGGTCAGTGAGCCTTCGCCGATCCGCTCTCTCACGCAGGGGTAGGCGCGCAGCCTCTCCACCTGGGCGAGCACGTGGGTCTGCACGGCTTCGGCCACGTCCGTGGAGGCGGGGGAGAGGCAGCGCAGGGCGGCGTCCGAGGCGACGGAGTGGTCCAGCCAGTCGCGCACGGCCGGTACGCCCGACAGGTCTTCGCCCCGCACCAGGGCGCCCACCGCGCCGCAGTGCGAGTGTCCGCAGACGACGATGTCGCGGACTCCGAGCACGCACACCGCGTACTCGATGGTGGCCGCCTCGCTCATGGGGTGACTGCCCTGGCCGAGGCCGTCGCGGGAGTCCCGCGCGTCACGGGAGGGGTAGGGCGGTACGACGTTGCCCGCTGTACGGAGTTCGAAGAGTTCGCCGGGGCGTGCTCCGGTGATCAGGGTCGGTACGACGCGTGAGTCGGAGCACGTGACGAACAGGGCTTCGGGCGACTGCCCGGCCTCGAGGGCCTGGAAGGCAGCGGCGTTTTCAGGGGCCGCGACATGCGTCGCGGCGAAGGAACGGGCGTTGTCGATCAGGGACTTCATGATGGCCTGCCTCCTGCGTCACTCCGGCGGAGCCGGGACGCGGTGTGGTCGGGTCGATGGTGACAGTGAGGCGGCGCGGGCCGCTGCATGGAACAGCGGGCACCACGTCGCCCCGGATTCAGCCTGTACGGCAGCTGTGTCTCTCACTTTGCCATCGCATTAACCTCTGATGACAGAGCAAAAACCTGCCAAAGATTGAGTAATAAACGCCCCTGAACTGCGAGTTGATCGAACGCTCAACCGCAGACCGAACCTCCACGTGAAGATCATGTGCAGCCGGTGAGATGGTTCCGTTCGCAGGCCTGTCGGTGCCGCCCGCTACCGTTCATCTGTGATCAGTGCCGCAGTGCCCCTTCTCTTTCTCGACGTCGATGGCCCCCTCCTTCCCTTCGGAGCGACACGACAACAGCTTCCGAACGGATATCCGACCTACGGCACCGGAGGTAAACCGTCGGAAGCCGACGCGAACCCGCTGATCACCCGGATCGATCCCGCGCACGGGCCGCGCCTGTTGGCGCTGCCGTGCGAGCTGGTGTGGGCCACCACGTGGATGGCCGACGCGAACGAATGCGTCGCGCCGTGGCTCGGTCTGCCGGAGCTGCCTCTTTTGCTCTGGCCGGACTCACCCGAAGAGTCCGATGAGTCCGAAGAGGACGAGCGGCGGGGCCTCCACTGGAAGACTCGCCCAGTTGTTCGGTGGGCGGCTGGGCGCGCGTTCGCCTGGGTTGATGACGAGATCACCGATGCCGACCGGTTCTGGGTGGAGGCCCACCACTCAGGGTCGGCCCTACTTCTGCGGGTCGACCCCACGCGAGGCATGACGGACGAGGACTTCGGCGTCCTCGGCAGGTGGCTGCGAGGCCACTCGGGCGTGCGTTGAAGCCGCCGCATCCGCGGACCTCGGGGGCACCCGTGTCACTGTGGTGTCATGTCCATCGACGTGCGCCCGGCCTCGGTCTTTGAGGATGTCCGGGCCGTGATCGGTCCCAAGTCGGCCGGTGCCAATGTCTGCTGGTGCCTGAGCTATCGGATCCCGTCCAAGCTCAACAACGAGCTGCGCGGGCCGGAGCGAGGGGAGTATGTCGCCGGGTTGTGCCGTGCGGAACCCCCGCCGGGGGTGCTCGCCTATGACGGGGGCGAGCCGGTGGGGTGGGCCGCGGTGGCGCCGCGCGCGGAGACGTCCTTCGCGCGGAACCGGAAGATTCCGCACGTCGACGATCTGCCGGTCTGGTCCCTGTGGTGCCTCCGGGTGCGTCCGGGCCACCGTAAGCAGGGGATCTCACACGCTCTCATCGCCGGCGCGGTCGACTTCGCCCGCGTCCACGGAGCGCCGGTGGTCGAGGCATACCCGCTCGACAACGGCGACGCCAAGGTCGACCTGACGATGGCGTACGCGGGGATCCGCAAGAACTTCGAACGTGCCGGATTCACCCACGCCGCCGACACCACCTCCGTGCTGGCCGGCCACCCCCGGATCCTGATGCGGCTCGACCTGCGCTGATCTACCGCTGCCCTACCCCTCGGAACGCGCAGGTCAGTTCGCGGCGTCCGGGTCGATGACGTGCACCGCGGCCTCCTCGGCGGACGCTGCCCCGCCGTCGATTCCCATGTCCTCGCCGACCATGTCCTGCGCGGCGTCGGTTTCCGGGTCCCCGCTCGCCCCCTCGTCCGGGGCGAAGAGGCGTCCTGCGCGGGCGTCGCCCACCTCCGCCTCGTCGATCGGCTCGCCGTCCGTGTCGGTCGTGTCGCCGATGCCGTCGTCGGCCTCGCCGGGATCGGGAACCTCGAGCGCGGGGTCGGGCCGCTCCTCGGACAGGCGTTCGTCCAGGCTCTCGCCCTCCTGCTGCTCCTGAGCGGTGGTGCCGGTGTGGCCCACCCCGAGGGGCCGCTCCGGGGGCGACCAGCCCTCGTCGTACGGATCCGCCCCGCGGTCGTTGAGCGTGTCCTCCGGATCGAGGATGCCCTCGTCCTCGCGGACCTCCTCCGCGGCGGGCTGGTAGACCTCGTCGCCCATGACCTCGTCGTCTCCCACGGTGCTCGTCCTCCTTCATGCGCGACTGATGCTGGTGTCCTGTCGTGTATCCACCCTGATCCAGAACACACGTTCCGGCATGCGGGGGAGGGGTCACCGTGTACCCGGCGGGCGCCACTCCAGGAGCAACAGCGTCGCGTCGTCGCGCAGTTGGTTGTCCTGCCGGTCGAGGATGGAGTGGATGAGCTGACGCAGGGCCTCGGGCGCCGGTTCGCCCGCCGCGGTCGCGCGGATGATGCTGTCCGTGAACCGCTCAAGGCCGAACTCGGCGCCACCCCCGGTCCGCAGCTCAGTGACGCCGTCCGTGTACATCAGCACCCGGTCACCGGGTTCGAGCGCCTCCTCATGGACCTCCCACGCCACACCGGCCAGCTCGGCTGGCGTCCCCATGGGCGGCTGGGCGGGCCGCTCCAGCGCACGGTCGAGCACGCGGTGGTCCCGGATCAGCAGGGGCGGCGGATGACCGCAGTTGCACCAGCGCAGCACGCCATCGGTCAGGTCGAGCTGGGCGAGGATCCCGGTGCAGAACTGCTCGGGCAGCCACCCGGCCAGCGCGTGCTGGATGGTCTGGACGAGCTCGGGCAGATCGGCCTCGGCGCGGCGGGCGTTACGGCAGCCGGCCATGGCCACGGCGGTCGTGAGCCCCGACGCGAGGTTGTGCCCCATCGCGTCGAAGATCGCCACATGCAGGGTCGACGGGGTCAAGGAGTGATCGAACGCGTCGCCCCCGATCTCGTACGCCGGTTCGAGGACGGCGGTGGAGATCACACGGGAGTTGCCGATCGTCCTGGGCGGCAAGAAGGCCCGGAGCATCTCGGCGGGCAGCTGCATGGCCTCGGACCGGGTCCGGCGCGCGAAGCTGTCGCTCGACGCACGCTTCGAGGTGATCGTCATGGCGAGCACGGAGGCCAGCATGCGGCAGCGCCGCAGCAGCGCGACATCGATGACCGACGCCGTGGCCCCGATCACCCCGAGGCGCTCGGCGCCGTCGATCAGCGGCAGCCAGGCGACGATTTTGCCCTGCGGCAGCTCCTCGACCCGCAGCGCGTGCGCCCGATAGGCCGAACCGGCGACGGAGTCGTCCACATCGAGGGACGGCATCCCCTCGGCCAGCGAGATCAGCCACCGCTGCTGGAGGTCCACGAGATACACGTCCACCCCGTCGAGCCCCACGGCGTCGGCGAAGCGCTGCGCCAGGGCGGGCAGCTCCATGGGAGCCGCCGCGTGCGCCGCGGCGAGCAGCTGCTCGAACAGCTGCTCCCCGGGGCCGGGCTGCCGGGGGCCTTGCTTCCCGGGAGCCCTGGCCCCGGGGTCGGGCTCCCTGGGATGGCTCGACATCTGTGATCACCGCCTCATCAGCAGTCTCACATCAGGCCCGGCATCCCGCCCGGCCTCGGACCGCAGGGGCCCCCATTTCACGTACAGGCGCCGTGTTTCGGGCCTCATCGGGCTCACCCCGGCCCCCCGGACCGGCCGTCTCAGTGATCGACCCCGGTCCGCGGAGGCCCGTCCGCGCAGCGTAAGGTCGCGGACCGGCCGTCTGCGGCCCAACCGAACCAATACAGTCACCCGAACAAGGAGCTGCTGGTCATGCCAGCCAATGACGCCGCTGAGGCGCCGATCTACGAAACCCTCGTCCAGGAACACGGCGACGTCCTCGCGACAGCCCGCAAGGCCGCCGAGGAGACCCAGCAGAGAGCCGAGGCCGTCCTCGACTTCCGGGGGCCGCTCGCGGTCGTGCCCGACGCCCCCTCCGCCGAGCCCGCGGCGTAGGCATCACCCCGGGGCGGGGAAAGCTCCCGCCCTCACATGCCCCGCCGCCCTTTGTGGGCGACGCTGGAAGCACACGTACGCCGTCACGGTCCCCGACGGCCGGAGGTGCTGATGGATCCCGTCGAGGCGCTGGAACGGATCGCCTTCCTGCTGGAGCGCGGCCGCGCCCCGACCTACCGGGTGCGGGCCTTTCGCACCGCGGCCGCGGTGGTCGGCGGTCTCGCCGACGGTGAGACCGCGCGGCGCGTCGCCGACGGCTCCCTGGAGTCGCTCAAGGGGATCGGCCCCAAGACCGCCGGTGTGATCCGCGAGGCGCTGTCCGGCGACGTGCCGGGGTATCTGGAGCGGCTCGAAGGCGAGGCGGACGCCCCGCTCGCCGGGGGCGGCGCCCGGCTCCGGGCGCTGCTGCGCGGCGACTGCCACCTGCACTCGGACTGGTCCGACGGCGGCAGCCCGATCGAGGAGATGGGCCGCGCGGCACAAGCGCTCGGCCACGAGTGGGCCGTGCTCACCGACCATTCGCCGCGGCTGACCATCGCGCGCGGTCTCTCGCCGGAGAGGCTGCGCGAGCAGTTGACCGTGGTGGCCGGCCTCAATGAGCGCTGGGCGCCCTTCCGGCTGCTCACGGGCATCGAGTGCGACATCCTCGACGACGGCTCGCTCGACCAGGAGCCGGAACTGCTCGACCAGCTCGACGTGGTGGTCGTCTCCGTCCACTCCAAGCTGCGCATGGACGCCGCGGCGATGACGCGCCGCATGGTCGCGGCCGTCAGCAATCCACGGGCCGACGTGCTCGGCCACTGCACCGGACGGCTCGTCACCGGGCGCGGCAGGCCGGAGTCGCAGTTCGACGCGGACGAGGTGTTCGCCGCGTGCGCGGCCGCCGGCACGGCCGTCGAGATCAACAGCAGGCCGGAGCGCCTGGACCCGCCGCGTCGGCTGCTGCGGACGGCCGTGGACGCCGGAGTGCTGTTCTCCGTGGACACCGACGCGCACGCGCCCGGTCAGCTGGACTGGCAGGTGATCGGGTGCGAGCGTGCCGAGGAGTGCGGGGTGCCCGCCGAGCGCGTGGTGACGACCTGGACCGCGGAGAAGCTGCTGGCCTGGACGCGGGAGAAGCGGGCGGCGGCCTGAACACGGCACGACGGCACGACGGCGCGACGGCACGACGGCGCGACGGTCCGGGGCCACGGCTTCAGCCGTGGCCGATGCCTTCAGAGACCGCCCGCGAGGACCCGGTCGGGCGTGAGGGGCAGCTCGCGCAGCCGTAGCCCCGTCGCGTGGTGCACCGCGTTGCCGATGGCCGCGGCCGTTCCCACGATGCCGATCTCCCCGATCCCCTTGCTGCCCATGGGGTTGAGATGTGCGTCGTCCTCGTCGATCCAGTGCGCCTCGATCGCCGGTACGTCCGCGTTGGCCGGTACGTGGTAGGCGGCCAGGTCGGCCTCCGTGAAGTCGCCGAAGGCGGGGTCCATGGTGCTGCCCTCGGTCAGCGCCATGCCCAGGCCCATCGTCATCGCCCCGATGAACTGCGAACGCGCGGTACGGGAGTTGAGGATGTGCCCGGCCGCGTAGACCCCGAGCAGCCGGCGTACCCGGACCTCGCCCGACACCGTGTCGACGCCGACCTCGGCGAAGTGGGCGCCGAAGGCATGGCGGGCGTAGTCGCTGTCCGCGTCGGCCTCGCCCGCGGTGTCGGCGGTGGCGCCGACGCCCTCCGGGGGCAGCTGCTGGCCCTCCTGTCCTGCCAGGCGTGCGGCGAGCCGCGTACAGGCCTCGTGGACGGCCCAGCCCCAGGAGGCGGTCCCGGAGGAACCGCCCGCGAGCGGCGCGTCCGGCAGGTCGCTGCTGCCGATCTCGGTCCGTACGGACTCCAGCGGGACGCCGAGCGCTTCGGCTGCGACCTGGGCGAGCACCGTGCGGGCGCCCGTTCCGATGTCGGTGGCGTTGACGCGGACCACGAAGCTGCCGTCCGGGTAGGCGTGGGCGCTCGCCTGTGACGGCGCGACGACCACCGGGTACGTGGCCGCGGCGACCCCGCTGCCCACCAGGACCGGCCCCTCGGCGCGCGAGCGGGGCCGAGGGTCGCGCTCGGACCAGCCGAAGCGCCGGGCGCCCTCGCGCAGGCACTCCGCGAGGTGACGGCTGCTGAAGGGCTTGGCGGAGTCGGGCTCCGTCCGGGTGTCGTTGCGCAGCCGCAGCTCCACGGGGTCGATGCCCAGGGTCACGGCAAGCTCGTCCATCGCCGACTCCAGGACGTACATGCCGGGCGCCTCGCCGGGCGCGCGCATCCAGGAGGGGCTCGGCACGTCGAGCGGCACCACGCGATGAGTGGTGCGGGCGTGCGGCGAGGGGTACATGACACGCGTGGCGGCGGCGGCCGTCTCGACGAACTCCTTGACGCGAGAGGTGTGCGCGGTCACCTCATGGATCACGGAGGTCAGCCTGCCGTCCCTCTCGGCGCCCAGCCGTACCCGGTGCAGGGTCGGCGAGCGGTGGCCCACCACGGCGGGCAACTGGCGCCGTGGCAGGACGAGTTTGACGGGCCTTCCGGTCTCGCGGGCGGCCATGGAGGCCAGCACCACGTGCGGGCGGGGTGTGCCCTTGGAGCCGAATCCGCCGCCGACGTGCTCGGAGACGACCGTGATGTCTTCCTTGGGCAGCGCGAAGAGACCCGCGAGGACGTCGCGGACGGTGGTGGCGCCCTGGCTGCTGTCGTGCACGGTCAGCCGCCCGTCCCGCCACTGGGCGGTGGCCGCGTGCGGTTCCATGGGGTGGTTGTGCAGCGGCGGCACCCGGTAGGTGACGTCGACGCGGGAGGGCGCGTCCGCGAACGCGCCCTCCGCGTCGCCGCGGACATGCTCGCCGGAGGTGCCGTCCTCGTCCTCCGGCACGTAGGCCTCGGGGTGATCGGCTTTCAGGGTGACGTCGTGCGGTTCTTCGGCGTAGGTGACCTGGACGGCTGCCGCGCCCTCGCGTGCTGCCTCCAGGCTGTCGGCGACGACGAGCGCGACGTACCAGCCCCGGTGCGGGACGCGCGCGTCCTGCAACACGGCGAGCGTCGCGTCGTCCGGCTTCTCCAGGCGCGGCGCGTTCAGGTGGGTGAGGACCTCGACGACACCGGGCAGCTCCCGGGCCGCCGTGTCGTCGACCGCGGTGACCGAGCCGCGCGCCACCGTGGCGGGCACCGGCCAGGCGTAGGCGCACCCCTCAGGGGTGTGCTCGGCGGCGTAGCGGGCGGTCCCGGCCACCTTCTGGGGGCCCTCCCTGCGCTCGGCGGGGGCCCCGAGGGCGCTGGCGGTGTCCGGCATGGGAGTTCTCCCTGGAAGCGGAGGCAGTCGGGTCACGAAGAGGTGAGGCGGCGCAGCACGTCGCACGCGAGATTGCGGGCGAGGCGCACCTTGAACGCGTTGTCCCGCAGCGGTTCGGCCGCGGAGAGTTCGGCGTCCACGGCGCTCAGGAACGCCTCGTCGCTCGCCGGGCCGCCGGCCAGCGCCTCCTCGGCGTGCCGGGCGCGCCAGGGCCGGTGGGCCAGGCCGCCGAACGCGATCCGCGCCTGGCGTACGACGGAGTCCTCGACGTCGAGGACCACGGCAACCGAGGCGAGCGCGAAGGCGTACGAGGCGCGGTCGCGGGCCTTGCGGTAGGCGGAGGGCAGCCCGGCGGTCCCGGGTGGGATCCGCACACCGGTGATCAGCTCGCCGGGTGCGATCTCGGTGTCCTGTTCCGGACGGCCGCCGGGCAGGCGGTGGAACTCGGCGACGGGCAGGGTGCGTCGGCCCCGCACGCCCTGGAGCTCCACCTGGGCGTCGAGCGCGGCGAGCGCGACCGCCATGTCCGAGGGGTGGGTGGCGATGCACTGCGGTGAGTGGCCGAGAACCGCGTGGTCGCGGTGGACGCCGTCGCGTGCTCCGCAGCCGGTGCCGGGCTCACGCTTGTTGCACGGCTTGCCCAGGTCCTGGAAGTAGGGGCAGCGGGTGCGCTGGAGGAGGTTGCCGCCGGTCGTGGCCATGTTGCGCAGCTGGCCCGACGCCCCCGCGAGGAGCGCCTGGGCGAGGACGGGGTAGCGCTCACGCACCAGCGGGTGGGCGGCGAGGTCGCTGTTGCGCACCGTTCCGCCGGCGCGGAGGGACCCGTCGGGCAGTTCCTCCACGGCGTCCAGCGGCAGCCTGCTGACGTCGATCAGCGTCCCGGGGCGTTCGACGCCCAGTTTCATCAGGTCGACGAGATTGGTGCCGCCGCCCAGATAGCGGGAGCCCTGACGGCCCGCGTGGGCGGCGGTCGCCTCCTCGACGCTGTAGGCACGCACGTACCGGAAGGGCTTCACCGGGCCACGTCCTCTACTGCCTCGACGATGTGCGGATAGGCGCCGCAGCGGCAGAGATTGCCGCTGAGCCGCTCTCGGATCTCGTCCCTGGTCAGCTCGACGGGGGCGCCCGTGTCCGCTTCCGGATCCGTCACGTGGGAGGCGCGGCCCGCCGCGGCCTCCTCCAGTGCGCCGACCGTCGAACAGATCTGGCCCGGGGTGCAGTAGCCGCACTGGAAGGCGTCGCGCTCCAGGAAGGCACGCTGTACGGGGTGCAGCCCTTCACCATCCTCGGCGTGAAGCCCTTCGACGGTGGTGATGTCGCACCCTTCATGGGCGACGGCCAGCAGCAGACAGCTGTTGGCCCGGCGTCCGTCGACGAGGACGGTGCAGGCACCGCACTGGCCGTGGTCACAGCCCTTCTTGGCGCCGGTGAGACCCATCTGTTCGCGCAGGACGTCGAGCAGTGTCGAACGGTGGTCGACGGTGGGGCGGCACGGCGTGCCGTTCACCGTCAGGGGCACTTCCGAGCGGAACACATCGGTCCCCATGGCGCTCTGCTCCCTCGTCGAAGCGTGGTCTGCGGTGTCACCGCGTAACCAGCCTGAGTCAGGACACACGTTCCGGCATCACGGCTTGCGGGCCAGGCCGCCGTGTTCGCCGATGGGCTCCGGGGTGGGGGAGTCGGGGGCCGGGCGCCAGAACGGGACCGAGACGACGCCCGGCTCCAGGAGTTCCAGGCCTTCGAAGAACGCCGCGATGCGGTCGACGGGCCGCAGGAAGTAGGGGACGGCGCCGGTTTCGTTGTAGGCGTCCTGGGCCTGCTCGTAGTCGGCGTCGGTGCCTCGGGAGCCGTCGTTGATCGAGAGGTAGCTGCCGGAGGGCAGGCCTTCCATCAGACGGGTGACGATGGCCCGCGCCTGGTCGTGGTCGCCGATGTGCCCCAGGATGTTGCTGAGGATCAGGGCGGTGGGGCGGGAGAGGTCGAGCGTCTCGGCCGCGGCGGCGAGGATGCGGTCGGGGTCGGACAGATCGGCGGCCACGTACGCGGTTGCTCCCTCGGGCGTGGAGGTGAGCAGGGGCGGGCGTGCGCGAGGACCATCGGGTCGTGGTCGACGTAGACGATCCTGGACCTCGGATCGAGCCGCTGGGCCACCTCGTGGGTGTTGTCCACGGTCGGCAGCCCGGTCCCGATGTCCAGGAACTGCCCGATGCCCGCCTCGGAGACCAGGTGGGTGATGTTGCGGCGCAGGAAGGCGCGGCTGCTGCGGGCGACGGTGACGATGCCGGGGAAGACGGCGCTGTAGGCGTCGCCCGCCGCCTCGTCGACGGGGTAGTTGTCCTTCCCGCCCAGCCAGTAGTTCCAGATCCGGGCCGAGTGCGGCACCGTCGTGTCGATCTTCTGATGCGCCGCGGGTCCGGGCGTCGTGGCGTGGTCGGTCATGGGCAGCGTCCGTCTTTCCCCGGGGCGTGAACTGTTCGACGCACAACCTATGTCCCAACCGCGCGGCCGCATACACCAGTTCACGTTTCTCGATGTGCTCTTCGACGCTACCGGTTCCGCTTCTGCCGCCAGCCGAGCACGATCCCGAGCACGACGAGTATCAGGACCGGGATCATCAGCCATGTCGGCATGCTCCCCACGCCCTTGTACGCGATCGCGACCACGTCAACAGATGTCTGCATGAGCCCTCCTGGGGTTCGGGTGTTCTGTCGAGTGCCCGCGGCGGCGAGGGAAACGCATGCGGTCCCGGTAGTTGTCCGCCCGCGCGGCCTCGGCGAGGATGCCGCCCTTACGTGAGGCGATCGCCGCGTTCTCCGGGGCGCGTGCGGCCGAAAGGAAGGCAGCGCGATGGGATCACACGCGGCGACGAGCCGACGCAGGCCGATCGTGCTCGCCGCGCTCGGCACCACCCTGCTCGCAGCCCTGCTGTCCATCCCGAGCGCCGGGGGAGCGCCGCAGTCGGCCGACGCCTGCGGCAGCGTCGGCACCGAGCTGCCGCGCGGCGACTGCGGGCCGTTCTGGCAGGTCGTCGCCGAGGACTTCAACGGTGACCGGGTGCCGCTCGGCGCGTTCAGCGACTGCGATCACCATGCCGACACCTCCGCCGCGTACTGCGGCGGCCTCGACGGCTCCTACCGCGCCAACTGGTGGGCCTACCCGACCGGTTGGCGTGACACCTCCAACGACCGGGACCGGGACGTCGTCGGTGTCTACCACCCGGAGGACACCGTGAGCGTGGGCCCTGCGCAGAACGGCGACGGCCGCATGCGCATCCGGATGTGGCGGCCCGCCGACGGAGGTCCTGTCCACGCCGCCGCGGTCGTACCGCGTGCCGTCATGCAGATGAAGTACGGCAAGTACAGCGCCCGCATCAAGGTGACCAAGCCGGCCCCCGGATACAAGTCGGCCTGGCTGCACTACGGCGGGGGCTGCGAGATGGACCACCCCGAGGGCAACTGGGCCGGGTCCCTCACCGCGTTCCACCACCCGTGCGGCGGTGGCGAACAGGGCACGTTCCGCGGCGCCGACGAGTGGACCGAGTGGCACACGGTGTCGACCGAATGGACCCCGGGGCACGTGCGCTTCTTCGTGGACGGCCGGGAGACCGGACACGACACCCGAGGCGTGCCCGACCAGCCGCTGTCCTGGATCCTGCAGAACGAGAGCGCGCTGGAAGGCCCGGGAGCGGCGCCCGGCAGCAGCGCCCAGCTGGAGATCACCTGGGTCGCCGCGTACGCGTACGACTGGAAGTAGCGCCGCAGGGCACCCGAGTACCCGCGCGGGGTGAGGTTTCAGCGGGAGCAGTTCGGCAAAGCGTACAAATATGGTGCAAATCGGCTACACGATGATGACCGAGCAGGCGGGCCCCCGTGCCCTCGTCGACGACCTGGTCGCGGCGGAGCGGGCCGGGTTCGACTTCTCCGTCACTTCTGATCACTACTTCCCCTGGCTCGACTCGCAGGGGCACGCGCCCTACGCGTGGAGCGTGCTCGGCGCGGCGGCGCAGGCGACCTCGCGGATTCCGCTCATGACGTACGTGACCTGCCCGACGGTCCGCTATCACCCCGCCGTGGTGGCGCAGAAGGCCGCGACGATGCAGCTGCTCTCCGAGGGCCGCTTCCGGCTCGGGCTCGGCTCGGGCGAGAACCTCAACGAGCACGTGGTCGGCGCGGGCTGGCCCTCGCCACAGGTCCGCCTCGACATGCTCGAAGAGGCGGTGGAGATCATCCGGGCGCTGTTCACCGGCGAGAACGTCAACCACCAGGGCACCCACTTCGACGTGTCGAACGCCCGCCTGTGGGATGTGCCCGACGAGCTGCCGCCCATTGGAGTGGCGGTTTCCGGCGGCCGGTCCTGCTCGTTGGCCGGGCGCCTTGCCGACCTGGTCATCGCGACCGAGCCCAAGGCCGAGCTGCTGGAATCCTTCGACCGGCACGGCGGCAGCGGCAAGCCGCGCGTCGGCCAGCTGCCCGTCTGCTACGACACCGACAAGGACGCGGCGATCGCCCGCGCCCGCGACCAGTTCCGCTGGTCGGTCGGCGGCTGGCCCGTCAACTCGGAACTGCCGGGGCCTTCCGGCTTCGCGGGCGCCACTCAGTACGTCACCCGCGAGGACATCGCCGAGCAGATCCCCTGCGGCGACGACGTCGACTCCTTCGTGGACGCCGTACGCCCCTTCGTCGACGCGGGCTTCACGGAAGTCGCCCTCGTCCAGGTGGGCGGCGACCAGCAACGCCCCTTCATCGACTGGGCGGAGCAGAAACTCCTTCCCGCGCTGCGCGAACTCTGAGCAGCTCAGGAACATCAGATACCTGTTCGCACATCGGGTACCCGTGATCACACGTCAGTTACCCGCGACCCACTGGAGCACAGCGTGAACGACACACCCGACCCGGCCGCATCCACCGCACGGTCCGACTCCCCGGACCTGGTGCAAGTGGTACTCGGCGAGTGCTCCGCGGCCGACGCGGACGCCGTCTTCGGGGTCCTGCGCGCCCACTTCCCGTCCGACCGGGGCGAAGAGGCGCCCCACCGGACGGAGCAGCCGCGCCCCGCCGTCTGGACCGGCGGATTCCTCGCCGCCGACAGCACGGGGCCGGTCCGCGGTGTGCTGCTCGCGGACTCGGTCACCGCCGACCTGCAAGGCAGCCCAGTGGCGGTGGACCGGCTGCGGGCCACGCTCGAATCGGCCTTCGTCGTCTCGGCCACCGGCACCGCGTCCGGCGACCAGGAAGTACAGGTCCAGCTGCGCCTGACGGGCGCCGAACACGGCGAGCCGCCGCTCCCGGGTCACTGAGCGGCTGCGCGGACGCCGACAGGGCCTACTCGCCTCCGTCGAACATGATGACCAGGCCGTGCGGCGCGTCGTCGCCGAAGAGGAGCTCGTGGAGCTCGGCGCCCTCGGTGGCGGCGGCGGTGCTGCGCGGGAACATGGCCTGCTCGTACGAGGAGAGGGCGGCCTCGACGTCTTCCGGGTGCGTGGCGATGGCCTTGCCGAGTTCGGCGCCGTCGTACATGGCCAGGTTGGCGCCCTCGCCGTTCGGGGCAGCGAGGTGCGCGGCGTCACCGAGCAGGGTCACCCCCGGCACGCGCTCCCAGCGGTGCTCGGCAGGCAGGGCGTTGAGCGTGCGCAGGACCGGGGCGGTCTCACCGTCGGTGATCAGCGCGGTGAGCTCGGGCGCCCAGCCGTCGAATTCCCGCGCGATCCGCGCGGCGGCCGCATCGGCATCGGTGAAATCGATGGCGTCGAACCACTCCTTCGGCTCGGTGAGCGCCACGTAGGTGTGCAGCGTCCCGCCACTTTCCCGGTGTGCCTGGATCCCCTTCCCCGGCGCGAGCGCGAACAGCGATCCGCCGCCCACCGCCTTGGCGGCGGCCGGGTGCCGGGCGTCGGCGTCGTCGAGATGGGTCTCGACGAACGATCTGCCCATGTACTCGGGCGTGGCGTCGGAGAGCAGCGGCCGCACCCGCGACCAGGCGCCGTCGGCGCCGATGAGCAGACCGGTGACGGCGGTGCTGCCGTCGGCGAAGGTCACTTCGTGGCGGCTGTCGCCCAGGGAGCGGACGCCGCTGACCTTGTGGCCCCACCGGACGGTGCCGGCCGGGAGGGAGTCGAGCAGCATCTGGCGCAGCGCCCCGCGCTGTACCTCCGGGCGTCCGCGTGCGCTGTCGTCGTCGTACAGGACGGTGCCGTCCGTGGCCAGGACCCGTGTCGCCTCGCGGCCCTCCAGGATGAGGCCCCGGAACTCGTCCATGAGGCCCGCGGCTTGCAGTGCCGGCTGGCCGGTGTCGTCGTGGATGTCGAGCATCCCGCCCTGCGATCGGGCCGTGGGGGAGGCCTCCGCCTCGTAGACCGTGGTCCGTATCCCGTGAACGTGCAGGACGCGGGCGAGGGTCAGTCCGCCGAGCCCGGCGCCGATGATCGCTATGTCGGTGGTGTGCGTGTTCATGGTGGCTCCTCAAGTCATGCGCCTCCCGGGGTGTGGGCCCGACGGGCCACCTCTGGTGACGTATCTCTGGAATGACGTTCCACAAACACACTGGAACCTCGTTCCAGAGTTGTCAAGCTGGAACGAGGTTCCAGAGGTATGCCAGGATGTGTGCATGGCAACGAGGACGCGTGGCGCGGAGCGCCGAGAGGAACCGCTCTCCCGGGAGCGCATCGTCGAGGCGGCGATCGCACTGCTGGACTCGGCGGGCGAGGGCGGGCTCACCTTCCGCGTGCTTGCCGAGCGCCTCGCCACGGGCCCCGGCGCCATCTACTGGCACATCGCGGGCAAGGAGGAGCTGCTCAACGCCGCCACCGACGCCGTGATCGCCGAGACCGTGGCCGGCGGCACCACCGACACGACGCCGCGGGAAGCGATCCGCGCCCTCGCGCTCGGCGTCTTCGACGCGATCGAGGCGCATCCGTGGGTCGGCACGCAACTCTCCCGCGCCCCGGGGCAGTCGCCGATGCTGCGAGTCTTCGAACACATCGGACGTCAGGTCCAGGCGCTCGGAGTGCCCCGCCAGGCCCAGTTCACGGCCGCGTCCGCGTTCCTGAACTACATCCTCGGCGTGGGCGGCCAGAACGCCGCCGACGCCCGCGCCCACCAGGCACGCAGGCCCGGCACGAGCCGCACCGACTTCCTCGACGCCGCCGCGGCCGCGTGGTCCGAACTCGACCCCGACGAGTACGCGTTCCTCCGCAGCGTCGCGGATCAGCTACGCGTGCACGACGACCGGGCGGAGTTCCTCGCCGGGATCGACCTCATCCTGACCGGCATCACCGCCGGTCACTGATCGGCCGGGCCGTACCAGACCGTCGTGGCGTTGCAGAACTCGCGGATGCCGTGGCCCGCGAGCTCGCGTCCGTAGCCCGAGCGCTTGATGCCGCCGAAGGGCAGGCCGGGGTGGGAGGCGGTCATGCCGTTGAAGAAGACGCCGCCCGCCTGGAGGTCTCGTACGCAGCGTTCCATGTCGGCGTCGTCGCGCGTCCAGACATTCGAGCTGAGCCCGAACGGCGAGTCGTTGGCCAGCGTCACGGCCTCGTCGAGACTCGCCACGCGGTACAGCGTGGCCACCGGGCCGAACGCCTCCTCCCGGTGGATGCGCATCTGCTCGGTCACGTCGGCGAGGACGGTGGGGGAGTAGTACCAGCCCCGCTCCTGCTCCTTGGGGCGCTGTCCGCCGCACAGTGCGGTGGCGCCGTGGGCGAGCGCGTCGTCGACGAGCTCCTCCAGATCGCTGCGGCCCTGCTCGGTGGAGAGCGGACCCACGTCGGTCTCCTCGCTCGCGGGGTCGCCGACGGTCAACTCCCGCATGCCCGCGACGAATCGGTCGCGGAAGGCGTCATAGACGTCGGCGTGCACGATGAAGCGCTTGGCGGCGATGCAGGACTGACCGTTGTTCTGCACCCGGGCGGTCACCGCGGTCGCCGCGGCGCGCTCGACATCGGCGCTCGGCAGCACGAGGTAGGGGTCGCTGCCGCCCAGCTCCAGGACGGTCTTCTTGATCTCGTCACCGGCGGTGGACGCCACCGAGCGGCCCGCCGGCTCGCTGCCGGTGAGGGTCGCCGCGACCACCCGCTCGTCGCGCAGGATGCCCTCGACGGCGCCCGAGCCGATCAGGAGCGTCTGGAAGCAGCCCTCGGGGAACCCGGCGCGGCGGAAGAGGTCGTCGAGATAGAGAGCGGTCTGCGGCACGTTCGAGGCGTGCTTGAGCAGACCGACGTTGCCCGCCATCAGGGCGGGGGCGGCGAACCGTACGACCTGCCAGAGCGGGAAGTTCCACGGCATCACGGCGAGCACGACACCCAGCGGGCGGTAGCGGACGATGGCCCGGCTCGCGCCGGAGTCCTCCACGTCCGCCTGCGCGGGGTGCTCGTCCGCGAGCAGCTCCTCGGCCCGCTCGGCGTACCAGCGCATGGCCTTGACGCACTTGGCCGCTTCGGCCTTGGCGGCCTTGATGGGCTTGCCCATCTCGGTGGTCATGGTCCGGGCGATGAACGCGTTGTCCTCTTCCAGCAGGTCGGCCGCCCGGTTCAAGAACTGGGAGCGCTCGGCGAAGCTGCTGGTGCGGTACGTGCCGAACGCGGTGTGGGCCGCCGCCACACGGCGCTTGACCTCCGCGTCCTCAAGCGGCTCGAAGGTTTCGAGCGTCTCGCCGGTGGCGGGATTGACCGTGGCGATGGGCATGCCGTTTCTCCTCGGGACGCATGGCGCGACCGCGGAGGGCCACCGTGGGGCTCCTCCCGGGAAACGCGCGCGGCTGGGGCTGCTGCAGTGGCTCCGGACGTAGCGGGCCCCGCGTTTCACCCTAGAGCGACATACGCGGAGCAGCATGCTCAGGGACCTGACGGGTGCCCGCACATCCGGAGCGCACACCTCCGCAGCAGATCTAGAGGATCTCCAGCGGCTCCTTGCGCACGGGCGCCGGGAACGCGGCGTCCAGCGTCTTGAGGTCCTCGTCGGTCAGGGCGACGTCGAGGGCGCCGTGGTTCTCCTCCACATGCGCCGCGGTGGACGCCTTCGGGATGGCGATGACGTCGTCGTGCCGCAGCACCCAGGCGAGCGCCACCTGAAGCGGAGTGCACCCGTGCGCCGACGCCACGGACTCCAGGGCCTCATCGCCGAGGAGCCGGCCCTGCTCCAGCGGGGAGTAGGCCATCAGAGGCACCGAGCGTTCGCGGCACCAGGGGAAGAGGTCGTACTCGGGGCCGCGGCGGGTGAGGTTGTAGAGCACCTGGTCCGTCTGCGGGCGGGCCCCGTCGGGGAGTTCCGCCAGGTCGTCGACATCGAGGTTGCTCACGCCCCAGGCACCGATGCTGCCGCGGCTCACCAGGCCTTCGAGCGCCTCGACGGTCTCGGAGAGCGGCACGCCACCTCGCCAGTGCAACAGGTACAGGTCGATCCGGTCGGTGCCAAGACGGCGCAGGCTCGCGTGGCAGGCGTCGACGGTGCCGCGGGCGTCGGCGTTCGACGGCAGCACCTTGCTCACCAGGAACACGTCGTCGCGACGCCCGCGAATCGCCTCACCGACCAGCTCCTCCGACGCGCCGCTCCCGTACATCTCGGCCGTGTCGATGAGCGTCATGCCCAGGTCGATGCCCCGGCGCAGGGCGGCGAACTCCTCGGTGCGGCGCGCGGGATCGTCGCCCATGCGCCAGGTGCCCTGACCCAGGGCGGGCACACTCGCGCCGGAGGGGAATGTCACCGTCTTTGCCGCAGTCATCGCGTATCCCTTCTCGTGTCCCTGCGTGTGCAGGCTCGTCACGCCCAGAACTTCACACGGTCCGGCGCCGTCGCACAAGCGATCACCACCAGTACGCGGGGTAGCGCGGCGCGCTGGGACGTGCACACGAGGCGGCCCACCCCGCGAGGACCACGACGACGACCGCCCCTGCGAGCAGGGGCACGAAGGTCGCGGGCCGGGGATGGTGCAGGACGATGACGACGGCCGTGGCGCACGCAGGGGAGTGCGGGGTGCGCGCCACGGTCATCACGGCGAGGCCGATGCCCGCTGCCAGCGCCGCGGCCCACGGTGCGCTGCCAAGGGCGGCGAGCACCGCGTACCCGACACCGGCGCACAGCAGATGGCCCGCGATCACGCTGCGCGGCTGGGCCAGCGGCAGCCGGGGGACGCTGTGCACGATCGCCGCGGATGCCGCGAGCGGGGGTATCAGGACCGGCTCGTGGACGACGGAACCGACCGCGACCAGGGCCAGCAGCACGGCCGTGACGGCGCTGATGTTGTGCAGGGTGGCACCGGTCGGCGGCGGGGCGGGGGCGCGGCCCGCCAGGCGGGGCAGGATGCGGGGGCGGACAGGTGGAAGCGCGCGCGGGTGGGCAGGCGCGGGCGGCGCCTCAATGATTTTCGTCGGTGCTCAAGAGAAGGACGTTCCGGACTTCAGCCGGCGGGACACCCGGACGGCGGGTGACAGAGGGCAGGAGTCGCCACGGCCGCCCATGCGGTCGGCAGGGGGCGCGGGCAGCATCGGCGGCCGAGGGTCGGGGCGTCCGCGTACTCACCCACGATCTTACGAAGCCCGGTGCCGCGGCCCGCGGCCAGGGCCGGTGATCACCGTGCTGACCAGGCCCAACACAGTGATCACGGGTTTCATGCCCTGCTCACGCCCTACTTGCGCCCACGTGGCGAGGTGGCTGATCGACGCTGGTTCCTGGCCCCGCCCCGTCCGTCGGGGGCTCGCTCGGCGACTCGGTCGTGCCCGCGCCTCGTAGCAGGACGAGGGAGAAGACGCCTGCCGCGGCCATGACGGTGGCCGCACCGAGCGCGGCGAAGCCCATCCCGTGCGTGAAGGCGTCGCGCGCCGCCGTCAGGACGCTCTCCGCCGTTGCGGCCGGGAGGTGCGCGGCCACGGTCGTCGCCCCGCCCAGCGTCTCGCGTACCGCGTCGGCCTGTGGAACCCCGGCCGGCAGGGCGTCGGCCATGTCACGGCTGTAGACCGCCGAACCGATGGAGCCGAGGATCGCCATGCCGAGCGCGCCGCCCAGCTCCTGGCCGGACTCGAGGACGGCCGCGGCCGAGCCCGCGCGCTCCGGCGGGGCGGCGCCGAGGGCGAGTTCGTTGGCCAGCGTCATGGCGGCGACCAGGCCGCCCGCGTAGAGCGATGCGGCGGTCAGCGGGACCCAGAGCGCCGTGTCGGTGTGCACCTGGGTCAGCCAGAGGAAACCGCAGGCGGCGAGGAGGAAGCCGCCACCCATGACGTACGCCCGGTCGACTCGCTGCGCGAACGCCGCCGCTGTTGGAGCCGTGACGGTCATGCCCGCGGCCGGCAGCATGCTCCACAGCGCTGCCTCGAACGGGCCCATGCCGAGGACGGACTGCAGATACTGCGTGAGGAAGACGGCCATGCCCACCGTCGCGAACATGGCGAGGAGATTGGCGACCATCGGGCCGCCGAAGGCGCGCCGGCCCAGCAGTCCCAGGTCGATCATCGGGTTCGCCACCCGCCGCTGCCTGCGGACGAACGCGCAGCCGAGCGCCAGTCCCGATGTGACGCCGAGGGCCGGCAGCGGCTCGTAGCCGTGCTGGGCCAGTTCCTTGATGCCGTAGATGACCGGGAGCAGGGCGGCGAGTGACAGCGCCGCGCTGAGCAGGTCGAAGCGGCCCTGTTGCGGCGTCTTGAACTCCGGCACCAGGAACGGCACCAGGGCGAGCAGTAGCACCATCGCGGGCAGATTGATCAGGAAGACCGAACCCCACCAGAAGTGTTCAAGGAGCAGTCCGCTGACCACCGGGCCGAGCGAGATACCGGCGGCCATGACGGCCGTCCACACGGTCACCGCCTTGCCCCGCTGCTTCTCGTCGCGGAAGAGATTGCGGATCAGGGCGAGCGTCGACGGCATCAGGGCGGCACCGCCGAGCCCCAGCAACGCCCGTACGGCGATGAGCAGTTCGGCCGAGTGTGCGTACGCGGCGGCGATCGAGGCCGCACCGAAAACGCTGGCGCCGACGAGCACCAGGGTGCGCCGCCCGATCCGGTCGCCGAGTGCGCCCATGGTGATGAGCAGGCCGGCGAGGACGAAGCCGTACATGTCGAGGATCCACAGCTGCTGGGTGGCGGTGGGCTCCAGGTCCTGGCTGATGTAGGGGATCGCGAAGTAGAGGACCGAGACGTCCATCGAGACAAGCAGCAGGGGCAGCATCAGGACGCCGAGGGCGGTCCATTCCCTGCGGCCCGCACGGGGGTTGGGTGTGTTCTCCATGTCCGACACGGAATCGGGTCGGCGCGTACGCCGCAAACGATGACCTAGTGCGCTTCCCCAATAAGTGCCTGTGCACTGGGGGATCGGAGAGATAGTGCACTAGTACAGTGCGCTCATGGCCACCGATCCGCCCTATCTCCGTATCGCGCGCGACATCCGGCAACGGATCGACTCCGGCGATCTCGCCCCGGGTGACCGTGTGCCCTCCACCCGGCGCATCACCCAGGAATGGGGTGTGGCGATGGCGACGGCCACGAAGGCGCTCGCCGCGTTGAACCAGGAGGGGCTGGTGCGTGCCGTGCCCGGTGTCGGCACGGTGGTGGCGGAGCCGGTGCGGGAGAGCCGTGTGGCCTCCGGTCAGGGCCTGACCCGCGAGCGCATCATCCGCAGCGCGATCGTGTTCGCCGACTCGGAGGGGCTCGGCGCGCTCTCCATGCGTCGCGTCGCGGCCGAGTTCGGGGTCTCCACCATGGCCCTGTACCGGCATGTCCCGAGCAAGGGCGAACTCGTACGGCTGATGTCGGAGGCGGTGTTCAGCGAGGAACCGCCGGGACCTCGGCCGCGCGGCTGGCGTGCGCAACTGACGCAGGAGGCACGGTGGTTGTGGGGCCTGTATGAACGTCACCCCTGGCTGGGGCGCGCCATGGCCGGACTCACCCGGCCGATGGCATCGCCCCACGCCATGCGGTACACGGAGCGGGTCCTTGCCGCCCTGAGCGGGGTCGGGCTCACGCCGTACCAGATGATCCACGTCCACCTCGCGCTCCTCGGGTACGCCCAAGGGGTCACCCTGGCCATCGAGCTGGAGTCCCACGCGCGGCAGGACACCGGCATGACCCCGGAGGAGTGGATGGCGTCCAACGAAGCCCGGATGGAGGCGATCCAGACCTCCGGGGGCTATCCGGTCCTCTCCACGCTGTTCGGCGACGACGAGTTCGATCTCGAGCTCGGCGAGCTCTTCGAGTTCGGACTCCAGCGGTTCCTGGACGGGGTCGAGGCACTCATCGCGAAGCGCTGAACCGATCCGTCAACGCACCATGCAGGGGCGCTTGTCGTCGAACTGCCAGTCCGGGATGAGGTAGCGCATGCCGGTGGCGTCGTCGCGTGCGCCCAGGGCCTTGTGCCGGTAGAGGTCGTGGGCCGCCAGGAGACGGTCCATGTCCAGCTCGACACCGAGGCCAGGGGCGTCGGGTACGGCGATCTCCCCGCCGACGATGCGGGGCGGGGCGGTGGTGAGGCGCTCCAGGCCCTCCTGCCAGATCCAGTGGGTGTCCAGGGCGTTGTAGTCGCCGGGGGCAGCCGCTCCGCAGTGGGTGACCATGGCCAGGGAGATGTCGAAGTGGTTGTTGGAGTGACACCCCCAGGTGAGCCCCATCGCGTTGCACAGCTGCGCCACACGTACGGAACCCTGCATGGTCCAGAAGTGCGGGTCCGCCAGGGGTATGGAGACCGACTGGAGGGCCAGGGCGTGGGTCAGTTGCCGCCAATCGGTGGCGACCATGTTGGTGGCGGTCGGCAGTCCGGTGGCGCGGCGGAACTCGGCGAGGACCTCGCGCCCCGAGTAGCCGCCCTCGGCGCCGCAGGGGTCCTCGGCGTAGGCGAGCGTGTCGGTCAGGGGGGCGCACAGCTCGATCGCCTCGCGCAGGGACCAGGCGCCGTTGGGGTCGAGGGTGATGCGGGCCCGGGGGAAGCGGTCCTTCAGGGCGCGCACGGCCGCGACCTCCTGCTCGCCCTCCAGGACGCCGCCCTTGAGCTTGAAGTCCCGGAAGCCGTAGCGGTCGTGGGCGGCTTCGGCCTGCCGGACGATCGCCTCCGGGGTGAGGGCCTGCTCATGGCGGATGCGGTGCCAGTCGACGGGGGAGTCGGGTTCGCGGACGTAGTCGAGATCGGTGCGGTCGGGGTCGCCGACGTAGAAGAGGTAGCCGAGGACACGGACGGAGTCGCGCTGCTGTCCGTCGCCGAGCAGCGCCGCGACGGGCACCTCCAGGTGCCGGCCCAGGAGATCGAGCAGCGCGGACTCGACGGCGGTGACGGCGTGTACGGCGGTGCGCAGGTCGAAGGTCTGGGCGCCACGGCCGCCGGAGTCGCGGTCGGCGAAGCGGTCGCCGATCTCGCGCAGGACGCGCTTGTAGTCACCGACGCGGGCGCCGACGACGAGGGACTCGGCGTCGCGCAGGGTCTGGGTGATCCTCTCGCCGCCCGGCACTTCGCCCAGGCCGGTGCGGCCTTCGGAGTCCTTGAGGACCACGATGTTGCGGGTGAAGTAGGGGCCGTGGGCACCGGAGAGGTTGAGCTCCATGCAGTCCCGGCCTGCGACGGGATAGACGCTGAACGCGGTGACGGTCGGCTGCCTGTTCATGATCAGGAATTCCTCAGGTGTGAGAGGGCGGGCGGAGGGATGGCCGGGCGGGTCAGAGGCTGAGGACGTCCAGCGCCCACTCCACCGCGAGGACGCCGCCGAGGCCGAGGATCGCGAGCACCGTCGTATAGGTGGTGCGGACCTTGATCGCCTCGATGACCGAGAGGTTGAAGTACTCCTTGAACAGCCAGAATCCGGGGTCGTTGACGTGCGAGAAGGCGATCGATCCGCAGGACACGGCGAGCACGAGCATCTCGGGATGGACACCGCTGCCCGCCAGGAGCGGCAGGACGACACCGGAGGCGGTGACGACCGCGACCGTCGCGGAGCCGAGCGCGATGCGCAGGATCACCGCGATGAGCCAGGCAAGGACGAGCGGCGAGACGGTCCAGCTGTCGGTGGTGTCCTTGATGTGGTCAGAGATGCCGCCTTCGACGAGGACGTTCTTGAACGCGCCGCCCGCTCCGATCACCAGGAGGATCATGGCCATGGCCTGCGCGGCCGACGTACAGGAAGCGCTGACGTCGGACAGGCTGCGGCCGATGCGCGGCCCGAACGCCCAGATCGCCAGGAGGAGTGTCAGGAGCAGGGCGATCGGCGCGGAGCCGATGAAGGTGACGACGTGCAGGAACGGGCTCGCTCCGGAGGTGGCCATCTCGGTGACCGAGGCACCGGCGATCAGTACGACGGGGAAGAGGGCCACGGTCAGCGACAGGCCCATGCCGGGCATTTCCTCGTCGGTGAACTCGCGTTCGCTGACCAGGCCCTTGGGGATGGACGGGTTCATCGCCCTGACGAACGGCAGCCGCGGCCACGCCAGCGCGATCAGCGCTCCGACGGGTATCGCGATGAACAGGCCGTAGACCAGGGTCAGACCGACGGAGGCGTCGAACGTCGCGGCCACGGCGGTGGGGCCGGGATGCGGCGGCAGGAAGCTGTGCATCGTGGAGAGCGTGATGGACATCGGAAGGCCGATCCACAGCAGCTTCGCCCCGGTGACGCGCACGAGCGTGAACGCGATGGGCACGATGATGATGAAGGCGACCTCGTAGAACATGGTGACGCCGATGAGCATCGACGTGACCACCATGGCCACTTGGACCCAGCGCGGTCCGAACGCGTCCAGCATTTTGTCGGCGATGCGCTGGGCGGCGCCGGAGTCCCCCATGACGCGCCCGACCATAGCACCGAGCCCGATGACCAGCATCGTGTCGCCGATCTGGCCGCCGATGCCCTCCGAGAGGACGTCCGGGATCGTGGCTACGGGAATTCCCTGCACCAGCGCGACGCCGACGGCCACGAGGAGGAGGGCGGCGAAGCCGTTCAGTTTCAGGCGGGTCATGAGGAACAGCAGGATCACGACGCTGACCCCGACCACGACGAGCGGCATGTCAGTTCCCCACCAGATCGAGGCCCGCGTCGAGCACCTTCTCCAGGTCGGCGGTGTCGGCCGGGCCGGGATCGGTGAGGGGCGCGCGCACCGGGCCGACCGGGAGGCCGCGCAGCCGGGCGGCGGCCTTGACCAGCGAGACGGCGTAGCCCGGCGCCCGGTCGCGCAGTTCGACCAGCGGGACGTAGAACTCCCTCAGGAGCCGGTCCACCGCCGTGTCGTCCCGCTCCCGCAGCGCGGCGAAGAAGGCGTCTGCGATCTCGGGGGCGAAGGCGTGGACGGCGGAGGAGTAGGCGGGGACGCCTACGGTGGCGTAGGCGCGGGCCTGGATCTCCGCGGTGGCCGCGCCGTTGAAGAAGAGGAAGCCGTCGGGGGCGGCAAGGGTCAGGCGCTGCAGCCGGTCCAGGTCGCTGTGCCCGTCCTTGAGGCCGATCACGGTGGGGATGTCCGCGATGCGGCGCAGGGCGTCGGCGCCGAAGGTGACCTGGCCGCGCTGGTAGGCGATGAGGGGCAGCCGGGTGCCCGCGGAGATGCGGCGCAGCTGCTCCACCAGGCCGTCCTGCGAGGCCTCGACCAGGTAATGGGGCATCACCAGCAGGGCGTCGGCGCCCTCCTCCTCGGCGATCCGGGCGAACCGCAGTGACTGGGCCCATCCGTATCCGGTGCCCGCCACCACCGGCAGCCGCCCGTCGGCGACTTCGACCGTGACCCGGATGACCGCGCGGTACTCCTCCTCGTCGAGTGAGAAGAACTCGCCGGTGCCGCAGGCGGGGAACACCGCGCCGGGCTCGGTCGCCAACTGGGCGGTCAGATAGGCCCGGTAGGCCTCCGCGTCGAGGCTGCCGTCACTCCGCATGCTCGTGAGCGGGAAGGACAGGACTCCGCGCGCCATGCCTTCACGCAGTCGCCGGGCGACGTCCCGGGGCGTCGTACTGAGCTTGTTCGTGCCGGACTCGCTGGGCTCATTGGACTCGCTGCGCTCGCTGGGCTCGTTCACGAATCTCATCTCTATATGCAGATGCTGTCCACGTATGAGAATGGAGGCTAGAGTCATGAACGATCAGGGGTCAATGGGTTCGGCGCCGCGGATCTACGATGGGCGGATGCCGGAGAGTGGAACGGGCCGCGGAGCGGGCACGGGCGTCCGCAGAGCGGATGCGGGTGTCCGCGGCGTGAAGTCGGCGCTGCGCACGGTCGCGCTCCTCGAACTGCTCGCCGAGCGCGCCGACCGGCCCGCCCGACTGGACGAGCTCGCCGAGGAGTTGGACGTACCGCGCAGCAGCATGTACCAGCTGCTGCGGACCCTGACCGACTGCGGCTGGGTGCGCACGGACACCACCGGATCCCTCTACGGCATCGGGATCCGCACGCTGCTCACGGGTACGAGTTACCTGGACGGTGACGCGCGGGTGCGCGCCATCCGCCCGTATCTGGACGAGGCCTCGGACGCCCTGGGCGAGACGATCCACCTGGCGCGGCTCGACGGCCCGCACGTCGTGTACCTCGCGACCCGTGAGTCGCACGAGTATCCGCGCACCATCAGCCGGGTCGGCCGCCGAGTCCCCGCGCATGCCGGAGCCCTGGGTAAGGCGCTGCTCGCCGAACGCCCGGAAAGTGAACTGCCGCTCGCCGAAGGCGCGTTGACCGCGCGCACGCAGCGCACGCACACCGACCGTGCCGCCCTCCTCGCCGATCTCCGGCGGGTCCGCGAGCGTGGTTACGCCATCGACCGCGAGGAGACGGTGACCGGCATCGCCGGCTTCGGCTTCGCCCTGCGGTGCGACGTGCCGGCCGTCGACGCCATCAGCTGCTCGGTGCCCGTGGCCAGGCTCACCGACGAACACCAGGACCGCGTCGTGTCCGTCATGCGGGAGATCCGGACGAAGGTCGAGGCTCTCCTGTCACCTGCCTCTGGTGCTCCCGACTGGCGCTGACCGGGTCCGTCGCCTTGCCCGTCGGCCAGCCCGTCGGCCGACTTGATAGGTAAGCCGCCACTTGCCTATTATGGGAGTCATGTCGGAGGATGTTTTCAAGGCGCTGGCCGACCCCACCCGTCGGCACATCCTTGACGAGCTGGTGGAACGGGACGGCCAGACCCTGTTCGAGATATGCGCCAGGCTGCTGAACAAGCACGGCCTCGGGATCTCCCGCCAGGCCGTCAGCCAGCACCTGGCCGTACTGGAGACAGCCGGCCTCGTCCACTCGCGACGCGAGGGGCGCTACAAGTTCCACGACCTGAACACCGAACCGCTCGAGCTCATCGTGACCCGATGGCTCAGGCCCCAAGCACCGGAGCGAACTCCATGAGGATTCACCTGACCAGCGTTTTCGTAGATGACCAGGAGAAGGCCCTGCGCTTCTACACCGACGTGCTCGGCTTCGTGAAGAAGCACGACGTCCCTGTCGGCGACGACCGGTGGCTGACCGTGGTCTCGCCGGAAGACCCCGAAGGCACCGAACTGCTCCTCGAGCCCTCGGGTCATCCCGCGGTGCAGCCGTACAAGACCGCGCTCGTCGAGGACGGCATCCCGGTGACCTCCTTCGCCGTGGAGGACGTGGCCGCGGAGTTCGACCGCCTGCGAGGGCTCGGGGTGAAGTTCACCCAGGAGCCGGTGGAGATGGGCCCGGTCACCACCGCGGTCCTCGACGACACCTGCGGCAACCTCATCCAGATCCAGCACTGAGCCGGGATTCAGATTCAGCACTGGGCCGAGATCCAGGTCCAGCACTGATCCGGAACCCAGGAAATCCAGCCCGGAAAAGTCGGTAGCGCGCCGGGTCATCGCGGACGACCATGGCCCGCATGAGCGACCAACCCGAACGATGGAGCCAGGCGACCACCTACCCCGACATGTGGGCGGACCCCGACGACGACCCCCGCAACAGCGACGGGGTCAGTCCGGACGGTGAGCTGGCGACGCTGCAGGACTTCCTCACGAGCTACCGCCTGACCCTGAAGATGAAGTGCGAGGGCCTGGACGCGGAGCAACTGGCCCGGCGTTCCGTTCCGCCGTCGACGATGTCACTGCTCGGCCTGCTGCGGCACCTCGCCGAGGTGGAGCGGGACTGGCGCAACTGGATCAGGGACGGCGAGCCCCTGCCGAAGCTGTACGGCGAGCGCGACGCGGACTTCAACGGGGCCGTCGGCGACCAGGCGCTGGTCGACGCCGCCCACGCCGACCTGGCCCGCGAGCAGGCGGCGCTGGACGCCGAACTGGCCGAATATCCGGACCTCGGTGAGCGCGTGGGGAAGGAAGGCTTCGCCATCCGGGAGCTGATGGTGCACAGGATCGAGGAGTACGCCCGGCACTGCGGGCAGGCCGACCTGTTGCGCGAATGCATCGACGGCAGGGTGGGCCAGTGACGGGACCGGCGGGACGGTGTGATGGGGTGAGGCTGCGGACCCGCTCGTAAACCTGTGCGATATGCGCCCCTTGTGGGTGTTCCTGCTCACGTCTTCCGCTCGGCTGCGGCCTGTCGCCTGGACGACCGGCTACCGAGCGGTGTGTGCATTGTGCGAAGATCCGGAGACCGTTCGACGGTCGCCGCGGCAGACACGCCGTGGCGGTCGACTGTCGGCAACGGCCGCATGGCCAGGCGGACTTACCGGATGAGGAAGGCGGGAGCAAGCGGTGGCGTCACAGCCATGGACTTCCGGCGTGCGTTCAGTCGGCGAGAGCGACACCGCGGCCGCCCGGCAGTTGTCGCAACCGTTGGTACTGCTGGTGGAGGACGACGCAGGCGACGCGCTCCTGGTCGAGGAACTCGTCGCCGACAGCGCACTCAAGATGCGTCTGCAGTGGGTGCGCTCCATGGCCGAGGCACGTGAGGCGCTGGCCTTCGAGGTACCGGACTGTGTGCTGCTCGACCTGCATCTTCCGGACGCCCAAGGGCTGGAAGCCGTGTCCATGGTCCGTTCCCACGCCGATCAGGTCGCGATCGTCGTGCTCACGGGCCTCGCCGAGGAGGAGACCGGCTCCGCCGCCGTCGCCGCGGGGGCCCAGGACTACCTCGTCAAGGGCCGCGTCGAACCGGACCTGTTCGGCAGGGCCGTGCGCTACGCGATCCAGCGCAAGCAGGCCGAGCAGGCGGCCGTCGCACTGCAGGCCGGCCAGATGCAGGCCCAGGAGAACACCAGGCTGGAGCGGGGGCTGCTGCCGAGGCCGCTCCTGAACAGTGCGGGCGTGGACGTCGTGGCCCGCTACCGGCCCGGACGTGCCCAGGCCCTGCTGGGCGGCGACTTCTACGACATCGTCCAGAGCGCGGACGGCACCGTGCACGCACTCATAGGGGACGTCTCCGGACATGGACCCGATGAGGCGGCCCTCGGCGTCGCGCTCCGCATCGCCTGGCGCACGCTGGTGCTCAGCGGCATCACCGGCCCCGAACAGGTGGGCCGACTCGAAGAGATCATGCTGGCCGAGCGGGTGAAGCCGTACGTCTTCGCCACGCTGACCAGCCTCTCCGTCCCGGCCGGAGCACCGTACGCGCGCCTGACGCGCGCGGGCCACCCCGGGATGCTGCTGCGCACCCCGGACGGTGGCGTCGAGTGGGTGGAGGTGGCCGGCGGGCCGGCCCTGGGCGTCGCGCCCGGTGTGCCGCTCTGGCCGGTCGAGGAAGTGACCCTGCCCGCGGGGTCGGCGCTGGTGCTGTTCACCGACGGCCTTTTCGAGGGACACATCGGCAAGGGACGGGAGCGCCTGGGCGAGGAGAGACTGCTGGACCTCGCCAGGGAGCTGGGCGCGCTGACACCGTCGGCGTTCGTCGACACGCTGATCCAGCGGGCGGAGAACCTGGCCGAGGAGCAGGGCGGCCTCGCCGACGACGTGGCCGTGGTGCACCTGCACTGGCACGGGGACGGCGAGGGGCCGACGGAAGCCGTGACCGAGGGCCGCTACAAGAGCAGTATCGGAGAACAACGCCGTGGTTGAGACGACGAGCAGAGCATGGATCGGCCGGCGGCTGACCGTGCAGGGCTGGTTCCAGCTGGTCCTTGTCCTGATGGTGCTCCTGGTGGTCGCGGGCACCGTGGTCGGCGCCCGTCTGCTGGGCACGACCGCGGACGTGACCGACCAGCTGGTCGACCGCCTGGAGCCGGCCCGCACGCAGACCTACCGTCTGCAGGCCGCCTTGGTGAACCAGGAGACCGGCATCCGCGGTTACGCCATCACGGCCGACCGCCAGTTCCTCGACCCCTACGTCAAGGGCAAGCGGGACGAGGCCCGCGCCGCCGCACAGCTGCGCGAGCTCATCGGGGACCAGCCCCGGCTGATGGCGGACCTCAAGGCGGTCCAGCGCCAGGCGGCGGACTGGCGGCGTGCGTACGCCGAACCGCTGGTGGCCGAGGTCACGCCCGGGGAGCCACGAGCCGTCGCCGGGACGAACGCCGGGCGCGGCAAGGAGGTGTTCGACGAGATCCGGACGGTGTGGGCCACGCAGAACGCCGACCTGACCCGGGCCGTCGACGACGGCAAGGCCGAGCTCGAAAGCTCCCGCACGATGCGCACCGTCATCCTCGGCGCCATGGTGGTGGTCTTCCTGCTGGCGGGGATGGCCCTCGCGTTCCTGGTGCGCGCGCTGGTGGCCCGGCCCCTCGAGGCGCTGCGCGGCTCCTCCCGCCAAGTGGCGCGCGGCGACTTCGACCATGTCATCACCATCGACGGCCCCGCGGACCTCAGGGCGGTGGCGGCGGACGTGGAGGGCATGCGCCTGCAGATCGTGGAGGAACTGGGAGCCTCACGCCGCCAGCGGGACGCGCTGACCCAGCAGGCGGCCGAACTGGACGCCCAGGCCGTGGAACTCCGCCGCTCCAACGCGGAGCTCGAGCAGTTCGCCTATGTGGCCTCCCACGACCTTCAGGAGCCGCTGCGCAAGGTCGCCTCCTTCTGCCAGCTACTGGAGAAGCGGTACGGAGACACCCTCGACGACCGTGCCAAGCAGTACATCGACTTCGCGGTCGACGGCGCCAAGCGCATGCAGGTCCTCATCAACGACCTGCTCACCTTCTCCCGCGTCGGGCGCCTCAACGACGCCCGGGTGCCCGTCGACCTCGACCAGGTCCTCACCAAGGCGCTCGCCAACCTGGACACCTCCGTCCGGGACACCGACGCGCTCATCGAGCGCCCCGAGACCCTCCCCGAGATCGTCGGTGACCCGACGCTCCTGACGATGCTCTGGCAGAATCTCGTCGGCAACGCGATCAAGTTCCACCATCCCGAGCGTGCCCCGCTGATCCGGATCACCTGCGAGAAGGACGAGAGCTCCGGCAACTGGAACCTCTGCGTCACCGACAACGGCATCGGTATCCCCGAGGAGTTCGCGGAGAAGGTCTTCGTGATCTTCCAGCGACTGCACGGCCGCGATGCCTACGGCGGCACCGGCATCGGCCTGGCCCTGTGCAAGAAGATCGTCGAGCACCACGGCGGCCACATCTGGATCGACAGCGGCCATACCGGCGGCACTCGCCTGTGCTTCACCCTGCCGTCCGACGCCGAGCCCGACGCCGACACCGACACCGACCTGGACACCGCGGAGAACACCGCGCTCCGCACCGAGGAAGAAGCCCTGACATGACCACTCCTTCTGCCGCGCCGGTCGACGTGCTCCTCGTGGAGGACGACCCGGGCGACGAGCTGATGACGCGCGAGGCGTTCGAGGACAACAAGATCCGCAACAACCTGCACGTGGTCCGGGACGGCGAGGAAGCCCTCGACTTCCTCTACCAGCGCGGTGACCACACAGGAGTGCCGCGTCCCGATCTCATCCTGCTCGACCTCAACCTCCCCAAGTACGACGGGCGTCAGGTCCTGGAGAAGATCAAGTCGGACCCGGACCTCCAGGACATCCCGGTGGTGGTACTGACCACGTCGGCAGCGGAGGAGGACATCCTGCGCAGCTACAAACTGCACGCGAACGCCTACGTCACCAAGCCGGTCGACCTGGACCAGTTCATCGCCGCGGTACGCCAGATCGACGACTTCTTCGTCCAGGTCGTACGGCTGCCGCGACGTCAGGCCTGAGGCGGCGCAGCGGGGGAGGGGGTGTCGTTCCCGGTGGGAGGGGCACCCGCTAGATTCCTCGGCTGTGACTGAGACTTCCTCCTACCTCAAGACAACAGCCGATGCCTACGGGGCCGTCGCCCTCCTCTACGACGAGTTGTCCCGCACCGCGTTCGACGCCTTCCCGCTGGACCGCGCGGTGATCGCCGCGTTCGCCGAACTCGTGGCGGAGCGCGGCGGACAGGTCGCGGAACTGGGATGCGGCACCGGGAGGACGACGGCGCGCCTGCGGGACCTCGGTCTCGACGTCTTCGGCATCGACCTGTCGCCGGGGATGATCGACCTCGCCCGTGCGAACCACCCGGGCCTGAGGTTCGAGGTCGGTTCCATGGACGCCCTGGACCTGGCCGACGGCGTGCTGGCCGGCATCGTGTCCTGGTACTCGGTCATCCACACCCCGCCGCAGGAACTTCCCCCGTACTTCGCCGAGTTCGGGCGGGTGATCGCGCCGGGCGGCCACCTTCTGCTGGGCTTCTTCGAGTCGGAGGGCGAGCCGGTCACCGCGTTCGACCACAAGGTCACGACCGCTTACCGGTGGCCGGTCGACGGCCTCGCGGAATTGGCCCGCGAGGCCGGGTTCGTGGAGATCGGCCGGATGCTGCGCGAACCGATCGAAGGCGAACGGTTCCGCCGCGGCCATCTCCTGATGCGCGCGGGGGACTGACTCAGGCGGCTGCTGGAATCCTCCGGGTCCGCGCGGCGGAAATGGACTCGCCCCAGCCCGGCGCTGTCCTTATCCTCGGCGGAGCGGGATCGCGCGGTCCCGCAGGTTGCGGAGCCGTGGCAGAGCGGCCCATTGCGATCGGCGTGCGGGAAGCCCCTCGCACGTCGACTGGCGGGACCCGGGCGGGCCTTGCCCTTCCCCGCCCGCGGGTTCGAATCCCGCCGGCGCCGCAGCCGATCCGTACGAGAGCTGCCGACTGGAGTCCGCATGAGCACGCCCGCCTCCGCCGCTCCGGTGTTCGTCGGAGCGGAACAGACCGCGGCCGCCGGGCGAGGGGAGATCAGCGTCCTGTGGTCGCTCGGCGGCCCCACGAGGGATCTGGACGCCGGTGTCGTCCGGCTGGCCCCGGGCGCGAGCATCGGCGAGCATGAGGAGCACGAACTCGGGGTCCTGTTCACGGTGCTGAACGGCACCGGTGAACTCCGTACCCCGGACGCGACCTGGCAGCTCACTCCCGGCGCCCTCGCATGGCTTCCCGCGGGCGTGACGCGCTGCGTGGACGCGGGGCAGGAGGGGCTCGTCTACACGACCGCCCACCGCCGCCGCCCTGCCCTCGCCACCGGTCCGGGCGCGGGAACCGACGCGGGCGAGCCGGTCTGCCTGCTCGGTCGCGTCTGCCCCGACTGCGGGCGACTCGCCACCGAACGTGACGCCCGGTTCTGCGCCCGCTGCGGAACACCGCTGGCCGACTGACGGGCACCCTCGACCGCCCCGGACAGGAGCTCCTCACGATGCCCGAACCGAAGTCGGTTCACCCCGGTGCGCAGGACGTTCTGTCCGGTGACCATCGCTTTGCGCACCTCCTCGCCGAGAACGTGCACTGCGTGCTCGGGGACCGGATGGTGCTGCGCGATGTCTCGCTGAAGGTGTCCCGGGGCGAGCGGGTGGGCCTCATCGGCGAGAACGGCCGGGGCAAGTCGACGCTGCTGCGCGCCATCGCCGGGGCCCTCCCGCCGCAGCGGGGTCACGTCGTACGGGCCGTCGCGGGCCAAGTGGGCTTCCTGCCGCAACAGCCGGGCTTCCCGGAAGGCGCGACCGTCGAGACCGTGATCGCGCGGGCTACGGCGGAGTTCGCCGACATGGCCGAACGGATGCGGGAAGCCGAGGAGTTGATGTCGTCGGGCAAGGACGAGGACGACCTGAGCGAAGTGTTCGACGAGTACGGCAGGCTCCAGGACGAGTTCGCCCGACGCGGTGGCTGGGAGCTGGACGCCCGCGTCGGCGAGGTGCTCGACGTCTTCGGGCTCGGCGGCGTGGACCGGCGTCGTCCCACCGAGACGCTCTCGGGAGGCGAGCGTTCCCGTCTGGCGCTCGCCGAGTTGGTCCTCACCGAACCCGCGGGGCTGCTCCTCGACGAGCCGACGAACCATCTCGACGACCGTGCGGTGGACTGGCTCGTCCAGTGGCTCGCCACGTACCAGGGCCCGTGTCTGATCGCCTCCCACGACCGGACCCTGCTCGACACCGCGGTCACCGCCATCGTCGACCTGGACGGCCCCCGCGGCTCCACCGTGCGCTACGGCGGCGGCTACCGCGACTACCTCGACGAACGCGCCGCGGCCCAAGCGCGTTGGTGGCAGCAGTACCGCGACTGGCGACAGGAACTGGCCCGGGCGCGGCAGCGGCTCGAGCGGGCCGGCAGGTCCGGGCGCACCTTCGGAGCGATGCGGGACGGCGACAAGCTGTCTTACAACCTGGCGGGAGGCGGCGCCCAGGCTGCGGCGTCCCGTGCCACCCGCGCGGCCCGGCAGCAACTGGCGCGGCTCCTGGACGAGGAAGTGCGACGCCCGCCTGAGCCACTGGCCTTCCACCCGCCGTTCCAGGCTTCGGAGAAGGGGGAGCCCCCGCACGGCGTGCTGCTCCGGGCCGAGGGCCTGGTCGTGGGCGATGTGGTGCGTGGTGTGGACCTGGAGCTCACCCCCGGCTCGCTGCATGTGATCACCGGAGTGAACGGCGCGGGCAAGTCCACGCTCCTGACCGCCCTGGCGGGTCTACGAGCGCCGGACGCGGGGGCGGTGGTGCGTGAACCGGGGCTGCGCGTGGGCTACTTGCCGCAGGAGAGCCACTTCTCCCAGGAGCGGCGCGGTGTGCTGGCCACCTTCGCCGCACACCGCGCCGCCTACGTCGACGACGCCGCGCAGGAGCTGACCCGGTTCGGCCTGTTCGGGGCGCCGGACTTCGATGTTCCGGTGAACCGCCTCTCCGTGGGCCAGCTGCGACGCCTCGACCTCGCCCTGCTGTTCTCCCGGCGCCCGCACCTGCTGCTGCTCGACGAGCCGAGCAACCACCTCAGTCTGGCGCTGGTCGAGCAACTGCAGGAGGCAGTCGAGCAGTTCACGGGCCCGGTCGTGCTGGTCACCCACGACCGGGCCCTGCGCGAACGCCATCGGGACAGGCTGTGGGAGCTGACCGACGGACGGCTGGTCCGGCGGGCCTGAGCCGCCAGGCCGGCGTCAGTTGTCCACGTCTCCGTACGTGGTGCCGACCTTGAGCCCGTCGATCCAGTTGATGACGCGCTTGTCCTTGACCTCGGAGCCGTAGGATCCGAAGCGGGTGTCGTTGCCGAGGTCGTCCCAGGTGCGGCCGGAGAACTCGGCGACCTTGGTGCCGTTGTAGAAGGCCGACACCCACCCGGCGGAAGCATCCGAAGAGGTGTGGATGCCGAGCACGATGCGCTTGTACGTACTGGTCGTGACGGGCGTGGACCACTTCAGCGTCCACTTCTCACCGGGCTCGATGTGGAACAGCTTGAGCGCACCGCCCTCGACCTTCATCAACACCGGGTAGTTCTGCTGGTGTTGGTCGTTCGTGCCGTACGACTTCCACTGGAAGATCGTGCCCGCCTCCGGGGTGTTGGTGGAGGTGTCCCAGCCGATCCAGTACGTCGAGTTGTTCCTGAAGGTGTACCGCGAACCGCCGACGCTGATCCCGTGTGCCTCGCAACGCTCGAGGCCGAGCGGCTTGTTGAACTTGAAGACCTGGCCGCGGCCGTCGTTGTTGTCCTGCGCGGACACGCTGCCGGGCGAGTCGCACAGGGTCGAGGAGAACACTCCGGTCCCGCCCGAGGCGTCCCCGTCCCAGATCACGGAGGCGTCGGCGGGTGCCGCGGTGAGCAGGACCAGGGAGGTGGCGGCCATGAGTGTGCCGGTTCGTTTGCGCATGAGGGGGCTCCTTGCGAGTGGGGGGAGGGATACGCGTGGAGGGTAAGCGGTTTCTAGCACGGTCGTCGTTGAACGCTCAAGGGGTAAGCGGTAGTTGAGGTCCCCGATATAGAAACCGGTATCTTCCGCAAGTCGGTTCGTCGGGGGTGGTGACGCCACGCCGTCACACCTCTAACATCCGATGTACGCGCCTCAGCCCGTCCCCATGCTTGTCTCCTGACCCGTTGAGCGCCCGAACTGGCTCTTAACGTCGGATGAATCAACTAGGGGCAGTTGTAGAGGAGATTCGTGATGCGCAAGGTGATCGGCGTCGTGCTCGCGCTCCTGCTCGCTGTCGTCGCCGACGTCGGAGCGGCAGCGGCCACCCCTCCCGCCGCGGCCACCCCTCCCACAGCGGTCACCACGCAGGCGGACCGTCCCATCGGCCCCCGCCCGCAAGGCATCCCCGGCGAGATCGAGACCAGCGACGACAAGGACCTCGCGGCCTGGCAGCGGCTCCAGTACGGGATGTTCATCCACTGGGGCCTGTTCTCCGAACTGGGCGGCGTGTGGAAGGGGAAACCGGTCACCAAGGGCTACAGCGAACAGATCCAGATGTGGGCGGACATCTCCGAGAAGGAATACCTCGAAGTGGCCGAGCGGTTCAGGCCCGACCGGTTCGACCCGGCGGAGATCTGCTCCCTGGCGAAGCAGGCGGGGATGCGCTACGTGGTCATCACCAGCAAGCACCACGACGGTTTCTCCATGTTCGACACCGGCACCACGGACTACGACGTCGTCGACGCCACTCCGTACGGCAAAGACCCGCTCAAGGCGCTCGCGGACGAATGCCGAAGCCAGGGACTGAAGTTCGGCTTCTACTTCTCACTCGTCGACTGGCACCAGGGCCACGACTTCGACGGCGACAACAACAATCCGATCCCCGCCTCGATGGAACCCGTCATCGAGGGGCAGCTCCGTGAGTTGATGACCGGTTACGGGGACATCGCCGAGGTGTGGTTCGACATGTCGTCGCCCACCGCGGCCCAGAGCGAGAAATTCACCGGGATCGTCCGTGAACTCCAGCCGAAGGCGGCGGTCAACAGCCGGGTGTGGAACAACAAGGGCGACTTCCGGACGCTCGGCGACAACGAAATCCCCACGGTGGCGCTCGACGGCGCCTGGCAGACTCCCGCGTCCATCTACCACGAGACCTGGGGCTACCGCAGCTGGCAGAAGCGTGAGGATCTGCCGGGCAAGGTGAAGGACTTGGTCGGCGGCCTCACCGGAGTGCGCGCACGCGGCGGCAACTACCTCCTCAACATCGGCCCGCGAGGGGACGGTTCGGTCGTGGAGTTCGAGGCCGACGTGCTGCGTGGCATGGGCGCCTGGTTGAAGCGCCACCCCGACGCCGTACTCGGTGCTTCTGCCACCCGCTTCGGCGGCCGGCCGTGGGGCGAGGTCACCGTCAACGACCGCGATCTGTTTCTCCACGTGAGTCAGTGGCCGACGTCCGGTGAACTCCGGCTGCCGGGCCTTGCCACCTCCGTACGCGATGTCCGTGAGGACGGCTCGAAGGACCGGCTCGCGTGGCGCTGGGACGGCGACGACCTCGTCGTGAAGCTGCCCGAGCGCCCGCACGACGACGTGCTCCCCGTCGTGAAGGTCGAACTCGGCGGCGAACTCCGGATCATCCCGGAGCGCACGGTCGCCATCGGCCAGGACAAGGAGACCGTGCTGGACCCGGACGACATCGAGCACGGCTACAGCTACGCCGACAACGGCAGCTACTACAGCACCCGCCGGACCACGGTGCGGCACACCGCCTACCTCACGGCCGACCGCACCGAAAGGCTCTCGGTGGCGGTCCGCGGAGAGGCACGGCCTGAGGCGCTCTACCGGGTCCAGGTCGGCAAGCACACCAGGCTGGTGAAGGGGGCGGACCTGACTGACCGTGCCGTCGGACCCTTCTCCGTACGCGCTGGAAAGGTGACCCCCGTGACCATCACCCTGGCGGCTCCGGAGCACGCGGGGGAGGAACTCGGCCTGCGAATCGACGCGTTGACGGTCGAACCCGCCGAGCACCCGACGCAGAAATCCAATTGACGTCGTAGAGACTCCCGTTCGGCCGCCCGGTGACGATCAGCCGAGCACGACCGGGAGTTTCGCGGCCAGGCCGCCCAGCGCGGACTTCTCCGCGTCGGTCGGTCCGCGCCGGCCCGTGCCGACCAGCAGTGCGTCCGCGTCGGAGAAGGAGGCGGGGAAGGCGGCGCCGACGATCTCCTCCAGCATCTCGCGGCACCGGGCGAGCCCTTCCACGGGAGGACCGGCCACCCCCGGAAGGTGCGCGATCAGGTCGAGGTGGTGCAGCGTCCACTCCATGACGTACGTGGTGAGGTAGTCGCCCGTGGTGAGAACCTCGTCGCGCGTGCTCACCCGGGCGGCGGTGTCGGCGAGCCCGGCGGCCCGGCCCGCGGCCGAACCGAGGTCGTCGAGGTGGAACTTGAGCAGCCAGGGCTCCTCGTACGCGGCGGCGAGCCGGACGGTCAGCGCGTCGAGCGGATCCTCGCCGGTCGGCGGCGTCGCGGTGACGTCCCAGTAGGTCAGCGCGTCGCGGGTCGGCTCCGCGTCGGCCGGCGTCGCGAGGGTGATCAGTACGTCCTGGGCGTCGATCACCAGGTGGCACACCAGGTCCCGCACGAGCCAGCCCGCGCAGCCGGAGGGCTGCGCGAAGGCCTCGTCGGGGAGTTCGGCGACCGCAGTGCGCAAGGCTGTCCAGGAGCGCGAGAAGAGATCCACGGCGCCAAGGTAGTGCGGCGCGGCCAACGGGGACAAGCACTCCCGCCGCACTCCCGTCGCGGGGCCCGCGGCACTTCCTCACTCCAGCGGCGTGGCCCGGATCGCGGAGATGTCGAACTGCAGCCGCACCTTCTCGCTCACCATGGCGCCGCCCGTCTCCAGACGCTGGTTGTAGACGAGGCCCCAGTCCGTGCGGTCGATGGTGGTGGTGCCGTCGAAGCCGGCCCTCTCGAAGCCGAACGGGTCCACGACCGATCCGAGATAGTCCAGCTGCAGCTCCACGGGCCTGGCGACGCCGCGGATGGTCAGCTCCCCGGCCATACGGAAGGTCTCCCCGCCCTCGTGGACGGTGGAGGTGCTGCGGAACGACATCTCCGGGTGGCGGCGCGCGTCGAAGAAGTCCCCGCCGACGAGGTGTGCGTCCCGCTGTTCCACGCCCGTGTCGACGCTGTCCACCCGGATGACGATCTCGGCCCGCGACTCGGAGGGCCGGGCTCCGTCGAAGTACAGCGTGCTGTCGTAGTCCCCGAAGGCGCCTCGCACGGTCGTGACCATCGCGTGCCGCACGGAGAATCCGATGCGGCTGTGCGGGCGGTCGATCGTCCACTCCCCGGTCAGCGCGCGCAGCGCCGGGTCGAGTGCGGCACCGGTGGTGGCAGAGAAAGGCGTGTGGTGGCCGACCGCCGGTACCGGCTCGAGGGTCGGGGTCTGGCGACGGCTGAAGATACCCATGATGTCGCGTCGTCTCCTTCGGAATTGATCACTCCGTGTTATCACGCCAAAGGCAGGTGCCCCTCAGCGAGATGAGGGGTCTCGTCCGGGTTCGACGCGGCGGGCTGGAAAGATGCACAAGATCGGCACGGATGTGGATGCACGGTTCGCTGGCCCGGGGTCACACACCGTCACCCGGCTCGAATAGTCCGGCGCCGAGGCTGTCATCCGCATTCAAAAGGTGCATACTTGAAATAATTCTGAGGGTCGGAGGCGCAAATGATCGCACTCGGAATCATCCTGCTCATCATCGGCCTATTGGCCGGTATCTCCATCCTGTGGACCATCGGCGTCATCCTCGTCGTCGTCGGTGTGATCCTGTGGGTTCTCGGATCCGTGGGCCACGCGGTGGGCGGGCGAAAGCATTATTGGTAGGCGCGGCGGAACCGCATGACCCCGCAGACGCGACAGGCCTGACGTCTCGCGTCAGGCCTGGCGTTTGCGGTGGTAACGGTTCCGCGATGTGCCCTGCGGGCCCTTCGGCCCGAAGTCCGCATGCGGATGGCTCCTCCGGGTAGCAGGCTGAACTCGATCACCTGCTGGACGGAACGGAGTCGGTGTATGGCCGGCAAGGACGGCGGGCAGCGGACGGAAGCCGCAGCCCAGGGGCGGTTGGACCGTGTGCGCCAGTGGTGGGGGCGAGCCCGGGACACAGCGGGCTACGAACGCCACACCCTGCTCCTGGTCGTCAAGAGCACATTGGCCGCGACGCTGTCCTGGGTGGTCTCGTACTACCTCCTGAACGCGCCGTCACCGGCGTTCGCGCCGTTCTCCGCGGTGTTGATCATGCAGGTGACGGTGTACCAGTCCCTCCTGCAGTCGTTGCGCTATCTGGGCGCGGTGGCTGTCGGCGTGGCGATGGTGGCGGGCCTGGGGTTCCTGGGCGGCCCCGACCTGCTCACGTTCGTCCTGGTCGCCCTGGTGGGCCTGTCCATCGGACGGTGGCCCGCGCTCGGCTCGCAGGGATCACAGGTCGCCACCGCGGCGTTCTTCGCCTTCTCCACCTACGCCGCCGCCACGTCCGCCTCTCAGAAGATCACCCAGCTCGGGGAGATCATCCTGCTCGTCCTCATCGGCTGTGGCATCGGGGTCATCGTCAACGTCACGGTGGCCCCGCCGATGCGTTACCGCAGCGCCGAGTACGGGATCCGAACACTCTCCACCGCCCTGGGCGGGCTGGTGAGCGACATGTATCCGGCGCTGCGCGAGGGCGAACTCGACGAGGAGCGCTGCAGCCAGTGGCGTCGGCGGGCCGAGCAGACCGGAGGCCTGATCACCCAGGCCCGGGAAGGTTTCCGTACGGCCGAGGAGAGCCTCTATTTCAACCCGCGCCGCCTGCTGCGCAGGCATCGGGGCCGGGCTTCGTTCGAGGGGTACGGCGCTGTGCTCGGAGCCCTCGAACGCTCGCTGTACCAAGTGGCGTCACTGACGCGCAGCCTGCATCAGTGGCAGGAAGAGGAAGGGGGCCGGCACGACGACCGGGCCTTCCTCGACGACTACTCCGACTTCCTGGAATCCCTGGCGAAGATCGCTCAGGTCCTCGGAGAGCTGGACGAGGACACCCTCATCGAGCAGGCCCGGCAGTTGTGTCAGCTGGCCGACGAGGCCCAGGGGTGCTGCCAGAAGGTGACCGACGGAGCGAGCCGGGCCGGCCTTCCGCTGGCCGACCCGACTCGTCCGTACGGAGTCCTTGTCGTGGAATCCACCCGGCTCATGGAGGAATTCCAGCACTCCTGCGACGTGCTGCAGAAGCACGTCGACCAAGAGCTGTGAAGGACCCTGCTGTCAGTGGTGGCCATGGGCGCTGGAGGAAGCTCCGCCGAACAGTCGCGCGACGGCGCGGAAGGGGAGCGTCACCACCGTGGCAATGGCTCCACCGATGGCTCGGAGTACATCTGCAATGGCCTTCAGCATGAGGGACCTCCAAAGAACGTCTTTACTGGCCGGGCGTCAGTTCGTTAACTGCTGCACAGCTTCTTGACTACCGGTTGCCCTGCGAACGACGACGAAAACATGGGCCGCTTACCTGCGTTTTTCTTCCCAGGTGCTTGATTAGGGTTGATCCAATCGGGAACGCCTTGCAGGGATACGACCCGGTCACTGACGAATGGAGCTCCGCATGCGCGCGTTGTCCTTGGTATGCACCCTGAATTCTTCGCCCACCTCATCCAGCAGCCACACACTGTCCGACCAGGTGATGGCGGAATTCGAGAAGCTGGGCGTCGAGGTCGAGACGGTCCGGGTGGCCGATCACGACGTACGCCCTGGTGTAGCCGTCGACCTGGGCAACGGCGACGCCTGGCCCGCGCTGCGCGAGAAGGTGCTGGCCGCCGACATCCTGCTGCTGGCCACGCCGATCTGGCTCGGCCACCCGTCGAGTGTCTGTCAGCGGGTCCTGGAGCGTCTGAACGCGGACATGTCGGAGACCGACGACGCGGGCCGGCCCCTCATGTACGGGAAGGTCGCGGCGCTGGCCGTGGTCGGCAACGAGGACGGCGCCCACAACGTGAGCGCGGACGTCTTCCAGGCCTGCAACGACCTCGGCTTCTCGCTGGCGCCCTACGCGGTCACCTACTGGGTGGGCGAGGCGAAGCAGGGCACCGACTACCAGGATCTGGACGAGACGCCCGAGGCCGTCGCCTCCACCACGCACGCCCTCGCGGTCAACGCCCACCACCTGGCCGAGCAGCTCGCCCGGCAGCCCTACCCGGCACCCTGACGAGCTCTCCACGAGGACAGGGGCCGGTAGATGGACGTGAGCTAGATGGACGTGAGCGCGGCGGACGTCGGCTACGCCTGCATGGGGATCGGCGCCCTGCTGGCCGCGGTGCTGCCGAGGCTGGTGGCGCGCCAGCCCATGTCCATGCCGATGGTCTTCCTGGCCGTCGGATTCCTCGTCTACCTGCTTCCGACCGGGCTCCCCGACCTCGATCCCTACGAGCACAGGGCATGGCTGGAGCACCTCACCGAGGTGTGCGTCATCGTGGCCCTGATGGGCGCGGGTCTCGCGATCAACCGGCCGTTCGGCCGACGCTCCTGGTCCACCGCGTGGCGCCTGCTCGGCATCACGATGCCCCTGACCGTCGTGGCCACCGCGCTGGTCGCCTGGGGCCTGGTGGGCTGGCCGCCGGCCGTCGCGCTGCTCCTGGGCGCCGTGCTCGCGCCGACCGACCCCGTCCTCGCGGCGGAAGTACGGGTCGGCGAGCCCACCGACGCCGAGAACGACGAGGACGAGGTGCGCTTCGCCCTCACCGGGGAAGCGGGTCTCAACGACGGGCTCGCCTTCCCCCTGGTCCTGGCCGCGCTCGCCATGTTCGCCGCCTCGGAAACGGGCTGGTCAGGCGAGTGGGTGGGCCACTGGCTGTGGAGCGACGTGCTCGTGCGCGTCACGGTCGGCGTGGCGGTCGGCCTGCTGGTCGGCCGGCTGCTCGGGTGGATGTTCTTCCGGGCCGGCTGGGAGGCGCTGCGGCTGTCCGAGCACCGGGAGGGTTTCGTCGCGCTCGCGGCGACCTTCGTCTCGTACGGCCTCACGGAAGTGCTGCACGGCTATGGCTTCCTCGCCGTGTTCACGACGGCCTGCGCGATCCGGGCCGCCGAACGCGCCCATGGCTACCAGCTGGTGATGCACACGTTCATGGAACAGGTGGAGAGGCTCCTCACGGCGGGGGTGCTGCTCCTCATCGGAGGGTTCATCGCCTGCGGCGGGCTCTCCGCACTCTCCTGGAGCAGCGCGGTGACGGCCGTGCTGGTGCTCCTCGTGATCCGTCCGCTGACCGGGTGGATCGCCCAGCTGCGGGGGAGGACGACGCCGGGGGAACGCGCGGTGACCTCCTTCTTCGGCATCCGCGGGATCGGTTCCGTGTTCTACCTCGCGTACGCCTTGGGGGAAGGGGATCTCCGGGCGTATCAGGAGGAGTTGTGGGCGGTGGTGACGTTCATCGTGCTGCTGTCGGTGATGGTGCACGGGGCCGCGGCCTCGCCCGTGCTCAGACGCCTGGACAGGGTCGGCTTCCGCTGACGCCGCGGCGGGCCGGCGCGCCGCTCCCCGGTCAGGCCTCGACGGCCGCCCCCACCTCCCAGGGACTCGGACCGGTGCCGTCGAGCCAGGCATGCAGCTCTTCGCCGTTCACGCACACGATGCCGCACTGCTCGGCGTACTCCAGGGCGGGCGCGGTGAAGTCGCTCGTCGTGACGAGCGCCGCGATGTCGGCGTCGTGGACGGTGAAACAGGTGCCGCCGAAGCGCTGCAGATCCTGCGAGCCGACCTTGTTGTCGTCGCCGTAGCGCTTGCACTGGATGACGACGCGGAGCCCGTCGGAGGTGACCGCTATGACGTCCGCGCCCAAGTCGCAGGCGCCGCCCACCACTTCCACCTCCCGGCAGGCGTCGCGGGCGCACAGGTCGGCTATCGCGTGCTCGAAACCGTCGGGGTCCAGTTCGGTGTAATCATCCGCAGGAGCGAGCGCGACGGTGGTCTCCTCACCGTCCAACACCGCTTCCGCGGGGGCCTGTTCTGCGGGGTCCCGTTCCGCAGTGGCCCGTTCTGCAGTGGCCTGTTCGGCCACCTCCTCCAGCGCTTCGGCGGCATGGCGCGCGTATCTGGCCGCGGAGAAGCGGCGCCACCTGGAACGGCACAGATACGCGGCCCCGATGCCCACCGCGATGACGGAGGCGGCCCACGCGGGGCGGCTCTCGATGATCTCCGCCGCGGTGCGGACCACGAAGGCCAGGACACACAGGATGATCGCCAGCAGCGCGAAGAACAAGGCAGTCGCACGGAGATTGAAGCGCCGCTCACGGTCCATACGTTGAACCGGGCGCGAGGGTACGGTCATTGCACTCCCTTACGGAGAACGGCAGGAAAGATCACTCGTCTCCGTGTGCCCAAGATCAACGAACTCAAGATCGTTTTGCTGCGATGACTGTCCTGGTGCGATGACTGTTCCGGCCCGGCGGCTGCTCCGGCGGGCCGCCCGCGGGTGCGCTCCACGTGCCGCCCGGCGGAGTCACTCCTAGGCTGGTGTCCTCGGGGCTGTCACGGAGGTACCGCATGCCCCGACCCGTCTGGTCAGGCGCGATCTCGTTCGGCCTGGTCACGATCCCGATCAAGGTTCTGCCGGCCACGGAGAACCACAGCATCAGCTTCCACCAGTACCACCTGGAGGACATGGGTCGGGTGCGCACCCGGAAGATCTGCGATCTCGACGGCAAGCAGCTCACGAACGCCGAGATCGGCAAGGGTTTCGAGGTCAGCAAGGACACCATCGTCGCGGTCACCGACGACGAACTGGACGAGATGCCGCTCCCGACCGCGAAGGCGATCGAGATCGCCGGCTTCGTGCCCTACGAGTCGATCGATCCGATCCGGATCGGCGAGGGGTACTACCTCCAGGCCGACGGGCAGGTCGCGAACAAGCCCTACACGCTCCTTCGCAAGGCCCTGGAGCGGAACAGCAAGGCCGCCGTCGCCAAGTTCGCGTGGCACGGGCGTGAGCGTCTGGGCCTGCTGCGCGTGCAGGACGACGTCATCGTGCTGCACGCCATGAAGTGGGACGACGAAGTGCGCGATCCGCAGGAGCTGGCCCCCAAGGCGATGGACCTGGACGACGACGAGATCGACCGGGCGATCCTTCTCATCGACTCCATGACCACGGACGGCATCGGGGGCCAGGACTGGGCCACCGACCGCTACACGGAAGCCCTTGAGCAGGTCATCGAGGCGAAGGCCGAGGGCAAGCAGCCGCCCAAGCCGGACGAGTCACAAGCTCCGGCCGGGCAGGTTCTCGACCTGATGGACGCACTCCAGGAGTCCGTACAGAAGGCCAAGTCGGCCCGCGGTGAGACCGGCAAGGACGCCACGGTCCACGAGTTGCCGAAGAAGAAGTCGGCGGCCAAGAAGGCCACGAAGAAGACGGCGGCCAAGAGCGCCCCGGCGAAGAAGTCCGTCGGCAAGAAGGCGGCAGGCACGAAGACCACCGCCAAGAAGGCGACCGAAAAGAAGACGGCCGCGAGAAAGCCACGGCGTACTGCCTGAGCGAGCCGCCTGTTCCTCTGCGGGCGGCTGTCCGCGAGGCTCCCCCTGGTCGGCACCCGATAATGCGGATCTGCAATTTTTATTGCGAGAGTGAAGTGGCGGTGTCGATCCTGTCGGGAACATCTCCGGCGTCGAAGGTGCGCGTCGAACCGCACCCGGCGCGTCTGCCGACGAAGGGACACTCCGATGCCGATGCCGATGCCGATGCCGATGACCGACAACGGCCCTCCGCGGGCCGGCGCCGACGAGAAGGCGACTCTGCGCGGCTTCCTCGACTATCTGCGCGACTCGATCGCGGACAAGGCCGCGGGGGTGCCCGAACCGCAGGTCCGGACGGCCGGTGTGCCCTCGGGCACCAGCCTTCTGGGGCTGCTCAAGCATCTGGCGTGCGTCGAACGGTTCTACTTCCTCGGTGAGGACACCGAGGACTGGCCCGCGAGCATGCGGCCGTCCGCGGAGGACTCCCTCGACGGCGTGCTCGCCGACTACCGGAAGACCGTCGCGCGAGCGAACCAGGTCATCGACGCCTGCCCTGACCTGACACTTCCCGCCCCGCGACCCCCGCGCCGAGGGGCTGCGCCATCCATGCGCTGGGTCCTGGTGCACATGATCGAGGAGACCGGCCGGCACGCCGGCCACGCCGACATCCTCCGAGAGCGGATCGACGGGTCCACGGGCCGCTGACCCGAGCGGCGGGCCTGATGGAGGCCCAGGGGCTCCGCTTCCCGGCCTGATCGGATCCGGGAAGCGGTCAGCCCCACCTCATGCGCCGTGCCTCAGACCAGTTCGGGTTGCGGTTCCGGTTGAGGCGCCGGAACGGTCTTCGGCTCCCACAATTTGGTGGTCCGCACATAGCCCTGGACCACCGAGATCATCGCCAGCACGAGAAGTGGTCCGAATATCCACGGGTGCCTGGCCATCTGCATCGGCAGAAAGCGGAAGGACACCAGGAGAAGTGTGAACACCGTCGTGCCGTAAGCGACCAGCAGGATTGCCGACCTGTCCCAGCCACGGTCCAGCGAGCGCAGCGCCGCGTCGATGGTGAACGCGAAGACGACGCCGGCGATGATGTCCACGCCGTAGTGGTAGCCGAATCCCAGCGTCGCGCCGAGGGTGGCCACCAGCCAGAAGACGCCCGCATAGCGCAGGACCCGTGGGCCCTTCCGAGAATGAATGAAGATCGTCGTGGCCCACGCCGTATGCAGGCTCGGCATGCAGTTGCGCGGAGTGATCTCGTCGAACGGCATCGACTGGGGGACGCTGATCGACGGCACCGTGTGCGGCCACAGGTTCGCGATCGCCCACTGCTCGCCACCGGTACCGAAGGCACCATCCCCGTAGGTGAAGATCGGGCCGACCACCGGGAAGATCATGTAGATGGCCGGTCCCAGCAGGCCGATGACCAGAAACGTACGGACGAGATGGTGGCCGGGGAAGCGCCGCTCGGTCGCCACGTTGCGCAACTGGTACAGCGCGACGATGACCGCGGCCACCGCGAGCTGGATGTACACGTAGTCGAGCACGTGCTCGCCGACCGGACCCGTCGCCGAGACCAGCCGGCCCACCAGCCACGAGGGGTTGCCCAGCGCGTGATCGGCCGTGGCCACGTACTGATCGAGCACCGCGGGGCGGGTCTTGGACGTGATGAGCAGCCAGGTGTCACCCGTCTTGCGGCCCGCGACCAGGAGCAGACTCAGCCCGACGCCCTTCAGGAGCAGGACACGTTCCTGGCCGGTGCGGCGCGTGACCGCGATGACCGCGCAGCCGAGGATCACCCACAACGCGCCGTTGCCGAACATCATGTCGGCGCCGAGAGGCCAGCGCACCAAGAAGAAGACGACATCGATGCCGACCGCGATCCCCATCGCGATGAACCGTTGCCGCCAGGTGAACACGACCATCATCAACGCCATGCCGGCGTAGAGCAGCGGCCCCGACTTCGGGGCGAAGATCACCTCTCGCGCCTGGTTGGTGATCGGTCCCGCCACGCCGTAGTGGCGCGCGGCGATCTCCAGCGCGACGAGGAACCCGAGGGCGATCACGGCCGCCGCGGTCCACAGCATCGCCCGCGGCCTGCGCCACGCGGCGAGCACTGTTCGGAGGTCTATTCGCGAGGAATTTCGCGATGCTATAGGTATCAATTCTTTTGGCCGATTTGTTAGTTGTGGTTAATGGCTCACTCTTCGTGCTGGATGGCGTGCTTTTCTGGTGATGTATGAGCGATCGGGGCACTCGTCGTGAGTTCGATCATGTTAGCGGAGCATTGCGGGTGGGTTTCGCCCCTTGGAACACCAGGAGTTCGGAAAACTCAGGCAAGGGAGTCCCAACCGTTCTCCAGCAACTCGAAGGCGCGGATGACGACCTGGCGGGGGTGGTCGTGACCGTGGGCGGCGCGCGGCGCTTCGAGGGCGAAGTGGGCCAGCGCGGCGCAGGCTGGATCGTCGGCCGGTCGGCCGCTTTCCTCGGCGATGGCCCTGGCCAGGGCGGAGCTGTGGCGCAGCCACATGTTCTGGACGTAGTCACGCAGGGCCGGGGTGGTGTTGACCAGGTCGGCGAAGGCGGTGAATCGGGCGTCGCTGTCCGCGGACGCCATGCGGTGGCGCAGCGCGTGCTCCCGTAGTGCCGCGGGGATGGACCGGCCCCGGGGTCGGTCACGCACGGCGGTGAGCAGGAGGGTTTCCTGAGCGGCGTCCTCGTCGAAGACGAGGGCCTCCTTGACCGGGAAGTGCTTGAACAGCGTGGTGGTGGACACGTCCGCGGCGTCCGCGATCTCGCGGATGCCGACATCGTCGTACCCGCGCTCCAGGAACAGCCGCAGGGCCGCATCCGCGATGGCCTGGCGGGTGGCGGCCTTCTTGCGCTCGCGGCGCCCCATCGGTGTCTTCGACGGTGCCTCTGCCGGAGTCTCCGGAGGGGCTTGCGGGCGGTCTTCCGCGGGAGCCTGCGCAAGGGCGCCGGTCTCGGTATCGGTCATGCCCTGACTCTACCGCTTCGGTTGCTCAGTTTCAAAAGTTGAGTCGTTGCACTTATTGAGTTGGTGTGCTCTTCTGGGCTTGCGGCCCGCAAGGTGCAGCCGCCCGTGTGCAGCCGCCGCTGCGCAGCCCGAATGGAGCACCACCATGAACACCACGTCCGAACCCCGCATCGCCATCATCGGCGCCGGTCCAGGCGGCCTGACCTGCGCCCGCGTCCTGCAGGAGCACGGCATTGCCGCCACGGTCCACGAGGGCGACGCCTCCCGTACCGCCCGAGACCAGGGCGGCACCCTGGACATGCATCCCCACTCCGGCCAGCACGCCCTGCGCGCGGCCGGTCTGCTGGACGACTTCCTGGCCCAGGCCCGCCCCGAGGGTCAGCAGATGCGGCTGATCGGTCGCGACGGCCGGGTCCTGTTCGACGCGCTTCCGCCCGAGGGCGACGCCACCGAGGGCAATCCCGAGATCGACCGAGGTCAGTTGCGCGACCTCCTCCTCGCCTCCCTCGACCCGGGCACGGTGCGCTGGGGACGCAGGCTCGCCCGCGTCGAACCCCTCGGTGACGGCACCCATCGACTGCACTTCGCCGACGGCACGGTCACGGAAGCCGACCTCGTCATCGGGGCCGATGGCGCCTGGTCCAGGGTGCGTCGACTGCTGTCGGACGCCACTCCGGTCTACACCGGCGTCACCTTCGTCGAGATCGGCCTCGACGACGCCGACCGCCGTCACCCCGCCCTCGCCGAACTCACCGGCGACGGAACGATGATGGCCCTCGACGACAACCAGGGCTTCGTCGCCCAGCGCAACAGCGGTGGACACATCCGCGTCTACGTCGGCATGCGCACCGACGAGCACTGGCACCGGAAAGCCGGCCTCGACCTCGCCGACACCACCGCCCTACGGCGCGCCCTGCTCCGCGAGTTCACCGGCTGGAGCCCCGACCTGCTCGGCTTCATCACCGGCACCGACACGGGCTACACCAACCGCCCCCTGTACGCCCTGCCCGTCCCGCACACGTGGCCGCACACGCCCGGCCTCAGCCTCGTCGGCGACGCCGCCCACCTGATGTCCCCTATCTCCGGTATGGGTGCCAACCTCGCCATGCTCGACGGCGCCGACCTCGCCCACGCCCTCGTCGACCACCCCGCCATCGACCAGGCGATCACCGCGTACGAGAAGATCCTCCTGCCGCGCTCCGTCGAGGCCGCCGAAGGTGCGGCGGAGGGCATCGACGGCGCCTTCGCGCCCGACAGCGCCGCGCAGACCCTCGCCCACATGACGCAGCGCCCCTGAGGCACCTGAGGCCACGGTGATCTGAGACCACGGTCAACGGCGGGAACGTTCGAAGGCGGGAACGGTCAGGGCGGGAACTGCCAACTGCCGTAGATGCGCGGCGTCTTGGTCTATACCAACAACCGTCGTCCCAGTATCCTCATGCGTGGCCAGTAGCACACCATCCCCCCACCCAGGTTGCGTGCTGGCGCGGGCGACACCCCACCGAACTCTGCCCCCAGCAGCCGGGTGACCTCCCCTTCGCCGCCTCCAGGAGGATCACGGTGAACGTTCGCACCAGAAGCTCGGCGATCATCGGCACCATCTGCCTCATAGCCTCTCTCGCCTTGGCCACCGCGTCCGCCGACGAGCCCGCATCCCCGCGGCAGGCCCCGACGGTGGCGCTCAAGAAGGTGACCACGGCCACGAACCCGACCGCCGGCACCGCCGGTCCCGGCGGCACGGTCTGGCTGGCCGAACGGGCCGGAACCGTACGGGTGCTGGGCCCTCAAGGGCTCGGCAAGCCCGTCCTCGACATCTCCAAGGAGACCACCACCGACGGCGAACGCGGTCTCCTCGGCATCGCGTTCGACAAGAAGTTCGCGCACTTCTACATCTCGTTCACGAACCTCGAAGGCACCAGCACCGTGGACGAGTTCGCGGTGCGCCACGGCAAGCTCCGGCCCGAGACCCGGCGCACCGTCCTCACACAGACACAGCCGTACCCGAACCACAACGGCGGCGACATCAAGATTGGCCCCGACGGCTATCTCTACATCGCGTTCGGCGACGGCGGCTCGGGCGGAGACCCGCACGGCAACGGGCAGAACCTCGACACCCTGCTCGGCAAGCTGCTGCGGATCGACCCGAGGGGCGGCGAGCCGTACGCGATCCCGCAGGACAACCCGTTCGTCGACGACCCCAAGGCCAGGGACGAGATCTGGGCGTACGGGCTGCGTAACCCCTGGCGGTTCTCCTTCGACGCGGGCACGGGCGACCTGCTGATCGGTGACGTCGGGCAGAGCGCGTGGGAGGAGATCGACTGGGCCCCGGCGGACAGCAAGGGCGGCGAGAACTACGGCTGGTCCCAGATGGAGGGCACCCACCCCTTCCGGGACGGCACGGAACCCGCGAACCACGTGCCGCCGGTCCACGAATACGACCGCACCGGCCTCGGCTGCTCGGTGACCGGCGGATACGTCTACCGCGGCAAGGCGATCCCCGACCTCAAGGGCCAGTACGTCTTCAGTGACTATTGCGACGGCACGGTCCGCGCCCTGCAGATGGAGAACGGCAAGGTGACGGGCGTGAACGACCTCGGAGTGAACGGCGGCGAGGTCATCTCGTTCGTACAGGGCGGCAACGGCGAGCTGTACGTGCTCGACATAGGCGGCAGCGTCTACCGCATCGTCCCCGCGTAACGACGGCTGGTACGTGCCGCGACCCGAGGCGGAGGGCTGCGGAAGGCTCTGGTGCGCAGACGCTCCGGTGCGGAGACGGACGGCACTGGTGGCAGAGTGGAAGAGATTGTTCCCTCTTTGCCCCTTGCTCCGTCTCCGCCCAGGGAAGGTAGTTTCCGCATGCGTCTGCTGCTCATACGCCATGGTCAGACCCCGTCCAACCTCAAGCACCTCTTGGACACCGGGGCGCCGGGCCCGGGGCTGACGCCGCTGGGGCAGGACCAGGCGGCGGCGGTTCCGGAGGCGCTGGCGGCGGAGAAGATCGACGCCCTGTACGTGTCCACGCTGCTGCGCACCCAGCTGACCGCGGCGCCCCTCGCCGCGGAGAGGGGTCTCGAACCCCGCATCCGGGACGGCATCCGGGAGCTGATCGCCGGGGACCTGGAGATGCGGGGCGACGACGAGGCCGCCACCCTCTACATGGGCACCGCCTTCGCCTGGTCCGGCGGCGACACCGAGCGCAGGATGCCCGGCGGTGAGAACGGCGTGGAGGCCTTGGGGCGCTTCGACGCCGTCGTCGCAGAGGCCGCCGCGACGGGTGCGGGGACGGTGGCGTTGGTCAGCCACGGTGCCGTGATCCGTACCTGGGTGGCGGCCCGTGCGGAGAACGTCGACGTGGCGTACGCGGCGGGTCACCCGCTGCGGAACACCGGCGTGGTGATCCTCGAAGGCTCGCCCGACCAGGGCTGGCGCGCCCTGGTGTGGGAGGGGCGCCCGCTCGGCCCCGAAGGAGAGTCGCCCGAGGACAGCGGCCCGGCGGGAGAGGTCACCATTCCGGTGGCGTGAGCCGCACGGCACCCTCGCTCGCAGATGCCTGCTCCAGATACCCGCAGATGCCTGCTCAGGAGGCGCTGCGGTGCGGGTGCTCGTACGGTGGCCGCATGCGTTCCCGAGGACGCTGTGGGTGGGCCCGTTTCCGTTCGCACGTGACGGGCCCACCCTTCTCGTGTCCGGGGGAGTGGCGTACGTCAGGAGCGCCGAGCGGCCCACACGCTGCGTTCGGTGCGGACCGCGAGGTCGTCGCGGCGCAGGACGCTGAGCGGGCCGTCGGTGTCGAGAAGTCGGTCGAGCGAGCCGAGGTCCTCCGCGGAGAGGGCGTGAGCGGCGCCGGCGCGCAGACGCTGCAGGCTGCTGAGCGCGTAGCGGCCGACCGCGCTGTCGCGGGAGCCGTCGACGTTCACGGTGATGACGCGTTCGCCCTCGACGGTGAACCCGGCGGCCGCCAGCTTGGGGCCCCAGTCGGCGCCGCGGTGCGACACGTGCTCGGCGGCGTGGTGCGCGAGGGCGGCATGGCAGCGCTCCTCCAGGCCGGGCCGGTCCGCCGGGGCGTCGGCGGGCAGGAAGCGCGGGAAGCCGGCCAGCTCGACGACGGCGAAAAGGCCGCCGGGCGCGAGCAGCTCGTACACCTTGCGCAGGGCGCGGTCGGGGTCGGCCATGTGGTGCAGCGACGCCGACGCCCACACCATCTCGGGCCGGCCGAGGTCCGGCCAGTCCGCGTCGAGATCGGCCGACACCGTGCGCACCCGGTCGGCCAGACCGAGCTCGTCGGCCTTCGCGCGCAGGCGGCTCAGATGGTCGTCCGACGCGTCAACGGCGACGACCTCCGTCCCGGGGAAGCGTGTGAGCAGGGCGAACGTACCCGCTCCGGTCCCACATCCCAGGTCCACGACGCGGGACGGCGCCTTCTCGACGGGCAGCCAGGCCGTGATCGACGCGATGTGCTCGGAGAGCACCTCCGCGTCCAGATCGAGGATCTCCGCCTGCCTGCCGACGTCCGGCTCATGCTGGGGGGTGTGGTCGGCGCCGTGGTGGCCTGTGCCCGTGTGCGTGTGCGTGTGTGTGGAAGCGTGGGTCATGTCGGCGACGCTAGGTCGGTCATGCCGTCGAGGCATCATGAATCCCAGGGTGCGCAAGAAGGTGGCGCGCCACACTGCCGCAGAGGCAACCGACGGGCACGTCATCGGCGCGTCACCGGCGATCGACGGCCGTCTCATCCGCTCTTGTTCTCGTCCTCTCGCTGATGACCGCGGCGGGCGTCGCGGTCGAAGATGCCCAGGATCTCGCACGGTCCGCCTTCGGCGCCGATGGCGTGGGGGAGCATCGTGGGAAACTCCGCCGCCTGGTTGGTCTCGATGCGCAGGCGCCGGTTGCCCAGCAGTAGGACCGCGGTGCCGGACAACACGACGAGCCACTCACGGCCGGGGTGCGCGCGCATGCGTGCGGGGTTGTCGGGCGGCGGGTTCGTCATCCGTTGGCGTACGACGCTCATGCCTGGCTCCGCCTTGATCGGCCAGCGCATGAGTCCATGGGCTCCGTCGATCGCCGGGCTGGTGATGACATCGTCGGTGGCCGTCTCGACGAGCTGGTCCAAGGAGGTGTCCAGGGCTCGGGCGAGGGTGACGAGCTGGTCGAGGGCCAGGCGACGCTGACCGTTCTCGATGCGGCTGAGCGTCGACTGGCTGACCGAGGCGCGGGTTGCCAGCTCCTCCAGGGACCAGCCCTGCGCCACCCGAAGGGCCCGGATCCGCTTGCGCACGAGGCTGTCCATCTCGCCATTGTCTTGCGTCATGGGCAACATCGTATGCCTACCTCGCAAGGCACGCCTATCGTCGCGGGAACCGCAGCCGCCCGGCGCCCTCAGCCGTACGTCGGCCAAGGAGACGGGCCCGCGGTCGAAGAGCCCGTCGCGCATCCGTTCCTGACCTCCGAGGCGAAGAGGAAGCAGAGTCGCAAAGCCGCCTGGATGTGAGGAGCCCGCACCATGGACCAGCGTCGGTCGAAGGCGGGGGTGCGCCTACGCGGTCGACTCCTCGGCGCGCCCCGACTCGATCCCGTGCCGCAACTGATGCAGACCACGCCGGGAGTGACTCTTCACGGTGCCCAGGGGCATCCCGGTCCGCTCGGCGATCTGGGCATGCGTCAGGTCGTCGTAGAACGCCATGCACAACACCTCGCGCTGGTGCCGGGGCAACCGGGACAGGGCATCCGCCAGAAGCACCCGGTCCAGGACGGCATCCGACACGCGCTCCTCAGGGGGTTGCGGGTCGGCGAAGTGGGCCACCGAGTCGATCAGCGTGAGGCGCCTCGTCCTGGCCGCCAGCGCGTCGATGATCTTCCGGCGCGTGATGCCCACGAGCCAGGCGCCGAGGGACCCGCGTTCCGGATGGAAACCGTCCCGTCCGCGCCAGGCGCCGAGGAACACCTGCTGGGTGACGTCCTCGGCTTCGTAGGTGTCGCCGAGCGAGCGAGCGGCCATGGTATGGACGAGCGGGCCCCAGTGCCGGTAGGTCGCGGCGAAGGCGTTCTCGTCCGCGGCGCGCAGGCCACGGGCCAGATCGTCCTCGTACAGCCTCTTCTCCGCACTCGGTGTGCGCACCCCCGTGCTCAGTGGCGGGCGGACACCGGCGGATCGCGTGTACGTGCTCATGGCTCTGCTCCTCCTGCCGTGCGTCCCGTGTGAGGGCGGAAGGCCTTCTGCGGACCCCCGAGGCGTGCGGCGTGCGTGCTGCGGCGGGGTCTGTGGCCCAGTGTTGTGAGCCGAAAACGACGCAACAACTTGCGTCGCTTATGCGTCGTAAGGTGGGAGACGTGAGCCTGACGGGAGACGACCGGGGCGAGGACACACGGCGCGTCGGCAGGCTGACCACCGGTGAACTGGCGAGGCGGCTGGGGGTGGCGCCCACCACCATCCGTTCGTGGGACAGCCGCTACGGCCTGGGGCCCTCGGTGCGTACCGGTGGACGTCATCGCCGCTGGACCGCCGTGGACGTGGCGCGGCTGGAGCGGATGTGCGCGCTCACGGCGACGGGTCTGCCCCCTGCCGAAGCCGCCCGTCTGGTGCTCGGCGAGGCGAGCCCGGCGGTGTCGGAGAGCCTTGCCGAGCCCTCTGCCGGTGCCCCCGCCGGTGCCGCCCCCGTACCGCGGGTCGCGAACCGGCAACGCAGCCGGGCCCGGACAGGTTTTCAACTCGGCGATGTGCGCCAGGAGTGCAGGGGAGTCGCTCGCGCGGCCCTGCGACTCGACGCCGCCGCGCTCGACGAGTTGTTGGGGGCGGCCATCGAAGAACACGGCCTGGTCGCCGCCTGGACAGAGGTGATCATGCCCACGCTGCAGGCGGTCGGCCGCAAATGGGAGAGCTCGGGGGAGCGGTACGTCGAAGTCGAGCACTTCCTGTCCTGGCACATCTCCGGCGCGCTGCGACGCCACGCACCGCCCGTGGCCGCCGGCCGCCCCGGCGCTGTCACGGTCCTGGCCTGTGTGCCCGCGGAGAATCACACGCTGCCGCTCGAGGTACTGGCCGCCGCCCTAGCCGAACGATCCCTCCCTGTGCGGATGTTCGGCGGCGCGCTGCCCGTCGAGTCACTGGTCGAGGCGGTACGCAGGACCGGGCCGGTCGCCGTGGGGCTCTGGTCGCAGTCCCGTACCACCGCGAGCCGGCCGCTGGCCCAGCACGTGGCTTCGATGGAGTGGGGTGTGCGCGGCGCACGCAGGAAGCCGGTCGTCCTGCTCCTCGGGCCCGGCTGGGCCGGGCAGAGCGCGCCGGGGGTCCAGCATCCGCTGAGCCTGGCCCAGGCGGTCATGGCGGTGGAATCGGTCGCGCTCAGGTGATGGTTTGTCGTCCGTCGGGGCCCGGGTCGCAGTGGCGCCTGGCCCGGCCGGGCGGAACGTGCTCGGGTGGACGTGGTGTTCGCCCCATTCTGTCGCGTGGGCCGACACCAAGCCCGCCAGGCACGGGGATTCGCGTCCGAGAAGACAGCCAGGGAAGAAGCAGATGACCAGTCAGCCCCGTGGGATCGTGGACACCGTCGTCGTCGGAGCGGGCCTCGCCGGCCTTGCGTGCGCCCTGGACCTGCAGCACGCCGGACGGCGTGTGGCGTTGCTGGAGGCGTCGGACGGCGTGGGCGGCCGGATGCGCACCGACCGCCGGGACGGGTTTCTCCTCGACCGCGGCTTCCAGGTGTTCAACACCTCCTACCCCCAGGTGAAACGGCGTCTGGACCTGCGCAGTCTCCAGTTGAGGCCGTTCACCCCGGGCCTCATCGCCCACACCTCGACAGGCCCCGTACGTCTCGCGGATCCGACCCGGCAGCCGAAGGCCGCACGGACACTGCTGCCCGGGAGGGTGCTTCCGGCCCGTGACCTGGCGGCCCTGGGCGCGCTGACCGCCCGTGACGCCCTGCTGCCCGCCGGGTTCCTCAAGCGGCGCCGGGACCGCTCCACGGCCACCGCTCTGGCCGATGCCGGGGTGTCGGCCGAGAGCGTCGACGAAATCCTGCGGCCGTTCCTGTCCGGCGTGTTCCTGGAGGACCGCCTCGAGACCTCCGCCCGCTTCTTCCATCTGGTCTGGCGCAGCATGGTCAGAGGAACGCTCTGCCTGCCGTCCGACGGAATCGGCGCCGTGCCGGCTCAGCTGGCCAACGGGCTTGATGACGGTGTCCTTTCGCTGGAGACGCCCGTCGCCGCGGTCACCGATGCGGGGGTGCTTCTGACGGACGGCCGTGAACTCCCGGCCAGGTCCGTCGTCGTGGCCACGGACGCGGCGTCGGCGGCCGGCCTGCTGCCCGGCCTTGCCGTACCGGACGGCCGCACGGTGACCACGTACTACCACGCGGCTCCGCGCACGCCGCTGCCGGAGCCGACCTTGCTGGTCGACAGCACTGGTGCGGTGCTCAACACCTGTGTGCTGACGGAGGCCGCGCCCACCTACGCGCCCCCTGGCACCGCGCTGATCTCCAGCTCCGTGCTCGGCGCGCACACGCTGGGAGTCGAGGAGGCCGTGCTGCGGCGCCTGGCCGAGTTGTACGGGACCGACACGAGCGAGTGGCGGCAGGTCGCCGTGTACACCGTCGAAGGAGCCCTGCCCGTGATGGAACCCCCGTGGCCGCTGAGCCGCACCACGCGCTTCGCGCCGGGCCGTTACGTCTGTGGGGACCACCGGGCGACCGGGTCCGTCCAGGGCGCCCTGTCATCGGGGACGCGGGCCGCCAGGGAGGTGCTGAGTGACCAGGCGCGTGCCTGAGGGCGACCGGGCCGAACGCGAGCCTCGGACGGCGCTTCACGTGAGCCGCGCCGCCGAGCCCGCCGACCACACGTCGGATGTGGTCATCGTCGGCGGCGGCGCGTCCGGCCTGAGCCTCGCCCACCAGTTGGCAGCGGCCGGCCGCCTCGACTTCACCCTGGTGGAGGCGCCGGACGGCCCGCGGCGACCGCCCGAGCGGACCTGGTGCTACTGGGACCAGAACACCGGCGGGTCCCAGGCCACGGGGGACGAACAGGACACTGGCGACCTTCAGGAAGCAGTCTCCGCGTCCTGGTCCCGGCTGCGCATCCACCCGACCGACGGCCGCCCGGTCACCGTCGACCCGTCCCCGCTGCGTTACCGCATGCTCCGGTCCGCCGAGTTCGAACGGCTGGTGTACTCCGGGCTCGCACGCTCCTCCGGCGCGCACGTCCTGCGCGCGACGGCCGACACGGTGCGCGACACGGCTGACGGCGCGGAGGTCCGCTGCACCACACCCGAAGGCCGGGCGCTGACCCTGCGCGCCCGCCACGTGTTCGACTCGCGGCCACGTCCGCTGCTGCCGCCCGCCCGGACCGAACTGATGCAGCACTTCCGCGGCTGGTTCGTGCGGACGGACACGGACCGGTTCGACCCGACGGTCGCCGATCTGATGGACTTCAGGGTGCCGCAGCCGCAGCACGGGCTCGCCTTCGGCTACGTGCTGCCGCTGTCGCCGAACCAAGCCCTCGTCGAGTACACCGAGTTCTCCCGTACGCCGCTGACCACCGAGGCCTACGACGCGGCACTGACCCGCTACAGCCGCGACGTGCTCGAACTCGGCGCCCACACCGTGGAATCGGCGGAGCAGGGCGTCATCCCCATGACGGACGGCCACTTCACCCGCAGGGTCGGGAGATCCGTCTTCCGGATCGGCGCCGCGGGCGGTGCCACGCGCCCTGCGACCGGCTACACCTTCGCCGCCGTACAGCGGCAGAGCCGGGCCATCGCCGCCGCCCTGCGCGATGGCCACGCGCGTGTGCCACCACCGCACGGGCGCAGGGCACTCGCCATGGACGCCGTGCTGCTGCGGGCCCTGGACACCGGGCGGGTCGACGGCCCCGACTTCTTCACCCGCCTGTTCCGCCGCGTCCCGACCGAACGCCTGCTGAGATTCCTCGACGGCGACACCTCTGTGCGGGAGGAGTGGACCATCGGCCTGCGCACCCCGATCGGCCCCATGCTCCGCACCGCTGTCGAAGTCCCCTTCCTTCCCCGCCGTGCCCGCCCCGCCCCACGAATCGGAGAGAGCCACCGATGACACTGCTGCGCGACCACGACCTGGCACGCGCCTTCGACCACGCGGCGCGCACCTACGACAGCCTCACGGCACTCAACCCCGGCTACCGCACGGACCTCCTGCGTTCGGCACGCCGCCTCCAACTGCCGCACGGCGGCGCCGGGCTCCGCATCCTCGACCTCGGATGCGGCACCGGAAGCTCCACCCGGGCCCTCCTGCGGGCCGCGCCCCACGCCCGCATCACGGCAGTCGACGCCTCCGCGGGAATGCTGCGCCGCGCGCTGGCCAAACCATGGCCGGGCCACGTCCGCTTCCAGCACCTCACCGCGGAGGAGGTGGCCCTCAGGGAAGAGGAGCCGTACGACGCGGTGTTCGCCGCCTACCCGTTCCGCAACGTCACCGACCCGGACGGCCTGCTCGCGGCCGTCCGGACGATGCTGCGACCGGGCGGGCGGCTCGCCGTCCACGAGTACAGCCTCAGCGGATCGGCCGCGCATCGTGCGCTGTGGACAGCCGTCTGCCAGGGGGTGATCGTGCCCGCGGGCACACTCAGCGGGGACCGTGCCCTCTACCGTCACCTGTGGCGAAGCGTCCTCGACTTCGACACCGCACCCGCCTTCACCGCGCGTCTGACGGATGCGGGGTTCACCGGCGTGCGCGTCGCTCCCGTAGCCGGATGGCAGACCGGCATCGTGCACACCTTCCTCGCCCGCAACGCCTCACAGGGCGCAGAGGGCACAGAGAGCACGGCAGTTGGGGGAGCCGCGTGAGCGCCCGGCAGCCTGCCGCCCGGCGAGGCCGTGACCGCAAGGCCGAGCTGCTGCGGCCCGCCCCCGGCCGTAACCGCTTCGAGCGCGACGACGCACCGAGCGTCGCCGTGGTCGGCGGAGGCATCGCCGGACTGGCCGCGGCCACGTTGCTGGCCGAACGTGGCGCCCGCGTGACCCTCTACGAACAGCGGGAATCACTCGGCGGCCGGCTCGCCGGCTGGCGCACCCGCCTGGCCGACGGCTCCGAGACCACCATGAGCCGCGGCTTCCACGCCTTCTTCCGCCAGTACTACAACCTGCGCGGACTACTGCGCAGGACCGACCCCGCCCTCGACCGGCTCCGGCCGCTGCCCGACTACCCCCTGCGGCACAGCGGCGGGATGACGGACAGCTTCGCCCGCGTCCCGCGCACACCGCCCTTCAGCGCGCTCGGGTTTGTCGCTCGAAGCCCCACCTTCGGCTGGCGCGACCTCACCGCCATGGATGCCAGGGCGGCACTGCCCCTCCTCGACGTCCGCGTGCCCCACGTGCACGAGCGTTTCGACTCGATGAGCGCGACGCGCTTCCTGGAGAGCGTGCGTTTCCCCGAAGCCGCCCACCACCTGGCCTTCGAGGTGTTCTCCCGCAGCTTCTTCGCCGACCCGCGCGAACTGTCCGCCGCGGAGCTCCTGTTGATGTTCCACATCTACTTCCTCGGCTCCTCCGAGGGCCTGCTCTTCGACGTGCCCACAGAGCCCTTCCCGCAGGCTCTGTGGAATCCGCTCGGCGACTACGTGCAGCGCCACGGGACGGACATCCGCACCGGCACACCCGTCCGTGAGGTCCACGCCGACGGTGACAGGGGAGTCGAGGTGCGGACCGACACCGCCGCCCACCCGTACGAAGCGGCCGTCCTCGCCCTCGACCCCGGAGCTCTGCGCGGCCTCGTCGCCGCCTCGCCCGGCCTCGGCACCCCAGCCTGGCGTGAGGACGTCGCCACCCTGCGCACCGCGCCGCCCTTCCTCGTCTCCCGGCTGTGGCTGGACCGCCCGGTCCGAGCCGACCGCCCCGGTTTCCTCGGCACCAGCGGTTACGACGGCCTCGACAACATCAGCGTCCTGGAACGCTACGAAGGCGAGGCAGCCCGCTGGGCCACCCGGACCGGCGGGTCGGTCGTGGAACTGCACGGATACGCCGTCGCCGCCGGCACGCCACAGGACAGCGCGCAGAAACGTCTCCTGGACAGCCTGCGCCGGATCTACCCCGAGACCCGCCCGGCCCGCATCGTGGACGCCCGGCACGAATGGCGGGCCGACTGCCCGCACTTCCCGGTCGGCTCCTATGCCCGGCGGCCCACGGTGCGCACTCCCCACCCGCGCGTGACGCTTGCCGGTGACGCGATCCGCTGTGACCTGCCCGTGGCCCTCATGGAGCGCGCCGCTACCACCGGCTTCCTGGCGGCCGGAGCTCTCCTTGCCGACTGGGGTGTCAGGGGGCAAGCACTGTGGACGGTTCCCCGGGCGGGGCGCTCCCCGGTCCTGCGGGCGCTCGGCAAGCTGGCGAGGCGCTGACGGCGGCTGCCCTCACCCGGGGAAACGCCCCGAACTGCGCAGCGTCCAGCGCCGCTCGGCGTAGGCGAGATCGTCGCGCCACAGGCGTGCGGCCGTGGCACGCATCAGGGGCCGCAGCGCGGGCGCCGCTGCCCGTGCCACAGCGAACCCCCGCCGGTCCGACGTGGCGACGACCGCCTCCACCACAGCCGTCCGCGGCTGCCGGTCGGCCTCGGCCGTCAGTGGCGTGGCATGGGTCTCCACCACGGACGTGGACCCCTCGCCCTCGGTGATGTGCATGACGACCGTACGCGGCTCAGGAGCGGTGAACTCCACCCGGACCGGCACCACGAGACGGCTCGTCACCCGGAACGAGACATCGACGACGAAGGCGTCGTCCTGATCGCCCTGCGGCGCGCGCGCCACGGTCAGATCCACGAACGAGTACGGATGGAACCAGGAGCCGTGCCAGGGGTCGAGCCGGTTGGCGATGACGTCCTGCGGTTCGCACCGTCCGACCGTCGTGAACACCGCGTCCACCCCGCTGTCCGCCCTGGGCCGCACGGGAAGCACGGGGTACTCGGTCGGTTCCTCGCCGCCGACGGAGTCCAGCCGTACCCACACCAGGACCCCGTCGTCGTGCGCCGGGTACGGTTCCCAGCCCGCGAACGACCCGCCGTCCAGGGCGAGTCCGTGCCAGTGGCACACCAGCGTGCCGCACACCACCCGGCTCTCACGCAGCGGCGCACCGAGGTGCGGGCAGGCTCCGGGGCCCGCGTGCAGCCGGCCCGTGTCCGACCGCCACAGCACCACCTCGACCCCGCCGACCGTCCTGCCGTAGGGCCGTCCACCGGCACGCACGTCCCGCGAGGTGCCGACCACGAACCAGTTGCCGGAGGGGCGGGCCGACGCCCGCTTGAGCGCGTCGGCGATCAGTGCCGGGCGTGCGTCCCGCCAAGTCGGCTCCTGTGCGGCCCAGTTGAACCGTCGGCGGCGCCGCAACGGCGGCGTCCAGCGCGGCCGTTCCGCTCGGTCACTCACTGCGCGGGCCCTTTCGTCCGGGAGGTGGCGCTCAGCGGCGGTGCCTGGTCCGAGGTGCGGACGCGCCACCGCGCGGCGGCGCAGCGGAGGACTCCGGCGGCGGCCGTCGTCGCCCGCCGGCCGCGCGACACCACCGCACGACGTTGCAGCACGGTGTATTCCTGCTCCGCGATCGCGTCGAGGATGCCGCCGTACAGGGTGAACGCGGCGCGGATGCACGGGCGCACCCGCGGGTCGAGCATCGCGATGCCCGGTTCCGCGTGCCGGTACACCTCTCGCGTCATGGCTTCGGCGGCGACGAGCGCGGCGCGGATGCGCGGGTCACGGCGCCCCGTGCGGCGGCTCCACTCCAGCAGCGGCCGGTCCACGCCGTGCGCGGCCAGCAGATCCGCCGGCAGATAGACGCGCCCCCGGTCGAGGTCCTCACCCACATCCCGCAGGAAGTTGGTCAGTTGGAAGGCCACACCGAGGGCCGCCGCGTGCGGCGCCGCTTCCTCGCGTGCGACGACCGTCCCGAGTACGGGAAGCATCTGCAGCCCGATCACCGCCGCCGAGCCGTGCATATAGGCCCGCAGGTCTGCGTAGGTCGCGTAGTCCGTCACCTGTAGGTCGCTGCGCATCGAGACCAGAAAGTCGGCGAACAGCGCGTGCTCGATGCTGTAGCGCTCGGCGGTGTCGGCGACCGCCCGGACGACGGGCTCGTCGCCGCCGCCGGTGCGCAGCCCGTGCGCGAGGTCGCTCTCCAGGCACCGCAGCAGCCGGTCGCGCTCCTCGGCCGTCCGGTGCCGGTCCAGATCGTCCACGATGTCGTCCGCCCAGCGGGCGAAGCCGTACAACGCGTGCACGGCCGTGCGCCGTTCGACGGGGAGGAGGCGGGTGGCCAGGAAGTACGTCCTGCCGTGGCGGGCGTTGAGCTGTCGGCACCGGGCGTAGGCGGCGCGCAGATCGGGGTCGGTGATCCCGGCGGCGTCCAGTTCACGACGGGTCATGGACGCCTCCGGTGACGCGGTCGGCGGCGAGTTTGCCGCTGATGAGGACCGTCGGCACGCCGACCCCCGGGGTGGTGCCGCAGCCCGCGAGGACCACGTTCTCCAGGTCCCGTACGAGATTGCGCGGGCGGAACGGGCCGGTCTGGGCGAAGGTGTGGGAGACCGAGAACGGGCTGCCGGCCGCGTGTCCCTGCGCCGACCAGTCCAGCGGGGTCACCAGCTGCTGCTCCTGGATGCTGTCCGCGAACCCGTCAAGGCCGCGCCGCTCCAGCTCGGCGACGAGGCTGTCGCGGTAACGGGGGCCCAGGTCGCGCCAGGCGGTGGCCGATGGACCGACGGTGGTGTTGGGGCAGGGGGCCAGTACGTAGTGCAGGTGCCCGCCCGGAGGAGCCAGACCGGGATCGTGTGTCGTCGGCCGGGTGATCAGCAGGGACGGGTCGCTCATCAGCCGCCCCGAACGCGTCAGTTCGTCGAACGTGCCCTCCCAGGCCGCGCCGAAGGACAGGGTGTGGTGGGCGAGGCCGGGCCAGGTGCGGTCCGTCCCGGCGTGCAGGACGACGGCGGACGGCGAGTGCCGCAGGCGTACGGGGCGCCGCGGGGCACGGCCGAGCAGCCGGTGCGCGGTGGGCAACTCGCAGGTCAGCACCACCGCGTCGCACGAAATCCGTTCTCCCGAGGCCAGCCGCACGGCACTCACCCGCCCGGACGAGCGTTCCAGCGAGGTCACTTCGGCCGACCAGCGGAACTCGGCACCCGCGTGCGCCGCCGCGTTCGCCATCCCGCGTGGCAGGGCGTGCATCCCGCCCTTGGGGAACCACACACCGGCGACGGTGTCCATGTAGGCGATCACCGCGTACGCCGCGAGAGCCCTGGCCGGAGCGACTCCCGCGTACAGGGCCTGGAAGGAGAAGACCCGGCGCAGGCGGGCGTCGGAGAGGAACCGGCCGATCTTCCTGTCGAGCCGGCCGAAGCCGCCGAGGGCCGCCAGTCGGGCCAGATCCGGGTGCAGCAGCTGGAAGGGCGAGTCGAAGTTCGTGTCGATGAAGCGCCGCATCTGGGCCTTGTACAGCTGCTCGAGCCAGCTCCGCAGACCGCGGTAACCGGCCGCCTCCTTCGGCCCGGCGAAGCGCCTGACCTCGTCCTCCATCGCCTCGCCCTCGGTGTGTACGTCGAGTGCCGATCCGTCCGCGTAGGCGGCGCGGTAGGCGGGGTGGAGGGCCGTCAGCTCGACGTGGTCGGAAAGGCTGTCGCCGACAGCTGCGAAGGCTTCGTCGGCCAGGTGGGGCATGGTGAGCACGGTGGGGCCCGTGTCGATCTGGAATCCGCCCAGTCGCACACGGCCGGCCCGGCCGCCGGGGCCCGAGTCCCGCTCCACGACCGTCACTTGGCGACCTGCGCCCAGCAGATGCAGGGCGCAGGCGAGCCCCGACAGCCCGGCGCCCACCACGACGACGTGATCCGTGGGCCCCGGCAGTGTCCTCACGCGGCCTCCCCGGTGTCCTTCAGGGAGACGCCGGAGGCCCGTTCGACCAGCGCGGCGAACTCACGTCGTACGAAAGGCTCCGCGCCGGTCCGGTCGAAGTGCCGCACACTCGTCGCCGCCAACTCCGCGATCTTCGACTCCACGACGGTCCGTGCCCCGGTCCGCTCCAGTGCCGTCCGCATCCGGTGCACGGCGGCGTCGGTGGGGACGGGCGCGGTCGGGGCCAGGGCTTCGGCTGCTTCCTTGTCGTGACAGGCGGCGGCCAGTTCGAGGCCGGCCGCGAGCAGGTAGGTGACCTTGCGCGTCCGGAGGTCGTCGTCGGCCGGTTTGCCCGTCACCGCCGGGTCCCCGAAGGCGCCCAGGAGGTCGTCGCGGAACTGGAACGCGAGTCCCGCGCACTGTCCGGCGGCGCGCAACGCTTCCAGGGTGGTTGCCTCGCCACCCTGCAGGGACGCACCGAGCGCCAGCGGCCTCGCGACCGTGTACAGGGCGCTCTTGAGCGTGGCGATGCTCACCGCCTCGTCGACTCCGGTCGCGCCGGTGGCCTGCGCGTGGAGGTCCCGGTACTGCCCGGCGACCATTTCGCGGCGCATGGCCTGCCACTCGCGGTGCAGCCGGACGCCGTACGGCGAGTCGAGAGCCGTCTCGGTCAGCAGATCGTCGGCCCAGGCCAGGGCGAGGTCGCCGGCGAGCACCGCTGCGGACGTCGCGAACGCCTGGGGCGCTCCCGCCATCCGCGCGGCGCGGTGCATGCGGGCGAAGTCCACGTGCACCGCGGGCGCGCCGCGGCGTAGCAGCGATTCGTCCATCACGTCGTCGTGTATGAGAGCGCATGCCTGGACGAGTTCCAGGGCCGCGCCCGTGCGCAGGAGCGCTGTGGCGTCCCCCCTGCCGCCCGCAGCCCGCCACCCGCACCAGGCGAACGCCGTACGCAGCCGTTTCCCGCCACGCCAGACGAACGCGGTGACCCGGCCCGCGACGTCGCGGGCGAAGACGGGATCCACGTCGTGGGCCCGGCACAGCCCTTCGCTGAGTGCACGCCCGAGTTCCGCCTCGACGGCCCGGATGGCGTCGCGGGCCGAGAGCGGACCGTCGACCGACCTGTCCGGTTCGGTCTCGGTGGACCGCAATCCCAGCATGCACAACCCCTTCTCACTCTCGGTCACCTGCACACCAGTGCTTCTGGCGATCGCCCTTGTGTGGATGCGCTGATTCCTGCCCGCTACGGGGCTGCCGCTGACCGAGCTCACTTCACTGGCCCAGTGGCGCGGGCGTCATGGAGCCGCGTCACCTCGCGCGCTCTCCTCCCGGCGGACCTGTGCGAGGTCGGTGATCTGTTCCAACTGGCGCACCGGCCGGGAGGTGCGGTGGTTGTGGCCGAGCAGTTGCCGGTGCCGGTCCAGGAACGTCCAGTAGCCGGCGGTGTAGGGGCAGGCCTGCTCGCCCGTCCGGTCGCCCGGCCGATACCGGCACGGTGCGCACAAGTCGCTCATGCGGTTCACGTACGCCCCGCCCGACGTGTAGGGCTTGGTCGTCATCCGGCCGCCGTCGGCGTACTGGGACATGCCGACGACGTTGGGGACCATGACCCAGTCGTATCCGTCCACGAAGCAGCGGTGGAACCAGTCCGTGACCGCGGCGGGATCCCAGCCCCGCTGGAGGGCGTAGCTGCCGAGAACCATCAGCCGGGGGATGTGGTGGGTCCATCCCGTGTCCCGCACCTGGGCCAGGACCGTGTGCAGGCAGCGCGCCTCCACCGCGTCCGCGTCCAGGTCGTTCCACCAGTCGGGCAGCCCGGCGGTGTGCCGAAGGACGTTGGAGTCGCGGTACTCCTCGCCGAAGTACCAGTAGAGCTGCCACACGTACTCGCGCCAGCCCGCGATCTGGCGGACGAATCCCTCCACGCTGCCCAGCGGCGCCCGGCCGGCGCGCCACTGCGCCTCCGCCCCCTCGACGCATTCGGCGGGGTCGAGCAGGCCGAGGTTGAGTGAGGACGACAGCAGGCTGTGGCTCATGACCGGGTCGGCGGCGAGCATGGCGTCCTCGTGCGGTCCGAACGTACCGAGCCGGTGTGCGAGGAAGCGTTTGAGTGCCGCTCGTGCCTCGGCTCGGGTCGCGGGGAACAGACGTGGGCCGTCGCGTCCGACGAAGGACACGTCCCCGTCCTTCTCCCAGCGATCGAGGTCGTGGCGGACCTCGTCGTCGATCTCGTCCTCGCGCGGCCGGTACGGCGCCGCGACCGGCAGGGTTTCCGAGCCGCGTGGCGGCGGCTGCCGGTTGTCGTGGTCGAAGTTCCACCGGCCGCCGGCCGGGGCGTCGCCCTCCATCAGCAGGTCGTGTCCCCGGCGGACCCACCGATAGAAGTCCTCCTGCCGCAGCCGCTTGCCGCCGTGCCCGTCGGCCCATGCCGCGAAGTCGTCCATCGGCACCAGGAAGCCCCGCGCCGGGCCCGTCGTGACCTGGGGAAGCGAGCGCAGAAGCCGAACGGCGGCGTACGAGGTCGGGTGGTGGACGGTGACCGGGTGGCTGCCCGCCGTCCGCTCCAGTGCTTCCCGGTAGCTGTCGGCACGGACATAGGTCAGCCGGTCACCGAGCTCGGCCGCCCGGTGGCGCATGGCGGACAGCACCAGATGAGCCTTGGCCCGGTGGAAACGCCGACGCCGGAACACAGAACGGGCCTCGATCATCAGCAGCGGGGTGTTGCGACCGGGGCCGCCGTCACCGCCGTTGCTGAAATGCGGGCCGAGTTGGTCACCGAAGAGCCAGTGCATGACGCGTCTCTTCTCAGTCGCGACCGCGGGCTTCCTTGAAGCGTGCGAGTCCGTCGGCGAGGTCGATCAGCGGTTCCGGGTAGTCGAGGTGGGCGCGTCGGCTCTCGGGGAGCCGCCAGGGCTCGTGCACCACCCGGGCCTCCAGGTCCCCCAGTTCGGGCACCCACCGGCGGACGTAGGCTCCCTGCGGATCGAAGCGTTTGCCCTGCACCACCGGATTGAGGACGCGGTGGGGCCGGGTGTCGGTGCCGGTTCCCGCGACCCACTGCCAGTTGAGCTGGTTGTTGGTGATGTCGCCGTCGACCAGCAGGTCGAGGAAGTGCCGGGCGCCGATCCGCCAGTCCACGTACAGCGTCTTGGTCAGGAAGCTCGCCGTCAGGAGGCGGGCGCGGTTGTGCATCCAGCCCTCGTGCCGCAGTTGACGCATCCCCGCGTCGACGAGCGGATAGCCCGTACGCCCCTCGCGCCACGCGGCGATGTCCTTGGCCGCGTCGTCCTCGCCGCGCCAACGGTCGTGCCGGGTGCGGTAGTCCTGGACGGACGCCTCGGGCCTCGATGCCAGCACCTGGTGGTGGAAGTCGCGCCAGCACAGCTGACGGACGAACGCCTCCGCACCAGGACCGCCGTGCTTCCGGGCGCGCTGGACGAGTTCGACCGGTGACAGGGCCCCGAAGTGCAAGTACGGCGAGAGCCGAGAGGTCGCGTCGCCCGCCAGGTCGTCGTGCCGATCCGCATAGGTCGCAAGGCCCGAACGCTTCCAACGCGAGAACAACGCGCGCCCCGCCTCCTCGCCCCCGCGGGGAATGCCCGGCGAGATGTCGGACCCGGTGCCGCGGGACGGCAGCCGATCGCCGCGGATGGCGTCGGGAACGCGCACGGTGCGCGGCGCCGGGCAGGTCTCCCTCAGTCGTACGCCCGACCAGCGGCGGAGGTAGGGGGTGAACACGGCGTAGTGGTCAGTGCCGGTCGGGGTCAGGGCTCCGGGGGCGACAGCGGTGATCACACTGTCATGGACGCGCAGTTTTACGCCGCGTGCGCCAAGACAGTCCCGCAGCCGCTCCTCCCGCAGGTGGGCGTACTGGGTGACACCCGCCGCCATGTGCACTTCCTCGGCCCCGCACTCCGCGGCGACCCCGGCGACCTCCTGGGCGACCGGCCCTGTGCGCACGACCAGGCGGCCACCACGCCGGCGCAACGAGGCGTCGAGGTCGGCCAGACATTCGGCGAGGAAGGCGCTGCGATTGGGCGCGTCGAAGCCGGCCGCGTGCACACCGGGGTCGCGCACGAAGAGCGGCACCACCTCGTCGGCCCCCGCCAGTGCGGCACGCATCGGCGGATGGTCGTGCAGACGCAGATCCGAGGTGAACAGGACGACCGCGACGGTCATGTCGTCACTCCTGGGGGAAGTCTTCGGGCGGCTCGGGCCGCCCGCGTGACTACTTCATGCGGATGTGGCCTGGTGGATGCACGGAGAGACCATAGCTCCCAAATATGTGTTTTGCTCCAAAAAGCTCATGAAAGGGAATCCGGTGCATCGGGTGGCTCCGAATTACTCATGCAACGGGCGTAACGCGGCACCACACCGGCTGTCCCGGCCGGTGTTCCTGCGCCCCCGATCCCTCATCGAGGAGGGCATTGCCATGAGTGTCCACCACCTCCGTCGAACGGCCGTCGCGGTCGTCGCGGGACTGGCCCTGCCGGTCTCACTGGGGCTTCTCGCCCCCATGGCTCACGCCGGTGACATGACCGAGCCCTTCGGTCCGGCGTGTTCCACCGTCCCCAAGGACGGCGCGGGCAGCTTCAGCGGTATGGCCGACGACCCGGTCGCCACCGCCGCGTCCAACAACCCGGCCCTGTCCACGCTCGTGTCCGCCGTCAAGAAGGCGGGCCTGGTGGACACGCTGAACAACGCCAAGGACATCACCGTGTTCGCGCCGACCAACGACGCCTTCGCGAAGATCCCGAAGGCCGATCTGGACAAGGTCCTTAACGACAAGGCGCAGCTCACCAAGATCCTCACCTACCACGTGGTGGGCGAGAAGCTCGCCCCGGATCAGCTGACCAAGGGATCGTTCAAGACCATGGAGGGCAGCAACCTCACCACCTCGGGCTCCGGTGAGTCGTACAAGGTGAACGACTCCGCCAAGGTCGTGTGCGGCAACGTCAAGACGTCCAACGCGACCGTCTACATCATCGACTCGGTCCTCATGCCGACGATGTGACGGTCTGTCAGCACAGCGGCATTGTGGGGGAGTTCCTCGACCTCGCGGCTTCAAGGCCGCGAGGTCGAAGACTTTCGGGCGACCCGGGCCTCACATCTTGGGCATGAGAACGGTGTCGATGATGTGGACGTTGGCGTTGGCGGTCTTCACGTTGCCGCACACCACGTTGGCGCTGTCGTTGACCTTGTAGGACTCGCCGGAGCCTGCCGTGGTCAGCTTGGACTTCTCCAGCGTCTCGTAGGAGCCGCTCTCCAGGTCCTTGGGGGCGAGCTTCTGGCCCACGACGTGGTAGGTCAGGACCTTGGTGAGCATGGCCTTGTCGTTGAGGACCTTGTCCAGATCGGCCTTCGGGATCTTCGCGAACGCGTCGTTGGTCGGCGCGAACACGGTGATGTTCTCGGCGGTGTTGAGTGTGTCGACCAGGCCCGCCTTCTTGACCGCGGTCACCAGGGTGGACAGCTCGGGGTTGTTGGACGCGGCCGTGGCGACCGGGTCCTTGGCCATCCCGTCGAAGCTGCCCTTGCCGTCCTTGGGCACAGACGCACACGCCGAACCGAACGGCTTGTCACCGGCCATGTCACCCGAGGAGCCTTCGCTCGCTTCGTCGGACTTCTTGGACTCGCTCGCCGCCGTGCTGTCGTCCGCCTTGTCCTTGCTGTCATCGCCGGAACACGCGGCCAGCGACAGGGGCAGGAGCGCGGCGGCGGCCACGGCGATGGCGGTGCGGCGGATGCGAAGGGTGGTGCTCATGAGTGTTCTCCTTGCGGGGATGGGCGTAAGAGCTGCGTACGTCGGGGGGCCGAGCTGTGTCCCCCCGCTCACACCTGTCATTCGGAGCCGTGTGCTGGACGGCTTGGTCAGTGACCCGGTGCGATTTCCTGGCCCCGTACGAATTTCCTCGGCCCGGACGAACAGCTCAGGCAGCGAACTCGATCAGACCGACCGGTGGCAGGGTCGGAGTCCTGGATCCGCCCGCAGGCTCGACGGTGAGGCCCATCCCCGTGGCCCCTTGCAGCGTGCCGTCCATGAGGACGGTCTGATCGCCGCTCCTCGACTCGAGCAGGCCTGCCGCGCGCATCGTCCCCCGGTCGTTGAACCACATCTCGTACACCTTGTCCCCGGGCGGCGCGTCGAGCCCTGAGACGGTGAAGACCGCGCGGTTCTGGCTCTTAGAGGTCACGACGACACCCCGCGCCCCATCGGAGAGCGCCGCGGCCCGTGTCTTCGCGTCCGGCGCGGCAAGAACCGCGGCGACCTGATCCGCCTGCGCCCGTGCCTGGCTCGCCTGTTCGCGAGCGTCCCGCGCTTCCTGATGCTGCCAGGTGGCCACTCCGCCGAGCGCGGCGGCAGCCAGACACGCGGCCAGCGTCCAACGGCCCGCGCCACCCGCCCATCGGCGGCTCCTGCCCAGCCACCCTGTCGAGCCTTGAACCTCGGAGGGCCGCGAGGCGTGCGCGGGCTCCTGGGGCACCTGGGCGATCCGGTCGAGGACCGATTGCTTCAGGGCGGGCGGCGGAGCGGCGGGCGCGGTGAGCTGCGCCGCCGTGGCCAGGAACTCCGCTACTTCCTGCCGACACGGCCCGCAGGAGTCCAGGTGCGTCTCGAAGGCGTCGACCTCGTCCGGGGGCAACGCGTGCAGGGCGTAGGCGGCGGCGAGGGTGTGCGGGTCGATGACGCTCATGCCAAGCCTCCGAGACAGTTGCGCAGCCGAATGAGCCCGTCCCGCATGCGTGTCTTGACCGTGCCCAGGGAAGCGGAGAGGCGCTGAGCCACCTCGCGGTAGGTCAGTCCCTCGTAATACGCCAAGGTGATCGATTCACGCTGTACCTCGGTCAACGACTGCAGGCACCGCCGTACTTCCTCGCGCTCCAGGCGCGTTTCGACCTCGGCCTCGGTCACGTCGAACGCGGGCATGCGCTCGCGCAGGGCGACCACCTCCTCGCGCGCGGAGGCCGCGGTCACCGAGCGGACGCGGTCCACGGCCCGGCGGTGGGCCATGGTCAGCACCCAGGTCAGCACGGTCCCTCGCTCGGGCCGGTAGCGGTCGGCGTGCCGCCAGACCTCCACCAGCACTTCCTGTGTCACTTCCTCGGACTGCGCCGTATCGCGCAGAACCGCGCGCACGATCCCGAAGGCGGGCCCGGACACAGCGTCGTACAGCTGCGAGAACGCCTGCTGATCGCCGTCCGTGACCCGCTTCATCAACGCCGGCAGATCGGGCTCGCCCGCAGGAATGCCACCGATGAACACCGCTTGTCTCATGCCTCCCCATCATGGCCCCACGCGAACGGCAGCCGATGCCGTGCGCCGCGCCCGCGCGGAGCGACGTGTGCCGAGCCTCTCTACCAGTGATTCGTAGCCGACGGGCGGACGGATGGGTCTCGGTTTCCTGGTCGAAGGGTGAGGGGGCGGCCGGCGGCCTCCTCATTCCTCCAAATGAGGGAGGGCAACCAATCCGTACAGGGGCGCGGGTACGGATAGCGGGTGTGAAAGACGAGCTGAGAACATCACGGCGCCGGACTGCGTGGCGCCTTATGGGGCTGGGCGCACTGAGCGGACTGCTGGCGGCCTACGCCGCACTGGCGGTCGCCGAGTTGGTGTCCGCCGCGGTGCGACCCGAGTCCGGGCCGGTGGTGGCGGTCGGCGGGGCGGCGATCGACCGTACGCCGTCATCGGTCAAGGACTGGGCGATCAGAGAGTTCGGGACGAACGACAAACTCATCCTGCAACTGGGCATTCTCGGCGTCCTCACCCTGTTCGCGCTCGTCCTCGGTGTCGTGGCTGTCCGGTACCGCCGCAGCGGTTCGGCCGGTGTGCTGCTGTTCGGCGTCGTGGGCGCGCTCGCGGCGACGAGCCGCCCCGACTCCACGAGCGTCATGGACGGGCTGCCCTCCGTGGTGGGCGCGGTGGCGGGAGCGGGGCTCCTCTACTGGCTCGTGGGCCGGCTGCGGTCGCCCCGACCCGCAGCGGCCCCCGCCGCAGGGATGGCGCGGGAGAAGGACGAGGCGGACGGGCCCGTGGACGAGCCCGGCCAGCCTGCTCGGCAATCTGCTCGGCAGCCTGGTTGGGACCGTCGGGGGTTCGTCATCGCCGCGACGGCGGCAGCGGCCGCGTCGACCGGCGCGGGTCTGCTGGGCCGGTCCCTGAACGGCTCGCAGGGGAAGAACGCCGTCGAGGCCCGCAGCCAGGTGACCCTGCCGGCCCCCGCCTCCGCGGCCGCTCCGGTGCCCAAGGGCGCCGCGCTGCGCGTCCGGGGCATCAGCTCGTTCATGACGCCCAACGACGACTTCTACCGAGTCGACACCGCGCTGGTGGTACCCAAGGTCGATGCCAACACCTGGGAGCTGCGCATCCACGGCAAGGGCGTGACGCGGGAGCTCACCCTTACCTTCGACGATCTGCTGCGGATGGAACTGGTCGAACGCAACATCACGCTCGCCTGTGTGTCGAACGAGGTCGGAGGCCCGTACGTGGGCAACGCCCGGTGGATCGGCGTACGCCTGGCCGACCTTCTGAAGCGCTGTGGTGTGAAGCCGCCCTCGCGAGGCGGCCCCGCGGATCAGCTCGTGGCGCGGTCGGTGGACGGCATGACGATCGGCACCCCGGTCGAGGACGTGATGGACGGTCGTGACGCGTTGCTGGCGCTCGGCATGAACGGGCAGCCGTTGCCGTTCGAGCACGGCTTTCCGGTGCGGATGATCGTGCCGGGGCTCTACGGATACGTGTCCGCCTGCAAGTGGATCAAGGACATCGAGCTCACCACGTTCGACGACTACGACTCGTACTGGGTGAAGAGGGACTGGGCGCGCGAGGCGCCGATCAAGACCCAGTCGCGTATCGACACCCCCAAACCGTTCGCCCGTCCAGAGGCGGGGACCGTGATGGTCGCCGGAGTCGCCTGGGCCCAGCATCGCGGAATCCGGAAAGTGGAGGTCCGTGTCGACGACGGGCCATGGCAGGTCGCCGATCTGGCCGCCGAGGACACGCGGGACACCTGGCGCCAGTGGTCCTTCCCCTGGAAGGCCACCTCCGGAGGCCATACCCTCACCGTCCGTGCCACCGACGGGACGGGCGAGACACAGACGGAGAAGCGCACCCGCCCCATCCCCGACGGAGCCAGCGGCTGGCACTCGGTGGTCGTCACCGTCTGAGGACGACGGCGGCTCGGTTATCCCCGCCAGCACTGGGCACCCATCCGTCCCCGCGGCGACTTTCATCGTTCTGCTCATCGACGGCACCGCTTTCGAGTCCGCCCCGCGGCAATGGCCGGACTATCCGTGCCCCGCCTCTGCCACAGCCGAAAAGGGCGTCCATCCAACGGACTTCACCGAGTCGGTGCGGCCCTACGCAGGCGCAGGGCCGCACTTGGTGACGTCGGACAACTCCTTGTTGGTGGACCGGATGCCGTCCCGCTGGAAGGTGCCGCCCCGGCGGGACGCCACCACGTCCGAGCTGGTCGTGTGCGCCTACGAGAAGGACACCGGTGAGAGGGTCGAGGACTGCCGCTACCACTAATCCCCCCTCCTAAGACATCGACCAGGAGGATGTGATCGCCGAACTCCGGCCCTATGTCGAAGGGCCGGTCAGGAAGGGAAACGGGTAACTCCGGTAGGTGACGGGGAAGTCCGACAGGTGTCAGGCCTTCACAGGCCTTCAGGCGCCGTCGAGTTGAGCCGCCTTCTTGCACTCTTCGGTGCCGTCGCAGGTCTTGAGCCGGGCTAGGGCGCCGTGCAGCTGCTCGCGGCGTTCCTCTGACAGAGCGTCGGCGGTGTTCTTCAACTGCATCGGGTCGGCCTTGAGATCGTAGTACTCCCGTTCCCCGGTGGCGTATTCGACGTACAGTTCGTCGGGGGTCCTGATCGCCTCATAGGTGGGCGGGTTTCCGGCCTTCTCCGGTCCCGCGTCCGGGTCGTGTTTTTTCTTGGACGCGGAACGGCGGTGTTCGATGAGCACGGCTTCTCGCCCGTCCTCCGCCGGCTTTCCTCGCAGCAGGTCGGCGAAGCTCTGTCCATCGGTGTCGGCATCCGGTGTGACTCCGGCGAGGTCGAGGAAGGTGGGGTTCAGGTCGGTGTTCTGCGTGAGAGCGTCGACCTCTGCGCCCGCCTGCACCCCCGGCCCGGTGACGGTCATCGGCACCTTGATGTCGGTGTCGTAGGCGGTCTGCTTTCCCGGTCGCAGGCGGTGCTCACCCAGGTGGAAGCCATTGTCGGAGCTGAACATGAAGTAGGTGTTGTCGGCCATGCCCTTGGCCTTGAGCTGGTCCTGAAGCCGTCCGATCATCGTGTCGATGGCCTGCACGGAGCGCACCCTCTTGGCGAAGTTCTGGTCGATCTTCCGCTGCTCCTTCTCGCTGAGCGGAGCAAGCTCACGCTGCCACTGCGGGGCGTCTTCGGTGGCGCGGTCGTACGCCTCCGTGCGGGGCGCCTTCAGATGGGGAAAGGAGTCCGCGTCGCGCGGGGCCGGTGTGGCGGGCCCGTGCGGGGTGAAGGGCGAGAGCTGGAGCATGAACGGCTTCTGCTCCTTCGCCGAGGCATCGATGAAGGAGCCTGCCTTGTCGGAGATCACGTCCGTCAAATAGTCCTCCGGGTCTTTCCCGTAGTGGCGGACCGTGCCGTTCTCATTGAGGTCGTAGTTGAACTCCGGGTAGCCATTGCCGGCGACAGCCCACTCGTCCCAGCCCGGCGGGACGTACCCCTTTGAACCGTTTTTCTTCTCCGCCGGCTGGTAGCCGTTGAGGTATTTGCCCATGAAGCCGGTCCGGTATCCGGCGTCCTGCATCTTCGGGGCGTAGCAGCGTTTCTCGTTGCCGTTCTTCGTGAACGCGCCGTAACCGCCGTCATCTCCGGTGTTGGTGAACACCCCGGTGTTGTGGGGGAAGTCGCCGGTGAGGGTGGTGGAGCGGGAGGGGCAGCACAGCGAGTCGGTGACGAAGAAGTTGGAGAGGCTGGCGCCCTCCTGCTGCATCTTGCGGACGTGCGGCATGTACTGCACCAGATTCGATGACAAATCATCGGTGAGCACGTACACGATGTTCGGCTTCGAACTGTCCTGCTGGTTCGAACTGTCCTGCTGAGAGGCGGACTTGTTCGTGGACGTCTTTGACGAACCGGATTCCGCGCCGCTGGAACAGGAGGACATCAGGACGGCCAACACTGCACACCATACGGCGAGCAGTATGGGGCGACGTCGTGCACCCGTCATGAGCATCACCTCCGCGAGTAGGGGTCGAGAACGCCCCGGAGGCTAGTGGCCCACTTTGTGGGATTCTTGTGACGCGCGGCGGCCCGCGGCCGACCCGCCGGCTACCCCTCCCGGGTCCCCGCGGCAGCGAACTGGATCTCGGCGCGTGTTCCGCGGCCGTCGGGGACCTCGTCGAGTCGCAGGGCCGCTTCGTGCAGAGTCGCCTGCTGCGCCACGAGGGCGAGCCCGAGACCATGCCCGTCGCTGTCGGGCGCACGATGAAACCGTTCGAGGACCGTCTGCCGCAGGTGGGGTGCGATGCCCGGCCCGCTGTCGTCGACCCGCAGCACCACGACGCCCCGTGCGGCACACAGGGAGACCGTGACGCGCGCCTGCCGACTGTCCGGATCACGGCCGTGGCTCAGGGCGTTCGCGAGCAGGTTGTCGACCAGGGTGCGCAGTCCGTGCTCCCAGCCACGGATGACGCATGCTCCGGTCGGCAGGTCCAGGCGCAGGTCCGCTTCCGGGCGACGGCGCCTCGCGTCCTCGGCGGCGGCTTCGACGATGTCCGCCATGTCCACGGGAACCATGGCTTCGTGGCTTGCCAGCTCTCCTCGGCCGAGCTCCCGCAGCATGACCAGCAGACCCAGCATCCGGTCGTGTTCATGGCGCAGGTCATCGATGATCTCGCGGAGTTCGCCGGGCTCCAGCCCCTCCCATTCGGCGAGCACATCCAGATTCGTGCGCATGCTGGTCATAGGGGTGCGCAGTTCGTGACCGGCCGTGGAGGCGAAGGACCGCGCTGTCTCCAATGCACTGCGGGCGCGCAGTACTTGCTCGTCGTAGCGGGCGAGCACTGTGGTGAGGGTGCCGGCCAGTTCGTCCACCTCACTGACCCCTGTGGGCGCGTGCTCGAGCCGCGCCGGGCCGACCGCCGGATCAAGGCCACCGGCCTGACGCTGAAGCAGACGCAGCGGGCGGCTGGCCCGGGACGCCGCGAGCCAGGCCAGCAGGGCCGAGAGCGGTGCCGCGCCCAGCGCCACCCATACGACGCGGCTGCGGACCGAATCGAGTTGTTCACGTCCGGCGCTGTCCGACGCGAACAGCCACAGCCGCCCGTGCACGCCGGGGTGCGAGCCGTCGATCTCACGCACCAGAACCCGCCAGCTGTCACTGCGGTCGCCGCCTGCCGACGTGCTCGCCTCGACGGTGACCGGTCCCGTCGCCGCGGTCGGCAGCTCCGTGCCCGCGGGTGGCTGCGGCCCACCGGCGACCACTCCTGACGGCCCTTCGACACGCACACCCACGTCGAGGGCCGCACCGAACATGGCGCGCTCGCGCTGCTGGGCGATGACCGGCTTGCCGTCCGCCGTGACGCGCAGCATCCGACGGGCGTCCTCGACGACGCTCGCCGCCCGCTTGCGCAGGTGCGCGTCCTGCTCCGTATGCAGGTCGCGCGCGATGAGCAGGAACAACGACCACCCGCACAGCACCACGAGAAGCGGCACTCCGAGACCGGCGATCAGGGTGATGCGCGTAGCGAGCCTCACCCGGTGCCCGCCCGGTCGTCACGGAGTACGAAGCCGACACCGCGCACGGTGTGCAGCAGCCGGGGCCGTCCCCGGGCCTCCGTCTTGCGCCGCAGGTAACTCACGAACGTATCCACCACATCGGTACGTACGGCGACGTCGTACCCCCACACTCTGCTCAGCAACTGGTCACGGCTCAGCACGAGACCGGCGTTCCGGGCCATCACTTCGAGCAAGGCGTACTCACGCCGGGTCAGGTCCAGGGCATGGTCGTCCAGCACCGCACGGTGCGCGGCCGGGTCGAGCACCAGCCCGCCCACCCGCACCGTGTGCGCGCCTCTCGCGTCACGTTCACGCGCCCCGGCGCTGCGGCGCAGGAGTGCGTCGAGGCGCAACACGAGTTCCCGCAGGGCAAAGGGCTTGACCACGTAGTCGTCCGCCCCCGCCTGGAGGCCGGCGATACGGTCCTCGGTCTCGTCCAGCGCCGAGAGCATCAGGAGCGGTACGTCGTTGCCCTCTTCGCGCATCCTGTGGCACACCTCGATGCCGCTGACGTCGGGCAGCGACACGTCGAGGACCACGGCGTCCACGCTCTTCCCGCCGAGGATCTCCAGGGCCTCGGCCCCTCGGCCGGTGAGCTCGACGTGGAAACCATGCACGCGCAGCCCTCTGCCGAGCGACTTCAGGATGGCCGCGTCGTCGTCCACCACCAGGACCCGCCGCAGGCACGCTCCATCGCCGGAACCCCTGCTCGTGGCCGCAGCCGGCATGCACCCTCCCGCCCCAGGCACTCGCGTCACCGAGAAGCCTAGCCTCCGCATCCGACGGGCCCCTGGTGCGGGTTGAAGGCCGAGAACGGCGCTCCGCGGCGGAAATCCCAACTGAAGGAGTGATGTATGTGCTCGCAGGAGTGACGCTCCTTGCTGGGGCGCCGACAGAGTTGTGACCATCGCCGGATGAACGGACAGAAGCGGAAGGCCGAGTTGGATGGCGTCGCCGAAACGACGCTATGGACGTTGCACCACCGCGCTCTGGCCGCGAAGCACCCTCGCTCGGCACTGCGGGACCCGAAGGCGATCGAAGTGATCGACGCGGTCGACTACCCCTTCGAGGGGCGGTTCGGCACCGGCAACTGGGGTTACGCCCAAGGGATGGCCGTACGGGCGCGGTGTTACGACCGCGAGGTGCGACGTTTCCTCAGGGACCACCCGGACGGCATGGTCGTCTCGCTCGGGGAGGGTCTCGAAACGCAGTTCTGGCGGGTGGACAACGGCCAAGTGCGCTGGCTCGGGGTCGACCTGCCCGAGGTCGCGGCCCTGCGCCGACGGCTGCTGCCGGACGAGCCACGGCACCGGATGCTGCCCTGTTCGGCCACCGACACACGGTGGATGGACGAGGTCGACGCCTCGCGCGGGGTGCTGATCCTCGCCCAGGGAATGCTGATGTACCTCCCCCGGGATGTCGTGCACCGGCTCATCGAGGACTGCGCCGCCCGATTCCCGGGAGCGGAGCTGGTGTTCGACACCCCGCCTGCCTGGATGGCCGCCCGCACCGAACGCGGTCGGTGGAAGTACCCCGCGGGGTACCGTCCGCCGCCGATGCTCTGGGGGATGACACCGGCGGAACAGCGCACGCTGCGCGCGGTGCACCCGAACGTCGCCGCCGTGCGAGCGGTGCGCGAGCCACGGGGCCGGGGCTTCCTCTGCGGGTGGGTCCTGCCCCTGGCCAACGTCCTTCCTGCGTTCCGTGCGCGGAAACCACTCTGGGTCACGCGCGTGTCGTTCGGCCCGACGAAACATCACCAAGGAGTCAGCAGATGACGGAACGCCTGGAAGCCGAGCGAGAGCAGATCCACCTCTGGCCTCCGCGGGAAGCGCCCCTGGCACGCGTCGATGAACGGCCGCCCCCGGTGCCGGAACAGCGCGGGGTGCTCATCGAGGGCGGCACGCTGCGACTGCGGGAGTTCCTGCCCAGCGACGTCGACGGCGTACTCGGCATCTTCGGCGACCCCCGTACGACCCGGGAGTTCGGTATGCCGCCCTTTCGGCGCCCCGACGCCGCCGCACTGGTCGAACAGGCCAGGGCAGGCGCCCGGCGGACGCCCCGCACGCACTACCGCCTGGGTGTCAGCGAGATCGCCACGGGTGAGTTGATCGGCTCGGCGAAGCTGATCGTCGAGGATCAGTCGGGTGAGGGCGGGATGGTCCGCGTCGGTTACCGCAGCGCGGAAGTGGGGCTGGCCCTGCGCGCCGACCGGGTCAGCGTGGGCCACAGCGTCGAGATCGGCTTCCTGCTGGGTGTCCTCGGCTTCGACCGGCTCGGCCTGCACCGCGTCTGGTCGGGATTCATGCCGTCGAACGTCGCCGCGCAGCGGGCCATCGAGAAGGCCGGCATGGTGCGGGAGGGGCGGCTGCGCCACTACGGGCACGTGGACGGCGTGTGGCACGACATCGTGCAGTACTCGATTCTCGAGGACGACTGGAAGGCGCTGCGCGGCCGCTGAGCGCGTGACGTCGGCTGCCGGTCGGTACGCGGCGACGATTTCCTGTCGCCAACTTGTTCCCCCGCACGAACGTCGGTGACAGTCGCCCCTCTTAGCCTGAGGTGGTGACCAGCGACGTGCCGACGAACCTTCGCACCAGCCTTGCCCGTGTGCTCGACGATTTCGGCCCTGCCCTGCTCGATCTCGTGCACGGCAGCACCGAGCCGGCGGAGCCGTCCGAGCGGACCGATCTGACTGACGGGGTCGGCGGGGTGGTGATCCATGACCCGGGGGACGTGGTCGCGTACCCGCCGCGCGCCATCGTGCTGGGCGTGGGCGTCTACGGGACGGAGGCGATCACCCGGCTCCTGCGCGAGCTGGGCGAGCACGGTGCGGCGGCCCTCGTGGTGCGCGGCCCGGTGGAGCGGGACGAGGCGCTGGCCGCGGCTTCGGCGGCCTCGGGGGTGGTGCTGGTCAGCCTGACGCAGGGCGCGTCGTGGTCGCAGCTGACGGAGCTCCTGCGGACGGTGCTCACCGAGGGGGACGTCGGCGACGCCGAGGTGGAGTCGCTCGGGGGAGTGCCTTCCGGTGATCTGTTCGCGCTGGCCAACGCCGTCGCGACGCTGCTGGACGCGCCCATCACGATCGAGGACCGGCGCCAGCGCATCCTGGCGTTCTCGGGCCGTCAGGACGAGGCGGACCAGTCGCGTGTCGCCACGATCCTGGCCCGCCAGGTGCCGGACGGATATCTGCGGATCCTGGAGAGCCGCGGCGTCTTCAGTGAGCTGTACCGCAGCGACCGCCCTGTGCACATCGCCCCGGCCACGGTCGAGGAGGGGGAGACGGCCATCCCGCGCGTGGCCGTCGCGGTGCGCGCCGGTGACGAGTTCCTCGGGTCGGTGTGGGCCGCGGTCGAGGAGCCGTTGGCCTCCGATCGCGAGCAGGCGTTCCAGGACGCGGCGAAGCTCGTCGCCCTGCACCTGCTGCGCCACCGGGCGGGCGCCGACGCGCAGAACCGGCTCAGGGCCGACCTCGTGAGCACCGTCCTCGAAGGCGGCACGGGCGCGGTGGACGCCCTGGCCCGTCTCGGCCTGGTGAACGAGCCCACGGTGGTGATGGCCATGGGACTCGCCGGGGAGAAGAGTGATCACGCTCAGCTGGCGGCGGAGCGACAGCGGCTGACCAGCGCCCTCGGTATCCACCTCAACGCGGTGCAGCCACGGTCGGCTCTCGCTCTCCTCGGCGACGTGGCCTACGCGGTCGTCCCGGTACCCGCGGACCCGGCAGCCGGGCGGGAGCGGGCGGTGCAGATCGCGGACAACTTCCTGGAACGTGCCGGAAAGCGGACGCGGGTGGTGATCGGCATCGGGTCGGTGGCGACCGACCCGTCGGCGCTCGGCCACTCACGCACCAGGGCGGACCGGGCGCTGCGGGTGCTGATGAGTGACCTGGGCAGCAGGCGGGTCGCCTCGATCAGCGACGTGCACGTCGACGCGCTGCTGCTCGACCTGCGGGACCTGGCCGCCGCGCAGGGGGACGAACTGCTCGGCCCGGTGGCCCGGTTGGTGGAATACGACGCCAGGCATCGCTCCCACCTGGTCGAGACGCTGCGCGCGTGGCTCGACGCCTTCGGCGACGTCATCGCCGCGTCGGCGAGCGTGTTCGTCCACCCCAACACCTTCCGCTACCGCATCCGGCGGGTCGCCGAGGTGGCGCAGATCGATCTGGGGGACCCCTCGGTGCGTTTCGCTCTCATGCTGCAGCTGCGATTGATGCAGCCCGCCGTCACGTAGCGCCGCCCGGGGGCCGACTCAAGTACCGTCTCCGGGCGTCTCATCGATGGCGGGCATCGGCTCTTAGCGTCGGCGCACGGATCGAGCTCGTCGACCTGAGCAGGCAGGCCGCTTTCCTCAGCGGATGGCATCCGGGCGGGCCCAGGCGCCGCGAACCCTGCCGTACGTCGCTGGTCCAGAAGCCGATGTGATCGAACCTGGCTCCGCCGGACGAGTCCCAGGGGCTGCCCGGAGCCCCTTCGATGAGCTCGATGAAGGGCGGCAGTCATCCGTCCATGATCCCGCAGAGCCCCTACAGCTGGATCCACTCCTTGGCCGTCGTCACCCCTTCAAGGATCGCGTCCACCGGCTCCACGCCGAGCCCCGGTCCGGTGGGTACGTCGAGGTGACCGTCGGCGAGTTCGAAGGGTTCGGTGATGTCCGTGGCGAAGTAGCGGCTGGAGCCGGAGGTGTCGCCGGGCAGGGTGAAGCCGGGCAGCGCGGCGAGCGCGACGTTGGCGGCGCGGCCGAGTCCGGTCTCCAGCATGCCTCCGCACCACACCGGGACGCCGTGGGCCACGCACAGGTCGTGGATGGCCTTGGCCTCCAGGTAGCCGCCGACCCGGCCCGGCTTGACGTTGATGATCGAAGCGGCGCCCAGCGTGATGGCGGCGGCGGCGTCCTCGGCGGACTCGATGGACTCGTCCAGGCACACCGGCGTACGCAACTGCTTGGCGAGCGCCGCGTGTTGCACCAGATCGTCGTCGGCCAGCGGCTGCTCGACCAGCAGGAGGTCGAAGGCGTCGAGTTTGGCTAGCTGACGTGCGTCGGCCAGGGTGTAGGCGGCGTTGGCGTCCACCTGGAGCAGCAGGTCGTCGCCGAAACGCTCGCGTACGGCGCGGACCGGCTCGATGTCCCAGCCGGGTTCGATCTTGAGCTTGATGCGCACGTAACCCTCGTCGATGAAACCGCCCACGGAGTCGAGGAGTTCGGGGATCGAGTCCATGATGCCTACCGAAACACCGCACGGCACGCGCTCGCGCTCGGCGCCGAGGAAGCCGCCGAAGGACTGCCCCGTGGCGCGCAGTTGGGCGTCGAGCACGGCCGTCTCCAGAGCCGCCCTGGCCATCTTGTGGCCCTTGAACGGCTTCAGGGCGCGCTTGACGGCGTGGGCGTCCGCCACGGCGGGCAGCGCCGGGATCAGGAAGCGGCGCAACACGTCGGCCGCCCCGTCGACGTACTCGGAGCAGTAGCGCGGTTCGGACATGGCGACGCACTCGCCCCAGCCCTCGCCGTCGGGCGTGACCACGCGCACGAGCAGGACGTCGCGCGCGGTCTCGACGCCGAAAGAGGTCCGGAACGGCGCCCGGAGGGGCATCGCGATCCGCCGCAGTTCAATTCCGTTGATCTTCATGGTGCTTGAGCTCCTGGGGGATGGGCGAGGGAGGGGACGGGAGGCTACGCGGTGGTGTCGCGCGTGACGACGTACGAGGTCCGGTCGTGGAAGCCGGTGACGCGGGCGCCCTCGTCAAGGAGACCGCCGAGCACGTCGCGCAGCGCGAGGCGCCACTCCTTGGCCGCGCCGGGGTAGGTGCGCCGCAGCCCTTCGATGTCCGGTGGGACCTCGACCAGCAGCGTCGAGGCGTCCCCGCGGCCGACTGCGGGCAGGCCGTCGCGTACGGACAGTGCGGTCGTGGCATGGTCGGGGACCGCCACGGGTGCGGGGCGAGACTCCGAGGCGGCGATCGCGGCCTCGTCGTTCAACTCCCAGGCGATGAGCGCCCGATCGGTGTCGTCACCGCCGTTGATCACGTCGTCCATCGGCCCGTAGAAGCTGGTGAGGTACTCGACCGGCCGGCCGCCCAGCTTGGTCAGATTGAAGTGGGCGTTGCGCCGCACCAGCGGGTCGTAGGTCCACGTGATCCGGCGCAGTCCACGGGCCAGGGCCCACTGGCGCTGGTGGAGTTTGAGGGCGAGGCCCGCTCCGCGTCCGGGCAGCGCACCGGTGACATGCGAGTGCAGGGCCTCGCCCGCCGGGGCCGCGAAGAAGGCCACGGACGCGCCGACGAGCCGGCTGTCGTCGAAGGCTCCGGCGACGTAGTTGCCCGCGTGGGAGAGCGCCCGCATCTGCTCGACACCCATGGGAGAGCTGCCGGGGGAGCTGCCCCAGATCTCCTCGAACAGCGCGTTGGCACGCTCCAGTTCCCGCAGTTCATGCAGCTCCCGTACGACTAGACCGTGCGGCGTGGGCGACTCCTGTACGCCGATGGTGCTCACCGGGCCACCTCCTCGACGAGGGCGGCGAGCAGCCGGGCGCGCGGAACCATCTCCGCGACGATCAGGTGCTCGTGGTCGGCGTGAGCTCCGCCGCCGACAGCGCCCAGGCCGTCGAGCGTGGGGCAGTCGAGCCCGGCGGTGAAGTTCCCGTCGGACGCCCCGCCGACCGCCGCCGACGACAGCGTGCCGAGGCCCAGGTGGGCGGCGAGACGATCGGCTCTCTCGAACAGGTCGGCGGATGAACTGGTCTCCAGAGGAGGCCTGTTGGGGCCGCCACGTACGACGAGGCTCGCCCCGGGCACGGTGGTCTTCAGCGCACGCATCGCCACGTCCACCCGCTCCTGCGCGCTGAGTGTCGGGACACGGACGTCCACCGAGACGCGTGCCTCTGCGGGCACCGTATTGGTCGTCGTGCCCGCTCCGACCACCGTGGGGACCACGGTGGTGCGCCAGTCCTGCGGGGCATCGATGTTGATCTCTTCGGCCAGCGCGTCAAGGGCGAGGATCAGATGAGCGGCCTCCACCGCCGCGTTGATGCCCTTGTCCGGCTCGAGGCCGGAGTGGGCCGCCTTGCCCCGGACCACCAACTCGTAGGCGGAGGTGCCCTTGCGTGCCGTCTTCAGACCGCCGCCGTCCGCCGACGCCTCCAGGACGAAGGCCGCCGCGCACTGCCGTGCCATCTCCTCGATCAGCGGCCGCGAGGCGTCCGAACCGACCTCCTCGTCGCCGGTCACCAGGACGCAGACCCCTTCCAGGGACGGCAGGGAGGCCAGGGCGTGGAACATCTGCACGAGGCCGGCCTTCATGTCGAAGATCCCCGGGCCGCGCGCGATGCCGTCTCTCACCGACCACGGGTGAGTGGCCAGCGAGCCCATCGGCCACACCGTGTCGTGGTGTCCGAGCAACAGCACCCGGGGTGTGCCGAAGGACCAGCGTAGGTGTGTGACGCCGTCGACGACGATGCGTTCGGGCGGGACGCCCAGGTGTCGGGTTCCCTGGGCGGCCACCACGTCCGCGCTGCGCGCCACCGCGTCCAGGTCGGACGAGAAGGACTCGCACACCACCAGTTCCTCGAGATCCGCGAGCATCTCGGGAAGGTGAAGCGCCCGCTGCCCCGGCATCGCGTCGCTCACTGCGTCCTGCCCCGGCATCGCACCGCTGACTGGGTGCGTGTCGGCGACGACTGTTCGGCTGTTCGGATCCTCGGTCACCTGCGACTCCTCCTCGAATACATGCCTACGACGCTATTCGAGCCCGAAGCGACGCAGTTCGTCGAGGCGAACCAACATCCAGGAGCCGTTCCGTATCCCTGGACGACTCAGCCGTCAGTCCTCGTGACCCACCGCCTTGGCGTTGCGCCGGAAGTCCGACCAGACAGGTGAGGTGCACGCGGTGCAGACGTCGAAGAACTCGATGCGGGCCTCTTGGTCGCCCATCAGGAAGTAGCGGAACCAGGCGGTGACCGGCCCCCGGAACCCGCCTCCGTCCCCGGCGGGAGTGACGTGCGAGGCGCCCGCCAACTCCCCGTAGACAGCGGGGACATGGCTCGCGCTCTGGTAGCGGGGGATCACCAGGAGTTCGGGGATCACCACCGGGTCGTGCTCGCCGCCCAGGATGAACATGGGGCCCTTGAGATCGCTGATCCTGCCCTGAGGGCCCGGCTCGACGGGAACGGTCACGTCGACGCGCGGGTCGGCACCGGCGTTGATCGCTCCGCCGCCGCCCTGCGAATGCCCCGACGCGCCGACCTTGTCCAGGTCGACCTTGCCGTAGTACGGGCTTCGGGGATCGGCGTCGGCCTTCTTCAGCACGTCCAGGCCGTTGAGCATGGCAGTGCCGGATCCGGACTGCGTGGTGTTCGCGGCGACCACGATGAACCCGTGGGAAGCAAGGTGCTTCAGGAGCCCGTCGTAGACCACCGGCGTCACGAACGAGCCGTTGCCCCAGATGATCACCGGGTGCTTCGCGCAGCCTCTGCTGCCGAGTTCGGTGGGGCGCAGGATGGTGTGGCCCAGCCCGGCGCGCTCCTTGGTCACGGCGAAGGGACCGTCGTCGGCCCAGCGTCCGCCGACCGACGGGCAACTGTCGGCCGTGCGGGCGGCCGTAGCGGGACCGGTGGGCGGCTGCGCGACTCCTTGGCCCGTCAGCGCGGCCGACAGCGCGAGCGACGTGGCCAGCACGGTGGCGGATCGGCGCACCCTGGAGGTGGCGGGCACGGTGGCGGACCGCCACAGCCTGGAGGTGGCCGGCACGGTGGCGGACCGCCACAGCCGCTGCTTCTTCGGCATGGGGATCTCCTGTCCTGGGGTGCGGGTCCTGGGTCGGGGGGCCGTCACGGACGCGCCGCGGCCTCGGCGACGGCTGTCCCGAAGGCCGCCATCCCGCGGGCGTTGGGGTGCAGCGGCGCCGCGACGCTGGTGGGCACCAGGCCCTCGATGTAACGCTCGGCCGGGGCGGCGCAGGTGTCGTGCCCGGCGCTGACGGCAGCGGTGTCGACGAACGTGGCGCCGTGGGCCCGGCTCTGCTCGGCGAGCACGCCGTTCAGCTGGTTCACGCGGGCCTGGAGGTAGTTGGCGTCCTTGTCCCAGAGGGGCTGGGTGGGCCAGCAGCCGTCCTTGCGGATGTAGGTGGCGTACCCCGCGACGACGATCCGGGCGTTCGGTGCGCGCCGATGCACCTCGTCGAGGGCCTTGCCGAAGGTGGCGCTCCAGGCGGCGATGGCTTTCGCGGTGGGGTCGCCCTTGGCCGCGGCGGTGTCGGCGCAGGAGATCCCCGTCGGCTTCGGCAGGAGGTTGACGCAGCCGAGTGCCTTGCTGACGAGGCTGACGTCGTTGCCGCCGATGGTCAGGGTCACCAGGTCGGTGCTCGGTTCGAGGGCCTCGTACTGGGGCGGCAGCAGGCCGAACTGGCGGCCGGAGAAGTCGCTGACCTTCGCGCCCGAGCAGCTGACGTCGGTGAGCCGCGCGTCCAGCGCCTCCGCGACGACGGCCGGGTAGTTCCGCCCGGAGCGCAGGCACGACCACTGGCTCTGGTCGGGGATGAGGGGCCCTGCCGCGAACGAATCGCCGATGGCGACGTACTCCAAAGGGTCCTCGGCCTGCGAAGACATCTGCGAAGACATCTGCGACGGCACCTGCGAAGACACCGCGCCGGCCGGAGACACTCCGAGGACGCAGGCGGACAGGGCGGCGGCCATGACCGCGGTGGTGCGGGCGCGTGTGGGGCGCACGGGCTCTCCTGGGTGGGGTGTACCGGGGGTAACGGACGCCCTTATGATCCGGGCCATCGCCGCCTTGGTGTTCTAGGCGCGCAACCAGACTTTCCGAGGGATCAGTTGTGACCGGTGACAAAAGCGTGAGCCGCTTCCTGATTGCCGACGTGCCGAGGCTGGCCGCGACCGTCACCCGGCGCATCGCGGACGACCTGCCGGTCTACGGGCGACTGCCCGCCGAGGAACTGCACGGGGACGTCCGGGCCATCGTCGACATGACGATCCGCGCCTTCGCCGAGGTGCTGCGCACCGAACGCATGCCGCCCCCGGAGTTCCTTGAGACGGTGCGCCGCTCGGCGGCCAGACGCGCGGAGGAACGCCTCCCCGTGGAGGCGGTCGTCAGCGCCTACCACTACGGGGCCCGCATCTGCGTGGAGGAGGTGGCGGCGACGGTCGAACCGCACGACCTGATCGAGGCACACCGGTTGCTGCTCGACTGCCTGCGGGAGATCACGGCAGCCGTCACCTCGGGCTACGTCGAGGAGAGCCAGTCGCTGATAGGGGAGCGCGACGCGGCCCGCCACACCGTCCTGTCCGCCCTGCTCGACGGCAGGGGACCCCAACTCGACTCCTCCCACCTGGGGATACGCCTCCCGCCGTGCTATCTGGTGCTCGCCTTCACCATCGGACGCCACCCCGACGAGGACCGCGAGGACGTCGACGCCACCGTGGCATCCCGCCGCAAGATCAGACGCCTGCGTACGGAGCTCGACCGCGCCCTCGGACACCCCGTCCTCTCCCGCCTGTCCGCCGACGAGGGCCTCGCGCTCGTCCCGTCCGACGCGGCGCCGGACCGGGCGGCCGACATTGACCGGGCCCGCATCGAGCGGCTGACGGCGTCCCTCATCACCGTCAGCGGAGTTCCCCTGATCGCGGGTGTCGCCGCGAGCACCCCGGCCGACGTCCCGCACGCCGTCCGCCTCGCCACCGAACTGCGCGACACCGCGGCGGGCACGGGACGACCGCCCGGCGTCTACCCCCTGACCGCGCTGCTCCTCGACTACCAGCTCACCCGCGCCAGCCCGGCCCGCGCACACCTGGCCGCGCTGCTGACCCCGTTGGCGGACGGCCCGGACCTGCCGACGACCCTGCGGACGTACTTCGCCTCGAACCTGGACCGCCGCGAGACGGCGGCGCGCCTGCACGTGCACCCCAACACCGTGGACTACCGCCTGCGTCGCATCGCCACCCTGACGGGCCTCGACCTCGCGGCCCACACCGATCTCCTGACGCTCCGGGCGGCACTGAGCGCGTACGACGCGACGAGCGTGAGGCGTGCGAGAAGGGCAGAATCCTGAACCGTGACGATCACCGCGCGTGAACTCAACCGAGCGACCCTCAGCCGCCAACTGCTGCTGGAACGTGAGCCACTGACCGTCCAGGAAGGCATGCGGCGCGTGGTGGCGCTCCAGGCACAGCAGCCGGTCTCGCCCTACCTCGCTCTGTGGAACCGGCTCACCGGTTTCACCGCGGCCGACCTCGACGCGGCGTTCACCGAGCGTTCACTGGTCAAGGCGACCCTGATGCGGATCACGCTGCACGTCGTACACGCCGGTGACTATCCCGCCTTCCGTGCGGCGATGCAGCCGACGCTGTACGCCTCGCGGCTCGGCTTCCGCTTCGCCGCATCGGGGCTGACCCCGGCGGACGCCGACGAACTGGTGCCGGAGCTCCTCGGCTTCGCCGACCGGCCGCGGACCTCGGCACAGATGCAGGCGTGGGTCGAGGAGCGGCTCGGCGCGGAGAAGAAGGAGGGGGCGTGGTGGGGGCTCAAGGCGTACGCGCCGTTGCACCATGCCCCCACGGAGGCGCCCTGGTCGTTCGGCCTCCGGCCGTCCTTCGTGGCTGCCCGAAAGGGGCCCGTGCCGACAGGCCGGGCGGTGGACCCTCAGGCGCTGCGGACTCTGATCCTGCGCTACCTGGCAGGGTTCGGACCCGCGTCGGTCGCGGACGTGGCGCAGTTCGCCATGGTGCAGAGGGCACCCGTCCGCGCGGCGCTCCTCGCTCTGGGCGACACCGTCGAGCGGCTCCAAGGCCCGGAGGGGGCGGTGCTGTTCGACCTTCCCGGCGCCTCTCGGCCGCCCGCCGACACCCCCGCACCTGCCCGGCTCATGGCCATGTGGGACAGCACTCTGCTGGCGTACGCCGACCGCAGCAGGGTGATACCTCCGGCCTACCGGCCGTGGGTGATCAGGCGCAACGGCGACGTACTGCCCACCTTGCTGGTGGACGGGCAGGTCGCCGGTGTGTGGCGCCCGCTGCATGACGGCATCGAAGTCACGGCCTTCCACCCTCTGGCGCCCGCCACGTGGGACGAGATCGCCGGTGAGGCCCAGTCCCTGACAGCCTTCATCGGTGACCGCGAGGCCGCGGTCTACAGCCGCTTCCACCACTGGTGGGCGAAGCTCCCCGAGGCCGATACCGAGGTGCGGATGCTGTAGCGGCGCCGCCGGGACTGCGCGGCGTCATCGGTTCCGGTGGGTGTTCCAGAGAGGCAGTTGCTCGAAGAGGGCGACGGCTTCGCCGTTCCAGTGCCGGTGCCAGGTGCTCGCTTCGGCCGACGCGGCGTGGGCGTAGTGATCGATGGTCTTCTGCAGGCGGGTGTGGACGTCGTGGCGGTGGGCGATGTCGCGGATACGGTCGACGGTCCGATGCGGGGAGTCGGCGCTGCCCAGAGCGGACTTGACGGTCTCGTGATCGTCACCGCTGGTGACGGCGAGGAGCTCGCGGGTCAGGTAGGTGTGGCGGCCGGCCCGCAGATCGGCGCCCGCGGGCTTGCCCGTGACAGCGGGGTCGCCGAAGAGGTCGAGGTAGTCATCGCGTATCTGGCCGCTGAGACCGGCCAGTTGGGCATAGCGGCGCAGGCTTTCCTCGTGTTCCGCGAGGTTCTGGCCCGCGGCGAGCAGGCCAAGGCGCAAGGGGGCGAGGACGGTGTAACGCGAGGTCTTGTACTCGCACACGGTCTCCAGCAAGCCGTCGTCGGCCGAGGACCTCGATGCGTTCACATCGCGTTCCAGGTCGAGGACCTGGCCGAGCACGGTGTCGGTCGTCACCCCGAGCTGGACGTCGAGTAGGCCCTGTTTGCGGTCGGCGGGCAGGTCGGCCCGGGACAGGACGCGCAGGGCGAGGAAACCGGCGAGATCACCCGTCATCATGGCCAGTCCCAGCGCGGCCTGCGGGTGGTTCGGGAGGTCCTCGCGGCACGCGTAGTACGTCGAGGGGCCACCGCGTCGCGTCGGTGAGTCATCCATGATGTCGTCGAGGATGAGCGCATGGCTGTGCAGCAACTCGAGGCTCAGCGCGGCCTCCACAAGCCCCGGGACCTCTTCCCGGGTGACGAGACCGGCGGCCTCGTGGAGCAGGGTGGTCCGGATCCGTTTACCTCCGCGCAGCGACAACTGTGCGAGAAGGTCGAGACATCGAGCCGGGAAGCGGCCGAGCTGCGCCCCGTTGAGGTCGTCCGCGAGTTCGGCGAAGTATGTCGCGAAGGACACTTCGAAGCGTTGCTGGTGAGCGGCGGCACGCTCCAGGGCGCTGACGGCGTGGCTGTTCATGGGCGTTCGGGCCGGCCTTCCTGCTGGGTCACACTGCCGCTGGGCGCTCGGCTGAGGTCGACCACGCAGAAGAGGTTGTCGTCCGGGTCGGCGAGAACTACGAAGTCCGGGTCGGGCGGATAGAGGTCCCTTGGGACGGCTCGCGCACCCAGTGAGACCAGCCGCTGGACCTCTGTCTCCTGTTCCTCAGTGGTGTCGGTGAAGAGGTCCAGATGGAGACGGGGCCGGGCTTCGGCCGGCGACGCGCTGTGCATCAGACCAAGAGCCCGGCCCGATCCGTCGGCGTGGTCGAGCGTCCGCCATTCCTCGCTCTGCCACTCCTCGGTGGCGACCAGGTCCAGCGCCTGTGTCCAGAAGGCGACCGCGCGGGGGATGTCGGCGACGCCGATGACGGGGATTCCGAGCTTCAGCATGCGTATGAGCCTAGAGCCCCGTCACGACTGCCGAGAGCACTGCCACGTCTTGTCACATGCGTGGCTAGACCTCTGTGGGGCGGGGGCTCACGGTGGTTCCTTCCACCCACGCGGAGGGATTCAGCGATGAAACGAAGACGGTTTGTGGCAGGGGCCATCGGCACACTCTCAGGGATCACGCTCGCTTCGGGCCAGGCACGGGCCGACGCCCCGCCGGTATCCCGTACTCAAGGCTGGCAGCCCGTACCGGCACCTGGCAGCACCCCGGCCGCGCAGTTACGCCGCATCGCCGCCGCCGGGCCCCAACTGGCCTGGGCCGTCGGCGAGGAGGGGCGCGCCGGGCCTTCGCAGGGGCGGGCACTCGCCATGGTCTGGAACGGCAGCGCCTGGTCGAAGACCGACCTGTCGCATCTGGACTACGCCGGGCGGCTGAGCGACGTCGCCGGCACCTCCGCCGGCGCGGCGTGGAGCGTGGGTCTGCCCGCGGGGAACGCGAGCCCGCTGCTGCGCTGGGACGGAACCACCTGGCGCGAGGCGGAGTTCCCCGGCAAGGGCGAACCGGGAGTCCGACTCGAATCGGTGGCGGTCGGTCCCGACCAGCGCGTGTGGATCTGCGGCAGCCGGGACGGCGCTGCCCGCCTGCTGCTGGGCGAGGGACAGAAGTGGCGATGGCTGGAGCCCCTGCCTGTCGCGAGCGCCAGTCTGTACCGGATCGTGCTGCGCGCACCCAACGAGGTCTGGGTCAGCGGCGACCAGGCTTCGGGCGGCGGCTGGTCGGGACTCGTGGCCCGCTGGAACGGTACGTGGACGGTGCTGCCGCCGATCGCGGGCGCCCGCCTGAGCGTCAGCGACGTACACGCCGCCGCCCCGGACGACGTATGGGCCGTGGGCGCCGACGCCGGTGTCGGCGGCCCGCCGGGACGTCCGGGCAACCCTGTCCTGGCCCACTGGGACGGCACGGCCTGGACAAGGGTGCAACCCGGCTTCACCGTCGGTGCGTTGAGCGGTATCGCGGCCGACGCGCAGGGCCGCGCCGCATGGATATCGGGCTGGAACTACCAGGACCAGAGCCGCAGCACGTACCTGCGCCGGGACGGCAGCACCTGGTCCGTCGTACGAGGCCCGGCGAACGCGGCACCCGCCCCGTACCTGAACGACGTGACGCCCATCCCCGGCACCGCGGGATTCTGGTCGGCCGGCATGACGAGCCCCACCCCGGCCCCTCCGACGGCGGCCTACACGGAGCGCTTCGGCACCTGAGACGGACAGCGTCAGGGCATGCCCGGGGCGCCGTCCCCCGGGTCATGCCTCTCTTCGGTCCTGTGCTGCTCCGCCAGCAGCCCGTACACACCAAGGAGCTGGAGGATCTGCCGCACGGCCCTGGAGGGATGCAGCACGACGAGCCGGCCGCCCGCGGCTCGGCACCGTTCGTGATGCGACAGCAGGACGTTGACGCCGGAGGAGTCGATGAAGGTGACGTTCGCGAGATCCATCTCGACACTCTTGGCCAGCAAGGGCTCAAGGACGGTCCTCAGCGAAGCCGCGCTGTCCATGTCCAGGTCTCCGCCCACACGCATCAGCACGGGGTCGAGACCCAATACCGTGTCGACATGCAGCGGCTGGGGTGTGGCGGGAGCCATGCTTCGTGGTCTCCTCGGTACGCGGAACGGCTGGCCGGGCGGTAGATCGCTTCGTCGCGCATGAATATGCCCCGAAATGCCGAGCCGCACGCACGACGACACAGGGGGAACGTTGCTTGCGGGAACACGGCTAGGCTGACGCGTGTTCGAGCGGTACGTGCGTGAGGGACAGGAGGCCGAGGTGGCCGGGACGGCCTTGGCCGAGGTGATGGCCGAGCTCGGCGAGCTCGAGGACCCGAAGGCACGCGTGGCGAACGAGAAGCGCGGTGACGATCACGGCGTGAACCTCGGCAAGCTGCGCGCTCTCGCGAAGCGGCTGAAGACGCAGCACGAACTCGCGCGCGAACTCTGGGAGACGGACGACACCGCGGCGCGGCTGCTGGCGCTCCTGATCTGCCGCCCGAAGTCGTTCGAGCGTGCCGAGCTGGACGCCATGCTGCGCGAGGCGCGCGCACCCAAGGTGCACGACTGGCTCGTGAACTACGTCGTCAAGAAGAACCCGCACGCGGAAGAACTGCGCCTGGCCTGGTCCGCCGATCCGGATCCAGTGGTCGCGAGCGCCGGCTGGGCACTGACCACCGAGCGCGTGGCGAAGAAGCCTGAGGGTCTGGACCTCGTAGGACTGCTCGACGTCGTCGAGGCCGAGATGAAGGACGCTCCGGATCGCCTGCAGTGGGCGATGAACCACTGCCTCGCCCAGATCGGTATCGAGCACGCCGAGCACCGCGCCCGAGCCGTCGACATCGGTGAACGCCTTGAGGTGCTCAAGGATTACCCGACGCCCCCGGGCTGCACATCTCCGTTCGCCCCCGCCTGGATCTCCGAGATGGTGCGGCGACATCACTGACCCGTCTGATCCAGGAGGAAACACAGTGCAGAGCATCGGTATCAAGCGCATCGGCATCATCGGGGTGGGCGAGATCGGCCGGGCCGTCGTGACGGGCCTGTGCGACGGGGGCGACCAGTCGCCGGAGGTGTTCCTCTCCCCGCGGGGGGCCCGTACGGCGGCGGAGCTGGCCGCGCGTTATGAGGAAGTGGAGGTCTGCGCCGACAACCAGGAGGTGGTGGACCGCTCCGAGGTGGTGATCATCGCCGTACGGGCCAGGGACCGGCACGATGCTCTGGACGGCCTGCGGGTGGACGGCGACAAGACGGTGATCAACGTGATGGCCGGTGTCGCCAACGACGACCTGCGCCGGACCCTGGCGAGCGACGCCGCGTTGGTCCGGGCCATCCCCCTGCCCTCCGTACGCGAACGCCGCTCCGTCACCGTGACGTTCCCGTCCCACCCGGTGGCGGACGCACTCTTCGAACGGCTGGGCGGGGCGCAGCCGGTGGCGGACGAGGAAGCCTTCAACGTCTGCTCCGCGCTGACGGGAACGCTGACCACCCACTACTCGTACCTCGCCACGCTCACGACGTGGGCCGTCGGCCACGGCATCGCGCCCGAGGACGCCGAACGCTACGTCCGCGGACTGTTCCAGGGCGTCGGCCGGGCCCTGAGCGACGAGTCCCGCTCCCTGAACCAACTCGCCGCCGACCACGAGACCCCGAACGGAAACAACGAACGCATCCGCACCACGTGGTTCGGCCCGGCCAACTCCCAGGCACTCCACCAGGCCCTGGACGGCCTCCTCACGGATCTGAGGTGAGCCGGAGAGCCTGGCGGGGGCGGAGCGTGAGCTTCAGACGCGTTCCAGGACCATCACCGGGATCTCCCGGTCGGTCTTGCGCTGGTAGTCGTCGTAGGCCGGCCATGTGGCGGCCATGGTCCGCCACATGTCCGGCTTCTCGTCCGGTCGCGCCGTACGTGCGCGGGCCGTGTAGCGGTCGTCCTTCACCTGCACCTGGACCTCGGGGTTCGCCTCGATGTTGCGGTACCACAGGGGCGGCTGGTCCGCGCCGCCGTTGGAAGCCACCACGAGCACGTCGTCACCGTACGGCTGGTAGATCAGCGGGGTGCTGCGCTGCTCGCCGCTCTTGCGGCCGATGGTGGTGAGGATCAGCACCGTGGTGTTCTGCCAGTCATGGCCTTCCTCGCCGTCAGTCGCCACATAGCGCTCGACGTGCTCTTTACCGAACAGCATCTGCCGTCTCCTTCGTGTACATGTGGGGTCGTGCGGGTTCTGCCTCCGCCGACCAACTCTTCATGGTCACTCTGCGGTTTCCCAGCGGAACACGCATCAAGGCGTCTCGAACGACCGGAAGAGGCCCAACTCGGCGGTGGTGAAATCGCTCCTTCTACCCGCTCTTCGCCGACTGAAGACACCACGGGGGGAACTTCAGGCGTATGGACGGCGTGTGGGGGCAGAGCGGCCGTCGACCCCAGAACCCGGTACATTCGGGCCTCGTTGACCGGGGCATGGACGATGGGACGAGAGATCCGCTGCCCGCTCCGGAGCAAGGTCAACTGCTCACCGGTGCCTACTGGTTGGACTCTCCCGCACACGTGGGCGACGAATGCACATGGTGCACGCAGCTGGAGCGGGAGGGCGTGGCGCCCGACCAACGGTTCGGCGTGCAGGCCGAATGACGCCGCACGTACGGCCCACGGCCCGTGCTTCGGCGGGGGAGTGCTCGGGACGGCCGGACGCCGGGCCGGTCACCACTGGTCGATGGCAGGGGCATCGGGTTCGTGCCGTGGCCACATCGCGGTGAGGCGGGCAAGGCGTTCCGCGGCGGCGAAACCGTGCAGCGCCGCGACCTTGCCGTCGCTGACCTGGAACGCCACCGCGCCTACGACGCGGCCTTCGAGCACGGCGAGCACCGCCGGCCAGCCGTTGACCCGCCCGACGTGGATCGTGGGAGAGCCGCCGGCCAGGCGCCGCTTCGCGGGCGTGGGTTTGAAGGCGGTCCGCATCATGCTCGCAATGCGCGCCGGGGTCTCGAAGCGCAACAGCTTCTTGACGAGTCCCGCGCCGTCGGAGACCGCGATCGCGTCGTCCGTGAGCAGCGCCACCAGCCGTTCGGTACGACCCGACGACGCGGCGGCGAGAAACTCGTCGAGGACCTTGCGCGCCGACGCCGGGTCGGCCTCACCACCTCCGCGCCGCGCGGCTGCGACCCGGCGCCGGGACCGGTGGACGTGCTGCTGGCTCGCGGACTCGGAGATGTCGAGGATCCCGGCGATCTCGGAGTGGGGGTAGGAGAACACCTCGTGCAGGACGTAGGCGGCCCGCTCGACCGGTGAGAGCCGCTCCATCAGGGTCAGGATCGCGAGCGACACGGATTCGCGCTGCTCGAAGGTGTCGGCCGGGCCGAGCATCGGGTCCCCGTCGAGAAGCGGCTCGGGCAGCCAGGTGCCGGCCGCGCGCTCGCGGCGCACCGGTGCCGATCGGAGCCGGTCCAGGCACAGGTTGGTGACGACCTTGGCCAGCCATGCCTCCGGCACCTCGATCCGCTCGCGGTCGGCGGCATGCCAGCGCAGGTACGCCTCCTGCACGATGTCCTCGGCGTCGGCCGCCGAGCCGAGCAGACGGTACGCGAGCGAGGCCAGCCGTGCCCGGCCGGCCTCGAAGCGATCAGCGACGGTGCTTTCCACGCGGAGCACCCTATGCGGCGGCATTCTCGGACGCGACATCAACGACCGGGGTATCGACGGCTGTTGGGCCGACAGGCACTGTGGTGGCCGGCACTGGCGCGGTGGTCAGGCGGCGCTTGCGCTTCGGAAGGCCGAACGTCGGGTGCGAGACGGACCACAGGCTGCCCTTGAGAATGCCCGCCTTCAGCCGCGCCGCCTTCCGGCCGCGCACGGACCAGGACTTCGCCCGTGCGTCGCCGTCGACCATCTGGAAGATCGCGTCGTACCGTCCCAGGCTGATGTGGTTGCCGACGTAGGACTTCTTGACGTTCGGAACCGGGCGTCCGGTCAGCCGTCCGATGATCGCCTCCGTCGCCTGCATGTTGGTGAACCCCGCCGAGGCGCAGGACATCGGCAGCGGCCGTCCGTTGTCGCCCATCGCGTACGCGCTGTCGCCCGCCGCGTAGACGTCCGGGTGCGAGACCGAGCGCATGGTGGCGTCGACGACGATCCGTCCTTCCTCGGTGACCTCGAGACCGGCGGCTTCCGCGAGGGGGTCGACGGCGAACCCGGCCGTCCACACCGTCGCGTCGGCCGGGTAGGAGGTGCCGTCGGCGCCGACGGCGTACGTCTCCCCGACGGCTTCGATGCCGGTGTGCTCGTGGACGGTGATACCAAGCCTGTCGAAGGCCTCGCGCAGATGGAGCCTGGCTCCCGGGGAGAGCCAGGCTCCCAGCTCACCACGGGCGGCGAGCGCCACGGAGAGGCCGGGACGCGACTCGGCGATCTCGGTGGCGGTCTCGATGCCGGTCAGGCCCTCGCCGACGACCAGTACGGAGCCGGCTCCGCCCAGGGCGTCCAGGCGTGCGCGCAGCCGCAGCGCCGACGGCCGTCCCGCGACGTCGAAGGCGTGCTCGGCCACCCCGGGGACGCCGTGGTCGGCGACCCTGCTGCCGAGGGTGTAAAGCAGCGTGTCGTAGCCGAGTTCGGCGTCGCCTTCCGCGCTTTCCCCGCCGGTCACGGTGACGGTCCTGCGCTCCGGGTCGACCGAGGTGACGCGGGCCACGCGCAGGCGTACTCCGGTGCCCGCGAACACGTCGGAGAGGCGCCGGGTCGCGAGTTGCCGTCCGGTCGCGAACTGGTGCAGGCGCATCCGCTCGACGAAGACCGGCTCGGCGTTGACGACGGTGATCTCGGTGTCGGCGGGCGAGAGCCGCCGGGCCAGGTTCCCGGCGGCGAAGGCCCCGGCGTAACCGGCGCCGAGGACGAGGATGCGGTGCTTCATGGGTGTGGCTCCTGTCTGAATCGCTTGCCCTTCGGCCCTTCGCCCACTTGAGCGGGACAGCGCGGCGATTCCTGACAGGGAGGCGGTGTGAGGTGGGTCACACGGCCTGGTCACAGTCTCTAGACGTGCCCCTCGACGACGAGGTTGCCGTCTTCGGTGAGGCGCGCGACCTCGCCGGTCTTGAGGAAACCGTCGGGGGTGAAGACGCGGGCGTTCCGCTCGGGGGCCTTGTAGTAGCCGCGCACGGTGCAGGGGCCGCGCGTCCAGAGTTGCCCGGGGGCTCCCTGGGGGACGTCGTTGCCGTTCGGGTCGGTGATGCGGATCTCGTCCCCGGGTGAGAGCGCGCGGCCCTGCGTGTGGTGGACGACGTCGTCGGTGTCGGTGGGACGGGTGAGGGAGAGCAGCCCCTCGGCCATGGCGAAGACCCGCTGGAGGCGGCAGCCGAGGACCGGTCGGACGCGGGCCGCGAGATCGGCGGGGAGGGGCGCGCCGCCGATCTGGACGAGGCGCAGGCTGGAGAGGTCGTACTGGCCGTCCGCGAGGGCGTCCAGCCATGGGCGGGCGTCAGCGGGGCCGAGGGAGGTGACGGTGACCTTCTCGGTCTCGATCACGCGCAAGGCGTCGGCGGGACCGGGCACATCGATCAGCACGACGGTGCCTCCGACGGCGAGGGTGCCGACGATGCCGGGGCAGCCGAAGGCGAGGTTGGCCGCCGCCGGGAGGGCCGCGAGGTAGACGTCCTCGGGGCCGAGGCCGATGAGTTCGGCAGCGGCTCGGGCCTGGTACGCGTAGTCGTTGTGGGTGCGCGGGACCAGGTCGGGCAGGGTCGAGGTCGCGTTCGGCGCGGTCGTGGTGGCGTCCGTCGGCAACAGGAACGCGACGTCGTTGGGGTCGTACGTGCGGTCCGGGCCGCGCGGCGCGTCCAGGGAGCCGAAGGGGAAGAACAGGCAACCGCTGGGGGCCGTGCCGAAGCCGCCTTGAGTGCCGTCGGGGCCGTCGAGGGTGAAGGCGAGGCGCAGACGGGGATGGTCGTCACTGACCGCGGAGGCCATCTTGGCGTGGTCGAAGCCGCGGTGCTCGGTGGGGCCCATGTAGGCGGCGGCTTCGGTGACATGGGCGAGGTGCCCGATCTCTTCGGTACGGAGTGAGGTGGACGCCGGTACCGGGACGGCGCCGGCACGCATGATGGCGTAGACGGCGATGACGAACTCGGGCACGTTCGGAAGCTGGACGATGACCCGGTCGCCCGCGCGGACGCCCCGGAGGGCGAGCCCGGCGGCCATGCGGTCGACGGAGCGGTTCAGCTCGCGGTAGGTGAGACGCCGTGCGCCGTGGACGAGGGCGGTGCGGGTGGCGTGCGCGCGGGCCTGCTCGGCGAGGAGTTGGGGCAGGGCGGCGCCCTGGTAGTAACCGAGGTCGTAGTAGCGGCCTATGGTCTCGGGCAGGTGCGGGGTGCAGCCGCGCAGCATGGTCCGGACTCCTTGCGGGTGGCGTGGGGGATGTGGATCACGGCCGCTCAGACTGGCACGCGGGATGCGGAAGCGACAACCAGCATTTGTCCCCGGCCCCTTGCCCATCGGCTGCTACTGGCTGGAGGCGCGGGCCAGTTGGTGGAGGTCTTCCAGTGCGTCGACGAGGACGGTGTGCTTGTGCCACTTGATCCACGTGCCGAGGGCGCGGCTCGTGGCGTCCAGGGTCTGGAGCTGTGCCTGGGTGAAGCCGACCAGAGGGTGGGCGTGGTGGGAGGAGATGACGCCGCGGACCGTGTCCTGTTCGTCGACGAGCGGGACGCTGTGGCAGGCGCGGCTGCCGGCCATGAGGATCACTCGGCGCGTCTCGTCGTCGAAACCGGCCGATGTGGCCACGTCCTTGACGGTGACCTGTTGGCTGGCGGCGGCCGCTCGCGAGCATGCGGTGTTTCCGTCGACGAACGCGAAGTAGTCGGTGAACTGCCGGGGCAGCCCCGCATGCTTGGCCATCCGGAGCACACCGTCCTCGACGAGCTGCACGTTCCCCATGTCCGTACCGGTCACGGCCAGGACGCGATGCAGGGCCGCGCCGAGGACCTCGCCCTGGTTGGCCGCGTTGAGCGTGCCTGCGTCGAGCACCGTCAGGTCGGGTATCGGATGCTGGGCCCGTCCGCTGAACCACGTCTTGGCCCCCGGTGCCGGTCCCGGCGTCCGGGCCACCGCGGCGGCCAGCTGGTGCAGCTTGATGTTGGCCCGCTGGGAGGCCTGACGCAGCAGCGTGAACGCCGCCTCCGCGTTCGCCAGGCGGTACCGCTCGACCAGGACGCCCTCGGCCATCGCGATCCTGGGGCGCGCACGCGCCTGGACCTCCAGCTCGGACACCTGCTCGCGCAGCTGCTCGGCGGTGGCTCTCAGCTCGTCCTCCGTCTCTTCTCTCCGGGACGGAAGGCCGTCGGACGAGGGCTGATCCTCGGGCGGGGGCGCGGCCGGAAGGTTCGTCACGCTGTCTCCCACGGCGGCACCCTGCTCCCTCGTCCTCGTCGATCGGTGAGCAACGGACGCGAACATCGCCGACGCCGCCCACCCCAGCCCCGTTCGCTGGAGGGGCCCGCTGACCACCACACCAGGGTGACCTTAACCCGGCGTGTGCACGGTGTGACGACCCCCCTGGAACTCATGGGTGGGGAGGTGTGGTTGGGGCTGTTTTGCCGGAGATCCACCAAATCTCGGTACCTCTCTGATCCGGCGTATGGCCGGGCACCCGAGGGCACCCGGGAAGCCACCCAAAGCCAAGGTGCTGGGCAAGCCGAAGGCACCGGCCACCGTCCTGGCCGGTGAACTCGCCCAGGGCGAGGCCGTCACCATCGACGCCGACGACAGCGCGGACGAGATCGTGGCGACCAAGACGCATCACAAGGTGCGGCGACTTCCCGTCATCGACGGTCACCGGCTCGTCGGCATGATGGCCCTCGCCGACGCCGCACGAGCGCGTCAGGGCCGCCGAGCCGTTGGCGGCCGACATCCAAGGGCGACTGGAGCCGCATCACCGACAATACGGCCCCAGCCTCCGCCCACCAGGCGCGGCGAGGCAACTCCCGCAACCCTCGCACCGCCGGGGGCATTTCGCGCGAGAGCCGACCAGGGGGGAGCCTCGGCTTCTCACGCTCCCGGACGCTGCCGCGCCAGGGCGGCGACGCCGGACACTCCCAGCGTCCCACTACGAGCGCGGCCTGTCCCCATGCCTGCGCAACGCCTGTGCCGTGCCCGCGAGTTCCGGGACGCGCCCCGGTCACGGGGCAGGCCGGGCTGCCTGCTCGCGCACCCATGCGGGATCGGGGTTGACGTGCGCCCGGCCCGCCACGACGACGGTCGGAACGGTCTCATTGCCCTCGTTGGCCGCCCGCACCGCTGCCGCTCCAGCAGGGTCACGCCAGATGTCGACCCAGTGCAACTGGCGGGCGCTGCGCCCCAGTCGGATACGCAGCCGCACGCAGTACTGGCAGCCCGACCGCCAGTAGACGATCGGCCGGCCGTCGACCGCGCTGCGGCGCTGGGCCTCCGTAGCGCCGATCGACCGCGGAAAGAACAGCGGCGAGTGCACGCCCGCGAGGAGCAGGAACACCAGGAGGAATGCTGCGGCCGTGCCAGGATCGCCCCTGAAGGCCAAGCCGACCGCAACGGCCGAGCCGCCGATCACCAGCAACATCGGAAGAACCCAGGCGCGCATCATGGACGCAGGCTACCGATGCGTACGGGCGTAACTGGGCCCGCCGGCCGGTCATTTCGCCACGATTCCCTCGATGATCTTCATCAGTCGCTCCCCCGTCCGATCGATGCTCCCGTTCTGCGTGCTGACCTGCGCGCCTTCGAGCACGAACGTGATCTCGGCAGCGGTCTGTGCGGGATCGGGCAGTCCGGCCTCGGCACACATGCCGACCAGTCTGCGGGTCTGGTGCGCCTTGTGCTCCTCGATCAGCTGCCGGGCGGGATGGTCGCGGTCGGGCAGCTCGGCGAGGGAGTTGATGAACGGGCAGCCCCGATGCGAGATCGTCGGCAGTCCCTCGGCGATGAAGCGGGCCAGGCCCAGGATCTGCTCCCTGGGCAGGCCGGGGTGTTCGGCCTCGACCCGGTCGAAGGCGGCTTGGTAGTCGGCGGCGACGATCCGCAGCCACTCCACGACCAGTGCGTCCTTGGTCTCGAAGTGGCGGTAGATGGCCATCTTGGTGGTCTTTGCCCGCTCGGCGATCGCCTGGACGCCCACCCGCCCGATCCCCTCGTTCTGGAAGAGCTCTTCCGCCGCGTCGAGGATGCGCTCGCGAGGTGGCAGCTTCGCCACCCTGCCGGGCCTGCTGGCGGTCGATGCCATGACTCCTCCGTGACGTCCGGTCAGTTGGGGCGCTGTGGGGGTCCCAGCCAGTCTCAACGCCCCTGCTAAGGTACCAGTCCGTCCCGCACGATACCGATCGGTATCGTCAGGCACTCGACGGTATCGTTCGTTCTCTTCCGCTGGGAGTGACAGTGAAAGTTTCCGAGTACGTGGATTTCGACGCGGTCGGGCTCGCGCGGCTGGTGGCCACGGGCCAGGTGACCTCCGCCGAACTGGAAGCAGCCGCACATGAGGCCGCACAGGCGGTCGGGCCGCGCGTCAACGCCGTCGTGGAGACCTGGCAGGCGGATGAGGTGCAGGACCCCGGCAGTGCACCTCTGGCCGGGGTCCCTTTCCTGATCAAGGACATCGGTGTGGCCATGGCGGGCAGGCGCATGGAACTGGGCAGCCGTCTCGCGGCCGGCAACGTCGCCGGCGCCGACTCCTCCCTGATGCTTCGCTTCCGCCGCGCCGGCCTCGTGACCATCGGACGAACCGCGACTCCGGAGATGGCCTACAGCATCACGACGGAACCACTGCTGTACGGGGCGGTCCGCAACCCGTGGGACCTGGAGCGGAGCGCAGGTGGTTCCAGCGGGGGAGCGGGCGCGGCTGTCGCTGCCGGGGTGGTCCCGATCGCGCACGCCACCGATGCCGCGGGCTCGCTCCGCATACCCGCTTCCTGCAGCGGCCTCTTCGGTCTGAAGCCCACCCGCGGCCGGGTCTCCATGGGCCCCGACGCGGACGAGATCTTCAACGGTCTCGCCGTGCACGGCAGCGTCAGCCGCACGGTGCGCGACAGTGCCGCTCTGCTCGACCAGATGCGTGGTCCCGAGCCGGGCGACCCCTACTTCGCTCCGGAGCCGACCCGCCCGTACGCGGATGAAGTCACGCGCCACCCGGGCTCATTGAGGATCGGTGTCATGAGCCGGGCATGGGGTGGGCGCTGTGCGAGTCCGACAGTGGCCGACGCGCTCACTCGCACCATGCGTCTGCTCGAATCCCTCGGCCATGAGGTCGAGGAGGTCGAGGTCGGCCTCGGGGTCGACCGGGAGGAGTTCGTCCTGGCCAACGCCCGTCTGATGACGGCGAATCTCACGGCCTCGGTCGACGGACTTGCTGCCGCCTTCGACCGGCCCATCGACACCTCGACCCTTGAGCCGGAGACCTTGGCCGGTTACCACTACGGCCGGCGGGTCAGTGGCAGCCAACTCGTCAGTGCTCTCGGCATCCGGAACAGGGTCGCTCGCAGCCTGGCACGGTCCTTCGACGTGCACGACGTGCTGCTCACTCCGACGCTGCCGGAGCTTCCCATGCCCTTGGGGGCCTATGGGGAGGGCGGGGAGGAGCTGGACGGCCTCGGCTGGATCGACCGGCTCAACGACCGCTCGCCGTTCACCATGGCGTTCAACATGGCGGGCACGCCCGCCATGTCCGTGCCGGTGACAGCCGACGCGGAGACGGGGCTCCCTGTCGGCATGCAGTTCGCCGCGGGTTACGGCCTCGAAGGGCTCCTCTTCCGCCTCGCCGGACAACTCGAACAGGCGAGCCCGTGGTCGGCCCGGACCCCACCGGTGTGGGCAGGGTGCTGAGCGCGGGCCCTTCTATCTCCAACCCGGGTTGTTCCTAGACTGGCCGGGTGGAGGACATCGATGTGATCGCGGTGCTGCAAGATCCTGTGCGGCGCCGACTGTACGAGTACGTGGCGGCGCAAGGCCGTGAAGTCGGCCGCAATGAGGCCGCCGAGGCGGCCGGGGTGGCGCGCACGCTCGCCGCGCACCATCTGGACAAGCTGGCGGACGCAGGGCTCCTGGAGAGCGGCAGTCGTCGCCTGACGGGTCGCTCGGGGCCGGGGGCGGGCCGCCCCGCCAAGGTGTACACGCGGTCGCGGGCCGAGCGGTCGGTCTCGCTGCCCGCCCGTGACTACCGCACCGCCGCCGAGCTGCTCGCCGAGGCCGCCGAGCAGGCCGGTCTCGACGCCGGGCTCTGCGCGGCGGCGCGCCGCCGGGGCGAGGCTCTGCGCGGGTCGGCCGAGCCCTGCGGCGGCCTCGACGAAGCCATGGAGATGCTGACGGCGCGCGGCTACGAACCGCACAGGGAAGGTGCCGAAGCCGCCGAAGAAGAAGCGCCGGTCATCCGTATGCGCAACTGCCCCTTCCATGCCGTGGCCGAGCGCTTCCCACCGCTGGTGTGCGGAATGAACCTCGCGCTCCTGGAGGGGTTGCTCGGCCCGGATGGTCCGGTGCGCGCTCGCATGGACGCTCGACCCGGGGAGTGCTGCGTAGTGCTCGACTCTTCTAAAAACAATGAGCGTTGACATAGAAAAGCGGGCCGTGCTGGGATGAGGCCATGACCGCATCCGCCGCGCACGGCGCCCACACCCCCACAGACGGCCACGCCCACCCGCACGCCCACCTCGCCGAGCTCAACATCGCCACGCTTCTTCACCCCATCGACGACCCGCGCATCGCGCCGTTCGTCGAGTTGCTCGACCCGGTCAACGCCGCCGCCGACGACGCGCCCGGCTTCGTGTGGCGGCTCGTGGAGGAAGGGGCGGCCGACGCCACCGGACTGCGCCCGGCGGGTGACGACGTCATCGTCAACCTGTCGGTGTGGGAGACCCAGGAGGCGCTGTGGGACTTCGCCTACCGCAGCGGGCACCTGGAGGTGATGCGCAGGCGGCGCGAATGGTTCGAGCGGCACGTCAAGGCGCACATGGTCCTGTGGTGGGTCCCTGCCGGCCACCTCCCGACAGTCGCCGAGGCCCTGGAGCGGCTCGCGGACCTGCAGGCGCACGGCCCGTCCCCGCGAGCGTTCACGTTCACCTCGTCCTACACCGCGGCCGAGGCCGCCGAGCACCTTCAGGTCGCCCGGCGATGAGTTCCGTGGCGCTGGGTCGTCTACCTGTCGGGAACATACTTTCCGCGCCGGCGGATGCCCGATGAGGTGACAAGGAGCGAGCGCATGGTGGACCAGGAGAACGTGAGTGCCACCCTGACGCTCGCAGCGCCCGCCGCGAGGGTGTTCGCGGTACTCGCGGACCCGACGACGCACTCCGCGATCGACGGCACCGGCTGGGTCCAGGAAGCCGCCGACCGGGCGCCGCTGACCGAGGCGGGGCAGATCTTCCGGATGGACATGTACCACCCGAACCATCCGAACGGCGACTACCAGGTGGCCAACAGGGTCGAGGTGTTCGACCCGCCGCGCGCCATCGCCTGGCTGACGGGGGAGGAGAAGGAAGGCGGCCGTCTGGAGTTCGGCGGCTGGTTCTGGCGGTACGACCTCGTCCCGCTCGACCCGGCGCGGACCGAGGTCACGCTCACTTACGACTGGTCGGCCGTGCCGCAGTTCATCCGCGAGTACCTCCAGTTCCCGCCGTTCGGCCCCGAGCACCTCATCAATTCGCTGCACCACCTGGCGAAGCTGCTCCCGGGCCACCGGACGGACGCGACGTGATGTGGGGAGGCCCGGGTCCGGGCAGCACGCTGCCCGGACCCGCAGCCCCGTAGCCCGTAACCTCGCCGACTTCTCCTAGTCGTAGGTGAGCAGACCGGTGCGGAGGACGGCGAGGGTGGCTGCCAGGAGCCGTGAGACGTGCATCTGCGAGAGCCCCAGGGCGGCTCCGATCTGCGCCTGGGTCATCTCCTGGCCGAACCGCATCTCGATGATGCGGCGTTCGCGTTCGTCGAGTCCGGCCAGGAGCGGGGCCAAGGCGTGCAGGTCCTCGAACACCTCGATGGCCGGATCCTCCTCGCCCATGACGTCGGAGAGGGAGCGACCGGTGGTCTGTGCCCCGCCCTCCTCTCCCTCGCTGCGCGGGCTGTCCAGCGAGCCTGCGGCGTAACCATTGGCCGCCACGATCACCTCCAGGACCTGGTCCTCGGTCACCGAGAGATCGGACGCGAGCTCCGTGACGGTGGGTTCGCGGCCGAGCGTCGAGGACAACCGCTCCTGGGACTTGACCAGTTGAAGCCGCAGTTCCTGAAGTCGGCGCGGTACGTGCACGGCCCAACTGGTGTCACGGAAGTAGCGCTTGATCTCCCCGAGGATGTACGGAACCGCGAAGGAGACGAACTCGAAGCCGCGGTCGATGTCGAACCGGTCGATCGCCTTGATCAGGCCCACGATGCCGACCTGGACGATGTCCTCCAGCTGGCCGTTGCCGCGGTTGCGGTAGCGGCCGGCCACGTAGTGCACCAGCGAGAGGTTCATCTCGATCAGGGTGTTGCGCGTGTACAGGTAGCCGGGGGAGTCCTCCTCAAGCGCCTTCAGCTCCTCGAAGAAGAGCTTCGACAGCTCCCGGGCGTCCCTCGGCGCGACCTGGTCGGCTTCCTCGATCCACGGCAGCCCGACGCTGTCGCCCCGTCCCCGTCCACCCGGCTCGGCGACCTCGTCCACGTCCGGCGCCTGCAGAAACATCGTTTGACTCCTCACTCTCTCGTTCTGCGTTGCTCAGTTCGCGACGACCGTGAAGGGGTTGCCCTCACGGTCCGCCAGCACGGCTTCGCGCCGGCCGCGGGGGCCTTCGGGCGGTGAGATGACCCGCCCGCCCCAGCCGGTGGCCGCCACGGCTGCCACGCCGACGTCGGCCACGCGAAAGCACGGCTGCCAACCGGACGTCGTGGCATCCCTGAACGCGGCGACCGTGCGCAGCCCGTCACGCACCTCGATCTGCCCGTTCGTGTACTCCACGTCGCAGCAGTCGCCCGACGTGCCCGCCCAGCCCAGTACGTCCCCGTAGAAGTAGGCGGCGGCGAAGATGTCCCGAGTGCGCAGCTCGAGCCGGGCGACGGGGCCCGTGCCCACCTGCCAGCGGGGATCGGGGGCCTGCTGGCGCAGTCCGAACACCGCTTGCTGTGGACCCGCGGCCACGGCCAGCCGCCCGGTTTCCGTGGTCAGCGGCCCTACGGCGACGGTGGCGCCGCGCTCGCGCAGCCTGCCCACCATGGCGTCCACGTCATTGACGCCGAAGTAGGGAATCCATCCGGCGGAGACGCCCAGGTCGCACGTGGCCTGGCTGAGTGTTCCCACCGGCGCTCCGCACCGCAGCGCCAGGAAGCGAGCCCGGTCCGGCGCGCCGATCAGCGGGACATGGCACCAGCCGAGAACGCGGGCATAGAACTTCTTGGCGGCCAGGACGTCACCGGAGGCCAGACTGAGCCAGCACGGCGCACCCCGTGCCTTCTGCGAAGCGTGCGGCGACGAGCTGTTGCCGGGCACGGCACCGCGCCGTTCACCTGGCGGCGGAACAAGGCGCAGCCCCCCGCCCCGCCGGAACGGCCGGACGCCGGTCCACACCCGCCCCGCATCCCGGCCCTGCCCCCTCGCGCGCGGAGCAGGCCTCTCCCGCCGCTGCTGCTCACGCTCGCTGCTCACACCGATGTCCCTTGGCATAGCGCCCTCTCCCCATCTGGTTCGCGGTCTCGCCAGGTGGTTCCGCAGACGGGAGGCGCCATACCGGGACCTTCCTCACCCATCCCGAGGACCAAGGCCCTGCCCTGCCCAGTGCCAAAGCCCTGCTCCCCTTACGGGCAGGGGACACCGCTAACGGGCAGGGGACACCGCGCCCGCTATCAAGCGCGCTGTCTCTCGCCCGATACGCGATACGGACGGCTCGTCCGTCGCCAGGCACCGGTGCGTGGCCGGGTCGTACACACAGCCGAGCACCCCGGCGTGGTCGGTCACCGGCTCGGAGAGTTCGGAGTCCCAGCCGTGAGCGAGCAGGGCTTCGTGCAGTTCGCGCGAGGAGTCGACGGGCACGACCTCGTCCGTGGTGCCATGCACGAGCCGTAGGGGTATCGGTGCCACCGTCCCTCCGACGGCTTCGAGGGGCGCGGTGCCCGTGGTGGGTGCCGGGCGCCGATAGCCGCCCGCCACGCCCACCACCGCGGCGGGCCTCCAGCCGCCGACGACCTCCGGCCGCAGAGCGACGCCCACCGCGGCGGCTGCCCCGGCCGACCACCCCGCCAGGACCAACCGGGCGGCTCCGTCGGTGGACGCGCCCACGTGGTCGCGGGCGAACCGCAGGGCGTCGGTGAGGTGTTCCCGGCCGCCGTCGGGACGGTCCGAACGCCAGTCGGGAACGAGGACGGTGGGGCCGAACCCGGCGATCTCCCGAGCCAGCGAGGCCATCACGTCTCGCTCGTCGGGGCCCATGCCGTGCCAGAGCAGCACGCATCGCTCATCCCGCTGCCCGGAAGGACAGCTGGGCGTATAGAGGTCGAGGAGCTTGCCGGCGCCGCCGGTGGCGTAACGCGCGGTCCGGGTCGTGATCGTCAAGACTGTTCCTCCGAGTCTCCGGGCCGGGCGCTCCTCGAGGGAATTCGAGAAAAGTCGCGCGGTGATGTCGAGAATCCGAATCCCGCTCCGTCCCCGTGGTGAACGCGACCACAATGGGCCGCACCAGCACCGAGGAGAACACCATGGCGAAGTACCTGCTCCTGAAGCACTACCGGGGCGCCCCGGCCGCGGTCAACGACGTACCCATGGAGCGATGGACGCCCGAGGAGATCTCGGCCCACATGCAGTACATGCGCGACTTCGCGGACCGCCTGGAGAAGACCGGGGAGTTCGTCGACGGCCAGGCGCTCGCTCCCGAGGGGACGTTCGTCCGGTACGACGGGGAGGGCCGCCCGCCGGTCACCGACGGCCCCTTCGCCGAGACCAAGGACCTCATCGCCGGCTGGATGGTCATCGACGTCGACACCTACGACCGCGCACTCGAACTGGCCGGGGAACTGTCGGCCGCCCCCGGGGCAGGCGGGAAGCCGATCCACGAATGGCTCGAGATCCGCCCGTTCATGGGCGCGAAGCACACCGCCACGGAGTGACACCGCAGATGGATGAAGCCCAGCTCCGGAGCCTCACACCGGGCGTGCTCGGAATCCTCGTCCGCCGCGGAGCCGACTTCGCGGCGGCCGAGGACGCCGTACAGGACGCCCTGGTCGAGGCGGTCCGCGTCTGGCCGGACGAGCGGCCCCGGGACCCGAAGGGCTGGCTGGTCACGGTGGCCTGGCGCAAGTTCCTCGACGCGACCCGCTCGGACACCGCACGCCGCCGGCGTGAGGACCTCGTCGACGAGGAACCGGCGCCCGGCCCCGCGTCCGCCCTGGACGACACGCTCCAGCTCTACTTCCTGTGCGCCCACCCGAAGCTGACGCCGTCGTCCGCGGTCGCGCTCACGCTGCGCGCCGTCGGCGGTCTCACCACCCGCCAGATCGCCCAGGCGTACCTGGTGCCCGAGGCGACCATGGCGCAACGCATCAGCCGGGCCAAGCGAACCGTCTCCGACACGCGGTTCGACGAGCCCGGCGATGTCGCCACCGTGCTGCGGGTCCTCTACCTGGTCTTCAACGAGGGCTACTCCGGCGACGTCGACCTGGCCGCCGAGGCCATCCGGCTCACCCGGCAGCTCGCGGCAGCGATCGACCACCCCGAGGTGGCGGGCCTGCTCGCCCTCATGCTGATCCACCACGCCAGGCGCGCCGCCCGGACCGCGCCCGACGGCAGCCTCGTGGCGCTGGCCGAGCAGGACCGCGGCCGGTGGGACACCACGTCCATCGCCGAGGGGATCGGGATCCTGCACGCGGCCCTCGCCCGTGACCGCCTGGGCGAGTTCCAGGCCCAGGCCGCCATCGCCGCACTCCACGCGGACGCGCCCACCGCCGACGAGACCGACTGGGTGCAGATCGTCGAGTGGTACGACGAGCTCGTGCGTCTGACCGACAGCCCGGTCGTCCGGCTCAACCGCGCGGTGGCCGTCGGCGAGGCCGACGGACCGCGCGCCGGTCTGGCGGCGCTCGCGGCCCTCGACGACTCACTGCCACGGCACGCCGCGGTGGCGGCGTACCTCCACGAGCGCGACGGGGACCTGAAGGAGGCGGCGCGGCTCTACGCCGAGGCGGCCCGCAAGGCGCCCAACCTCCCCGAACGTGACCACCTGACGCGTCAGGCGGCCCGGCTCAACGCGGCCACGTAGCCGGCCACGCGGCTCAGTTCTCCCCGCGCTCCCTGACCACATCGGCCGGGTTCTTGTCGTCCCGCAGCCCCTGGAAGCGTGGGTGGCGCAGCATGCCGTCGCGCGTCCACTCCGTGAAGGCGACCTGCGCCACGAGACGCGGCTGCGCCCAATGGGGTCTGCGCTCCGCAACCGCGTCCGCGAACGGCGATTCCCGTACCTGGAGTTCGTCGAGTCGCCGTCGCAGGGACAGCAGGGTGCGCGCGTCGAACCCGGTGCCTACCTTGCCCGCGTAATGCAGCCGTTCGCCCTCGTAGTAGCCGATGAGCAGTGCGCCGATGCCCGACCTGCTGCCCGCGGGCTCGGTGAACCCGCCCACCACGAACTCCTGGCCCCGGGAGCACTTCAGCTTGAGCCAGTCACCCGAGCGGCGCGCCTGGTAGGCGCTGTCGGCCCGCTTGGCGATGAGGCCCTCCCATCCGCGCCCGCACGCGTCGGCGAGGAGCTCGGGACCGCCTTCGTTGCGATGGGTGCTGAACCGCAAGGGCGCGGTGAACGTGATCGAGCGCCGCAGCAGGGACTTGCGGGTGCGCAACGGCAGCCGCCGGACGTCCATGCCGTCCAGGCGCAGCAGGTCGAAGACGTAGTAGGTCACCGCGACCTTGCTCGCCGCCACGTCGGCGGGCCGGGTGAGCCCCATGCGCTGTTGCAGTCGCGAGAAGTCGGTCCTGCCGTGCGAGTAGGCGACGATCTCGCCGTCGACCGTGAAGTCCGCACTGTCCTGCCCGGCGAGCGCGTCGATGATCTCCGGGTACGTGGCGTCGAGCCGTCGCCCGGACCGGGACCGGAGCGTCAGCGTGCCGTTCTCGCGCACCGCGAGCGCCCGGATGCCGTCCAGCTTCCGTTCGAAGATCCAGCCGGCCGGAAACTGCCGCAGGTTGGTGAGCGTCGCCAGCATCGGGGACGCCGCGAGGTCGACGCCCGGTGCCGCCTCGCGGGTGCGGGCGGCCAGGTCGGGCGGCAGCGAGTCCAGCAGGCCGGTCATTCCCGCTCTCCCCGGTCGGAACGCCAGGTCGGCGCGTCCGGCGCCTCGGCGACCTGGCGCAGCGTACGGCCGCTGCGTGCCGAGCGCGCCCGCCGTGGATCGGGGGTGCCGCCAGCCGAGTGGTGGCCGGTGCGCACGAGCAGCCATGTCGGCTTCGCGGACGACCCTCCGCTCTTCTCCTCGCGGCTGTGGAAGCGGGTGAGCGCGTACTCCCCGCGCAGTTTCTCGCCGCGCAGGACGAACGTGGCGTGACCGTTCTCCAAGGCCTGGTCGAAGGGCACCGGCCGGTTCCGTTTGTCGTGACTGGTCGGCCGGTACGTGCCGTGGTCCCAGACGATGACGGTCCCGCCGCCGTACTCGTCCTTGGGGATCACCCCCTCGAAGTCCCGGTACTCCATGGGGTGGTCCTCGGTGGGGATGGCGAGCCGCTTGTCGTGCGGGTCGGTGGAGGGGCCCTTGGGGACCGACCAGGACTTCAGTACGCCGTCGACCTCGAGGCGGAAGTCGAAGTGCACCGAGCTCGCGTCGTGGATCTGCACCACGAACGCGGGCTCGTCGGCCGGAGTCCGCCCGGCGTCCCGCGTCCCGCGCTCACCGCGCGGCTCGCTCGTCCGCTCGAAGTGCCGCTTCTCCCGGTAGGTCCGCAGCTCGTCCTTCTCGCTCACCTCAGCTCCCTTCCACCGACTGGTCCGGAGGCCGCGTACAGGTTATGCACCCCCGATCTCACCCGCACGGCGAGCGGAACGGAATGTGTGGGACCCCGGCCCGCGGGACACCCGGTGCCCCGATGGCTCGCGCTCACTCAGGCCGTGTGCCGTGAGCGGAGTCAGGCGTTCGCGCCCCCGAGAGGTGCGGAGCAAGCTGGAGACAGTGGACCCGAGGAAGGAAGCGCACCGATGAGTGACAGCCCCCAGGACCCGACGACCAAGCACCCGCAGCCGGAGTTCGCCCAGCAGGACCAGCAGACCCCGGGCTGGACCGGGCCGATGGACCCGTCGCCCGACCACGGCGAGGAGTCCTACCGGGGAAGCGGACTGCTGGAGGGCCGGGCAGCTGTCGTGACCGGCGGCGACTCCGGCATCGGCCGGGCCGTCGCTCTCGCCTACGCGCGCGAGGGCGCCGACGTCCTGTTCACCTATCTGCCCACGGAGGCGGAGGACGCCCAGGAGACGGTCGGGCTCGTCGAGAAGGCGGGTCGCCGTGGTCTGGCCGTGCCGTGCGACATCCGGGAAGAGGAGCAGTGCCGACGCCTCGTCGAGCGCGCCGTGGCGGAGTTCGGACGCATCGATGTGCTGGTGAACAACGCGGCGTACCAGATGTCGCAGCCCGAGGGCATCACGGAGATCTCCACGGAGCAGTTCGACCGTGTCGTGCGCACGAATCTGTACGGCATGTTCTGGCTGTGCAAGATGGCCGTCCCGCACATTCCGGCAGGCGGCTCCATCATCAACACCACGTCGGTGCAGGCCTACAAGCCGAGCCCGCACCTGCTCGACTACGCCATGACCAAGGGCGCCATCGTCACGTTCACCCAGGGCCTCGCGCAGATGCTGGTCGAGAACGGAATCCGCGTCAACGCCGTCGCTCCGGGGCCGGTGTGGACGCCGCTCATCCCGGCCACGCTGCCGGACACCAAGGAGTTCGGAAAGCAGGCCCCGATGGGCCGGCCCGCCCAGCCCGCCGAGATGGCGCCCGCGTACGTGTTCCTTGCCTCGGAACACGCGAGCTTCATCACCGCGGAGATCATGAACGCCACCGGAGGTACGCCGCTCCCGTAGTCCGGACCGGGAGTGAGGGGGCAGCACAGGCATCCGCGCGAAGGAGGCGGTGACGTGAGTTCCAGCGTTGAGCTACGGGTCGGACGGCGCAGGATCGAGGTCAAGCGAGCCGAGAAGGAGCTGTTCCCCGAGGACAACATCACCAAGGCCGACCTCGCCGAGCACTACCGGCGTGTGGCGCCGCGCATGCTGCCCGAACTGCGCGGCAGGCCTCTGATGCTGGAGCGGATGCCGGACGGGATCGACGGGGACCGCTTCTACCAGAAGGAGGTCTCCGACTACTTCCCCGACTGGATTCACCGCACCACGGTGCCCAAGGAAGGCGGCGAGGTCACCCATGTGGTCTGCGACGACGCGGCCACCTTGGTGTATCTCGCGGGCCAGGCCTGCATCACCCCCCATCGCTGGCTGAGCCGCGCCGACCGGCCGCGCCGCCCCGACCGCCTCGTCTTCGACCTCGACCCGTCCGGCGACGACTTCGAGCCCGTGCGCCGCGCGGCGCACCGCCTGCGCGAACTCCTCGATGAGCTGGACCTTCCGTCGGGTCTGATGACCACGGGCTCACGCGGTCTGCACGTCGTCGTGCCGCTGAACCGGCGCGACGACGCCGACGACGTGCTCGCGTTCGCCCGCGCCGCCGCGGACGAACTGGCCGCGCGCCACGAGCGGGAGCTGACGACCGAGCCCCGCAAGGACGCACGCAAGGGGCGGCTGTATCTCGACGTCGCACGCAACGGCTACGCCCAGACGGTGGTCGCTCCGTTCGCCGTCCGGTCACGGCCGGGCGCCCCCGTGGCCGCGCCGTTGAGCTGGGCCGAACTGGACGCACCCGATCTGACCGCGCGCCGCTGGACCGTCGGCGACCTCGGTGACCGCCTCGACAAGGACCCCTGGGCCGGACTCGCCCGTCACGCGCGTGGCGTGACCGCGGCAGCCCGGCGTCTGCGAGAACGTACCCACGCATAGTGACGCCCCCACGGGAGACCCGCAGGGGCCGAGCGTCACCGCTATCGAAGGAGAGCCCGATGCGCGCACTCACCTGGCACGGCAAGCGAGATGTCCGTGTCGAGACAGTCCCCGATCCTGTGCTGCGGGACCCGACCGACGTCATCGTGCGGGTGACCTCGACCGGCGTCTGCGGTTCCGACCTGCATCTGTACGAGGTCCTTGGTCCCTATCTCGACCCCGGCGACATCCTGGGGCACGAGCCGATGGGCATCGTCGAGGAGGTCGGCCCCGGAGTCACCGAACTGTCGGCGGGCGACCGGGTGGTGGTGCCGTTCAACATCTCCTGCGGGAACTGCTTCATGTGTGACCGAGGCCTGCATTCGCAGTGCGAGACCACCCAGGTCAAGGAGCGCGGCACGGGCGCCTCCCTCTTCGGATACACCAAGCTCTACGGGCAGGTGCCCGGCGGGCAGGCGGAACTCCTGCGGGTGCCGTTCGGCAACACCCTGCCCATCAAGGTGCCGGAGGGCCCCGCGGACGACCGGTTCGTCTTCCTGTCGGACGTGCTGCCCACTGCCTGGCAGGCCGTGGAGTACGCCGACATTCCGCCGGGCGGCACGGTGACCGTCCTCGGACTCGGCCCGATCGGCGCCATGGCCGCGCGCATCGCGCTCCACCGGGGCGCGAGCCTCGTGGTGGGCGTGGACCTGGTGCCCGAGCGGCTGAGCCGCGCCTACGGCGACGGTGTGAAGGCTCTGGATCTGCGTCGCTACGGCAAGGACCTCGGCAACAAGATCCGGGACCTGACGGACGGGCGCGGCACGGACGCCGTCATCGACGCCGTCGGAATGGAGGCACACGGCGCGCCCCTGGCCAAGGCGGCCCACTGGGGCGTCGGCCTGCTGCCGAACGCCGTGGCCGAGAAGCTCATGGACCGCGCCGGCATCGACCGGCTCAGCGCCCTCTACGCGGCGATCGACATCGTCCGTCGCGGAGGCACCGTCTCCATCTCCGGTGTCTACGGCGGCTCGCTCGACCCCATGCCGCTCCTGACCATGTTCGACAAGCAGATCCAGCTCCGCATGGGACAGGCCAACGTCAGGCACTGGGTGGACGACATCCTCCCGCTCCTCACCGACGAGGACCCGCTCGGCGTCGACGACTTCGCCACCCACCACATGACCCTGGAAGACGCCCCCAAGGCGTACCAGATGTTCCAGGACAAGGAAGACGGCATGATCAAGGCGCTGCTCAGGCCTTGAGCCGGGTTGCTCAAGCCGTGAGCCGGGTTGTTCAGGCCTTGAGCTGGGTGACGACGAAGCGTGCTCCGTCGGGATCGCTCAGGAGCGCCTCCGTCGCGCCCTCCGCGCCGTGCAGGAGGGTGCCGCCGTAGGCTCGCGCGGCCTGGACGCAGGCGTCCACGTCCTCGACCGTGAAGTGGATCTGCCAGTGAGGGCGGACCTCCGGATCGGGCGCGGACTCCACCGCGCCCGAATGGATGCGGGCCACGACATCGCCCCCGCTGCGCAGGACGACCTTGTCGTCCTCGTAGTGGACCTCGCAGCAGCCGGAGGCGGTCGAAGCCCAGCCCAGGACCTCGGCGTAGAAGATGGCCGCGTCGAAGGCGTCCCGGGTGTAGAGCTCCACGAAGACCGGGGCGGCGCGGCGCCATTCCTCCCAGTCGGACACCAGCTCGCCCTCCCAGATGCCGAATACCGCTCCCTCGCGGTCGGCCAGCAGCGCCGCTCGCCCGGGAGGGAACGAGATGGGCCCCACGGCGGTCGTCCCGCCGCGTTCCTGACTGCGGGCCACGGTCTCGTTCGCGTCGGACGCGGCGAAGAAGGGAGTCCAGGCGACAGCCGTCCGCCCCACGGCATCCACGGCCGAGACCCCAGCCACCGGCACGCCGTTCACACTCGCGAATCTGTACTCATCACCCAGCTTGCCGATGCGCCAGTCCCACCCCAGGACGGCGTGGTAGAACTCCTCCGCAGCCCCTAGATCACGCGTGGTCAGACTGACCCAACAGGGTGCTCCGAACACCGAGCTGCTGGCTACGTTCTGGTTTGCAGGTGCCTTTTCGCTGTTCATCTTCGTACCGTTCTGAGGTCGATGGGCGCCCCACCCTCCGGGTTACCGGCGCCCGACCTCGCGAGGCCGGGAGACGACCCGCGTCAGCGGCCCGCGCCCGTGATCCCTTTCGGCTCCATCATCCCCATCACGGGGCCTCACGTCGCGCTGTACTCCGGCATCGGGCCGGGGGGCAAGACACACGGCTCCGTACGCCCCATCCCACTGGCGGGCGCTTTTTCTCCTCGGACGGGGTAGATCATCGGTATGCGTACTCACAGCTATACCGTTCTGGCCGTCGAGGGCGGCGGCTCGTTGATCTTCATCATCGTCGGCCTCTTCGTGGTCATCGGGCTGCTCGCCATGTTCGTCAGCGGCCGGCGCCGCGCGGCCCGTCGCACCGAGCCCACCACACCCCCGCACGACGCCAACCCGCCCAGCGGCGAAGCCCAGCGCGGCACCACCTGGCAGACCCCCGACGACGACCCCGACCAGGGACACCCTCACCCCTGAGCGGATGATGGCCCGAAGCCCTTCACCAGAAGGCGACCAGGAGGGGAGACACCATCGTCATGCCATCTCAGCAAGGACTCGGTGTGGCCGTCATCGGCACCGGAAAGATGGGCGCGGACCATGTGCGCCGGCTCCACGAGGTCATCAGTGGGGCGCGGGTGGTGGCCGTGGCCGACATCGAGGCGGAGCGGGCGAAGACCCTGGCCGCCACGATCGACGGGTGCACGGCCTACACCGATCCGGTGGCCGCCATGGCGGCGGGAGAGGTGGACGCCGTACTCATCGCCTCTCCCGGCGACGCCCACGAGGCGGCCCTGATCGAAGCCATCGGCCGCGATCTTCCGGTGCTGTGCGAGAAGCCGATGACGCCGGACACGGCCTCTTCCCTGCGCGTCCTCGATGCGGAGCAGCGGCTCGGTCATCGGCGCGTCCAGGTGGGCTTCATGCGGCGCTACGACGCCGAGTACGTCAAGCTCAAAGGGCTGCTCCACAGCGGGGAGTTGGGCGCGGCCCTGATGCTGCACCAACGCCACCGCAATCTGGCGATGCCGCCGGGGTTCACCGACGAGATGCTCATCACCAGCTCGGTCTCCCATGAGGTGGACGCGACCCGCTGGCTGCTCGACCAGGAGATCGCGGCGGTCACCGTGCTCAAGCCAACGGCTTCCTCGCTGGCACCGGCAGGCATGAACGACCCTCAGTTCGTCCTGCTGGAGACCTCGTCGGGCGCGCTCGCCGACGTCGAGATCTTCGGCCACTGCGGTTACGGCTACCAGGTCCAGGCGGAGGCTGTCTGCGAGCGGGGCGTCGTGCGCATCGGGGACGAGCAGGGCCCCCGGGTGAGCACCGAGGGCCGCTGGGGAGGGCGCGTACCCCCCGACTACGTCGAGCGTTTCGAGGACGCCTACGACCGCGAGGTACAGGCCTGGGTGGACGCGACCCGCAGGGGTGAGGTCACAGGGCCGAGCGCCTGGGACGGCTATGCGGCCGCGGCCGTGTGCGAGGCGGGCCTGGCATCCCAGCGCGATGGCGGGCGCGTCGAGGTCGAGCTGGTCGAGCGACCGGAGTTCTACGGGTAGTGCGGCAAGGGCGGGCGGCGCCGAATCCGGTGCCGCCCGCCCTGTCGCGTAGTGCCGTGGCGCCCGGCGCCTACGGGCGGACCGTGAGCACCAGCTTCCCCGTGACGCGGCCCGTCTCGCCCTCGGCGTGCGCCTTGGCGGCATCGGCGAGGGCGTAGGTCTCCGAGACATGCACCCGCAGCTGCCCGGCCTCGACGAGTGCCGCGATCGCCGTCATGCCCGCCTGGTCGTGCTCCACCAGCATGTCCGTGGCCCGCACGCCCAACTCGGCTGCCCGCTCGGCCACTTCGCCGAAGTTGCCCGGCAGGATCGACACCAGGATGCCGCCCGGCCGCAGCACCTCCAGGGAGCGCAGCCGGTCGTCGCCGCCCAGCGGGTCGAGCACGACGTCGACGTCGTGGGCCTCCTTCACGAAGTCGGCGGTGCGGTAGTCGATGACCTCGTCCGCGCCCAGGCCGCGCACGAAGTCGTGCTTGGCCGCGGAGGCCGTACCGATGACGTACGCGCCGCGGGCCTTGGCGATCTGCACCGCCGCATGGCCCACACCACCGGCCGCCGCGTGCACCAACACCCGCTGACCCGGCTCCACTTGGGCGTTGTCGACCAGGGCCTGCCAGGCGGTCAGCGCGACCAGCGGCAGGGCGCCCGCCTCGACGTGGCTCAGCCCCGCGGGCCTGGGCACGAAGGCGCGCGTGGGTCCGGTCACGTACTCGGCGTGCGAACCGGCGCCGTACGGGTACGGCAGCATCCCGAACACCTCGTCGCCCGGCTTGAACAGCGAGACGCCGATGCCGACCGCCTCGACGACGCCCGACACGTCCCAGCCGAGCGTGAACGGCGGCTCACCCAGGAAGGCGCCGAACCGGCGGTGCTTCCAGTCGGTGGGGTTCACGCCGGCGGCGTGCACGGCGACGAGGATCTGTCCGACGCCGGGCTCGGGGCGTGCGACCTCGATCTCCTTCAGTACGCCGGGGTCGCCGAGGACGTCCTGGCTGGTGGCCTTCATGGCCGGCTGGGTCGAGCGAGTCGGCTCGGTGGGCTGAGACGCGGTGTTGTTGGTCATGGATCCAGCGTGCGGCACGGGCCTGACCTGGGCAATGGCACGATTGCCATTAAGCGATAGGATCGTGCCATGGCTTCAGTGTCGATGGAACTCCTCGCCCGTCGCCCGCACCGGGTGGTCGTCCTCGCGCTCGACGGCGTCTACCCCTTCGAGCTGGGCATCCCCAACAGGGTCTTCTCGCTGGTCCCCGGGGCCTACGAGGTGGTGACCTGCGCGGCGACAGCGGACCGCACGGTGGCCACCAACGCCGATTTCACCGTCAACGTCGGGCACGGCCCCGAGGCGCTGGAGAGCGCGGACACGGTGGTCCTGCCGCCGTACGACCTGCGGTACCTGACCGCCGAGCTGTCGGATCCGGTGCGCGAGGCCCTCGCCCGGATCAGGCCCGGCACGCGGTTCGTGTCCATCTGCACGGGGGCCTTCACGCTCGCCGCGGCCGGCCTGCTCGACGGGCGGCCCGCGACGACGCACTGGGCGCTCGCCGATCACTTCCGGAAGTTGTTTCCCCAAGTCGACCTGGATCCCGACGTGTTGTTCGTGGACGACGGTGATGTGCTCACCTCGGCGGGGGCCGCGTCCGGAGTCGACGTATGCCTGCACGTGGTGCGTTCCGACCACGGCAGCGCCGTCGCCAACCGCGTCGCCCGGCACTGTGTCGTGCCCCCGTGGCGAGAGGGCGGCCAGGCTCAGTACATCGAGCAGCCGATCCCGGACGAGGGCGCCGCGGGGACCGCGGCCACCCGCGCCTGGGCCCTGGAGCACCTCCACCGGCCGCTCGCCCTGCGGGAGTTGGCCGCGCACGCGCGGATGAGCCCGCGCACCTTCGCCCGCCGCTTCCAGGAGGAGACGGGCACGAGCCCCGGCCGTTGGCTGATCCAGCAGCGCGTGCACCGGGCCCGGCATCTGCTGGAGTCCAGCGACCTGTCGGTGGACCGGGTCGCCGCGGAGGTCGGTTTCGCCACCGGCACGTCACTGCGACAGCACTTGCACGCGGCCATCGGGGTCTCGCCGCAGATGTACCGGAAGACCTTCCAGGCGGGGATGGCGGCCGGCGGGGCATAGACGGTTTCTACCGCTCGGAGTGCTGACATGGGCGCCGCGGAGCACCCTGGAGACATGCAGACCGCGCCAATCATCGTCCACGCGCTCTCCCCGACGGGCGGGCGCAGAGTGACGGCGCGCGGAAAGATCCTCGGCCTCGCGCACTCCGATGCGGATGTCATCGAGTTCCTGCGCCGGGCCGGCCTGCCGGACGCGGAAGTGCTGCTCGACGATCCGGCGTGGGTGAAGTGGCGTGGCGGTCGGGCTCACCACTATGAAGCGGCCTAGCCCCATGGGGCGCTGACCAGGTCTTATGGCATGGTCAAGCGCCGCCCGAGCGGTACATGTAGCGGCCAGCTTTCGGGGGTGGCGTTGCACTGGATTGGTCACCGCACGCGAAGATGCGTGCACCGAAAGTAAGGAACGACCATGGGTAACCGTCAGTCTCCCCGGGACAAGCGTCGCGCCCGCGATCAGGAGCGTGGCAAGCAGCAGCCGCGTAGGCAGGACCAGCAGAGCGACGCGCAGGGGGCCGAGGAGAACCGGCGCCCCGAGCGCGACGGCAAGCCGGGCAGCGACGTGGACTTCTAGGCTGTCGAGCCCGACCGAGGCGTCTCACCGGCCCACTGAGGGGGCGGTGGGGCGCCTCAGTCCATGATCCCGACGTCGTAGAAGAAGCGGTAGCGGTCCGGGTCGTCCGGGAGGAACCAGTGGAAGCCCTCCAGGAGGAAGACAGCGACCAGGTTCACCGCGATCACCAGGGCGAGGAAGCCGAGCACGATGCGGCCGGCCATGCCGTACGCACCCTGCCCTCCCCGCGTTCCCCGCATGGGCACCGTGGTGTCGGCCGTGGAGTGGGCGAACGCCATCACGATGCCGATCGCCACCACTGAGGCCATGAAGAGGATCCAGGCCCAGACGTACATGTGCAGACCGAGCACGGGGGCGCCGTAGCCCTTGTCGCCCGGCAGGATGTGCAGCATCGTCTGCCGCCAGGAGGCGAAGGCGCCGCACATCACGGCGACCAGAGCGAGCCCCCAGCCCATCATGTAGTCGCGGCCCGTGACCGTGCCGGTCATGCCCCGGCGCACGATGTACGCCGCCCCCAGCGCGGCGAGCAGCATGAACATGCGCTGCACCATGCACAGCGGGCAGGGGTAGTCCCAGGAGATGAACTGCACGCCGAGTCCGCCGCAGACCACGCCTGTCCAGCCGACGGCGAAGAAGCAGGCGAACCAGTACTGGACCTTGCCGAGCACGCTGAAGCGCTCGGTCCCCGGCAGGGGGCCCGTCAGAGTGCTCATCAGTAGTTCAACCCCAACTTGAGGCCGCTGGTGATGTGATGAGCGAGCAGGAGGATCGTCAGCACGAGCATGATCCACCAGCCGCCGAGCAGCACGGCACGTGACCGCTGCCGGTGAAGGGCGTACAGGGTGGCCAGGAGGCCGCCGAAGATGAGGGTGTCCATGGCCGCGGAAGGTAGCCGGGACGGCGGCGTCACCGCCGCAGGACGGTCGGGACGCGCCACCGGTTCCACGGGAAGGGACCAACCAGGGCCCCTGACACTCACATGGGGTGTGCCGCTCGCCAGGCCGCCATGGAGAGATTCCACTCCTCGCCGTCGAGCGCGGTGAGCGAGGCCGGAAACAGGCCGTCCTCCTCCTTGGCGATATGCCGGTGCAGCTCGTCGACGGCTTCGGTGAGGGTACGTACGTCGTCGGCGTCCGCGAGATCGAGAGCGGGCAACAGACGCGCGAGCTCACGGTGTTCGCGCTCCAGGCTCGCGATGTAGTCCGCGTACTCGGGGTCCTTGCGCATCACCTTGAACAGGCCGTTCTCCTCACCTCGCCAGTGCGCGTCCAGCTCGCGGGCCATGACGTCCACGAGCGCCTGCGCACGGGCGATGTCCCCCCGCTCCAGGGCACGGACCGCGTCCCCCGCCGCATCGGTGACGCGCTCGTGTTCGGCGATGAACTCCTTGATCAGAGGAATCTCCCGGCAACCGCAGTAGTGACACATGAAGGCGTTTCTAGGCGAAACACGGCTCCGGATGCCGAACCGCCACGCGTCGCGTGAGCGGCTGTCACGCGTCGGCTCCGTACGTGCCGTATTCCGGGTGGCCCGTCGATTCGTAGACGTGGACCGCCAGCCCGCCCGGCGTCGTCTCGTTGCTCAGAAGGCGTAGGCCGGTGGGTGCGCCGCCGTCCGGGAGCAGGCGACGGCCCGTGCCGACGATCACGGGGGCGATCGCCAGGCGCAGCTCGTCCACCAGGCCGACCGCCAGCAGGGACTGGCCGAGTCGTCCGCTGCCGTGGATCTGCAGTTCGCGGCCCGGTTGCCGCTTCAGCTCGGCGACCTGGGCGGGGATGTCGCCGGACAGGATCGTGGTCGGGTCCCACTCGGCCGAGGTCAGGCTGTGTGAGGCGACGTACTTCGGCAGGCCGTTCAAGATGGCGGCCGCGGGGTGCTCGGTCATCTTCGGCCAGTCCCGCGCGAAGTTCAGATACGTACGACGGCCGAACAGGAAGGCGTCGGCCTGGCCGAGCCAGGTGCCGACAAGCCGTTCGAACTCCGCGTCCAGGTGCGGCACGAACCAGCCGCCCCGGGTGAACCCGTCACTGGTGTCCTCGTCCGGCGCACCCGGGCCCTGGTAGACGCCGTCGAGGGACAGGAATTCCTGCAGTACCAACCTCATCGCGCATCACTCTCCTGAATGGGGGACATGGCCGGTGACCGTCCCTCTCACTCTTCAGACATCGTCCGGCACGCATACTCATCGGTCCTGCCGCTGCCGCATCGTTTTCCCGGCCGGGACGCGGCCGTCCCCGTTTGACCTGCGATGGCCGCATCGGAGCGGCTTGACGCCTTACGTACGGTCCGTCCCGCGTGGGGGAGCGGCGGTGCGGGGTACCGCTCTCTTCCTCAGGTCCAGGAGCCATACTGGTCGGGCCCCGACCACTCACAGAACGACTCCATGGCCAAGAAAAGCACCTCCTCGACCACCGTCCCCGACACCGCGTGGCTGGGGCGCGGGCGCCACATCGGGCCCGAGCCCGAGCAGGACGTCCGGCGCAACCTGATCGCCCTCAAGGCGGCCGGGGTGCTCGACGACTTCCTGGACCTCGATCCTGTCGAGGCGGCCCGCTCCACCGTCCTGCATCCGCGGGACGAGTCCGCCGACCCCGGCCCGTTCGCCCGCCGCCTCTTCGAGGCCCGCTGGCGCGTGGCCGACGAGGTCACGGTCCGCGCGCAGCTGACGCTGTACGACCCCGAGAGCCGCCGCAAGGAGAGTGAGGGCGTCACCTGGGTCCTCGCCGCCGAGGCGGAGCGGTCCTGGGAAGCGCACTGGCCATCGCCCGCCTTGATGTTCTGGCCCGACTCCGACCGGGTCGCCTGGGACCACGACACGGTGCCGGGCGTGCGCCTGCGGACGACGAACCACTTGCCGAAGGACGACGACGAGCTGCGCCACCGGCTGCGGGACTGCACCCGCCAGAGCTGGTACATCCATCTCGTGGTGCACGAGGCGATGACGCCGGACGCGGTCGGCCAGCGGCCGCTCTCCACGTTCCTGCCCCCGAGCCTGCGGCACAGGGTGGTCGAGCACCGGGGCACGCCGGAGCAGGCACAGATCGCCGACTTCGCGATGAAGCGTGAGCTGAGCGTACGGATGCCGCGCGGCGGCGCCGTGGTCCTGCCCACGACGCCGCGGACGGAAGGGTACGACGCGGAGCGTTTCTCGGTGCGCACCGTCTTCCTTGACGGCTCGGAACCGACCGAACTCCTCGACAGGATCAAGGAGTTCGCCGCCCTGCCGCGCCCGTTGCCCGCCGAGGCCGAGCAGGCCCTGACCCGGCTGCGCCAGGGCTGGCACCTGCTCACCCCGGACGAGGAGCTGACCCACGCCCAGGGCATGGTCACCAAGTACGCCGAGGCCCTGGAAGCCATGACGAACTCCCGCGACCTGTACCAGCAGGCGGCCGAGGCGGCGCAGGCCGCGCTCGCCGAGGTGACCGGCGGCGACGGAGTGCCCCGGCCGTCGACGCCCGGACACGTCAAGGCGGAGGGCTCGCCGCTGAGCGCCCTGACGAAGGCGTTCGGCCGTTTCCGGGACCCGAACAAGTAAGCGGGCCCGTTAGGGTGCCGTGCATGGTGACGAACGTGCCGTTCATCGGCGCCGAGAAGGAGAGCCTGTACGCCAGCCTCGACCGGCACCGTGACGCGGTGCTGTGGAAACTCGACGGCCTCGACGACGAGCAGCTGCGCCGGCCGATGACGCCGTCGGGGACGACTCTGCTCGGCCTGGTCAAGCATCTCGCTGTCGTCGAGTACGGATGGTTCTGCGAGACCTTCGGGCGCGCGATGGAGCCCTTCCCGTTCGATCCGGAGGACGACGGCGCGGACCTGCGGGTGGAGTCGCACGAGAGCACCGCCGACGTCGTGGATTACTACGGGCGGGCGCGGGCCGCCGCCGACGAGGTGATCGGCGAGGTCGGGATCGAGGAGCTCGGCACGGCGCGGTTCGGCGCGAGCATGTCGCTGCGGTGGGTGCTCATCCACATGATCGAGGAGACCGCACGGCACGCGGGCCACATGGACATCCTGCGGGAACTCATCGACGGCGCGACCGGCGATCACGCTATGTGACGAGGCCGCCCCGCGGCCCGCGACCCGGGTCAGCTCCCGCTGATGCATGCGAGCGCCGAGACCGCCCAGCACGCCGGCCACGGGGACATCCCTCGCGGGTCCACCATGAAACTGCCAAGGGTCCGAGCACGCCGCAGGAGGCCGCCCATGACCGTTCTCGACAGCCGGGCGCTCAACCGCGCGACGCTCGCCCGGCAGCTGCTCCTCGAGCGTGCCGACGTACCGGCACTCGACGCCGTCGCGCATCTCGGCGGTCTGCAGGCGCAGGAACCGCAGGAGCCGTTCTTCGGCCTCTGGTCGCGGCTGCGGGCGTTCGACCCGACGGAGCTCTCGGACCACCTCGTACGGCGACGCGTGGTGCGCACCCACCTCATGCGCCGCACCATGCACCTCGTCACCGCCGACGACGCCCTGGCCTGGCGCGCCCGACACGACACGATGCTGCGTCAACGCGTACTCGGGGTCTACCGCAGCGAACTCGACGGGACGGACCTCGACGAGCTCGCGGCGGCGGGCCGCGAGGTCATGGCCGACGGTGAGCCACGCTCGATGACCCAGCTCGCTCGTGCGCTCGCCGAACGCTGGCCGCAGCCAGGGCCGCGGGCCCTGGGGGAGATGCTCTTGGCCGTCGTTCCCGTGGTGCAGCTGCCGCCGCGCGGACTGTGGCGGACGAAGGCGGGAGTTCGCTACCTCCCGCTGGCGTCCTGGCTGGAGCGCGAGGTCGTTCCTCCCTCATCGGACGGCTCCGACCCCGTGGGACAGGCGCTGCTGCGGCGCTACCTCGCCGCCTTCGGCCCCGCCGCGTCGGCCGACCTGCGCGCCTGGTGCGGACTCGCCGGGCTGCCGGCCGCCGTCGCCGCACTGCGCGATGAGCTGGTCACCTTCCGGGACGAGCGGGGCCGGGAACTCCTCGACCTCCCCGACTCACCACGCCCTGACCCCGACACGCCTGCTCCGGTGCGGTTCCTGCCGGCGTTCGACAACGCCATCCTCGGCTACCACGACCGCAGCCGGATCATCGACGACGCCCACCGAGGCTTGTCGGTCGCCGGAGCACGTGTCGTCCTGGTCGACGGAAGGGTCGCCGCCACGTGGACCGTGGAGGCAGAAACCGTGACGGTCACCCCACTGGCCCGCTTCACCCGCGCGGACCACACCGCGGTCACCGAAGAGGCCCAGGCCCTGGCAACGTTCCTTTCCGCCGACGCCGCCAACTCCGCCGACGCCGCCGACTCCGAGCACACCTTCCACCGGGTGCGGATCTCGACCTCCGGCCCGGGGCAGTGAAGTAACTGATGGAGACGAAGGGACGGGCAACATGGCCATCACTCTGGTGAATCCCGATGGGCTGCCGAAGATCGATGCCTACCGGCAGGTGTCGGTCGCGACGGGGTCGAAGTTGGTGTTTCTCGCCGGGCAGGTCGCCTGGGACAAGGAGGGGGTCACGGTGGGGGAAGGTGACCTCGCCGCTCAGGTCGAGCAGTGCTACCTCAATGTCGCCACCGCCCTCGCGGGAGTCGGTGCTTCCTTCGACGACGTGGCGAAGCTGACCGTGTACGTCGTCGACTGGACTCCCGACAAGATGCCTCTCTTCGGAGAGGGAGTCGCAAGGGCGGCCGAGAAGTTGGGGATCACGCCGGTGCCGCCCGGCACACTGGTGGGCGTCGCGGCGCTGGACATCCCCGAACATCTCGTAGAGGTCGAAGCAACCGCCGTCATTGACTGAGCGGTAGAGCCTTTCGCGCCGGGGTTATCGTGCGCTGACCCAAGACGGCGGAGGAGAAGAGCTGTTGACCACTTTCCGGCAGCACATGGGGGAGATGGCCGCGCGCGCCCTGACGGGATTTCCCGAAGAGTCGACCTCCGATATCTACGCGGTCACCTTTCGGATCGACAGCGTCGACCAGGACCCGAGGTTCCCGTACCTGGCGATCGGCTACAACACCGAGACGAGGTGGCCGAGCTGCTTGCCGGGGACGGCGCGTCGGAGCCGTGGGATGCCCGCTGGAACTACGCCTACTTCCCGCCGTCAGCCCTGGAGGGCGTCCGCGTCATCGGCCACGACCCGGATCACGATCCGGTCGGTGCCGAACTCCAACGAAGTGAAGCGGCGGCCCAAGGCCTTTGGTACGAAAACGAGGACGAGGGCGAGGATGAGGACGAGGAGCGTGGTGACGCGCTCATGGAAGAGTTCCACGCAGTCTGCGTGGACGTGGCGCGTCGACTCCACACGGATGGGCACCTCGTCGGCGCGCTCGGACGGCCCCTGCCGGTCATCCTCTACGACATGTCCGACCCGGACGAGATGTTCGCCCTGACCCGCGCCGCCAACCCGCCGGAACTGGTCGCGGAGTTCCTGAGCGAGGACCCGCAGGGGGAGAGCGGCTCCCTCACGCGGACTTGATCGGCCTCAGCCAGAGAGCCGCCAGCGGGGGAAGCGTCAACGCGATGGATGTCGCGAAACCGTGGTGGGGCTGGGGGTCCGGACTGCACGGGCCTTCGTTTTCGACGCCGCTGCCGCCGTAGCGCGACGCGTCGGTGTTGAGGATCTCCTCCCAGGCATCGCCCGCCTCGGGAGGCACGCCGAGCCGGTAGTCGTGGCGTACCACCGGCGAGAAGTTGAAGACGGCCAGGAGCGGGCTGCCGTCGAAGGCGTGGCGGAGGAAGGCGAAGACGTTGTCCTCGGCGGAGTCGGCGGTGATCCAGGTGAAGCCGGACGGGGAGGTGTCCCGCTCCCACAGGGACGGCGTCGCGACGTAACGGTGGTTCAGATCGGCCACGAGACGCTGGACCGCGCGGTGTTCCAGGTGCGCCGGATGATCCTCATCGAGCACCCACCATTGGGGCCCCTCGGCCTCCGACCACTCGGCGCCCTGCGCGAACTCCTGCCCCATGAAGAGGAGTTGCTTGCCGGGGTGGGACCACATGTAGGCGAGGTAGGCGCGGTGGTTGGCGCGCTGCTGCCACCAGTCTCCCGGCATCTTCGACACCAACGCCTGCTTTCCGTGCACGACCTCGTCGTGCGAGAGAGGCAGGACGTAGTTCTCGCTGTAGGCGTACACCATCGAGAACGTCATCTCGTCATGGTGGTACTTGCGGTGCACGGGCTCGTGGGAGATGTACGCCAGGGAGTCGTGCGACCAGCCCATGTTCCACTTCAGCCCGAACCCAAGGCCGCCGAACCCGCCCGCCCCGGGCCGGTCCGTGGGCCGGGTGACCCCGCCCCATGCGGTGGACTCCTCGGCGATGGTGACGACGCCGGGGCAGCGGCGGTAGACCGTCGCGTTCATCTCCTGGAGGAAGGCCACCGCGTCCAGGTTCTCCCGTCCCCCGTGGGCGTTGGGTGACCAGCCCCCCTCCTCGCGGGAGTAGTCGAGATAGAGCATGGAGGCGACGGCGTCGACCCGGAGTCCGTCGATGTGGAACTCCTCGCACCAGTAAGTGGCGTTGGCAACGAGGAAGTTGCGGACCTCCTTGCGGCCGTAGTCGAAGACGAGGGTGCCCCAATCGGGGTGCTCGGCTTGCCGCGGGTCCTGCGGCTCGTACAAATGGCGGCCGTCGAACGAGGCCAGCGCCCAGTCGTCGCGAGGGAAATGGCCAGGGACCCAGTCCAGGAGGACACCGATCCCGGCCTGGTGCAGTGTGTCGATCAGGTACTTGAAGTCGTCGGGAGATCCGAAGCGTGCCGTGGGGGCGTAGAAGCCGGTGACCTGGTAGCCCCAGGAGCCGCCGAAGGGGTGCTCGGCGACCGGCATCAGCTCGACGTGGGTGAATCCCAACTCCCCTACGTAGGAGACGAGTTCATCGGCCAGTTCACGGTAGGTGGCTCCCTGTTTCCACGAGCCGAGGTGGACCTCGTACACGGACATCGGTGCCTCGTGGGCCGGACGGTCACCCCGGCGCTCCATCCACTGGGCATCGCCCCACTGATGGTGGCTGCTCGTCACGACGGAGGCCGTCGCGGGCGGAGTCTGCGTGCGGCGCGCCATCGGGTCCGCGCGCTGCGTACGCGAACCGTCCTCCCGGGTGATCTCGAATTTGTACATCGCCCCTTCGCCCAGGCCGGGTACGAAGAGCTCCCACACACCCGACGACCCGAGGGACCGCATGGGCAGCGCGGTTCCGTCCCAGTGACAGAAGTCGCCGCAGATCCGCACGCCCAGCGCATTCGGGGCCCACACGGCGAACCGTGTGCCCTGGACCCCTTGGTGCTCTCCCACGTGCGCGCCGAGCGCCGTCCAGAGTTCCTCGTGACGCCCTTCGGAGATGAGATGCAGATCCAGCTCGCCCAGGGTGGGAAGGAACCCGTAGGGATCCTCCACCTCCAGGACGGCCTCGGGGTACCGCACGCGCAGCCTGTAGGGCGCGGGTCCCTGGACGACCGGGATACCGCCCGAGAACAGGCCGTCGCCCTCGTCGTGCAGCTCCCACACGAGGCCGTCCATGACGGCGGACACCGCCATCGCGCCGGGCCGCAGGCACCGCAGATGCACCCCGTGGGGCACGGGATGCGCACCGAGCACGGCGTGCGGGTCGTGATGCGCGCCGCGCAGCAGCCGGTCCCGGTCGCCGGCGGCCAGTGGAGGCACCGCGCACGCGCCGCGGACGGCCGCGGTCGCTGGGTCGGCTGTTGCGGCGGGGGACACGTCGGTGACGGCCATGTGTGCTGCTCCTCGAACCGTGGGCGGGCGATCAGATGGCGGGCGATCAGTGGTGGCGGGCGAGACGTGCGACGGCCCGCAGGGGGACGGTGATCCAGTCGGGGCGGTGCGTCGCTTCGTAGAGGACCTCGTAGACGGCCCGGTCGGCTTCGTGTGCGTGCAGAAGTACCGGTACGTCCTGGGGATCGAAGAGGCCCGTGTCGCCGTATCCGTCACAGAAGGCCTTGCGGCAGCGTGACGCCCACTCCGGCCGCGCCCCCTTCTCGACGTGGGCGGCGTAGTCGAAGGAGCGCAGCATGCCGGCGATGTCGTGGATCGGGGAGCGATCGGCGCGCCGTTCCGCCAGGGGTTTGGCGGGCTCGCCCTCGAAGTCGACCACGTGCCACCGGTCGTCGGCGTGCAGCACCTGGCCCAGATGGAGGTCGCCGTGGATGCGCTGCAGGTGCAGACCGCCGTCCGCGGTGGCGAGCTTGATGAAGACCTCGCGCACGCCCGCCACGTGCGAGCGCAGTGCGGGCACGGTGGCCGCGGCGTGCAGCAACCGATGTGTCATCTGGTCGGCCAGGCGCGTGTGGTGCTCCGCGGTCGGCTCGCCCACGGGGAACGACTCGGCGAGCGCCACGTGCAACTCGCCCGTCAACCGGCCCAGTTCCCTCGCCTGCTCGGAGAAGTCACCCTGGCCGACCGCCGATTCCAGGGCCAGCGTCCAGCCGTCCGTCGCTCCGCGGAGGAAGCGCTGCACGACGCCGAGCGTGCCCCAGAACGGCTGGGAGGTGTGGAACCACGCGACGGGCGGCGGCACGCGGGTGTACCCGTGCCGGGCCAGGACCCCGGGAATCTCCAGGTCGGGGTTGATGCCGGGCTGGACCCGGCGGAACAGCTTCAGGATGATCTCGTCGCCGTACACGATGGACGTGTTCGACTGCTCTGCCTCCAGGACGTGGGGCATGAGACCCGCGGGTACCGAGGAGCGGGGGAACGACTCGAAGCGGAGTGCTCCCATGACGCCGCCGCGCCTTATCCGGTCGAGGAGCAGGATCGTGGCCCGAGGGTCGTACAGCGCGTCGTAGACCTGGAGGTCCTGGCCGCGCGGCCCCTCCATCCGGCCAAGCAGGCAGCCGTTCAGGCGGGGTGGCAGATCGGTGACGGCGCCCAGCAGCAGCTGGTAACAGGCGGAGTCCTGCGGGAGGCCGTCCTGTTCGACCCGCACCAGCAGATGAAAGATGTCGGGGGCCAGCTCCGTCGCGGCGGTCACGCAGACGCCGGTGACGGCACGCTCCCGGTGAGCGAACCACCTTTGCCGTGGCAGCCAGCGGCTCAGCAAAGCCGTCAGCGTCGGCCCGGCGATGGGGTGAGGCTCGGTGTCGTACGACAGCAGCAGAGGCGAAGACATGACGTCACGTCCGATCACTTTGTGGAACGCACGGTCCGAGGCGCTCTTTCGCAGAGTCGGAACCAGTAGGAGCCGTGGCCGGCGAGGGTGAGGAGATAGGGAAGTTCGCCGATGGCGGGGAAGCGCACGCCGCCGATGAGCTCGACGGGGTTGCGGCCGTCGTAGGCCCGGAGGTCGAGCTCGGTGGGCTGTGCGAAGCGGGAGAAGTTGTGCACGCACAGGACCAGGTCGTCGTTGTATTCGCGCAGGAAGGCGAGGACGGCGGCGTTGGAGGAGGAGAGCTCGAGGTACGAGCCGAGTCCGAAGGCGGGGTTCTGTTTGCGGATCTCGATCATCCTGCGGGTCCAGTGCAGGAGTGAGGAGGGTGATGACATGGAGGCTT
>NZ_JBITEU010000012.1:0-301322 GCF_044455475.1 Streptomyces sp. NPDC051218 | reverse complement strand
CGTGAGGCCTGGAACCACGGGTGCTGGTCGCTGGTGTGGTTCATCACGAAGTCGATGATCACGCGCATGCCCCGCTGATGCGCGGAGTCCACGAACTCCACGAAGTCGGCGAGGTCGCCGAATTCCGGGAGGACGGCGGTGTAGTCCGAGACGTCGTAACCGCCGTCCCGCAGAGGCGACTTGAAGAACGGCGGCAGCCACAGGCAGTCGACGCCCAGCCACTGCAGATAGTCCAGCTTGGCGGTGATGCCCTTGAGGTCGCCGATGCCGTCGCCGTTGCTGTCCTGGAAGGAGCGGACAAGGACCTCGTAGAAGACGGCGCGCTTGAACCATTCGGGATCGCGGTCCTTGGCGGGCGTGTCCTCGAATGTGTCCTGGACGGGCTCATTGATGATCATGGTGTGGGTGACCCTCCGATCAACGGTGAGGACGGTCGCAGGACGCGAAGAATGTGCGCGGGCGCGCGGCCCGGCTCGAGGCGCACATAGTTGGTCCTGCCCCAGTGGTAGGTGTCGCCGGTGAGCTCGTCGCGCACCGGCACGGTCTCGTGCCAGGGGAGGCCGAGTTTCGGCATGTCCAACGAGACCGTGGCCTCCTGGGTGTGGTGGGCGTCGAGGTTCACGACCACCAGAACCGTGTTCGATCCGTCCTTGTCCTGGGCCGTTTTCGAGTACGCGATCACTGCTTCCTGGTCCGTGGGGTGGAAGTGCAGGCCACGCAGTTGCCGCAGGGCGGGGTTGGTGCGCCGCACGCGGTTCAGCGTGGTGATGAGAGGCGCGATGGTGGTGCCCGTGCGCTCTGCCGACTCCCAGTCGCGCGGGCGCAGTTGGTACTTCTCCGAGTTCAGATACTCCTCGCTTCCGGCCCGGACCGGGGCGTTCTCACACAGTTCGTATCCGCTGTAGACGCCCCACGTCGGCGCGAGGGTCGCGGCGAGCACCGCGCGGGCCTCGAAGGCGGGGCGCCCGCCGTCCTGGAGATAGGCGTGCAGGATGTCCGGGGTGTTGACGAAGAAGTTCGGCCGGAGGTAGTGCGCGGTCTCGCCCGACAACTCCTCGGCGTAGTCGGTTAGTTCGCCCTTGGTGTTGCGCCAGGTGAAGTACGTGTAGGACTGCTGGAAGCCGATCGCGGCGAGGGTGCGCATCATGGCGGGGCGGGTGAAGGCCTCCGCCAGGAAGATGACGTCAGGGTCGGTGCGGTTGATGTCGCCCAGGACCTGCTCCCAGAAGGCGACCGGCTTGGTGTGCGGATTGTCGACGCGGAAGATGCGCACGCCGTGGTCCATCCAGAACCGCAGCAGGCGTACGGTCTCGACGACCAGGCCCGGCATGTCGCGGTCGAACGCCAGGGGGTAGATGTCCTGGTACTTCTTGGGCGGGTTCTCCGCGTAGGCGATGGAGCCGTCGGCGCGGTGCTGGAACCACTCGGGGTGTTTGTTGACCCAGGGGTGGTCGGGGGAGCACTGCAGGGCGAAGTCCAGGGCGACTTCGAGGTGCAGGTCCGTGGCGCGGCGTACGAAGGCGTCGAAGTCGGCCAGCGTGCCCAGGGCGGGGTGGATCGCGTCGTGGCCGCCCTCGGGGGAGCCGATGGCCCAGGGCACGCCCACGTCGTGCGGGCCGGGGGACAGCGAGTTGTTGGGACCCTTGCGGAAGGTGGTCCCGATGGGGTGGATCGGCGGCAGGTAGACGACGTCGAAGCCCATCGCGGCGATGGCCGGAAGCCGCTCGGCGGCGGTACGGAAGGTGCCCGACTTCGGGGCCTGGCCCTCGCGGACGACGGCGCCCTCCGAGCGCGGGAAGAACTCGTACCAGGAACCGAACAACGCCCGCTCCCGCTCCACCAGCAGCGGCAACCACTCGGACTCCGTGACGAGTTCGCGCAGCGGATGCTCGGCGAGGACCGCGTCCACCTCCGGGGTGAGAGCCGCGGCGAGGCGGGCGGCTGCGGGGCGTTCCGTGTCGCGCAGGGCCTTGGCGGCGGCGCGGAGTGTGGCACGGCGGCCCTTGCTCGCCGGGGCTCCGGCAGCGGCACGTTCGTGCAGGCGGGCGCCTTCCTCCAGGACCAGTTCGGTGTCGATGCCCGCCGGTATCTTGATCTGCGCGTGGTCCCGCCACTGGGTGACGGGATCGCCCCACGCCTCGACGGCGAACGTCCAGTTCCCCTCGGCGTCCGGAGTGACGTCCGCGCCCCAGCGGTCGGTGCCGGGGGCAAGTTCGCACATGGGTGTCCATGGCCCGGGGCGGCCTTCCGGGTCCCGCAGCACGACATTGGCGGCGACCGCCTCGTGCCCCTCGCGGAAGACGGTGGCGGTGACCTGGAACGTCTCGCCCACCACGGCTTTGGCGGGCCGCCGCCCGCCGTGGACGCGGGGCGCGATGTCGAGGACGGGTATGCGGCCGGTGAGGGGTGGGGGCGGCTGGTGCTGCGGGCCTTGCGGGCCCTGCTGTGGTGCCGGGTCCTGCTGTGGTGCGTGGTCCTGCTGTGGCGCCGAATCCTGCTGTGGCACCGGGGGTTTGGGCACCTTTGTCGTGGCCTTTCCCGAGGGTTTCGCCGACGGGCGAGTTGAGGGCATGACCGCTCCTGTCCGCGTTTCATGAGTGGGGCGGATACGGGGGTGTGGAGGGGTTCAGCGACTGCGTGCCGCGCTTGTGGGGCCGTACTGAGCCGTGACTGACCGTACTGAGCCGTGTGCGTACCGGGGGAGCCTTCCCCACAACTTCGGGTGGGCAATCGGCCGCATTGTTAACTACTGGTGCGTAAGGCCCCGAAAACAGGACGGCGCCCTATCGAGGGTGCTTCGGGATGGCGTCGGAGGCAAGTCCGCACCGCGCATGAGGGGTTACACACAGAACCGGCCCCGCCGTGTACGACGGGGCCGGTTCCAGGGTGCCTTGTGCTCTAGGAGTTGTTGACCTGCAGCAACTTGTTCGGGGAGCCGAGTCCGGCGCCCGTCACCTTGCCCGGCGCCGCCCGGTCGGACAGCGCCTTGCTCACCTCGGCGGGTGTGGCCGATGGGTGATCGGCGAGGTAGAGCGCCGCAGCGCCCGCCGCGTGCGGCGAGGCCATCGACGTACCCGAGATGGTGTGGGTGGCGGAGTCACTCGTGTTCCACGCGGAGGCGATCCCGACGCCCGGCGCGAACAGGTCCAGGCTGCCGCCCCAGTTGGAGAAGCTCGCCCTCGCGTCCTTGACGTCACTCGCGCCCACCGTGACCGCTTCCTTCACGCGGGCCGGCGAGAACAGGAACGCGGGGAGCCCGTCGTTGCCCGCCGCCACCGTGTAAGTAACCCCGGACGCGATCGAGTTGCGTACGGCGGCGTCCAACTGGGCGTTGGCCGTGCCACCGAGGCTGAGGTTGGCGACGGCGGGCTTCTTCGCGTTCTTCGTCACCCAGTCGATGCCCGCGATGACCTGCGCGGTCGTCCCCGACCCCGCGTCGTCGAGCACCCGGACGCCCACGACGTCCGCCTTCTTGGCGACGCCGTGGCTCGCGCCCGCGACGGTCGCCGAGACGTGCGTACCGTGCCCGTTGCCGTCCTGCGCCGTCGCGTCGTCGTCGATGAAGTCCCAGCCGCTGCTCGCACGCCCACCGAAGTCCTGGTGCGACGTGCGGATGCCGGTGTCGATGACGTACGCCGTCACGCCCTGGCCCGACGACTCGGGCGAGGTGTACGACTTGTCGAGCGGAAGACCCTTCTGGTCGATCCGGTCGAGCCCCCAGGAGGGCGGATTCTTCTGGGTGTGGTCCAGGGACACGATGCTGTCCTGGACGACGGAGGCGACCCTGGAGTCGCCGGCGAGCCTCTTGGCCTGGTCCGAACCGGCCTTCACCGCATACCCGTTGAGCGCGGTGCTGTAGGTGTGACGTATTTCCGCCCCGTACTTCGAGGCGAGGCCCTTGCCCGCGCCGGACGGGGCCTCGGTCCCGCCCTTGAGCGTGACGATGTAACTTCCGCTGATGGAACCGGGCTCCCCGGCGCCGAGTATCTTCCCCAGCGGGGCATCGGCGGGAGCGGCGGCATCGGCGGGAGCGGCGTGTGCGGGCAGCGTGCTGGCCGAAAGCACCGCCGCCGTGGTGGCGGCGGTGACGGCTCCGGCCCACCGCACACGCTTCGTGCGCGACAGAGTCATACGCTGGTTTCCCTCCCCAACTTGACGTGCGACTCGCGGAGTTGGAGCGGTCTGTGCCGGATTCCCCGTATCCTCCACGAGCGCCACTTGGCAGCCTCTCGTGCGGCGTGAGGCCCTACAAGACCACACGGCGTGGGGGAATCGGCCATACCGCCCGTGGGGGTGCTGTGAGGGTTGCGCCGATTTCCGGACGGATTCAGGACGCCTGCGATAGGTGCGGGTCCACGGGGTGACCGTCGGCAGTTCGACGTCCGATTCCCGCCGGTCAGCCGACGGGGAAACGGCCAGGCTGACGGGCATGACCACCGAGCACAAAGCTTCCGCGTCCGACTCCCTGTCCATCCTGTCCGTCCTGACCGGCATGTACGAGGCGGAGTCCCGCTACCTGGCGGCCGGCGGTCCGGGCAGCGCCTCGTTCGACCTACTGGCGCCCTATTTCGCCCCCGACGTCGTGATGCACCAGGCACCGGCCCTCCCGTACGGAGGCACATGGCGCGGCCACGACGGCATGGCCCGCTTCCTCCTCGCCATGGCCGAGGCGTGGGCATCCTTCGAGATCGGCGAACAGGAGTTCCTGGCCACGGGCGAGACGGCGGTGGTCCACACCCAGGTCCACGCGAGGACCCGCGCCACGGGGCGCGAACTCGCCTTCCCCGTGCTCCAGACGATCACGGTGCGGGCGGGACGGATCACGGAGGTGCGGCCGTTCTACTGGGACACGGCAGCGATCGTGGCGGCGATGACACGGCCATGAGGGTCGTGCTCCCCGTGCGCCGTGGTGACAGCGGCGGCGCACCGCTAACGTCTGTGCGGTACGGCGATACGCGAGGTACGAAAGCCCTGCATACGCCCCGTCAGACGCTACGGCAGAGGTGCACCGTGATGAAGGCCATCCGTCGATTCACCGTACGTCCCGCCCTTCCCGAACCCCTTGCTCCGCTGTCGGAGCTCGCGCGCAACCTGCGCTGGTCCTGGCACACCGGAACCCGTGAACTGTTCGAGGCCGTCGACCCCGAGCGGTGGGCCGCATCCGGCGGCGACCCCGTGCGGCTGCTCGGCAGTGTGCCGCCCGCGCGACTCGCCCGGCTCGCCGGGGACGAGCCCTTCCTGCGCAGGCTCGCCGAGGCATCGGACGGGCTCCGGGAGTACGTCACCGGGGCCCGCTGGTATCAGGAGCAGGCCGCCGGGCGCGGCGGTGAACTGCCGCGCGCCGTCGCCTACTTCTCGCCCGAGTTCGGCATCACCGCCGCCCTTCCGCAGTACTCGGGCGGGCTCGGCATCCTCGCGGGCGACCACCTGAAGGCGGCGAGCGACCTCGGGCTTCCGCTCATCGGGGTCGGGCTGCTCTACCGGCACGGCTACTTCCACCAGTCCCTGTCCCGTGACGGCTGGCAGCAGGAGACCTACCCGGTGCTCGACCCGAACGAGCTGCCCCTCTCCCTCCTGCGCGAGCCCGACGGCACCCCGAGCCTGGTGGCGATCGCGTTGCCCGGGGGGCGTTCGCTGCGCGCCCATGTCTGGCAGGCCAGTGTCGGGCGCGTACCGCTGCTGATGCTCGACTCGGACGTCGAGGAGAACGACCCCGCGGCCCGCGAGGTGACCGACCGGCTGTACGGCGGCGGCAGCGAGCACCGGCTGCTCCAGGAGATGCTGCTCGGCATCGGCGGGGTGCGTGCCGTCAGGACGTACTGCCGGCTGAGCGGGCACCCCGAGCCCGAGGTCTTCCACACGAACGAAGGTCACGCGGGGTTCCAGGGGCTTGAGCGCATCCACGAACTCGTCGGCGGTGGCGTGGAGTTCGACGCGTCGCTCGAAGCCGTCCGGGCCGGGACCGTCTTCACCACCCACACCCCCGTCCCCGCCGGGATCGACCGCTTCGACCGTGAGCTGGTCGCCCGGCACTTCGGCCCGGACGCCGAGCTGCCCCGCATCGACGTCGAGCGCATCCTGCGGCTCGGCATGGAGACGTACCCCGGCGGGGAGCCCAACCTCTTCAACATGGCGGTGATGGGCCTGCGGCTCGGGCGCTGCGCCAACGGGGTCTCCACCCTGCACGGCAAGGTGAGCCGCGACATGTTCGCGGGCCTGTGGCCGGGATTCAACGCCGATGAGGTGCCGATCGCCTCCGTCACGAACGGCGTGCACGCCCCTACCTGGGTCGCTCCCGAGGTGTTCCGGCTCGGCGCGCGCCAGATCGGAGCCCAGCGCACCGAGGACGCGCTGTCGGTGGGCGGCTCGGACCGGTGGGACGCGGTCGCCGAGATCCAGGACGCGGACATCTGGGAGCTGCGGCGTGAGCTGCGGGGCCAGCTGGTGACGGAGGTCAGGCGGCGGCTGTACGCGTCGTGGCATCAACGGGGCGCGGCGAGCGCCGAGTTGGGGTGGATCGACGACGTACTGGACCCGGACGTCCTGACGATCGGCTTCGCGCGCCGCGTCCCCTCGTACAAACGCCTGACGCTGATGCTGCGGGACCGCGACCGGCTGATGGAGCTGCTCACGCACCCGGAGAGGCCGATCCAGATCGTGGTGGCGGGCAAGGCGCATCCCGCGGACGACGGGGGCAAGCGGCTCATCCAGGAGCTGGTGCGCTTCACGGACGATCCGCGGGTGCGGGGCCGCATCGTGTTCCTGCCGGACTACGGCATGGCGATGGCGCAGAAGCTCTATCCCGGGTGCGACGTGTGGCTGAACAACCCGCTCCGTCCGCTGGAGGCGTGCGGGACGAGCGGGATGAAGGCGGCCCTGAACGGCTGCCTCAACCTGTCGGTCCTCGACGGCTGGTGGGACGAGTGGTTCGAGCCGGACTTCGGATGGGCGATCCCCACGGCGGACGGGGCGGCGACGGACGACGACCGGCGCGACGACCTGGAGGCGGCGGCGCTGTACGACCTCCTGGAGCGCAGGATCACGCCCCGCTTCTACGAGCAGGGGCCCGGCGGCCTGCCCGACCGGTGGATCGAGATGGTGCGCCGGACGCTGACCCGTCTCGGTCCGAAGGTGCTCGCGGGCCGGATGGTGCGTGACTACGTGGAGCAGCTGTACGTCCCCGCCGCGCGGGCGCACCGCACGCTGGGCGCGGATGCCGCGGGGGAGCTCGCCTCCTGGAAGGCGCGGGTCCGTGCCGCCTGGCCGCGGGTGGCCGTCGACCACGTCGAGGCGACGGCGACGGGAACTACCGCCGAACTGGGCGGCACGCTCTCGCTGCGGGTCCGCGTACATCTGGGTGAGCTGACCCCGGACGACGTGGAGGTCCAGACGATCGCGGGCCGCGTCGACCCCGAGGACGTCATCGCCGACGCGGTCCCGGTGCCACTGAAACCGGTGGGCGGCCCCGACACGGAGGGCCGCCGCCTCTACGAGGGCCCCCTGTCCCTGGACCGCCCGGGTCCGTTCGGCTACACGGTGCGGATCCTGCCCTCCCACCGACTGCTGGCCAGCGGGGCCGAGTTGGGGTTGGTAGCGGTGCCGTCGGAGGGGACGGGGGAGGCTGCGGGGGTGTTGTTGCGGTAAGGGCGGCGCTGCGGGAACGGGAAACGCCGGACGGGCTGGAGGATTCCAGCCCGTCCGGCGCCCGCAACCGGGAACAACCTTGCAGGAACTACTTGACGTTCACGCCCGTCCAGGCCGCCGCCACGCCCTTGGCCTCGGCCGAGTCCGCGCCGTACAGGTCCGTGGCCGCCTTCAAGGTGCCCTCGCGGGCCGCCTTGTAGTCCGTCGTCGTCGTGAAGTACGACGTCAGGGCCTTGAACCAGATCTTCTCCGCCTTGTCGCGGCCGATGCCCTCGACCTTGGAGCCGTCCGCGGTCGGGGAGTCGTACTTGACGCCGTTGATCTCCTTGGCGCCGCTGCCCTCCGAGAGGAGGTAGAAGAAGTGGTTGGCGATGCCCGAGGAGTAGTGGACGTCTACGTTGCCCGCCTCCGCGCTCCAGTTGTCCAGGGAGTTGCCGTCCTTGGAGGGCTTGTCCATGTAGCGCAGCGGCGTACCGTCGCCGTTGATGTCGATCTTCTCGCCGACCATGTAGTCCGGGACGTCCTCGGCGTTCTTGGCGTTGAACTCGACCGCCGCCGCGAAGATGTCGGACGTGGCCTCGTTCAGGCCGCCGGACTCACCGCTGTACTCCATGTTGCCGGTCGCCGAGGTGACGCCGTGCGTCATCTCGTGCGCCGCGACGTCCATCGACGTGAGGGGCTTCTTGTCGCCCTCGCCGTCGCCGTACGTCATGCAGAAGCAGCTGTCGTCCCAGAAGGCGTTGACGTACGCGTTGCCGTAGTGGACACGGGAGGTCGCGCCCTTGCCGTCGCCCTTGATGCCCTCACGGCCGTGCACGGCCTTGTAGTAGTCCCAGGTCAACTGGGCGCCGTAGGCGGCGTCGACGGCGGCGGTCTGGGCGTCCTCCGGCTTTCCGGTGCCCCAGGTGTCGTCCTCGTCCGTGACGAGCTTGCCCTCGCCGCTCTGGCTATGCGCCAGGTCGTACGTCGAGTGGCCGCCGCGCGAGTCGTCGGTCAGGTCGAAGCCGTTCGCGCCCTTCTTGGAGCCGACCTCGACGTCGCCGCTGTACTGGCTGTGGCCCGCGCCGTTCTCGATGGCCTGGTACTGGAAGAGCTTCTTGCCCGTGGCCGCGTCGGTGATGACGTGCAGCTTGCTGGGCGTGCCGTCCTTCTGGACGCCGGTGACGACGGTCTCGTGGGCGAGGACCGGCTTGCCGGACGCGGCCCAGACGACCTTGCGCGGGGTCTGCGCGTCCGCCTTCTTGGTGTCGCCGGACCTGGAGGCGGTGGACTCGGCGGACTTCGCCGCCGACTTCGCGCCGACCTTCGCGGAGGTCGACGCGACCTTGATGGTGGCCTTGGCCGCCTTGGTCACGCTCTTGACCGCGCCGCTCTTCGCGGCGTGGACGACCAGGTCGCCGCCGAGGACGGGCAGGCCGTCGTACGTGCGCTCGTAGCGGGTGTGCGTGGTGCCGTCACGGTCCTTGACGACGTCGCGAACGACGAGCTTCTCCTTCGCGCCGAGGCCGATCTCCTCGGCGGTGGCGGCCTTGTCCGCGTTCGCGTCCTGCAGCAGGTCGGCGCGGGCCGTGGAGGAGAGTGCGATCGGCGCCCCGGAGGGCGCGGCTGCCCGGTCGGGCTGCGCGGATGCTCCGGTGGCCAGACCGCCGGCGAGCAGAGCTCCGGCGGCGACAGCGGTGGCGATGGCCAGCGTGGAGCGCTTCCGGGATATGTGGGGGGTCACGCATGCTCCTTCTGTGGGGGGCCCGGACGGCGTTGGGGAGCTGTCCGGGCTGAAAGATGCGGTGCGGGTGTACAGATGTTCTGTTGTGTCGTGCGAGGGAAGAGTGTCAGTTGGGCCAGGTTCATGTCAGGTACCTGACCGCAGGTTGGCCAGAAATCGTCCGTTGAGCGATGGTCCATGTACGCAATGCGAACGGCGCGTTACGCGTCCGGCGGCACACATGGGTGCGCCGCTCCGGGGAGTTGGTCCACCCGGAGCGGCGCAGTCTGTATGTGCTCCCTTCAAGCCCGGTCAGGGCCTACGGGAACGTCAGCTTCCAGCTGTTGATGCGGCCGACGTCCTGCGCGGCCACGTCCTGGACCTTCAGCTTCCAGGTGCCGTTGGCCGCCTCGGACGAGGCGTTGACCGTGTAGGTCGCCTGGATGTTGTCGGCGGAGTCCGACGAACTCGAGTTCTTCAGGCGGTACGTCGAGCCGTCCGGGGCCACCAGGTCGACGACCAGGTCACCGCGCCAGGTGTGGACGATGTCCACGCCGACCTTCAGGGCGGCGGGCGCGTTGCCCGTGCGGCCGGTGACGTTGATGGACGAGGTGACGGCCGCGCCGCGGTCCGGGATGGCGACGTCGGTGGTGTTCTCGAAGTCGGTGCCACCGCCGCCACCGGGACGCGCTCCGACGTTGACGCCGGCCCACGCGTGGGCCACCGCCGCGTACTCGGTGCTGCTGGTGCCGTACAGCTCACCGGCCACCGCGAGGGTCCCGGTGCGGGCCGCCGCGTAGTTGGTGGTCGTGGTGAACTTCGTCGTCAGCGCCTTGAACCAGATGAGCGACGCCTTGTCACGACCAATTCCGGCCACGGGCAGACCGTCCGAGGTGGGTGAGTCGTACGCGACGTCGTTGATGACCTTGGCGCCGCTGCCCTCGCTCAGGAGGTAGTAGAAGTGGTTGGCGACACCGGACGAGTAGTGCACGTCGATGTTGCCGATGCCCGAGTACCAGGAGTCCTTGGACGCGCCGTCCTTGGAGGGCTTGTCCATGTAGCGCAGCGGCGAGCCGTCGCCGTTGATGTCGATCTTCTCGCCGACGTAGTAGTCGCCCTTGTCCTGCGCGTTGTTGGCGTGGAACTCCACGGCCGCCGCGAAGATGTCGGACGTGGCCTCGTTCAGGCCACCGGACTCGCCGCTGTACGTCATGTTGCCGGTGGCCGCCGTCACGCCGTGGGTCATCTCGTGGGCGGCCACGTCGATGGACGTCAGGGGCTTGGCGTTGCCCGCGCCGTCGCCGTACGTCATGCAGAAGCAGGCGTCGGACCAGAACGCGTTGACGTAGTTGTTGCCGTAGTGGACCCGCGAGTACGCGCCGACGCCGTCACCGCGGATACCGGTGCGGCCGTGCACGTTCTTGTAGTAGTCCCAGGTCAGCGCCGCCCCGTAGTGGGCGTCCGCGCCGGCCGTCTCCAGGTTGGAGGCCTGGCCGTTGCCCCACACGTCGTCCGGCCCGGAGAAGAGCGTGCCGGTGCCCGACGTGCCGCGGTTCAGGTTGTACGTCTTGTGGCTGCCGCGACCGGTGTCGGTCAGGGTGTAGTTGGACCCCGACTGCGCGGTGCCCAGGGTGACTTGACCGCTGTACTGCGTGTTGCCCGTGCCGTTCTCGATGCCCTGCCACTGGAAGAGCTTCTTGCCGGTCGCCGCGTCCGTGATGACGTGCAGCTCGTTCGGGGTGCCGTCGTGCTGAAGGCCGCCGACCACCGTCTCGTACGCGAGAGTCGGCTCGCCCTTGGCCATCCAGACGACCTTGCGCGGCTCGCGGTCCGCGTCGGTCTTCTTCGACCCCTCGGCCTTCGCCGCGCCGAGCGCCTGCTTCTCGGCGGTCGCCGCCTTCACCTCGGCGGTGGTGTCGACGCCCTTGAGCTCCGCCTTCGCGGCCTTGGTGACGCCCTCGGTCTTCCCGGACTTCGCCTCGTCGACGACCAGGTCACCACCGAGGACGGGCAGGCCGTCGTACGTGCGCTCGTAGCGCGTGTGCGTCGTGCCGTCGCCGTCCTTGGTGACGTCACGGACGACGAGCTTCTCCTTGGCGCCGAGCCCCAGGTCCTTGGCCGTGTCCGCCTTGGTGGCGTTGGCGTCCTTGAGGAGCGCCGCACGCTGGGCGGGGGTGAGCTTCACGGGCAGGGAACCGGGGTCGGCCTTGCCTATCTTCGCGGCGGCCGGGGTCTTGGCCTGCGATATCGCGGGGTCGTCGGCGGATGCCGGGCCCGTCTGGAAGGCCACCGCGATGAGGGCGGCGACGGCGGTCAGGGCGCCCGCGGCGGTGGCGCGTCTGTGGGAGGCAGGTCTGTGAGAGGTGCTTCTCAACACGGACTCCTTCTGCGTGGCCGCGGGATACGCGGCCAGGGGGACCGGGCGGCGCGGTCGTGCCGTCCGGGCAGAACAAGGCAGAACGTGGAGCAGGCAGAACGTGGAGCAGGCAGAACGTGGAGCAGGCGAACGTGGAGCTGGGAATCGAGGGGAAGAGTGGCACCGGTGCGCTCTGTTTGTCAGGAGTGCGTCAAGAGTTGGCCGGAACTGGTCCGCTGCCCGGTGGGGCACGTTCGATATACGGAGGGGCCGCCCGAGGTGAGGGGCTCCCGATTGTTCGATGAGAGCCCCGCACCACCGGGCCGGAGCGGTGTGGCTGATTCCGCACTCCCTTGGCCGGGCGCGGGTGACGGCCTGAAGCGTTCGGCTACCCCACCACGCTGTCCCGCCACGCCCGGTGCAGATCCGCGAACGAGCCGTGCCCCGCGATGAGTTCGGCGGGGGCGCCGTCCTCCACGACGCGGCCGTGCTCCATCACGAGCACCCGGTCGGCGATCTCCACCGTGGAGAGCCGGTGGGCGATCACCACGGCGGTACGCCCCCGCAGCACCGTGTGCATGGCGCGCTGCACGGCCCGCTCGCCCGGGATGTCGAGCGAGCTGGTCGCCTCGTCGAGGATCAGCACGGCCGGGTCGGCGAGCAGTGCCCGCGCGAAGGCGACCAGCTGCCGCTGACCTGCGGAGATACGGCCACCTCTCTTGCGTACGTCGGTGTCGTAGCCGTCCGGCAGTGATGTGATGAAGTCATGCGCGCCGATGGCCTTCGCCGCCTGTTCGATCTCCTCGCGGGTGGCGTCGGGGCGGCCGATGGCGATGTTCTCGGCGACGGTTCCGGAGAACAGGAAGGCCTCCTGCGTCACCATGACCACGCCGCGCCGCAGCTCGGCGTTGGCGAGCTCGCGCAGGTCGACCCCGTCGAGCAGGACGCGGCCCTCCGTCGGGTCGTAGAAGCGGGCAAGGAGCTTGGCGAGCGTCGACTTGCCCGCGCCGGTCGAGCCGACCACGGCGACGGTCTGCCCGGCGGGCAGCGTCAGGCCGAAGCGGGGCAGGACCTCACCGCCGGTGCGGTAGGCGAACCGTACGCCGTCGAAGTCGACCTCGCGGCCCGGGTGTTCGGAGGCCAGGGCGGGCAGCGGCCGGGCGCGGTCGGGGTGCGGCTCGGGCACGGTGGGGGTCTGGGCGAGCAGCCCCGCGACCTTCTCCAGGGAGGCGGCGGCCGACTGGTAGGAGTTCAGGAACATCCCGAGCCGGTCGATCGGGTCGTACAGGCGCCGCAGATACAGCACGGCGGCGGCGAGGACGCCGAGCGCGAGGGTGTCGTCGGTGACGCGGTAGGCGCCCCACAGGACGATGCCGGCGACGGCGGTGTTGGCGACGAGCCGGGAGCCGACGACGTACTGCGCCATCTCCAGCATCGCGTCGCCGTTGGCCCGCTCATGGTGGCGGTTGAGCACGCCGAACTCGGCCTCGTTGGCGCGCTCGCGGCGGAACGCGCGGACCGGGCGGATGCCGTTCATCGTCTCGGCGAACTTCACGATGACGGAGGCGATCGCCGTGGACCGCCGCCCGAAGAGGGGGCCCGCGCGGCGCTGGTAGCGGCGTACGAGGAGGTAGAGCGGCACGAACGACGCCACCGCCACCGCGCCGAGGCCCAGGTCGAGCCAGAGCAGCATCGCCGAGATGTAGACGAAGGACAGGATGACGGTGATCAGCTCCTGCAGCCCCTCGCTGAGGAGTTCCCGCAGGGATTCCACGTCGGTGGTGGACCGGGAGATGAGCCGCCCCGAGGTGTACCGCTCGTGGAAGTCCACGCTGAGGGCCTGCGCGTGCCGGAAGATCCGCCCGCGCAGATCGAGCAGCACGTCCTGGTTGACGCGGGCGGAGGCCACGATGAACGCGTACTGGAACGCGCCGGACGCGGCCGCGCAGAGCAGATAGCCGGCGCCGATGGCGATCAGCGGCCCGTAGTCGTCGGCACGGACGGCGGGCACGCCACGGTCGATGGCGTACGCGACGAGGAGCGGCCCGCCCTGCACGGCGGCCTGCTGCAGCAGAAGCAACACGGTGGCGAGCACGACACGCCCACGAAGAGCCGAGAGCAGCGAGCGAAGCAGGGCGGAGGTGGCGCCGGGGGGCGCGGGCAGGGCGTCCTGGTCGAAGAGGTCGGCGGGGGCGCTGCCGGTGTCCCGTTCGCCGCTCGGGGGCTGCTGGGGGCGCTGGACCCCGCCCTGGGCGGGGGTCTTGTCCGGAGCCGCGGTCCGTGACGCCGGTGTCGAAGCGGTCATCGTGCGGCCTCACTTTCCGCGGACGCGATGCCCGCCCCTGCGGACGCCGAGCCCGCTTCCCGTGCCGTTGGAGCGGCCCCCGTAGAAGCCCCCGTAGAAGCACCCGTAGAAGCCCCCGCAGAAGCACCCCCCGCGGGAGCACCCCCCGCGGGAGCGCCCCCCGCCCCCGACATCAGCCACGCGTACTCCGCGTTCCCCCGCAGCAGTTCCTGGTGCGTGCCCACCGCGGTGATCCTGCCTTTGGAGAGCAGGGCGACGCGGTCCGCCAGTTGGACCGTGGAGGGGCGGTGGGCCACCACCAGGGCCGTCGTGTCCTTCAGGACGCGCCGCAGGGCCGCCTCCACCAGGGCCTCCGTGTGGACGTCCAGCGCCGAGAGCGGATCGTCGAGCACCAAAAAGCGCGGGCGGCCCACCACCGCGCGGGCCAGCGCGAGGCGTTGGCGCTGGCCGCCGGAGAGGCTCAGGCCCTGCTCGCCGACCTGCGTGTCCGTGCCCTGCGGCAGTGCGTGGGCGAAGTCCGCCTGCGCCACGTCAAGAGCGCGCTCCAACTCCGTGTCACCGGCGGCCTCTTCGGCGCCCATGAGGACGTTCTCGCCCACCGTCGCGGAGAACAGCGTCGGCTCCTCGAAGGCGACCGCCACCAGCGTGCGCAGCCGCTCGCGGTCCATCTCCGTGATGTCCTCGCCGTCCAGCGTGATGCGGCCCCCGCTCACCTCGTGCAACCGGGGCACGAGCGCCGTCAGCGTCGTCTTGCCGCTGCCCGTCGCGCCGACCAGGGCGAGGGTTTCGCCGGGGCGCACGTGCAGGTCGACGCGGTCGAGCGCGGGCGGCGCGTCGGCGGGCGCGTCCGGGTAGCGGAACTCCACCCCGTGGAAACGGAGTCCGGTCGCCGCGGAGTCCCCACCGGAAGACGTGACCTTGACCTCCGTAACCGATTCCGGCTCCGCGTCCATCACCTCGAAGTACCGCTCCGTGGCCGTCGCCGACTCCTGGCTCATCGCCAGCAGGAACCCGATGGACTCCACCGGCCAGCGCAGCGCGAGCGCCGTGGAGAGGAACGCGACCAGCGTGCCCGTCGACAGACCGCCGTCCGCCACCTGCACCGTCCCGAGGACCAGCGCCGCACCGATCGCGACCTCCGGCAGCGTCATGATGACCGCGTTGATCGCCGCGAGCAGCCGCGCCTTGGCCAGCTCCGTGCCCCGCAGCGTGTGTGAGAGCTCGCGGAACGCGCGCGCCTGACTGCGGTGGCGGCCGAAGCCCTTGATGATGCGGATGCCGAGCACGCTCTCCTCGACGACCGTCGTCAGATCACCGACCTGGTCCTGCGCCCGCCGCGCCACCGCCATGTACCGGCCCTCGACGTACGCGCAGACGATCATCAGCGGGACCAGCGGCGACAGCAGCACGAGCCCGAGCGCCCAGTCCTGCGCCAGCAGGATGGCCATGCCGACCACGATCGTCGTCCCGTTCACCACCAGGAACGTCAGCGGGAAGGCGAGGAACATCCGCAGCAGCATCAGATCCGTGGTGCCGCGCGACAGCAACTGGCCCGAGGCCCACCGGTCGTGGAAGGCCACGGGAAGCCGTTGCAGATGGCGGTAGAGATCCGCCCGCATCGCCGCCTCGACCGAGGCGAGCGGCCGGGCCACCAGCCACCGCCGCAGACCGAAGAGCAACGCCTCCGCGAAACCGAGCAGAAGCAGCAGCAGGGCCCCGAGCCACACCCCACCGAGGTCCCGGTCGGCCACCGGCCCGTCCACGAGCCACTTCAGTACGAGGGGGAAGACGAGCCCCGTACAGGAGGCGAGGACGGCGACGAACGCCGCGCCGAACAGGCGAGTTCGGACCGGGCGTACGTACGGCCACAGCCGCAGCAGCGTCCGCGCGGCGGACCTGCCGCCCCGTCCCTCTTCGGGCTCTTCGGCCGTTTCCTTGGTCGGTGCATCTGGTTTCGGCATCGGGAGCGAGCCTACGGATGGCCACTGACAGAACCCACCGAGTTTTGGCCCGTTGCCGGTCGTCCGCTGGTCCTGAGGCCCGAGGACGAGCAGGGGTCGTACGTCTCCGTCAACCGATCGGCTGATGCCGCTTCGAGCGCGATGGGCGATGCCCGGAGCCGCCTCCGGCGGCGACGCTCGAACCATGCCCATCATCGAAGTGCGGGACCTGCGCAAGGCCTACGGCGGACGGGCCGTCGTCGACGGTGTCTCCTTCGCCGTCGAGGAGGGCGAGATCTTCGGCGTCCTCGGGCCGAACGGCGCCGGCAAGACCACCACCGTGGAGTGCGTCGAGGGCCTGCGTGTCCCCGACGCCGGAACCGTCCGCGTCGCCGGGCTCGACCCCGTCGCCGACCACGACCGGGTCACCCACATCCTCGGCGCCCAGCTCCAGGAGAGCGAGCTGCAGGCCAAGCTCACCGTGCGCGAGGCGCTGGAGCTGTACGCCGCGTTCTACCCGAGCCCCGCCGACTGGCGGCCCCTGGCCGAACGCCTGCGCCTGACCGACACATTGGGCAGCCGCTTCGGCAAACTCTCCGGGGGCCAGAAGCAGCGCCTGTTCATCGCGCTCGCCCTGATCGGGAACCCGAGAGTCGTCGTGCTCGACGAACTGACCACCGGGCTCGACCCGCGCGCCCGCCGCGACACCTGGCAGCTCATCGAGGACGTACGCGACAGCGGCGTCACCGTCCTCCTGGTCACCCACTTCATGGAGGAGGCCCAGCGCCTCTGCGACCGCATCGCGGTCATCGACCAGGGGCGCGTCGCCGCGCTCGACAGCCCGGCGGGCCTCATCAGCCGGGCCGCGGGATCGACCGTCATGTCCTTCACGCCGTCCGCGCCGCTCGACGAGCGGGAGCTCGCCGCGCTGCCGCGAGTGATCTCCGTCGATCAGCGTGACGGCCGCTACACCCTGAACGGCACCGACGAGACCGTCGACGCCGCCATCACGCTGCTCGCCCGGCACCACATCACCGCACATCAACTCCGGGTCTCCGACGCCACGTTGGACGACGCGTTCCTCGACCTCACGGGAGCATCGGCATGAGCGCCGCCGTCACCGCACCCCACTCCGTCGCACCGCGCGGGGCATCGGCCGCCGTGCTCAGGGCCGAGTTCCGGATCTTCCGCCGCGAGCCCGGCTCCCTCTTCTGGATCATGGCGTTCCCCACGGTCCTCCTGGCGATCCTCGGCTCGATCCCCTCCTTCCGGGAACCCTCGGACTCGCTCGGCGGGCTCAGGTCGGTCGACGTGTACGTCCCCGTGACGGTGCTGCTCTCCCTGATCATGGCGGGCCTCCAGGCCATGCCGCCACTGATCACCGGCTACCGCGAACGCGGCATCCTGCGCCGCATGTCGGCCACGCCGGTCCGCCCCTCCGCCGTGCTCGGCGCGCAGATGGGCATCCACGGCGCCGCCGCGCTCGTCTCGTCCCTGCTTTCACTGGCCGTGGGCCGCCTGGTCTTCGACGTGACCCTGCCGCGCCAGGCCCTTGGCTACGCGATCGCGCTGCTCCTCGCCATCCTGTGCGGCCTCGCGCTCGGCGCCATGGTCCCGGCGATCTCGCGTACGACGAAGGCGGCGACCGCGATCGGCTCCGCCGTCTTCTTCCCGATGATGTTCTGCGCGGGCGTCTGGCTGCCGGTGCAGGCCATGCCGGACTCGCTCGCCCGCATCGTGGAGATCACTCCGCTCGGCGCCGCCGCCCAGGCCCTGGGCGAAGCCGCGGCAGGAAACTGGCCCGGATTCGCCCACCTCGGCGTGCTCGCGTTGTGGACCGTGGTCCTCTCAGCGGCGGCAGCGCGCTGGTTCCGGTGGGAGTGATCCGGAAAGTGAGCTGAGGGCGGGGCGAGAGGTGACCGACACTGGGACCGTGAGTACGAGTACGGCGGACGCCACGCAGATGATCGAGCAGCGCTGGGGCATGTTCTTTCGCTGGGGCCCCTACGTCCTGCTCGGCTTCGGCACCGTCATGTCCGTCGCCACGAGCGTCGTCATCGGCATGAGCCGCGACGCGTGGTACGTGGTGGGCGCCCTGATCGTCGCGGCGCTGGCGCTCCAGCTGTGGTGGGGGCCACTGGCCCGCTCACGTCCCGGCCCCTCGACGGCCGGCATCGTCTACTACGCCCTGCGCTGGGCGATCGCCTTCGTCCTCACCTGGATCAACCCGTTCTTCGCGTTCTTCGCCATCGTCGGCTACTTCGGCACCGAGCGGCTGCTGCCGCCACGCCTGGTCAAGCCCGGCCTGTTCGCCACCGCCGTCATCATGGCGGGCTCCCAGTCGGGCGGGCTTCCGCCCCACGGCGACCTGGGCTGGGCCGTGTTCGGCGCGCTGCTCGCGGTGAACGTCGCGCTGCTCACCGTCTTCGCCCACCTCGCGGCGCAGGAGGACCAGCGCGCTCTCGACGCCGCGGCCACCATCGTCGAACTGGAACGCACCAACACCGCTCTTCAGCAGGCCATGGACGAGAACGCCGCCCTGCACGCCCAACTCCTCGTCCAGGCACGGGAGGCGGGGGTCGCCGACGAGCGGCGCAGGATCGCCGCCGAGATCCACGACACCATCGCGCAGGGCCTCACCGGCATCATCGCCCAGCTCCAGGTCGTCGCGGCCGCATCCGACGCGACCCTGGCCCGCGAGCATCTGGGCCGGGCTGCGGACCTGGCCCGGCACAGCCTCGGCGAGGCCCGCCGCTCCGTGCACAACCTCTCCCCGACGGCCCTTGAGCACGACGCGCTCCCCGAGGCGTTGAAGAAGACGGTCGCGGAGTGGTCCGAACGCACGGGTGTACGCGGCGACTTCACGGTCACCGGAGCCGCCGAGCCGCTGCACGAGGAGATCGAGGCCACCCTCCTGCGCATCGTCCAGGAGGCACTGTCCAACGCCACCCGGCACGCGGACGCCACCCGCCTGGGCGTCACCCTCTCGTACATGGAGGGCGAGGTCGCCCTGGACGTGCGTGACGACGGCCGCGGCTTCGATCCGCTGGACCTGGTGCGGCGCAGCGGCTCCGGCGGCTTCGGGCTCGACGGGATGCGGGCGCGCGCCGAACGTGTCGCGGGCTCGTTCACCGTCGAGTCGGAGCCGGGGCACGGCACCGCGCTGTCGGCTCGCGTACCGTTGGTCCGCCATGGCTGACGTGATCACTCTCCTCATCGTCGACGACCATCCCGTCGTACGGGACGGTCTGCGCGGCATGTTCCGCTCGGACCCCTGCTTCGAGGTGCTCGGCGAGGCGGCCGACGGCGTCGAGGCCCTCGCCCTGGTGGAGCGGCTGGACCCGGACGTCGTCCTGATGGACCTGCGGATGCCGGGCGGGGGCGGTGTCGACGCGATCGCCGAGCTGAACCGGCGCGGCTCCCGCGCCCGGGTCCTGGTCCTCACCACGTACGACACGGACTCCGACACGTTGCCCGCGATCGAGGCGGGGGCGACGGGGTATCTCCTCAAGGACGCGCCCCGCGACGACCTGTTCACCGCGGTCCGCGCGGCGGCCCAGGGCCGCACGGTCCTCTCGCCCGCCGTCGCGTCCCGGCTCGTCTCACGCGTGCGTGCCCCCGGCAACGAACCGCTGAGCACCCGCGAACGGGCAGTGCTCGCGCTCGTCGCCAAGGGCACGTCGAACCGTGCGATCGCCGCGGAACTCTTCATCAGCGAGGCCACGGTCAAGACGCATCTCACCCACATCTACGGCAAGTTGGGCGTCAAGGACCGGGCCGCGGCAGTGGCCACGGCGTACGGCCGCGGCATTCTCGGCTGACCCTCGGGGTCAGGCGCGCTGCCAGGGGGCCGGGGTGTTCGGCGGCTCCCAGCCGGGCTGGGCTTGGTGTCCCTGGAGGCAGCGATAGGTGGACCCGCCGTAGGTGACGGAGTCACCCGGGGCGTAGACCTTGCCCGCGGCCCACGTGCCGCCCGGGTCGGGGTCACCGGGGCCGGGGTCGCCGCCGCCGGTGGTCTTCAGCGTCAGGCCGAACTGCTGAAGGAGCGGATTGATCGGCTGGTGGAAGGTCGTCCCGCCGCTGGAGCAGTTGCCGGACCCACCCGAGGTGACGCCCTGCGCCTGGCTGCCGGATATGTAGGAGCCGCCCGAGTCGCCGGGCTCCGCGCAGACCGTCGTGCGCGTCACGCCGCTGATGGTGCCCTCGGGGTAGGTGACGCTGGTGTTGTGCTGCTGGATCGTGCCGCAGTGCCACCCCGTCGTGGAGCCGGAGCGGCAGATTGACGCACCCACCGGGGACTGCGTGGAGCCCCCGACGCCGACCCGCTGCCCGCCCTGGCCCTTCACGTACGGGGTGGCGGTCCACTGGGAGTTGGTGGCGACCCAGGCCATGTCCATGCCGGGGAAGACGGACGCCTGGAACGTGCCCTGAGCCACCTGGTTGTAGCCGGTGGTCGCGGTGCCCGCGCGCCCGCAGTGGCCCGCCGTGGCGAAGCCCTGCTGGGTGCCCTTGGTGATCGGGAAGCCGATGGAACACCGGCCGCCCATGTAGTAGGCGTCGCCGCCCACGAGGTCGTAGCGCGGACGCGGCCGTTCCCGGGTCTTCTCGACGCGTACGAGGGAGGGGGTGATGTCGGCCGCGGAGACGAGGGAGTGTGCGGCGCCCGGCCGCAGGGCACGCAGGACGACGGAGTTGGACGGCACGTCGACGTACCGGACGGGAGCGTCACGCGTGGCGCTGCCGTCCGCGACGCGATCCAACCGGGCCTTGGCGGCGTCGAGTTGGGCCAGGGAGTGCCGCACGACCTCGGCCCGCGCACCCCGGGCCTCGATCCTCGGCACATCGGAGGCATCGGTGGTGGCCACGGTGAGCCGCGCCGAGGTGGCACCGCTCACCCAGGCGCCCGCGAAGTCACGCCCGACGGCAAACCCGCAGGGCTCCCGCGACGGCACCGGCCTCGGCCTCATTGACCAGACGAGCCTCGGCCTGCGCCGAACTGATCCCGAGGTCCCGCTGCATGGCCTTCAGGACCGCGGGCGACGTCTGGCCGACGGCGGCGGTCTCGGCGGGGGAGGGCGAATCCTGGGCGTGGGCGGCACCGGGCAGACCGCCAAGAACAACCACACCAAGCACGGCACAGGCCGCGACGGGCGGGCTGCGCGAGCCCGAGCGCGGTGGCGGCCTTGGTCAGGCTGCCCGCGTCGGCGATCGCCCGGATCGTCTTCAGGTGCCTCAACTCCAGGTCCATGGGCTGAGCTTGACCCGTGCGGGACAGCGCTGCAATGGGCAGGTACGGACCAATGCGGGCCCGCCTCCGGGTGCCCTCAGCCCCACCCGCGCCCTCAGCCCCCACCCCCCGCCCCGTCGTCCCGCACCCGCAGCAACAGCACCGACCGCGCGGCGACCGTGACCGGGGAGCCGGCGCGCAGCACCGTGCCCGGCGCGTCCCCCTGCTCCTCCAGGGACGTGTCCACCACCACCTCGTACGCCCGCGCCCACGGCGCCCCCGGCAGCATGAAGCTCGCCGCACGGCTCCCCGCGTGCAGGACCGCGAGGAAGCTGTCGTCGACGATCGGCGCTCCCCGGGCATCGCGCCCGGGAATGTCACGCCCGGACAGATACATGCCGAGCGTCGCGGCAGGCGCGTACCAGTCGCCCTCCGTCATCTCCCTCCCGCGCGCCGTGAACCACGCCAGATCCCGCAGCCCGTCCGCCGAATGCGCACGCCCCGAGAAGAACGCCCGCCGCCGCAGCACGGGATGCCGGTGCCGCAACGAGATCAGACGGGACGTCAGCTCGAAGAGCGCCGCCCATTCCGGCTCGTCCAGCAGCCCCCAGTCCACCCAACTGACCTCGTTGTCCTGGCAGTACGCGTTGTTGCTCCCCCGCTGCGTACGCCCCATCTCGTCCCCGGCGACCAGCATCGGCACCCCCGTCGAGAGCAGCAGCGTCGTCAGCAGATTGCGCAGCTGCCGCCGCCGCAGCCGCGCCACCCCCGCGTCCGCCGTCTCACCCTCCACGCCACAGTTCCACGACCGGTTGTCGTCCGATCCGTCCCTGTTCCCCTCCCCGTTCGCCTCGTTGTGCTTGCGCTCGTAACTCACCAGGTCCCGCAGCGTGAACCCGTCGTGCGCCGTCACGAAGTTCACCGACGCGTACGGCCTGCGCCCGCCCCACGCATAGAGGTCACTCGACCCGGAGAGCCGGTAACCGAGATCCCGCACATCGGGCAGCGCCCCCCGCCAGAAGTCCCGCACCGCGCCTCGGTAGCGGTCGTTCCACTCCGTCCACAGCGGAGGGAAGGCCCCCACCTGATAACCGCCTGACCCCACGTCCCACGGCTCGGCGATCAGCTTCACCCGCCGCAGGACCGGATCCTGCGCGATCACCGCGAGGAAGGGCGACAGCATGTCGACGTCGTGGAACGAGCGGGCAAGGGCCGCCGCGAGGTCGAAGCGGAAACCGTCCACCCCCATCTCGGTCACCCAGTAGCGCAAGGAGTCCGTGATCAGCCGCAGCACATGCGGCTGCACCACCTGGAGCGTGTTCCCGCAGCCCGTGTAGTCCGCGTACCGCCGCGCGTCCGACGGCTGCACCCGGTAGTACCCGCGGTTGTCTATGCCCTTGAGCGACAGCGTCGGGCCCAGCTCGCCCGCCTCCGCCGTGTGGTTGTAGACCACGTCCAGGATCACCTCGATCCCGGCCTCGTGCAGCGCCCGCACCATCCGCCTGAACTCGCCGACCTGCTCCCCCCTCGTACCCGAGGCCGCGTACGCCGCGTGCGGCGCGAAATAGCCGATCGAGTTGTAGCCCCAGTAGTTCTTCAGACCCCGGCGCAAAAGATGGTCCTCGTGCGCGAACTGGTGCACCGGCAGCAGCTCCACCGCCGTCACCCCGAGCCGTACGAGATGGCTGACCGCCGCCGGATGCGCGAGCCCCGCGTACGTCCCCCGCAGCTCCTCCGGAATCCCCGGGTGCAGCTTGGTGAAGCCGCGTACGTGGACCTCGTAGATGACCGAGTCCGCCCACGGCGTCTTCGGGCGCCGGTCGTCCGCCCACTCGTCGTCCGGCGCGTCATCGTGCACGACCACACCCTTGGGGACGTACGGCGCCGAGTCCCTGTCGTCCCGCACCGTGTCGGCCACGTGCTGCTGCGGCCAGTCCCGCACATGCCCGTACACCTCGGGCGGCAGCCCGTGCGTCGCGAAGTCGCCGTCCACCGCGCGCGCGTACGGGTCGAGGAGCAGCTTCGCCGGGTTCCAGCGGGCCCCCGTCCACGGGTCCCAGCGGCCGTGCACGCGATAGCCGTAACGCTGGCCCGGCCGGACGCCCGGCACGAAGCCGTGCCATATCTCGTGCGTCAGCTCGGTCAGCGACGTGCGCGTCTCGACGCCACGCTCGTCGAACAGGCAGAGCTCGACGGCCTCCGCACCCCCCGCCCACAGCGCGAAGTTGGTGCCGGCGACGCCGTCCGGCCCCACTCTGTACCGCGCGCCGAGCGGCGTCGGCGCCCCTGGCCACGCGGGCAGCCCGCGCGCCGGCGGGGCACCGCGCGGCGCGCCGCGCACCTCCTTGGACGTCCCGTTCACGGCGGGGGCCTTCCCGTTCCCCGCGGCCGCGCCCGTCCCGCGCCGCCCACCCCTGAGTGCTTCCTGTTCGGCTGCGCTGGACACCCATTCGCCTCCTGCGGCTCGACCCCTGCCGCGTCCCGGCGGCGGGGGCTTACCCGACCGGACGGCACGTGTGGACCCGATGGCCCGCGCCGTCCTCCCCACTGTTCTGCCCAGCGCGTGCGTCGCACTCACGTTTCCCCAGGAGGGGGACCGTCGTTGGGACGGTCGTGAGACAGGTAGCGAGGCGCGCTCGGCGCGCAGGGGCCGCGCTGGCCGCCGTAATGACATGGGCAGGACTGCTGGCCGGGGCCGCGGGATGCAGCGGTGACGGCGGTGGCGTCGACCGGCTGATGGGCAAGCCACGGTCACCCGCCGATGCGATCCGGGTGACCCCCGACGACGGCAGCAAGGGCGTCAAGGCGGACGAACGGCTCCAGGTCGAGGTCCCCGACGGCCGCCTCGAATCGGTGAAGGTCGTCCGGGTGCAGGACGCCCAGGAGGCTCCGGTGCCGGGCCGCATCGACGAGGACGGCATGACCTGGAAGCCACTGGACGAGGACGGCCTCGCGCTCGCCGCGAAGTACGAGGTGGACGCCGTCGCCCTCGACGGCCACGGCCGCCGCTCCGCCCGGCACACGACGTTCACGACGGCCGTCCCCGACGAGCGGTTCATCGCCTACGTGTCACCGGAGAACCGTTCCACCGTCGGCACCGGCATGATCGTCTCCCTGGAGTTCAACCAGGAGATCGAGAACCTCGACGCCGTCCAGCGCGCCATCAGCGTCACCGCGAAGCCGGAAGTCGACGTGAAACCGCACTGGTTCGGCAAGACCCGCGTGGACTTCCGCCCCGAGAAGTACTGGAAACCCGGCACGAAGGTCACCATCGGACTGCGCCTGCGCGACGTCGAGGCCGCCCCCGGCGTCTACGGCCTCCAGGACAAGAGCTTCTCGTTCACGGTCGGCCGCAGCCAGACCTCCCTGGTCGACGCCTCGGATCGCACGATGGAGGTACGGCGCGACGGCGAGATCCTCTCCACGGTGCCGATCACCGCCGGGGCTCCCAAGACCCCCACGTACAACGGGAAAATGGTGGTCACGGAGATGCTGGAGGTGACCCGGATGAACAGCCGCACCGTCGGCTTCGGCGGCGAGTACAACATCCCCGACGTCCCGCACGCGATCCGCCTGACGACCTCAGGCACCTTCCTGCACGGCAACTACTGGGCCCCGAACGCGCCGGGCAACACGAATGTCAGCCACGGCTGCGTGGGCCTGCGCGACGTGAAGGGCGGCAGTTCCCAGACCCCGGCGGGATGGTTCTTCGACCGGACCCTGATCGGCGACGTGGTGGAAGTCGTCAACAGCGATGACAAGAAAGTCGCTCCCGACAACGGGCTCGGTGGCTGGAACATGGAGTGGAAGGACTGGACGGCGCCGCCCGGCACCAAGCCGGCGGCCCGCCCCGCGGACGGTCGCTGAGGCAGGGCCCGCACACCATGCGCAGTTGGGACTGAACAGTGACATTGGCGGGGAGTCATCGGTCAGGGCCGTGTGGTTATCTAGCGCAGGCGCGTGTCTGTGCGCGCTGAGGCACTGGGGTGCGGGCCTGACCAGGCCGTGCGAGGGGAGACACATCGTGAACGGGCGACCGATATCGGGGACGTCGGTTGGTGCGCGGGGGAGCGCACGACGACGGGGCACCAAGGGCCTCTTTGCGGTGGCATCGGGTGTGACGCTGCTGTTGGTCACGGCATGCGGCGGGGGCGGCGGCTCGGACTCCGGCAGCGAAGGCAAGGGCAAGGCGGCCGACAAGAACGCGCCGTCGACGGCAGTGGTGACCATAGCTCCGAAGGACGGCGCCGATGCGGTGGCCACCAGCGGCGCACTGAAGATAGCCGCCGACAAGGGCAAGCTCTCCCAGGTCAAGGTCGAGGACAGCAAGGGCAATCCGGTCCCGGGCAAGATCACCTCGGGCGGCGCGAGCTGGACCCCGGCGCACCACCTCGCCGCCTCCACGAAGTACAAGGTCCACGCGATAGCCAAGGACTCCGAGGGACGTGAGTCCGCCAAGGACACCACCTTCACGACGCTGACCCCGAAGAACACCTTCATCGGGCAGTTCACGCCGGAGGACGGCTCGAAGGTCGGCGTCGGAATGCCGTTCTCGGTCCACTTCAACCGTGGCATCACCGAGCCCGCGGACGTCGAGAAGGCCATCAAGATCAAGACCGAGCCGGCGGTGGACGTCGAGCCGCACTGGTTCGGCAACGACCGCATCGACTTCCGCCCCGAGAAGTACTGGAAGGCGGGCACGAAGGTCACCGTCGACCTCAACCTCGACGGTGTCGAGGGCCGCCCCGGTGTCTACGGCGAGCAGGCCAAGACCCTGAAGTTCACGATCGGCCGCAGCCAGGTCTCCACCGTCGACGCCAAGTCGCACCAGATGAAGGTCGTCAGGGACGGCAAGCAGATCAAGAAGATCCCGATCACCGCGGGCGCCCCCGGCACGACCACGTACAACGGCCAGATGGTCATCAGCGAGAAGCTCCAGGTCACACGCATGAACGGCGAGACCGTCGGCTTCGGCGGCGAGTACGACATCAAGGACGTCCCGCACGCGATGCGCCTGTCCACCTCCGGCACGTTCATCCACGGCAACTACTGGTCGGGCGGCGCCTTCGGCAACACGAACGCCAGCCACGGCTGCATAGGCCTGAGCGACGTGCGCGGCGGCTACAGCAAGAAGACGCCCGCCGGATGGTTCTTCGAGAACTCCCTCATCGGGGACCTCGTGGTCGTGAAGAACTCCGCGGACAAGACGATCCAGCCCGAGAACGGCTACAACGGCTGGAACATGTCCTGGGAGAAGTGGAAGGCCTGACCGGCCGACCGGGATCACACCCCGGCCACATGTCGCCGTCATGCGGGGCACGGCTAACGTGCCCCGCATGACATCTGTGCATCTCGAAGTCGCCGAGGGCGTCGGCACGATCCGCCTCGACCGCCCCCCGATGAACGCGCTCGACATCGCCCTCCAGGACCGGCTCAAGGAGCTGGCCGAAGAGGCGACCCGGCGCGACGACGTACGCGCCGTGATCATCTACGGCGGCGAGAAGGTGTTCGCCGCGGGCGCGGACATCAAGGAGATGCAGGCCATGGACCACGCGGCGATGGTCGCGCGGTCCAGGGCGCTGCAGGACTCCTTCACCGCGGTCGCCCGTATCCCCAAGCCCGTCGTCGCCGCCGTCACCGGCTACGCGCTCGGCGGCGGCTGCGAGCTCGCCCTCTGCGCCGACTTCCGCATCGCCGCCGACAACGCCAAGCTCGGCCAGCCGGAGATCCTGCTCGGCCTGATCCCCGGCGCGGGCGGCACCCAGCGCCTGTCCCGTCTGGTCGGCCCGTCCAAGGCCAAGGACCTCATCTTCACCGGCCGCATGGTCAAGGCCGAAGAGGCGCTCACCATCGGCCTGGTGGACCGGGTCGTGCCCGCCGCCGAGGTGTACGAGCAGGCGCACCAGTGGGCCGCGCGGCTCGCGCAGGGGCCCGCGCTCGCGCTGCGCGCCGCCAAGGAGTCCGTGGACGCGGGCCTGGAGACGGACATCGACACCGGGCTCGCGATTGAACGCACCTGGTTCGCCGGTCTGTTCGCCACCGAGGACCGCGAGCGGGGCATGCGCAGCTTCGTCGAGGAGGGTCCCGGCAAGGCGAAGTTCCTCTGAATCGACGCACGAAGTCACGCCGGGAACCGGCCAGTTGAGGCTGCGTCAGCCAAAGTGTCCCCCGAAGGGGCTGATTATGGCGGGCTTAAGAGAACCTTAAGCCCGTCGCGCTCGCGGCCGTAAGTGATCACTCGTAAGCGGGCAGTCATCGCAGGTCAGCGTGGGTGCCGCAGGGGCCTAACTGCCTCTGGCATATGCCTACCCGGCCCCCCGGAACGGATGGTTCCGGGGGGCTTATTCCGTCGGAACGGCCCCGGAATGCGTTCCGTGCGGCCATGATGGGGGACATGGCGGGGCTGGAGGGTATCGAACAGCCGCGGCGACACGGGAGTGCGACCGCGGCGCGCTGGTCGCCGGCGGTTGAGGACGAACACGCGCTCAAGGCGCTCGAGTTGTTCGGCAATCCGACGGACGCGGAGGTTCCGCTGCCGTCGCGCCCGGAGTCCGCGGCCATCGCGCGCAGGCTCGCCCAAGTCGTGGTGCTCCGGCACTGGGGGCTCTCCCCGAAGCTGACCGAGGACGCGGTGCTCCTCACCTCCGAACTCGTCGGCAACGCCGTGCGGCACACCGGCGCCCGCGTCTTCGGCCTGCGGATGATGCGGCGGCGCGGCTGGATCCGGATCGAGGTGCGCGACCCCTCGCGCGGCCTGCCCTGCCTGATGCCCGTCCAGGAACTCGACCTCAGTGGCCGCGGCCTCTTCCTCGTCGACAAGCTCTCCGACCGGTGGGGCGTGGACCTGCTGCCGCGGGGCAAGACGACCTGGTTCGAGATGCGGGTCGCCGACCGCTGAGGCGACGCCGAGGTGGCCGCTGATACGCGAAAGCCCCCGGTCGCCGGTACGGCATCGCGGGGGCCTGCGCGGGGCGCCGCGGACAAAGGGGTGTGGTCCACGACGCCGGAACGACCTGAGCCCGGGTCAATGGGGGTCGTGGCTCCGACTATGGCAGACGGGGCCCGGCGATCCAAAAGTCCCTATCCGGGCATACGGGTGCGAATCGGGGCAGTGTAGAAGTGAATCCTTGGTGAGCTGGGACACCTGCCTGGTAAACGCTGGTTAAGTTCTGGCTGTGGCAGGTGTTCCGCAAGAGGTGAGGGTGTGGCGCACGCCCTCACCCCGCCGACCCGAAGGGCGCAAAGGAGAGCAATAAGCGGCTTTCACCCTCTTTGCCCATTAAATGGTCGTGTGACCGAGACCGACCGCCGTGGAGCCCTGCGCACGGGCGCCGAACTGGCCGTCGCGGGCGCGCTCACCGCAGGCTGCTCCTCCTTCGGAGCCGCCCCCGCGGACCAGGCCGCTCCCGCCGCCCGGTACCCCGCCGCGAAAACACCCCGAGCCGCCCCAGCACCCCGCCACTTTCCCGGCCTCCCCGACCAGATCGCGCACAGCCCCCGCGGCCGGCCCCAGGTCGCCCTCACCTTCCACGGCCAGGGCGACCCGGCCACCGCACGCTCCCTGCTCACCATCGCCGAGCAGGCGGACGCGAAGATCACCGTCCTCGCCGTCGGCAGCTGGCTCGACGAACACCCCGAACTCGCCCGCCGAATCATCGACGGCGGCCACGACCTCGGCAACCACACCCACCACCACCGCACCATCAACGCACTGCCCGAGGCCGACGCCTACGCGGAGATCACCGGCTGCGCCGAACGACTGCGCCGCCTCACCGGCTCCATCGGCACCTGGTTCCGCCCCTCCAGAGCCGAGACCGCGACCCCCCTCGTCGCCCGCCTCGCCCGCCGCGCCGGCTACCCGCACGTCCTCTCGTACGACGTCGACTCCCTCGACTTCACCTCGCCCGGCGCCCCGGCCGTCACCCGCAAGATCACCTCAGAGGTACGCCCGGGTTCCGTCGTGAGCCTGCACTTCGGGTACGCGGACACGGTCGCCGCGCTCCCCGCCGTCCTGGAAGAACTCGACCGCCGCGACCTGCGCGCGGTGACGACCACGGAGTTGCTGACCTGATGACCCTCCACCTGAACCTCACCCGGCGCGCCGCGGCGGTCGTCGCCGCCGGCGCCGTCGTCACCGCCGCGCTCGCCGGCTGCGGCAGCGACGCCCGCGAGAACGAGGCCCTGAGCACCAAGGGCGTCCAGAAGCCCGCCAAGACCAAGGCTCCGCCCGGACTGCCCGGCATGCCGCCCGTCCTCGACCCCAAGGACGTCTACGCGGCCGACCGCCCGAACAAACTCTCCCCCGTGGTCAAGGACTTCCCCTCCCGGGTCTACGTCCCCAACACCAACTCCAACACCGTCTCGGTCATCGACCCCAAGTCGTACGAAGTGATCGACACGATCGACGTCGGGGTCCAGCCCCAGCACGTCGTCCCCTCCTGGGACATGAAGACGCTCTGGGTCAACAACAACCGCGGCCACACGCTCACCCCCATCGACCCCAAGACCGGCAAGGCGGGCAAGCCCGTCGACGTGCACGACCCGTACAACCTCTACTTCACGCCCAACGGCAAGTACGCGATCGTGATGGCGTCGATGGACCGCGAGCTCGTCTTCCGCGACCCGCACACCATGAAGAAGGTCAAGACCGAACCGGTCAGCTGCTACGGCGTCAACCACGCCGACTTCTCCGCCGACGGCCGCTACTTCATCGTCTCCTGCGAGTTCTCGGGCGAACTCCTGAAGGTCGACACCGAGAAGATGAAGGTGGTCGCCCAGCAGAAGCTGCCCTTCGAGGGCGCCATGCCGCAGGACGTGAAGATCTCGCCCGACGGCAAGACCTTCTACGTCGCCGACATGATGGCCCACGGCATGTGGGTCCTGAGCGGCGACAAGTTCGACAAGCCGAAGCTCCTGCCGACGGGCAAGGGCACCCACGGCCTGTACGTGAGCCGGGACTCGCGCGAGATGTACGTGTCCAACCGCGGCGAAGGCACCGTCTCGGTGTTCGACTTCGCCAAGAACAAGCTCACCAAGAAGTGGAAGCTCCCCCAGGGCGGCAGCCCCGACATGGGGGGAGTGTCGGCGGACGGCAACACCCTCTGGCTGTCGGGGCGTTACGACTCCGAGGTGTACGCCATCGACACCCGCACCGGCGTCCAGACGGCCCGCATCCCCGTCGGCGGCGGCCCGCACGGCCTCGCGGTCTACCCGCAGCCCGGCCGCTACTCGCTCGGCCACACGGGGATCTTCCGCTGAGCTGTTCAACGGTTGACCACAGCGGCCACCGGGCACGAGAAGGGTAGATCCAGCCGCCCTCCCCTCTGCCGCTCAGGAGGCCGCACGTGCTCAAAGGCATCGACGTCAGCTCGTACCAATCCACGTTCGAGACGGACGGCATCTCTTTCGTCATCATCAAGGCGACGGAGGGCCGTTCGTACGTCAATCCGAGGCTGACGGCCCAGACGAAACGGGCACGGGACGGCGGCTGTGTGGTCGGCTTCTACCACTTCCTGTGGCCGGGGAACATCACGGCCCAGGCGGAGTACTTCGTCAGCAAGGCCCCTGAGAAAGCAGGGGACTTGCTGGCGGTGGACTGGGAGTGGACGGGGGACCGCACGCGCGCGAGCAACGCGGAGAAGGACCGGTTCATCCGCGAGGTGAAGCGGCTGCGGCCGAGCCACCGGGTGATCTTGTACTGCAACCGCGATTTCTGGCTCAACCACGACACCACGTCCTACGCCGGCGACGGCCTCTGGATCGCCGACTACGTCACGGCGGGCAAGCCCCGTATCCAGGCGGACTGGCGCATCCACCAGTACACGTCGACGCCGCTGGACAAGAACGTGGCGGACTTCGCCAGCGAGGACGCGCTGCGGGACTGGGCCAAGCCGTAGCCACGCCCCGCCGCGCGACCGGTGGTGGTCAGGCGCGCCACTCCGCCGTGCGCTCGGGGGAGGCCTCGGACAGGGCCTTGGTGACGGCTTCGGTGTCCTTGGCCAGGCCGTAGACCGGGGTGCCCGGCTGCTGACGCCAGGACTCGTCCTGGCCGCCCGTGTCGACGGTGTCGAAGCCGATCTCGTCGAGCAGATCGCGTACGACCTTCTTGGCGGCCTCGTCGTCGCCGGCCACCGGGAGGGCGACGCGGCCGGGAGTGCCCTTGGGCTGGGGCTTGTCGAGGATGTCCTGGGCGTAGGTGCCGTTGAAGGCCTTGATCACCGGGTGGCCGATCCGGCGCTCGGTCCAGCGGCTCTCGGTCAGGCCCTCCTCGATCTCCGCGATCTTTCCGTCGCGCTGCTGCGGGTAGTAGTTGCCGGTGTCGATGACGGCGACGTTCTCGGCGGCGCCGTCGAGGAAGCCGGACGGCAGGTTCGGTACGGCCTTCAGGGGGATCGTCACGACGACGACCTCCGCGTCGTGTGCGGCCTCCTCGACCGTCACGGCCTTGGCGCCGGTCTCCTCGGCGAGTTCCGTGAGGGTGTGCGGGCCGCGTGAGTTCGCCACGGACACGTCGTGACCGACGGCCGTGAGGCGACGGGTGAGGTTGCCGCCGATGTTGCCCGCGCCAATGATGCCGATCTTCATGACTGACCCCTCCGGGGTAGGTTCGCCGGTGTCGTAACGGAGCCAACCTCCGGATCGGCCGGGTTATTCCGGTGGGTGGGAGGATGAGGGGGCGCCCGTGTGACGAGGGGCACAGGAACTCGGCCCGGGGTGCGGAGAGATACGTGGTGTGAGGCCTAGTGAACTGGGAGATGGCATCCATGCACGTATCCGGGCAGGTGAGCGCGAGGCGTTCGGTGAGTTGTACGAGGCGTACGCGCGGACGGTCTACAGCCACGCCCTGAGGCTGACCGGCGACTGGTCGACCGCCGAGGAGGTCATGTCCGAGACCTTCCTCGCGGCCTGGCGAACCCGTGACCGCCTTGAGCCGGACGGCGGTTCGCTCAAGCCGTGGCTGCTCGGCATCGCGACGCACAAGGCGCAGAACGCCAACCGGGGCCTGCGCAGGCGGCTCGCCTTTCTGTCGCGTCAGCCGACGCCGCCCCAAGTGGCGGATTTCGCCGAGGAGTCGGCGGGGCGGATGGACGACGCTCGGCGGCTCGCTGCGGTGCACGGCGCGCTGCGCGGGCTGCGCCGGCAGGAGCGTGAGGTGCTCACGCTCTGCGTCTGGTCCGGGCTCGACTACGCGCAGGCCGCCGAGGCGCTCGGCGTCCCGGTCGGCACGGTGCGGTCGCGGCTCTCACGGGCTCGTGCGCGGCTGCGGCGGCTGAGCGAGGACGGGGCCTTCGGGGCCGACGGGACCGGTGCGGCGGAAGTGAAGAACGTGACGGAACCTCTCCGTGGCCGCGGAGAGGTAGAGAGTGGGGCCGCGTTCGTGGCCCTGCCCCTGCGGGAGGAATTCCGATGAACGCCGCTACCCCGCCCCGGGGAGAGGACGAGGCCGATGCGCTGGCCCGCCTGCTGCCGGAGTCGGACGGAGACGAATGGGAACTTCCGCCGGGGCGTCACCTTCACCACAAGGACGTCCTGATGCAGCAGATCGACCGAGACACCGCCCACGACACTCGGGGTGAGAGCGTCCCCGCAGCGCCCCGCCGCGGGCCGCTGCGTCCCGCGGTGCTGATGCCGGCCGCCGCCGCGCTCGCGGTGGCCGGGATCCTGGCCGCCACGCTTCCCTCCGGTGGCGGTGACGGTGTACGCGACATGGGTGCGGGCCGGGGTGCCACCGCGGGCGCGGCCGTCACCCTCGACCGGATCGCCACCGCGTCCCTGAAGTCCGGGACGAAGCCGGTGAGGGACAGCCAGTTCGTCTACACGCGCAACCTCGTCCAGGGCAACGAGGGGGAGATCGACGAGCCGGTGAAGCTCGGCGCCCCGTACAAGGAAGAGGTCTGGCTGTCGCAGAATCCCGCACCCGTCACGGACATCGGCATGATCCGGGCGACCGGGAAGGGGGCGCCGATGGCCGGGCAGGACGTGCCCATCGAGGCGTCCGCGGTGGACGGTTCCGATGACACCGGCGCTCTGCCGGAGGGGCCCGACCGCCCGACGTACGACTGGCTCGCCTCGCTGCCCACGGACCCCGACGCCCTCTTGAAGAAGCTGTACGCCGAGACGGAGGTGACCGGTGAGCGGGAGACGAAGGCGCAGGCCGTCTTCGACCGGATCGGTGATCTGGTCGGCGGGTCGGTCATGCCGCCGGAGAACGCCGCGGCTTTCTACAAGGTGGTCGCCGAACTCCCCGGAGTGGTCGTGGTGCCCGACGCGGTGGACGCGGCGGGGCGCCACGGGATCGGGATCACCATCGAGGAGTCGGCGTTCGCGACGCGCAGCGAATGGATCTTCGACAAGAAGACCTTCGCCTACCTCGGTTCGCGCGGCTACATGACGAAGAACCACAAGCCGGGCGGCAAGCCGGGCAAGGGGGGGAATCCCGAGGTCCTGTACGGCAGCCACGCGGTCCTGGAGCGGGCCGTGGTCGATCAGCGCGGCTTGAAGCCCGAGCCCGCGAGCGACCGCGGCTGAGCACGGCGTCCTGGGTGGGCGCCGGCTAGTCGCGGGCCGGCAACCGGGCGAGGGTGTCCTGGAGTTCGGACTGTGCGACGCGTGCCGCCTCCTCCGCGTCCTTCGCCTCGACGGCCCGTACGAGGGCGGCATGGGCGGCGTCGCCGTGGTTGGTCTCCTCGGTGCGTACGTCGATCAGGTCGAGGAGGTTCAGCAGGCCTTCCCGCAGCACGGGGGCGAACTCCGCGAAGAGGTCCGTGAGGACGGGGTTGCGGGCCGCCGCCACGACCGCCGCGTGCAGGGCGATGTCGGCGTCGATGAAAGCGGCGTCGCTCGCGGACGCGGTGGCCCTGCGGCCTTCGAGGGCGTCCCGCATCGCCGTGATGTCCTCGTCGGTGCGCCGCACCGCCGCGAGGCGCGCCGCCTGCACCTCCACCAGCATCCGCACCTCGTACACGTCCGACACCGCGGCCCGCCGCAGCCGCGTGGGCCAGTCCGCGACCGGCTCCGTCGCGATGACGAAGACGCCGGCGCCCTGCCGGGACTTGACGAGACCGGCCCCGGCGAGTGAGCGCAGTGCCTCGCGGACGGTGGAGCGGCCGATGCCGAGCTCTTTGGCCAGGGTCGTCTCGCCGGGGAGCTTGCTGCCGATGGGCCACTGGCCGCCGGTGATCTGGTCGCGCAGGCGGGTGGTGGCCTGTTCGACCAAGGGGCTGGGGCGCAGGGAGCCGAGCGGCATGCGGGGGGGCCTTCCGGGACGTGGAGTTGTCTGAGGAGTACTTGTCTGAGGAGTGCTTGTCCGGGGAGCTGATGTGTGCCTAGTGTAGGCCCGTGATCTTCTGCGGTCTCCTTCTTCTCGGCTGCCGCGGCGGGGCCTGAAGCGACCGGCACCCCGCCGCGGGGTGCCGTGCTGCCGGTCGGCCCACCGACCGAGCCGAGAGGCCACCGCCACCGTGAAGTCCCCTGCGAATCCGACTGTGTATCCGTCTGCGGAACTGTCCGCCCATCTGTCCGCGTACCCGTGGAACCCCCAGCGCCCGAGCCCCATGCCGCACCACCGCTACCGCCCCTACGAGGACCGCGTCACCGTCCCCTCGCAGGACCGCGGCTGGCCGGGCTCCCGCATCGAGCGTGCGCCCCTCTGGGTCCCCGTCGACCTGCGGGACGGCAACCAGGCGCTCGCCGAGCCGATGGACCCCGCCCGCAAGCGGCGCTTCTTCGACCTGCTCGTCTCGATGGGGTTCAAGGAGATCGAGGTCGGCTACCCGTCGGCCAGCCGGGCCGACTTCGACTTCGTGCGCGACCTCGCCGCGCTGAGCGCGAGCGGCGGCATCCCCGATGACGTCAGCATCGTCGTCTTCACGCCCGCCAAGCCCGACCTGATCGACCACACCTTCGAGTCCATCGAGGGTCTGCCCCGCGCCGTCGTCCACCTTTACATCCCCACCTCACCCGTCTGGCGCGACGTGGTGCTCGGGCGCTCACGCGCGCAGGTGCGTGACGTCGTGACGGAAGCCGCCGCCCACATGGCGCGCCTGGCCGACGCGCGGCCGGGTGCGGACATCCGGTTCCAGTTCTCGCCGGAGACCTTCAACCTCACCGAGCCCGACTACGTACTCGAACTCTGCGACGGACTCACCGAGTTGTGGGACGCGAGTCCCGAACGTCCCGTGACCCACAACCTGCCCGCGACCGTCGAGATCGCGACCCCGAACGTGTACGCCGACCAGATCGAGTACCTGCACCGCCACCTCGCCCGGCGCGAATCCGTCATCCTCTCCGTCCACCCCCACAACGACCGCGGCACGGGCGTCGCCTGCGCCGAACTCGCCGTCCTGGCCGGGGCCCAGCGCGTCGAGGGCTGCCTCTTCGGCAACGGCGAGCGCACCGGCAACGTGGACCTGGTGACCCTGGCCCTCAATCTGTACGCCCAAGGCGTCGATCCCATGGTCGACTTCTCGGACATCGACGCCGTGCGCGAGGTGGTCGAGCACTGCAACCGGCTGCCCGTGCACCCCCGCCATCCCTACGCGGGCGACCTCGTCCACACCGCGTTCTCCGGCACCCACCAGGACGCCATCAGCAAGGGGCTCGCCCACCATGCGCGCAGCGCAGCCGAGTTGGGGGTCACGGAGAGCGAGGCGCCGTGGGACGTGCCGTATCTGCCCATCGACCCTGCCGACATCGGGCGCAGTTACGAAGCCGTCATTCGCGTCAACTCCCAGTCCGGCAAGGGCGGAATGGCGTATCTGCTGCAGACCCGGCACGGCCTCAACCTGCCACGGCGCATGCGCCCCGACTTCTCACGCGTGGTCCAGGACGCCACCGACGACAGCGGTCGGGAGGCGAGCGCCAAGGAGCTGTACGAGCTGTTCCGGGCGACCTATGTCGCGCCGGGGCAGGGCGGCGGCGAGGTCGAGCTCAGCTCCTGGACCACCGACCGCGCCCCGGACGGTGCCCACCGCTTCGTCTGCACCCTCCAAGTGGGCGACCGCGCAGGGGACTTCGAAGGTGCGGGCAACGGCCCCCTGTCCGCCTTCGTCGAGGCGCTCGCCGCCGCGGGGATCACCGTCGACATCCTCGACTACTCCGAACACGCCACCGAGGCGGGCGGCGCCAGCGAGGCCGTTGCGTACGCGCAGTGCCGGGTGGGCGGCGTGGTCCGGTGGGGCGCGGGCCTGGACACCTCGGTCCTGACCGCGTCCGTGCAGGCCGTGCTCGCCGCGGTGAACCGGGCGGTGGTCATCCGATGACCGCAGGCGTCCCCGTCCTGCACGCCGCGGACGTCACCGTCGTCCGCGACGGGCGCCCCATCCTCGAAGAGGTCACGCTCAGCGTCCGCCCCGGCGAGCACTGGGCGCTGCTCGGCGCGAACGGCGCCGGTAAGTCGACCCTGCTCAGCCTCTGCGGAGCCGTCACCCACCCCACGCGCGGCACGGTCGAGGTGCTCGGCCGTCGGCTGGGCGGCGTCGACCTGCGCGAGCTGCGCGCGTACGTCGGTCATGTGAACCCCCGCCATCCGCTCCGCTCGCCCCTGCGGGTGCGCGATGTCGTCCTCACCGGGCTCACCAACAGCGTCGAACCGCTGCCCCGTTGGCGCCCCACACCCGAGCAGGAGAAGCAGGCCGACCGGCTGATCGCGATGCTCGGCCTCGCGCACCGCACGGACGCGCGCTGGCCCACGCTCTCGCAGGGGGAGCGCGGCCGGACCCTGATCGCGCGCTCGCTGATGCCCCGGCCCCGGCTCGTCCTGCTCGACGAACCGGCCACCGGGCTCGACCTCGCGGGCCGCGAGCGCCTCCTCGACAGCCTGGACACCCTGCGCGAGAGCCACCCGGAGCTCGCCACGGTCCTGGTCACGCACCACCTTGAGGAGCTCCCGGCAGGTACGACGCACGCGCTGCTGCTGCGCGACGGGCGCGCGCTCGCCTCCGGCGCCGTGGACGACGTGCTGACCGGTGACCGGATCAGCAAGTGCTTCGACCATCCGGTGCGGCTCGAGCGCACGGAGGGGCGGTGGAGCGTACGGGCGGCGCGGCGCCCCCGCTGAGCGCGTCGCACACGTACGCGGAAGGGGCCCGGCACGTGTGGTGTGTGTGCCGGGCCCCTTCTACGTCGTTACTCGCCTACTTGTTCAGCTTGTTCAGGCTCGCCCAGAACTCGTCGAAGGACAGGCGCTTGTCCTTGTCCGTGTCCTTCGTGCCGATCACGGCCTCGGCGACGGTCTCGGTGACGTAGAAGTCCCCCATCTGCGCCATGGCCGACTTCCACTCGGCCGCCGTGATGAAGCCGTCGCCGTCCGCGTCGAACCGCTCGAACGTCTTGCGCGCTTCCTCGATGTCCGCCACCGGATCCACCCCTTCTTCGTGCACTACTGACGAGGGCTAGGGTATCGGCCGTCCGAGGACGCGATCACAAGGAGTACGCCCATGGCCAGGACCCCTGCCACGCTCGGTGCGATCCTCGACGCGGCGGCCGACGGCCGGTTCCCGCCGCCCGACGGCACCACCACCGTCGTGCCGCAGCCCTGCCACCGCGACGCGGGCGTCATCGCCTTCACCGCGCACTCGGTGGTCGTCACGGACGAGGACCCGCGGTGGGTGCACGCCACCCTCGCCGCCCTCGCCTGCGATCCGCTGGCCGCCACGATGAACCCGCGGTTCCTCGCCGCCTTCCTGGAGCGGACGGGGCGCGCGACCGACACCACCGACCTCCTGACCGTGGCCGACGCCCTGCCCGGCGGCCCCGACCCGGACCTGGGCCTTCGCGAGCTCGACGACCCCGACCACCCCCGGGTGGTCAGGGCCCGCAAGCGCCGCGACGACGTGCGGGTGTGGGCCACCGCGAGCGGCAGCGGGGTGCTGGTGCTTGGGCGCGGGCTCGCCGGGCGCTGGGAGGCGGCGATCGAGGTCGAAGAGGACGTACGCCACCGGGGGCTCGGCCGGGCGCTCGCGCGCGCGGCCCGGCACCTGGTGCCCGGCGCGGCGCCGGTGTGGGCCCAGCAGTCCCCGGGGAACGCACGCAGCGTGCGGGCCTTCCAGGCGGCCGGCTACCGGCCGGTGGGCGCGGAGGCCCTGCTCTTCGCGAAGTGAGGAAGGCCCCTCAGCACTCGATGATGTTCACCGCGAGTCCGCCCCGCGCCGTCTCCTTGTACTTCACGCTCATGTCGGCGCCGGTGTCCTTCATGGTCTTGATGACCTTGTCGAGGGACACCTTGTGGCTGCCGTCGCCGCGCATCGCCATCTTCGCCGCGGTGACGGCCTTCACGGCCGCCATGCCGTTGCGCTCGATGCACGGGATCTGGACGAGCCCGCCGACCGGGTCGCAGGTCAGGCCGAGGTTGTGCTCCATGCCGATCTCCGCGGCGTTCTCGACCTGCTCGGGCGAGCCGCCGAGCACCTCGGCGAGGGCGCCGGCCGCCATCGAGCAGGCGGAGCCGACCTCGCCCTGGCAGCCGACCTCGGCGCCGGAGATCGAGGCGTTCTCCTTGAAGAGCATGCCGATGGCGCCCGCCGCGAGCAGGAAGCGGACCACGCCGTCCTCGTCGGCTCCGGGCACGAAGTTCATGTAGTAGTGCAGGACGGCGGGGATGATGCCCGCGGCGCCGTTCGTCGGGGCGGTCACGACCCGGCCGCCCGCGGCGTTCTCCTCGTTCACCGCCATCGCGTAGAGCGTGATCCACTCCATGGCGAGGGCCAGCGGGTCGCCCTCGGAGCGGAGTTTGCGGGCGGAGTTGGCCGCACGGCGGCGGACCTTGAGGCCGCCCGGCAGGATGCCCTCGCGGGACATGCCGCGCGAGACGCAGGACTGCATGACGCCCCAGATGTCGAGCAGACCCGAGCGGATCTCCTCGTCGGTGCGCCACGCCTTCTCGTTCTCCAGCATCAGCGCGGAGATGGAGAGGCCGGTCTCCTCGGTCAGGCGCAGCAGCTCGTCACCGGTGCGGAAGGGGTGTTTGAGGGCGGTGTCGTCCGGCACGATCGGGTTCGCGCCGGCCACCGCGTCGTCATCGACGACGAAGCCGCCGCCCACCGAGTAGTACGTCTTCTCCAGGACGAGCCCGCCGTCGCGGTCGTACGCGAAGATCGTCATGCCGTTGGCGTGGTACGGCAGGGCCCTGCGGCGGTGCAGGACCAGGTCCTCGGCGAAGTCGAAGTCGATCTCGTGCATGCCGAGCAGGTTGAGGCGGTGGGAGCTCTTGATCTGCTCGACGCGGTCGTCGGCGGACTCCACGTCGACCGAGCGCGGTGACTCGCCCTCCAGGCCGAGCAGGACCGCCTTCGGGGTGCCGTGGCCGTGGCCCGTCGCGCCGAGCGAGCCGTAGAGCTCGGCCCGTATCGCGGTGGTGTGGGCCATCAGGCCCTCGTTCTTGAGGCGGCTCGCGAAGATGCGGGCGGCGCGCATGGGACCGACCGTGTGGGAGCTGGACGGGCCGATGCCGATCGAGAACAGGTCGAAGACCGAGAGGGCCACGAGAAACTCCAAGGGTGATTGGTAGACGCCGTTGTCTGCCGGGGTGGTGCAGAGAACTACGCAAAGCGCGAAAAGAACTGCTGGGGCGGGGCATGAGCCGGGGCACCGCACTCACTGTCTTCAGTGTCCAGTGTGCGCGGTGCCCCGAAGTTTCGTACGAAAGAAAGCGTACGAAACCGCTACAGGTTGGGGTACAGCGGGTGCTTGGCCGCCAAGGCCGACACGCGGGCCTTGAGCGACTCCGTGTCGACGTCGCCCGGCTTCAGCGCCTCGGCGATGACGTCGGCGACCTCACGGAAGTCGTCCTCCTGGAAGCCACGGGTCGCGAGCGCGGGCGTACCGATCCGCAGGCCCGATGTGACCATCGGGGGTCGCGGGTCGTTCGGGACCGCGTTGCGGTTGACCGTGATGCCGACCTCGTGGAGGCGGTCCTCGGCCTGCTGGCCGTCGAGCTCGGAGTTGCGCAGGTCCACCAGGACCAGGTGCACGTCCGTGCCGCCGGACAGGACGTCCACGCCGACGGCCTTCGCGTCGTCCTGGACCAGGCGCTCGGCCAGGATGCGGGCGCCGTCCAGGGTGCGCTGCTGACGCTCCTTGAACTCCTCGCTCGCCGCGACCTTGAAGGAGACGGCCTTGGCGGCGATCACGTGCTCCAGGGGGCCGCCCTGGAAGCCGGGGAAGACCGCGGAGTTCAGCTTCTTCGCGAACTCCTTGCTGCGGGCGAGGATGACACCGCCGCGCGGGCCGCCCAGCGTCTTGTGCGTGGTGGAGGTGACCACGTCGGCGAACGGCACCGGGTTGGGGTGCAGACCGGCCGCGACGAGCCCGGCGAAGTGCGCCATGTCGACCCACAGGTACGCGCCGACCTCGTCGGCGATCCGGCGGAACTCCGCGAAGTCCAGCTGGCGCGGGTAGGCGGACCAGCCCGCGATGATGACCTTCGGGTTGTTCTCCTTGGCCAGGCGCTCGACCTCGGCCATGTCCACCAGACCGGCCTCGTCGACGTGGTACGCGACCACGTTGAACTGCTTGCCGGAGAAGTTCAGGCGCATGCCGTGCGTGAGGTGACCGCCGTGCGCCAGGTCCAGGCCGAGGATCGTGTCGCCGGGCTTGGCGATGGCGAAGAGAGCGGCCTGGTTGGCGGAGGCGCCCGAGTGCGGCTGGACGTTGGCGTACTCGGCGCCGAACAGGTCCTTGATCCGGTCGATCGCGATCTGCTCGGTGACGTCGACGTGCTCGCAGCCGCCGTAGTAGCGGCGGCCGGGGTAGCCCTCGGCGTACTTGTTGGTGAGGACCGTGCCCTGGGCCTCCATGACGGCGACCGGAGCGAAGTTCTCCGAGGCGATCATTTCCAGGGTGGACTGCTGGCGGTGGAGCTCGGCGTCGACGGCGGCGGCGACGTCCGGGTCCAGCTCGTGGAGAGGGGTGTTGAGAAGCGACATCAGGTGGTCCCTAGGGGTCTTCGGGGGGCTTCAGCTGCCGGAAAACTCGGTGTACTCGTCAGCGGAGAGCAGGTCCTTCGGCTCCTCCGTGATCCGTACCTTGAAGAGCCAACCACCCTCGAACGGGGCGGAGTTGACCAGCGACGGGTCGTCCACGACGTCCTGGTTCGCCTCGACGACCTCACCGGTCACCGGCGAGTACAGGTCGCTGACCGACTTGGTCGACTCGAGCTCGCCGCAGGTCTCGCCCGCGGTCACCGCGGCGCCGGCCTCGGGAAGGTCGGCGTAGACGACGTCACCGAGAGCGTTGGCCGCGTGCTCCGTGATGCCGACCGTCGCGACACCGTCCTCGGCGGCCGAGAGCCACTCGTGCTCCTTGCTGTAACGCAGCTGCTGGGGGTTGCTCATGACCTGAATTCTCCTGTACGCGGGGGAGTGCTGGTGAACGGGGCTGTTGTGCGGGGTGTCACTTCTGGCGCTTGTAGAACGGCAGCGCCACGACCTCGTACGGCTCGTGCGTGCCCCGGATGTCCACGCCGACACCCTCGGTGCCGGGGGCCGCGTGCGCCGCGTCCACGTACGCGATGGCGATCGGCTTGCCCAGCGTGGGGGAGGGGGCGCCGGATGTGACCTCGCCGATGACCTTGCCGTCGGCGACCACGGAGAAGCCCGCGCGCGGGATGCGGCGGCCCGACGCGATCAGACCGACCAGCTTGCGCGGGGGAGCGGTCTCGGCGCGCTCGGCGGCGGCCGCGAGCGCCGCGCGCCCCACGAAGGTGTCGGACCGCGAGGTCTTCTCGAACTTCACGACCCGGCCGAGGCCCGCGTCGAAGGGCGTCAGCTCCGCGGTCAGCTCGTGCCCGTACAGCGGCATGCCCGCCTCCAGGCGGAGGGTGTCGCGGCAGGAGAGCCCGGCGGGGACCAGGCCGACGGGCTCGCCCGCCTCCATCAGCGCGCCCCACAGCTTCTCGGCGTCACCGGGGGCGACGAACAGCTCGAAGCCGTCCTCGCCGGTGTAGCCGGTGCGGGCGATCAGCGCGGGCACGCCCGCGACCGTGCCCGGCAGACCCGCGTAGTACTTCAGGCCGTCCAGGTCCGCGTCCGTGAGGGACTTCAGGATGCCGGGGGACTCGGGGCCCTGGACGGCGAGCAGGGCGTACGCCTCGCGGTCGTCGCGGACCTCGACGTCGAAGCCGTCGGCGCGGGCCGTGACCGTGTCGAGCACGGTCTGCGCGTTCGAGGCGTTGGCGACGATCATGTACTCGGGGGCCTCGGGCTCACCGAGGCGGTAGACGATCAGGTCGTCCAGGATGCCGCCGTCCTCGGCGCAGATCATCGTGTAGCGGGCGCGGCCGACACCGATGGAGCCGATGTTGCCGACCAGCGCGAAGTTCAGGAAGTCCACGGCCTCGGGTCCGGTGACCGTGATCTCGCCCATGTGGGAGAGGTCGAAGAGGCCGGCCTTGGTGCGCACGGCGACGTGCTCGTCGCGCTCGCTGCCGTAGCGCAGCGGCATGTCCCAGCCCGCGAAGTCGGTCATGGTCGCGCCGAGCGCGCGATGCACGGCATCGAGTGCGGTCAGACGGGGGACGGTACTCATTCGTTGAACTCCCAGGGCATGACGGGCGAGGTCGGTCCTCCCCATCTGTCATCGGAACCTGAGAGGTTCACCACGACCCGGTCGTACGCACTCGTACGCCTCGTACATCTCATACAAGGGAGGTCGTGACTTGCACCTTGGGTGGGGCCGCCGGAGCGGCCCGCTTTTCAGATGTGCCTCGCCCGCGCGGTACGGGGCCTGAGAGATTCAAGGGAGGGACTTGCTCCTTCGGCGCCCCGGTGCGTCCTTGCGACGGCGACCGGGAACTCTCCCGCGCGGATTCAAACGGCCTGTATGGAGTTTGCGCGCACATCATTGCACGCGCCCTCGTCACAGGGCAGTGCCAGTCCAGTAATGCCCTTGTTCCGCATTACCTTCTCTTTACACTTGCCGGGGAAGCTGCGGTAAGCAGGTACGTGACCGCTATGGGGAGGCCGATCACGGTGCGCAGGACGAGCGTCTACGCGACCAACACAGGGGTGGCCCTGCCCAAACAGGCTGCCGCCCCCACCAGGGAGAGCTGTGGCCCCCTGCCGGCGGCCGTCGTCCGTGACCTGCGGCAGCGGACCGGACACAGTCCGCACCGCCTCACGTTCGGCGCGGGGGATCTCGTCGTCGTCTCCGGTCTGCCGGGCAGCGGCAAGTCCACGCTGATGAGCCGGGCCGTCGCGGGCCCCCGCATCGACTCGCAGGACACCCGCGACCGCTGGGCACGGCGCATGCCGGGCCTGCTGCCGTACGCGGTGTACCGCCCCGTGGTCCGCCTCGCGCACTACGCGGGCCTGCGCAGGGCCCTGCGCTCCGGCGAGGGCGTCGTGGTGCACGACTGCGGCACCCAGGCCTGGGTGCGCCGCTGGCTGGCCCGCGAGGCCGCGCGGCGCGGCACGACCCTGCACCTGCTGCTGCTCGACGTACCGCCGGACACCGCCATAGAGGGCCAGCTCTCGCGCGGCCGCGGCGTGTCGCGGTACGCCTTCGCGCGGCACCGCAGGACGGTCGGCCGGCTCGTCGGCGCCGCCGAGCGCGGTGACCTGCCACGGGGCTGCGGCTCGGCGGTGCTCCTCGACCGGACGGCGGCGGGTGTGCTGCGGGGGATCGGCTTCGGGGACTGAGCCGCCCGCCGTGAGCCGTCCGCCACGTTAGGGTCGTGCCGCAGGCAGAGCGGGACAGAGCAGGGGTTGGACAGATGGACATTCCGGCGCAGGCGCACGCCCATCCCTCCGGGGGATGGCCGGGCAACGAACTCGAAGAGGTGCTCGCGGCAGCCCTGGGCACCCCCGGCGCACCGCAGCCGTCCGCGGCGGCCCGCATCGTCGAGGTGCTCGGCCGCAGCCCCCTCTGGATCCCGCTGCCGAACGGCGGCGCCCCGGACAGCGGCACCCTCGACCTGACCACGCTGGAGATCGAAGGCCAGGCGTACGTCCCCGTCTTCAGCTCGCAGCAGCAGTTCCAGCACGCCACCGGCGGCCGGATGGGCTGCACCGTGGCGCCCGCCGTGGAGTTCGCGCGCGGCCTGCCCCCGCAGCTGGGCATCGCCGTCAACCCCGACGGCACGGTCGGAGTGCCCCTGCCGCCGCCCGCCGTCGCCGAGCTCTGCCGCGCCGGGCGCACCCCGCTGGACGGCCCGGCGAGCGGCGGCCGCGTACGCCTCTTCGAGCCGGACTGGCAGGAGGACCCGGTGGACTTCCTGTCCGCCGCCGCTCACGAGTTCGAGGCCACCGGGGTCGTCCTGAGCGCCCGCCGCTGCCTGGCCAGCGTCGAGGGAGACACGCCCTCGCTGTTCATCGGCGTCGAACTGACCTCCTGGGAGGGTGACGCGCGCGACCTGCCGATGGAGGCCGTGGGCCGGGCTCTCGGCCGGGCCCCCGTGTCCTGGCCGGTGAACCTGGTGCTGCTCGACGTGGCCCAGGACCCGGTCGGCGACTGGATGCGTGAGCGGGTGCGGCCCTTCTTCGGCCGGACACCGGGACACGAGCACGGATATGTGTAGGGACATGTGCAGGTACGTGTGTGAGGGTGCCGTACGTCAAGTCGGCGTCAGGATCGCCGCTTAAGCTGGTTTCATGACCCGGGTCCGCCGGGTCGGCGGGTCGTAGGGTCATCGGGTCATCGCGAAGGGGCGGTTAAGGGTGAGTGCGTCGGGCACGGCTGCGGCCGGGCAGGTCGAGCACATGCTGCGCCAGGTGACGCCGGGGCGCTATGACGCCTACGAGGCGCTCCTGCGGGCGCTCGCCGCCGACCAGGTGTGGATGCTGCTCTGGCACGGCCAGGCCGGATCCCCCGACGCCCAGTACGGGAACATGGAGGTCGAGGGCCTGGGGTACGCGCCCTGCGTGACCTCCGCCCAGGAGCTCTCCGCAAGTGGCTGGAACCGCTCGTACGAAGTGGTCCGCGGGCTCGACATCTCCCGCACCCTCTACCCCGACCACTACGGCCTGTGGCTCAACCCCCACGCCCCCGGCGGCGGCGTCGGCATCCCCTGGCTCGACCTGCGGCGCATCGCGTCGGGCCTGGACCTGCTGCCCGCGGGACCGCTGCGGCTCACCGAGCCGGCCATCGAGATCCCCCAGTTCTACGCCCTGCTCACGCAGAACGCGCACCGCACCCCCGCGGTCCGCTCGCTGCGCCGCGCCTGGGTGCAGCCCGCGCTCGGCGCCCCGTATCTGGCCATCGGCCTCGATGTGTACGACACCTCGCCGGCATCGGTCGACGGGGTGCGCACGATGATGCAGCAGTCGATCGCCGCCGTCCCCGACGGCCTGCCCGTGTCGACCGTCGCGATGTCCGACGGATACGACCCGGTCGCCATGTGGCTGCGCGCCAACGCCCGCCCGTTCTACGACCGCGAGGCCCAGCCCGCCCCGGCGCCCGCGGGCGGGTACGGCTACCCCGCGCAGTACTGAAGCAGTACTGAAGCAGGGCCCAACCTGCCCCGACCGTCATGATGTCCGTTCTGGTGGCGGAGGGGGTCTATGGGCTCCCGTGGCACCTTGCGACCCAACTGCCCCGTGTTCGCCCCTCGTTCACCTGCGTCCGGATAACGGAACACCTCGATCAGCATCACGGTTGCGCATCCATTCCCCGACAAGTCTGGTAACAGATCGCGACCCCGATGAAGACTCCCGCACCAGGGGCGCTTCGCCCCTGCGTACGACGGACTGATCACGTCGCTACAGCGGCAAGTGCGGGCCGGTCACCACCGGTTGAGAGGGGTCCCTGCCACGATGACGGCACCATTGCATGACACACCTGCGGACGCGGACCCGACAGCGGACGTCGCTCCCGCAGCTGATGCAGGGGTGAAGAAGGTCGAGGGGCGGTCCCTCAAGCAGATCGCCTGGAACCGCCTGAAGCGGGACAAGGTCGCCCTGGCCGGCGGCATCACCGTGCTCGTCCTGGTCCTTGTCGCCGTCTTCGCGCCCCTGATCGTCTCCCTGCTGGGCCACCCGCCCAACGAGTTCCATCAGGACGAGCTGGAAGACCTGACGAACCTGCCCAAGGGCGCGTTCGGCGGCATGAGTTCGGACTTCCTCTTCGGGGTGGAGCCGAACAAGGGCCGCGACGTCTTCAGCCGGATCGTCTACGGCGCCCGGATCTCGCTGCTCGTGGCGTTCCTCGCCGCGGTGGTGGCCGTGGTGCTCGGCACCTTCTTCGGCATCATCGCCGGTTACTTCGGCGGCTGGGTCGACGCGACGATCAGCCGGGTCATGGACGTGCTGCTCGCCTTCCCGCAGCTGCTCTTCGTGATCTCGCTGGTCTCGGTCCTCCCCGACGACCTGCTCGGTCTGACCGGCAGCGGCGTCCGCATCGCCGTACTGATCCTGGTGATCGGCTTCTTCGGCTGGCCCTACGTCGGGCGCATCGTCCGGGGCCAGACCCTCAGCCTGCGCGAACGCGAGTACGTCGAAGCGGCCCGCAGCCTCGGCGGCGGTCAACGCCACATCCTCTTCCGTGAGTTGCTGCCGAACCTCGTCGCACCGATCACCGTCTACGCGACGCTCATGATCCCCACCAACATCCTCACCGAAGCGGCGCTCAGCTTCCTCGGCGCGGGTGTACGCCCGCCGACCGCCTCCTGGGGCGGCATGCTCCGGGACGCGCTGGCGACGTACGAGCACGACCCGATGTTCATGGTCTTCCCCGGCCTGGCGATCTTCGTGACCGTGCTTGCCTTCAACCTCTTCGGAGACGGGCTGCGCGACGCCCTGGACCCCAAGGGAACTCGGTAAACAGCTCCAACTGGCTTGCCCCTGCCGCAGCGTCAGGTGGCTCTTCCCATGGTTCTCAAGGCAGTCAACGCCTGGGACCGCGAATCTCGGAGGATGCGAGAAATGCCCACAGGTTCCTCTAAACGACGGTTGACCGCAGGCGCGGCCCTCGTCGTGGCGGCGCTGGTGACCACCACGGCGTGCGGCGGCGGCAGCGACGACGACGACAGCAAGGGCGCCGGCTACAACGCGGCCATCGGCAAGGTCGCGAACAAGTCGGCGAAGAAGGGCGGAACGCTCAAGTTCATCGCCAAGCAGGACCTGGACTCGGCCGACCCGCAGCGTGCCTACTACGGCATGACGTGGGACTTCATGCGGTACTACACCCGCACGCTGATCACGTACGACACCAAGCCGGGTGCCGCGTCCAACAAGCTCGTCCCCGACCTCGCCGAGTCCACGGCGAAGATCAGCGACGACGGCAAGACCTACACGTACAAGCTGCGTGACGGCCTCACCTGGGAGGACGGCTCGAAGCTGACCTCCAAGGACATCAAGTACGGCATCGAGCGCATCTGGGCCACCAAGGTCATCACCGGTGGCCCCGGCTACCTGAAGTCCACGCTTGACCCCAAGGGCGAGTACAAGGGCCCCTACGAGGACAAGTCGAAGGACAAGCTGGGTCTGAAGGCGATCGAGACGCCGGACGACAACACCATCATCTTCAAGCTGCCCAAGAAGAACGGCGACTTCGAGCAGATGCTCGCGATGCCGTCGGGCACCCCGGTCAAGCAGTCCGAGGACACCGGCGCCAAGTACACCCAGCGCCCGTTCTCCTCGGGACCGTACAAGTTCCAGAACTACAGCGCGGGCAAGAGCATCACCCTGGTGCGCAACCCGAACTGGAAGAAGTCGTCCGACCCGGTCCGCCCCGCCCTGCCGGACAAGATCTCGGTCACCATCTCGGCGAACCTCGAAGAGAACGACAAGCGCCTGATGGAAGGCGACTACGACATCGACATGAATGGCACCGGCATGACCCAGTCGGGTCGTACCACCGCCATTCAGGACCACAGGGCCAACGTCGACAACATGCAGACGGACTTCGTCCGCTACGTCGCCCTGGTGACCAAGACGAAGCCGTTCGACAACGAGGCCTGCCGCAAGGCCGTCTTCTACGCCACGGACTTCGCGAGCCTGCAGAAGACCCGTGGTGGCCCGGTCGCCGCCGGTGAGATCGCCACCAACGTCTTCCCGAAGTCGATCAAGGGTCACGACGACTACGACCCGTACGGCATCAAGAAGCGCAAGGGCGAGCCGGACGTCGCCAAGGCGAAGGCCCAGCTCAAGGAGTGCGGCAAGCCGAACGGCTTCTCGACCAAGATCTCGGCGCGCACCAACCAGCCGGGCGAGGTGGACGCCGCCACGGCGCTCCAGGAGCAGCTGAAGAAGGTCAACATCAACGCCGACGTCGACCAGATCGACGGCGCCGACTCCTCCAGCATCACCGGCTCCCCGTCGGTGGTGAAGAAGCGCGGCATCGGCATGACGATGGCGGGCTGGGGTCCTGACTTCCCGACCGGCCAGGGCTACGCCCAGCCGCTGTTCGACAGCCGTTTCATCAACGAGAACGGCAACTACAACGAGTCGCAGATCGACGAGCCGAAGATCGACAAGTACTTCGACGACGCGATCGGCACGGTCGACCCGAACAAGGCCGGTGAGATCTACACCGACCTCGCTCACGAGATCGTCGACAAGGCCTACTGGATGCCCTTCATCTACGAGAAGAACATCAGCTGGCGTTCCTCGCGGGCGACCAACGTCTACTCGTCCGCCGCGTACAGCGGTCGCTACGACTACGTCTCGCTCGGTGTGAGCGACAAGAAGTAGTCCCCGCCGCAAGGCAGCCGCCGCAAGGCAGTCCCACCGCCGAATCCCGCCAGTCCGAAGGGCAGGTGATGGCCCCGGGCGGTGGCCGGGACCCCTCACAAGGGGGTCCCGGCCACCGCCGGGCCGCGCACAGTGCTTGCTTATCTCATCCGGCGCCTGATCGCCGTCGTCGTCATGGTGCTGGTCGTACTGCTCGCGACCTTCACCGTCTTCTACATGCTGCCCAAGTGGGCGGGACAGGACATCGCCGTCCTCTTCGCCGGCAAGTCATCCGGTGCCGAGCAGCTCGCGGGCATCCGGGTCAAACTGGGTCTGGACGACCCTCTGCTCGTCCAGTTCTGGGACTTCGTCAAGGGCATCCCGATGGGGCGTGACTACGCCAACGGGGCCGACGTGACCCACTGTCCGGCCCCCTGCTTCGGATACTCCTTCCGTACCGAGGCGCCCGTCTGGGAGACCCTCAAGGACGCCCTGCCCGTCACCGCGGCGCTCGCCGCCGGTGCGTGCGTGCTGTGGCTGGTCGCCGGTGTCGCCACCGGTGTGCTCTCCGCACTCAAGCGGGGCACCATCTGGGACCGTTCCGCGATGATCACCGCCCTCGGCGGCGTCTCCCTGCCGGTCTTCTTCACCGGCATGATCGCGATGGGGCTCTTCGTCCACACCCTCGGCTGGGTGAAGATCGAGGACACCCTCACCACGGACGATCCGATCAACATCTGGTTGGAAACCCTGATCCTGCCGTGGATCGTGCTCGCGTTCCTCAACGCCGCCATGTACGCGCGACTCACCCGCGCCACCATGCTGGAAGTGCTCGGTGAGGACTACATCCGCACCGCGCGCGCCAAGGGGCTCGGCGAGGCCGTCGTCATCAGGCGGCACGCGCTGCGCTCCGCCATGACGCCGATCCTCACCGTCTTCGGCCTGGACCTCGGCGTGCTCATGGGTGGCGCCGTCCTGACCGAATCCACCTTCAACCTGCCGGGACTCGGCCTGGAGGCGGTCAAGGCCATCAGCAACAAGGACCTGCCGGTGATCCTCGGCGTCACCTTGTGCGCATCGCTCGCGATCGCCCTGGCCAACCTCGTCGTCGACCTTCTGTACGCCGTCATCGACCCGCGAGTGAGGCTGGGATGACCGAACTGCACAAGACCGGAGCGGCGGTCGGAGAACCCGTCACCGACTCGGTCGCTCCCACCGCATTCCTCGAAGTACGCGATCTCAAGGTGCACTTCCCGACCGACGACGGCCTGGTCAAGTCCGTCGACGGGCTCAGCTTCCAGCTGGAGAAGGGCAAGACCCTCGGCATCGTGGGCGAGTCGGGCTCCGGCAAGTCGGTCACCTCGCTGGGCATCCTCGGCCTGCACACCGCCGGGCAGTACGGCAGCCGCAAGCCGCGGCTTTCCGGCGAGATCTGGCTGAACGGCACGGAGCTGCTCACCGCGGACCCCAACCAGGTGCGCAAGCTGCGGGGCCGCGACATGGCGATGATCTTCCAGGACCCGCTGTCCGCGCTGCACCCGTACTACTCCATCGGCAAGCAGATCATGGAGGCGTACCGGGTCCACCACGACGTGGACAAGAAGGCCGCCCGCAAGCGCGCCATCGAGATGCTCGACCGGGTGGGCATCCCCCAGCCGGACAAGCGGGTCGACAGCTACCCGCACGAGTTCTCGGGCGGCATGCGCCAGCGCGCGATGATCGCGATGGCCCTGGTGAACAACCCCGAGCTGCTCATCGCGGACGAGCCGACGACCGCCCTGGACGTCACCGTCCAGGCGCAGATCCTCGACCTCATCCGGGATCTGCAGAAGGAGTTCGGCTCCGCGGTCATCATGATCACGCACGACCTGGGCGTGGTCGCCGAGATGGCGGACGAACTGCTCGTGATGTACGGCGGGCGCTGCGTCGAGCGCGGCACCGCGGAGAAGGTCTTCTACGAGCCCCAGCACCCCTACACCTGGGGCCTGTTGGGATCGATGCCGCGCATCGACCGCGAGGAGATGGACCGTCTCGTACCGGTCAAGGGCTCCCCGCCAAGCCTGATCAACCTGCCTACGGGCTGCGCCTTCAACCCGCGCTGCCCCTACGCCGACATCCCCAAGGACCAGATCACCCGCCGCGAGCGCCCCGACCTGCGCGAGGTGGCGCCGGGTCACTTCTCCGCCTGCCACATGTCGCAGGACGAGCGCACCCGGATCTGGACCGAAGAGATTGCGCCGAAGCTGTGAAAGACGACACGAAAGACGCCACGAAAGCTCAGGCGAAGGGCCAGGAGATGACGATCCCTGCGCAGACGAAGGGCTCGGCCGAGTCCGTCGAGCCGCTGCTCAAGGTCGACGGCCTGGTGAAGCACTTCCCCATCAAGAAGGGGCTGCTGCAGCGCCAGGTGGCGGCGGTGCAGGCCGTCGACGGTCTCAGCTTCGACGTACGTCCGGGTGAGACGCTCGGCGTCGTGGGCGAGTCGGGCTGCGGCAAGTCGACGATGGGCCGTCTGATCACCCGGCTGCTCGAACCGACCGCGGGACGCGTGGAGTTCGAGGGCGTGGACATCACGCACCTGAACACCGGCAAGATGCGGCCGCTGCGCCGCGACGTGCAGATGATCTTCCAGGACCCGTACTCGTCGCTGAACCCGCGGCACACCATCGGCACGATCGTCGGTGCGCCGTTCAAGCTGCAGGGCGTCAAGCCCGAGGGTGGCCTGAAGAAGCACGTGCAGGAGATGCTGGAGCGGGTGGGGCTCAGCCCCGAGCACTACAACCGCTACCCGCACGAGTTCTCCGGTGGTCAGCGCCAGCGCATCGGCATCGCGCGTGCGCTCGCCCTGCGGCCCAAGCTGGTCGTCGCCGACGAGCCCGTCTCCGCCCTCGACGTCTCCATCCAGGCGCAGGTGGTCAACCTCCTGGACGACCTCCAGGACGAGCTCGGCCTCACGTACGTGATCATCGCGCACGACCTCTCGGTCATCCGGCACGTCTCGGACCGCATCGCGGTGATGTACCTCGGCAAGATCGTGGAGCTGGCGGACCGCAAGGACCTCTACTCCACGCCGATGCACCCGTACACCAAGGCGCTGCTCTCGGCCGTGCCCGTGCCCGACCCCAAGCGGCGCGGCGTCAAGAGCGAGCGCATCCTGCTGCGCGGTGACGTCCCCTCGCCGATCGACCCGCCCACCGGCTGCCGTTTCCACACGCGCTGCTGGAAGGCGACGGAGATCTGCGCGAAGACCGAACCGCCGCTGATCCCGCTCGCCACCGGCCACCAGGTGGCGTGCCACCACCCGGAGAACGCCGAGGACCAGCAGCCGGGCGACACCAAGCTGCTCCAGGTCGCCAGGGAGGCGATCGACGTGGTGTCCGTGGTCAGCAAGGCGGAGGAGACGGCGGCCGAGGAGGCGGCGTCTCCGAAGAAGACGTCAACTGACAAGTAGATCCTGATGACTTGGTAAAAATCAGTCACCAGGTCATGTACACGCCCATACGGGAGAGTGCAGAGTCTGCGTGTCCGTTTCACCGGAACACGCGCGAAGGGACGACTCATGGCACTCTCCCGTTCGGCACGTCTGGGGGCACTGGCGACCGCCGCCGCCTCCTTCTGCGTGATCGCCGCCGCGCCCGCGCCCCACCCAGGCTCCGACGGCGTCGGCGACCCGTACTTCCCGAAGCTCGGCAACGGCGGTTTCGACGTACGCCACTACGGCCTCGACGTGGCGTACAACCCTGACACCGACCGCCTCGACGGCCGCACCACGATCACCGCGCGCGCCACCCAGAACCTCTCCTCCTTCCACCTCGACCTTCAGAAGCTCCAGGTGACGAGAGTCGAGGTGAACGGCAGACGGGCGAAGTTCACCCGCGACGGCGACGAGATCCGCGTCAGCCCGCGCGATCACCTGCGCAAGCACAGGACGTTCACGGTGACCGTCACCTACGGCGGCGTGCCCGAGCCGCTGAGCGGTCCCATCGTCTTCGGTTCCGACTACGGCTGGATGAAGACCACCGACGGCGTCTTCGTCGCCTGCGAGCCCAACGCCGCCTCCACATGGTTCCCCTCCAGCGACCACCCCTCGGACAAGGCCGCCTTCGACATCCGCATCAAGGCACCCAAGGGCCTGACCGGGGTCTCCAACGGCCGGCTCGTCGACACGGACACCAAGGGCGGGCAGACCGTCGCCCACTGGCGCGAGTCCAAGCCCATGGCGACCTATCTCGCGACCGCCACCATCGGCAAGTTCGACGTCAAGAAGGGCCGGACCCCGGGCGGCACCCCGATCTACGTCGCCATCGACCCGGTCCTGGAGAACAGCAACAACGTCGACGTGTACGGGGTCACGGCCGAGGTCACCGACTACTGGTCGAAGGTCTTCGGCCCCTACCCCTTCGAGGAGACCGGCGCGATCGTCGACGACATGCCGCAGGCCGGCTTCTCCCTGGAGACCCAGACCAAGCCGGTCTACTCCGCGATCCGCAGCGAGTCGACCATCGCCCACGAGCTCGCCCACCAGTGGTTCGGCGACTCCGTGACCCCCGAGAAGTGGAGCGACATCTGGCTCAACGAGGGCTTCGCGACCTACTCCCAGTGGCTGTGGAGCGAGCACAAGGGCACCCAGAGCGCCCGCGACGCCTTCCTCGCCGGCTACACCTCACGCCCGGCCGACGCGCCCTTCTGGCAGACGGTCGTCGGCGACCCGCAGCGGGACACCATGTTCGCCTCGGCCGTCTACCAGCGCGGCGCGATGACCCTTCAGGTCCTGCGCGAGCGCATCGGTGACAAGGCGTTCTTCAAGCTGCTCCCGGCCTGGGCGAAGCAGCAGCGGTACGGCAACGCCGAGACCGCCGACTTCGTCCGGCTCGCCGAGAAGATCTCCGGCAAGCAGCTCGACAGCCTCTTCCGGACATGGCTGTTCACGAAGGGCAAGCCCGCCCTGTAGCCGCCTCGGCGCCGCTGGCGCCACTGGCGCCGCGCAGTGCCGACCTGGTGAGGACCGCGGCGGCGGGCAGGTAAGAATGTCGCGTGATCCACGATCTGTTCAGTCCCTCCGTCCAGCACGCGCTCGACATCGTCGGCATCTTCGTCTTCGCGATCTCCGGCGCCCTGCTCGCCGTACGCAAGAACTTCGACGTCTTCGGGATCGTCGTGCTCGCCGAGGTCACCGCCCTGGGCGGGGGGATCTTCCGTGACGTGGTCATCGGGGCGGTGCCGCCCGCCGCCTTCGTCGACCTCGGCTACTTCATCACGCCGCTGTTCGCCGCGGCCCTGGTGTTCTTCCTGCACCCGGAGGTGGAGCGCACACAGCTCGCGGTGAACGTCTTCGACGCCGCGGGCCTCGGACTCTTCTGTGTCACCGGCACGACGAAGGCGTACGACTACGGCCTCGGCCTCACCGCTTCGGCGGCCCTGGGGCTCGCCACCGCGGTGGGCGGCGGCGTGCTGCGCGACATCATCGCCAACGAAGTGCCCTCGCTGGTGCGCTGGGACCGCGACCTGTACGCCGTACCCGCGATCGTCGGCTCCGCGATGGTCGCGCTCTGCATCAACTACGACCTGGTGAACGCCTTCACCAGCACCCTCGCCGTCATCACGACCTTCGTCCTGCGGCTGCTGGCACTGCGCTACCACTGGCGCGCGCCGCGGGCCTGGCACCGGCGGTCGACGGCGGTGGAGGTGGAGGACGCGGGTTAGCGGATCGCCCCGCCAGAAAAGCTACCGCTCAGTAATCACATGTTGTACGTTGCCGGTATGGCAGAGGCAGCATCCATACCGGTAGCGGTGCCCGCGAGCATCGGCGACAGCGAGTTCGACCGCGACACCGCGGTCACCCGGCGCGAGCCCGGTGTCTACGACATCGAGCTCTCCGCCGGGTGGACGATCATCAACGCCGTCAACGGCGGCTACCTCCTCGCGGTCCTCGGCCGTGCGCTGGCCGACGCCCTGCCGCACGCGGATCCCTTCACGGTCTCCGCGCACTACCTGACCGCGTCGCACCCCGGGCCCGCCGTGATCCGCACGGACGTGGCGCGTGCCGGGCGGACCCTGTCGACCGGGCAGGCCTCGCTCTTCCAGTACGACGACGAGGGGCGCGAGGTCGAGCGGATCCGCGTGCTCGCCTCGTACGGAGACCTCGCGGGCCTTCCCGACGACGTCCGTACGACGGCCAAGCCGCCGTCGCTGCCGCCGCTGGAGCAGTGCTTCGGGCCCCAGGACGCCCCGGACCACCGTCCTGTTCCCGGCAGTTCCGCGATCAGTGACCGCCTCTTCCTGAAGCTGGACCCCTCCACCCTGGGGTGGGCCCTTGGCCAACCCTCCGGCAAGGGGGAGATGCGCGCCTGGTTCGGCCTCGCGGACGGCCGCGACGCGGATCCGCTGTCGCTGCTGCTCGCGGTGGACGCGTTGCCGCCGACGGCCTTTGAGCTGGGGCTCTCCGGCTGGGTTCCTACGGTGGAGCTGACGGTCCACGTCCGGGCCCGGCCCGCGCCGGGCCCACTCCGGGTCGCGATCACGACCCGTAACCTCGCCGGTGGCTTCCTGGAGGAGGACGCGGAGGTCTGGGACGCGGAGGACCGCCTGGTCGCCCAGTCGCGGCAACTGGCGCGGGTCCGCCTGGGCTGATCCCTGGCCCCGTGGCTGAATTTTCGTTTTTCAGCCCGTCCGGCGTTTGAGGACGAACTCGGCGGAGCCGGTGATTGCGGCACGCAAGGCCCCCGCGCCAGAGCGGGTTTTCGGGAAGGGGCGGGGTTGGGGAGAAATCCCCTAGCCCACCAGCAGCACGCCCCCATAAGAAACCCCCGCCACCACCACCCACGCACACAGCCCAAGCACCGCCACCCGCCCCCCGGTTCGGGTCAGCGAGGGCAGGTCCACCGCCGAGCCGAGACCGAACAAGGCCGCCGCCAGCAGTAGTTCCTGGGCGTGGCCCGCCAGGGAGAGGGCGGGCCCCGGGACCCAGCCAGTGCTTCGTACCGCGACCATCGCGAGGAATCCCGCCACGAACAGCGGCAGCACAGGCGGTCGCCGCGCCCCCGCCCCGCGCGCAGCGGTCACGCGGGCCCGCAGCGAAAGACCCACCGCCGCCACCAGCGGCGCAAGCACCGCCACCCGCATCAGCTTCACAAGGACCGCGTCCCCAAGCGCCCCCGCCCCAGCGGTCTGCGCGGTGGCCACCACCTGGCCCACGTCGTGGACACTGGCCCCCACCCAGCGCCCGAACTCCGCGTCACTCAGCCCCAACGGCCCCTGCAGCAGGGGCAGTACGGCGATGGCGAGCGTCCCGCACAGCGTCACGAGTGCCACCGACACCGCCACGTCCCGCTCCTCGCTCTCGCTCGCCTCGCCGACCGCCCCGATCGCGGACGCCCCACAGATCGAGTAGCCGGTGGCGATCAGGAGCGGCTGGTCGCCGGGCAGGCCCATGCGGCGGCCGAGCCACCACGTCCCGAAGAACGTCGCCGCCACCACCCCGAGCACCATCGCCACCGTCGCCCAGCCGACGCCCAGGACATCGCTCAGGCTCAGCTTCAGGCCGAGGAGCACGATGCCGATCCGCATCAGCCGCTTCCCGGCGAGGGAGAGCCCGGCCTTGCCCCGGCCTCGCACGACTGCGCGCACCCCCGGCACATGGGCCGCCGCGAGCCCGAGCACCACCGCCGCCGTCAGCATCGGCACGGCCGGGATCAAGGCGTGCGTCACCCAGGCCACGGCGACACCGAGGGCCGCGAGGCCGAGCCCCGGCAGCGGGCGCGGGCCCGGAGGCGTCACGGCGGCGACGCGTGGCCGCTGTCCGAGCAGCGCCATCAGCGGTCGGCCGGCAGCTCGTACACCCGGCGCACGCTGGTGCCGAGGCGGGAGATGTCCGCGCCGTACACGTGGAGCGAGACCGCCCGCTCCGTTCCGCCGTTCCAGACCCGGTGGATGTCGCCGGGCGGCGCGAAACCGCTCACCGTGCCTTGTCGGCTGACCAGGTCCTCGGTGGCGACGAGCCGGGCCGGGGCGCCGGGGGACGCAGGTATCAACCGGTAGCGGCGCTCGTGTTCCTCGCCCTCGTGGACGCCGGTGGCGCACCAGGAGACGTGGTCGTGGACGGGCGTGTGCTGGCCCAGCAGCCAGACGACGCCGATCACGGAGAAGCTGCCGTCGTGTTCGGCGTGCAGCAGGTGTTGGCGATACCGCTCGGGGTCACCCTCGCGCTGCTCGTCGGTGAGGAGGTCGGCCGCGCCCAGATGCGGCGCGAGCCGTTCGCCGACCAGGTACGCCGTGAGGTCCGGCGGAAGGCCCCGGCCGACGGCCTCGCGAAGGTCGGAGACGAGGGCGTGGAGGCGCTCGGTGGTGCGGGCCGCGCGGAACGCGGTGGTGGAGGCACTCATAGGAGCAGCGTCCTGCCGCTCTTCCATCACGTCCAACGACAGTTTCTAAGCCGTTCCCCAACTTCTGCTTATGGATCGACGACCGGGGGCACGCTCGGTCGCGGTTCGCGCGCCTCAGCAGCCCATCCGGTTCGCCGCCACCGCCTTCAGTTCCTCCAGTACCAGCGCCGTCGCGGGAATCCGCAGATGCTCCCGCAGCGCGTACGCCGAGACCTGCCGCCGTGACGCCGGTTCGAGTGCACGCCCCGTCACTTCCCGGTGGCGCAGGAAGTTGAGGACGAGCCCCGGCATCATCGCGATGCCGAGCCCCTCGGCGACCAGGCTCTGGATGACGAGGTTGTCGTCCGTGGTGAAGGCGATGTCGGGCGTGAAGCCCTGCTCGGCGCACTCGTGCAGGAAGTTGGCGCGGCAGCGCAGACAGCCCGCGATCCAGCGCTCGCCCGCCAGGTCGACGAGCCTGACGCGGCGGCGCCGGGCCAGGGGGTGCCTCGACGGCATCAGGACCGTCAACTGGTCCTCCATCAGCGGGATTTCCACCACCTCCTTCGGCACGTCCTCGTGCAGGCCGGGATAGTGGAAGGCCAGGGTGACATCGCAGTCGCCGTCCACCAGACGCCGGAGCGACTCGGGCGGCTCGTTCTCCTGGAGTTCGACGCGTACGCCGGGATGACTCGCCGCGAGCCGGGACAGCGCCTCGGGGATGAGGGTGGCGTTGGCGCTGGGGAAGGCGCAGATGCGGACGCGGCCGGTGCGCAGGCCCGTGATCGCGTTCATCTGCTGCCGGGCCGCGTCGATGTTGCCGAGGATGATCCCCGCGTGCCGGGACAGCGCCTCGCCCGCCTCGGTGAGGCGCATCCTGCGGCCGACGCGGGTGAACAGGACCGTGCCCACGGACCGTTCGAGCGCCTTCATCTGCTGGGTGATCGCGGGCTGCGTATAGCCGAGCGAGCGGGCGGCGGCGGAGTACGAGCCGGTCCGGACCACTTCATGGAATGACCTGATGTGCCGGGAATCGAACACGCCTGAATCATAAACATGATCCGGAGAGGGCCGACAGGCCATCCTTGACCGCGTGAAATCCGACCGGCTGCTCTCGATCCTGCTGCTGCTCCAGACCCGGGGGCAGGTCCCGGCCCATGAACTGGCCGACCGTCTCGAAGTCTCGGTGCGCACCATCTACCGCGACATCGAGGCGCTCTCCGCCTCCGGCGTCCCGGTGTACGCCGAGCGCGGGCGGCACGGGGGCATCGCGCTCCTGCCCGGTTTCCGTACGGACGTCACGGGGCTCACGGCGGACGAGTCGCGGGCGTTGTTCATCCTGGCCTCGCAGGGCGCGCACGCAGCGCTCGGGCTCGACGCGGCGCTCGGCTCCGCGCTGCGCAAGGTCATGGCGGCACTGCCCGCACCGCACCGGCCCGCCGCCGAGCTGACGAGCCGCCGTATTCTCGTCGACTCGGCGCGCTGGATGCCGGGGCCCCGCGGTTCGGATCCGGTCGCCGTCGATCTCGACGTGCTGCAGGACGCGGTCTTCTCGGACCGGCGGCTGCGCCTGCGCTACCGGCACAGCGGCGCCGAACGGCCGCGTACCTACACCGTGGATCCCTACGGCCTCGTCTCCAAGGCGGGAGTCTGGTACTTGGTCGCCGACCGGCGTGGCGCCCCGCAGCTCTTCCGGGCCGATCGCGTGCAGGCCGCGCACCTCATGGACCTGCCCGCCCGGCGCAGGCTCGGCGTCGAACTGGCCGATGTGTGGGACGTGTTGAAGCGGCAGGTCGAGGACCGGCCGGTCGGCGTCGACGTGACGGCGCGGGTCGCGCGCGACCGGTTCGCGCAGTTCCTGCGCCTCAAGAGCCAGTTCCTCAGTGAGCCTCCCGACGACGACGGGGAGAGCGAGTGGATCACTGTCCGTCTCGGGTTCGGCGTCGTCGGCGACGCCCGGACACTGCTGCCGTTCGCCGCCAGTGTGGAGGTGCTCTCGCCGCCCGAGGTGCGGGCCGAACTGGCGTACGCCGCCGCCGAGGTCAGCGGCCTGTACGCAGAAAGCGGCTCAGCTCACCGGTGAGCTCGGCCGGCGCGTCCTCCTGTACGAGATGTCCGGCGCCCTCGACCAGGCGCAGCTCGGCGCCGGGGATCAGCTCGGCGAGCTCGTGGCCTCGCTCCACCGGGATCCAGGTGTCGTCCGCGCCCCAGCAGATGAGGACGGGCAGCGCCAACTCCCCGTAACTCCCCTGGACTTCGTCGGTGAAGCGCTGGTTGTTCTGTTCGATCTGCCGGTAGAAGGCGGGCCTGCCCTCCTCCGTGCACCAGGGTTCGACCAGGCGGTCGAGCACGGCGGGGTGCAGGCCGCGGTGGCTCGCCGAGGCGACGTACGCGCGCACGAGTGCCTCGTGCAGGGCGGGCGGCAGCTGGTTGAAGACGTCGGCGTTCGCGCCGAGCAGGCGGTAGGCGGGGGAGCCCCAGGGTGCGAGCGCGACGGGGTCGACGAGCGCGAGGCGTTCGTAGCGGGCGCCGTGCAGGAGATGGGCGCGCAGTGAGATGGCGCCGCCGAAGTCATGGGCCACGACGGCCGGTTCGTCGAGGCCCCAGTGCGCGAGGAGCTCGGCGAGGACCTGGGCCTGCGCGGCCAGGGTCACGTCCTGGCCGGAGCGCATCTCGGACGCGCCGTAACCCGGCAGGTCCCATACGTAGACGCGGTGTTCGCGGGAGAGCGCACGGGCCACACCCCGCCAGACGTACGAGGAGAAGGGGGTGCCGTGGACCAGGACGACGGGCGGAGCGTCCGCGGCGCCCAGGGCGGTCCAGCGGACGGCGCCGGTCGGTCCCGCGAAGGTCTGGTCGAGCGTCCAGCCGCGATCGGTCGTCATGACCGTAAGGCTAATAGCTCCTTACGGGAGTGTCGAGACCGGCGGCCTTCTCCCGCGCCGCGACCGGGATCACTGCTCGTCCAGCCAGTGGCGTCGCCCGAGCGAGACCAGACGCAGTCGTCGGCGCGCACCGGCCGCTACGTGCTGCTCGTCCTCGGGGGCCGCCTCCAGGAGTGCCGACGCCGTCATCACCATGTGGTCGACGTACATCCTGGCCAGCATCAGGAGATCGTCCTCCTCCCAGCCCGCGGAATCGGACTCCTGGGCGAACTGGTCCTTCACCTCCTGTGCGAACAGGGTGAGTTGGTCGCCTATCGCGGACCGCACGGCCTGTACCCCGCCGTGCTGCTCGCGCGCGATGAAGCGGACGTGCGCCGGGTGCGTGCGCACATAGGCGACGATCAACTCGACGGTGGCCGCGATGCGTTCCTCGCCGTCGCCGGTCGCCGCGAGGAGCGAGACGAGCGTGGTGTGCAGGCTGCCGAGCGCCTCCTCGACCAGGGCCACGCCCAGGTCGCCCATGTCGCGGAAGTGCCGGTAGAAGGCGGTGGGGGCCACGCCCACGGCACGGGTGACCTCGCGCAGACCCAGGCTGCTCAGGCTCTGCTCCTCCAGCAGCTGGAGCGCCGCGTCGAGGAGTGCCTGCCGGGTTTTCTGCTTCTGGGCCTGCCGGATGCCGAGAGTGTGACTCATGCCATGCAGTTAACAACTGTTCTCCGGGATTGGAAAGCCGCGGAGGAGGTACTCTGAAGTCAGTGAACAGTTGTTACCACAAGCGTTCACCGAAGTCCCCAACGAGAGGCATCCCATGCTGTTCCTCGTCGCCGCCCTCCTGCTGCTCGGTGTCGCCATGGGCACCGTGGCCCACGCGCCGATCTCCGTCTCGCTGGTCGCCGCGGCCGTCATCGGTGTCTGGCTGATGGTGTTCGCGGCCCGCGAGCGGCACTCGCGTCGCCAGTCCTGAGCGCGCTACCGCCGATCCGTGACTGATCCGTACGGCCCCTGAAAGGAGTCGCACCATGGGACTCACCACTACCGCCCCCCGGTCCAAGGCCACCACCCCCTCATCCGCCCCCGTCCCCACCGGCCGGCGTGACACCGACGGCATGGCCGTCGCCTCGTTCGTCCTCGGCCTGCTCGGGCTGCTCGTCCTGAACCTCTTCCTCGGCCCCGTCGCGATCGTCCTCGCGAGCATCGCGCTGCTGCGCGGGACCGGCCGAAAGGGCCGCGCCCTGCTCGGACTCGGGCTCGGCGTGGCCGATCTCGTGGTGCTCGCCGTGCTGATGTCCATGGACAGCACGGTCTCGTGGGGTCTCGCGGGCTGACACCGCTTGGACGCGGGGCCCCTCGGGGCTCGTAGAATCGTGTCCACCATGGCCTACCTCGACCACGCAGCGACCACTCCGATGCTCCCGGAGGCGATCGCGGCGATGACCGCCCAGCTCGCCGTCACCGGCAACGCCTCCTCACTGCACGCCGCGGGGCGCCGGGCGCGACGCACCGTCGAGGAGGCCCGCGAGACGCTCGCCGAGTCGCTCGGCGCGCGCCCCAGCGAGACCGTCTTCACCGCGGGCGGCACGGAGGCCGACAACCTCGCCGTGAAGGGCCTGTACTGGGCGCGGCGCGACGCCGAGCCCGCGCGGACCCGGGTTCTCGCGAGCCCCGTCGAGCACCACGCCGTCCTCGACGCCGTGCACTGGCTCGGCGAACACGAAGGCGCCACCGTCGAGTACCTCCCCGTCGACGCGTACGGCCGCGTGCACCCCGACGCGCTGCGCGAGGCCATCGAGCGCAACCCCGACGACGTCGCACTCGCCACCGTCATGTGGGCCAACAACGAGATCGGCACCATCCAGCCGATCCGTGAACTGGCCGACGTGGCCGGGGAGTTCGGCATCCCGCTGCACGCCGACGCGGTACAGGCCTTCGGTCAGCTGCCCGTCGACTTCGGTGCGTCCGGGCTCGCCGCGATGACCGTCTCCGGGCACAAGATCGGCGGTCCTTACGGCATCGGGGCGCTGCTCCTCGGCCGTGAGTACAGCCCCGTGCCCGTCCTGCACGGCGGCGGGCAGGAGCGTCATGTGCGCTCCGGGACGCTGGACGTGCCCGCGATCGCGGCGTTCGCCGTGGCGGGCAAGCATGCCGCGGGGCAGCGTGAGTGGTTCGCCCGGGAGATCGGCGCCCTGCGGGACGATCTGGTCTCCGCCGTGCGCGCGGCGGTCCCCGCGGCGATCCTCGGGGGAGACCCGGACGGCCGGCTGCCCGCGAACGCGCACTTCACCTTCCCCGGCTGCGAGGGGGATTCCCTCCTGCTGCTGCTCGACGCCCAGGGCATCGAGTGCTCCACCGGCTCGGCGTGCACGGCGGGCGTGGCCCAGCCGAGCCACGTCCTGCTCGCCACCGGCACCGACCCCGACCTGGCCCGCGGCACGCTCCGCTTCTCCCTCGGGCACACCTCGACGCGGGCGGACGTGGCCGCGGTGGCCGAGGCCATCGGCCCGGCGGTGGAACGGGCGCGGACGGCGGGCCTGAGCTGAGTCCGGGGCGCTGACGTTGGTCCCGGTTTATGCAGGTAGGTGACGCAGCTAACGCCGGACTGCGCTGATCCCGCCCGGTGTTGATGCCGGTTTCGGCCGCTATAGGGCGGACAGGCGCAGGAGCGGGCTGCAAGGCCCACAGTCCGCCGATCTATGCTTGCCGCTCGCGAGTCCGCTCCGCGCGTTCGGGGCTGCACGACACCCCCCTCATCGGGGCTGCACGACAACCCCTCATGGAGTTCACATTGAAGGCGAACCTCCGCTCTCGCATCACCGCGCGGCTCGGACGCTTGTACCTCTCCCGGATCCAGAAGAACGGGATCAGTGCGTCGGCGATCTCGCGACTGCCCGAGCCGCTGCTCGCGCCGATGCGCCGCGACGGGCTCGACCCGGTGGCCCGGCTCACCGAGAACCAGACGGAGCAGCCGATATCGAAGGTGCCGCTGCCGTTCGGCATGGACGCCTGGGTGGTCACCGGCTATGACGAGGTCAAGGCCGTGCTCGGCGCGACGGACGGCTTCAGCAACGACTTCACGAACCTCGCGGGCAACGCCGGTGTGGTCGACGACCACCACCCCGGCGGCCTCGGCTTCAGCGACCCCCCGGTCCACACGCATCTGCGCCGCATCCTCACGCCCGAGTTCACGATGCGCAGGCTGCGCCGCCTCACGCCCCGGATCGAGGCCATCGTCGAGGAGCGGCTCGACGCGATGGAGGCCACTGACGGGCCCGTCGACCTCGTGCAGGCCTTCGCGCTGCCGATCCCCTCGCTGACGATCTGCGAACTGCTCGGCGTCCCGTACGAGGACCGCCACGACTTCCAGCAGCTGGCCATGGAGCGCTTCGACCTCTTCGGCGGGGCGACCGCTCCCTTCGGGGCGATATCCGCCTCGCTCTCCTACTTTCGCGACGTGGTCAAGAAGCAGCGGGAGAACCCGGGCGACGGACTGCTCGGCATGATCGTGAAGGAGCACGGCGACACGGTCGATGACGAGGAGCTCGCCGGCCTCGCCGACGGCGTCCTCACCGGCGGCTTCGAGACCACCGCGAGCATGGTGGCCCTCGGCTCGCTGCTCCTGCTCCAGCACCCCGAGACCGCCGCGCGGCTGCGTGACGACGACGCCGCGGCCGCCCCCTTCGTGGAGGAGGCGCTGCGCTACCTCACCGTCGTGCAGGTGGCCTTCCCGCGGTTCGCCCGCGAGGACATCGAGATAGCCGGGGTGCGCATACCCAAGGGTGACCTGGTCCTGTGCTCCCTGAGCGGCGGCAACCGCGACGCCAAGTACACCCCCGACGGCGGCGGTTTCGACCCGCACCGCAAGGCCTCGGGCCACCTCGCCTTCGGCTGGGGCATCCACCGCTGCATCGGCGCCGAACTGGCCCGCATGGAGCTGCGCGCCGCCTACCCGGCCCTGGTGAGGCGCTTCCCCGGGATGCGGCTCGCCGTCGCCCCCGAGGAGCTCGACTTCCGCAAGCTGTCCATCGTGTACGGGGTGGAGTCGCTGCCGGTGCACCTTCGGTAGGTCACCTGTCACCTCACTTGAGGGCTGCGCGCGCCTTTCCGACGAGTTCCAGATACCGGTCCCAGTCCCAGTGCGGACCCGGGTCCGTGTGGTCCGTGCCCGGCACCTCCACGTGCCCGACGATGTGCTCCCGGTCCACCGGGATGTCGTACCGCTCACATATGCCTGCCGTCAGCCGCGCCGACGACTCGTACATCGCGTCGGTGAACGAGGACTTCTTGTCGACGAAGCCCTCGTGCTCGATGCCGATGCTCCGTTCGTTGTAGCTCTTGTTCCCCGCGTGGAACGCCACGTCCAGCTCGCGGATCATCTGTGCCACGTGCCCGTCCTTGCGCACCACGTAGTGCGCCGCAGCGCCGTGCGCCGGGTCCTTGAAGACCCTGAGCGCCGTGGCGTACCCGCCCTGCACGACGTGGATGACCACCATGTCGATCTCGTAGTCGTCGGGGCGGTCCGCGCGGCGCCAGTTGTAGTCGGAGGCAGCCGTCCACTGGGCTCCCTTGGCGTCGACCTCGCCCTCCTTGCGCTTCTTGACGACGCCGGGCAGCCGCCACCACAGGCGGCCCAGCTCGTCCGATGCGAGCACGGCCGTGCCGACCGCCGCGGCCGCTCCGCCGATCAGGAGCGTCCTGCGGTTGACGCCCCTGCGCCCCCGCCCCTGCTCCGCCGTCGAGTCCTGTTCTTCCCCCATGTGATCGTCAACGCTTACTCATGGGCGGCTGGTTCCCGCGGGCCCGTACCCTGTTAGAGCTATGACTGAGAACCGGACCCCGCAGCGCCCCCGCCCCCTTCGCGTACTCGCCGCCATGTCGGGCGGCGTGGACTCCGCCGTCGCCGCCGCGCGCGCCGCCGAAGCAGGGCACGACGTGACCGGAGTGCACCTCGCACTCTCGGCGAACCCGCAGTCGTTCCGCACGGGCGCGCGAGGCTGTTGCACCATCGAGGACTCCCGCGACGCCCGCCGCGCCGCGGACGTCATCGGCATCCCGTTCTACGTCTGGGACCTGGCGGAGCGGTTCCGCGAGGACGTGGTCGAGGACTTCATCGCCGAGTACGAGGCGGGGCGCACCCCCAACCCGTGCCTGCGCTGCAACGAGAAGATCAAGTTCGCGGCGCTCCTGGACAAGGCCCTCGCGCTCGGCTTCGACGCGGTCGTCACCGGTCACTACGCCACGGTGGTCGTGAACGACGACGGCACGCGCGAGCTGCACCGCGCGTCGGACATGGCCAAGGACCAGAGCTACGTCCTCGGGGTCCTGGACGACCGCCAGCTCGCCCACGCCATGTTCCCCCTCGGTGACACGCTCACCACCAAGGAGGAGATCCGCGCGGAGGCCGAGGAGCGCGGCCTCGCCGTGGCGAAGAAGCCCGACAGCCACGACATCTGCTTCATCGCCGACGGCGACACCCAGGGTTTCCTCGCGGACCGCATCGGCAAGGCGGAGGGCGACATCGTCGACGCTGACGGCAACAAGCTCGGCACCCACGAGGGGGCGTTCGGCTACACCATCGGCCAGCGCAAGGGCCTGCGGATCGGCACCCCGGCCCCCGACGGCAAGCCGCGCTACGTCCTGGACATCTCCCCGGTGAACAACACCGTGACGGTCGGCCCGGCGGCCGCCCTCGACGTCTCGGGCCTGACAGCGATCAAGCCCCGCTGGTGCGGAGCGGCTCCCTCCGGTCCCGGCACATACACGGCGCAGCTGCGGGCGCACGGCGGCGAGACGGAGGTGACGGCCGAACTCGTGGACGGCACCCTGACCGTCTCCTTCGACGAGCCGGTACGCGGCGTGGCCCCCGGCCAGGCGATCGTCCTCTACGACGGCACACGCGTGGTCGGCTCGGCGACGATCGCGACGACGGAGAGGGCCACGGCCGCGGTCTAGGCCCTTAGGACGTGCCTCACACTGCTTCTACTTCGTAGAAGCAGAAGTGGTCCTTGATCTCGGCCACGGCCTCCTTCGGCTCCGGGTAGCCCCACACGGCGTCCTTCGCGTCCGGCAGCGACCAGTAGGAGGCCGTTCCCTTGAACGGGCAGTACGTCGTCGTGTCCGAGGGCGTCAGGAGGCTGGTGCGTACGTCCTGCGGGGGGAGGTAGTAGCGCACCGGGTAGCCCGTCTCACGCAGCAGCAGCGGGCGGCTGCTTTCGGCCACCACCTGGCCCTCGTGCACCACCCGTACGGTGTCGGTGCCCTGCTCGACGGTGATCTTGTGTCCTGCGGTCACAGGGGTCTCCTTCTGTGGACGGCCGCGTCCCACCCAGTCTGTGCCGGATCGTACGGTGATGCCATGAACATCTGTGTCTTCCTCTCCGCGGCCGACCTCCCCGAGCGCTACACCCGCCCCGCGCGCGAGTTCGCCGAGCTGCTCGGCAAGGGCGGCCACACCCTGGTGTGGGGCGGTTCGGAGAGCGGCCTGATGAAGGTCGTCGCCGACGGCGTGCACGAGGCGGGCGGCGGCCTCCTCGGCGTCTCGGTGGACTTCCTCGCCGCCAAGGCCCGGACCGTGACCGCGCCCGACGAGATGGTGATCGCGCGCGACCTCGCCGAGCGCAAGGCGCTGCTCCTGGAGAAGTCCGACGCGATCGTGATCATGGTCGGCGGCACGGGCACGCTGGACGAGGCCACCGAGATCCTTGAACTGAAGAAGCACGGCAAGCACACCAAGCCGGTGGTCCTGCTCAACTCGGCGGGCTTCTACGACGGCCTGAAGGAGCAGTTCAAGCGCATGGAGGACGAGGGCTTCCTGCCCGTGCCGCTGACCGGCCTCGTCTTCTTCGCCGAGGAGCCGGTCGGCGCCCTCGCCTACCTGGAGGAGAGCATGGGCACGCGCTGATCCGCATCCGCCGGGGTGCGACGATGGGCGCATGGCAACACATGTGATCACCGGGGCCGGCTCCGGCATCGGCGCGGCCGTCGCCCGCCGCCTCCACGCACGGGGCGACGCCCTCGTCCTGCACGCACGGGACGCGGGCCGGGCCAAGGAACTCGCCGCGCAGTTCCCCGGGTCCAAGACGCTCGTGGGCGACCTCTCCGACCCCGACAAGCTCTCCTGGGCGTTCGGCCACCAGTCGCTGCCCGACCGGGTGGACTCCCTGCTCCACATCGCGGGCGTGGTCGATCTGGGCCGGGTCGGCGAGCTCACCCCCAAGTCCTGGCGCCACCAGCTCAACGTCAACCTCATCGCCCCCGCCGAGCTCACCCGCCACTTCCTGCCCCAACTCCGCGCCGCCCAGGGCCACGTGGTCTTCGTCAACTCGGGCGCGGGCCTGAGCGCCCACGCCGACTGGTCCGCCTACGCTGCCTCCAAACACGGCCTGAAGGCGCTCGCCGACTCCCTGCGCGCCGAGGAGCACGCGGAAGGCGTCCGCGTCACCTCCGTCTACCCCGGCCGCACGGCGAGCGCGATGCAGGCCAAGGTCCACCAGCAGGAGGGCAAGGAGTACGACCCCTCCCGCTTCATCGACCCGGAGTCGGTCGCCACGACGATCCTGATGGCACTCGACCTGCCGCGCGACGCGGAGGTCAACGACCTGACGGTGCGGCCCGGACAGTGAACGCGTTCATGTGGGGCCCGGCCACCGGCATCGGGTCCATGCCGGGCGGCGACGCCCGCGAGGCCGCGAAGACCGTCACCGGCAGCTTCGACGACTTCCCGTATCTGGCCGAGCTGCCCGCGCGAGGGCCCGGCGCCGACATGATCGGACGGACCGCCGGAATGCTGGTCGAGCTCTACGCGCGCGTGGAGCCCAGCGGCTGGCGGATCGGCGACCGGCCGGGACGGGACACGCGCCGCGCCAAGGCGTGGCTCGGCGAGGACCTCGACGCCCTGGAGGAGTTCACCCAGGGGTACGAGGGACCGGTCAAGGTGCAGGCCGTCGGGCCGTGGACCCTGGCCGCCGCCCTGGAGCTGAGGAACGGCGAGGCCGCGCTCTCCGACCCCGGCGCCTGCCGTGACCTGGCGGGATCGCTCGCCGAAGGCCTGCGCGCCCATCTCGCGGACGTACGCCGCCGCATCCCCGGCGCCCAGATCGTGCTCCAGCTCGACGAGCCCTCGCTCATCGCCGTGCTGCGCGGGCACATCAAGACCGCGAGCGAGTACCGCACCCACCGCGCCGTGGACCGGCAGCTCGTGGAGAGCACCCTGCGGGAGGTGCTCGGCGTGCACGACGGGGCTTCCGTCGTGCACTCCTGCGCGCCGGACGTGCCGTTCGCACTCCTTCGCCGGGCCGGCGCCGACGCGATCTCGTTCGACTTCTCGCTGCTCACCGAGCGTGACGACGAGGCGATCGGTGAGGCCGTCGAGGGCGGCACGAAGCTCTTCGCCGGTGTCGTGGCGGGCGAGGAAGGACCATTGTCAGACCCTGCCGGTAGCGTCATGGGTGTCAGGACGTTGTGGCGCAGGCTGGGGCTGAATCCGGGGTCTCTCGCGGAGTCGGTCGTGGTCACTCCGTCGTGCGGGCTCGCGGGAGCTTCTCCCGCGTACGCACGCGCGGTGCTCGCCCACTGCGCCAGGGCGGCGAGATCACTCGCGGACAACCCTGAGTAATTGGGTATGACGTAACGGGAGGACGAAACGGTGGCTGTCGAACAGCAAGGCTCTGTGCCCGCCGAGGCACGGGATCAGCACGCCCAGCTGGCCGAACAGATCGAGGAGCACCGCTTCCGGTACTACGTGAACGACCAACCGGTCGTCAGTGACGCCGAGTTCGACAAGCTCCTTCGCTCGCTGGAGGCCCTGGAGGAGGAGTACTCCGAGCTGCGCACGCCCGATTCGCCGACCCAGAAGGTCTCCGGGGCGTACGAGACGGAGTTCACCTCGGTCCAGCACCGCGAGCGGATGCTCTCCCTGGACAACGCCTTCGACGACGAGGAGCTGGCCGCCTGGGCCGACCGCGTCGGCAAGGAGGTCGGCACCACCGACCACCACTTCCTGTGCGAACTGAAGGTCGACGGCCTCGCCGTGAACCTCACGTACGAGGACGGCAAGCTCACGCGCGCGGCCACGCGTGGCGACGGCCGCACCGGCGAGGACATCACACCGAACGTCCGCACCATCGCGGACATCCCGGTCCGCCTCAAGGGCGACAAGATCCCCGCCCTCGTCGAGATCCGCGGCGAGGTCTTCTTCCCGATGGAGAAGTTCGAGGAGCTGAACGCCCGTCTGGTGGAGGCCGGCGACAAGCCCTTCGCCAACCCGCGCAACGCGGCGGCGGGTTCACTGCGCCAGAAGGACCCGCGGGTGACCGCGACGCGCCCGCTGCACATGGTGGTGCACGGCATCGGCGCCCGTGAGGGCTTCGACATCGACTGCCTCAGCCACGCCTATGAGCTGCTGCACGCGTGGGGCCTGCCCACCGCCCAGCACAACAAGGTGGTCCAAGGCCTCGACGGTGTACGGGACTTCATCACGTACTTCGGCGAGAACCGCCACTCCGTGGCGCACGAGATCGACGGCGTCGTCGTGAAGCTGGACGAGATCCCGCTCCAGGGCCGCCTCGGCTCGACCTCGCGCGCCCCTCGCTGGGCGATCGCCTGGAAGTACGCCCCCGAGGAGGTCAACACCAAGCTGGTGAACATCCGCGTCGGCGTCGGCCGCACCGGCCGCGTCACGCCGTACGCGCAGGTGGAGCCCGTCACGGTCGCGGGTTCCGAGGTCGAGTTCGCGACCCTGCACAACCAGGACGTGGTGAAGAAGAAGGGCGTCTTCATCGGGGACACGGTCGTCCTGCGCAAGGCGGGTGACGTCATCCCCGAGATCCTCGGCCCCGTCGTCGACCTGCGCGACGGCACCGAGCGGGAGTTCGTGATGCCCGCCGAGTGCCCCGAGTGCGGGACGGCGCTGCGGCCGATGAAGGAGGCCGACATCGACCTCCGCTGCCCCAACGCCCGGTCGTGCCCCGCCCAGTTGCGCGAGCGCCTCTTCTATCTGGCGGGCCGCAAGAGCCTGGACATCGAGAACTTCGGGTATGTGGCGGCAGCCGCCCTCACCAAGCCCCTCGAACCGTCCGAGCCGCCGGTCCTCGACGAGGGCGACATCTTCGACCTCACCATCGAGCGGCTCCTGCCCATCAAGGCGTACGTACTGGATCAGGACAGCGGACTGCCCAAGCGGGACCCCAAGACGGGCGAGGAGAAGATCGCCACGGTCTTCGCCAACCAGCAGGGCGAGGCCAGGAAGAACGCCCTGTCCATGCTGGAGAACATCGCGGCGGCCAAGGAGCGCCCCCTCGCGCGCGTCATCACAGGCCTGTCCATCCGTCATGTGGGCCCGGTCGCCGCCGAGGCGCTGGCCCGCGAGTTCCGGTCCATCGAGCGGATCGAGCAGGCAACGGAGGAGGAACTGGCCGCCGTCGAGGGCGTCGGACCGACCATCGCCGCATCCCTGAAGCAGTGGTTCGAGGAGGAGTGGCACCGGGAGATCCTGCGTAAGTGGCGCGAGGCGGGGGTCCGCATGGAGGAAGAGGGCGGAGGGGAGGACGAGGGGCCGCGGCCCCTCGAAGGCCTCACCGTCGTCGTGACCGGAACGCTTGAGCACCACACGCGGGATGGCGCAAAAGATGCGTTGCAGAGCCGGGGCGCAAAGGTGACCGGTTCCGTTTCGAAGAAGACAGCTTTCGTAGTTGTGGGTGACAATCCCGGCTCGAAGTACGACAAGGCGATGCAGCTGAAGGTTCCGGTTCTCAACGAGGAAGGCTTCGCCGTCCTGCTGGAACAGGGACCGGACGCGGCAGCGGAAGTCGCGCTTCCGACCGAGGAGTAGCGGTTGAAGGCCACCCGTTCAGCGCATACCAGATGCATACGGGTGGCCGGGTCGCATTCGGGCAACCGTTGTGGACCGCTGCCCGTAGAAGCCTTCTGCGGCCTACTGTTGAGGTGTGCGCCTGCCGTGCCCCGCTGCGATTGGGGTATCCCCTGCTCACCGGGAGCACGGGGAAGGAGTTTCAGACGCGGCTGACTTCTGGAGCGAGTCCGCGTGGCGTGGGCACCGCCGGCTGTGAGAGGGACGGGAATGGAACCGACCGAGAGCGCCGCACCGGACTCCCGGCTGCGCGCGCGCCTGGGGCGCGGACCGGGCGCGTGGCTCAGCGGCCGCAGAGCGGCACGGGAGGCACGCGAAGCACGCGAAGCCGAGAGCCTGCGCCCCGCCCCGAGCACCGCAGTTGAGCGACGCGAACGCGCATGGAGCACCGTCGGCGGGTACGGCACACAGGAACTCGGCGTGGGCGAGACCTCGGGCGGCCGGGACGCGGGGCCCTGCTCCACCCAGGCCGGGGGCGAGGGACGGCGCAGGCCGCTGTGGCGCGGCGCCGAGGCACACGGCCCGGACGACGCGTCCGGCGAGCGCGACCCCTGGCCGGTGCTTCCGGTTGTCGTCGTGGCGATCGCCGCGGTGGTGCTCGGCACGGGCTTCTTCCACGCGTTCACCGGCCGGGGCGCGCTGTTTCCCTCCGGCACCGTCGGCTGGTCCCTCGCCGTCCTCACGGGCCTCATCGTCGGCCACCTCGTCGCGCTCGGCCGCGACCGCTGGTGGGGCGGCACGGGATCGGGCGGCGCGCTGACCGTCGCCGTGCTCCTGCTGTACGGCTGGGTGCCCGCCGGAATGGTCAGCCTCACCGTCGTCGTCCTCGTCGGCATCGCGCGCCGCCACCGCTGGCGCCAGGGCATCCTGCACGGCGCGGTCGACATCCTCGGCATCGGCGCGGGCGCGCTCGCCATGGCCGCGTTCGGCACCGCCCCGACGACGGAGTCGCCCTGGCTGCCCGAGACCTGGGACCTGTACTCCGCCCCCGAAGTGGCCCTAGCCGCCGCCGCTTACCTCGTGGTCACCCGCGTCCTGCTCTGGTACGTCCACGCGCCGCGCACCGGAGCCCTGCCCACCGTCACCCGCACGGCCCTGGTCCGGCAGGGTCTCGTCGGCGTCGCGCTGCTCGGCATCGCCCCGCTGATCTGCGTGGTCGCGGCCTCTACGCCCATCCTGCTGCCGCTCTTCGCGATCCCCCTCGTCGCGCTCGACTCGACGCTGTGGATCGCGCGGGCCAGGGCCGAGGAGCAGCTGCGCGACCCGCTCACCGGCCTGCCCAACCGCCAGTGGCTCCTCGAACGGACCTGGACGGCCCTCGACGACGCCGAGCGGATCGGGGCGCGGTCCGCCCTGATGCTGATCGACATGGACCGCTTCCGGTCGGTGAACGACACCCTCGGTCACCTCGCGGGCGACCGTTTACTGCTGCAGATCGCCGACCGGCTGCGGCTCGCCCTGCCGCGCGGTGCGGAGGCCGCGCGGCTCGGCGGTGACGAGTTCGCCGTCCTGCTGCCCGTCGCCGACTCCACGACGTCCGCCACCCGCGTGGCACGGTCCCTGGTCGCCGCCCTGGGCTCGCCCCTCGACCTCGACGGCCTGACGCTGGTCCTGGAGGCCAGCGCCGGTCTCGCCGTCTTCCCCGACCACGCCATGGACGCCGAGGGCCTGCTGCGCCGGGCGGACGTCGCGATGTACCAGGCCAAGCGCGACCGCACGGGCGTCGAGGTGTACGAGTCCAAGCGGGACTCCAACACCCCGGACCGCCTCGGCCTGTTGGGTGATCTGCGGCGCGCGCTCGACGCCGGTGACGTGGAGCTCCACTACCAGCCGAAGGTCCAGTTCGACGGACGGGTCGCCGGTCTCGAAGCGCTGGTGCGGTGGGTGCATCCCGAGCGCGGACGGGTGCCACCGGACGAGTTCATCGCCATCGCGGAGTCCTCCGGTCTCATGCCGCACCTCACGGAGTACGTCCTGGAGACGGCACTCTGCCAGGTGGCGAAGTGGCAGGCGATGGGCCTCAAGGTCCCCGTCGCGGTGAACGTCTCACCGCGTGACGTGCACACGCCCGGCTTCGCGGGCGCCGTCGCCGCACGCCTGGCCCGGCACGGGGTGCCCGCGGGAGCGCTCCAACTGGAGATAACGGAGCACGTCCTCCTGGAGGACCCGCAGCGGGCCGCGGACACGCTGGCAGGGCTGACCGGCCACGGAGTGAAGATGTCGCTCGACGACTTCGGGACGGGGTACTCGTCCCTGGTCCACCTGCGGCGGCTGCCGGTGAGCGAACTGAAGATCGACCGTTCGTTCGTGGCACGCCTGGCCGTGGACAACGAGGACGCGGAGATCGTCCGCTGCACGGTCGACCTCGCGCACTCCCTCGGCCTGCTCGTCGTCGCCGAAGGTGTCGAGGACGACGAGACGTGGGAGCGGTTGCGCGACCTGGGGTGCGACGCGGTGCAGGGCTGGCTGGTCGCCGCCGCGATGCCGCCGGACGAGACCACGGCCTGGCTGCGGGCCCGGGGTTCTCGCGGGTGGCGCAGGCCGGTGGACGTCGCGGCCGAGGAGGCGGCCGCCGCGGCTGCCGCCGAGGCCGGCGCCGACATCGCGAAGTAGCCGGGCCGCGGGCCCGCGGGGCCCGTGGGGAGGCGGCCGGGCTCCCGCGGAGGGAATGCGTTTCACGCGCACGGGGTGTGGCCCCATAGGATTGGGGCCACACACCACACACTCACCCCCAGAGGATCGCCGCATGCCTGGCATTACGCGCGAGGAGGTCGCCCACCTCGCCCGCCTAGCACGTCTTGAGCTGAAGGACGAGGAGCTCGACCACTTCGCCGGACAGCTCGACGACATCATCGGCGCGGTCGCCCGCGTCTCCGAGGTCGCCGACCAAGACGTACCGCCGACCTCCCACCCGCTGCCGCTGACGAACGTCATGCGCGCGGACGAGGTCCGTCCGTCGCTCACCCCCGAGCAGGCTCTCTCCGGAGCCCCGGCCCAAGAGCAGCAGCGTTTCAAGGTGCCGCAGATCCTGGGGGAGGACTAACCACCATGACGGACAGCAAGACCGACATCATCAGGCTCACCGCCGCCGAGATCGCCGCGAAGGTCGCATCCGGCGAGCTGACGGCCGTCGAGGTCACCGAGGCCCACCTCGCGCGCATCGAGGCTGTCGACGAGAAGGTGCACGCCTTCCTGCACGTCGACCGCGAGGGCGCCATCGCGCAGGCCCGCGCCGTCGACGCCAAGCGGGAGAACGGCGAGAAGCTCGGCCCGCTGGCCGGCGTCCCGCTCGCGCTCAAGGACATCTTCACCACCGAGGGCGTGCCGACCACGGTCGGCTCGAAGATCCTCGAGGGCTGGATCCCGCCGTACGACGCGACGGTCACCCAGCGCCTGAAGGCCGCCGACGTCGTCATCCTCGGCAAGACCAACATGGACGAGTTCGCCATGGGGTCCTCCACCGAGAACAGCGCGTACGGCCCCACCGGCAACCCCTGGGACCTCACCCGCATCCCCGGCGGCTCCGGCGGCGGCTCCTCCGCCGCCCTCGCCTCGTACGAGGCCCCGCTGGCCATCGGCACGGACACCGGCGGCTCCATCCGCCAGCCCGCGGCCGTCACCGGCACGGTCGGCGTCAAGCCCACCTACGGCGGCGTCTCGCGCTACGGCATGGTGGCGTTCTCGTCCTCCCTCGACCAGGGTGGTCCCTGCGCCCGCACGGTCCTGGACGCGGCCCTCCTGCACGAGGTCATCGCCGGGCACGACCCGCTCGACTCCACGTCCATCGACGCCCCGGTCCCCGCGGTCGTCGAGGCGGCGCGCAACGGCTCCGTACAGGGCTTGCGCGTCGGCGTCGTGAAGCAGTTCGCGGGCGAGGGCTACCAAGCCGGTGTCGTCCAGCGCTTCCAGGAGTCGGTGACGCTCCTGAAGGAGCTCGGCGCCGAGATCGTCGAGCTGGACTGCCCGTCCTTCGACCTGGCGCTCTCCGCGTACTACCTGATCGCGCCGTCCGAGTGCTCCTCGAACCTCGCGCGCTTCGACGCCATGCGTTACGGCCTGCGGGTCGGCGACGACGGCACGAAGTCCGCCGAGGACGTCACCGCGCTCACCCGCGAGGCGGGCTTCGGCGACGAGGTCAAGCGCCGCATCATCCTGGGCACGTACGCCCTGAGCTCCGGCTACTACGACGCGTACTACGGAAGCGCCCAGAAGGTCCGCACGCTCATCACGAAGGACTTCGAGAAGGCCTTCGAGCAGGTGGACGTGATCGTCTCGCCCGCGACGCCCACCACCGCCTTCCCGATCGGCGAGCGCGCCGACGACCCGATGGCGATGTACCTCGCGGACGTGTGCACCATCCCGTCGAACATGGCGGGCAACGCCGCCATGTCGCTGCCCTGCGGCCTCGCGCCGGAGGACGGCCTGCCCGTCGGACTGCAGATCATCGCCCCCGCCATGAAGGACGACCGCCTTTACAAGGTGGGAGCCGCCGTAGAGGCCGCCTTCGTGGAAAGGTGGGGTCACCCGCTGCTTGAGGAGGCACCGTCACTATGAGTCCCATGACTGCCAAGGCCCAGGGCTTCAAGAAGTCCAAGCCCGGCGCGTACCTGTCGATGGGCGCAACCGCCTTCGGCGCGATCTCGGTCGTCAAGCAGGCCAGGCTGGCCCGCAAGGAGAACGACACGCTCCGTCTCGTCGACGCTGCTGTCTCCGCCGCCGCCATCGTCACCGGTCTTGCTCTGCTCTATCGCGAGCTGAAGAAGCTCGGCGACGACGACGTCCTGCTGGGTTGAGAGGGAAAGTTTCACCGTGACTGTCACGACTGACCTGGTGTCGTACGAGGATGCCCTCGCGACGTACGACCCCGTCATGGGCCTTGAGGTCCATGTCGAGCTGGGCACCAAGACCAAGATGTTCTGCGGCTGCTCCACCGAGCTCAAGCAGGACGCCAACAGCCAGACCTGCCCGACCTGTCTCGGCCTTCCCGGCGCGCTGCCGGTGGTCAACGAGATCGGCGTCGAGTCCGCCATCAAGATCGGTCTCGCGCTGAACTGCGAGATCGCCGAGTGGTGCCGCTTCGCCCGGAAGAACTACTTCTATCCGGACATGCCGAAGAACTTCCAGACCTCCCAGTACGACGAGCCGATCGCCTTCAACGGCTATCTGGACGTCCAGCTGGAGGACGGCGAGGTCTTCCGCGTGGAGATCGAGCGCGCCCACATGGAGGAGGACACCGGCAAGTCCACGCACGTGGGCGGCGCGACGGGCCGTATCCACGGCGCCTCGCACTCGCTCCTGGACTACAACCGCGCCGGCATCCCGCTCATCGAGATCGTCACCAAGCCGATCGAGGGTGCGGGCGAGCGGGCTCCCGAGGTCGCCAAGGCGTACGTCGCGGAGCTGCGCGAGGTCATCAAGGCGCTTGACGTGTCCGAGGCCCGGATGGACAAGGGCCAGATGCGCTGCGACGTGAACCTCTCCCTGCGGCCGCACGGGCGCGAGGAGTTCGGTACGCGCTCGGAGACGAAGAACGTCAACTCGCTCCGTTCCGTGGAGCGTGCGGCGCGCTTCGAGATCCAGCGGCATGCCGCGGTGCTGAACTCGGGCGGCACGATCATCCAGGAGACCCGTCACTTCCACGAGGAGGACGGCTCCACGACGTCGGGCCGCATCAAGGACAACGCCGAGGACTACCGGTACTTCCCGGAGCCCGACCTCGTCCCCGTCGCCCCGGCCCGTACGTGGGTCGAGGAACTGCGTGCCGGCCTCCCCGAGATGCCGCGCGTGCGCCGTAACCGCCTCCGCGAGGAGTGGGGTGTCTCGGAGCACGACATGCAGTCGATCCTGAACGCCGGTGCGGTCGACCCCATCGTCGCCACGATCGAGGCGGGCGCCGACTCGGCGGCCGCGCGCAAGTGGTGGATGGGCGAGCTGGCCCGTAACGCCAACGAGACGGGCAGGGCGCTGGACGAGCTGCCGGTCACCCCGGTGCAGGTCGCCAGGGTCGCCGAGCTGGTCACCAAGGGCGACCTGAACGACAAGCTGGCGCGTCAGGTCTTCGAGGGTGTCCTCGCGGGCGAGGGTACGCCGGACGAGGTCGTCGAGAAGCGCGGCCTGAAGGTCGTCTCGGACGAGGGCGCGCTGTCCACTGCCGTGGAGGAAGCGATCGCCGGTAACCCCGGGGTGGCGGACAAGATCCGCAGCGGCAAGGTCGCGGCCGCCGGCGCACTGGTCGGGGCGGTCATGAAGGCCACCCGGGGTCAGGCGGACGCGGCCCGCGTCAAGGAACTGATCCTGCAGAAGCTGGGCGTGGAGGGCTGAGTCCTCTCGCCGGTACGGCCTGAACCGCCGCTTCGCGGCGGATCTTCCCCGCCCACCCACCCGATTGCCCCGGAGCGATCGAGTGGGTGGGCGGGGTGCTGTTCGACCCCCCGCCCACCGGGCCACGGAGCGTCCCCCTGAACACCGTCACCGCCGAGACCCTCTCCGTCGGCCTGCTGCTCGCCGTGCTCGCGTTCGCCGTCATACGGCCCAAGCAGTGGCCCGAGGCCGCCGCCGCGCTGCCCGCCGCCGGGATCGTCGTGGGGGTCGGGGCCGTCTCGCCGGAGCACGCGCTCGCCGAGGTGCAGAGCCTGCTGCCCGTGGTCGGGTTCCTCGCCGCCGTGCTCGTGCTCGCCCAACTCTGCGCCGACGACGGGCTCTTCGCCGCCGCCGGGGATCTCGTCGCCCGGCTCTGCGGCGGGCGGACCCGGGCGCTGCTCGGCGGGGTCTTCGGCGTGGCCGCCGCGGTCACCGCCGTACTCAGCCTCGACGCCACCGTCGTCCTGCTCACGCCGGTCGTCTTCGCCACCGCCGCCCGCGTCGGCGCGAGGCCGCGGCCGCACGTCTACGCCACCGCCCACCTCGCCAACTCGGCCTCGCTCCTGCTCCCCGTCTCCAACCTCACCAACCTCCTCGCCCTCACCGCCAGCGGGCTCACCTTCACCCGGTTCGCGTTCCTGATGGCGTTGCCCTGGCTGGTCGCCATCGGGATCGAATACCTCGCCTTCCGGCGGTACTTCGCCGCCGATCTGGACGCGGGTGCCGAAGAGGCCAAGGAGGTCGAACCGACCCCCGTACCGGTCTTCACGCTCGTCGTCCTCGGGCTCACGCTCGCCGGGTTCGTCGGCACCTCGCTGGTCGGAGCGGAACCCCTGTGGGCCGCCCTCGCCGGGGCCGTCGTCCTCGCGGGCCGTGCGCTGCTGCGACGCCGTACGAGCGCCACCGCACTCGTCCGCTCCGCGAGCCCCCTCTTCTGCCTGTTCGTCCTCGCGCTCGGCATTGTCGTCAAGGCGGTCGTCGACAACGGCCTCGGCTCCGGCATCGAGTGGCTCCTGCCGGACGGCGCCTCGCTGCCCGCGCTGCTCGCGATCGCGGGCCTCGCCGCCGTACTCGCCAACCTCATCAACAACCTGCCGGCGATCCTGGCGCTGCTGCCCGCCGTCGCGCCCGCCGGGCCCGGCCCCGTCCTCGCCGCCCTGATCGGCGTCAACATCGGCCCGAACCTGAGTTACGTCGGCTCGCTCGCCACGCTGCTGTGGCGCCGCATCCTGCACGAGCACGGCACGGACGCCGAGTTGGGCACCTTCACCCGCCTCGGCGTGCTGTCCGTGCCGGTCGCGCTGGCGGCGTCGACCGTCGCGCTCTGGGCCGGGCTGCTGATCGGCGCCTGAGCCCCGGGCATGCGTTCATACCGACTTCGTCCCCAAGTCTTCACAGCGAAACCAGACTTCACTACCGTCCCGGCCGAGCAGGTCAATGGATCAGCGGAGAACCATTGACCGTCGACTGGAGGTCGTGACGTGTCCCCGGAGATTTCCCGCAGGCGACTGATGGCGGTCGGCGGTGGCGCACTCGGCGCCGCCGCCGTCGGATCCTTCCTGCCCCCGTCGTTGCAGCAGGCACTGGCGCAGGACCGGCACAAACCCGGCAGCGGCGGGCTCGACTCGATCGAGCACGTCGTCATCCTGATGCAGGAGAACAGGTCCTTCGACCACTACTTCGGCGCCCTGCGGGGCGTACGCGGCTTCGGCGACCGCAACGCCATCCGGCTCCCGAGCGGGAAGTACGTGTTCGAACAGCCGGGCGTGCTGCGCACCGTCATGCCCTTCCCGGTCCGCGAGGCCGCGGCGGCCCAGAAGAAGGACCTGCAGTACATCGGCGCCCTCGACCACTCCTGGAGCGGCGGCTTCAAGGCCTGGCACGACGGCTGGACGGACGGCTGGATCACCGCCAAGACCGCGGCGACCATGGCGTACTACACGCGCGACGACATCCCGCTGCACTACGAACTCGCCGACACCTTCACCGTCTGCGACGCCTACCACTCCTCCATCCACACCTCCACGAGCCCCAACCGCAACCACCTGTGGAGCGGCAAGACCGGCTTCGAGGCGGATGGCAGCCGCGCCGTCGAGAACGACGCCTACGCCGAGGGCACGCACCCCGGCTACGACTGGGGGACCTACGCCGAGCGCCTGGAGAAGGCGGGCGTGAGCTGGCAGACGTACACCGAGTGGGAGAACTTCACCGACAACCAGATCGAGTTCTTCACCACCTTCAAGGCCATCGCCCGCAAGGTCCTCGCCCAGACCGGCCTCACCTTCATGGAGGCCTTCTACGCCAAGGTGCGCGACGCCAAGGACGACGCCGAGCGCGCGAAGCTGCTCGCCACCCTGGAGGAGGGGGTCGCCACCCTCACCAAGAAGGAGAAGTCGCTCTTCGAGCGCGGTCTGCGGCGCGTGCCCACCGGCAAGCTCGCCGAGGAGTTCGCCAAGGACGTCGCCGGCGGCAAGCTGGCCAAGGTCAGCTACCTGGTGCCGTCCGCCGTGGACTCCGAGCACCCCAGCGTCTCCTCGCCGATCCACAGCGCGACCATCGTCTACAAGGTCCTGGACGCCCTCGCCTCGCACCCCGAGGTCTGGCGGCGCACCGCAGTCTTCATCAACTACGACGAGAACGACGGCTTCTTCGACCACGTCCCGCCGCCCGTGCCCGGCACGGACTCTCCCGAGGACCAGGAGGAGCGCTGGGAGGGGAGGCCGACCGGCCTCGGCGTCCGCGTCCCCATGCTCGTCGTCTCGCCCTGGACCGTCGGCGGCTACGTCTGCTCGGAAGTCTTCGACCACACCTCCGTCGTGCGCTTCCTGGAGAAGTGGACCGGCATCAAGGAACCCAACATCAGCGCCTGGCGCCGCAAGGTCACCGGCGACCTCACCGGCGCCTTCGACTTCCGGCGCGGCCACCGGCAGCCCGAGGTGGAGCAGCCCGGCGCCATCCCGGAGTTCAGCGGCCGCTGGTCCCCGCAGCCGCCCCTGAAGCAGTCGATGCCGGTCCAGGAGCCGGGCACGCGCCGCGCCCGCCCGCTGCCCTACCAGCCCGACGCATACGTGAAGCCGGGGGAGAGCGGTGCTCTCTCGGTGCGGCTGCGCAACGGAGGGCCCTCCAGCGCGCACTTCGCGCTCTACCCGTACGCCGGTGAGTTCACGGCCCCGCAGCACCAGGACGTCGTACGCCAGGGCTCCTGGACCGTTCCGGCGCCCGAGGACGCGTACGCCTTCACGATCACGGGACCGAACGGCTTCCGGCGCGAGTTCGCGGGCGGCAAGGGCGGCGGCGCGCAACTGGCCTCCGCGATCACCCGCCGCGAGCTCCACATGACCCTGGCCAACCGGGGGCGCAAGGAGCTCGTCTTCACGGTCGAGCCGGTCGGATACGTGGACGAGGACGACGTCAGGAAGCGGACGCGGATCGTCCGGGTGAAGGCGGGCAGCAGCCGCACGCTCGCCTGGCGGACGGACGACGAGCACGGCTGGTACGACGTCGAGGTCACGGCCGCGGGCGAGCCCGCCTTCCGGCGGCGCCTGATGGGGCACATAGAGGACGGACGCGCGAGCGTATCGGGCTGAAGCCCTCACGTCTCAGGGTGTGAACTTCTCAGGGTGTGCGAGGTCCGGGTGGGGCCTCGTACACCCTTTGTGCTCTTGTGAGGTAACCCACGAACCGGACCAACGATCTCCAGGTCCTGTCAAAGTGTCCTTGGCGCTTATGTCATCGCTCATACGTTCTTTGCGGGCTGTTCAGGTCATTCAAGACGGTTCCCGATAAAGATCCACGAATCACATCAGGGAGCCGGTCTGTGGCAGCACTCGCACGGTGGTGTGTGCAGCACCGCCTCCTCGCAGTTCTGCTCTGGATCGTCGCCCTCGCCGGCGCCGCGAGCGCCGCGGCCGTCGCAGGCTCCGCGTACTCGAACAACTACGAGGTGCCGGGCACCGAGTCCGGCCGTGCGACCCAGCTCCTGAACGAGGGATTCGAAGGCCTCGGCGGGGACAGCAACACCGTGGTCTGGAAGACCGAGGCGGGCACCACCGTGCGCGCGGCCGACGTCGAGCAGACGATGACCGACACCCTCGACAGCATCGAGGACATGCCGGCGGTGGCCTCCGTCAGCAGTCCGTACGAGGGGCGCGGCGCCGCACAGATCAGTGACGACGGGCGCATCGCGTACGCGAACGTCACCTTCCACGAACAGGCCGACGCCGTCGGCAAGGCGGACGCCCAGGCCCTCGTCGACACCGCGAAGGCCGCCGATTCGGACAGCCTGGACGTCGAGCTCGGCGGCAGCGCCGTCGGCCTCACCGAGTCCAAGAGCGCGCAGACCGCCGAGATCGTCGGGGTCGCCGTCGCCGCCGTCGTGCTCTTCGTCGCCTTCGGCTCGCTCGCCGCCTCGATCCTGCCCATCGCCACCGCGCTGGTGTCGGTCGGCACGGCCTACGCGGGCATCGTGCTGCTCGGTCACTTCATGACCGTCGCGGACTTCGCCCCGATGCTGGGCACCCTGATCGGGCTCGGCGTCGGCATCGACTACGCGCTGTTCATCGTGACCAGACACCGAAAGGGCCTCAAGCAGGGCCTTCCCGTGGCCGTCGCCGCCGAGCGCGCTGTCGCCACCACCGGGCGCGCGGTCGTCTTCGCGGGCGCCACCGTGTGCATCGCGCTGCTCGGCATGCTCATCCTGCGACTCAGCTTCCTCAACGGCGTCGCGATCGCGGGCTCGCTGACGGTGCTCCTCACCGTCGCCGCGTCGGTGACCCTGCTCCCGGCGCTCCTGTCCTGGATCGGCCCGCGCGCGCTCAGCCGCCGCGAACGGCGTGCCCTCGCCGAGCACGGACCGGCCCCGGAGCTGCCCACCGGGCTCGCCGCCCGCTGGTCCGCGTTCGTGGAGCGGCACCCGAAGCTGCTCGGCGGGGTCGCCGTCGCCGTGATGGCGCTGCTCGCGCTGCCCACGCTCTCCTTGCACCTGGGCACGTCCGACCAGGGCAACAACCCGGCGTCGACCACCACCCGGCAGGCCTACGACCTGCTCGCCGACGGCTTCGGCCCCGGCGTGAACGGCCCCCTCACCCTCGTCACGGACGTCGCGGGAGCGGGCGACCGGTTCGCCCTGACCAACCTCGTCCCCACGCTGGAATCGACCGAGGGCGTCGCCTCCGTCAGCCCCGTCACGTACGACGCCGACGGCACGGTCGCCCACATCACCGTCGTACCCAACTCCTCTCCGCAGTCCGAGCGGACCAGCGATCTCGTCGACCGGCTGCGCGACGACGTGCTGCCGAGGGCCGAGGCCGACACCTCGCTCGACCTGGAGGTGGGCGGTGTCACGGCGAGCTACGACGACTTCGCGGAGATCATCGTCGGCAAGCTGCCGCTCTTCGTCGGCGTGGTCATCGGCCTCGGCTGTGTCCTGCTGCTTCTCGCCTTCCGGTCCATCGGCATCCCCCTGAAGGCCGCCGCGATGAACGTGGCGGCGGTGGCGTCCGCCTTCGGGGTCGTCGTCGCGATCTTCCAGTGGGGCTGGGGGAGCGAGCTGCTCGGCCTCGGCTCGGCCGGACCGATCGAACCCTTCCTGCCCGTGATCATGGTGTCCGTCCTCTTCGGGCTCTCGATGGACTACCAGGTCTTCCTGGTCAGCCGGATGTACGAGGAGTGGCTGGAGACCGGCGACAACCGGCGGGCCGTCCGCGTGGGCCTCGCCGAGACGAGCCGCGTGATCAACTCCGCTGCCGTGATCATGATTTCGGTCTTCCTCGCCTTCGTCCTGAGCGGCGACCGGGTCATCGCGATGTTCGGCATCGGCCTCGCCGCCGCGGTCGCGCTCGACGCGTTCGTCCTGCGCACGCTCCTCGTGCCTGCGCTGATGCACATGTTGGGCGGCGCCAACTGGTGGCTGCCGCGGGGCCTGGACCGCCTGCTGCCGCGCATCAGCATCGAGCCGCCGGAATGTCGCTCGAATACGTCCGTCGTGAGTGCGAGGATCCGGGGGCAACGGGACGCGCGGGACGCCCCGGGCGTGGTGCCGGACGGATTGAAGGAGCGGGATGTTCGCGATATCGCTGGGCGAGGGCGCTGAGCTGCGGCCCATCGAGCCGTGGCAGGCGCAGGAGTTCCTCACGCACATCGAGCGCGCGCGGGAGTACGCGGGGCCGTGGGTGCCCCTGACCGTGCGGACGAAGGACCTGGAATCGGCGCGGGAGATGCTCCAGATGTTCGCCGACAGGCAGGCCGCCGACACCGGCCGCCTGTACGGCATCTGGCTGGACGGCACGCTCGTCGGCGGAGTGCTCTTCCGGATCTTCGACACGGCCATGGAGAGCTGCGAGGTCGGCGTCTGGCTGGAGCCTTCGGCCGCGGGGCGTGGCCTGATCACCAGGGCGAGCCGGGTCCTCATCGACTGGGCGGTGGACGAGCGCGGGATGCACCGCGTGGAGTGGATGGTCTCCACGGCGAACGACCGCAGCAAGGCGGTGGCCCAGCGGCTCGGAATGACCAGGGACGGGGTGCTGCGGGAGTGCTTTCCCTGGCAGGGGGTGCGGCACGACATGGAGGTGTGGTCGGTGCTCGCGCCGGAGTGGCGCAAGGCGCGCGAGGCCGCGAAAGCCGGGGAATCGGCTCGTTAAGAAAGCTCTCAGACTCCGTCCGTACGGTGCGGGGCATGGGAACCAAGACAGAGGATGAGACCGCGGCCGAGGCGGCCGCGAAGCCCGCAGAGCCGGAGGCCGCGGAGACCGCTGACGCCACGGGCGCCACGGGCGTCACGAAGGCGGACACCACCAAGGCGGACGCGGTCGAGGCCGACGACGCCGATGAGCTCGTCGTGGTCGAGGAGGTCGCTCCGGCCAGGTCCGGTGGCGTGTTCCAGGGCGCCGCGGCTGTCGTCTCGGCGGCTCTCGGTGTGATCGGCCTGTCCGGGGGCTGGCTCGGCACGGTCGCAGCGGCCCGCGCGAACATCGTCGGGCAGCTGGAGACCAAGCAGTCGGCGAGCGTCGCCGACCAGATCCAGGCGCTGTACGGCGACTCCTGGCAGGTCACGGCGCTGATCGCCGGAGCCTTCGCGCTCGCCGCGCTGGTCGTCGGCTTCGTCGTCCTGGTGCGGCCCGCGTTCGGCGCGCCCGACCAGGTGCAGGCGCCGTGGATCAAGTCGGTGGCCTGGGCGGGTGTCGCCCTGGGCGTCATCGGCCTGCTCCTTGCCATCGCGAAGTACTCGGACCTGATCTACGGGCTGCCGTCGACGAGTTGATGGCAGCGGGGCCGCTCTGACGGCCGCGAAGTGTGCAGAACGCCGGTGGGGCTGACTCGAGCCCCACCGGCGTTTCCGTTTCCGTAAGGCTCCCTAAGGACCCCCCTCACCCCTCTAAGGCCCCCCGCCCCCGCAAGATGCGGCACTCTCCCGATGTGCCGGCCCTGCCTGGGAGACGAAAGTAAAGGCATCGCAGGAAGCGAAGCCGGAAACCGGACGTCACACCAGCTCAGGGAGTCGCAATGTTCGAGTACGAGATGCACCAGCTCCGCGCCGCCGACCTCGCCCGTGAGGCCGACCGCCGCCGCCTCCTCCGTGAGGCACGTGAGGCCAAGGCGGCCCGCCGCCGCTCGGCGCGTCACGAATCCGAGGGGCGGGTGAGCACCGGCCAGTGGCGGAGGACCCGCGCCACCCGGGCCGCCTGATGAGCGCGAGGTCTTCTGCCCTCGGAATATCCGCTGCCGTGACGCCCGCACCCTGTGCGATGCTCACCGCTGTGGAGACCAGGTCCGTAAGCCCCGTGTTCGTCGGCCGTTCCGACGAGCTGGGCGTATTGAACGACGCACTCGCCCGTGCCAAGGGGACCACCCCCGGCACGGGCGAGCCGCAGGCATTGCTGCTCGGCGGTGAGGCGGGCGTCGGCAAGACCCGCCTCATCGAGGAGTTCACCGCCGCGGCCTGCGCCGAAGGCGCCGTCGTCGCACTCGGCGGCTGCGTCGAGATCGGCGCGGAGGGCCTTCCCTTCGCCCCCTTCTCCAGCGCCCTGCGTTCCCTGCGCCGCCAGCTCCCCGGCGAGGTGGACGCCGCGGTCGCCGACCAGGAGGGCGAACTCGCCCGGCTCCTGCCCGAACTGGGCGAGGCACCGCAGCGCCGCCGGGGCACCGACGCCCACCACGACGAGGAAGGCATGGCCCGGCTCTTCGAGCTGACCGTCCGCCTCCTGGAACGCCTCGCCGCCGACCGCCCCGTGGTCATCGCCCTCGAGGACCTGCACTGGGCCGACGCCTCGACCCGGCACCTCCTCGCGTACCTCTTCCGTACGCTGCGCAGCGGCCGCCTCGTCGTCGTCGCGACCTACCGCGCCGACGACATCCACCGCCGCCACCCGCTGCGTCCCCTCCTCGCCGAGCTGGACCGCCTGCGCACGGTGCGCCGCATCGAACTCGCCCGCTTCAGCAAGGGCGAAGTGGCCCGGCAGATGGCCGGCATCCTCAGCACCGAGCCCGCGCAGACCCTGGTGGACGATGTCTTCGACCGCTCGGACGGCAACGCCTTCTTCGTCGAGGAGCTCGCGGTCGCCTCGCACGGCAGCAGCTGCGCGAGCCTTTCGGACTCCCTGCGCGACCTCCTTCTCGTCCGCGTCGAGGAGCTGCCCGAGGACAGCCAGCGGGTGGCCAGGATCGTCGCCGAGGGCGGCTCGACCGTCGAGCACCCGCTGCTCGCCGCCGTCGCGGGGCTCGCGGAGGACGACCTGATCGAGGCGCTGCGGGCCGCGGTCGGCGCCAACATCCTGCTGCCGTCGCCCGACGGCGACGGCTACCGCTTCCGGCACTCCCTGGTCCGCGAGGCCGTCGGCGACGACCTGCTGCCCGGTGAGCGCTCCCGGATCAGCCGCCGCTTCGCCACGGCCCTCGAAGCCGACCCCTCACTCGTCGCCGCCGACCAGCGCGCCGCCCGCCTCGCCAGCTACTGGTACCACGCACACGACGCGGCGAAGGCGCTCCCCGCCGTCCTGCGGGCCTCCGTCGAAGCCCGCCGCCGCTATGCGTACTCCGAGCAACTGCGCCTCCTCGAACGGGCGATGGAGCTGTGGGACGACGCCCCCGAGACCATCCGCCTCGAACTGCGCCCCCTCGACTACGCCGAGGTCTACCCTCCCTGCGGCTGCGACCCCGAAACCACCCCCCTGCGCTACCTCGACCTCATGGCGGAGGCCGCCGTCGCCGGCCGCCTCTGCGGGGAGCGGGAACGCGCCCTGAAGATCACCAAGCGTGCGCTGCGGCTGCTCGAGGACGAGCACGACCCCCTGCGCGCTGCCTGGTTCTGGATCCAGCGCTCCCGGCTCACCTCTACCCTCGGCCGCGGCGACGGCTGGGCGGAGATAGCCACCGCGCAGGAACTGGTCCGCGGCCTGCCGCCGTCCGAGGTGCACGCCGAGGTGCTGACCAACGTCGCCTCCTGGGGCATGCTCCACAACCCCGGCGCCAAGACCCTGGCGGCGGCCCAACGCGCCGTGGAATACGCCCGGATGGTCAAGGCCGAGGAGATCGAACTCAACGCGCGGCTCATCTACGGCGGTCTCCTGGTCGACGCGGGCGACGTCGAGCAGGGCCTCGCCGAGATGTACGCGGTCAGGGACCGGTGCGTGGAACCGCCCGGCCTGGTCTCCCGGGTCCCGCACATTCACGTCAACCTGCCGTCCGTGCTCGAAGGGGCGGGCCGCTCGCTCGAAGCCCTGGAGATCGGCGACCAAGGCATCGCGCTCTGCCGGAAGTACGGCCTCACGGACACCGAGAGCTGGGTCCAGGTCAACAAGGCGGAAACGCTGTTCTCGCTGGGCCGTTGGGACGCGGCGGTCGAGGCCTCCGAGGCGGCCCGCCGCGGCGCGCTCAGCGTCAAGCCGCGGGGCGGCGCGGCCCTGCAGCTCGCCGTCATCGCGCTCGGCCGGGGCAACTTGGCCGAAGCCGCCGCCCAACTCGCCACGGCCCGGGGGCACTACGGCTCGCACGAACGCATGCCGCAGTACTCCCTGCCCATGCTCAACGCCGCCCTCGGCATCGCGGCGGCCGGCCCCGACCGCGCGGCGGCCTGCGCCGCGGCACGCGCCGAGCTCGAGAACGCCCTGGCCAAGGGCTTCCCGCCCGGCACCCAGCGCTACGCCTGGCCCCTGCTCCTCGGCGCCGCCACCTCGGAGGCCGATACGCGCGGCCTGCCCGCCGCCGAGCCCGGCAGGACCGAGACCATCGACAGCATCCGCCGAGCCGCGAAGAAGCTCCCCGCACCCGTGCCGGTCTGGGCCGCGTACGAGAAGTGGGTCCGCGCCGAGCTCCTGCGCGCCGAGGACCGCGACACCCCCGCCGACTGGTCGGCCACGGTCACCGCGCTCGAACCCGTCGATCGCCCCTACGACTTGGCCCGCGCCCGCCTCCGCCTCGCCGAGTCCCTCCTCGCGACCTCCGCGGGCGTAGGCGCCGAAGCGGATCGGGAGCGAGCCGCCGGGCTGCTGCGACAGGCTCGCGAGGTCGCCGAGCGGCTGGGAGCCCGCCCCCTCGCCGAGTCCATCACCGGGCTCGCCCAGCGTGCCCGCCTCACCCTGCACGACGAGGAGACCGCGAGCCCGCACCTCACCCCGGTCGACCCCGCCGAGGCGCTCGGCCTCACCAGCAGGGAGCGGGACGTGCTCCGCCGCGTCGCCGCGGGCCGCAGCAACCGCCAGATCGCCGAGGAACTCTTCATCTCCCCGAAGACGGCGAGCGTCCACGTCTCCAACATCCTCGCCAAGCTGGGCGTGGCCGGCCGGGGCGAGGCTGCGGCCCTGGCCCACCGCCTGCGCCTGTTCCCCGCCGAACGCACCCAGTCCGCCAGCTGACCTGGGCTTTCCCGGCCCCGGAGGGTTTCGCAAGCGCTCGCTTACGCTGGTAGGAGGAACCCGGCCGCCAGGAGGCGCAGTGTTCAACCCGATGGAGCTTTTCCAGCCCGGCCGCAAACACACGCACGACGAGCAGAAGCGGCTGGAGCTGAGCCGGGTCGACGTGGCCGACGGCGACCCGGGCCGCGGCCCGATAGACCTGACCTCGGGCAAGGTGGTGGTGAGGGTGCCACAGCAGGCGGAGACGGAAGCCGTGCGGGATCCAGAACCGGACGCGGAGCCAGAGCCCGACTTGGCGCCCGAGCCGGACCCCGTGGTGGACGCCGCCAACGCCGAGCCCGACGCCGAGCCCGGCACCGCTCACTCGCCCGAGAAGCGGCCCGCACGCCCGGTGACCCGCAAGCCCTGAAGCCCTTTCTCGCTGAAGCCCTATCTCTCCTAAGCCCTACTTCACCGTCACCTCGAGAATCTTGTCGTCCCCCTTCTCCGGTGTGCCCCGGGAATCGGTCTCGTTCGTCACCAGCCACAGCTTGTCCCCGCTCGCGGCGACGACCGTGCGCAGGCGGCCGTGCTCGCCCTTCAGGAAGGACTGGGGCTCCACGGTGCCCTCCACCCCGCGCACCGGAATCCGCCAGAGGCGCTCGCCGCGCAGGCCCGCCATCCAGACCGAGCCCTCGGCGTAGGCAATGCCGCTGGGGGAGGCCTCCGAGGTCTTCCACTGGGCCACCGGGTCGTTGAAGCCCTCCTCGTCGCCCTTGCCCTCGACCTCCGGCCAGCCGTAGTTGTCGCCGGCCTTGATCTCGTTCAGCTCGTCCCACGTGTCCTGGCCGAACTCCGCCGCCCAGAGCCGCTTCTCCTCGTCCCAGGCCAGGCCCTGCACGTTGCGATGCCCGTACGAATAGACGGGGGAGTCGCCGAAGGGGTTGTCGGGGGCCGGGTCGCCGTCCGGGGTCAGGCGCAGGATCTTGCCGCCCAGCGACTTCTTGTCCTGGGCCAGGCCGGTGTCACCCGTCTCGCCCGTGCCCGCGTACAGCATCTTGTCCGGGCCGAAGGCGATCCGGCCGCCGTTGTGGACCACTCCCTTGGGGATGCCCTTGAAGACCGTGTCGGGAGCGCCCAGCTGCTGGCCGGTGGGCTTCTTCTCGTCGTACAGCATGCGGGCGATGCGGTTGTCCGACTCGGTGGTGAAGTACGCGTAGACCATGTGGTCCGATGCGTACGAGGGCGAGATCGCCAAGCCCATCAGGCCGCCCTCGCCGGCGGGGGAGACACCGGGGACCGGGCCCAGCTCGGTCTTCTTGCCCGTCTCGCCGTCGACGCGGGTGATGGTCCCCTCGTCGCGTGAGGACACCAGCAGGTCCCCGCCGGGGAGCGGTGCGAGGCCCCACGGCGACTTGAGGTTCTCGGTGAGTGTCTTGGTGACCGAAGCCGACCCCTTCTCCGGCGGGGCGGCGCCGGCGCGCGGCTTTCCCGAGGACGTCCCGTCCGACTGGGCGGGGCGCGACTCGGCGCTCTTCCCGTTGTCCGGCGTGTCCGAGCCCCCGGACGAACAACCGGCCGTGAGCACCAGGGCGGCGGCAGCCAATGCGGCTGTGACAGCAGGTCGTTGCACGATCAGGTCCCTTCGACGCAGCGCTTCTACTGTTCATACACCGCTCGGTCCCCGCAGGTTCCCAACCCCGCTGCACGGACTCGCGGAACCCCGCTTCACGGACGTGCGGACGTCGTCACTCCCAGGATCCCATCGCCGACGGCAGTGCCGCGATCTCGGCCAGATCCGCCCCGGTGAGCCGTATCGACGCCGCCCCCGCGTTCTGCACCGCCCAGCGCTCCCGCTTGGCCCCCGGGACCGGCACCACGTCACGGCCCTGCGCGAGCACCCAGGCGAGCGCCACCTGCGCCGGGGTCGCCCCGTGCCGCTCGGCCACCCGGCGCAGGCCCACCACCAGCGGCTGGTTCGCGGCCATCATCTCGGCGGTGAAACGGGGGTGCCGGGCCCGCACGTCGTCCGGCTCGAAGCCCTGCCCCGGCGTCAGCGTCCCGGTGAGGAAACCATTCCCCAGCGGCATCGCCGCCAGGAAGCCGACCCCGCGGGCCGCGCACCACGGCAGCAGCGCCTCCAGGGCCTCCGGCGACCACACCGACAGCTCGGCCTCCACCGCGCTGACCGGAAACACCTGCTGGACCCGCTCCAGCTGCCGGATCGTCCCCTCGTGCAGCCCTCTGCCCTCACGCCGCGAGGCACGGGCCCCTACCGCACACAGCCCGAGCGCCCGCACCTTGCCCGCGCCGACGAGCTCCGCCATCGCGCCCCAGGTCTCCTCGACGGCCACCTCGGGATCGGCGCGGTGCAGCTGGTACAAGTCGATCGTCTCGGTCTGCAGCCGCCGCAGCGAGGCGTCACAGGCGCGCTTCACATAGCCGGGGCGGCCGTTGGCGACGATGTGCTGCTCGCCCACCAAGAGCCCGCACTTGGTGGACACGAAGGCCTCGGCCCGCCGCTCCTTCAACGCCCTGCCCACCAACAGCTCGTTGGTGAACGGCCCGTACATGTCCGCCGTGTCCAGCAGGGTCGAGCCCTGATCCAGCGCGGCGTGCACGGTGCGCAGCGATTCCTCGCCCCGCTGCCGTGAGCCGGTGTACGCCCAGCTCATCGGCATGCAGCCGAGCCCGACCGCACCCACCTCGAGCGCTGCCGCGCCGATCGTCCTGCGGTCCACCTGGCCGTGCCCTCCACCTCATGTCCGAGCGGCCCCCAACGTAACCTCTGCCTCCGGCCACGCGGCGTGCGGCCTCCGCGCATTAGCCTCCTGACCATGACGACAGATGTATGGCTCCCCTATGCCGCGGACGAGATCGAAGGCCTGCCCGCAGCGGCCGAAGCCGGGCTCAACTACCGCTTCTGGGACGGTGGCCCGGACTTCCCCGCGGACCCCGCCGACTGCGTGTTCTACGCGGTGCCCTATCTCAAGGGTGCGGAGACCTCCGTACGACCGCTGCCCGAGATGACGTCCGTACGCGCCGTACAGACACTCACCGCGGGCATCGACCACGTCGAGGGCGGGCTCAAGTTCCTCGCGCCCGGCGTGCGGCTGTGCAATGCCAAGGGAGTGCACGAGGCCAGCACGGCCGAGCTGGCGCTCACCCTCACCCTCGCGGCACTGCGCGGAATCCCCCGCTTCGTGGAAGGACAGCGCCAGGAGGACTGGCGGTCCGGGTTCTACCCGGCTCTCGCCGACAAGTCCGTGCTGATCGTGGGATACGGATCGATCGGTTCCGCCATCGAGGACCGGCTCACCCCCTTCGAGTGCGCGCGGGTGGCGCGCGTCGCGCGCTCTGCCCGTGCCACGGAGCGCGGCCCCGTGCACCCGCTCGCCGAACTGTCGGCGCTGCTGCCCGACGCCGACGTGGTCATCCTCTCCACGCCCCTCACCGACGCGTCCCGTGGCCTGGTGAACGGCGACTTCCTGGCCCGCATGAAGGACGGCGCCCTCCTCGTGAACGTGGCCCGCGGCCCCGTCGTCGACACCAAGGCGCTCCTGGCCGAACTGGAGTCCGGCAGGATCACCGCCGCCCTCGATGTCACCGACCCGGAACCGCTGCCCGCAGGTCACCCCCTGTGGCACGCTCCTGGAGTACTCATCAGCCCGCACGTGGGCGGATCGACCTCCGCCTTCCTGCCTCGCGCCAAACGCCTGCTCGCCGCCCAACTGACCCGTTATGTCGCCGGGGAACCCCTCGGCAACGTCGTCCTGACAACCGAGTAGCGGATCAAGTCCCGGTCACCCGGAGACCGTTCGAGCACACTCCGCACCTACTTGTGTGCGCCCCGTGTTCACAACTCCGTTCACAGTCACGGAGCGTAGAGAAGCTATGTCCCTGAGTGACGAGACTGGTGTATCGTCCCGACAGGGGCTGCGCCGTGGACAGTTCGTCGGCGCCGGGGACGAGACATCAGACGCGAGGGGGGCGACGGGCGATGTACGGCCAATGGGCGAACCATCCGACGCGGCGAGGCCGCCGGCGACGACCCACCCGCGCACCGGCGCGCAGCCGCACGCGCGACGACTTCGCGTGCGAGGTCCCGGGACCGATCAGTCACGGGAGGCGCACGGACACGTGCGCGGTACGGGCCAGGGCGGCCCGATGAGCACCCGTCCGTCACCCGCCGCCGCCCTGGAGGGCGGCGGCGGACTGACGGCGCCGATGCCGCCCGGCGCGCCCTTGACCCGGCGCCCCGCCTCCGGCGGCGGTGCCGGCATGGTCTCGCAGATCGCGCTCCTCGTGGTCTGCGGCGGGTATGCCACCGGGGCGGCGTTCGGCTGGGGATCACCCCGGAACGCCCTGATCATGGGCGACTTCGGCCTGAGCGTCGCGGCGGCGGCCGCCGCGGTCTCCTGCTTCCGGTACTCACGCACCCGTCGCAGCCGCTTTCGACCCGCATGGCTGCTCTTCGCGCTCTCTTCCGCCATGGCGGCCCTGGGCAACGGCGTCTGGGGCTGGTACGAGGTCGTGCTCGAGCAGCCGGTGCCGAGTCCGGGCCTCGCCGATCTGTTCTTCCTCTGCTTCGCGCCGCCCGCCATCATCGGTCTGCTCGTGCTCGCCAAGCGCCCGGTGACCAAGGCCGGTTGGGTCTGCCTCGCGCTCGACGCGTGGCTCATCGGCGGCTCACTGCTCACGCTCTCCTGGAGCCTGGCGCTCGCCCACACGGCGGAGTTCGAGGGTCAGAGCGTCGCGCACGCCGCTCTCTCGCTCGCCTACCCTCTTCTCGACATCGCGCTGGTCAGCATGGTCCTGGCGCTGCACTTCAGAAGGTCGTCCGCCAACCGCACGGCGGTGAACACGGCGATCGGCGCCCTCGCGCTGACCGTCATGTGCGACGCGATGTTCACCTCGCCCCTCCTGCACGCCAGTTACCGCTCCGGACAGATGCTGGACGCGGGCTGGTTCGCGGGCTCACTGCTCCTCGCGTACGCGCCCTGGGCGGCCCCCTGGCACAAGCACGCGGACGACGCGCAGCAGCACGAGCGCGTGCGGCGCGACGACGCCCCCAAGGACGTGCGGGCCGCCGTCACCCGGCCGATCGCCGGATCACTCGCCGCGCTGACGCCCTATCTGGCCGCCGCGGTCTGCACGTTGGGGATTCTCTACAACGTGCTCAGTGGCCGCAGCGTCGACCAGGTCGTGCTCTTCACTGCGGGCACCGTCGTGCTCGCCCTGGTCGTGCGCCAGGGCATCATGCTCCTGGACAACATCACCCTCACCCAGGAACTGGCCCAGAAGGAGAACCACTTCCGCTCCCTGGTGCAGGGTTCGAGCGACGTCATCATGATCGCCGCCCCGAACGGCATACTCCACTACGTCAGCCCGGCAGCCTCCGGTGTGTACGGCCGCGACGCCGAGGAACTCGTCGGGTCCGAACTCGCCTCGCTCATGCACCCCGAGGACCTGGGCCGCGTGGTCCACGAAGTCCGCAGATTCCTGACGGCGAACCCCGTCGAGGAGCCCACCACCCGCATCGAATGCCGCTTCAAGTCCGGTGACGGCGACTGGCTGAACGTGGAGTCCACGGTCAACCGCCACCAGGGCGGCCTCATCTTCAACAGCCGTGACGTCACCGAACGGGTCAGGCTCCAGGCGCAGTTGCAGCACAACGCCGAGCACGACCCGCTCACCGACCTGCCCAACCGCGCCCTGTTCACCCGCCGGGTGGGTCAGGCGCTCACCGGCCGCAGGGTCACCGACCGGGGCACGGCCGTGCTCTTCATCGACCTGGACGGCTTCAAGGCGGTCAACGACACCATCGGCCACCAAGCGGGGGACGAGCTCCTCATCCAGGCGGCCCGCCGCCTTCAGGTGGCCGTCAGGTCCGGGGACTGCGCGGCCCGGCTTGGCGGCGACGAATTCGCCGCGCTCATCGTGGGTGACGGCACCCGCGACCAGGCCGCACGCGAGCAGCACATCTACGAACTCGCCGACCGCCTCAGAATCACCCTCTCCCAGCCCTACGCGATCGACGGCAACGACGTGCGCGTGGCGGCCTCCATCGGTGTGGCCTTCGCCGAACCAGGCATAGGGGCGGGCGAGTTGCTGCGCAACGCCGACCTCGCGATGTACCGCGCCAAGGCCGCGGGCAAGGGCCGCGTCGAGCTGTACGCACCCCAGATGCAGGCCGACGTCGTCCGCAAGGCGGAGCTGGCCACGCGGCTGCGCACCGCCCTGCACGACGGCGAGTTCGCGCTGCTCCACCAGCCGGTGGTCTCCCTGGACGACGGACGCATCACCTCCGTCGCCGCCCAGGCGCGCTGGCGCTCGGCGCAAGGCATCCTCTTCACGCCCGCCGAGTTCCTGCGCGTGGCCGACAGCTCGGACGCCCAGGAGGGTGCCAGGACCGCCGAGCTCGGCCGCTGGATGATCGAGGAGGCCGTCCAGCAGGCCGCCGAACGCGGGCGTACGGGCCACGCGACGCCCGTCGCCGTCCGCGTCAGCGCGCGGCGCCTCCTGGACCGCTCCATGCCGCTCGGCTCCATCGAGGCGCTCCTCACCCGTTACGGGCTGCCCTCCGGGGCGCTCGTCATCGAGCTCGCCGACAGCGACCCCCGGGTGTCCCTCGACGACCTGGAGCGCCGCCTGACGTCCCTGCGCCGGCTCGGCGTACGCATCGCCCTGGACGGCTTCGGGAGCGGCTATGCCGCCATCACCGCGCTGCGGCGGCTCCCCGTCGACGTACTGAAGCTGGACCGCAGCCTCATCGAGGGCGTCGTCGAGTCCGCGCGCCTTCACAAGATCACCTCTGGTCTGCTGCGCATCGCCACCGACCTGGGGCTGCTCTCGGTGGCCGACGGTGTCGACCTCCCGGAGCAGGTCGTCGCCCTGCGCGCGATGGGCTGCACGCACGGCCAGGGCATGGCGTTCTCCGGGCCGCTGGACGAGTACCGCCTGCGCCGCGCGCTGTCGCTCGGGCGGTATCCGGTGCCGCACGGCCCCGCGGAGCCGGTGCTCGCCGGCGCCCCGCACGTGGCGTACGGAGGAGGAGGTGTCGGGTCCTTGGTCCGCTCACATAATGAGACCCCCGTCCCACCTACTTGACAGGCATAGTGCGCCAGGGAGAGGGTCAATGCCATGCGCACCCGAATTCTCGTACTTGGAAAGCGCGTCGGCTGAAGCTGGGACTCACCGGTCCGAACCGGAATCCCTGCACCCGCTCCGACGCGCTCCCCTCGCTTGCCTCACGGCACGAGGGGTTTTTTGTTGCACCGGCACCCGCCAAATCCCCGCAAACACCCCGCAAAAACCCTCAGCTTCGAGAAGAGAATGCCGATGACCGAGCAGGCCACCGGGGCCCACCATCCGCAGCCGCGGCCCCGATCCTCAGGACAGTCCGCCCCCGTCGAGCACGTCACGGGTGCGAAGTCCCTCATTCGTTCTCTCGAGGAAGTCGGGGCCGACACGGTATTCGGCATTCCCGGCGGCGCCATCCTTCCCGCGTACGACCCGATGATGGACTCCACCCGCGTCCGTCACGTCCTGGTCCGGCACGAGCAGGGCGCGGGCCACGCCGCCACCGGTTACGCGCAGGCCACCGGCAAGGTCGGGGTGTGCATGGCGACGAGCGGTCCCGGTGCGACGAACCTCGTCACGCCGATCGCCGACGCCCACATGGACTCCGTGCCCATGGTCGCGATCACCGGCCAGGTCGCCTCCAAGGCGATCGGCACGGACGCCTTCCAGGAGGCGGACATCGTCGGCATCACGATGCCGATCACCAAGCACAACTTCCTGGTCACCAAGGCGGAGGACATCCCGGCGACGATCGCGGAGGCCTTCCACATCGCCTCCACCGGCCGCCCGGGACCCGTCCTGGTCGACATCGCCAAGGACGCCCTCCAGGCGCAGACCACCTTCCAGTGGCCGCCCACCCAGGACCTGCCCGGCTACCGCCCGGTGACCAAGCCGCACGCCAAGCAGATCCGCGAGGCCGCGAAGCTGATCACCAGCGCCAAGCGGCCCGTCCTGTACGTCGGCGGAGGCGTCCTGAAGGCCCAGGCCACCGCCGAGCTGAAGGTCCTGGCAGAACTCACCGGAGCGCCCGTCACCACCACCCTGATGGCGCTCGGCGCATTCCCCGACAGTCACGAGCTGCACGTGGGAATGCCGGGCATGCACGGAGCGGTCACCGCCGTCACCGCGCTGCAGAAGGCCGACCTGATCGTCGCCCTCGGAGCCCGCTTCGACGACCGCGTCACCGGCAAACTGGACAGCTTCGCGCCCTTCGCGAAGATCGTCCACGCCGACATCGACCCGGCCGAGATCGGCAAGAACCGCGCCGCCGACGTGCCGATCGTCGGAGACGCCCGCGAGGTCATCGCCGACCTGATCCAGGCGGTCCAGGCCGAGCACACCGCAGGCCAGAAGGGCGACTACACCGCCTGGTGGAACGACCTCAGCCGCTGGCGCGACACCTACCCCCTCGGCTACGCCCAGCCCGATGACGGTTCGCTCTCGCCGCAGCACGTCATCGAGCGCGTCGGGCAGCTCGCCCCGGAGGGCACGATCTTCGCGGCGGGTGTCGGCCAGCACCAGATGTGGGCCGCCCACTTCATCCAGTACGAGAAGCCCGCCACCTGGCTCAACTCCGGCGGCGCGGGGACGATGGGGTACGCGGTCCCGGCCGCGATGGGCGCCAAGGCAGGTCAGCCCGACCGCACGGTCTGGGCGATCGACGGCGACGGCTGCTTCCAGATGACCAATCAGGAACTGACCACCTGCGCCCTGAACAACATCCCGATCAAGGTCGCCATCATCAACAACGGCGCCCTCGGCATGGTCCGCCAGTGGCAGACGCTGTTCTACAACCAGCGTTACTCCAACACCGTGCTGCACAGCGGTCCCGAGGACATCGGCCCCAACAAGGGCACCCGCGTCCCGGACTTCGTGAAGCTGTCGGAGGCGATGGGCTGCGTGGCGCTGCGCTGCGAGCGCCCCGAGGACCTCGACAAGGTCATCGCCGAGGCCAACGCCATCAACGACCGCCCCGTCGTGGTCGACTTCATCGTCCACGAGGACGCCCAGGTGTGGCCGATGGTCGCAGCCGGCACCTCGAACGACGAGGTCATGGCCGCCCGCGGGGTCCGCCCCGACTTCGGCGACAACGAAGACGACTGAGACCGGACGCGAAAGAGAGACCACGAGTCATGTCCACCAAGCACACGCTCTCCGTCCTGGTCGAGAACAAGCCCGGTGTCCTCGCACGGATCACCGCCCTGTTCTCCCGCCGCGGCTTCAACATCGACTCCCTGGCCGTGGGCGTCACCGAGCACCCCGACATCTCACGCATCACCATCGTCGTGAACGTCGAGGACCTGCCGCTCGAACAGGTCACCAAGCAGCTCAACAAGCTCGTCAACGTCCTGAAGATCGTCGAACTGGAGCCGGCCGGCGCCGTGGCGCGCGAACTGGTCCTCGCCAAGGTCCGCGCCGACAACGAGACGCGCTCGCAGATCGTCGAGATCGTCCAGCTGTTCCGCGCCAAGACCGTGGACGTCTCGCCCGAGGCGGTCACCATCGAGGCCACCGGCTCCAGCGACAAGCTGGAGGCGATGCTCAAGATGCTGGAACCCTTCGGCATCAAGGAGCTCGTCCAGTCCGGCACCATCGCCATCGGCCGCGGCTCCCGCTCCATCACGGACCGCAGCCTGCGGGCACTCGACCGCTCGGCCTGAACCGGCCCGAACGAGCCATGGGGTCCGCCCGCATGGCGAGACCTGAAAACTTTCCTTCCCCCGCCCGCCGTACGGTGGGTCGCAACATCAGCACACATAGGAGATTCCCAGTGGCCGAGCTGTTCTACGACGACGACGCCGACCTGTCCATCATCCAGGGCCGCAAGGTCGCGGTCATCGGATACGGCAGCCAGGGCCACGCCCACGCGCTGTCGCTCCGTGACTCGGGTGTCGACGTCCGCGTCGGTCTGCACGAGGGCTCCAAGTCCAAGGCCAAGGCCGAGGAGCAGGGCCTGCGCGTGGTGACTCCCTCGGAGGCCGCCGCCGAGGCCGACGTCATCATGATCCTGGTCCCGGACCCGATCCAGGCCCAGGTCTACGAGGAGTCCATCAAGGACAACCTCAAGGACGGCGACGCGCTGTTCTTCGGCCACGGCCTGAACATCCGCTTCGGCTTCATCAAGGCCCCCGAGGGCGTCGACGTCTGCATGGTCGCCCCGAAGGGTCCGGGCCACCTGGTCCGCCGTCAGTACGAGGAGGGCCGCGGCGTTCCGTGTATCGCGGCCGTCGAGCAGGACGCGACCGGCAACGGCTTCGCGCTCGCTCTCTCGTACGCCAAGGGCATCGGCGGCACGCGTGCGGGCGTCATCAAGACGACCTTCACCGAGGAGACCGAGACCGACCTGTTCGGCGAGCAGGCCGTGCTCTGCGGTGGCACCGCCGCGCTGGTCAAGGCGGGCTTCGAGACGCTGACCGAGGCCGGCTACCAGCCGGAGATCGCGTACTTCGAGTGCCTCCACGAGCTGAAGCTCATCGTGGACCTCATGTACGAGGGCGGCCTGGAGAAGATGCGCTGGTCGATCTCCGAGACCGCCGAGTGGGGCGACTACGTCACCGGCCCCCGCATCATCACGGACGCCACCAAGGCCGAGATGAAGAAGGTCCTGACCGAGATCCAGGACGGCACCTTCGCCAAGCAGTGGATGGACGAGTACCACGGCGGTCTGAAGAAGTACAACGAGTACAAGACCGCGGACTCCGAGCACCTCCTGGAGACCACCGGCAAGGAGCTGCGCAAGCTCATGTCGTGGGTGAACGAAGAGGCCTGAGGCACCCCGGAAACGCCGGAGGGGGGCGCTCTCCCTCCGGCGTTGTCCACCTCGTCCAGCCACGGACGAGTGATCCTTCCGCAGAGGCGTAAGACACGCGTCACCACGCCACTAGACTGCTTTCAATATTCGCGTCGGGCCCACAGCGTCGTGCGTCTTCCACGCGGCTAAGCGACACCGCATGCGGCCGTCGGGACGGCCGTCCGCATTGGACTTGTGAGGACTCACGTGAGCACTGCTGCCAACGGCAAACCGGTCGTACTCATCGCTGAAGAGCTGTCGCCCGCCACTGTCGACGCCTTGGGCCCGGACTTCGAGATCCGTCAGTGCAACGGCGCGGACCGCGCCGCGCTGCTGCCCGCCATCGCCGACGTCGACGCGATTCTGGTCCGCTCCGCGACCAAGGTCGACGCCGAGGCCATCGCGGCCGCCAAGAAGCTGAAGGTCGTCGCCCGCGCGGGCGTCGGCCTCGACAATGTCGACGTGTCCGCCGCCACCAAGGCGGGCGTCATGGTGGTGAACGCACCCACCTCGAACATCGTCACCGCGGCCGAGCTCGCCTGTGGCCTGCTCATCGCCACCGCCCGCAACATCCCCCAGGGCAGCCAGGCCCTGAAGGCCGGCGAGTGGAAGCGCTCGAAGTACACCGGCGTCGAGCTCGCCGAAAAGACCCTCGGTGTCGTCGGCCTCGGCCGCATCGGTGCTCTCGTCGCGCAGCGCATGAGCGCCTTCGGCATGAAGGTCGTCGCGTACGACCCGTACGTGCAGCCCGCGCGTGCCGCGCAGATGGGCGTCAAGGTCCTCACGCTCGACGAGCTCCTCGAAGTCTCGGACTTCATCACCGTGCACCTGCCCAAGACGCCCGAGACGGTCGGTCTGATCGGCGACGAGGCCCTGCACAAGGTCAAGCCGGCCGTCCGCATCGTGAACGCCGCGCGCGGTGGGATCGTCGACGAGGAGGCGCTGTACTCGGCGCTCAAGGAGGGCCGCGTCGCGGGCGCCGGTCTGGACGTGTACGCGAAGGAGCCCTGCACGGACTCCCCGCTCTTCCAGTTCGACCAGGTCGTCTGCACGCCGCACCTCGGCGCCTCGACGGACGAGGCGCAGGAGAAGGCCGGCGTCTCCGTCGCCAAGTCCGTGCGCCTCGCGCTCGCCGGTGAGCTCGTGCCGGACGCGGTGAACGTCCAGGGCGGCGTCATCGCCGAGGACGTGCGTCCCGGTCTGCCGCTCGCCGAGAAGCTCGGCCGCATCTTCACCGCCCTCGCGAGCGAGGTGGCGGCCCGCCTCGACGTCGAGGTGTACGGCGAGATCACCCAGCACGACGTGAAGGTCCTCGAACTGTCCGCGCTCAAGGGCGTGTTCGAGGACGTCGTGGACGAGACCGTGTCGTACGTGAACGCGCCGCTCTTCGCCCAGGAGCGTGGCGTCGAGGTCCGCCTCACCACGAGCTCGGAGTCCCCCGACCACCGCAACGTCGTGACGGTGCGCGGCACGCTCACCGGCGGCGAGGAGATCTCGGTCTCCGGCACGCTGGCCGGCCCCAAGCACCTGCAGAAGATCGTCGCCATCGGTGGGTACGACGTGGACCTGGCGCTCGCCGAGCACATGGTCGTCCTCCGTTACGCCGACCGCCCCGGTGTCGTCGGCACCGTCGGCCGTGTCCTCGGCGAGGCGGGCATCAACATCGGCGGCATGCAGGTCGCGCGTGCTGACGTGGGCGGGGAGGCCCTCGCCGTCCTCACGGTGGACGACACCGTGCCGCAGGCGGTCCTCAACGAGCTGGCCGAGGAGATCGGTGCGGAGTCCGCCCGCGCGGTGAACCTCACGGACTAGGGCCCCGCGGCTTCGCAAACGCCGGACGGGCTGGAGACACTCTCCAGCCCGTCCGGCGTTTGCCGTCAGAGGCGTGACGCTTTCAGGACCATGTGCAGCAGCAGGCGGTCCTCGCCGTCGTCCAAGTCCAGGCCCGTGAGTTGTTCCACGCGGGAGAGGCGGTAGTAGAGCGTCTGGCGGTGGATTCCCAACTCCGCTGCCGTGCGGCCCGCCTGGCCCGCGCAGTCGAGGAACACCTCGGCGGTGCGGGCGAGTTCGCGGTGGGCGGGGGAGAGGAGTGCGCGGGCCACCGGGTCCTCGGCCGCCTCCGCGGGCAGGGAGGTCAGGAGGCGGTAGGGGCCCACCTCCGACCACTGGGCCACGGGGGCGAAGCGGGGTTCGGCGCGGGCCGCTCGGGCTGCCGTCGACGCCTCCCACCAGGCGGCGCCGAGCTCGTCCAGGCCGTGCCGGGCGTTCGCGATGCCCGCCGCCACGCCTTGCCCAGGCTCCAGGAGCCGTGTGGCCGCCGACACCGCCGGGGTGAGGACGTCCGCCGAGCGCAGCCGGACCAGGACGGCGAGGCTCTGGCCCGCCGTGCCCCAGGGCACCGTGCACAGGGCGGTCGCCCCCTGCACCGTACGGACCGAAGGGGCGGAATCGGGGTCCGCGGAGGGCCAGGGGGCCACGCAGACCACGGCGTGCAGGCCCTCGCCGCGGGGGCCGAGTGCCGTGCGCAGATCGGCCACCGCCATGTCCCGCTGCCAGCCGCGCTCGGCGGTCAGGACCGCCCGGAACTCCCGGGTCAGGTCGGCGCCCGCCTGTGCCTCGTCGGCGAGCAGGGCGCCGATGCGGGCGGCGACCTCCATGGCGGCGGCAAGCTGGGCGTCCGTGGGCCCGGGATCGTCGTCGAGCAGCCATACGTAACCCAGGGCGAACCCCCGATGCCGTACGGGAAGGCAGATCCGCCCGCGGTGCACGCCCGCCTCCGGGGTGGGTGGAATGCGGACCGGAGCCGTGGCGCGCGTGATGCCGAAGCTCTCGAACCATGTGCGGACCCCGGCCGTGGAGCGGCGCGTGAGGATCGAGCGGGTGCGCACGGGGTCCAGGGCCGCCGCGTCGAAGTCGCTGTCGCCGCTGTCGTGCGCGCCGAAGGCGATCAGCTCGAAATCGCGGTTCTCCAGCGTCGCGGGGGCGCCGAGCAGGGCTGAGATCTCGTCGACCAGTTCCTGGTAATCGCCTTTCACGCTGTCCATTCTGACGTAGTTCGCCCCCGCCTTCAGACAGATGTCTGAGATCCAGGGCACGGATGCGTGACAGCTGTCGATGGCACGGGATCGGAGGGATCCTTAAGTTTCAGGGTGGTTCTCCGTGCCGTACCGCTTCGTTACCTATATCCAGGTACGGCCTTGTTTCTACTCTCCGTGGAGGTGCCCGTGCTGGGTCCCGTGATCCTCGCCGCGTCGCGCAGCGACCAGATGCGCCGTTTCGTGTCGGCGGCCCCGGGCACCAAGCAGGTCGTCGGCCGCTTCATCGCCGGTGAGACCGTGGACCAGGTCGTGCCGATCATCACGGACGCCGCCGACAAGGGCCTCGAGGTCACCCTCGACGTCGTCGGCGAGGACATCACCACGCCCGAGCAGGCCGCCGCCGCGCGCGACGCCTACCTGGAACTCGTCGAGCGCCTCAAGGACCTCGGCCTCGGGGCCAAGGCCGAGATGTCCGTGAAGCTGTCCATGTTCGGCCAGGCACTCGAAGGCGGCCACGAGCTCGCCCTCGCCAACGTCCGCCCGGTCGTCATCGCCGCCGCCCAGATCGGCACCACGGTCACCCTGGACGCCGAGGACCACACCACCCTCGACTCGATGTTCGCCATCCACGAGGAGCTGCGGAAGGACTTCCCGCAGACCGGCTGCGTCATCCAGTCCTACCTCTTCCGCACCGAGGACGACGCCCGCCGCCTGGCCGCTGCCGGCAGCCGCGTCCGCATCGTGAAGGGCGCCTACAAGGAGCCCGCCGAGGTCGCGTACCAGGACAAGGCGGAGATCGACAAGGCGTACGTCCGGATCATGCGCATCCTGATGGAGGGCGACGGGTACCCGATGATCGGGTCCCACGACCCGCGCCTGATCTCCATCGCACAGGAGCTCGCACGGCGTGCGGGGCGCAAACTGGACGAGTACGAGTTCCAGATGCTGTACGGCATCCGCAGCGACGAGCACCTGCGGCTCGCGGCCGAGGGCCACCGGATGCGCGTCTACACCGCCTACGGCACCGACTGGTACGGATATTTCATGCGCCGCCTCGCGGAGAAACCGGCCAACCTGCTCTTCTTCGCCCGCTCCATCCTCACCAAGGGCTGAGCGCTCCTTTCCCGACTTCCCCCGACCCCCCTTAAGGAGATACGGAACTCATGGACGCCGTCACCCAGGTCCCCGCGCCGGTCAACGAGCCGGTGCACGGCTACGCCCCCGGATCCCCGGAGCGTGCCCGCCTCGAGACCAAGCTCAAGGAGCTCTCCGAGAACCCCATCGAGCTGCCGATGACCATCGGCGGCGTCAAGCGCCTCGGTGGCGGTGAGCCCTTCCAGGTCGTGCAGCCGCACAACCACAAGTCCGTCATCGGCAACGGCCGCGGCGCCACCCAGCAGGACGCCCAGGACGCGATCGACGCGGCCCTCGCCGCCGCCCCCGCCTGGCGCGCCTTGTCCTTCGACGACCGCGCCGCGATCATCCTGCGCGCCGCCGAGCTGCTCTCCACGACGTGGCGCGAGACGCTCGCCGCCTCGACGATGCTCGGCCAGTCGAAGACCGCCCAGCAGGCCGAGATCGACACTCCCTGCGAGCTCATCGACTTCTGGCGCTTCAACGTCAAGTACGCCCGTGACCTGCTCGCCGAGCAGCCCCCGGCGAACGCGACCGGCGTCTGGAACCGTCTGGACCACCGCCCGCTCGAGGGCTTCGTCTACGCGATCACGCCGTTCAACTTCACCGCCATCGCGGGCAACCTCCCCACCGCCCCGGCCCTCATGGGCAACGTGGTCGTGTGGAAGCCGTCCCCGACGCAGACGCACGCCGCCGTGCTGCTCATGCAGCTCCTGGAGGAGGCCGGTCTGCCCAAGGGCGTCATCAACCTGGTGACCGGCGACGGCAAGGCCGTCTCCGAGGTGGCCCTGACCCACCGCGACCTGGCGGGCATCCACTTCACCGGCTCGACCCCGACCTTCCAGCACCTGTGGAAGACGGTCGGCGAGAACATCGCCAACTACCGCACGTACCCGCGCCTGGTCGGCGAGACCGGCGGCAAGGACTTCGTCGTCGCGCACCCCAGCGCCGACCGCGCGATCCTCAAGACGGCCCTGACCCGCGGCTCCTTCGAGTTCCAGGGCCAGAAGTGCAGCGCCTCCTCGCGTGCGTACGTCCCCGCCTCGATCTGGAACGACGGCTTCCGCGAGGAGTTCGCGGCCGAGGTCGACGGCATCAAGATGGGCGACGTCACGGACCTCTCCAACTTCATCGGAGCGGTCATCGACGAGCGCGCGTTCGCCAAGAACAAGGCGGCCATCGACCGCGCCAAGGCGGACGACACCTGCACGATCGTCGCGGGCGGCACGTACGACGACTCGGTCGGCTACTTCGTCCGTCCGACCGTCGTCGAGTGCACGGACCCGGCCAACGAGGTCTTCACGACCGAGTACTTCGGCCCGTTCCTCGCGATCCACGTCTACGAGGACGACAAGTACGAGGAGATGCTGGCCCAGATGGAGTCGGCGTCGGACTACGCCCTCACCGGCTCGGTCATCGCGAACGACCGCGCCGCCGCGGCGGACACGATGGAGAAGCTCCGCTACGCGGCGGGCAACTTCTACATCAACGACAAGTCCACCGGCGCCGTCGTCGGCCAGCAGCCCTTCGGTGGCGGCCGTTCCTCCGGCACCTGTGACAAGGCGGGCGCCCCGCAGAACCTGCAGCGCTGGACGCTGACCCGCGCCATCAAGGAGACGCTGGTCCCGCCGACGGACTACGCGTACCCGCACATGGGCTGACGCCCCCCGGGGCTCTGACGCCCCCCCCTCAAACCCCGCCTCCGACCTGGGCCCCACCCCGGTCGGGGGCGGTGTTGTTTCCCGGCGGTGTTGTTTCCCGGTTCAGGGCAGGCGCCGGTTCAGGGCAGGCGCCGGATCAGGAAGTCGTCGATCAGGCCGCTGATCTGGGCCGCGTGGGTCTCCAGGGCGAAGTGCCCGGTGGGCAGGAGGTGCACCTCGGCCTCCGGCAGGTCACGCAGGAACGCGAGCGCGCCCTGCGGCACGAAGATCTCATCGTGCGCGCCCCAGGCCGCGAGGAGCGGGACCTGTGAGGTGCGGAAGTACTCCTGGAAGTCCGGGTAAAGCCCGACGTTGCTGCCGTAGTCGCCGATCAGGGAGAGCTGGATCCCGTCCTGGCCGTCTCGCGCCATCAGCGCGGCATCGTGGTGCCAGGCGTCCGGGTTCAGCAGGCTCTGGTCCGTAACTCCGTGCGTGTACTGCCACTTGATGCCTTCCGGGGAGCGGATCTCCCGTACGGGCTCGGCCGTCTTCTCGTTCCGGTCCGAGCGCGAGGCGCAGGCCGATGGGGGCGCCGTAGTCCTGGACGTAGAGCGCGAAGCGGGTCAGGCCCAGCTGCTCGGTGAACTCGGCGGTGATGGCGGCGAGTTCGGCGAAGGTGTACGTGAAGTCCTGCGAGGACGGGGCCGCGGAGCGGCCGAAGCCGATGTGGTCCGGGGCGATGACGCGGTAGTGGCCGGCGAGGAGCGGTATGAGGTCGCGGAACATGTGGGAGCTGGTGGGGAAGCCGTGCAGCAGGAGGAGGACGGGGGCGTCCGCGGGACCCGCGTCGCGGTAGAAGATCTCATGGCCGCGGACGGTGGTGGAGCGGTGGTGGGTGTGCTGGACGCGGGCCTGTTGCGAGCTGCTCATCACCTCTAACCCCTCAAGCGCAGTTTGGCGGTTGCGATGGGGTGGGTAGAGCACGCCTGCATCTAACTGGTCAATGAGTATTGAGGGGTTAGATGGCGGGGCGGCGGGAAGGGCTCAGCGGCTGGGTCCCGTGGCCGCCGAGATCACCTCGTCCAGCACGTCCCGTGCCCGCAGCAGTTCCTCCACCATGCCGTCGATCCGGGCGCGCTCCACCGAGAGCTGGTCCACCAGCCACGGCGTCGCCTTCTCCGAAGGGCCGCCGTCCTGGTCCCGCATGCACGGGAGCAGCTGCACGATCTTCGCGCTGCACAGGCCCGCCGCGAACAGCTCCTGGATGTGCACGACCCGGTCCACCGCCGCCTCCGGGTAGTCGCGGTGACCGCCCGCCGTGCGGTCCGCGTACAGCAGACCCTGCTTCTCGTAGTAGCGCAGGGACCGCTCGCTCACAGCGGTACGCTTCGCCAGCTCGCCGATCCTCATGTCCCGCGTCCCTCCGCACTTGAATCTGACACCGGTGTCAGCTTCTACCGTTCCGGCATGACGAACACTTCGCTTCTCGCACCGTATTCCGCAGGCCCCCTCGGCCTCCTCCCCAACCGCATCGTGATGGCCCCGATGACCCGCGCCCGCGCCGCGGAGGACGGCACCCCGCTGGCCGTCGTCGCCGACCACTACGCCCAGCGCGCGAGCGCCGGACTCATCGTCACCGAGGGCATCTGGCCCAGCAGCCGCGGGCAGAGCGGCTGGCGCTACCCCGGTCTGGAGACCGACGCGCACGTCGAGGGCTGGCGGCGGGTGACCAAAGCCGTGCACGCCGCCGACGGCCGGATCTACGCCCAGCTGATGCACGGCGGCCGCAACGGCCACCCGCTGGCCCGTCTGGACGGCGACCTGCCGCTCGCTCCCTCGGCCGTGACCCCGCCCGGCCACGCGCACGGCCCGGACGGTACCAAGCCCGACTATGTCGCCCCGCGCGAAATGACGCGTGACGACATTCGCACGGCGGTCCAGGACTTCGTGGCCGCCGCCCGCAACGCCGTCGCGGCCGGCTTCGACGGGGTCGAACTGCACGGCGCCAACAGCTATTTGATCCACCAGTTCCTCGCCGACAACACCAACCTCCGTGACGACGAGTACGGCAGGGGGTCGATCGCCGACCGCATCCGCTTCGCCGTCGAGGTGGTCCGCGCCGTCGCCGACGCCATCGGGCCCGAGCGGCTCGGCCTGCGGCTCTCGCCGGGCAACCCGCAGTTCGGCATGGCCGAAGCCGACCCCGGCCCCGTCTACCGCGCGCTGCTCGCCGAGATCGACAGCCTCGGCCTCGCCTACCTCCACCTCACCGACAACGACCGCTACCCGGCCCTCGCCGACCTGCGCCCGCGCTGGCGCGGCCTGCTCATCGGCAACGTCGGGGAGAACGGCGACCCGACGACGTGGGAGGCGGGCGAGGCGGTCCTCGCGTCCGGCCTCGCCGACCTCGTCTCCTACGGGCGGGCCTTCATCTCCAACCCCGACCTGCCGGAGCGGCTGGCGACGGGCGCGCCGCTCCAGGAGATCGACCAGGCACACCTCTACACGAACGGCGCGCGGGGGTACACCGACTACCCGTTCCTGGAGCGGGAGTTGGTGGGTTCGGGTCAGACCTCGACCAGTACCTGATCCAGCGATTTCCGTACGAGATCGGGGACATGGCAGTCCTCGGCCGGATAGCCGACGGGGATCACCGCGAACGCCTTCTCGTTCTCCGGGCGTCCGAGCACCTGCGACAGGAACCGCATCGGGCTCGGCGTGTGGATCAGCGCGGCCAGGCCGGAGAGGTGCAGCGCGGAGAGCAGCATCCCCACCGCGATGCCGACCGACTCGTCGACGTAGTAGTGCTTGTGCTTGGTGCCGTCCTCGCCCAGCCAGTACCGCTGCTGGAAGACGACGACCAGCGCGGGCGCGTCCGTCAGATGCGGCTTCACCTCGTCCGTGCCGAGCGGACGCAGGGCGGCGAGCCACTCCTCGCCCAGGCGCCCGTCGTACGAGACGCGCTCCTCGTGCTCGGCGGCCTCGCGGATGCGGCGGCGCACGTCCGGGTCCTGGACCAGGACGAACGTCCACGGCTGCTGGTGCGCGCCGGACGGTGCCGTCGCCGCGCACGCGATGGCGTCCCGCACGACCTGCGGGGGCACCGGGTCGGGCGCGAACTGCCGCACCGTGCGCCGCTCCCGCATCCGCGTGCGCAACTCCGCTGCCTGCGCGAGGGATTGGGACTCGGGCATGCGCTCGGGGCGGTACGGCACGGAGCGGTAGGGCTCGCCGTGGATGGGGGTCCAGGGCCGTTCTGCGGTCTCGTCAGCCATGCTCACGAGTGTGCCCCGGTCAGCGCCATCCCGTCACGATCAATGAGAGCCCGAGCGTGAATCCGCCACCCAGGAGGGCCAGATACAGCCCGTAGAACCTGCGCAGCCGGTGTACGAGGAATCCGAGGGCCCCGAAGGCGAGGCCCACCGTGAGGGTGCGTGAGCCGCGGGAGAGCGCCGAGTGGGCCAGCCAGTCCTGTGGTGCGATGTCGGCGCGGCCCGCCTCGCGTGCGTAGACCTTGAAGGGGATGCCGTTCCAGGGCTGGTGGCGTACGGCCGCCGCGCCCTCGGTGGCGAGTTCGGCGCGTACCTCCGCGCGCATCCGGTCCGTGGTCAACGGGTGCGGCAACTGCACGCCGGACGCGGCGAGTTGGAGCGCGAGGAGCCCGCCCGTCAGGCTGCCGGTGAGCGCCGCGAGGGACAGCTTCAGGGCCCGGCGCGGCAGCGCCACGCAGGCGATGCCCAGGAACAGCTCCGGCATCAGGGGCCAGCTCAATGCCTCCGCGAAGGCCCACAGGACGCCCGCGGCGAGGCCCCGGCGGGAGGCCGCGACGGCCGCGATCCGCTTGCGTGCGGGGGAGTCGGCGAGGGGTTCCTCCGTCGTACGGCGATGCAGCGCGGCCACCGCGTCGCGGGCCTCCTCGGGGGTGGCCGAAGCGGGTAGCGGCGCACCGATGGCGACCCGCACCAGGGCGGGGCGGAGCCTGCCGTGCTTGGGCAGGAGGCGGTCCGTGCCCGCGATGGCCACCGGGACGACGGGTACGTCCGCCTGCCGGGCGAGGATCAGGGCGCCCTTGTGGAAGGCGCCCAGTTCGCCCTCCCGCGCGCGGGTGCCCTCCGGGAAGAGCACGACGGCTCCGCCGGCGCGCAGGGCGTCCGCCTTGGCCAGCAGGTCGTCCATGCCGCCTCCGGTACGGCGTACGGGGAACCCCGCGGCCAGGCGGCTGCAGATCCGCTTGCGCCAGGGGGAGGCGAACCAGTAGTCGGCGGCGGCGCCTATCTCGGGAGCGTGCCGGGCGTCCAGGGCCGCGAGCAGGGCGGCGGTGTCCGCGTGGGACGAGTGGTTCGCCACGACGACGCAGCCGCCGGGCGGGAGCTGACCGCGCCGCTCCACCCCGCCGGTGAGGGTGAGCAGGGTCCACCACAGGGCACGGCGGAGACGGGCCGCGCCCCGCTTCGGGCGCCGCCCCGTAGCGCCAGGCCTCGTACGTGCCCTCACAGGGTCACCACCATCGTCAGTAGCAGGGCGACCAGCAGCGAATCGATCCGGTCGAGCAGTCCGCCGAACCCCGGCAGCCAGCTCCCGGCGTCCTTCACACCCGCCTCGCGCTTGACCATCGACTCCAGGAGATCCCCGAGTACGCAGCCGACGAGCACAGCGGCCCACAGCGCAAAGGAGAACGCGCCGACCGCGGCCAGCGCGGCCGCGGTCGCGGCGGCGGCGCCCACCACGCCCGCCCAGGTCTTGTTGGGGGAGAGGGGCGACAGCGGCCGGGACAGGAGTCCCCTGCGGCCGAGCGCCGTACCCCCGCACCACGCCCCCACGTCCCCGAACGCCACCGCGACGCCCACCGCGACGGCGGTGTCGCCGAGCAGGACGAGCCCGCTCAGGGAGAGAGGAATCCAGAGCAGCCCGAACACTGTCCTGCTCGCCCGCGTGAAGCCCTGCGCGGCGTCCCCGGAGAAGAGGGCCACACCGGCGGCGGCGATGAGCAGCGCGCCGGCCGCCCGCAGATCAAGGGCGCCGGGCGCGCCCCAGGCGATCCCGGGCACCGCCACGGCAGCCACCGCGAGCACGGCCCGCTCGCCCCGGGGCAGCGCCGCCATCCGCGCGTACTCACCCACGGCGACCACTCCCAGCCCCGCCGCGAGCGCGAACGCCCCCGCCCGCCCGAGGAAGAACGCCCCGAGGAAGAGCGGCGCGGCCATCGCCCAGGTCCGCCACCGCTTGCGCAGCTCGGCTCGCATCCGCACCCGCGAGGGCAGCGCGACCACGGCCACCCCACCGACGCCGAGCACCCCGGCCACCACGGGCACCGCGCGCCCGGCGGCCTCCCCGGCGATGAACGCGGCGCTCATCGCGTGCTCCGTGGGGAAGCCGGGGCCGTGTCCAGCGCTGGGCGCAGGCGGGCGAGGCGCAGGGGTGCCGCGCTCATCGCTGCCCCTCCGGCTGGACCGGGCCCAACTCCCGCCACAGCCGGGCCAGTCGCAGCCCCGCCGTGAGCACCGAACCCGCGGCGAGCACCACGAGCACCGGCACGACCCAGCCGGAGGCCGCCGCGAGGATCACGAGGGCGCAGCGTTCCGTCTTGCCGAGCGGGCCGCCGTTCAGGCGGGGCGCGCCCGCCGCCGCCCCCGCGAGCGACACCCAGGACGGGAGCGTCGCCGCGAGGCCAGCCGTCGCCACCAGCCACAGGGGGGCCAGGGTCAGGAAGCCGGCCAGCATGGCCAGGTCGGCCGCCCGGTCACCCAGTTCGTTCAGGAGCGCCCCGCGGCGCGTCGTGCGGCCCGTGTCGCGGGCCAGGGCGCCGTCGAGGTTCGCGAACGCGAGGCGCGCGGCGAGCAGCAGGGCCACCGGGATCGCCGCGAACGGCACCGGCAGCCAAGCCAGCGCCGCCGCCGCGCCCGCGGCGCAGAGCACCCCCGCCACGGTGAGCGTGTCGGGCGACACCTCGCGGCGGGCGAGCGCGCCGCGTACGCCGGACAACCGGTCCGCGTACCAGGGCTTGAGAGCGTAGAGGCCGTTCATGGCACCGACTCTGCCGCCGCCGGGCCGCGGGCAAATCGGCGTGCGTACTCAAGTTCGGCCTGAGTACGGTGGTGGGGTGACCACGTTGCGTACGGCCCACACCTGCGATCTCGATCCCACCGAACTCCGCGCCGGCCGCGCCCTGATGGACGAGGCGTTCGACGGTGACTTCAGTGACGCGGACTGGGACCACGGCCTCGGCGGAGTGCACGCCCTCGTGCACGACGACTCCGGGCTTCTGCTCGCGCACGGCTCCGTGGTCCAGCGCCGCATCCTGCACAACGGCCGTTCGTTGCGCGTCGGTTACGTCGAGGCGGTCGCCGTACGCCCGGACCGGCAGCGTGCGGGCCTCGGCGGGCAGGTGATGGGCGCCCTGGAGCGGGTGATCGACCGGGCGTACGCCCTGGGCGCGCTGTCGGCATCCGAGGAGGGACAGCGGCTCTATCTCGCGCGCGGCTGGCAGGAGTGGAAGGGGGCGGTCGGCGCCCTCGGCCCGGAGGGCGTGATCCACATGCCGGACGAGGAGCCCCCGCTGCTCCGGGCCGGCGGCGCCGACCTCGACCCGGCGCACGAACTGCTCATCGACTGGCGCGACGGCGACATCTTCTGACCGCCGAGCACCACCGCACTCACCGGCGAGTTCAGAGCCGCCAAAAGAGGGGTGCGGAGCGAAGCCCGTCTCAGATAGTAGGAAGTCCGAGTAATTGTGGAGACAGACGCTCCGTCCTCGCTTAGCTTTGTAGGAGCCGAACGTCTCGCTCGATCAAGCGAATGGCGGTCGTGAGCCGGAGCCCCACGCAGGCAACCCCTGCTGCTCCCCGCTCCCCGCCTCTCCGGCGTCTCGCAGTACATCCTTTTTTCCTCAAGGAGTGGATCTCCCATGGCCGAGACGACCGCACGCCGAGTCCGACACGCCTCCCGTACCAGCGATTCCGACCGCAGGAAGGCCGCCGCAGCCCTGCAGCGCGCCCTCGACCGCAGGGACAACGGCGGCGAGACGGGTCACTGAGCACCCGTCTCGCCCCTGAGTCCTACTTACCGCGCACCACCTCGAAGTGGTCCACGCGCTCTCCGTTCTCGGCGAGCGCGGAGACCGTCAGCTTCGGGTGGGCGCCGGCCGTCACCTCCACCGCGAGGAACGAGAAGCCGGTGTACCGCACCCGTGACCACTCCACCCGGTCCGGGTCGGGAAGGCGTGCCTTCGTCCAGTGGAACGACAGGATCGAATCGCGGTCCTCGACGTTCCCCTCGTAGCTGTCCTTCACGCCCGCCGGGAAGTCGTAGAGGTCCTTGCCCGCGCCGCCCGCGGTGACATACACGATGCCGTCGCGCGTCGGATCGGTCGATGCGCCGACCGGCACGGGCTTGCCGACCTCGCCGCCCTTGACCGCGTCCGTGCGCTCGTAGACGTGGTTGTGGCCGTTGACGACCAGATCGACCTGGTGCTTGGTGAACAGCTCCAGCCACGCGTCGCGCACCCCGCCGTCGGACCCGTGCGTCGCCGTCGAGTACATGCAGTGGTGGAAGAAGACCACGATGAAGTCGATCGTGTCGTCCGCCCGCAGTTCGCCGAGGCGCTTGTCCAGCCAGGCGCTCTGCTTGCCGTCCGTATAGCCCTTGTTGGCCGGGATCTCGTACGAGACGTCGTTCGCGTCGAGCGCGACGACGCCGACATTGCCGTACGTGAAGGAGTAGACGCCCGGCGCGCCCGATGGGTCGAAGCCGTTCTCGGGCAGCGACCAGCGCGCGGACTGGCCGCCGTAGCCGTTCGGCGAGTACCACGCCTCCATGTCGTGGTTGCCGGTCGTCACCATCCACGGCACCGACTTCGCCACGGACTCCGTCTGCGCGAGGAAGGTGTCCCACACGCGCGCGTCGTACGTGTCGGACTCCTTGCCGTGCCCGGTGGAGTCCGCGTAGCAGATGTCGCCCGCGTGCAGATGGAAGGACGGGTTCTGGCCCAGGATCAACTGGTCGTTGGCGAGTGCGTCGTAACTCACGCCCTGGTCGCCGAAGGCCGTGAAGACGAACTTCTCCGGTGTCGCGGGTGCCGTGCGGAAGGAGCCGATCGTCGCCATCCGCTCGGGTGACGCCGGGTCGAAGCCGTCGTGGCCGACGCCGTAGTAGTACGTCGTGCCGGGGCGCAGGCCGTCGAGCGCCGCGTGCAGGTAGTACTGCTCGACCTTGGGCAGCTTCTTCGACAGGGACGGGGTGTGCAGGTCGCGCACCTCCGCCTCGATCTTCCGGCTCAGCTCCCAGGGCTGCAAGCCCACCCGCAGATACGGGGACTTGACGGCGAACGGCACCTGCCAGGAGACCCGCATCTGTGTCTTGGGGTCGGCGCCGAAGGCGAGATGCCGGGCGAAGGGGGCCACGAGCTTTCCGTCGACCTTGACGGGCGCGGGCGGTGCGGACGTCGCGGTGAGCGGGCTCGACGCCGGTGCGCCCTCGCCGTGGGCGCTGCCCGAGCTGCCGGCGAGCAGGCCTATGCCGCCGACGGTGCCGGCCGTGGCGAACGAACTGGCGAGGACCTTGCGGCGGGAGAACTTCCTGCGCAGGTACTCGTGCTGCTCCGGCATGCTCATCCCGGCCGCGAGCCGCTCCGGTATGCCGACGTTGGGGGTGTCCATGTCCATAGAACTTCCCCGTGACTCGCAACTCCCGCCAGACCTGCGGGTGAAGTGAGAGTGGCCATGCGGTGGCGGCCGTGTGGCATGACCAGGGGTGTCCGCATGCCGGACTGCGCGTGTCATCCCGTGGGACGGGGCGTAGGGTGCATGCATGTCTCGCAGCATCAATCTCGCAGTGATCCCCGGTGATGGAATCGGCCAGGAAGTCGTGGCCCAGGGGCTCAAGGTCCTCAATGCCGTCCTCCCGCAGGATGTGAAGCTGGAGACCAAGGAGTTCGACTTCGGCGCCAAGCGGTACCACGCGACCGGTGAGACCCTCACCGACGCCGACACCGATGCCCTCAAGCAGTACGACGCGATCCTCCTCGGCGCGATCGGCGACCCCTCGGTCCCGTCCGGCGTCCTGGAGCGCGGCTTCCTGCTGAAGCTCCGCTTCCTCTTCGACCACCACGTCAACCTGCGGCCCTCGAAGCTGCTCCCGGGTGTGGCGACCCCCCTCAAGGGTCAGCCCGAGATCGACTTCATCGTCGTACGCGAGGGAACCGAAGGCCCGTACACCGGCAACGGCGGCTCGATCCGCACCGGCACCCCGCACGAGGTGGCCACCGAGGTCTCCGTCAACACCGCGTTCGGTGTGGAGCGTGTGGTCCGTGACGCGTTCGCCCGCGCCCAGGCCCGCCCGCGCAAGAAGCTGACGCTGGTCCACAAGAACAACGTCCTCGCCTACGCCGGTCACCTCTGGACGAACGTCTTCAACGAGGTGGCCAAGGAGTTCCCGGACGTCACCACCGACTACATCCACGTCGACGCCGCGACGATCTACCTCGTCACCGACCCGGGCCGTTTCGACGTGATCGTCACCGACAACCTCTTCGGCGACATCATCACCGACCTCGCCGCCGCCGTCTCCGGCGGCATCGGCGTCGCGGCGTCGGGCAACATCAACCCGAGCCGCGAGTTCCCCTCGATGTTCGAGCCCGTGCACGGCTCGGCGCCGGACATCGCGGGCCAGGGCAAGGCCGACCCGTCGGCCACCGTCCTGTCCGTCGCGCTGCTCCTGCGTCACCTCGGGTACGAGGACGAGGCGGGGCGCATCGAGACGGCCGTCTCCGCGGACCTCGCGGAGCGCGGCGAGACGGTCCGCACCACCGAGCAGATCGGCGACGCGCTCGCCGTACGAGTAGCGGGCTGACCCGGTAGCTCGTCCTTACGACACAGAAGCCGCCGGGTCCGGTACACGACCCGGCGGCTTCTCGTATGCGGCTCCGGGTGCCACCATCGACCCCTGGGCCGCAATCACGCTGTTTCTTCCTCGGCGCCACGCGAGCGATAATCGAACGTGGGGCCGCGGAATGCAGGGTTACTCGGACGTCCTAGTACGAGAAGTACTGGCGTGAGCGCGGTCCGTCACCATCACACCGTGAAGGACTAGTACTCATGACGACGACGCCGACACCCTCGATCGAGCTCAAGCCCACCTCGAGCCCGCTGTCCACGGCGGAGCGCGAGGCGATTTTGGCCAACCCCGGGTTCGGCCGCCACTTCACCGATCACATGGTGACGATCAAGTGGACGGAAGGGCGCGGCTGGCACGACGGCCAGCTCGTGCCGTACGGCCCGCTCTCCCTCGACCCGGCGACCAACGTCCTGCACTACGCGCAGGAGATCTTCGAGGGCCTGAAGGCCTACCGTCAGCCCGACGGCACGGTGGCCTCCTTCCGCCCCGACGCCAACGCGGAGCGCTTCCAGCGGTCGGCGCGGCGGCTCGCGATGCCGGAGCTGCCGGTCGAGACGTTCATCGAGGCGTGCGACGCGCTGGTGAAGCAGGACAAGGCGTGGGTGCCGGCGCATGGCGGCGAGGAGTCGCTCTACCTGCGGCCGTTCATGATCGCCAGTGAGGTCGGCCTGGGCGTGAAGCCCGCCAACGAGTACCTCTTCATCGTCATCGCCTCGCCCGCGGGCGCGTACTTCCCCGGTGGCGTCAAGCCCGTCTCGATCTGGCTGTCGGAGGACCGCGTGCGGGCGGTGCCGGGCGGTGTGGGCGACGCCAAGACCGGCGGCAACTACGCGGCGTCGCTGCTCGCGCAGGCCGAGGCGGCGGAGAAGGGCTGCGACCAGGTCGCCTACCTGGACGCCGTGGAGCACAAGTGGGTCGAGGAGCTCGGCGGCATGAACCTGTACTTCGTGTACGGGGACAAGATCGTCACCCCGACGCTGACGGGCTCGCTGCTCGCCGGGATCACCCGCGACTCGCTGCTCACGGTCGCCCAGGACCTCGGCTACAAGTCGGAGGAGTCGCGGGTCTCGATCGACCAGTGGCAGGCGGACACGTCCGAGGGCACGCTGACGGAGGTCTTCGCGTGCGGTACGGCGGCGGTGATCACCCCTGTGGGGACGGTCAAGTGCCGCTCGGGCGAGTGGACCCAGAGCGGCGGCGAGCCGGGCCCCGTCACGCTGAAGCTGCGCGAGGCCCTGCTGGACGTCCAGCGCGGCACGGCAAAGGACCGCCACGGCTGGATGCACGGCCTGGGCTAAGGGGTGTTTGCGGGTTCCCTGCGGTCCCCTGCGGGGCTGAAGCGGGGTACGGCGCGGGTCCGTGGGTGGGTGCGGGGACGTGCCGGTATGTCCGTCCTCGCTATCGTCCGGTGACCGCGGGGCTCCTTCGGCGAGGGAGCCCCGCGAACCGTGCTCCGGGCAGACATGCCGGCACGTCCCCTCGCGAGCGCTGCCGACTGCGGCTGATCGATGGCTGATCGCTGTGTCGCTGCGGGGTAATCGGGTGGGTGGGCGGGAAAGGTCTGTTCGGGCAGGTAAGGCTGCGGGCGCGCTGGTCAGGGGGTCATGGTGAGCGCAGGTTCCACCGGCTCCGGAGCCCGGCCCCGCTCTAGGGCCACGTACGCCACGCCTCCCACCATCCCCGACAGCAGGAAACTGCAGTCCACCCCACCCGTGAGGGAGAGCAGCGGCCCCTCGTAGGAGGGGAGCGAGACCGCCGCGAGGCCGACCACCGCGCCAAGGGACCAACTCACCGTCGCCGGGATGTTCCACCCCGACCGGTACCAGTAGATCCCGCCCCGGGAACGGCGGTTGAAGACCTGGAGCGCCTCCGCGTCGTAGACGCCACCGCAGCGCACGAACCCGATCAGGGTGATCACCGCCCACGGCGTACCGATCGCCGTGAGGAGGAGGACGAAGGACGTCATCGCGTCCTGCGCCTCCCACGCGTAGTGGCCCACGAACACGCACCCCGTGGCCACCACGGCCACCGTGTAGGTCGCGCGGGCCCGCGAGGCCCGCGGCAGGATCGCGTCCAGGTCGAGGCCCATCGAATACAGCATCAGGCCCGCGTTGCCGACCGACCCCGCGGAGGCGGCGAGCAGGAGCGGGATGAGGTACCAGCCGGGGGACGCCGAGACCAGCGGCCCCGCGAAGTCGAGCGCCGCACCCGCCGCGTACGCCGTGAACGTACCGAAGAGTTGGGGCACGAGGAGGCCGGCGAGTAGGCCGATCCATGACGCCCTCAGCACCGTGCGCGAGCTGTGGCGCGTCGGCGAGACGTACCGCGTGTAGTCGCCCAGCAGCGTGATGAACGCGATCGGGCCGCTCAAGCCCGCCGCCACCAGCGCGAGCAGCCACGTCGGCCAGAACGAGCCGAGGAGATAGCCGCCCGCCTCGGGGAGGGCGGAGGTGGTGAAGTCGGGGACGTAGGCCACCGCCCCGAGGATCAGCAGCGCCGTCATGCCGACCGCGAGGACGCGCGAGAGGCGCAGCAGGACCCGGTAGCCGTACACCGCCGCGGTCACCGTGGCGGCGGCGAGGAGCGCGTACACGACTCCGTACGAGAGGCCCCCGGCGGGCAGTCCTGTCAGGCGGTGCAGCGTGCCCACCATCACGTCGCCGCCGATCCAGATGGTCAGCGCGGTGTACCCGAGGGAGAGCAGGAGGCCGACGACCGAGCCGACCAGCCGGCCCCGCACACCGAACTGGGCGCCGGAGGACGTGGAGAGGTTCGTGCCCGTGCGCAGCGAGACCAGGGCCAGGGGCGCCGTGAGAGCCGTACCGATCACCGTGCCCGCCACCACGGACGTCACGGACGCCCACCAGCCGAGGCCGAACGACACCGGCAGCCAGCCGAAGACGATCACCCCGAGGCAGAGGTTGGAGCCGAGCAGGATCGAGATGAGATCACGGGGCCCGCTGGTGCGTTCCCCGTCCGGGATGGTGTCGACTCCGCGCTGTTCTATCGGCATGAGGGTGCCCCTGACGCTCGATCGTGGCCGCCTGCGCACACAGGCCGCCGTCCGACTGTTTGAGTGCCGCTCAATGTGACCTGAGTCAAGGTCGTACGTCAATGTTTCCGTCGGATGAATCTCATGGTTAGAGTGGTGTTCAAACGATGGAGGTGTGGTGGCGTGCGGCTTACCCCCACGGAACGCGACCGGCTGCTGCTCTTCGGGGCGGCCGAGCTGGCCAGGGCCCGCAAGGCGCGCGGCCTGAGACTGAACGTGCCCGAAGCGACCGCGCTGATCGCGGACACGGTGTGCGAGGCGGCCCGCGACGGCGCCAGGCTCGCCGAGGCGATCGAGCGTGCGCGCTCGGTCCTGGGACCCGACGACGTCCTGCCGGGCGTCGCGGACGTGGTGACCGAGGTGCATGTGGAAGCCGTCTTCGACGACGGATCCCGGCTCGCGGTCGTCGCGGAGCCGATCGGGGAGGGGCTGGGGAGCCAGGCTCCGGGGGCGCTGCTCCCCGGACCCGAGCACGAGGAGGCCGCGCCGGCCCTGAAGCTCACGGTGCGCAACACCGCCACCGTGCCCGTCTCCGTCACCTCGCACTTCCACTTCTTCGAGGCCAACCCCCGGCTCGACTTCGACCGGGCGGCCGCGTACGGCATGCGTCTGGCCGTGCCCGCCGGGTCCTCGGTCCGCTTCGGGCCCGGCGAGAGCGCCGAGGTCGGGCTCCTTCCGATCGGCGGCGAACGGATCGCGATCGGCTTCGCGGGCCTGGTCGACGGCCCGCTGGACGCGCCGGGCGCCCGCGAAGAGGCCCTGCGCCGCGCCGCCGCCTGCGGCTACCTCGGCATACCGGAAACCACTGAGCAGGAGGTCGAGCGATGAGCCGCCCCGGAGGCCACCCCGCGGAACCGCGCCGCCTCACCCCGTACGAGTACGCCGCCACGCACGGCCCCCGAGCCGGCGACCACGTCCGGCTCGGCGATTCGGGCCTCACGGTCCGCGTCGAGTCCGACTCCCAGCGGTACGGCGACGAGTTCCTCGCCGGGTTCGGCAAGACCGCCCGTGACGGACTGCATCTGAAGGCCGCCGCCGTCCGCGAGACCTGTGACGTCGTGATCAGTAACGTCCTGGTGATCGACGCCGTGCAGGGCATCCGCAAGGTGTCCATCGGGATCAGGGAAGGCCGCATCCACGCCATCGGGCGGGCCGGCAACCCCGACACCCTCGACGGCGTCGACGTCGTCGTCGGCACCGGCACGTCCATCGTCTCGGGCGAGGGGCTCATCGCCACCGCCGGAGCCGTGGACACCCACGTCCATCTGCTCTCGCCGCGCATCATGGAGGCCTCCCTCGCCTCCGGCGTCACCACGATCATCGGGCAGGAATTCGGGCCCGTGTGGGGCGTCGGCGTCAACTCGCCCTGGGCGCTCAAGCACGCGTTCAACGCCTTCGACGCCTGGCCGGTCAACATCGGCTTCCTCGGCCGGGGTTCGTCCTCGCACGACGCCCCGCTGATCGAGGCGCTCGCCGAGGGCGGCGCATCGGGCTTCAAGGTGCACGAGGACATGGGCGCGCACACGCGGGCGTTGGACACGGCTCTTCGGGTGGCCGAGGAGCACGACGTCCAAGTCGCCCTGCACAGCGACGGGTTGAACGAGTGTCTGTCCGTCGAGGACACCCTGAAGGTCCTCGAAGGCCGCACCATCCACGCGTTCCACATCGAGGGCTGCGGCGGCGGTCACGTCCCGAACGTCCTGAAGATGGCGGGCGTGCCGAACGTGATCGGTTCCTCCACCAACCCCACGCTGCCCTTCGGTCGCGACGCCGTCGCCGAGCACTACGGCATGATCGTCTCCGTCCACGACCTGAAGACCGATCTGCCGGGCGACGCGGCGATGGCCCGCGACCGCATCCGCGCCGGGACCATGGGCGCGGAGGACGTGCTGCACGACCTGGGCGCCATCGGCATCACCTCGTCCGACGCGCAGGGCATGGGGCGCGCGGGCGAGACCGTACGCAGGACCTTCGCGATGGCCGGGAAGATGAAGGCCGACTTCGGCCCCATGGACGGCGACGGCGCGCACGACGACAACGCTCGTGTCCTGCGCTACATGGCCAAGCTGACCATCAACCCCGCCATCGCCCACGGCCTCGCCCACGAGGTCGGCTCCATCGAGGTCGGCAAGATGGCCGACATCGTGCTGTGGCGGCCCGAGTACTTCGGCGCCAAGCCGCAGTTGATCCTGAAGTCCGGATTCCCCGCCTATGGCGTCGTGGGCGATCCGAACGCCGCGACCGACACCTGCGAACCCCTCGTCCTCGGGCCGCAGTTCGGCTCGTACGGCGCGACGCCCGCCGACATCTCCGTGGCCTTCGTCGCGCAGGCCGCCGTCGACCAGGGCAACGACAAGATGCCGACCCGGCGGCGCCGCGTCGCCGTGCGGGGCACCCGGGGCATCGGCCCCGCCGACCTGCGGCTCAACTCCCGCACCGGCTCCATCGACGTCGACCAGCGCTCCGGCCTCGTCACGCTCGACGGCGACCCGGTGCGCTCCGAGCCTGCCGACTCCGTCTCCCTCAACCGCCTCTACTTCCTTTAAGGGTGTACGTCATGAGCGCAGCCGCCGACGGCTTCCGCATGCCCGCCGAGTGGTCCCCGCACGAGCGCACCTGGATGGCGTGGCCGTGCCCCAACCCGACCTTCGACGACCCCTCGGGCCTGGACGAGTCCCGCCTCGCCTGGGCGAACGTCGCCCGGGCCGTACGCCGCTTCGAGCCGGTCACCGTGGTCTGCGGACCCGCGCAGTCCGCGTACGCGAGCGAGCTCCTCGGCCCGGACATCGAGGTGGTGGAGCGGGAGCTCGACGACGCCTGGATGCGGGACATCGGGCCGACCTTCCTCACCGACGGAAAGGGCCGCCTTGCCGCTGTCGACTGGACGTTCAACGGCTGGGGCGCCCAGGAGTGGGCCCGCTGGGACCACGACGCGAAGATCGGCGCGTACGTCGCCGACCTAGCCGGGGCCCGGACGTACCCCTCGACGCTGGTGAACGAGGGCGGCGGCATCCACGTCGACGGCGAGGGCACCGTCCTGCTCACCGAGACGGTGCAACTGGGCCCCGAGCGCAACCCCGGGTGGACCAAGGAGCAGGTCGAGGCGGAGATCCACGCCCGCCTCGGCACCACGAAGGCGATCTGGCTGCCGCGCGGCCTCACCGCCGACTATCCCGGGCACGGCTTCGGCACGCTCGGCCACGTCGACATCGTCGCCGCCTTCGCCGCGCCGGGTGTCGTCCTCGTGCACTCCCAGCGCGACCCCGCCCACCCGGACTTCGAGGTCAGCAAGGAGGTCGTCGCCGCCCTGACCGGACAGACGGACGCGCGCGGCCGCACCCTGCGGATCGTCGAGGTGCCCGCCCCGACCGTCCTGAAGGACGACGAGGGCTGGGTCGACTACTCCTACATCAACCACTACCTCTGCAACGGCGGCGTCGTCCTGTGCGCCTTCGGCGACCCCCACGACGAGCTCGCGGCCGGCATCTTCCGCGGTCTCTTCCCCGACCGTACGGTGACGCTCGTCGACGCCCGTACGATCTTTGCCGGGGGTGGTGGCATCCACTGCATCACCCAGCAGCAGCCGAAGGTGTGATCGAGGAGAACGCAATGGCAGGCCAGGCCCGCGCGCGGAAGAACGCCCCACCGCGCGAGGACGTGCTTGCCGCTGCCATGGAGATGATCGCCGAGCGCGGCCTGGAGAAACTGACCATGGCCGCGCTCGGCCGTGAGGTCGGCATGAGCAGCGGCCATCTCCTCTACTACTTCCGCACCAAGGACGAGCTGCTCCTGCGCACCCTGGAGTGGAGCGAGTCCGCACTCGGCGCCGAGCGCGGCCGGCTGCTCGCCCGGCAGGGCACGGCCCGCGAGCGGCTCGACGCGTACGTCGACCTGTACGTACCCGACGCGCCCGGTGACCCCCACTGGACGCTCTGGCTCGAGGTGTGGAACCGCTCCCTGAACGCCGACGAGGACGAGCGCGACCGCCAGGTCGCCATCGAGAGCGCCTGGCACCGCGATCTGGTGGCGCTGCTCGCCGAGGGCGTGTCACGGGGCGAGTTCGGGCCGCTGGACCCCGACCGGTTCGCGACCCGGCTGCGGGCGCTCCTGGACGGCTTCTCCATCCACGTGGCGATCGGCCTGCGCGGGACGGGGCGTGACCAGATCCTGGCGCACGTGAGGGAGTTCCTCGACGGAGCGCTCGTCCCCGGCTCCCCGGACCCGGTGACGCCCGTCTAGGTTGTACGCATTCCTGCGGATTGTGTGTGTCTTGGCGGTGCGGTTGTATCCCCGTGGGCCGCATCGCATCACGGACATGCGCGCACCAACGCGGCTCGCGCGCCGAACACCGAGCAACCACGGGGGATTTGACCATGCACAGCACCAAGCGCCGCGCCGCCCTGGCCGCCACCGCACTCGTCGCCGCGGTCACGGCCGCCACGCTGCCCGCCGGCTCCGCCTCCGCCGCGCCCGACGCCGACGCGCCCCGCACCGAGGGCGTCAGCGTCACGGCCGAAGGCACGGCCGCCGACGGCCGTTCCGCGGGGGCCGTGATCAGCAGGGACGGCCGGTTCGCCGCCTTCGACTCCGAGGCCACCGATCTGGTCGCGGGCGACACGAACGGCCTCAACGACGTCTTCGTACGGGACCTGCGCACCGGCACCACCGAGCGGATCGCCCTCGAAGGGCGAGCGGTCAGCAGCCCCTCGCTGAGCGGCGACGGGCGGTACGTCGCGCTGATCACCAGGGCCGCGGACTCCTACTCGGACTCCGACGTCCGGCTCTACGACCGCAAAACCAAGAAGTTCGAGCGGCTCGACGTCGAGCTGCCGGACGGGGCGGCCGGCGCGGGCACCGTCTCGCTGACGCCGAACGCCAGGTACGCCGTCTTCGACATCGGCCAACGGGCGGGCAGCCCCGGCGACATCGTCTTCCTGCGCGACCGGAAGACCGGCACGACCGAGCGGATCAGCGACGCCGACCCGGCGAGGGACGGCCGCACCGCGCACGGGGCCACCGTCAGCGACGACGGCAACCGTGTCGTCTACGCGTACAACTACTTCAACGGTCCACGCGGCGACGACTGGAGCGACGTGCTGCTGCGCGACCGCAGGACCGGTGAGCTGACGGAGATCGACCGTTCGCACGACGGCTCGGAGACGGAGAAGGAGTCCCTCGACCCGTCCATCAGCGGCAACGGCCGCACGGTCGTCTTCGAGTCCCGCGACACGCATCTCGTGCCGAACGACGACGACGTCGCCTGGAACGTCTTCGTGCACGACATCGCGTCCGGCAAGAACCAGCGCGTCCACGGCACCCAGGGCGGCCCCGGCGAGGTCTACACCCGATCGCCCGCCATCAGCGCCGACGGCCGCCGCCTGACCTTCATGTCGGAACTCACCGAAGCCGGCTCCGAGTACGGCAAGGAGTGGCCCGTCTACCTGCGGGACCTGGAGAAGGGCAGCACCACGCTCGTCACGCCGGACACCACGGGCGGCACGGCCACGGCGCAGGTCGCCCCCGGCGGCATCTCGGCGGACGGCCGCAGGATCGCGTTCCTCTCCGGTGACGCGACGCTCCTGAGCGGCGACACCAATGACGGCTACGACGCCTTCGTGCGCCACACGCGCTGACACCGCACGCCACGGCACGCAGGCGGGCGGCGCGTCCCACGCGTCGCCCGCATCGTGAGACGGGGCAGCGCGTCGTGTGCGGGCTGTGGCAGGCTGCCACCGTGCTCTCGTTCGCCATGATTATTGGCAGCAGGCGCGCCGGTCCGCAGTGACCGTCTCGTACCACCATGTACGGGCGGACACCGTCGTCTCTCAGACCCGCGCGCAAACCTCTCGTACCCACGAGGGGTTTTTTCGTTTCCTGGCCCAACATCAGCCGGACGCGGAGCGCGAGGGATCATTGAGGCGGTGGAGCCGGTCATTCCGGTAGACCGAGATCCGACACAGGAGCCAGATCAGCATGACGGAAACCAGCACACCCGACGATGCGTTCCACGTCTTTGACACCACGCTGCGCGACGGCGCGCAGCGCGAGGGAATCAACCTGACCGTCGCGGACAAGCTGACCATCGCCCGGCACCTGGACGACTTCGGCGTGGGCTTCATCGAGGGCGGCTGGCCGGGCGCCAACCCCCGCGACACCGAGTTCTTCGCCCGCGCCCAGCAAGAGATCACCTTCCGGCACGCCCAGCTCGTCGCTTTCGGCGCCACCCGCCGCGCCGGTGGCTCGGCGGCCACGGACCCGCAGGTCAACGCCCTGCTGGAGTCCGGCGCCCCGGTCATCACGCTCGTCGCCAAATCCCATGACCGGCACGTCGAGCTCGCCCTGCGCACCACCCTGGAGGAGAACCTGGAGATGGTGCGCGACACCGTCTCCTACCTCCGTGACCAGGGCCGACGCGTCTTCGTCGACTGCGAGCACTTCTTCGACGGCTACCGCGCCAACCCCGAGTACGCGAAAGCCGTCGTCCGCACGGCATCCGAGGCGGGCGCCGACGTCGTCGTCCTGTGCGACACCAACGGCGGCATGCTCCCCGCCCAGGTCAAGGCCATCGTCGGCACCGTCATCGCCGACACCGGCGCCCGGCTCGGCATCCACGCACAGGACGACACCGGCTGCGCGGTCGCCAACACCCTCGCCGCCGTCGACGCCGGTGCCACCCACGTGCAGTGCACCGCCAACGGCTACGGCGAGCGCGTCGGCAACGCCAACCTCTTCCCCGTCGTCGGCGCCCTGGAGCTCAAGTACGGCAAGCAGGTCCTGCCCGAGGGTGCGCTGCGGGAGATGACCCGCGTCTCGCACGCCATCGCCGAGGTCGTGAACCTCACCCCCTCCACCCACCAGCCGTACGTGGGTGTCTCCGCCTTCGCACACAAGGCGGGCCTGCACGCCTCCGCGATCAAGATCGACCCGGACCTCTACCAGCACATCGACCCCGACCTGGTGGGCAACCGCATCCGGATGCTGGTCTCGGACATGGCGGGGCGCGCCTCCATCGAGCTCAAGGGCAAGGAGCTCGGGATCGACCTGGGCGACGACCGGGAGCTGGTGGGCCGGGTCGTGGAGCGGGTCAAGGAGCGCGAGCTCAGCGGATACACGTACGAGGCAGCCGACGCGTCCTTCGAACTGCTGCTCCGCGAGGAGGTCGAGGGCCGGGCCCGGCGCTACTTCCGCGTCGAGTCCTGGCGGGCCATCGTCGAGGACCGCCCCGACGGCACGCACGCGAACGAGGCGACCGTGAAGCTGTGGGCCAAGGGCGAGCGCATCGTCGCCACGGCGGAGGGCAACGGCCCGGTCAACGCACTCGACCGCTCGCTGCGGGTCGGCCTTGAGCGGATCTACCCCCAGCTCGCCAAGATGGAGCTCGTCGACTACAAGGTCCGCATCCTGGAGGGCAAGCACGGCACGTCCTCCACGACCCGGGTACTGATCTCCACCAGCGACGGTGACGGTGAGTGGTCGACGGTGGGTGTGGCGGAGAACGTGATCGCCGCGTCATGGCAGGCGCTGGAGGACGCGTACACCTTCGGTCTGCTGCGCGCGGGCGTCGAGCCGGTGGAGTAGTCACCGGACATGAGGGCGGTCACGGACCGCCGTCGGGGGCTCGACTGAGTTAGCTTCGAAGTATGAGCAATGGGACGAAGCGAATATTTGTCGCGCTGTCCGGGATGCTCCTGTCCCTGGGTGCCGTGTCGTTCACGGCGGCGCCCGGGGCCGCGGCCGCTGCCAGTGTTCCCGCGGTGGCCGACGCCTGGGAGAAGAGCCCGGTGTACGTGGATCCTGCCGCCTCGGAGCAGCTGTCCGGGGCCGACGCGGATGCCATCGCGGAGAAGATCAAGGACGCCGACAAGCCCGTGTTCGTCGCGGTGCTGGCCGCCGACTTCCCCAAGCAGGACCTCTTCCAGAAGCTGCGCACCGAGACCGGCGTGACCGGTGTGTACGGGATCCGCCTCGGCGACGCGTTCGACGCGAAGGCCGACCGGCAGGTCCTGAGCAATGCGGCCGTCTCGAACCTCGTCGCCACCTACGGGGACGTGCCCAACACCAAGACCCAGCTCAACGACTTCGTCGACCAGGCGGTGAAGGACACCCGCGGCTCGGCGCCCGCGTCCTGGGACGCCGGTTCCGACGACGGCACTCCCGTCGGCGCGCTGATCGGTGTCGGCGCGGTGCTCGTCGCGGGCGGCGGTGCCACGTACGCGGTGGTCCGGCGCAACCGGCGGCGCAAGGCCGAGGAGCAGCGGGTCGCGCTGGAGAAGCTGCGGGTCGTCGTGGACGAGGACATCACGGCGTACGGCGAGGAATTGGACCGTCTGGACTTCCACCCCGGGGAGGCGGGAGCGGACGACGCGATGCGCGCGGACTACGAACGCGCCCTCGACTCGTACGAGAAGGCGAAGTCGTTCATGGCGGCGGCGGAGCGCCCCGAGGAGGTGCGGGCCGTCACCCAGTCCCTGGAGGACGGCCGCTTCTCGCTCGCCCTGCTCGCCGCGCGCCGTGAGGGCCGCCCGCTGCCGGAGTGGCGCGCCCCCTGCTTCTTCGACCCGCGCCACGGCCCGTCGGTGAAGGACGCCCAGTGGGCGCCGCCGGGCGGCGCCGAGCGGACGGTACCGGTCTGCCTGGCGGACGCGACGCGCCTCGCGGACGGCGAGGAGCCCATGTCGCGGACGGTGGCCACGGAGTCGGGGGAGCGGCGCCCGTACTGGGACGCTGGCCCGGCCTACGGCCCCTGGGCCGGCGGCTACTTCGGCGGCGGCATGCTGCCGGGTCTCCTGATCGGCACGATGCTGGGCGGAATGATGGCGAGCCCGGCGTACGCGGCGGACTACGGGGCGGGGTACGGGGACTTCGGCGGCGGCGCGGGCGCCGGGTACGACGGCGGCGACTACTCGGGCTCGGACTTCGACCCCGGGGACTTCGGTGGCGGTGGCTTCGGCGGCGGCGGAGACTTCGGCGGTGGGGGAGGGGACTTCGGTGGCGGCGGTTTCTAGCGGGTTGACGACGCACGACATTTGCGAGACGATACGTATCGTCTTCTAGTGAATGTCTCGTCGCTACGGAAGGTCGCCCCATGGAGCCCCGGCAGCAGTACGTCGAAACAGCCCCCGGCATTCGCCTGTGGACGGAACGGCGTGGTGCACCCGACGCTCCCGCCCTGCTCCTGGTCATGGGCGCCCAGGCCTCCGGCCTCGGCTGGCCCGACGCCCTGGTCGACGCACTGGCCGCCCGGCATCAGGTCATCCGTTACGACCACAGGGATACCGGCCGATCCACCACGACGTTCGACCAAAACCCGTACCCCGTAACGGACTTGGCGAGGGACGCGGTAGCCGTCCTGGACGGTCTGGGAGTGGAGCGCGCACACCTGGTGGGCATGTCGCTCGGCGGGATGCTGACTCAGTTGGTGCTGGCCGACCACCCGGAGCGCGTCCTCAGCGCCACACTGATCGGCACCTGCGCGCTCAGCGAGGCACCGTACGTGACTCTGGACGGAACCGAAGTCCCCGTAGGTGAACTCCCGGGCATCGCACCGGAGGTCCTGGAGATGTGGTCGCGTCCGGTCGAGGACACGGGGCTGGAGGCCGAACTCGACCGCAGGGTGGAGCACTGGCGGGTCCTGAACGGAGGCCAACTCGACGTGGACGACGCGTGTTTCCGTGAGCTGGAGCGCCGGATCATCGCCCACACAGGCACCCACATCGCCTCGACGGCCCACGCCCGAGCCGACGACTCCCACATGCTCCGCACCGACGAACTGGCCGACACGAAGGTCCCCACGCTGGTCCTCGCCGCCCCGGCCGAGCCGGTCTTCCCGCCCCCGCACCCGCACCACCTGGCCCAGGTCATCGGCGGCGGTGCGACCCACGTCGTGGAGATCCCGGGCATGGGACACGCCCTGCCCCCGGCGGTACAGGGCCCGCTCGCGAAAGCGATCCTGACGCACACTGAATCCGCCCGGCATGATGGCAGCCAGGTCACCGCAGCGGATTCCCCAACCCCGTGAGTTCTGCCGACAGTTGCCAGAGGCGGGCGGCCGCTTCAGGGTCCGTCGCCCAGGGCTTCACGCCGCCGATCAGCATGTCATCCGTCAGCGCGGGCTCCGCGATGTCGCAGTCCTGGCAGTACGCGCCGCCGTGGGCGTCGAGCAGCGGTGACGTCGCCGCCCAGACCGCCGTGGCCGCGCCCTGCGCCGGGGTCTTGAAGCCCTGCGCGGGTGTGCCGTCGGCGGTCACCCAGCCCTGCGCGATCTGTTCCGCGCGGGGGATGTGGCGTTGGAGAGGCGTGAGGATGCTGCCGGGGTGGACGGCGAAGGCCCGCGGGCCGGCGCCCGCCGCGCCCAGGGAGTCGAGGTGCACGGCGAAGAGCGCGTTCGCCGTCTTGGACTGGGCGTAGGCGAGCCAGCGGTCGTAACCCTCGTGGAAGTGCGGGTCCGCCCAGCGGATGCCGGAGAGGAAATGACCGGAGGATGCGACGGACACGACGCGGGCGTCGGTCCCCCGGCTCAACGCCGGATAGAGGCGGTTGACCAGGGCGAAGTGACCCAGATGATTGATCGCGAAGTGGGACTCCCACGTCCCGTCCGGGCCGACGCGGGTCTCGGGGCAGGCCATCACGCCCGCGTTGCTGACGAGGATGTCGAGAACGCGGTGCGTCGCGAGAAACCGATCAGCGAAGAGCCGCACGCTCTCCTGGTCGGCCAGGTCCAGCGCCCCCACCTCCACGCGGGCCGTGCCGCGCAACGCCTCCTCCGCGATACGGGGCCTGCGTGCCGGGACGACGACGTGCGCTCCCGCCCGGACGAGCGCCCGGGTGATCTCCAGGCCGAGACCCGAGTAGCCGCCGGTGACCAGCGCCGTCCTGCCCGAGAGATCGATCCCGCCGAGTACGTCGTCCGCCGTGCTCAGCGCGCCGAACCCGCTGCCGATCCTGTGCTGTAGCTCTTGCCGTGTGGTCATACGCGTGACGCTAGAAGCTGGACCGCGCTCCAACGCAAGACGTGCCTCAAGTGCCCTGCGTCGACGAGACGGACCAGCTCCCCGAATGCCCCGGCGGGAGCGCCAAGTCGCGCCGCACCGCCTGGTAATAGCCCTCGCGCGAGGTCCGCTGCCGCTCCAGGAGGGCGGACCAGGCGCCGGGGTCCCGGATGCCCTCGCGCAGGAAGCGCTCCATCTCGATGACGGTGAGGATCCAGACCCGCGCCTTGTCCACCACGTCCGGCGTACCGAGCATCAACAGCGCCTCGCCCGCCGGATCCCGCGCGATGGCGGCCTCCGCAAGGTGCGGAGCCGCTTCCTCCGGGGTCAGGGGGTGGGGGTGCGGGTCGTTGCCGAGGTGGGCCGCGACGCGGTAGGTGAGCGTGACCGTCTGCTTCACGACGCGGGCGTAGTCGCCGTACACGGCGAGGCGCCGCTCCTCCCAACGGGCGGCCTGCTCCCGCTGGAAGCGGGCCCGGTCACCGCGGGTGATCGCCAGATACGACCCGAGCGCACCGACGATCACGCCTATCAGGGCGGGCAGTTGCTGCACAAAGTCCGACACGGCGGAACGCTATAGGAGTAACGAAGCGCCCGAACCGGAGACCGACCGAACGGCGACATTCGGCAAGGGCCACCCGCCCCAAGCCACCCACCCAAGCCACCCACCCACCCCCCCCCCTTGGCACTACGGGGCAATCGGGTGGGTGGGCGGGAAAGCATCCGCCGCGAAGCGGCGGCACAAAAGAAGGCCCAAGGCTCAGGAGCCAGAACGAATCAGGAGCCAGAACGAATCGCGGAAATGTCAAAGCGCAGCTTGATCCGGTCGGAGACAAGAACCCCGCCCGTCTCCAGCGCTGCGTTCCACGTGAGGCCCCACTCCGAGCGAAGGATCTCCGCCTTGCCCTCGAAGCCGACCCGCTCGTTCCCGAAGGGATCCGTGGCCGAGCCGTTGAACTCGAGGTCGATGGCGAGCGGCTTCGTGGTGCCGAGGATCGTCAGATCACCGGTGACGCGGTAGTCGTCGCCGCCCAGCGCCTCCGCCTTCGTGGAGCGGAAGGTCATCTCCGGGAACTCGTCGACCTTGAAGAAGTCCGCGCTCTTCAGGTGCCCGTCACGGTCGGCGCTGCCGGTGTCGATGCTGGCCATCTGTACGTCGATGGAAGCGGTGGACGCGGAAGGGTCCGTGCCGTCCAGGTGCAGCGTGCCCGCGACGTCGGTGAAGGAGCCCTTGACGTTCGTGACCATGGCGTGGCGGGCGACGAAGCCGATCGAGGTGTGCGAGGGGTCGATCACGTACTCGCCGGTCAGGGCGGCCAGCTCCGGGCTGACCGGGGCGGTTGCGGTAGCGGTGGTGGTTTCGTTGTTGCGGCCGAAGAGACCCATGACTGCTCCTTGGGGACGAGCTGCGAGCGGGGAAGCCGAGCTGCGAGCTACGAGGGAGGTGCCTGTTGAATGTTCAACGAGATTGACTCTAACGCGATTCAGTTCAACATTCAACCTATAGCGGAGCGTGTCGAGACGATCACGCGATCGCGGGCGCAGTGACCACCGCTGTGAGCTGTCTCTCACGCACCCCTTTGTTGAATCCCTACAGCTGGAGACGGCTCTGAGCAGTCACTTCGCGTGTACAGCGGAGGGCTTCTGTTCGGGGGTGCCAGGAAAACGGGCCGGAGACTGTTCAGAGTCGACGGTCCGTTTCCATGGGCCCGCTTCGTAAGGTCACTACATGACCGTTTTGGACGACACCGCTTCTTCTCCCGACGGCGAGCCCACCGATGCGCGTGGGCGCGTGGCCGAGCTGCACGCGATCCGTGCGGAGGCGCTGCGCGGCCCGAGCGAGAAGGCGACGGCGGCCCAGCACGCCAAGGGCAAGCTGACCGCGCGTGAGCGGATCGAGCTGCTTCTGGACGCGGGGTCGTTCCAGGAGGTCGAGCAGTTGCGCCGGCACCGGGCGACCGGGTTCGGCCTGGAGGCGAAGAAGCCGTACACGGACGGTGTGATCACCGGCTGGGGCACGGTGGAGGGCCGCACGGTCTTCGTCTACGCCCACGACTTCCGCATCTTCGGCGGTGCGCTCGGCGAGGCGCACGCCACGAAGATCCACAAGATCATGGACATGGCCATCGCGGCCGGTGCCCCGCTGGTCTCCCTGAACGACGGTGCCGGGGCCCGTATCCAGGAGGGCGTCTCCGCGCTCGCCGGGTATGGCGGCATCTTCCAGCGCAACACCAGGGCTTCGGGCGTCATCCCGCAGATCAGCGTGATGATGGGCCCGTGCGCGGGCGGCGCGGCCTACAGCCCGGCCCTGACCGACTTCGTCTTCATGGTGCGCGAGACCTCGCAGATGTTCATCACCGGGCCGGACGTGGTCCGCGCGGTGACCGGCGAGGAGATCACGCAGAACGGCCTCGGCGGCGCTGACGTGCACGCCGAGACTTCCGGCGTCGCGCACTTCGCGTACGACGACGAGGAGACCTGCCTCGCCGAGGTCCGCTACCTCATCTCGATGCTGCCGTCGAACAACCGCGAGAACCCGCCCACCCACGAGTCGGACGACCCGGCGGACCGCCGCTCGGACGTCCTGCTCGACCTGGTCCCGGCCGACGGCAACCGTCCGTACGACATGGCCAAGGTCATCGAGGAGCTCGTCGACGAGGGCGACTACCTCGAAGTCCACGAGCGCTGGGCGCGCAACATCATCTGCGCCCTGGCCCGCCTGGACGGCAAGGTGGTGGGAATCGTTGCCAACCAGCCGCAGTCCCTGGCGGGGGTCCTGGACATCGAGGCCTCCGAGAAGGCGGCCCGCTTCGTCCAGATGTGCGACGCCTTCAACATCCCGATCGTGACGCTCCTCGACGTGCCGGGCTTCCTGCCGGGTGTGGACCAGGAGCACGGCGGCATCATCCGGCACGGCGCGAAGCTCCTGTACGCGTACTGCAACGCTACGGTGCCCCGTATCTCCCTGATCCTGCGCAAGGCGTACGGCGGCGCGTACATCGTCATGGACTCCCAGTCCATCGGCGCCGACCTGACCTACGCCTGGCCGACGAACGAGATCGCGGTCATGGGCGCCGAGGGCGCGGCCAACGTGATCTTCCGCCGTCAGATCGCGGCGGCCGACGACCCCGAGGCCATGCGGCAGAAGATGGTCAAGGAGTACAAGGCCGAGCTGATGCACCCCTACTACGCCGCCGAGCGTGGCCTGGTCGACGACGTCATCGACCCCGCCGCCACCCGCGAGGTGCTCATCAGCTCCCTCGCGATGCTCCGCAACAAGCACGCAGATCTTCCGTCGCGCAAGCACGGCAACCCGCCGCAGTAATCCTGCAGTAGCCCACAAGGAGAACGCTGCACATGAACACTCCCGACATCCGCGTCGAGAAGGGCCACGCCGAGCCCGAAGAGGTCGCCGCCATCACGGCGATTCTGCTGGCCCGTAGCGCCGCTGCCACCGCGCAGGCCCCCGCGCCGCGCCGAGGCCGCGACAAGGCCGGCTGGCGCCGCCTGGAACGCACCCCAGGCTTCCGAGCCCCCCACAGCTGGCAGGGCTAGCCCCGCCGCCTGACGGCACACTTCGAAGGCCCCGTACTCCAAGGAGTACGGGGCCTTCGCGCTGCCGGGAGCCGAGCACACGTCGGGCCCCGCACCCACCCAAGGGTGCGAGGCCCAGTGACCTAAGGGCAAGGACCGCTAACGCAGTCGAGCCATCAACGCGTGTTCCACGAGCGTGATCAGCGCGCTCTTCGCGTCCGCGCGGTGGCGCGCGTCCGTCGTGATGATGGGCGCGTCCGGGCCGATCTGCAGCGCCTCGCGCACCTCGTCCGGCGTGTACGGCTGGTGGCCGTCGAAGCCGTTGAGGGCGATGACGAAGGGCAGGCCCGAGTTCTCGAAGTAGTCGACGGCCGGGAAGCAGTCGGCGAGACGGCGGGTGTCGACCAGGACCACCGCGCCGATCGCGCCGCGGACCAGGTCGTCCCACATGAACCAGAAGCGGTCCTGCCCCGGCGTACCGAAGAGGTACAGGATCAGGTCCTGGTCCAGGGTGATGCGGCCGAAGTCCATGGCGACGGTCGTCGTCGTCTTGTCCCCGGTGTGAGTGAGGTCGTCGATGCCCGCCGACGCGGACGTCATGACGGCCTCGGTGCGCAGCGGGTTGATCTCAGAGACCGCCCCGACGAACGTGGTCTTGCCCACGCCGAAGCCGCCCGCCACCACGATTTTCGCGGAGGTGGTGGAGCGGGCTGTTGCTCCGCCGCTAGAGCTTGCGAAGTCCACTGAGCACCCTTTCGAGCAGTGTCACGTCTGGCTGGCCGCCGGCGGACTCGTCGCCGCCCGGCTGATGGATGGCGACAAGTCCGGCCTCCGCCAGGTCGGCTACGAGGATCCGGGCGACGCCGAGAGGAATGGTGAGAAGTGCCGAGATCTCAGCGACTGACTTGATCTCGCGGCACAGATTGCAGATCCGCTGATGCTCGGGCAACTGGCCCTGCAACTGGTGCGGTTGGGCGGTGGTGTGCACCAGCGCCTCGATGGCGAGCTGGTACCGGGGCCTGGTGCGGCCGCCCGTCATGGCGTACGGGCGCACCAGGGGGTTGCTCGCAGCGGGCGCCGGCTCGGGCGCGCGTCGCTGTGGTTGCACTGGCTGGATCCTGGGGGTGTGAGGCTGCTCGTACGGGCTCTGGCGGGGGCCCGGCTGCTGCGGCTGCTGGTAAGGCCTGCGGTGCTGGCTGGGCGCGGAGGGGAAGTTGTAACGGTTCGGCGTCCCGTCGTGCGGCCCCTGCCCCTGGCCGTGACCAGACGACCAGTTGGCCGATGACGAACCGTCCGGGGGTGTTCCTGAGCCTGCCACGTACTCCTCCTCCGACTGTGCCGGGCACCATCACTCTTGGAGCCGCGTCCCGAAACCTTACGGCCACGGGACGCGAAAACGCACCGTACGTCTACTAGTTGAGAAGGCTCCCCTGCAGCTCCGCACGCAGGTCGGGCGTGAGTACGGTGCCGGCACGGTCGACAAGAAGTGCCATCTCGTACCCAATGAGACCGATGTCCGCATCCGGGTGGGCGAGGACGGCCAGCGAGGAGCCGTCCGAGATGGACATAAGGAAGAGAAATCCTCGCTCCATCTCCACAACGGTCTGGGTCACGGAACCACCCTCGAAGATCCGGGAGGCCCCGGCGGTGAGGGAGGTCAGACCGGACGCGACGGCCGCGAGCTGGTCGGCCCGGTCGCGGGGGAAGCCTTCGGACATCGCCAGAAGGAGTCCGTCGGCGGAGACCACCACCGTGTGGGACACCCCAGGGGTGTTGTCCACGAAGTTGGTGATCAACCAGTTCAGGTTCTGCGCCGCCTGGCTCATCGGGCTCACACTAACGCTCCTGGTTGTAGGTGCTGTCAGGGCCGAGGCCCTGGCCATTCGTGGTGTCACTGCCTGCGCTGCGTCCCCGCTGGACGCCGCGGCGCAGGTTGCTCAGCCGACCCCGAACGTCCTCGGGGTCGCGGGAGACCTGAGGGCCGCCCTGTGGGGTCTGTTCCGCCGTGCCCTCGACCAGATTGGCCTTGGGCACCCGCTTCGGGAGGCCGGACGGGGTGACTCCACCCGCCTTGGGCTCCTTCAGCGACTCGGCGCGCTGCCAGCGGTCGTCGTTGGGCGACGAACGCCAGTTGCTCTCGCTGTTGCCGACATTGTTCCCGAAGGCGTCGCCGGTGGTGTTCCCGAACGCGTCGCCCATCGGGGCCGACGCGCTGTCGTTGCCCGCCGCACCGTTCGAGCCGCGGCGCGGAAGACCCGCGGCGGTGGTGTCGTGGACCGCGGACGGGGCGGGCCCGGGACGCTCGAAGCCTACGCGCTCGGCGCCGTTCGCGGGAGCTGCCGGACCGGATTCCGCTTCCGGAGAGTACTCGCCCCGATACGCGCCCGCGTTGTCGTCGAACCCGCCGCGCGTGGGCCAGTCGTCCTGGTGGGAGCGGTCGGGGTAGGCCACGAACGGCTCGGAGACGGCACCCGTACGAGCGGCGTGGTCGTCGTGACCGGCCTCCGTATAGGGGGCGTCCTGGTAGCCGTCCTGCGCCGGGTAGTACGCGTCGTCGTACGCCGGCTGCGCGGCCTGACCCTGGTGGTAATCGTCGTACGCCGGTGCCTGCTGGTCGTACGCCGGGTCGTAACCGCCCTGCTGCTGGTCGAAGCCCTGCTGCTGGTCGATCTCGTCACGGAAGAGCGGGCGGCCGTCACCGGACTGCGCCTGCGCCTCCAGGGCGGCACGCCGCTCCTCACGCATCAGCGAGCGGCCCACCGGGTCGAGGTCGGGGGAGTCGGCGTCGCCGTTGTAGCGGCTGTCGTCGAAGCCGAGCTCGGCCGCCGTACGCATCGGCTGGTGGTTGAAGGCCGGCTGCTCCGGAGCCTGCTGCTCCGGCATGATCGAGGAGACCGTGAACTCGGACTCGGGCAGCTGGTGTTCGCCGCCGCCGCCGTGCGTGATCCCGTCCGGGAGCATGACGAGCGAGGTCGTGCCCGCCTGCTCGCCCGAGGGGCGCAGCTGGACGCGGATGCCGTGCCGGTCGGAGAGCCGGCCGACCACGAACAGGCCCATGCGCTGGGAGATCGCGGCGTCCACCGTCGGCGGGTTGGCCAGCTTGTGGTTGATGTCCGCGAAGTCCTCGGCGGTGAGGCCGATGCCCTTGTCGTGGATCTCGACCATGACGCGGCCGTCGGGAAGACGGGTCGCGGTGACGCGGACCTTGGTCTGCGGCGAGGAGAACGTGGTGGCGTTCTCCAGGAGCTCGGCGAGCAGGTGCACGAGGTCGGTCACGGCCAGGCCGTGGATCTCGGCCTCCGGGACTCCGGACAGCTCGATGCGCTCGTACTGCTCCACCTCGGAGGACGCGGCGCGCAGGACGTCGACCAGCGGGACCGGCTGGTCCCAGCGGCGGCCCGGCTCCTCGCCGGAGAGGACCAGGAGGTTCTCGCCGTTGCGTCGCATACGGGTCGCCAGGTGGTCCAGGCGGAAGAGGCTCTCCAGCTGGTCCGGGTCGGCCTCGTTGTTCTCCAGGTCGGTGATGAGGGTCAGCTGGCCCTCGATCAGGGACTGGTTGCGGCGCGAGAGGTTGGTGAAGATCGCGTTGATGTTGCCACGGAGCAGGGCCTGCTCGGCGGCGAGCCTGACGGCCTCGCGGTGCACCTGGTCGAAGGCGCGGGCCACCTCGCCGATCTCGTCCGTGGAGGAGATCGGGATGGGCTGTACGCGGGTGTCGACGCGACCGGGGTCGGTGCGCGAGAGCTGGTCGACCAGCATCGGCAGGCGCTGCTCCGCGATGCCGAAGGCGGCGGTCCGCAGCTGGCGCATCGCCTTGGACATCTGGCGCGCCATCATCCCGGCCAGGATGAAGGCGGCGAGCAGCGCGACGACCACGATGGCGCCGGTGATGTACGCGTTGCGCTGGGCGTTGGACGCGATGTCCGACGCCTCGGTCACGGCCTTGTCGGCGAGATCGGACTCGATGGTCCGGTACGCGTCGAACTTGGCGGACGTGGTGGCCCACCAGGCTTCCTTGGTGACGCCCTTGCCGGCGAGCGTGACGCGGGCGCTGGGCTGCGTGCTCGGCAGCGTCGCGATGGCCGAGACCATGTCCTCCGGGGAGGGCGGCGGCACGAACGTCCTGCCCTCGGCCTTGGCGGCGGCAGCGGCCTGCTTGGCCTGCTTCTCGCCGTCGGCCTTCAGCTTCTTCTTGGCGGCCTCGAGCTTGGCGACGTCCTCGGGGGTGCCTCCGCCCGTGTACTCCTCGATGGCGATGCCCTCGAGGTAGGCGTAGGAGGAGAGCGCGACCTTCTGCTTGCCGAAGCTGCTCGCGGTCGGTCCCGGCTTGACGAGGAGATGCATGCCGATGGAGCGCTCGAGGGAGAGCGCGGCCTTCGTCAGCGAGATGGCGTAGACCGTGCGGCCGTAGCTGGTGATGTTTCCGGTGCCCAGACCGAGCTCGTTGGCGAACTCCATCAGGGGGTGCTGGATGCCGACGTAACCCTCTTCGGTCTGCGCGCCGGAGAGCTTGGAGGTGTACGCGGCCTGGCGCAGGGACTGGAGGCCCGGCTCCACCTTGTGGAAGCCGTCGAGGCGGCGCTTGAGGCCTTCCTTCTGCGGCATGTTCTCGGCGGCGGCGTCGAACTCGTCGGCGGCCTTGTCGGTGGCCTTGCGGGCCGCGACGACGGCCGGGTCGTTCTTCTTGCCGCGCAGCAGCGGGGCCGCGGAGATGTCGCGCTCTTCGATGAGGCGGTTGCCGTAGTTCAGCGAGGCCTGCACGAGGCGGGCCGTGTGCTCGGCGTCCTGGGCCTCGCTCCAGGTGTCGATCGAGCCCTTGACCTGGAAGCCGCCCATGACGAGGCCGACGAGCACGGGTATGAGGAGGATCGCGTTCAGGCGGGTCGGCACGCGCCAGTTGCGCGGGGACATTCTTCCGCCGGTGGGCGCCGGCGGCTCCATGCCCTGCACATCGGCGGGGGACGCCGCTGTGCGCGGCGGCGGGGTGAAGTTGCCCCGCGTATCCCGCGTCTGCGGCGGTGCGGGGCTCGTCTTGCTTCGCCTCACTCGACCAACAACCTCTCGGCGGCGGGACCTACACCGGTCCCGCTGTCGTCTCCAAGGCCCGTGCTACTGGGCAGTTCAGCGCATTCCAGCACGTCAAAGGGTCCTCTACCAAACAGTGGGAAGCGCTGGTTCCGAGTGGTGTAAGCCTCAGATAAAACGGTCAAATAGAGCGAGCCCCGCCAAAAGGCGGGGCTCTTGTGCGCACAGTGACACCGGGCGACCGCGACGCGTGGCGGCGCTCGGCGAATTCTCTGTCGAAACGTTATGAACAGAGCGGTCATCCGTGTCAAAGGACACAGACCGCTCTGTGGAATCTACGGCAACTGCCGTACGGCCTCGTCTACTTGAGTCGTGCCATCAGTGCGTGCTCGACCAGCGTGATCAGGCCACTCTTTGCGTCCGCACGGTGTCGCGCGTCAGTCGTGATGATCGGCGTGTTGGGTCCGATCTGGAGGGCTTCCCGCACTTCATCGGGGGTGTACGGCTGGTGGCCGTCGAAACCGTTGAGCGCGATGACGAAGGGCAGGCCGCTGTTCTCGAAGTAGTCGACGGCCGGAAAACAGTCGGCGAGACGGCGGGTGTCCACGAGCACGACGGCACCGATCGCACCGCGCACGAGGTCGTCCCACATGAACCAGAAGCGGTCCTGGCCCGGCGTACCGAAGAGGTACAGGATCAGGTCCTGGTCCAGGGTGATGCGGCCGAAGTCCATGGCCACCGTGGTGGTGGTCTTGTCCCCGGTGTGGGTGAGGTCGTCGATGCCCGCCGACGCGGACGTCATGACGGCCTCGGTGCGCAGCGGGTTGATCTCGGAGACCGCGCCCACGAACGTGGTCTTGCCGACGCCGAAGCCGCCCGCCACCACGATCTTCGCGCTGGTGGTGGAGCGGCCTCCGCCGTTGCTAGAGCTTGCGAAGTCCACTGAGCACCCTTTCGAGCAGTGTCACGTCTGGCTGGCCGCCGGCGTTCTCGTCGCCGCCGGGCTGGTGAATGGCGACGAGCCCGGCCTCCGCCAGGTCGGCCACGAGGATCCGGGCCACGCCGAGCGGCATGGAGAGCAGAGCCGACACCTCGGCCACCGACTTGACCTCACGGCAGAGGTGGCAGATGCGCTGGTGCTCGGGGAGCAGCCCCATCAGCTGGGCCGGGTCGGCCGTCGTGCTCACCAGCGCCTCTATCGCGAGCTGGTAGCGGGGCCTGGTCCGGCCGCCGGTCATCGCGTAAGGACGCACCAGCGGCTGGTCGCCTTCAATACCGTACGACGCCTGAGAGCCGTACGGGTCGTGAGAGGCGTTGGGCGGGGTCATGGATCCTCCGGGCGGGACAGCAGGTGGTCTGCGTGCCGTCTGATAGAGCCGGTGGGGGGCACCAGGTTGGCCGGACGGTGGTCAGTACGTTCGGTCGGTGGGGCGGCCGATGGAGAAGATCAGTGCAGCAGGCTGCCCTGCAGTTCGGCGCGGAGGTCCGGGGTGAGGACGGCGCCCGCGCGGTCGACGAGGAGTGCCATCTCGTATCCGACGAGGCCGATGTCGCACTCGGGGTGGGCGAGCACGGCCAGGGACGAACCGTCGGAGACCGACATGAGGAAAAGGAACCCCCGCTCCATTTCCACCACGGTCTGCGTGACGGCCCCGCCCTCGAAGATCCGCGAGGCCCCGGCGGTGAGGGAGGTCAGACCCGACGCGACCGCGGCCAGCTGGTCGGCGCGGTCACGGGGGAAGCCCTCGGACATCGCCAGAAGCAGGCCGTCGGCGGAGACCACGACGGTGTGGGACACCCCGGGGGTGTTGTCCACGAAGTTCGTGATCAACCAGTTCAGATTCTGTGCCGCCTGGCTCGGACTCAACTAACGCTCCTGCTGGTGAGTGGGGAAGCTGCCGGTCTGGCCGGTACCGGCCTGGCGACCCTGCTGGATGCCCCGACGGAGATTCGTCAGCCGGCCGCGTACCTCTTCGGGCGCACGCGAGACCTGCGGACCTGTGCTGTCCTGCTGCTGCTGTGCGGTGCCCGCGACGAGGTTGGCTCGCGGGACACGGCGCGGCAGGCCGGATGTGGTGACGCCGCCGGCGGACGGCTGCCGGACGCGCTCGGCCTGGCGGCCCAGTTCGTCGTTCGGCGAGGTGCGCCAGGAGGCGGCGCTGCCGTTCGTGACGTTGCCGCCGGCTCCGTTGGCCGCTGATGAGGGCGCGGCGGGCGCGGCGGGTGCCGGAGCCGGGCGCTGGGGCGCGGCCGGGTTCTGCGGCTGCCGCGCCTGCGGCCTCGACGGGAGGGGCGATGAGGGTTGCGGGCGCTGCGGCTGCTGCTGCTCGGGGGCGCTGCCCTGGGGCGGCTGGTGCCCTTGCTGCTGCTGCTGCTGTTGTTGCTGCTGGAACCAGTTGGTCTCCAGCGTGTCGAACAGCGGGGTACGGCCGTCACCGGGACCGGCGGGCGGCAGACCCTCCGGCTGCGCGGGCTGCTGGGGCTGCTGCGACTGCTGGGGCTGCTGCGGCACCGGCGGGATGCCCTGCTGACCACCCTGGCCCTGGCCGGGGTTCTGGCCGGGATTCTGACCGGGGTTCTGACCGCGCCGAGGCGTCCCGCCGTTGTCGTACCCGGGAGCGCTGGTGCCGGGACGCTGGAACTGACCCGTACCGCCCGTACCGGAAGAGGTGTCCTGACCGCCGCCGAAGACGTCCGGGCGGACGAACTGCCCGGTGCCCTGCTGGCCGTGGCCACCCTGCTGCGGCGAACTCGCCCCGGGCGGCGGCCCGTTGAAGTCCGGCCGCGCGAACTCGGCGGTCGCACCGGGGCCCTGCGTGGGCGCGCCGGCCGCGGGGTGCGGGAACTGTCCCGTGGACTCCGGCTCCTCGTGCCCACGCGGGGTGTCGAAGGGCTCGCGCGATATCTGCGGCTGCGCGTTCTCGTCGCTCCAACTGGGCACGCGCGGCTGCGGGTTGCCCCCGGGAAGCTCGGCACGCGGACCACCGCGCGGCGGCAGCTGCGGCCGACGCCCCTGGTCCCCGGCGTCGTTCGCGGAGGGGTTCACGGGGCCGGAGGGGTTCCCGGGACCGGAGGGGTTCCCGGGCTGCCCGGCCGGATTCACCGGGTTCGTACGCTGCTGGGGCACGGGAGGCTGCGGCACGGAAGCCTGACCGCGGCCACCGCCCTGGCCGCCCCCGAAGAGGCTGCCACCGGACGAGCCCGGAGCACCGGCACCCTGTCCGGGCGGCCCCTGACGGGGAGGCTGCTGACCGGACTGCGGGCCCGCGGGAGCGGACGGCGAACCGTTGCGCGGCCCCGGTCCCGCGTCACGCGAAGGCAGCGCGGCACGCGGCCCCGTACCCGTGACCTGGCCACGGGGCGGACCGGCGCCGAGCCTGCCCTGGGAGCCCGCCGAACCGGGAGCACCGTTTCCGGGGGAGCCGTTTCCGGCGCCCACTCCGCGACGCGCCGCCGCGGCACCTGCCGAGGCCTGCGCGGCGACGGGGCCGCCGCCCTGGCCGGGCACGGGCGCACCGGGCTTGTTCGGCGCCTTCTTGCCGCCCTGGGCGACATCGATGGGCAGCATGACGAGCGCGGTCGTGCCGCCGGAGTCCGAAGGACGGAGCTGGATGCGGATGCCGTGGCGCTGCGAAAGACGGCCGACCACGAACAGGCCCATGCGGCGCGAGACCGAGACGTCCACGGTGGGCGGCGACGCGAGCCGCTCGTTGATCGCGGCGAGGTCCTCGGGCGACAGGCCGATGCCCGTGTCGTGGATCTCGATCAGCACACGCCCGTCGGGCAGCGCGTGACCGGTGACCTTGACCTTGGTCTGCGGCGACGAGAACGACGTCGCGTTCTCCAGGAGCTCGGCGAGCAGGTGCACGAGGTCGTTGACCACGCGTCCGGCGACCTCGGTCGTCGGGACCGCGGAGAGTTCGATGCGCTCGTACTGCTCCACCTCGGACGCGGCGGCACGCAGCACGTCGACGAGCGGGACGGGCCGGGTCCACCGGCGGCCGGGCTCTTCACCGGCGAGAACGAGGAGGTTCTCGCCGTTACGGCGCATGCGGGTCGCGAGGTGGTCGAGCTTGAAGAGCGAGGAGAGCTGATCGGGGTCGGCCTCACGCGACTCCAGCTCGGAAATAAGAGACAGCTGGCGCTGGATGAGGCCCTGCGAACGGCGCGAGAGGTTGGTGAACATCGCGTTGACGTTGCCTCGCAGGAGCGCCTGCTCGGCGGCGAGGCGGACGGCCTCGCGGTGCACGTCGTCGAAGGCCGCGGCCACCTGGCCGATCTCGTCCCTGGAGTGCACACCGACGGACTCGACGGAGGTGTCGACGTCCTGCGGGTCGGCCTCGGAGAGCTGCTTGACGAGCTCGGGCAGCCGGTCCTGGGCGACCTTGGTCGCGGTGTCCTGGAGGCGCCGCAGTGAGCGGATCATGGACCGGGCCACGACGAAGGCGCCGACGAGTGAGACGCCGAGGACGAGCAGGATCAGCGCACCGTTGAGGATGGCGGCCTGCTCGGACTCGTTGCGCAGCTCGCGGGCCTTCTGCTCCATCTCGTTGAGCAGCGTGAGCTCGATCTTGGACATCGCGTCGATCTTGGTGGTGTCCGCGTCCACCCAGTCCTTGTACGAACGCTTGTCCTGGAGCTTGATGCCGCCCTCTTGACTCAGCACACGCTTGGCGTAGGAGTCGGCGCCCTTGATGGACGTGTTGCCATCGTCGATGGGCTTGGTCAGCTCGTCGGGATTGCCGGCGTAGATGCCCTTGAAGGCATCCAGCTTGGAGTTCTCCTTGTCGAGCGCGGAGAAGCCGTAGCGCCGGTCGGTCTCGGAGATCTTGCCGAACGTGCTGTTGCCCGCGGGAAGCGAGGCGGCGATGACGGCGCGCTGCACCGACGCGTACTCCTTGGCGGAGGAGAACGCCGACAGGGCGCGGGTGCGCTGAATCATGTCCGGGTTGCTGGTCGCCTGCGCCATGTCCGAGGACAGGGTGAGCAGCTGCTCGATGAGCTGGCTGTAGGCGTCGACCGTCTGCGAGGTGGAGTTCTCGTCCTTGTACGCGTCCTTGCGGACCCTGTTGATCTGCTGAAGCTGCTGGGTGATCTCGACCGTGTTGGCCCGGACGCCGAGGAGGCCCTTGTCGCCGTCGGTGTTGTCGAGGTCCTGCGTCTCCTGGAGGAAGCGGTTGTACGCGCGGTCCGTCTTCTGCCGGGAGCCCTTGACCACGTAGTCCGAGGAGTCCGCGCCGTGCGCGAGGGGGCCTGCCGAGCGGTCGCGCTCCTCCTGGAGCGCGGAGGCCAGCTCCGTGGCCCGCTTGGTCATGTCGGTCAGCAGCTTCATGTTGTTGAGCTGCTGGATCTCGTCCATGGACTCGTTGATGCGGAGCGCGCCGAGCGAGGTCGCGGTGATCACGGGGAGCGCGAGCAGCGAGACGAGGCGGGTGGAGATGCGCCAGTTGCGCAGGGCTATTCGTGAGCCCGGTCCTGTGGGCGACTTCACCGTGCCCGTCGTCGAGCCGCCCGATTTCGCGTCGGCCGGGGGCAGACTTCCGCCACCGACGCCACGGACAGCTCCGATGCCGCTGTCGCCGGACGGCGCCTGCCCCGGGTTCTGGGCGTGCTGGGCCGAGGCGCCGCGGTCTGTCCCGCCGCGCTCCGGCTCCGCCGCAGCGCTGCTGCCATCCCTCTTGAAACGTCCCTGCACTAGCGTCGCAACCTCTGGACCAGGCGTCCCTCCGCTGAAACGGCGGGACGGTGTCGGCGTCGTGGGGCGCAGAACGCCCCATGGTGGTCGTGAGTGACCGGCGCTGGCTCCCCTTTCCCGCCGCCACTCGGCGCTTCGTTGCGCCCCTGCGCGCCGGTTCGATCCCGCGGCGGTCCCGGGAATTCCAGCACAGTGCAGGATCTCCAACAAGGCCCGTGTGTCGCGTCGCGAGCTCCGTGACTGGGCGTGAGTGGCGCGTCACGAGACGTAGAAAGTGATCTGGTGCAAAACGGGTGATTGGCCCCAGGAAGCCTCCGGGCGAGCGGTGTCCCAGTCTTCATGATCGGGAGCGGAATGATGGCTTCAGTGGCGCAATGTCCGATTCCAACAAGGCCTCCACGGGCCTGAATTGACCCATTTGCCCGCTGATCCGTGAGCAAACTCACATCAAGATCAAGGCCTCATCCGGGCTTTGGGCGGGAATTGGATGTTTAGCCTGACGCTTTACAGGGATGGCGAATCCGACAACCCGCGTCCTCCATACGACGCCCCAACTGACAAGGCCCGAACAGCAGATGAAGACTGTGAAGTCGGCGATGTTCCGCAACATAGCCAACCCCCGCCGCACCACCCTCGCGCACCTCACGGACGCGCAGGAGGTCACCCCGGCCGCCGACCAGCCGGAGCACGCCGTGGAACTCCCCACGGTGACGGCCAACCCCCGCCGCACGGTCCTGATGGACGCCCCCGAGGCTTTCAGCCCCTCGGCTGCCTGAGCCGCGGGTGCACGGGAGGCCTGGCGGCACACGGCCACGCTAGCCTGGAGTGTCAGACCTTCCCTCCAGCACAAAGGGCACCGCTCTTGCGCATCGCCAGGTTCTCCATCGACGGCAACGTCGCCTTCGGCGCGGTCGAGGGCGAAAGTCCCCCCGGAACGACCGACGGGCTCGTCCTCGACATCATCAAGGGCATTCCGTTCGCGGACTTCGAGCTCTCCGGCACGAAGGTCCCGCTCAGCAAGGTCAGGCTGCTGCCTCCGGTGCTCCCCAACAAGGTCGTGGGCATCGGCCGCAACTACGCGGACCACGCGGCGGAGCTCGGCAACGAGGTCCCGGACGTCCCCGTCGCCTTCTTCAAGCCGTCCACCTCGGTCATCGGCCCCGGCGACGCCATCGCGTACCCCTCCTTCTCGCAGGAGGTGCACTACGAGGCCGAGCTCGCCGTGGTCATCGGCCGCATGTGCCGCGAGGTCCCGCGCGAGCGCGCCCGTGACGTCATCCTCGGCTACACCTGCGCCAACGACGTCACCGCGCGTGACGTGCAGAGGCGCGAGAAGCAGTGGGCCAGGGCCAAGGGCTTCGACAGCTCCTGCCCGCTCGGCCCCTGGGTGGAGACCGACATCGACCCCTCCGACCTCACCATCCAGTGCACGGTCAACGGCGAACAGCGTCAGCTGGGGCGTACGGCCGAGATGGTCCGCTCCATCGAGGACCTGATCGTGCACATCTCCGAGGCCATGACGCTGCTCCCGGGCGACGTCATCCTCACGGGCACCCCGGCAGGCGTCGGGCCGCTCAATGTCGGCGACGAGGTCGCCGTCACCATCGAAGGCATCGGCACTCTCACCAACAGGGTGATCAAGCGTGGCTAACGCGACCCCCGTACGCGTACGGTTCTGTCCCTCGCCGACCGGCAACCCCCACGTGGGCCTGGTCCGCACCGCCCTCTTCAACTGGGCCTACGCCCGGCACAACGAGGGCTCCCTGGTCTTCCGCATCGAGGACACCGACGCGGCTCGCGACTCGGAGGAGTCGTACGAGCAGCTCCTCGAGGCGATGCGCTGGCTGGGCTTCGACTGGGACGAGGGCCCCGAGGTCGGCGGCCCGCACGCGCCGTACCGCCAGTCGCAGCGCATGGACATCTACCAGGACGTCGCCGCCAAGCTCCTGGACGCGGGGCGCGCGTACTACTGCTACTGCTCCACGGAGGAGCTGGACGAGCGCCGCGAGGCCGCCCGCGCCGCCGGCAAGCCGTCCGGCTACGACGGCCACTGCCGCGACCTCACGACCGAGCAGCGTGCCGCGTACGAGACGGAGGGCCGCAAGCCCATCGTCCGTTTCCGCATGCCCGACGAGGCGATCACCTTCACGGACCTGGTCCGCGGCGAGATCACCGTGCAGCCGGAGAACCTCCCGGACTACGGCATCGTCCGCGCCAACGGAGCACCGCTCTACACCCTGGTGAACCCGGTCGACGACGCCCTGATGGAGGTCACCCACGTCCTGCGCGGCGAGGACCTGCTCTCCTCGACCCCGCGCCAGATCGCCCTCTACGCGGCACTGACCGACCTGGGCATCGCCAAGGAGACCCCGGCCTTCGGCCACCTCCCGTACGTGATGGGCGAGGGCAACAAGAAGCTGAGCAAGCGCGACCCCCAGGCCTCGCTCAACCTCTACCGCGAGCGCGGCTTCCTGCCCGAGGGCCTTCTGAACTACCTCTCCCTCCTGGGCTGGTCGTTCTCCGCGGACCAGGACGTCTTCTCGATCGAGGACATGGTCGCCAAGTTCGACCTCGCGGACGTGAACGCCAACCCGGCCCGCTTCGACCTGAAGAAGGCCGAGGCGATCAACGCCGACCACATCCGCATGCTGGACGTGAAGGCGTTCGCGGCGGCCTGCGAGCCGTGGCTGAAGGCCCCGCACGCCAACTGGGCCCCCGAGAGCTTCGACCAGGCGGCCTGGGAGGCCATCGCCCCTCACGCCCAGACCCGCATCAAGGTCCTCTCCGAGATCACGGAGAACGTGGACTTCCTCTTCCTGGACGAGCCCGTCGAGGACGAGGCGTCCTGGACGAAGGCCATGGGCAAGGGTGACCCGGCAGCGCTCCTGACGACGGCCCGCGCCAAGCTGGCCGACGCCGACTGGACGGACCCGGAGTCCCTCAAGAACGCGGTGCTTGCCGCCGGCGAGGAGCACGGCCTGAAGCTCGGCAAGGCCCAGGCCCCGGTCCGCGTCGCGGTCACCGGCCGTACGGTCGGCCTGCCCCTCTTCGAGTCCCTGGAGATCCTGGGCAAGGAGAAGTCCCTGACCCGCATCGACGCGGCCCTGACGAAGCTGGCCGCGTAGCCCGCGAGTACGCAGGCAGAAGGACCCGGAAGCCGCCACGGCTGCCGGGTCCTTCGGGTCTGCACCGCATCGCGCGGCTCACCGGGCTGCCGCCATGGCCCCGTGCCGATACCCGTTTTGGAGCGCCGTCCACCTTCGGGTAATGTTCTTTCTGCGCCGCCCGAGAAGGCCGAAAGGTCCGGACAGGGAGGCGTAAGTCGAAGCAAAACTCCTGCTAGGGGTTGCGTATCGATGGCCTATGGTGTAATTGGCAGCACGACGGTTTCTGGTTCCGTTAGTCTAGGTTCGAGTCCTGGTAGGCCAGCTCGCAGAGCTTATCTGCAACGCCCCCGTTGTGTAGCGGCCTAGCACGCCGCCCTCTCAAGGCGGTAGCGCCGGTTCGAATCCGGTCGGGGGTACAGATCCTTCCCATGGAAGCAGTCAGGGTCGCACCCACTGCTACCGATGCAGGATCGCTAGGGCCCCCGTTGTGTAGCGGCCTAGCACGCCGCCCTCTCAAGGCGGTAGCGCCGGTTCGAATCCGGTCGGGGGTACGCACGGTCTGGCTGGTCTAGACCACTGTGGGCTATGGTGTAATTGGCAACACGACGGTTTCTGGTTCCGTTGTTCTAGGTTCGAGTCCTGGTAGCCCAGCGCAGTACAGCAGGACAAAGCAGTGCAGCAAGAAGCTAGCCCCCGTTGTGTAGCGGCCTAGCACGCCGCCCTCTCAAGGCGGTAGCGCCGGTTCGAATCCGGTCGGGGGTACAGATACGGACAAGGGGCCTTCCCGTCAGGGAGGGCCCCTTCGTCGTTGTTCCGGTGTCTCTACGCCGACGTCCCCTGCTCGGAAGTCCCTTGCCCGAAGCGGTGGTTGGACTCTTCCGCCTGGGCGATCCGGCGCAGCGCGAGCAGTACCGGCTCGTACAGCACGGTGAGCGCGACAGCCGCCTGTAGCTGTTCCTCCGAGGACTCGTACCGCTCGATCAAGTCCAGGTCGGATACGGCCAGTTGCCGTCCCGCGCGCGCATAGGGTGCCAAGTCGTCGACGGAGCACGGATATCCGAGCCTGGCCAGTGTGGCGACCGCGGTCACCAGCATCCCGTACGCCGGCGAATGGGCCCCGTACGCCTGGGCGTTCTCCCAGTCGAGCCGTTCGAGCAGCGCGTCGACGGTGCGCCGCGCCGCGTCCGTGTGCGGGTCGTCCTCGGTGGGCCCAGGCCCGTGGGGGAGTGCCCAGACGGCCGTGCCCAGACGGGAGTTGTGGTCCAGGGAGTCGTCCTCCAGGGCGGTGAGCACCTCCCGCGCGGACGCGATCGGTACCCGCCCCACCTGGATGAGCGCCCGGACGAGACGCAGCCGCCGCAAGTGTTCCTCGTCGTACTCGGCCTGTGTCGCCGTCACGCGTCGGCCCGGCGGGAGCAGTCCCTCGCGCAGGTAGTACTTGATCGTGGCCGTCGAGACGCCACTGCGCGTACTGAGCTCCGCCAGTCTCATCGGCTCGCTTCTCCTCATTTCCTCTTGCGCTTCCCCTTGGGGGAGTGCCACTATCCAATCATGGATAGCGAAACTATCCAACGCTCTCCGAAGGGGGAACCACCGTGAGCACCAAGCCGATCGAAGGGCGCATGACCGCCGACGCCCAGGGCGGCGTCACCGTCTTCAACATCGGGATGCGCATCAACAACTTCCGTGCCGTGCGCAGCTGGTGGCCCGTCTTCCGCGCGATGCCGCGGATGCTCAAGGAGCTGTCCCAGGACCGGGGGAGCGGCATGCTCGGCTACCAGCTGCTGCTCGGCGGGCCACGGGTGCTGTACGTCGTCCAGTACTGGGAGTCGCCGGAGAAGCTCCTCGCCTACGCGTCCGACCAGGGAAAGGAACACCGGCCCGCCTGGGCCGCCTTCAACCGGCGCATGCGGGACGGCAAGGGCAGGGTCGGCTTCTGGCACGAGACGTATGTCGTGCCGCCGGGCGCCCACGAGGCGGTGTACGTGAACATGCCGGAGTTCGGCCTGGGCAAGGCCATCGGCGTGGTTCCGGTCGGCAGGCGCGGGGACAGGGCGGCCGACCGGCTCAAGGCGGTCTGAGGGCGGTCGACGGAGACATGGAAACGCCCGAGGGGCCGCCGCGGCGTTGAGGCGGCCCCTCGGGCGTTCTGCGTGCTGTCTGTGAGCGGTACCGGTCAGCCCGTGCGGCGCAGGGCCTCGGACAGGCGCCCGGCGGCGTCGATGATGGCCTGCGCGTGCATCCGGCCCGGGTGGCGGGTCAGACGCTCGATCGGTCCGGAGACCGAGACGGCGGCGACCACGCGGTTCGAGGGGCCGCGCACGGGGGCGGAGACGGACGCGACGCCCGGCTCCCGCTCGCCGATCGACTGGGCCCAGCCCCGGCGGCGTACGCCCGACAGGGCCGTGGCCGTGAAGCGGGCGCCCTGGAGGCCGCGGTGCAGGCGCTCCGGCTCCTCCCAGGCCATCAGGATCTGCGCGGAAGAGCCCGCCTTCATGGTGAGCGTCGAGCCCACCGGGACCGTGTCCCGCAGGCCCGAGAGGCGCTCGGCCGCCGCCACGCAGATGCGCATGTCGCCCTGCCGGCGATAGAGCTGCGCGCTCTCGCCCGTCACGTCACGCAGGTGCGTGAGGACCGGGCCCGCCGTGGCGAGCAGGCGGTCCTCGCCGGCCGCCGCCGCGAGTTCCGCGAGCCGCGGGCCGAGAATGAAACGGCCCTGCATGTCGCGCGCCACCATCCGGTGGTGTTCCAGTGCCACGGCGAGGCGATGTGCCGTGGGTCGTGCGAGTCCGGTGGCCGCGACCAGCCCCGCGAGGGTGGCCGGACCGGACTCCAGGGCGCTCAAGACGAGAGCCGCCTTGTCGAGAACGCCGACGCCGCTAGAGTTGTCCATGCGTCGATACTCGCGTCTCACTCTGTGAAACGCAAGTTCAATTTTCGATGGAACACGTCACCCTGGGACGTGCGATCCGCGGACCAACGGATAGCGGTCCACGCGCGGCACGAGGGGTACGGGCGTGGACGAACATTCTCTAGTTGGGTCGGCCCACCACAGCCGGTCGGAGGGAAAGCGATGGGTAGGACACTCGCGGAGAAGGTCTGGGACGACCACGTCGTCCGGCGCGCCGAAGGCGAGCCCGACCTCCTTTTCATCGATCTGCACCTGCTGCACGAGGTGACCAGCCCGCAGGCCTTCGACGGCCTGAGGCAGGCCGGACGCCCGGTGCGGCGCCTCGACCTCACCATCGCCACCGAGGATCACAACACCCCGACCCTCGACATCGACAAGCCCATCGCGGACCCGGTCTCGCGTGCGCAGTTGGAGACGCTGCGCAAGAACTGCGCGGACTTCGGCGTACGGCTGCACTCGCTGGGCGACGTCGAGCAGGGTGTCGTCCACGTGGTGGGCCCGCAGCTGGGCCTGACCCAGCCCGGCACCACCGTGGTCTGCGGTGACTCCCACACCTCCACGCACGGCGCCTTCGGCGCGCTGGCGTTCGGCATCGGCACCTCCCAGGTGGAGCACGTCCTGGCGACCCAGACGCTGCCGATGGCTCCGCCGAAGACCATGGCCATCACCGTCGACGGCGAACTGCCCGACGACGTCACGGCCAAGGACCTGATCCTCGCCATCATCACCAAGATCGGCACCGGCGGCGGCCAGGGCTACGTCCTGGAATACCGCGGCTCGGCCATCGAGAAACTCTCGATGGAAGCCCGCATGACCATCTGCAACATGTCGATCGAGGCCGGTGCCCGCGCGGGCATGATCGCCCCCGACGCCACCACCTTCGACTACATCGAGGGCCGCGACCACGCCCCGAAGGGCGAGGAGTGGGACGCCGCGGTCGCGTACTGGAAGACCCTGAAGACGGACGACGACGCGGTCTTCGACGCCGAGGTCTACATCGACGCCACCGAGCTCGCGCCGTTCGTCACCTGGGGCACCAACCCGGGCCAGGGCGCACCGCTCTCGGCGCAGGTCCCCGATCCTGCTTCGTACGAAGACGCGTCGGAGCGCTACGCCGCCGAAAAGGCCCTGGAATACATGGGGTTGACCGCGGGACAGGCGCTGCGCGACATCAAGGTCGACACCGTCTTCGTAGGTTCGTGCACCAACGGCCGTATCGAGGACCTGCGTGCGGCGGCCTCCATCGTCGAGGGACGCAAAGTCGCCGACGGCGTACGGATGCTGATCGTCCCCGGTTCGGTCCGGGTCGCGCTGCAGGCCATCGAGGAGGGCCTGGACAAGGTCTTCGTCGCCGCGGGCGCCGAATGGCGGCACGCGGGCTGCTCGATGTGCCTGGGCATGAACCCCGACCAACTGGCGCCCGGCGAGCGCTCCGCGTCGACCTCCAACCGCAACTTCGAGGGCAGGCAGGGCAAGGGCGGCCGCACGCATCTGGTGTCGCCCCAGGTCGCAGCCGCCACCGCGGTGACGGGCCACCTGGCCTCGCCCGCCGACCTGACCGACGCCCCTGCGACAGCCGGAGTCTGAGAGCCATGGAAGCATTCACCACGCACACGGGCCGGGCCGTTCCGCTGCGCCGCAGCAACGTCGACACCGACCAGATCATCCCCGCCCACTGGCTGAAGAAGGTCACCAGGGACGGATTTGAGGACGGGCTCTTCGAGGCCTGGCGCAAGGACGGCGAGTTCGTCCTGAACAAGCCCGAACGCCAGGGGGCCACCGTCCTGGTCGCGGGCCCCGACTTCGGTACGGGCTCCTCGCGCGAGCACGCCGTGTGGGCGCTGCAGAACTTCGGCTTCAAGACGGTCATCTCCTCGCGCTTCGCCGACATCTTCCGCGGCAACTCGCTGAAGAACGGCCTGCTCACCGTCGTTCTCGACCAGCAGGTCGTGGACGCGCTCTGGGAGCTGACCGAGCGCGACCCGCAGGCCGAGATCACCGTTGACCTGCAGGATCGCCAAGTCCGCGCCGAGGGCGTCACCGCCGACTTCGAACTCGACGAGAACGCCCGCTGGCGTCTTCTGAACGGCCTGGACGACATCAGCATCACGCTCAAGAACGAGCCGGACATCGCCGCGTACGAGGCCGGCCGACGCTCGTACAAGCCGCGGACCGTGCAGGTCTGACACCCCCGCAACACCCTGGTGTACCCCCAATCGTGGACGGTTGGGGGTACATCTGTGTCCGGGCCCTTCGGGGTACCCGATGACCTGAACGGGTGGTCTCAACTCCCTTGATTCGGACGGCAGAAGAGGCTTGAAATCCCCTTGTACTCGGTCGGAGCGGGTACCCTCAGGAGGGCGCCGGATGTGGGTAGTTACCCCCTGCGGAGGCGACAACTCGCCCCAGATGGCACAATCGGTGCATGGAACGTGACAGCCAACTCGAGCTCTACGGGCTTGTTGCGGACCAACTGAAGGAAGCGCACTCAAGAGTGCGTGCACTGCAAGTCCCGGAGGGCGTACGGATGGCGCTGACCCGGAAGCTGCTGGTCATTACGGCCGCGGCCAAACACGATCTCGCCGATGCGGCAAGGCGTCTGGAGCGATTGATGGCGGACCTCGAGGAAGCCGACGAGGGCCGATTCCCCGAAGACACCTGAGCCACAAGGCTCAAACAGCCCTTCGGGGAACCTTCGAGGAACTCATGGACAGCCGAGTTCGTTGCGGCACAAGGGTGATTAGCCCGTTTCGTGTTTGATTTGCGGTATATATCTGCCTAACGTGCGAAAAAGCCTGGCGAATACGCTCGGGCGAGGTCTCCGAAGGGGAAGACGTGAACAAGGCGCAGCTCGTAGAAGCGATTGCCGACAAGGTGGGCGGCCGCCAGCAGGCAGCCGACGCCGTGGACGCGGTTCTGGACGCAGTTGTCCGTGCCGTGGTCAGCGGAGACCGTGTTTCGGTCACCGGTTTCGGCTCGTTCGAGAAGGTCGACCGCCCGGCCCGTTACGCCCGCAACCCGCAGACCGGGGAGCGCGTTCGGGTCAAGAAGACCTCGGTTCCGCGTTTCCGCGCAGGACAGGGCTTCAAGGACCTGGTGAGCGGCTCGAAGAAGCTCCCGAAGAACGACGTCGCGGTCAAGAAGGCGCCCAAGGGCAGCCTTTCGGGCGGCGGTGCTTCGGCGACCGTGAAGAAGGCAGCGGCCAAGAAGGCCACCGCCAAGAAGGCGACGGCGAAGAAGGCCGCCACCGCCAAGAAGGCCACCGCCAAGAAGACGACGGCGACGGCGAAGAAGGCGACCGCCAAGAAGACCACCGCCAAGAAGACGTCGGCGACGGCCAAGAAGGCGGCCACGGCCAAGAAGGCGACGGCCAAGAAGGCCAGCCCCGCCAAGAAGGCCACCGCCAAGAAGACCGCGCCGGCCACCAAGAAGGCCACCGCGAAGAAGACCGCTCCCGCCAAGAAGTCGACGGCGCGCAAGACCACCGCCAAGAAGGCGACCGCCCGCAAGAAGTAAGGGCACGAGGGCACTCACGCGCCGGGCCGGGCTCCCAACCGGGAGCCCGGCCCGCGGCGTGTACGGGGTCCTGCGCGGCCTGTACGGAACTTGAAGTGGCGCCCCGGGCGAAGGTGGCGCCCCGGGCTCAGAACGTCTGCAGCGTCACCAGCGTGATGCGCCGCCGCTCGCCCTCACCTTCGACCTCGATCCGCACCCGCTGGCCGGGCCGCAGGAGCCGCAGGCCGCCCGCGTCGAACGCCGGGGGATCGAAGGGCACCGGAGTGCCGTCGTCGAGCAGCACGCTGCCGCTGCGGGTCTCGGAGTCGTACGTGTACGCGGTCGCCTGCATGGGGGAAGCGTACTCAGTCGGCGATCAGCAGCCTCGTGGCAGCCGCCGCGGTGCGCGGCCCGACGCCCAGCGCGAGCGCGGCCCGCAGGTCGTCGCCGGTGTCCACGTCCTGGCGTACGGAATCGACGCCGTCGAGCCGAAGTTCCAGCGCCCCGGAGTCCATGTGCCGGGCACGGGACGCGGCGCCGAATGCCGGGCGCAATTCCAGACCGCGGGCCGCGCAGAGCAGAGTCGTACCGATTCCGGCGGCATCCGCGAGGAAAGAGCGGGGAAATCGGGCCGCGCTGTCCAGTACCCGGCCCAATTCCAGGGGCCGCAGCGCGGGGAGATCGGCATTCAGTGCCGCCACGGCCGCCTCGGGCCGCCCGGCACGCACGGCCGCCGCTCCGTGCGCGAGAGCGGCGTTGAGACCCCCCGCGGGCTCGTCACGCACGATCCGGGCTCCCAGAGCCGCGAGCTCGCGCCCGGCGAGGCCGTCGTCCGTGACGACCACCACATCCCGTACGGAAGGGCAGGCCCCCGCGGCGGCCACGGTGTCCTGCGCGAAGGCCAGGGCGAGGCCGGGGCGCAGGGTGTCGCCGGTGGTGGCGGTGAGCCTGCTCTTGGCGCGCTCCAGCGGTTTCAGGGGTATCACCAGGGTCCACTGCACGGGTGGCGGCTCCGTCCTTCGCGTCACGCCCATTGTGACCTGCTGACCCGGGCACTACCGGGGCCGGGCCGCGAGCGCGGGCGTACGGTGTTCTCGACAGACAGGCAGCCTGGGCCGACACTTGTGCGGCCGACCAGGTTCATGGAGGAAGGTGTCCGAGTGTCCCGCCGCAGAATCGGCTTCTGGTACCGCCTGGCGGCAGTCATCGCCAAACCACCCCTGGTGGTTTTCTTCAAGCGGGACTGGCGAGGAATGGAACACATTCCGGCCGACGGTGGATTCATCACCGCGGTGAATCACAACTCGTATATCGACCCGCTGTCGTACGCGCATTTTCAGTACAACACCGGACGAGTGCCTCGTTTCCTGGCAAAGGACGGCCTTTTCAAGGACGGGTTCGTCGGCAAGGTCATGAAGGGCACCGGCCAGATCCCGGTCTACCGCGAGACCACGAACGCGCTCGACGCCTTCCGTGCCGCGGTCGACGCGATCGAGCGCGGTGAGTGCGTGGCGTTCTACCCCGAAGGCACCCTCACCAGGGACCCCGAGGTGTGGCCGATGACGGCCAAGTCCGGTGCCGCGCGGGTCGCCCTGCGCACCAAGTGCCCGGTGGTCCCCGTCGCGCAGTGGGGCGCCAACCTCGCGCTTCCCCCGTACAGCAAGAAGCTCAGCCTCTTCCCGCGCAAGAAGCTCCAGGTGCTCGCGGGCGAGCCGGTCGACCTCTCGCGGTTCTACGACAAGGAACCCACCCCCGAGATCCTGCGGGAGGTGACCGAGACCATCATGGCCGCGGTCACCGAACTCCTGGAGGAGATCCGGCAGGAGAAGGCCCCCGAGACCCCGTACGACCCGCGCACGGCGCGGCTCGCGCAACGGCGTAAGGCGGCGGACCGGAGCGGTCGCGGCGTCCCCCAGAACACCACCCCTGAGCCCACCCCCGAGAACACCACGGAGGACAGCAAGTGACGAACCCGGTGAAGGCCGCCGTCTTCGGAACGGGCTCTTGGGGTACCGCCTTCGGCATGGTGCTCGCCGACGCCGGGTGCGACGTCACGCTGTGGGCGCGTCGCGCAGAACTCGCCGAGGCCGTCAACTCCTCGCACCGGAACCCTGACTACCTCCCCGGTGTCGAACTCCCGGAGAACCTCAGGGCGACCACCGACCCGGCCGAGGCCGCGGCCGGCGCCGACTTCACCGTGCTCGCGGTGCCTTCGCAGACGCTGCGCGCGAACCTCGCCGAGTGGGCGCCGCTGCTCGCCACCGACACCGTGCTCGTCTCCCTCATGAAGGGCGTCGAACTGGGCTCCGCGATGCGGATGAGCGAGGTCATCGAGGACGTCACGAAGGTCGCGGCCGACCGTGTCGCCGTCGTCACGGGCCCCAACCTCGCCCGCGAGATCGCCGCGAGGCAGCCCGCGGCCGCCGTGGTGGCCTGCCGCGACGAATCGATCGCGCAACGCCTCCAGACCGCCTGCCACACCCCGTACTTCCGCCCGTACACGAACACGGACGTCGTCGGCTGCGAACTCGGCGGCGCCGTCAAGAACGTCATCGGACTCGCCGTCGGCATCGCGGACGGCATGGGCCTCGGCGACAACACGAAGGGCTCGCTCATCACGCGCGGGCTCGCCGAGACCACCCGCCTGGGCATGGCGATGGGCGCCGACCCGCTGACGTTCTCCGGACTCGCGGGCCTGGGCGACCTGGTGGCCACCTGCTCATCGCCGCTCTCGCGCAACCACACCTTCGGCACGAACCTCGGCAAGGGCATGACGCTGGAGGAGACCATCGCGGTCACCAAGCAGACCGCCGAGGGCGTCAAGTCCTGTGAGTCGGTGCTTGATCTGGCCCGCAGGCACGGCGTCGACATGCCCATCACCGAGACGGTCGTGGGCATCGTGCACGAGGGCACACCCCCGGTGGTCGCCCTCAAGGAGCTGATGTCGCGCAGCGCCAAGCCCGAGCGCCGCTGACTGTCGCCGCTGACTCTCCGCTGGCCACCGGGTACCCTCAAGCCGATATGAGCAGCGAGAACCTCCCCCAGAGCCCCGAGCCGCGCCCCGAGCAGAGCTCTGAGCCGCTCCGTAAGCCGCGTGTGGCCGTCGTGTTCGGCGGCCGCAGCTCGGAGCACGGCATCTCGGTCGTCACGGCGGGCGCCGTGCTGCGTGCCATCGACCGCACCAAGTACGACGTCCTGCCCATCGGCATCACGACGGACGGCCGCTGGGCCCTGACCGCCGACGATCCCGACCGCATGGCGATCACCGACCGGCAGGTGCCCAACGTCGACGCCCTCGCCGAGTCGGCGGACGGCGGCGTCGTGATGCCCCTGGACCCGGGCAACCGCGAGGTCGTCTACAGCGAGCCCGGCTCCGTGCCCAAGGCCCTCGGCGAAGTCGACGTCGTCTTCCCGATGCTGCACGGTCCCTACGGCGAGGACGGCACCCTCCAGGGACTCCTGGAGCTCTCCGGAGTGCCCTACGTGGGCGCCGGAGTGCTCGCCTCGGCCGTCGGCCAGGACAAGGAGTACATGAAGCGGGTCTTCACCTCCTTCGGTCTTCCCGTCGGCCCGTACCTCGTGATCCGCCCGCGCGAGTGGGACCGCGACCAGGACGCCGCCCGCAAGAAGATCGCGGAGTTCGCCGGCGACCACGGCTGGCCGCTTTTCATCAAGCCCGCGCGCGGGGGCTCGTCGATGGGCATCACGAAGGTCGACTCCTTCGAGGGCCTCGACGAGGCGATCGAGGAGGCCCGCCGGCACGACCCCAAGATCCTCGTCGAGTCGCTCCTGCGCGGCCGTGAGATCGAGTGCGGGGTCCTGGAGTTCGAGGACGGGCCGCGCGCGAGCGTGCCCGCCGAGATCCCGCCGGTGCAGTCGCACGACTACTACGACTTCGAGGCGAAGTACATCGACTCGACGCCCGGGATCGTGCCCGCCCCGCTGACGCCCGACGAGACCGCCGAGATCCAGCGGCTCGCGGTCGACGCCTTCGAGGCCACGTCCTGCGAGGGCCTGGTGCGCGCGGACTTCTTCCTCACCGAGGACGGGTTCGTGATCAACGAGATCAACACGATGCCGGGCTTCACGCCCATCTCGATGTACCCGCAGATGTGGGAGGCGAGCGGCGTCTCCTACCCCGAGCTGGTGGACCGCCTCGTCCAGGCCGCCCTCAACCGCTCCACGGGGCTGCGCTAACCCCTCAGGGGCGCTAGGCGATCCCCTTGGGGATGGTCTTCCTGATGGGGGCGGCGAAGTCCGTCAGCGGGCTCACGCCGTCCCCCGCACGCTCCTTGGGCAGCGTCACCTCCACGTACGCCTTGCGCAGCGTGGAGGTGAAGCGGAAGGAACCGTCGTCCTGCTCGTCGAGCAGCCAGTTGACGCCGTCGACCGTCACGCCGTCCGCCTCGGGGTCGTTCATCCGGGGCGGTCGCGCGACACCGCAGCGCAGTATGATCGCCGGGTCTCCCCACCCGGCGGTCAGCTCCGACTTCGGCTCGGGATCAACGCGCCCGAGGCCGTCCACCTTCTCCGGCAGCCGCTTGTCCAGGTTCCGGCACAGTTCGGTGACCTTGCTGTCCGGGGTGGGAACCGCAGCCTTCACCGCTTCGTCTGCTGAGGAGCAGCCCGCGGACGCGATCAGCAGTGCGAGGGCAGGAGCGGAGACGAGGCAGCGACGCCGGCGACGGGAAATCTTCACCGGCCAAGGGTAGACGGGGGCTACAAGTGCACGACGGGGCAGGTCAGGGTCCGGGTGATGCCGTCCACTTGCTGGACCTTGGCGACCACCATGCGACCGAGTTCGTCGACCGTGTCCGCCTGGGCGCGCACGATGACATCGTAGGGACCGGTCACGTCCTCGGCCTGGATCACTCCCGCGATCTTGCCGATCAGCTCGGCGACGGTCGACGCCTTGCCGACCTCTGTTTGGATCAGGATGTACGCCTGTACCACGGAACCTCCAGGGCGGCCACGAGGATCATGTGGGGAGAAGGGACGCCACGGTACCGCGTCACCGCTTCTCGCGGGGAGACCCGGGGGACCTGTGGCGCGCACATCACGGTGGACGGGCAACAGAAGTTGACGGTCATATCGACCGTACCTATGACAGTGACGGCTCGCGACCGCAAGCCGAGCAGCGTGAAAGGGAATGGTGAGTCCCGGTGAAGGGAACCGTCGGCGAGTTGGGGGAGTTCGGGCTCATCAGGGAACTCACCTCCCGGCTCACCTCCACCCCGGCCGTCCGGCTCGGGCCGGGCGATGACGCCGCTGTCGTGTCGGCTCCCGACCGGCGCGTGGTGGCGAGCACCGACATCCTCCTGGAGGGGCGGCACTTCCGCCGCGACTGGTCGACCGCGTACGACGTGGGCCGCAAGGCCGCCGCCCAGAACCTCGCGGACATCGCCGCCATGGGCGCCGTACCGACCGCGCTGCTCCTGGGCCTTGTCGTGCCCGCCGAACTCCCCGCGAGCTGGCCCACGGAGCTCATGGACGGCCTGCGGGACGAATGCCAGGTCGCAGGGGCGGCCGTCGTGGGCGGCGATGTCGTACGGGGTGACACGATCACCGTGGCGATCACCGCGCTCGGCGATCTGCGCAACCACGAACCGGTCACCCGTGCCGGTGCCCAGCCCGGCGATGTCGTCGCCGTCACCGGCTGGTTGGGCTGGTCCGCCGCCGGGCACGCGGTGCTCTCCCGCGGCTTCCGCTCACCGCGCGCCTTCGTGGAGGCCCACCGCAGGCCCGAACCGCCGTACCACGCGGGCCCCGCGGCCGCCGGTCTCGGCGCCACCTCGATGACGGACGTGAGCGACGGCCTCATCGCCGACCTCGGCCACATCGCCGATGCGAGCAAGGTGCGCATCGACATCCGCTCCGGGGACGTCGACGTGCCCTCCCAGATGAACGACATCGGCCAGGCCGTCGGCGTCGACCCGCTGCAGTGGGTGCTCAACGGCGGCGAGGACCACGCGATCGTGGCGACGTTCCCGCCGGACGTGAAGCTGCCCGCCCGCTGGAAGGTCATCGGCGAGGTCCTCAACCCCTCGGCGCTGCCGCAGGTGACGGTGGACGGCGCACCCTGGACCAGCAAGGGCTGGGACCACTTCGGGGACGACATCGAGGACTGAGCACGACCGCGCCCCATCACCGCGACCCGTCACCGCCCGTCACCGCGCAGAACTCCCTCGGCGTACAAGGCCGTTGGGAGCTGCCGGTGAAGGCGGTGCGCGCACAGAAAAGAGCCGGCCCCCCGAGGGGGACCGGCTCTTTCAGCAACCAGCTAGGTGGCCGCGCTGAGCGTCAGCGCGAGACCTTGCCGGCCTTGATGCACGAGGTGCAGGCGTTGAGCCGCTTCGGCGTCCCGCTGACCACGGCACGAACGCGCTGGATGTTCGGGTTCCAGCGACGGGACGTACGGCGGTGAGAGTGCGAGATGTTGTTGCCGAAGCTCGGCCCCTTGCCGCAGACGTCGCAGTTGGCAGCCACGGGTCACTCCAAGACTTCAGATGCACTTACGGTTAATCCCGGCATGCCGGGATCAGTGCAATGATCGTGGGTGGCGTTGCCAGGAGGAATGGCCCGATGGGTATCGGGCAACCGGAGCAGCATACAACGACTGCTTCGATAGAACGAAACTACCATGTCTCGCCCCGGCCCCGCCCCGGGCCTTTCGCCCTTCCCGGTCTACGCTGCGTCCATTCCGGATGCCCTTAGGAGGCGAGCAGGTGCCGCAGAACCTCGACGCCGTCGCGGTGCGCGCCTGGTGCGGCCTCGCTCTGGACGCCCTGGGCCGGGCCCGCGAGGAGATCGACGCGATCAACGTCTATCCGGTCGCGGACGGGGACACCGGAACGAACCTCTACCTGACCGTGGAATCGGCGTCCCAGGCGGTCGACGCCGTCTTCACGGGCCTGGACCCGGCCCGCCCCTCGCTCGCCGAGGCCGTGCGGGCGATGGCGCACGGAGCGCTGATCGGGGCCCGCGGGAACTCGGGCACGATCCTCTCCCAGCTGCTGCGGGGGATGGCACAGGTCCTCGGCGCCGACCGTGACACTGATCACGCTGACAGCGGGGCGCTGGCGCTCGCGCTGCGCCGTGCCGCCGAGTCGGGCTACCAAGCGGTGGCGCACCCCGTCGAGGGCACGGTCCTGACGGTGGCCGCCGCCGCTGCCGATGCGGCTTCCGCGGGCTCTGCGGCTGCCGGTGACTGCGGGGCGGTGGCGCGGGCCGCGTACGACGGTGCGTGCCGAGCGCTGGACGCGACGCCGGAGCAGCTCGCGGTGCTCGGCCGTGCAGGAGTGGTGGATGCCGGGGGACGTGGGCTCGTGGCGGTGCTCGGGGCGCTCGTGGGGGCGCTGTCGGGCGAGACGGTGCTCCTGAAGTCGGTGCCGGGTTCGGGCGGCCACGCGCGCGTGGAGCCCGTCGAGTGCCAGGACATCCCGGCCGACGCCACGGCCCCCGCCTTCGAGGTGATCTATCTCCTGGAGGCCGACGACTCGGCGGTGGCGAGGCTGCGGACACGGCTGGACGGCCTCGGCGACTCCCTCGTCGTCGTCGGCGGTGACGGGCTGTGGAACGTCCACGTGCACGTCGACGACGCGGGCGCCGCCGTCGAGGCGGGCGTGGAGGCCGGGCGGCCCCACCGCATCCGCATCACCCACTTCGGAGTGGGCGACGCACACACCGCGGGCGTCACCCCGCCGCCCCGGGAGCGGGTGCAGCGCGGGATCGTCGCCGTCGTACCGGGGGAGGGGCTCGCCGGGCTCTACGCCGACGCCGGTGCGACCACCGTGCCCACGCGCCCCGGGGAGCCGCCCGCCAGCGGAGAGCTCGTCGACGCGATCCGGCGGGCCCACGCGCGCGAGGTCGTGCTCCTGCCGAACGACGCCGAGCTGCGCCACACCGCCGCCGCGGCGGCCGAGCAGGCCCGTACCGAAGGGGTGCGGGTCGCGCTGATCCCGACCCGGTCCGCGGTCCAGGGCATCGCGGCGCTGGCCGTGCATGAGCCGGACCGCCGCTTCGACGAGGACGTCGTCGCGATGACCTCGGCGGCGGGCGCGACGCGGTACGCCGAACTGGCCGTCGCCGAGCGGCAGTCGTGGACGATGGCGGGCATCTGCCAGGCAGGGGACGTCCTCGGCCTGATCGACGGCGACGTCGCGTTGATCGGCGATGACACCACGCACGCCGCGCGCTCCGTCCTCGACCGGATGCTGGCGGCCGGCGGCGAGATGGTCACGCTGGTCCTCGGCGACGACGTGCCGGACAGCTTCGGCGACGACCTGGAGAAGCATGTGCGCGAGCAGCATCTGGCGGTGGACACGGTGGTCTACCGCGGCGGACGCCAGTCGGCCCTGCTCCTGATCGGCGTGGAATAACCCTGCCTTCAGTGTTCCTGACCAGCGGATTTCGGGGACGTACGCCGAATTGTCAGTGGCGTGGTGTGCAATGGATCTCGTGCCCGCGCTCGAAGAACCCCTGAAGAAAGTGGTCGGTCCCGCCACCGCGAAGGTGATGGCCGAGCACCTGGACCTGCACACGGTCGGCGACCTCCTGCACCACTACCCGCGGAAATACGCGGAGCGGGGCGAGCTCACCCGCCTCGCCGACCTGCCGCTGGACGAGCACGTCACGGTGGTCGCCCAGGTCGCGACGGCGCGCATCCTGACGTTCAACGGCGGCAGGGGCCAGCGCCTCGAAGTGACGATCACCGACGGCAGCGGCCAGCTCCAGCTGGTCTTCTTCGGCCGGGGCATCCACAAGCCGCACAAGGACCTGCTGCCCGGCACGCGCGCGATGTTCGCGGGCAAGGCGTCCGTCTTCAACCGCAAGATGCAGCTCGCCCATCCCGCGTACGAACTCCTGAAGGGCGACCCCGACAGCCAGGGGAACGCGGACGAGGCCGTGGACTCCTGGGCCGGAGCCCTCATCCCGATCTATCCGGCCACCGCCAAGCTGGAGTCCTGGAAGATCGCCAAATCCGTCGACGCGGTCCTGCCCAGCGCCCAGGAGACTGTCGATCCGCTGCCGCCGGGCCTGCGCGACGGCCGGGGCCTGATCCCGCTCCCCGAAGCGCTCCTGAAGATCCACCGGCCCCAGTCGAAGGCGGACATCGCCTCCGCCCGCGACCGCCTGAAATGGGACGAGGCCTTCGTCCTCCAAGTGGCCCTGGCCAGACGCCGGTACGCGGACGCGCAACTCCCCGCCATCGCCCGCCGCCCCCGCGAGGGCGGCTTGCTCGACGCCTTCGACGCCAAGCTGCCCTTCACCCTCACCGACGGCCAGCAGAAGGTCTCCAAGGAGATCTTCGACGACCTGGCAACGGAACACCCGATGCACCGCCTGCTTCAGGGCGAAGTCGGTTCCGGGAAGACGATGGTGGCCCTGCGCGCCATGCTCGCCGTCGTGGACGCGGGTGGGCAGGCCGCGATGCTTGCGCCGACCGAGGTTCTCGCGCAGCAGCATCACCGCTCGATCACCGAGATGATGGGCGAGCTCGCCGAGGGCGGCATGCTCGGCGGCTCCGACCAGGGGACCAAGGTCACGTTACTCACCGGCTCCATGGGGGTGGCCGGGCGGCGGCAGGCGCTGCTCGACCTGGTCACCGGCGAAGCCGGGATCGTCATCGGTACGCACGCGCTGATCGAGGACAAGGTCCAGTTCCACGACCTGGGCCTGGTCGTCGTCGACGAACAGCACCGCTTCGGGGTCGAGCAGCGCGACGCCCTGCGCGGCAAGGGCAAGCAGCCCCCGCACCTCCTTGTCATGACGGCCACGCCCATCCCGCGCACGGTCGCGATGACCGTCTTCGGTGACCTGGAGACCTCGGTCCTGGACCAGCTCCCCGCCGGACGCTCGCCGATCGCCAGCCATGTCGTGCCCGCCGAGGACAAGCCCCACTTCCTGGCGCGCGCGTGGGAGCGCGTGCGCGAGGAGGTGGAGAACGGCCACCAGGCGTACGTGGTCTGCCCCCGGATCGGCGATGAGGACGACGACCCGAAGAAGGCCAAGAAGAAGGCCGAGGACGAAGCCACCGCGGAGAAGCGGCCCCCGCTCGCCGTCATCGAGGTCGCCGAGCAGCTCGCCCGGGGCCCGCTGAGCGGCCTCAAGGTCGAGGTCCTGCACGGCCGCATGCAGCCGGACGACAAGGACGCGGTGATGCGCCGCTTCGCCGCGGGCGAGACCCAGGTCCTGGTCGCGACGACGGTCATCGAGGTCGGTGTGAACGTCCCGAACGCCACCGCCATGGTGATCATGGACGCGGACCGCTTCGGCGTATCGCAGCTGCACCAGCTGCGCGGCCGCGTCGGCCGAGGCTCGGCCCCCGGCCTCTGCCTCCTGGTCACGGAGATGCCCGAGGCGAGCCCCGCCCGCGCCCGCCTGGGAGCCGTGGCCGCCACGCTCGACGGCTTCGAGCTCTCCCGGATCGACCTGGAGCAGCGCCGCGAGGGCGACGTCCTTGGCCAGGCGCAGTCCGGTGTCCGCTCCAGCCTGCGCATGCTCGCGGTCATCGAGGACGAGGAGATCATCGCCGAGGCCCGCGAGGAGGCCGTCAAGGTGGTCGCCGCCGACCCGGACCTGGAGCACCTGCCGGAGCTGCGCACGGCTCTGGACGCGCTCCTGGACGACGAGCGTGAGCAGTACCTCGACAAGGGCTGACAGGCGGCGCGGGCACCGGGGCTGAGAGACTGGAGCCGGACCACCCGTACGTACACCGACAAGGACTCAGATGACCCGCGTGATCGCCGGTGTGGCCGGCGGACGTCGCCTCGCCGTCCCGCCAGGGAACGGCACACGGCCCACGACCGACCGCGCACGCGAGGGCCTGTTCTCCACCTGGCAGGCCCTGCAGGGCACGCTGGACGGCGCACGCGTCCTCGACCTGTACGCCGGGTCCGGTGCCATCGGCCTCGAAGCGCTCTCGCGCGGGGCGGGCCACGCCCTGCTCGTCGAGGCCGACGCCCGCGCGGTGCGCACCGTCCGGGAGAACGTGAAGTCGATCGGCCTGCCCGGCGCCGAGGTCAGGGCGGGCAAAGCGACCCAGATCATCCAGGGCGGCGCCCCCACGACCCCGTACGACCTGGTCTTTCTCGATCCTCCGTACGCCGACACCGATGACGATCTTCGCGAGATCCTGCTCACACTCCGCTCCGGGGGCTGGCTCACGGACGATGCGCTCGTCACGGTTGAACGCAGTACCAGAGGCGGAGAATTCGGCTGGCCCGACGGCTTCGAAGCACTGAGGTCCCGTCGCTACGGCGAAAGCACGTTTTGGTACGGTCGCGCCGCCTCTACGTGCGACGACTCAGTGATCGCGCCATGACCGGACCGGAGAGCGAGGGACTCACGTTGCGCCGCGCCGTCTGTCCGGGGTCGTTCGACCCCATCACCAACGGACACCTCGACATCATCGCCCGCGCCTCCAGGCTCTACGACGTGGTGCACGTCGCGGTGATGATCAATCAGTCGAAGAAGGGCCTGTTCACCGTCGACGAGCGGATCGAGCTGATCCGCGAGGTGACCGCCGACTTCGGGAACGTCGAGGTCGAGTCCTTCCACGGCCTTCTCGTCGACTTCTGCAAGCAGCGCGACATCCCGGCCATCGTCAAGGGTCTGCGGGCGGTCAGCGACTTCGACTACGAGCTGCAGATGGCCCAGATGAACAACGGCCTCTCGGGCGTCGAGACCCTCTTCGTGCCCACCAACCCCACCTACAGCTTCCTCTCCTCCTCGCTGGTCAAGGAAGTGGCCGCCTGGGGCGGCGACGTCGCCCACCTGCTGCCGCCGGTGGTCCACGAGGCACTGACCGAGCGCATCGGTAAGAAGTGACGGCCCTCCGGGCTGCCTGACAACCCGTCACCCGGTGTCGGACGGCCGCCGACTGGCCTTACAGTCGTGCCGTCCGTCTCCAACCAGCTGTAGAGAGTGGCGAGCACACGGTGGACGTGCAGAAGAAGATCGACGAGATCGTCGACGCGGTCGGCAGTGCCCGGTCCATGCCGATGTCGGCCTCGTGCGTGGTCAACCGCGCCGATCTCCTGTCGATGCTCGAAGAGGTGCGCCAGGCGCTGCCCGGCTCCCTCGCGCAGGCCCAGGAGCTCATCGGCGGCCGCGAGCAGCTGGTCGAGCAGGCCCGCCAGGAGGCGGAGCGGATCATCGAGACCGCGCACGCCGAGCGCGGTTCACTGATCTCCGACACGGAGGTCGCCCGGAACTCCCAGGGCGAGGCCGAGCGCATCCTCGCCGAGGCCCGGCAGGCCGCCGACGAGGTCCGCGTCGAGGCCGACGACTACGTGGACAGCAAGCTGGCCAACTTCGAGGTCGTCCTCACCAAGACCCTCGGCTCGGTCGGCCGAGGCCGCGAAAAGCTCCTCGGCACGGGCCCCGGCCTCGACGAGCAGGGTTACGAGGACGAGGACGCCCCGCAGCGCAGCCACGACCCCGAGACCCTGCGCCGCGACGCCGACGCGTATGTCGACGCCAAGCTCGGCGCCTTCGAAGCCGTCCTCGCCAAGACCCTGGAAGCGGTCGGCCGGGGCCGTCAGACCCTGCACGGCCGTGCGCCCGCCGACGACCTGGCGGGCCTCGCCGAGGGCCTCGGATCCCAGGCGCACACCACGGACGCCGAGTACCTCGCGGGCCTCACCGACCCCACGGCGCCCACGGCTCCCGCCCCGGCAGCGGCCCCGCAGCCTCCCCAGGCGCCCCCGCAGATCCCCGCACAGCAGCCGTACGCCCCGCCGCAGCAGGAACCGGACCCGTACGCGTACCAGCAGCAGGACCAGTACGCCTACCAGCAGCAGTACGCACAGCAGGACCCGTACGGCTACCAGCAGCAGGATCCGTACGGCTACCCGCAGCAGGGGTACGACCAGGCCCAGCAGCAGGGATACGCGGAGCCGCAGCAGCATCACCAGGCCCCCGGCGTCCTCGACGAGACCAGCCTCTTCGACACCGGCATGATCACGGCGGAGCAGCTGCGCCAGTACGAACAGGGCCGCTAGCGCCCGGTGCGCGGTCCTTACGGGACCGGATTGGGCCGAGAGCGAAAGGTCCAGTATCCTGGCTCTTCGGTCGCGCGTACGTCCGCGATCCAGGCTGCCCGCCCAGTGAGCGAAGCTCATGACGGGGGGCGGCCCTCCTTGAACTTCCAGGATTCGAAAGCAGGAAACGCCCTGAGTGCTCGCCTTGACCACCGAAACCCACTCGTGTTCGACACACACGAGCTGGGTCGGCGTCCCGGTGCGCAGCAGCGGCTGACCCGTTCCGTCGAGGCACCCGGTTCGCCGGTCCTCGGCATCGAAGGGGTCATCGGAGTGCCGGCAGGTGCTCCGGTCGAGCTGGAGATCCGTCTTGAGTCGGTCATGGAAGGGGTGCTTGTCACAGGCACCGCCCGTGCGTCGGCCGAGGGGGAGTGCGTAAGGTGTCTGGAGCCGCTGAAGCTTGAGGTGGAAGCGGACTTCCAGGAGATGTTCTCGTACCCTGACGCCGACGACCGGGGCCGCGCAGCGGAACCGGCCGACGACGCCGAGGACGACGAGGACACGCTCTATCTCGAGGACGGCTTGTTCGACCTCGAGCCCGTGCTGCGTGACGCGGTAGTGCTCGCACTGCCGATGCAGCCGGTGTGCCGGGACGACTGTCCGGGCCTGTGTTCCCAGTGCGGAGCACGGCTCGCGGACGACCCGGACCACCACCATGACGCCGTCGACATTCGTTGGGCGGCATTGCAGGGACTCGCCGGGACCATCCAGGACGGCGAGAAGGACGACGTGAGCGGCGCCGAAGCCGGCGTCGACGAGAAGCAGGAGAAGTAGCCGTGGCTGTTCCGAAGCGGAAGATGTCGCGCAGCAACACGCGCCACCGCCGGTCGCAGTGGAAGGCTGCGGTCCCCACCCTGGTTTCGTGTGAGCGTTGCCAGGAGCCGAAGCTCCAGCACATCGCGTGCCCGAGCTGCGGCACGTACAACAAGCGCCAGGTCCTCGAGGTCTGAGCGGCTGGTGAGAGGCACCGTGTCTAGCCACAAGATGGCGGAAGACGCCAACGCTGAAAAGGCTGCAAACGCCAAGAAGCAGGCGGAAAACACGGCCTCGTCCCACACGCTTTTGGAAGGGCGGCTCGGGTACAAACTCGAGTCCGCCCTTCTGGTGCGTGCACTGACCCACCGTTCGTACGCGTACGAGAACGGCGGTCTGCCGACGAATGAACGGCTCGAGTTCCTCGGGGACTCGGTGCTCGGACTCGTCGTCACGGACACGCTCTATCGCACCCACCCCGACCTGCCCGAAGGCCAGCTGGCCAAGTTGCGGGCCGCGGTGGTCAATTCGCGTGCGTTGGCGGAGGTCAGTCGTGGCCTAGAACTCGGCTCCTTCATCCGGCTCGGCCGGGGCGAAGAGGGTACGGGTGGCCGGGACAAGGCTTCCATCCTCGCCGACACCCTTGAAGCGGTGATCGGCGCGGTCTATCTGGACCAGGGTCTGGACGCGGCGGGTGAGCTGGTGCACCGGCTCTTCGACCCGCTGATCGAGAAGTCCTCGAACCTGGGAGCGGGCCTGGACTGGAAAACCAGCCTCCAGGAGCTCACCGCCACCGAGAGCCTCGGCGTTCCCGAGTATCTCGTCACGGAGAGCGGCCCGGACCACGAGAAGACCTTTACTGCTGCCGCCCGCGTCGGAGGCGTCTCGTACGGCACCGGCACCGGCCGCAGCAAGAAGGAAGCGGAGCAGCAGGCCGCGGAGTCCGCGTGGCGCGAGATTCGCTCCGCTGCGGATGAGCGGATCGCGGCGGCCGAAGCCGAGGCTGCCGCGGGGGCTGCTGAGGCTCCCTCTGCTTGACCGTTGTTGTTTGTGTTGGTGCCGGTTGCCCTTCGGGTGGCCGGCACCAGCTTTTTTGCCGCTTCGCGGCATTTTTCCCCGCCCACCCACCCGACTGCCCCGGAGTAACCCCCATGCCTGAGCTGCCTGAGGTCGAAGTGGTCCGGCGTGGACTTGAGCGTTGGGTGGCGCATCGGACCGTCGCCGCCGTCGAGGTGCTGCATCCACGCTCCGTGCGGCGGCACCTCGCGGGCGGTGACGATTTCGGGCTCCGTCTCAGGGGCCACCGGGTCGGCACGGCGATGCGGCGCGGGAAGTATCTGTGGCTGCCCCTTGAGGACAGCGGCACCTCGATCCTCGCCCACCTCGGGATGAGCGGGCAGCTGCTCGTGCAGCCCCAAGAGGCGCCCGACGAGAAGCACTTGAGGATCCGGATGCGGTTCGACGACGCGCTCGGCACCGAGCTCCGCTTCGTCGACCAGCGCACCTTCGGCGGTCTGTCGCTGCACGCGAACACCCCGGACGGACTGCCCGACGTCATCGCGCACATCGCACGTGACCCGCTGGACGAGCTCTTCGACGACGCCGCCTTCCACACCGCGCTGCGCCGCCGGCGTACGACGATCAAACGTGCCCTGCTCGACCAGTCGTTGATCAGCGGCGTCGGCAACATCTATGCGGACGAGGCGCTTTGGCGCTCGAAGCTGCACTATGAGCGGCCCACGGCCACGTTCACGCGCCCGCGTACGGCCGAACTCCTGGGCCACGTACGGGATGTGATGAACGCGGCGCTCGCCGTCGGCGGCACGAGTTTCGACAGCCTGTACGTGAACGTGAACGGCGAGTCCGGGTATTTCGAGCGGTCGCTCGACGCCTACGGGCGTGAGGACGAGCCCTGCCGCCGCTGCGGCACGCCGATGCGCCGGCGCCCCTGGATGAACCGCTCCAGCTACTTCTGCCCGCGCTGTCAACGGCCGCCGGCCGCCCCGCTGTCGTAGCGCTCGCGGGCTTCGAGGACGCCGTCCATCCTGCCCTCGACGAAGTGGATGAGGCCCATCAGGCGGTCGGTGATCTCCCGTCCCAGCGGGGTGAGTTGATAGTCCACGCGCGGAGGGTTGGTGGGCTGTGCGTCACGCTGGACCAGGCCGTCGCGCTCCAGTGCGCTCAGTGTCTGGGACAGCATCTTCTCGCTCACGCCGTCGACCCGGCGGCGCAGCTCGTTGAAACGGAACGTGCCGTCGTGCAGCGCGCCCAGGGTGAGCGCACCCCAGCGCCCGGTGACGTGCTCCAGGGTGCCGCGCGAGGGGCACTGCCGGGAGAACACGTCGTACGGCATGTCCTGAGCGGTCGAGTCCATGCGGCCAGCATACTCGCGCGCAGCGCTGACTCAAAGGTGGCGCTAACCAAAAGTAAGTGCAAGCCCCGGCCTGTCGCCTAGAAGCCGAAGTCCTGCGTCCACCAGGGGCCGCCCGGCGCGAAGTGCGCGCCGACGCCCAGGGTCTTGTAGTCGCAGTTGAGGATGTTGGCCCGGTGGCCGTCGCTGTTCATCCAGGCGTCCATCACGGACTGGGCGTTGGCCTGGCCCCGGGCGATGTTCTCGCCGCCCAGGTCCGATATCCCGGCCTTCTCGGCGCGGTCCCACGGGGTCGCGCCGTCCGGGTCGGTGTGGTCGAAGAAGTCGCGCTCGGCCATGTCCGCGCTGAAGTCCCCGGCGAGCGAGGCCAGCGCGGAGTCGCCGCTCACGGGGGAGCAGCCCACCTTGGCCCGCTCCTGATTGACCAGGGTGAGCACGTCCGCCTCGGCCGCGCTCTCGGCGGACGGTGACTTCGATCCGGTGGCCGGCGGAGCCTTCGGCTTCTCGGAGGGGGTGCGCGAGGGGCTCGGGGGCGGCGTCGTCCGCTTCTTCTCCTCGGTCCTTGACGGGGCGGGAGCCTTGGACGACGGCTTCTTCGACGGCTCGGCCGAGGGCTTCTCGGTGGACTGCGAGGGAGAAGGAGTCGGGGCGTCCGGGCGTTCGGAGCCGCGGCTCGGCGGGGTCGACTCGCGCTCGGCGGTGCCGGTGTCGCCGCCCTGGGGTGCGACCTCGCTGGGAGTGGTGGCGGCGCGGACCTTGTTCGAGTCGCCGCCTCCGCCGAGGGAGTAGTTCTCGGCGCCGGGGACCAGACCGGACGCGACGGCCACGGCACCCATGGCCACGGCCGCGGACACCCCGAGCAGGCCGGTGCGCACCGGGGTGGCGCGGCGGCCCCGGTGGCGGTGGGACACGGCGGCGGGGCGGGGCTCCGGGACGCCGGCGTACTCGCCCGCGTATGTGTCGGGGGCCCCAGTGGCGCGGCCGGTGGCGGCTGCCCCTGCGCCGGAGCGTCGGTGGCGTCCCATCTCCTGGCCTTCCTCGTCCTCAGCGGTCAACGTGGCTCACCCATACGAGTGAGGCTCATCGAGTCGGGACTGTACGCGATGGCGCATGGGGACGAAGTGCTCCGAGAGCAATTGGCCGGTTAGCGTGCACCCATGAACGAAGAAGTCAGAGTCACGGCCTGGGTGCGTGGCCAGGTGCAAGGCGTGGGTTTCCGCTGGTTCACGCGGGCCAAGGCTCTGGAGATCGGCGGTCTGAGTGGTTTTGCTCTCAATCTGGAGGACGGCCGCGTGCAAGTCGTCGCCGAAGGCCCCCGCGCGGGTGCCCAGGGGCTGCTCGACTGGCTGCGTGAGGGCGACACACCCGGCCGCGTCGACGGCGTCACTGAGATCTGGGACACTCCGCGCGGCATCTACGACACCTTCGCGATTCGCTGACGGAGAGCGGCCGGGCGAACCCGCTCCGGTGCGGTAGCGGCACCTGCCCGGGGCAGGAAAGGCCTGGTGGTTGCCAAGAAGGGCCCGTCGTGGCAGGCTCCCGGGTGAAGGATGATCGACACGCCCTCAGGGCCCCGCAGCAGAGGCAGCGCCGCCGTTTCCACGGCCGCAGGCCCCCGGGTCGCCCGCCAATACGGGGCGTGATCGTGTTGACCGTCAAACTTTTTGGTGAGACTCTGGAAGCCCCGCGCACCTTAGCTGTTTGGCATGTGAGAACGGCCGGCAACACCAAGCAAGAACAACGAGTGCCAAGCACCGCGGGTGCGATTCCCTCACGACCCACACCGCTTCGGTCGGTCACTCATTGTGGAGGACCATCCATCATGGCAAAGGCGCTTCTCGGTTACGTCGGCGGTTCCGACCCGCGACTTCTCGCCGAGATGCGACGGCTCCAGCAACGCGTCCAGGACCTGGAATCTGAGCTCGTGAAGATCCAGGCCGAGAACGACGCGCTCGCGGCTGCCGCTTCTCACGAATCGCTCCTGGAGAGCATCGACGTACCCCAGGCGGAGCCTGCGCTCACCTGACCACCACCTTCAGTAAGGCGCTCACCTCACACGACGTCGCGTAACGCTCGATCGCGGCACGCGTCTGCTGGTGTGTGAGGTGCTTGTTAACGCACGTGGTCGGGCTGCCCATGTCAGCCGCTTGTCCAGATCTGCAAGGGACGCTTCGGCGTCCCTTCTTTCTTGTCGCCGCATGGCCCTATTCCGTTACAGCTGATGTGCCCTGCATGTTCCTGGGTGAAACGGTCAGTGAAAGGTAGAGTCCGGCGGCGTGCACCTCAAGGCCCTGACACTGCGCGGTTTCAAATCCTTCGCGTCGGCGACGACGCTGAAGTTCGAGCCGGGCATCACCTGCGTCGTCGGACCGAACGGCTCCGGCAAGTCCAACGTCGTGGACGCGCTGTCCTGGGTCATGGGCGAGCAGGGCGCCAAGTCGCTGCGCGGCGGCAAGATGGAGGACGTCATCTTCGCCGGCACCACCGGGCGCCCGCCGCTCGGCCGCGCAGAGGTGTCCCTCACCATCGACAACTCCGACGGCGCCCTGCCCATCGAGTACGCCGAAGTCACCATCACGCGGATCATGTTCCGCAACGGCGGCAGCGAGTACCAGATCAACGGGGACACCTGCCGGCTGCTCGACATCCAGGAACTGCTCTCCGACTCCGGCATCGGGCGCGAGATGCACGTCATCGTCGGCCAGGGCCAGCTCGACGGCGTCCTGCACGCCGACCCCATGGGCCGCCGCGCCTTCATCGAGGAGGCCGCGGGCGTCCTCAAGCACCGCAAGCGCAAAGAGAAGGCGCTGCGCAAGCTCGACGCGATGCAGGCGAACCTCGCGCGCGTCCAGGACCTGACCGACGAGCTGCGGCGCCAGCTCAAGCCGCTCGGTCGGCAGGCCGCCGTGGCGCGCAGGGCCGCCGTCATCCAGGCCGACCTGCGCGATACCCGCCTGCGGCTCCTCGCCGACGACCTCGTACGGATGCGGGACGCGCTGCGGACCGAGGTGGCCGACGAGGCGGAGCTGAAGCGACGTAAGGACACCGCGGAGGCCGAGCTGAAGAAGGCGCTCCAGCGGGAGGCGGAGCTCGAGGACGAGGTGCGCCGCCTCACGCCGCGGCTCCAGCGGGCCCAGCAGACGTGGTACGAGCTGTCGCAGCTGGCCGAGCGGGTGCGCGGCACGGTGTCGCTCGCCGACGCCCGGGTCAAGAGCGCCACCGCCGCGCCCCCGGAGGAGCGGCGCGGCCGTGACCCCGAGGACATGGAGCGCGAGGCCGCGCGGATCCGCGAGCAGGAGGCGGAGCTGGAAGCCGCTCTCGAAGCGGCCGAGCACGCTCTGGAGGACACGGTCGGCCACCGGGCCGACCTGGAGCGGGAGCTCGCCGTCGAGGAGCGCCGTCTCAAGGACGTCGCGCGGGCCATCGCCGACCGGCGCGAGGGGCTCGCGCGGCTGCACGGCCAGGTCAACGCGGCGCGCTCGCGGGCGGGCTCCGCGCAGGCCGAGATCGACCGGCTCACCGTGGCGCGTGACGAGGCGGGGGAGCGCGCGGTCGCCGCCCAGGAGGAGTACGAGCAGCTGAAGGCGGAGGTCGACGGACTCGACGCCGGTGACGCGGAGCTCGGCGAGCGGCACGACGAGGCGAAGCGTTCCCTCACGGAGGCCGAGGGTGCGCTGACCGCGGCCCGCGAGGCCGCCACCGCCGCCGAACGCAAGCGGGCCGCGGTCGCCGCACGGCACGAGGCGCTCGCGCTCGGCCTGCGCCGCAAGGACGGGACGGGGGCGCTGCTCGCCGCGCAGGACCGCCTCACGGGGCTGCTCGGTCCTGCGGCCGAGCTGCTCTCGATCACTCCGGGGTACGAGGTCGCGGTCGCGGCGGCGTTCGGCGCCGCGGCGGACGCGCTCGCCGTGACCACACCGGCGTCGGCGGCGGAAGCCATCCGGCTGCTGCGCAAGCAGGACGCCGGGCGGGCCGCACTGCTGCTGGCGGGGGCCCCGGAAGCCGACCCCGACCCGACACGGCGGCAGGGCTCCGAAGGGCCGCCCCCGGTGGCCGAACTGGTGCGTGGGCCGGCGGAGTTGATGCCCGCGGTGCGGCGGCTGCTGCGGGGGATGGTGGCCGTCGGCACCCTTGAGGACGCCGAGGACTTCGTCTACGCGCACCCGGAGCTCACGGCCGTCACCACCGAAGGCGACCTGCTCGGGGCGCACTTCGCGCAGGGCGGCTCCGCCGGGGCGCCGAGCCTTCTCGAAGTACAGGCATCCGTCGACGAGGCGGCGGCCGAGCTGGAGCAACTCGCCGAGCAGTGCGATGAGTTGGCGCACGCCCAGCAGCGGGCGGGGGAGCGGCGCAAGGAGGTGGCCGCGCTCGTCGAGGAGTTGGGGGAGCGCAGGCGGGCCGCCGACCGGGAGAAGTCCGCCGTGGCCCAGCAGCTGGGCGCGCTCGCCGGGCAGGCGCGCGGCGCCGCGGGCGAGGCCGAGCGCAGTGCGGCCGCCGCCGCCAAGGCGCAGGAGGCCCTGGACAAGGCCGTCGAGGACGCCGAGGAACTGGCCGAACGTCTCGCCGTGGCGGAGGAGGCTCCGGTCGAGGAGGAGCCCGACACCTCCGTACGTGACCGGCTGGCCGCCGACGGGGCCAATGCCCGGCAGACCGAGATGGAGGCCAGGCTCCAGGTGCGTACGCACGAGGAGCGGGTGAAGGGGCTCGCGGGACGCGCCGACTCGCTCGACCGGGCCGCGCGCGCCGAACGTGAGGCACGCGCGCGTGCCGAGCAGTGCAAGGCCCGGATGCGGCACGAGGCCGCGGTCGCCGATGCCGTCGCCCGTGGTGCGCGGCAACTGCTCGCGCACGTCGAGGTCTCCCTCGTACGGGCGCAGGAGGAGCGGGCCGCCGCCGAGCGCGCCAAGGAGGTACGGGAGCGGGAGCTGACCGCCGAGCGCAGCCAGGGGAGGGACCTCAAGGCGGAGCTCGACACATTGACTGATTCAGTTCACCGCGGCGAGGTACTAGGTGCCGAGAAGCGGCTGCGGATCGAGCAGCTGGAGTCCAAGGCACTGGAGGAACTCGGTGTGGAACCGGCAGGACTCGTGTCCGACTACGGCCCCGACCAGCTCGTGCCGCCCTCCCCCGCGGCCGAGGGCGAGGAGCTTCCGGAGGATCCGGAGCATCCGCGCAACCGGCCCGTGCCGTATGTCCGCGGTGAGCAGGAGAAGCGGCTGAGGTCAGCCGAACGGGCGTACCAACAGCTCGGAAAAGTGAATCCGCTGGCCCTGGAGGAATTCGCCGCGCTGGAGGAGCGTCACAAGTTCCTGAGCGAGCAGCTGGAGGACCTGAAGAAGACGCGGGCCGACCTCCTGCAAGTGGTGAAGGAGGTCGACGAGCGGGTCGAGCAGGTCTTCACCGAGGCCTACCGCGATACCGCCCGTGAGTTCGAGGGCGTCTTCTCGCGGCTCTTCCCGGGCGGCGAGGGGCGGCTCATCCTGACCGACCCCGACAACATGCTCGCCACCGGGGTCGACGTCGAGGCCCGCCCGCCCGGCAAGAAGGTCAAGCGGCTCTCGCTGCTCTCCGGCGGTGAACGCTCGCTGACCGCCGTCGCGCTGCTCGTTTCGATCTTCAAGGCACGGCCGAGTCCCTTCTACGTGATGGACGAGGTCGAGGCCGCGCTCGACGACACCAACCTGCAGCGGCTCATCCGCATCATGGAGGAGCTGCAGGAGGCATCGCAGCTCATCGTGATCACGCACCAGAAGCGCACGATGGAGGTCGCCGACGCGCTGTACGGCGTGTCCATGCAGGGCGACGGCGTCTCGAAGGTGATCAGCCAGCGGCTCCGGTAGTTCCGCACGGACCGCCGCGTTCCACCTTCCCTCCATCACCTCTCCATAACTTCAAGTCTTGAACGAACCCCACCTCGCTGGTACCTGAAAGTCACAGGAACCCAGCTATTGACTTCGAAACTTGAAGGCATAGTCTCTGCAACGTTGCTTTTACCTTCAGGTGGTGGGCGGCGTGAAGTTGTGCGCCACTTGAAGTGCTCACCCCCACCCCCGGCGATGTTGCCGGTGGCCCGAGGAGTCCATGTGACCAGCACAACGAAGGCGCCGCAGCCCGAAGGCAGAGAGGCCCACCCCGACCATCTCGGCCATGTCATCTTCATTACGGCAGCCGCCGCGATGGGCGGCTTCCTGTTCGGCTATGACAGCTCGGTGATCAATGGCGCCACCGTCGCCATCCAGCACCGGTTCGAAGTCGACGCGAACATGCTCGGCTGGATCATCGCCACGGCGCTGCTCGGCTGCGCCGTCGGCGCAGCGATCGCCGGGCGCATCGCCGACCGCATCGGCCGCATCCGCTGCATGCAGATCGCCGCCGTCCTCTTCGCGGCGAGCGCCGTCGGTTCCGCCCTGCCGTTCGCGGCGTGGGACCTGACGATGTGGCGCTTCATCGGCGGTATCGGCATCGGCATGGCCTCCGTCATCGGCCCCGCCTACATCGCCGAGGTCGCCCCGCCCGCGTACCGAGGCCGCCTCGCCTCGTTCCAGCAGGCCGCGATCGTCATCGGCATCGCCGTCTCCCAGCTGGTCAACTGGGGCATCCTGAACATGGCCGACGGTGACCAGCGCGGCAAGCTGATGGGCCTGGAGGCCTGGCAGCTGATGCTCGGTGTCATGGTCATCCCCGCGGTCCTCTACGGTCTGCTCTCCTTCGCCATCCCCGAGTCGCCCCGCTTCCTGATCTCCGTGGGCCGCAACGAGGAAGCGAAGAAGGTGCTCGGCGAGGTCGAGGGCACCAAGATCGACCTGGACGCGCGCGTCGGCCAGATCGAGGAGGGCATGCGCCGCGAGCACAAGTCCTCGTTCAAGGACCTGCTCGGCAAGGTCGGCTTCCTGCCGATCGTCTGGATCGGCATCGGGCTCTCGGTGTTCCAGCAGCTCGTCGGCATCAACGTGATCTTCTACTACTCGAACCAGCTGTGGCAGTCGATCGGCAAGGACCCGAGCAGCTCGTTCCTGTACTCGTTCGAGACGTCGATCGTGAACATCGTCGGCACGGTCATCGCGATGGTCTTCGTCGACCGCATCGGGCGCAAGCCGCTGGCCATCATCGGCTCCGCCGGCATGGCGCTCGCGCTCTTCACCTGCGCCTGGGCGTTCTCCTACCGCACCGGCACCGGCGACAACGTCTCGCTGCCGGACGCGCAGGGCCTGACGGCGATCATCGCCGCCAACTTCTTCGTGCTCTTCTTCGCCCTCTCCTGGGGCGTGGTGGTCTGGGTGCTGCTCGGCGAGATCTTCCCGAACCGGCTGCGCGCCGCGGCCCTCGGTGTGGCCGCTTCGGCCCAGTGGCTCGCCAACTTCGCGATCACCAAGACCTTCCCGAGCATGTCCGAGTGGAGCCTGACCGGCTCGTACATCATCTACGGCGCCTTCGCCGTGGCCTCGATCCCCTTCGTCATGAAGTTCGTCAAGGAGACGAAGGGCAAGACCCTGGAGGAGATGGGCTAATCCCCGCTGCCCCTCCTTCGAGGAAGCTGCCCCGGTTCAAGGACCTATTCCTTGAGCCGGGGCAGTACGTTTTCGCAGAAGTGGTGCAGGCTGCGCCATCCCTCGTCCACCGGCATCCCGCCCGAAAGCGGATGCAGTACGAGATTGGCGGCGCCGCCCTGCACATACGCCACGCACTCGTCGGGCGTCAGGACGCGGTAGACCCCCTCTGCGCGCAGCTCATCGACCGTGGTGGCGCCGGACTTCACCGCGGAGCGGATGTCCTTGGACTGCCAGGAGGCGTAGGTGCGCGCCTCGTGCAGGAAGTGCTCGCCGTGCTCGGCCCAGGTGCGGTCCGGGTCGTCCGCGATGTGCAGGAGCGGGGTCTCGGCTGCGGGCATCATCGTCCAGCCCTCCGTGCCGTACTCCGCGAGGCGTTCGTTGTAGTACGCCTCAAGCTCCGGCAGATGGGCGCTCGGGAAGAACGGCAGGCCGAGCCGGGCCGCACGGCGGGCCGCCGCCTCGGAGGAGCCGCCGACCAGGAGCATCGGGTGCGGCTGCGTGAACGGGCGCGGGGTGACGCGCGCGGTGCGGCCGCGGAACTCGAAGGGCTCGCCGGTCCACGCCTGCAACAGGGTCTCCAGGAGCTCGTCCTGGAGCTTGCCGCGCCGCTTCCAGTCGACACCGAAGGCCGCGTACTCCTCGGGCCGGTAGCCGATCCCCGCCACCGTGACCAGGCGGCCGCCGCTGAGCAGGTCCAGTACGGCGATGTCCTCGGCGAGCCGCAGCGGATCGTGCAGCGGGCCGATGATCGCGGAGACCGTGACCGCGATGCGCCGGGTCGCGCCGAAGACCGCGCCGGCGAAAGTGAAGGGCGAGGGCAGCCAGTTGTTGCCGACACCGTGGTGTTCCTCGGTCTGCACGGTGGAGATGCCCCGGTCGTCGGCGTACGTGGCCATCTCCACGGCGGCCTTGTAGCGCTCGCTCAGCGAGGCGGGTGTCGCGTCCGGGTCGACGAGGTTGAAGCGTACGACTGTGACGGGCATGGAGAACGTCCCCCTTCACCGTGGGTGCGGGCGAAGAGGGACGTTAGATGACGTCGTGTCAGATGACCAGTGTCCGGAGGCAGTTGATCCGGACAGGGCGGGGACGGATCAGGCCGGGACCAGCTCGCTCTCGCCGCCGCTCTTGCTGTCGGGGCCCTCGGGCGCCTCGACGGCCGGGGTCTTCGGAAGCACCGCGTACAGCACGGCGGCGATGAGGATCGTGGCCAGCCAGCCCAGGCCGTTGCGGCCGATCCAGGACGTGGCGAGCGGACCGCTGAACCAGTCGACCTTCGTGAAGAGCAGGCCCGCCACCAGGGCGATCGCCCACGCGGTCATGGCCTGCCAGGCGAAGCCCGCCTTGTACCAGTAGGCGCTGGTGCGCTTGGTGTCCATCAGCGCCTCGCCGTCGTACGTCTTCCTGCGCAGCATGTCGATGCCGAAGACGCCGATCCAGGCGGAGAAGGCGACCGCGAGCAGCGTCAGGAAGGAGATGAACGAGCTGATGAAGCTGGTGGCCACGTTCATCAGGAGGTAGCCGAAGATCAGGCTGATGATGGCGTTGATGGACACCGCCCAGGTGCGCGGGACCTTGATGCCGAGCGTCATCGCGGTGAAGCCCGCGGAGTACATCGACATCGAGTTGATCAGGAGCATGCCGATCAGCGCCATCACCAGGTACGGCACCGCGATCCACGTCGGGAGCAGCTGGCCGAGGAAGGAGACCGGGTCCGAGGCCTCCGACAGGCTCGGCGTGCTGACCGCCATGACCGCGCCCATCAGGACCATGGGGACGACGACGATGCCGGCGCCGCCGATGGCGTTGCCCACCAGGGCCTTGTTCGAGGCCTTGCGCGGGAGGTAGCGCGTGAAGTCCGGTCCGGTGGGGACCCAGCTGATGCCGCCGGCGGCGATGACGCCGACACCCGCGACCATCGCCGATGTGGAGCCGGCGGACCGCGAGAAGACGTCCGACCAGGGGGTGTTGGCCACCAGGTAGACGAGCACGAGGACGCTGAACGCGCCGAAGAGGTACGTCGCCCAGGTGTTGCAGACGTGCAGGACCTTGCGGCCGAGGCCGCTGATGACGAACGTGCAGGCGACGAAGGCGACCAGCGTCACGACGGTGAGCCACGTGCTCGACTTCACGCCGAAGCAGATGTCCAGGACGGTGATGATCGCGTACGCGCCCGTCACCGCGTTGATCGTCTCCCAGCCCCAGCGGGCGATCCAGATCAGTGAGCCCGGGAAGAGGTTGCCGCGCTGGCCGAAGACCGCGCGCGAGAGCGTCATGCCGGGGGAGCCGCCGCGCTTGCCCGAGATGGAGATCAGTCCGACCATGCCGTAACTCAGGACGGGCGAGACGAGGGCGACGACCAGGGCCTGCCAGAAGTTGAGGCCGTTGGTCACGATGAGGCCCGCGCCCATGGTGAGCAGCAGGACGCTGATGTTGGCCGCCACCCAGGTGGGGAACAGCTCGCGGGTCCGGCCCGTGCGCTCGGAGTCGGGGACGGGCTCGAGGCCGCGTGTCTCCAGGGCGCCTTCGGTTTCGGCGGTGGTGCTCATGGGGTGGGGTCCGTGCCTCTCGCTCGGATCGCAACGCCGCGACCCGTCCGTGGGGGTGATCGCGTTGGACTCTACGCGCGTTGATGCGGAGAGCTCCATCGTACTTTAGTCCGAGTAGTGGCCTCTATGAGCTTATGTTCTTTGGAGGAAGCTACAGCCTGAGCCCCTGTTGCCCCCATGGCTGATACTGGGTGGGTTATGGAAATCGTCATCCTTGCTGTAGTCATCGCCGTGGTCGTGATCGGCGCGCTCGGCGGGCTCGTGATCGGCAGCCGCAAGAAGAAGCAGCTGCCGCCGCAGGCCCCGTCGTCCACGCCCACCATCACCGCCCCTCCGGCCGAGCCGCATGTCGGCGACGAGGCCGAGACGCCGCGCGACGAACCGCGCCGCACGATCGAGGAGGTGGAACTTCCGCTCGCCGAGCCGTCGGCGTCGGCCCCCGTCGTCATCGAGGAGCCGGCCGCCCCGGAGGTCGAGACCCCGGAGCCCACGGCAGGTCGCCTGGTCCGTCTGCGCTCGCGCCTCTCGCGCTCGCAGAACGCACTCGGCAAGGGGCTGCTCACGCTCCTCTCCCGCGAGCACCTGGACGAGGACACCTGGGAGGAGATCGAGGACACGCTCCTCACGGCCGACGTCGGCGTCGCCCCCACCCAGGAACTGGTCGAGCGGCTGCGCGAACGCGTCCGCGTGCTCGGCACCCGTACCCCCGACGACCTGCGCACGCTGCTGCGCGAGGAACTCGTGGCGCTCGTCGACCCGGACCTCGACCGCACGGTCAAGACCGAGTCGGGCCTGGAGACGCCGGGCATCGTGATGGTCGTCGGCGTGAACGGCACCGGCAAGACCACCACCACCGGCAAGCTCGCCCGCGTCCTGGTGGCCGACGGCCGCTCGGTGGTCCTCGGCGCAGCCGACACGTTCCGCGCCGCAGCCGCCGACCAGCTGCAGACCTGGGGCGAGCGCGTCGGCGCGCGTACGGTCCGCGGCCCCGAGGGCGGCGACCCCGCCTCGATCGCCTTCGACGCGGTCAAGGAAGGCATCGCGGAGGGCGCCGACGTCGTCCTCATCGACACCGCGGGGCGCCTGCACACCAAGACCGGCCTCATGGATGAGCTCGGCAAGGTCAAGCGCGTCGTGGAGAAGCACGCCCCGCTGGACGAGGTGCTGCTCGTCCTGGACGCCACGACCGGGCAGAACGGTCTCGTGCAGGCGCGGGTCTTCGCCGAGGTCGTCGACATCACCGGCATCGTCCTGACGAAGCTGGACGGCACCGCCAAGGGCGGCATCGTCGTCGCCGTGCAGCGGGAGCTGGGCGTGCCGGTGAAGCTGGTGGGTCTTGGCGAGGGGGCGGACGATCTGGCGCCGTTCGAGCCCGAGGCTTTCGTGGACGCGTTGATCGGCGAGTAGCGCTTCGGAAGTGGGCCGGTCGGAATTCACCTGCGGGTGCGTTGTGGCCGGTCGCGCAGTTCCCCGCGCCCCTTACGGGGCGCTGCGGAGCCGCACGTACGAAAGAAATGCCCCACCCCGAGGTGCAGCCGGGGTGGGGCATTTCCGTGTGCGGGCGGGGCGGGCCGGCGCGTGGCTACGCCGGCGAGCGATGCGCCACGTACGCCAACGTCCCGAGGACGAGCCTCGCCTGCGGCGGATGCGTCGCCGAGTCCAGGTCCGGCGGGCGCAGCCAGCGAACCGGGCCGAGGCCCGCGCGGTCGGACGGCGGGGCCGTGATGTGCGTGCCTGGACCCAGGCCGTGCAGATCGATGTCGGCGTCGTCCCAGCCCATGCGGTAGAGCAGCTGGGGGAGTTCGGCCGCCGCGCCGGGGGCGACGAAGAAGTGCGCGCGCCCTTCGGGGGTCGCGGCCACCGGGCCGAGCGGCAGGCCCATGCGCTCCAGGCGGACCAGCGCCCTGCGCCCGGCCGCCTCGGCCACCTCGATGACGTCGAAGGCGCGCCCCACGGGCAGCAGCACGGAGGCGCCGGGGAACTGCGCCCAGGCCTCGGTCACTTCGTCGAGCGTCGCCCCGGCGGGGACCTCGGGAGCGAACTCCAGAGGGTGGGCGCCGGGGGCCGCGCAGCCGGCCGCGCCGCAGGAACAGCGGCCGTCCAGGGCGCGCGCACCGGGGACCGCTGCCCACCCCCACAGGCCGGTGTACTCCGCCACCGCGGTGCAGTCCGACGCGCGGCCGCGCCGCCGTGAACCGGTGCGAGGCCTGTCGGTTCCCCGGATGCCGCCGATCGTGAAGCCCATGCCCCCTCCAACGGGTCGAGCGCGGTGTGGTTACGTGACGGAATCGGATCGTGACCCTGTGCTTTTGTGTGGCGCCCGATGACTTCAGGGGTGTGCGCGCTGTCATTCGCGCCCCCAAGTGCTCCCTTCCGCCCACGTTCGGTCGTCCACTGTCAAGTCAATCGCTTGTAGCGGACCGGGAGTTCATTCGAAGGGGTGGCGAATGGTGGCGTTTCCGCGATCGCCCTCGCCGGAGGGGTGATCGTAGGATTACTTTCAGTGCACGGCCCCTGAGTGGTGTGCACTCGTGGGTATGCCGGAGGCAAGTCGGTTTCCTGTTCGATGGGTGACGTTCTCCGGACGGAGAGCCGCAACGCGCGGCATTCTGGTAGGGCTTGGCGTGGACCGCGAGTAAGTGTCTTGAGGGATGGGGGCGTTCCAGTGGGCGGCAATGGCGGAAGTGGTGCGAACGCTGAGAAGCGCCCCAACGAACTGCTCAATTCCTGGTTCGTGCGCAGCGGCTGGTCGAAAGGCGAGCTGGCACGTCAAGTGAACCGCAGGGCACGGCAGTTGGGTGCGCATCACATCTCCACCGATACGTCGCGGGTGCGGCGCTGGCTGGACGGCGAGAACCCCCGCGAGCCCATCCCGCGCATCCTCTCCGAGCTGTTCTCCGAGCGGTTCGGCTGTGTCGTCGCCGTCGAGGACCTCGGACTGCGCGCCGCGCACCAGTCGCCCTCCGTCTCGGGCGTCGACCTGCCCTGGACCGGGCCCCAGACCGTCGCGCTCATCAGCGAGTTCTCACGCAGCGACCTGATGCTGGCCCGGCGCGGCTTCCTCGGCACCTCGCTCGCCCTGTCGGCGGGCCCCTCCCTCATCGAGCCCATGCAGCGCTGGCTGGTTCCGGGACCGACGTCCCCGGTCGGCGACCCGGAGCCGCCCACGCCGTCCCGCAGGCCTGGCCGGCTCTCCAAACCGGAGCTGGACCTCCTGGAGTCCACGACCGTGATGTTCCGGCAGTGGGACGCGCAGTGCGGCGGCGGGCTGCGGCGCAAAGCGGTCGTCGGCCAACTGCACGAGGTGACGGATCTGTTGCAGGAGCCCCAGCCGGAGGCCACGTCCAAGCGGCTCTTCAAGGTCGCGGGCGAACTGGCCGAGCTGGCCGGCTGGATGAGCTATGACGTAGGCCTCCAGCCCACCGCCCAGAAGTACTTCGTGCTCGCCCTGCACGCCGCGAAGGAAGCCGGCGAGAAGCCGCTGGGTTCGTACATCCTCTCCAGCATGAGCCGCCAGATGATCCACCTCGGGCGGCCCGACGACGCGCTCGAACTCATCCACCTCGCGCAGTACGGCAGTCGGGACTGCGCCAGCCCGCGCACCCAGGCCATGCTGTATGCGATGGAGGCCCGTGCCTACGCCAGCATGGGCCAGCCCGGCAAGTGCAAGCGGGCCGTGCGCATGGCCGAGGACACCTTCGCCGACGCCGACGAGTTCGACGAGCCCGAGCCCGACTGGATCCGCTTCTTCTCCGAGGCCGAGCTGAACGGCGAGAACGCCCACTCGTTCCGCGACCTGGCCTACGTGGCGGGCCGCAGTCCCACGTACGCCTCGCTCGCCGAGCCCGTCATGGAGCGCGCCGTCGACCTCTTCGGCAAGGACTCCGAGCACCAGCGTTCGTACGCACTGAACCTCATCGGCATGGCCACGGTGCACCTCCTGCGGCGCGAGCCCGAGCAGAGCACGGTTCTCGCGGGCGAGGCCCTCACCATCGCCAAGAAGGTCCGCTCCGAGCGGGTCAACACCCGCCTTCGCAAGACCGTGGACACGGCCGTACGGGACTTCGGTGACATCGCCGAGGTCGTGCAGCTCACCGACCAGCTCGCCGTCGACATGCCGGAGACCGCGGAGGCGGTCTGACGGCGCCCCACCCTGAACTCCGGCCGCGGCCGGCCCATCCCGAACTGCCCGACTCGGCTCCCCCATGCCAGGTCAACCGGATGGCCGCCGCGGCCGGTCCACGCCGTGTGCGCAGGGTAGGAAAACGCGCCCCGCCTGACCCGGCAGTTCATGGACGCGTAACACGCACGACCTCTTCGTCACTGCGGCGAAACACCGAGGGGCGCCCCCTGAAACGGCGCTGGGCCAATCTCATGGCGCATACCGGCCCACCCCTCTTGCCCCGCCCGCACGGGCCGCATACGACGACGAGGAGACGCCGATGCCCCCAGGCATCACGATCGCCGCAGACGCCCCGCAGCTGTCTGCCGCCAACACAGGGTTCATGCTCATCTGTTCCGCCCTGGTGATGCTCATGACGCCGGGACTCGCCTTCTTCTACGGAGGCATGGTCCGCGTCAAGAGCACGCTGAACATGCTGATGATGAGCTTCATCAGTCTGGGGATCGTCACCATCCTCTGGGTGCTGTACGGCTTCTCCATCGCGTTCGGCACCGACCACGGCAGCCTCTTCGGCTGGTCGTCCGACTACGTCGGCCTGAGCGGCATCGGGCTCAACGAGCTGTGGGACGGCTACACCATCCCGGTCTACGTCTTCGCGGTCTTCCAGCTGATGTTCGCGATCATCACGCCCGCCCTGATCAGCGGCGCGCTCGCCGACCGCGTGAAGTTCACCGCCTGGGCGCTGTTCGTGGCCCTCTGGGCCACGGTCGTCTACTTCCCGGTCGCGCACTGGGTGTGGGGCGCGGGCGGCTGGGCCTTCGAGCTCGGCGTCATCGACTTCGCCGGCGGTACGGCCGTGCACATCAACGCCGGTGCCGCGGCGCTCGGCGTGATCCTGGTCATCGGCAAGCGCGTCGGCTTCAAGAAGGACCCGATGCGGCCGCACAGCCTGCCGCTCGTCATGCTCGGCGCCGCCCTCCTGTGGTTCGGCTGGTTCGGCTTCAACGCCGGATCGTGGCTGGGCAACGACGACGGCGTCGGCGCGGTGATGTTCCTGAACACGCAGGTCGCCACCGGTGCGGCCATGCTGGCCTGGCTCGCCTACGAGAAGATCCGGCACGGCGCGTTCACCACGCTCGGCGCCGCGTCGGGCGCCGTCGCGGGTCTCGTCGCGATCACCCCGTCCGGCGGTTCCTGCTCGCCGCTCGGCGCGATCGCCATCGGCGCCATCGCCGGTCTGCTCTGCGCCATGGCCGTCGGCCTCAAGTTCAAGTTCGGTTACGACGACTCCCTCGACGTCGTCGGTGTCCACCTCGTCGGCGGTGTCGTGGGTTCGCTGCTCGTCGGCTTCTTCGCCACCGGCGGCGTCCAGTCCGACGCCAAGGGCCTCTTCTACGGCGGTGGACTCGACCAGCTGGGCAAGCAGGCCGCAGGCGTCGGTGCCGTCCTCGCGTACTCCCTGATCGCCTCCGCGATCCTCGCCTTCCTGGTCGACAAGACCATCGGGATGCGGGTCAGTGACGACGAGGAGGTCGCGGGCATCGACCAGGTGCAGCACGCCGAGACCGCGTACGACTTCAGTGGCGCGGGCGGTGGCACGGCGCCCCGTACCGCCGCCGCGCCCGGCCCGCCGGCCCAGGACGCCGGCAAGGCCGCGAACGAGAAGAACAAGAGGGTGGACGCATGAAGCTCATCACCGCGGTCGTCAAGCCGCACCGGCTCGACGAGATCAAGGAAGCCCTCCAGGCCTTCGGCGTCCAGGGCCTGACCGTCACCGAGGCCAGCGGCTACGGCCGCCAGCGCGGCCACACCGAGGTCTACCGTGGCGCGGAGTACACCGTCGACCTCGTGCCGAAGATCCGGATCGAGGTCCTGGTCGAGGACGACGACGCCGAACAGCTCGTGGATGTCGTGGTGAAGGCCGCCCGGACGGGCAAGATCGGGGACGGCAAGGTCTGGAGCGTCCCGGTCGACACGGCGGTGCGGGTACGGACCGGCGAACGCGGGCCGGACGCGCTCTGAGCCCGCGCGGGTCGATGCCGGAGCGGAACTGAGCGGAACTGGAACAGGAGCTGCTGGGTGACGAGTGTGGACGACGTACGGACCGGTTCGGAATCGGAAGACTCCGGACCCAGCGGCTACGCGGCGGCCCGGCTGCGCCTCCTTCAAGGGGAGGCGCGGTCCGGGCCGCCGCGCCGTTCGGCCCTCGCCGACCTCACCGACGACTGGCTGACCGGCCTCTTCAAGGCCGCGGGTGCGCCACGGGGGGCCGCACTGGTGGCCGTGGGCGGGTACGGCAGGGGAGAGCTGTCGCCGCGCAGTGACCTCGACCTGCTGTTGCTGCACGACGGCAGTGCGGACGCCGGTGAGGTGGCGGCTCTCGCGGACCGTGTCTGGTACCCCATCTGGGATCTCGGCCTCGCACTCGACCACTCCGTGCGGACGCCCGCGGAGGCGCGCAGGACCGCGGGGGAGGACCTCAAGGTGCAGCTGGGGCTGCTCGACGCGCGACACATCGTGGGGGATCTCGGTCTTACCGCCGGGCTGCGTACAGCGGTGCTCGCCGACTGGCGGAACAGCGCGCCGAAGCGGCTGCCCGAACTGCGGGAGCTGTGCGAGGAACGGGCCGAGCGGCAGGGGGAGTTGAGCTACCTCCTGGAGCCGGACCTGAAGGAGGCCCGGGGCGGCCTGCGGGACGCGACCGCCCTGCGGGCCGTCGCTGCCTCGTGGCTGGCCGACGCGCCGCGCGAGGGGCTGTCCGATGCCCGGCGGCGGCTGCTCGACGTGCGGGACGCGCTGCATCTGACGACGGGGAGGGCCACGGACCGGCTCGCGTTGCAGGAGCAGGACCAAGTCGCGTCTGAGTTGGGCCTGTTGGACGCGGACACCTTGCTGCGGCAGGTGTACGAGTCCGCCCGCACCATCTCGTACGCGAGTGACGTGACGTGGCGCGAGGTGGGCAGGGTGCTGCGGTCCCGGTCCGTGCGGCCTCGGCTGCGGGCGATGCTGGGGGGCTCCAAGGGGGCGGCGGCCGAGCGGTCGCCGCTGGCCGAGGGGGTCGTGGAGCAGGACGGGGAGGTCGTACTCGCCCGTGCGGCCCGGCCCGAGCGGGATCCCGTGCTGCCGCTGCGGGCGGCTGCCGCGGCTGCGCAGGCAGGGCTGCCGCTGTCGCTGCACGCGGTGCGCAGGATGGCGGCGGCGGTGCGGCCACTGCCGACGCCGTGGCCCGCGGAGGCGAGGGAGCAGCTGGTGACGCTGCTCGGGGCGGGGCGTCCGACGGTCGAGGTGTGGGAGGCCCTGGAGGCAGAGGGGCTGATCACCCGGCTCCTTCCCGACTGGGAGCGGGTGCGGTGCCGGCCGCAGCGCAACGCCGTGCACACGTGGACGGTCGACCGGCATCTGGTGGAAACGGCGGTACGGGCCGCGGAGCTGACCCGGCGCGTGGGACGGCCCGACCTGCTCCTGGTGGCCGGACTGCTGCACGACATCGGCAAGGGCTGGCCGGGGGACCACTCCGAGGCCGGGGAGATCATCGCCAGGGACGTCGCGGCCCGGATCGGCTTCGACCGGGCGGACGTGGCGGTCATCGCGACCCTGGTGCGCCATCACCTGCTGCTTGTCGAGACCGCCACACGGCGGGACCTCGACGATCCGGCCACGGTGGGGGCGGTGGCGGACGCGGTGGGTTCGACCGGGACGCTCGAACTGCTGCACGCGCTCACGGAGGCGGACGCGCTGGCCACCGGCCCCGCGGCGTGGTCGGCCTGGCGGGGCTCGCTCGTCGCCGACCTGGTGAAGCGGGTGGGCGCGGTGCTTTCGGGGGAGGAGCCGGTGGCGGCGGAGGACGTCGCTCCCACCGCCGAGCAGGAGCGTCTCGCGGTGGAGGCGTTCCGCACGGGCGGGCCGGTGCTGGCGCTGCGGGCGCAGACGGAGGGAGCCGATGACGCTGCCGGGAATCCCGAGCCACTCGGGGTGGAACTGGTCATCGCGGTGCCGGACCAGCCCGGCGTGCTCTCCGCCGTCGCGGGGGTGCTGGCCGTGCACCGGCTCGCGGTGCGGACGGCGGAGCTGCGGGGGGTCGCTCTGCCGTCGGGTATCGAGGATTCGGTGCTGCTCCTGAACTGGCGGGTCGCTGCGGAGTACGGCTCTCTGCCGCAGGCGGCGCGGCTGCGGGCGGACCTGGTGCGGGCCCTGGACGGCTCCCTGGACATCGCGGCGAGGCTGGCCGAGCGGGACGCCGCCTATCCCCGGCGGCGGGGGACCGTCGCGCCGCCGGCCCGGGTGACCGTGGCCTCGGCGGGCTCTCGCCTCGCCACGGTGATCGAGGTACGGGCCCAGGACGCACCGGGCCTGCTGCACCGCATCGGCCGGGCGCTGGAGTCGGCGGGCGTGGAGGTACGGAGCGCGCATGTGTCGACGCTGGGGGCGAATGCGGTGGATGCGTTCTACGTGACGGGGGCGGGCGTGCCGCTGTCAGGGGAGCGGGCGGCGGGGGTGGCTCAGGCTGTGGAGGGGGCTTTGCGGGGGTAGGGGGCGGGCTCGGTTGGCTGTGCAGCGCCCTCTGTGGGCAGGCGTTCCGCAGGGCGGAACGGATGGGCACAGCCCGAAGCTGCGGGGTGCTCGTGAGCCAGTCGTACTCCCTGCGCCGGCAGCCGGTGGCGAAGCCGAGGCCGCCCCGACAACCCCCGCCCACCCGGCAGGGCACAGCGCCGTGGCGGTGCGGATACCCTGGAGGGCGACCCATCCGCCCGCCCCACGCTCGGCTCCGCGCGAGCGGGGCCCCTTCGACCCGAGGATTCGCGACCGCCGTGTTCGACACTCTCTCCGACCGCCTCGCAGCGACATTCAAGAACCTCCGGGGCAAGGGCCGCCTGTCCGAGGCGGACATCGACGCCACGGCGCGCGAGATCCGCATCGCCCTGCTCGAGGCGGACGTCGCCCTCCCCGTCGTCCGGGCCTTCATCAAGCAGATCAAGGAGCGCGCGACCGGGGCCGAGGTCTCCCAGGCCCTGAACCCCGCCCAGCAGGTCATCAAGATCGTCAACGAGGAGCTCGTCGGCATCCTCGGCGGCGAGACGCGACGCCTGCGGTTCGCCAAGAACCCGCCGACCGTCATCATGCTCGCCGGTCTGCAGGGCGCCGGTAAGACCACCCTCGCCGGAAAGCTCGGCCTCTGGCTCAAGGGGCAGGGCCACTCGCCGCTCCTGGTGGCGTGCGACCTGCAGCGCCCCAACGCCGTGAACCAGCTGTCCGTCGTCGCCGAGCGCGCGGGCGTCGGCGTCTACGCCCCCGAGCCGGGCAACGGCGTAGGTGACCCGGTCAAGGTCGCCAAGGACTCGATCGAGTTCGCCAAGACCAAGCAGTACGACGTCGTGATCGTCGACACCGCAGGCCGCCTCGGCATCGACCAGGAGCTGATGCAGCAGGCCGCGGACATCCGCGACGCCGTAAGCCCGGACGAGGTCCTCTTCGTCGTCGACGCCATGATCGGTCAGGACGCCGTCAACACGGCGGAGTCCTTCCGCGACGGCGTCGGCTTCGACGGCGTGGTCCTGTCGAAGCTCGACGGTGACGCCCGCGGTGGCGCTGCCCTGTCGATCGCGCAGGTCACGGGCCGCCAGATCATGTTCGCCTCGAACGGCGAGAAGCTGGACGACTTCGACGCGTTCCACCCGGACCGCATGGCGTCCCGCATCCTCGGCATGGGCGACATGCTCACGCTGATCGAGAAGGCCGAGCAGACCTTCTCCCAGCAAGAGGCCGAGAAGATGGCCTCCAAGCTGGCGAGCAGCAAGGGCAAGGACTTCACGCTCGACGACTTCCTGGCCCAGATGGAGCAGGTCCGCAAGATGGGCAGCATCAGCAAGCTGCTCGGGATGATGCCCGGCATGGGGCAGATCAAGGACCAGATCAACAACCTGGACGAGCGGGACGTCGACCGCACCGCCGCCATCATCAAGTCGATGACGCCGGGCGAGCGTCACGAGCCGACCATCATCAACGGCTCGCGCCGCGCTCGTATCGCCAAGGGTTCCGGCGTCGAGGTCAGCGCCGTCAAGAACCTGGTTGAGCGCTTCTTCGAGGCCCGCAAGATGATGTCGCGCATGGCCCAGGGCGGCGGAATGCCGGGCATGCCCGGGATGCCGGGCATGGGTGGCGGCCCCGGTAAGCAGAAGAAGAAGCAGAAGCAGGCCAAGGGCAAGCGGAAGTCGGGCAACCCGATGAAGCGCCAGCAGGAGGAGCGGGAGGCCGCCGCCCGCCGCGAGCAGGCGGCCCAGGAAGGCGGCGCCTTCAACCTCCCCGCGGGGCAGCAGGGGCAGAACTTCGAGCTGCCGGACGAGTTCAAGAAGTTCATGGGCTGAGGCCCGGTAGTTCGTACGCCGCCTGGGGCGCCCCTCTGCCGAGAGGGGCGCCCCAGGCGTTTTCGGAGCGGATGCCCGGCCCCGGTTTGTGTCGTAGCGTCCGGATATGAGCAACCCTGTGCCGCCGCGCCGGGCGCCCGACAAACCATGGCGCTCCGAGGGCGCGCCCGACCCCGAGCCCAAGCCGCCGCCGAAGAAGAAGATGCCGGGCGGGTGGGGCGGGCTCATCCTCACCGCGCTCATCGTCTACCTCATCGCCAACCTCGTCCTCTCGTTCTTCAACGACGGCGACGAGCCGACGATCTCGTACACGGAGTTCAGCAAGCAGGTCGACTCCGGGAACGTCACGAAGATCTACTCCAAGGGCGACGCGATCCAGGGCCAGCTCAAGAAGGAGCAGGAGAAGCCGGGTGATGCGAAGGGGAAGTACACCAAGTTCATCACCCAGCGCCCGGCCTTCGCCGACGACAAGCTCTGGGACGACCTGACCAAGCACGACGTCACCGTCACCGCCGAGCCCGTCGTCCAGGAGCGCAGCTTCCTCTCCAACCTGCTCATCTCGCTCGCCCCGATGCTGCTCCTGGTCTTCCTGTGGATCTTCATCGCCCGGCGGATGAGCTCGGGCATGGGCGGCGGCGCGGGCGGCATGCTGGGCCGCAAGGCGCCGCCCAAGCCGGTGGAGCTCGAACCCGGCGACAAGCGCACCACCTTCGAGGACGTGGCGGGCATCGACGAGGTCGAGGGCGAGCTCAGTGACGTCGTCGACTTCCTGAAGAACCCCGCCGCCTACCGCGAGATGGGCGCCAAGATGCCGCGGGGCGTGCTGCTCGCGGGCCTGCCCGGCACCGGCAAGACGCTGCTCGCGCGGGCCGTCGCCGGCGAGGCCGGGGTGCCCTTCTTCTCGGCGTCGGCGTCGGAGTTCATCGAGATGATCGTGGGTGTCGGCGCGTCGCGCGTACGCGAACTCTTCGCCGAGGCAAGGAAAGTCGCGCCGTCCATCATCTTCATCGACGAGATCGACACCATCGGGCGGGCGCGTGGCGGTGGCAGCGGGATGGGCGGACACGACGAACGCGAGCAGACGCTGAACCAGATCCTCACCGAGATGGATGGTTTCTCCGGCTCCGAAGGTGTCATCGTCCTGGCGGCCACCAACCGCGCCGACATCCTCGACCCCGCCCTGACCCGTCCCGGACGCTTCGACCGGGTCGTCACCGTCAGCCCGCCCGACCGGGGCGGACGCGAGGCCATCCTCAAGATCCACACCCGCGAGATCCCGATGGCGGACGGCATCGACCTCGCCCAGGTCGCCCGTACGACACCGGGGATGACCGGCGCCGAACTGGCCAACCTCGCCAACGAGGCCGCCCTGCTCGCGGTGAAGCGCAAGCAGAAGGAAGTGACGCAGTCCGACCTCTCCGAGGCCCTGGAGAAGGTCCAGCTCGGCGCCGAACGGCCGCTGATCATGCCCGACGAGGAGCGGCGGCGCACGGCGTACCACGAGAGCGGACACGCCCTCCTCGGCATGCTCCAGCCCGGCGCCGACCCCGTCCGGAAGATCACCATCGTGCCCCGGGGGCGCGCGCTCGGCGTCACGCTGTCGACGCCGGACTCCGACAAGTACGCGTACACGGAGGAGTATCTGCGCGGCCGGATCGTCGGCGCCCTCGGCGGCATGGCGGCCGAACACGTCGTCTTCGAAGTCATCACCACGGGCGCGGAGAGCGACCTCGAACAGGTCACCAACATCGCCCGCGGCATGGTCGGCCGCTGGGGCATGAGCGAGCGAGTGGGCCGTCTCTCCGCACTGCCGAACGACGCCCAGCAGGCCTACGGGCTCTCGGCCGCCCCCGGAACACTCGATGTGATCGACCACGAGATGCGCCGGATCGTCGACGAGTGCTACGAGAGCGCCTGCCGCCAGCTGAGGGACCACCGTGGCCAGTTGGACGCCCTGGCCGCGGCGCTCCTGGAGAACGAGACCCTGGAGGAGGAGGCGGCGTACCGGGTCGCCGGCATCACGCGACTCACCAAGGACGTCGACTAGGCCGCTTCGGTGACGGAGCGGCCGTACGGCTCACCCAGACACAGCGGAACCTGGAGCCGGCTCTCTACCGCGTACGCGCGATCAAGTACCGGAAGACATTCGGCATCCACACGGTCCCGTCCCGCCGCTTGTGCGGATGGAGGGCCTCCGTCAGCTCCTTGTCGACCTGTACCTGATCCGTCGCACCCACCGCCGCGTCGAACAGCCCCGTCGAGAGCAGACCGCGGACCGCGCTGTCCGTGTCCGCGTACCCGAAGGGGCACGCGACGCGACCCGAGCCGTCCGGCTTGAGGCCCGCCCGCTGGGCGACCTCCTCCAGGTCGTCACGGAGCGCGGGGCGCCAACTCCCCGTACTACGGAGCGGTTCGGCGAGCTTGGTCGCCACCTTCAGTACAGAAGAGGTCGCACACCGCTCCGGCGGGCCCCATCCCGCGAGGACCACCGGAGTGCCGCGCCCGGTCAGCGGGACGGTGGACTCCAGGAGGCCGGAGAGGCCTTCGGAGTCGCCCGCCACACAGCCGATCGGCTGGAACGCGGTCACCATGTTGAAGGTGGGCCTGTCCGGCCCCGAGACGTCGGCAGGGCCTCCTTCCACAAGCCGGGTGCCGCCCTGCGGCCGAGCGTCCGACCCCGTGTCGGGCAGCAGTCGCTCACGCGCCAGGGCGAGCCTTTCGGGTGCCGAGGGGTCGACGCCGGTGACCGACGCTCCCCGGGAAGCCGCCATCAGGAGGGCGAGTCCGGAACCGCAGCCGAGACCGAGAAGCCGTGTCCCGCCGCCCACGTCGAGTCGTTCGTACACCGCTTCATAGAGCGGGACCAGCATCCGTTCCTGGATCTCCGCCCAGTCACGCGCGCGTGCGCACCGGTCCACACCACGCGGGATCGTGCCCGCGCGGGGGAGGTGCGGCTGCGCGAGTGTTGGTGTCATCGAAAGCGCCCCAATCCGCCGAGAGTTGCTGGAGTGTCGTATTCAAACGGTTCGTCCGCCCCCGTGCAGTGCGCTCGCACTCCCCCCGTATGCCAGAGAACTCCGCATCCGTCGCGGCGTCCAGAGGTTGTGGGGCAATGCTTGCGTGCCACCGTCGTGCGCCCCCTGGAGGAATCGCGGAGAATTCAGTTCACCCTCTCCGGAGGCCGGCCGTACCATGCGCGCCATGGCTAAGGCACCCGTTCTCACACCCCGGGCGGAAGACTTTCCGCGCTGGTACCAAGACCTGATCAGCAAGGCCGAGCTGGCCGACAACGGCCCGGTGCGCGGCACGATGGTGATCAGGCCGTACGGCTACGGCCTGTGGGAACGCATGCAGCAGGACATGGACACCCGCATCAAGGAGACGGGTACCCAGAACGCGTACTTCCCTCTCCTCATCCCGCAGTCGTATCTGACAAGGGAGGCGGAGCACGTCGAAGGCTTCGCCCCCGAGCTGGCCGTCGTCACGCACGGCGGGGGCAAGGAGCTGGAGGAGCCGGCGGTCATCCGCCCCACCTCCGAGACGATCATCAACGAGTACTTCTCCAAGTGGGTGCAGAGCTACCGCGACCTGCCGCTCCTGATCAACCAGTGGGCCAACGTGGTCCGTTGGGAGCTGCGGCCCCGCCTCTTCCTGCGGACCTCGGAGTTCCTCTGGCAGGAGGGCCACACGGCCCACGCGACGTACGAGGAAGCACGCGACTTCGCGGCCCGCATCCACCAGGACGTCTACGGCGCGTTCATGCGGGACGTCCTCGCCATGGACTTCGTACTGGGCCGCAAGACCGCCCAGGAGCGCTTCGCGGGCGCCATCAACACCCTCACGCTCGAAGGCATGATGGGCGACGGCAAGGCCCTCCAGCTGGGCACGAGCCACGAGCTCGGCCAGAACTTCGCCAAGGCCTTCCACACCCAGTACCTCTCCAGGGAAGGCAAGCAGGAGCTCGTCTGGCAGACCTCCTGGGGCAGTACGACGCGGATGATCGGCGCCCTGGTGATGATGCACGGCGACGACAGCGGCCTGCGGGTCCCGCCGCGCCTCGCGCCGGTCCAGGCCGTCGTCCTCGCCATCAAGGGCGACGACGCGGTGCTCGCCAAGGTTCGCGAGATCGGCGACCGCCTCAAGGCCGCGGGCGTGCGCGTCCAGGTCGACGACCGCACGGACACCCCCTTCGGGCGCCGCGCCGTCGACTGGGAGCTCAAGGGGGTGCCGGTCCGCGTCGAGGTCGGCCCGCGCGACCTGGAGAACGGCACCGCGATGGTGGCCCGCCGCATCAGGGGCGGCAAGGAGCCGGTGGCGATCGACGCCCTGGCGTCACTGCTGCCCGCCGTCCTCGAAGAGGACCAGCAACTGCTCCTCGACCAGGCCCGCGAACGCCGTGCGTCCCGCACCTCGGAGGTCACCACCGTCGACCAGGCCGTGGAGGCCACCGCCGCCGGCGGCTGGGCGCGCATCCCCTGGGCCACGCTCGGCCCGGAGGGCGAGGCGAAGCTCGCCGAGCACTCCGTGTCCGTACGGTGTCTGGTCACGGAGGACGGGGCGGTGCCGGACGCCGATGAGACCCCGGGTAACGTCGCTCTGGTGGCCCGCGCCTACTGACGAGTGCGCCCGCGGTGGAAGCGCGCTCGCTCTCGGCACGCACGCCCGGCCGGGCAACACGGGCCCCGGTGTGACCGGTTGGCCTACGCGCGGGGGCGTACGCGCCACTACGTACCGGCTTGCCATGAGCTGCGAGGCTTCTATGCAGATCAGCGCACCCGCCCTCGTCCGGACGCATCAATGGCACATCAAGGGCAACTGACGGGTACGTGCAAATTATTTGGGATGCCCCGGAATGGAACCCCTGGGCATCCCGGCTCGTTGTTCACGACGTGAGCACGACACCACCTGTTCTCGCCGCAGAGCTGGCACAGGCGTGGGCCGATATTCAGCGGCACCACCCCGAGCTGCCCGATCTTGCCGCGCCCGAATCCCTGATCGGAGAGTCGTCGTCCGCCTGCGGCGCCGAACTCTCCTTCGAGCGACTGCTCCATGAGGCAGTCCATGGCATCGCCGCGTCACGCGGCGTACGCGACACCTCACGTGCGGGCCGCTATCACAACCGCAGATTCCTCGCGATCGCCGAGGAGCTGGGCCTCGACCACCCCGAGGAGCCGCATCCCAGCAGCGGCTTCTCGCTGGTCACGCTCAACCCCGAGGCCCGCAAGCGCTACCGCCCCACGATCGAGCGGCTCCAGCGTGCCCTCAAGGCGCACACCGCGGCGACCGCCGCCGACACGGCACGCAGCTTCCGGGGCCCGGCTGCCCGGCACGGCTCCTCCGGGGGCGGCGTCCGCGTCAAGGCGGTCTGCGACTGTGGACGCAATGTCCGCGTGGTCCCCTCGGTGCTCGCCCAGGCGCCCATCGTCTGCGGCGGCTGCGGCAAGCCCTTCCGTATCCCGGAAGTGGTCGGTGCCGTGGCGGGCTGACGGGCTGAGCTGGGGCTGCGTGGGCCGGGGTGCCCTGGCCTGGTTACGGACGCCCCGGCGGCGTATGGCACAATGGCTAGCTGTACTCGACAGCCGCATAGGAACCCTCTCGCCTCCGGCTGACGCGTCCATCGGGCACCCCGAGTACCGCAACCCCACGTGGCATCTCGTTGTGCCCAACCACGTCAAGACCAGGAGACACCACTCCAGTGGCAGTCAAGATCAAGCTGAAGCGTCTGGGCAAGATCCGTTCGCCTCACTACCGCATCGTCGTCGCCGACTCCCGTACCCGCCGTGATGGTCGGGCCATCGAGGAGATCGGTCTGTACCACCCGGTGCAGAACCCGTCGCGCATCGAGGTCGACTCGGAGCGCGCGCAGTACTGGCTCTCCGTCGGCGCTCAGCCGACCGAGCCGGTCATGGCGATCCTGAAGCTCACCGGTGACTGGCAGGCGCACAAGGGCCTTCCGGCCCCGGCGCCGCTGCTCGTCGCCGAGCCCAAGGACAAGCGCGCCGCGTTCGATGCCTTCACCAAGGGCCTCGAGGGCGACGAGGCGAAGGGTGAGGCCATCACCCAGAAGGCCAAGAAGGCTGACAAGAAGGCGGACGAGGCCAAGGCCGAGTCCACCGAGTCGACCGAGGCCTGAGCATGCTCGAGGAGGCTCTCGAGCACCTCGTGAAGGGCATTGTCGACAACCCCGACGACGTGCAGGTCGCCTCGCGCAACCTGCGCCGGGGGCGTGTGCTCGAGGTCCGGGTCCACCCGGATGACCTCGGCAAGGTGATCGGCCGCAACGGCCGTACCGCGCGCGCTCTGCGGACCGTCGTGGGCGCCATCGGCGGCCGCGGTGTCCGCGTCGACCTCGTCGACGTGGACCAGGTTCACTGAACCACAGGTAGCACCGGCACGGGCCGGGGAGGGCTTCTGGGCCTTCCTCGGCCCGTAGTCGTCTGTAGGCGCCTACGGGCCCCCTTCCGTAGGCACACGACAGGAGAGAGAGCAGTGCAGCTGGTAGTCGCGCGGATCGGCCGCGCCCATGGCATCAAGGGTGAGGTCACCGTCGAGGTGCGCACCGACGAGCCGGAACTGCGGCTCGGGCCCGGCGCCGTCCTCGCCACCGACCCCGCCTCCACGGGGCCGCTGACGATCGAGACCGGCCGGGTGCACAGCGGCCGTCTGCTGCTGCGCTTCGAGGGCGTACGTGACCGCACGGGCGCCGAGGCGCTGCGCAACACGCTCCTGATCGCGGAGGTCGACCCTCAGGAGCTTCCGGAGGACGAGGACGAGTACTACGACCACCAGCTGATGGACCTCGACATCGTCACCAAGGACGGCATCGAGGTCGGCCGGATCACCGAGATCTCGCACCTGCCCTCGCAGGACCTGTTCATCGTGGAGCGGCCCGACGGCAGCGAGGTGATGATCCCCTTCGTGGAGGCGATCGTCACCGAGATCGACCTGGAGGAGCAGCGGGCGATCATCGACCCGCCGCCCGGCCTGATCGACGACCGCGCGGAGATCGCCTCCGCCAGGGACGACGAGGGGTCTGCGGGGGACGAGTCCCCGAGGGACGGCGCCTGATGCGGCTCGACGTCGTCACGATCTTCCCCGAGTACCTGGAACCCCTGAACGTCTCCCTCGTCGGCAAGGCACGCGCGCGTGGCCAGCTCGACGTGAACGTGCACGACCTCAGGGAGTGGACGTACGACCGGCACAACACGGTCGACGACACCCCCTATGGCGGCGGCCCCGGCATGGTCATGAAGACCGAGCCCTGGGGCGCGGCGCTCGACGACGTGCTCGCCGAGGGGTACGAGGCGGGGGCCCACGGGCCCGTCCTGGTCGTCCCCACGCCCAGCGGACGCCCCTTCACCCAGGAGCTCGCCGTCGAGCTCTCCGAGCGGCCCTGGCTCGTCTTCACGCCGGCGCGCTACGAGGGCATCGACCGCCGCGTCATGGACGAGTACGCGACCCGCATGCCCGTCTACGAGGTGTCGATCGGCGACTACGTCCTCGCGGGCGGCGAGGCGGCCGTCCTGGTCGTCACCGAGGCCGTGGCCCGGCTCCTGCCCGGAGTCCTGGGCAACGCCGAGTCCCACCGTGACGACTCCTTCGCGCCCGGCGCCATGGCGAACCTCCTCGAAGGTCCCGTCTACACCAAGCCTCCCGAGTGGCGCGGTCATGGCATTCCGGACGTGCTGATCAGTGGCCACCACGGCAAGATCGCACGCTGGCGCAGGGACGAGGCGCTGCGGCGAACGGTCCGCAACAGGCCCGATCTCATCGAGCGCTGCGACCCCGCGGTCTTCGACAAGAAGGACCGCGAGATGCTCTCGATCCTGGGGTGGCGTCCGGGTCCCGACGGCCGATTTGGGCGAGACCCCGAGGCCGTGGAACAATAGGCCGCTGCTGTACGTCCAGCGCGCGCCCCTGCCACAGGGGGAACGACGCCCGCCCGACGCGAACAGCTATCGAATCCTCATCACGAATCTCCCGCTGATGACCTGTGGCATCAGTGAAGAAAGCAGACGATCATGGCTAACCTGCTCGACTCCGTCGACAGCGCTTCGCTGCGCACCGACATCCCGGCCTTCCGCCCGGGTGACACCGTCAACGTCCACGTGCGCGTCATCGAGGGCAACCGCTCCCGTGTCCAGCAGTTCAAGGGCGTAGTCATCCGTCGCCAGGGTGCCGGCGTGCGCGAGACCTTCACGGTCCGCAAGGTCTCCTTCTCCGTCGGCGTGGAGCGCACCTTCCCGGTGCACACCCCGATCGTCGAGAAGATCGAGCTCGTCTCCCGCGGCGCCGTGCGTCGCGCGAAGCTGTACTACCTCCGTGAGCTGCGCGGCAAGGCCGCGAAGATCAAGGAGAAGCGCGACAACTGAGCTCGCGCACGGGTCCACAGCGGAGCCGGATAGCATCTGGCCCCGATGGACACCGAAGCACAGCACACGGAGCGCGACCGCTCCTCCCCACCCACCGATTCCCCGAGCGCCGAGCGCGAGGGTGAGTCCGAGGGGACGGAGGACCGGTCGCGCTCCGCTTTTGTGTCGTTCGTGTCCTGGGTCCCCGGCGGCAGAGTCACCCTGACACTGCTGATCTGCATGGTGTCCCTGCTGCTCGTCAGCACCTTCGTGATGCAGCCGTTCCAGATCCCCAGCGGCTCCATGGAGCCCGCGTTCCGGGTCGGAGACCGGGTACTCGTCAACAAGTTGGCGTACCGTTTCGGTTCCGAGCCGCAGCGAGGTGACGCGGTCGTCTTCGACGGCAGTGGCTACTTCGGAGATGCCGACTACATCAAGCGGGTCGCAGGGGTGGGGGGAGACCGCGTGGTCTGCTGCGACGAGCGGGGGAGGATCAAGGTGAACGGCGAGCCCGTCGACGAGCCCTACCTGTACCCGGGAGACGCCCCCTCCAAGGCGCGCTTCGTCGCCGTCGTCCCCGAAGACAGCCTGTTCCTCCTCGGTGACCACCGCAGCGACTCCCGTGACTCGCGCGACCACCTCGGGCAGCCCGGCGGCGGCATGATCCCCGTCGACTCCGTGATCGGCAGGGCCGACTGGATCGCCTGGCCCATCGGGCACTGGACCTCCCTGGAGCGTCCCGACAGCTACGCGCGCGTGCCGTCACCAGGCGGCGCGCATGGGTAACCGAGGGCGGACCCGCGCCGCCAGTCACCGAGTCGACACCCGGCTGCCCACCGGTGACCGGCCCACCACAGGGCCCGTCCTGCCCGGGAGGGCCGAGCGGCGCAAGCTCGCGCGGAAGGTCAAGCGGCGAAGGCGGCGCTCGGCGATCAAGGAGATACCTCTCCTCATAGGCGTAGCGCTGCTGATAGCCCTGGTCCTGAAGACCTTCCTGGTGCAGGCCTTCGTGATCCCGTCGGGCTCGATGGAGCAGACGATCAAGATCGGCGACCGTGTACTCGTCGACAAGCTCACCCCGTGGTTCGGAGCCAAGCCCGCGCGCGGCGATGTCGTCGTCTTCGAGGACCCCGGCAACTGGCTCGAGGACGAACAGACCAAGAAGAAGGACGACCCCGTAGTCGTCAAGCAGGTCAAGGAAGGCCTCTCCTTCATCGGACTGCTGCCGTCCGACAACGAACGCGACCTGATCAAGCGTGTGGTCGGCGTCGGCGGCGACACCGTGAAGTGCTGTGACAAGAACAAGAAGCTCACGGTCAACGGAGTCCCCCTCACCGAGCCCTACATCAACCCGGGGGACGAGCCCTCGTCCTTCGAGTTCGAGGTGAAGGTCCCCGAAGGGCGCCTCTTCGTGATGGGTGACCACCGCTCCGACTCGGCCGACTCCCGTTTCCATCGCACCGAGAAGTTCAGTGGCACTGTCTCGGAGGAGAGCGTGGTCGGGCGCGCACTGGTCATCGCCTGGCCCTTTGACCATTGGCGCAAACTGGAGGAGCAGGAGACGTACGCGTCGGTGCCCGACGCGCGTGCGGGGTCGGACACGGCCCTCGGGCCGTCGCATAGGGTGGCACACGGCGATCGATACGGATTGACCGGACTCCCGACCCCTGCGGAACTCCCGCTCGTTATGGGAGTGGTGGGCCTGCATCGCATCAGGAGCGGGCAGCGGCACGGACTGAGGAGTGGATGTGGGGGATGTGGCGGTCGGCGCACGGTCCGGACACGGTGGGCCCGAGGAGCAGCCAGGGCGATCAGACGAGCCCGAGGCCACGGCGGGCGGCGTGAACCCCGGGAGTGACACCGCGGGCGCCTCGGCCGCACCCGGTGAGCAGGACGGAAAGCCGGCCAAGGACGCGAAGAAGCCCCGCTCCTTCTGGAAGGAGCTGCCGCTCCTCATCGGTATCGCGCTGATCCTGGCGCTGGTGATCAAGACCTTCCTGGTGCAGGCGTTCTCGATTCCCTCGGACTCGATGCAGAACACGCTCCAGCAGGGCGATCGCGTCCTGGTCGACAAGCTGACCCCGTGGTTCGGCTCGGAGCCCGAGCGCGGCGAGGTCGTCGTCTTCCGGGACCCCGGCCACTGGCTGGACGGGGAGCCCACCCCCGACCCGAACGCGATCCAGCGGGTCCTCGGCTGGGTCGGCCTGATGCCGTCAGCGGACGAGAAGGACCTCATCAAGCGGGTCATCGCGGTCGGCGGCGACACGGTGGAGTGCAAGGGCACGGGCCCGGTGAAGGTCAACGGCAAGGCACTGAACGAGCCGTACGTCTTCGAGGGCAACACCCCGTGCAGCGTCGACGACCAGGGCGGCCAGTTCAAGGAGACCGTTCCCCCGGGCAAAATCTGGGTCATGGGTGACCACCGGCAGAACTCGCTGGACTCCCGCTACCACCAGAACCAGCCCGGCGGCGGCGCCGTCCCCGTGGACAACGTCGTGGGCCGCGCCATCGTGATCGCCTGGCCGCCCACCCGCTGGGCCACGCTGCCCAAGCCGGACACCTTCGACCAGCCCGGCATCAACGCCGCGATGAGCGCGGCGCCCGCCGCCCTCGGTCTTGCGGGTGCGGTGCCGGTCGTGCTCTGGCGCAGGCGTCGGCTCACGGTGGCCGCTGCGCGGGCCGCGAGGGTTTCTGGCGGAGGTACCGCCGGGTAGGGTGCCGTCCCAGATCGCCGATCTTGCGCGCTCCTGTTCGTAGGGGCGCGGGGTCGTCTCCGATATGGGGGAGCACTGGGATGAGCAGGACACAACGTACGGACGAGGGCCACGGACGGCTCGGCAGCGTGCTGTCGGGACTGGCCGTGGCCCTTGGCTGTGTGCTCTTCCTGGGTGGCTTCGTGTGGGGCGCCGTCGTGTACCAGCCGTACACCGTTCCCACCGGGTCGATGACGCCGACGATCGGTGCGGGCGACCGTGTTCTGGCCGAGCGGATGGACGGCGACGATGTGCGCCGCGGTGACGTCGTCGTCTTCCAGCAGGCCAGCTGGGGCGATCTGCCGATGGTCAAGCGTGTGGTCGGCGTCGGCGGCGACCGGATCTCCTGCTGCACGGACGGCAAGCTGATGGTCAATGGCAAGCCGGTCGCAGAACCGTATCTGCTGGAGGGTGAGGGTGCCGCGGCCACCGGAATACCGGCCACCACGGTCCCCAAGGGCAACCTCTTCCTGCTCGGTGACGAGCGCAGCGGCTCCCTGGACTCCAGCGTGCACCTGGGCGACTCCAACCACGGCTCGGTGCCGCGCAGCGCGGTGGAGGGACGGGTCGACGCGGTCGCCTGGCCGACGGAGAGGCTCGGCACGCTGGAGCGCCCCGAGGGCTTCGCGGACATGCCGGGCGGCATCTCGGACCCCGGGCCCGTGCGACTCATGGTGTGGGCGGTGGTGGCGGGCGCCGTGCTCGTCCTGGGCGGCGCCGCGTACGGACCGGTGGCCAAGCGGATGCGGCGCGGGCGTGAGCGGCCGCGGAGCGGTGAACGCTCGGGGGCTACGGCGCATGTCGGCTGAGCCGCAGCCCGAGGCCTCGGGGGAGCCGCAGGCGGCAGCGGCGCGGAGGGTCGCGCGGGTGGTGCTGCTGGACCCGCAGGACCGGATTCTGCTGCTGCACGGCCATGAGCCGGAGGACGTGGCGGACGACTGGTGGTTCACGCCGGGCGGCGGTCTGGAGGGTGACGAGACGCATGAACAGGCCGCACTGCGTGAACTGATGGAAGAGACGGGCATCACCGAGGTCGAGCTCGGCCCCGCCCTGTGGCAGCGGTTCTGCTCCTTCCCCTTCGCCGGACGGCGCTGGGACCAGGACGAGCGGTACTTCCTGGCGCGTACGTCACAGACGTTCACGCAGGCCGCAGGGCTGACGGAGCTGGAACGACGGAGTGTCGCCGGAGCGCGTTGGTGGACGTGCCAGGAACTGACCGAGGCACATGAGACGGTGTATCCGACCAGGCTCGCCGAGTTGCTTCGCAAGCTGCTCGACGAGGGTCCTCCGAGCCGGCCCGAGACCCTAGACACGGAAATCGTGTAGAGGCTCCAGAGGCTGACGCACAATAGGGGGACGCACGGCTGAAGGGGAACATGCCATGAGCGCCGAGGACCTCGAGAAGTACGAGACCGAGATGGAGCTGAAGCTCTACCGGGAGTACCGCGATGTCGTCGGTCTGTTCAAATACGTGATCGAGACCGAACGGCGCTTCTACCTCACCAACGACTACGAGATGCAGGTGCACTCCGTCCAGGGTGAGGTTTTCTTCGAGGTGTCCATGGCGGACGCCTGGGTGTGGGACATGTACAGGCCCGCACGATTCGTGAAGCAGGTACGTGTCCTCACGTTCAAGGACGTGAATATCGAGGAGCTCAACAAGAGCGACCTCGAGCTGCCGGGAGGCTGAGTCCACCGCCTCCGGCTGCCCGCCTCCCGTCTCCTTCACCGTCACGGGTGAGCGAGTTATCCACAACGCGTGAGTCATCCACCAAGATCCACAACGGTCGGGGCCGAGCCCCAGTGTGGGTCTCGGAGGTGGTTCCGACATGAACGCACGTGGGGCACTCGGGCGGTACGGCGAAGATCTGGCCGCGCGGCGGCTGGGCGAAGCCGGGATGACGGTTCTGGAGCGCAACTGGCGCGGTGGCAGGACCGGCGAGATCGACATCGTGGCCATGGACGGCGAGGCGCTGGTCGTCTGTGAGGTCAAGACGCGCAGAGCAGCCATGGTCGGCTCGGGGATCTATCAGCATCCGATGGCGGCCGTGGGCCGGACCAAGGCGGAGCGGCTGCGGCGTCTGGCCGAGCGCTGGATCGAGGAGCGCGGAGGCCCACCGCCGGGCGGAGTGCGGATCGACCTCGTCGGCGTGCTGATCCCACGCCGCGGGGCGCCCGTCGTGGAGCACGCGCGGGGGGTGGCCTGATGGGATTCGCGCGTACGTGTTCCGTGGCGCTGGTGGGCGTCGAGGGCGTGGTCGTCGAGGTGCAGGCCGATCTGGAGCCGGGCGTGGCGGCGTTCACGCTGGTCGGGCTCCCGGACAAGAGCCTGACGGAGAGCAAGGACCGGGTCCGGGCCGCGGTGGTGAACTCCGGCGGGGAGTGGCCCCAGAAGAAGCTCACGGTGGGCCTCAGCCCGGCGTCGGTGCCCAAGGGCGGCAGCGGCTTCGATCTCGCGATCGCCTGTGCGGTGCTCGGGGCGGCGGAGCGTATCGATCCGCGGACCCTCACCGACATCGTGATGATCGGCGAGCTGGGGCTCGACGGGCGGGTGCGGCCGGTCAGGGGAGTGCTGCCCGCGGTCCTCGCGGCGGCGGACGCGGGCTATGAGCAGGTCGTCGTCCCGGAGTGCACGGCGGCCGAGGCCGCGCTGGTGCCGGGGATCTCGGTACTGGGGGTGCGCAGCCTGCGCCAGCTGATCGCGGTGCTGACCGATGAGCCGGTGCCCGAGGAGGAGCCGGACGAACCCGGGCGGCCGGACCCCATGCTCGCGGGGCTCTGCGTGCCCGGGACCGGCGTGGGCACGGGGCTCAGCGGCGGCCTGGACGATGCCCTCGCACTGGACCTCGCCGATGTCGTCGGACAGACCTCGGCCCGGACCGCCGTGGAGGTGGCGGCGACAGGAGGCCATCACCTCTTCCTGCAGGGTCCGCCGGGCGCCGGAAAGACGATGCTCGCGGAGCGGCTGCCGGCGATCTTGCCCCGGCTCACCCGGGAGGAATCCCTGGAGGTGACGGCTGTCCACTCCGTGGCGGGCATGCTCCCACCGGGCAAGCCGTTGGTGGACACCGCGCCGTACTGCGCGCCGCACCACTCCGCGACGATGCAGTCCCTGGTGGGCGGCGGCAAGGGAATCGCGCGGCCGGGGGCGGTGTCGTTGGCACATCGTGGCGTGCTCTTTCTCGATGAGGCGCCGGAGTTCAGCAGCCAGACCCTGGACTCTTTGCGCCAGCCACTGGAAGCGGGCCATGTGGTGATCGCTCGCAGTGCCGGGGTGGTGCGCCTGCCCGCGAAGTTCCTGATGGTGCTTGCGGCCAACCCCTGCCCGTGCGGGCGGCACACCCTGCTGGGCGAAGGCTGCGAGTGCCCGGCATCCGTCATCCGCCGCTACCAGGCGCGGCTCTCGGGGCCGCTGCTCGACAGGGTCGACCTGAAGGTCGAGGTGGAGCCCGTCACCCGCTCCGAACTGGCGGGGTACGGCGCTCCGGGGGATTCCACGCAGACGGTCGCCGACCGGGTGCGCGAAGCCAGGGAGCGGGCGGCGGTCAGGCTGGCGGGCACCGGCTGGCGGACGAACAGCGAAGTGCCGGGGCATGCCCTGCGCACGCGGTGGCCTGCCGAGCCGGGCGCCCTGGACGCCGCCGAACTCGACCTGGAGCGCGGCTTCCTGACCGCCCGAGGGCTCGACCGCGTCCTGCGGGTCGCCTGGACCGTGGCGGACCTCGCGGGGCGCGACCGGCCCGCGACGCAGGACGTCGCCCTGGCGCTGCAGTTGCGGACGGGGGTGGCGCGCGGTGTGCCGATGGCGATCGGGGCGCTGACATGACTGCGCTCGGGGGTTCCGCCCCAGGGGAAGAGCGGCTGGCGAGGGTCGCCCTGACCCGGATCCTCGAACCGGGGGACGAGGTGGGCGGGCGGTGGCTGCGTGAGACCGGGGCCGTCGAGGTGGTGCGGCGGCTGATCGAGGGGGAGGAGCGACTTGACGGGGTGACGCCGGTCCGGTGGGAAGGGCTGCGGGCGCGGGCAGGCAAGGCGCAGCCCGAGAGGGACCTGGCGGTGGCGCGGGACGCCGGGGTGCGGTTCGTGTGCCCGGGGGAGGCGGAGTGGCCCGTCCAGTTGGATGACCTCAGGGACGCGCGGCCGGTGGGGCTGTGGGTGCGGGGGCGGCCCAGCCTGCGGATATGGGCCCTGCGGTCGGTGGCGGTGGTCGGCGCCCGGGCCTGCACGGAGTACGGGGCGCACATGGCGGCCGCTCTGGGCGCGGGGTTGGCCGAGCGGGGCTGGGTCGTCGTGTCGGGCGGTGCCTATGGGGTGGACGGGGCCGCGCACAGGGGAGCGCTGGGCGCCGGTGGGGCCACGGTCGCGGTGCTTGCGTGCGGGGTGGACCGGGCCTATCCGCGAGGACACGCCGAGTTGCTCAGGAGGATCGCGGAACAGGGTCTGCTGGTGGGGGAGTTGCCGCCCGGGGATCACCCCACGCCGAGCAGATTCATCCTCCGTAACCGTGTGATCGCCGCTCTCACCCGGGGGAGTGTCGTCGTCGAGGCCGCGTACCGCAGCGGTGCGCTCGCCACGGCGCGCAGCGCGCGGGAGCTCGGGCGGTTCACGATGGGGGTGCCGGGGCCCGCGACGAGCGGTCTCTCGGCGGGGGTGCACGAACTCCTGCGGCGTGACGGAGTTCTGGTGACCGACGCGGCGGAAATCGTCGAGTTGGTGGGAGACATGGGCGAGCTGGCTCCGGAGCGGCGCGGCCCCGTCGTGCCGCGCGATCTGCTCGCCCCGGAGGCCGCGCGGGTCCTCGCTGCCGTGCCCGGCCGGGGCAGTGCCTCGGCCCCGGAGATCGCGCTCGGGGCGGGCACGGTGGTCGACGCGGCGATCGGTCGGTTGTACGAGTTGCGCTCCCTGGGGTTCGTCGAACGACACGGCGACGGCTGGCAGTTGACACGCCAGGTGAATGCATCGGTCTTGCCGAAGGGAGACGGTTGGTGACCGACGGTGTTCGGCCGTCTGGATGAACCCCCGACGGCCTTGGGAATGGCCGTAGTTGACGCTTCACGGTCGTCACACACGGCGACGAGCGGTACTCGGTGGGGCGCCCAGCGGAACGTATCTGCGTACGCGGGATCCCCTACTGTTCGCACACTGCGACACTTCAGTCACGCTACGCTCACAAGGATTCCGACGCGGACAGGCAACCACAGGCAAGCAGACGGACAACCTCATTCACTTCACGCAAACTCACCACCTCGCGGGCACGGACCACTCCATCGGCTCGCACGACCTCACCGGTTCACGGCAGAACGGCTCAAGGCAACAAATGCCCCAGCACACCTCAGGGTCCGATCGGGCGGCGGCTCCCCCCGCCGCCCGTAGCGGCGAGCGGGAGCGGCCCCCCGCCCCCTCGTCGCTGGACGAGCTGTGGCGGTCGTACAAGGACACGGGGGACGGGCGGCTGCGCGAGCAGCTGATCCTGCACTACTCGCCGCTGGTGAAGTACGTCGCGGGCCGGGTCAGCGTGGGGCTTCCGCCCAATGTCGAGCAGGCGGACTTCGTGTCGTCCGGGGTGTTCGGTCTCATCGACGCGATCGAGAAGTTCGACATCGAGCGGTCGATCAAGTTCGAGACGTACGCGATCACCCGCATCCGTGGCGCGATGATCGACGAACTGCGGGCGCTCGACTGGATTCCCCGGTCCGTGCGGCAGAAGGCGCGCAACGTCGAGCGGGCCTACGCCACGCTCGAGGCGCAGATGCGGCGCACTCCGTCCGAGGGCGAGGTCGCCCACGAGATGGGCATCGCCATCGAGGAACTGCACGCCATTTTCAGCCAGTTGTCGCTGGCGAACGTGGTGGCCCTGGAGGAGCTGCTGCACGTCGGCGGCGAGGGCGGCAACCGGCTGAGCCTGATGGACACGCTCGAGGACACCGCCGCCGACAACCCCGTGGAGGTCGCCGAGGACCGCGAGCTGCGGCGGCTGCTCGCGCGCGCGATCAACACGTTGCCGGAGCGGGAGAAGACCGTCGTCACGCTGTACTACTACGAAGGCCTGACGCTCGCCGAGATCGGCAACGTGCTCGGCGTGACGGAGAGCCGGGTCAGCCAGATCCACACGAAATCCGTGCTGCAGCTGCGGGCGAAGCTGGCGAGTTTCGGCCGCTGAGCCCGCTGAATCGTCCCTGCCCGCGGCCCGCGCCGCGCGGTGCGGGTGCGAGGTTCTCAGCGGTGTATCGACTCCCGTCCCGGCGGTCACGTCCGTAGAGTGGAGGGCGTGCCAAGGATTCGAGCGGCCTCTGTGGCCGAGCACCGGTCGATGCAGCGCGGCGCCCTGCTGGACGCCGCGAGGTCCCTGCTGTCCGAGGGCGGTACGGAGGCGTTGACCTTCCCCGCCCTCGCCGAGCGCACGGGGCTCGCGCGGTCCTCCGTGTACGAGTACTTCCGGTCGCGGGCCGCGGTCGTGGAGGAGCTGTGCGAGGTTGACTTCCCCGTCTGGGCCGCGGAGGTCTCCGCCGCGATGGAGGGGGCCGACTCCGCCGAGGGCAAGGTCGAGGCGTACGTCCGGCGGCAGCTGGCCCTGGTCGGGGACCGGCGGCACCGCGCCGTCGTCGCCATCTCGGCCAGCGAGCTGGACGCCGGGGCGAGGGAGAAGATCCGTGCCGCGCACGGGGGCCTGATCGCCATCATTGTCGAGGCGCTCGAGACGCTGGGGCACGAGCAGCCCCGGATGGCGGCGATGCTGCTGCAGGGCATCGTGGACGCGGCCGTGCGGCGGATCGAGCTCGGCGTCGCCGAGGAGCCGGCCGCCATCACGGAGGCAGCAGTCGCCATGGCCCTGAGGGGCGTACGGGGCTAAGCCCCCAACCCGCGCCACCCCTCGGCATCGCGACCCCGGTCCCCGCCCACTCCGGCACCGCGCCGACCACCCTCCCCGGCGGCGAGACCCGGCCCCACCCCGGCACCGCGTCGCCCGGCAGCAAGACCCCGGCCCTCCCCGGCATCGCGACCCCCGCCCGTCCCGGCAGTAGCCCCAACCGCTGCCCCGCCCCCGGCGCCCCGATCACCGGCAGCAAGCGGGACGTCCCGCGTCGTAGGAGCCACGGGGGCAGCAGTGACAGGGGGTCCAGGTAGGTGTCGGCCCTCAGCAGGCCCCAGTGGAGGCAGCTGCTCGGGCAATGGGACCCGGGTGGTTCCAGCACCCCCAGGGCCGCGCCCGCGGAGACCGCGGCGCCCTTCTTGACCGTGCCCCGCACCGGCTCGTACGTCGTGCGCAAGGGCGGGTCACCCGTGCCCGTCAGCTCCACCGCGACCACCCCGCGGCCCGCCACCCGCCCCGCGAACGAGACCCTCCCCGCGGCCGCCGCCCGGACCACGGCCCCTGGCGGCGCGGCGAGGTCCACGCCCCGGTGGCCCCGCCCGTACTCCGTCGCCGGGGGTTCCCAGCCCCGTACGACAGCGGGCCGTACCCCCACGGGCCAGGCGCGGCCGATCTCCGGCACCTTCGACCCCGGCACCGGCTTCCCGGCAGCCCCCGCAGGCACCACCGGCGCCGTGATCAGTGCCACGCACAGCAGCGCCAGAGTCAGCAACGGACTCAGCACCGGACCCAGGCTTCTTCGCATGTGAGACATGGCAGAACCGTCCCGCGCCGAGACGGTCCGTGGGGATCATGGCGTGGATCTGTGGATGACCAGCCGCTTGTGGACATCGGCGTCACCCGCTGCCTCGCGGGTCCCGTACACTTCTTGTGGCGATCCGGGTCACCGGGTCGACTTCGCACGCCCCGACATCAGGCCATGAAAAGCCAGGTGCCAGCGCCTCTCGGTCCTCTGTGGCACGGCGCATCGCGGGCGTCAGGCGCGACCGCCATCCGGCGGACGCGGCACAACCGAGAACACCAAGGAGTACGGCCATGGCCGTCGTCACGATGCGGGAGCTGCTGGAAAGCGGCGTCCACTTCGGTCACCAGACCCGTCGTTGGAACCCGAAGATGAAGCGCTTCATCTTCACGGAGCGCAACGGCATCTACATCATCGACCTGCTCCAGTCGCTGTCGTACATCGACCGCGCCTACGAGTTCGTCAAGGAGACCGTCGCCCACGGCGGCACGGTCATGTTCGTCGGCACGAAGAAGCAGGCGCAGGAGGCCATCGCCGAGCAGGCGACCCGCGTCGGCATGCCCTACGTGAACCAGCGCTGGCTGGGCGGCATGCTCACCAACTTCTCGACCGTCTACAAGCGCCTGCAGCGCCTCAAGGAGCTCGAGCAGATCGACTTCGAGGATGTGGCCGCGTCCGGCCTCACCAAGAAGGAGCTGCTCGTCCTCTCCCGCGAGAAGGCCAAGCTGGAGAAGACCCTCGGCGGTATCCGCGAGATGTCCAAGGTGCCCAGCGCCGTCTGGATCGTGGACACCAAGAAGGAGCACATCGCGGTCGGCGAGGCCCGGAAGCTCAACATCCCGGTCGTCGCCATCCTCGACACCAACTGTGACCCCGACGAGGTCGACTACAAGATCCCGGGCAACGACGACGCGATCCGCTCCGTCACCCTGCTCACCCGCGTGATCGCCGACGCCGTCGCCGAGGGCCTCATCTCCCGTTCCGGCGTCGCCACCGGCGACCAGAAGCCGGGCGAGAAGGCCGCCGGCGAGCCGCTCGCCGAGTGGGAGCGCGACCTGCTCGAGGGCGACAAGAAGGCCGACGAGCCCAAGGCTGACGAGGCCAAGGCCGACGAGCCGAAGGCCGAAGAGGCCGAGGTTCAGAAGTCCGCCGAGACGGAGAAGGCCGCCGACGCCGAGCAGGCCGAGGCCCCCGCCGAGGTTGCTGCCGCCGAGGCCCCCGCCGCGGAGACCGAGCAGGCCTGACCTTCACAGGTTCGGTAGTTGACGGCGGGGGCCCACCAGGCCCCCGCCGTTCACCCGTAGATCTTTCAGACCTCCGAAAGAGAATTTCAGGATCATGGCGAACTACACCGCCGCTGACGTCAAGAAGCTCCGCGAGCTCACGGGCGCCGGCATGATGGACTGCAAGAAGGCGCTCGACGAGGCCGACGGCAGCGTCGACAAGGCCGTCGAGGCCCTGCGCATCAAGGGCCAGAAGGGCGTCGCCAAGCGCGAGGGCCGCTCCGCCGAGAACGGCGCCGTGGTCTCCCTCATCGCCGACGACAACACCTCCGGCGTGATCGTCGAGCTGAAGTGCGAGACGGACTTCGTCGCCAAGGGTGACAAGTTCCAGGCCGTCGCCAACTCGCTCGCCGCCCACGTCGCCAAGACGTCCCCGGCCGACCTCGAGGCGCTGCTCGCGTCCGAGATCGAGGCCGGCAAGACCGTCCAGGCGTACGTCGACGAGGCCAACGCCAACCTCGGCGAGAAGATCGTCCTGGACCGCTTCGCGCAGTTCTCGGGCACCTTCGTCACCGCGTACATGCACCGCACCATGCCCGACCTGCCCCCGCAGATCGGTGTTCTGGTCGAGCTGGACAAGGCCGACGCCGACCTGGCCAAGGGCATCGCCCAGCACATCGCCGCCTTCGCGCCGAAGTACCTCTCCCGCGAGGACGTCCCGGCCGAGGTCGTCGAGTCCGAGCGCCGCGTCGCCGAGGAGACCACCCGCGCCGAGGGCAAGCCCGAGGCCGCGCTGCCCAAGATCGTCGAGGGTCGCGTCAACGGCTTCTTCAAGGAGGCCACCCTCCTCGGTCAGCCGTACGCGCTCGACAACAAGAAGTCCGTCCAGAAGGTCCTGGACGAGGCCGGTGTCACCCTGAAGCGCTTCTCGCGCATCAAGGTCGGCATCTGAGTCCGTACCGCGATCGACGGTAGACCCCGCTAGGGTCGACAGCGGTCGCCCGCGTACCCCACGTAGTACGCGACGTACGACCGCAGATCTGACGAGGAGGCCATTGCCGAGCATGGGATGCGAACAACACCCCACCGGCAGTGGCCTTCTTCGTATGTGCGCCGAGCAAAAAGAAGCGAGTACTCCATGACCACCAAGGCCGACACAAACAGTGGCGACGACAAAGTCGCCGGTCGTTTCCTGCTGAAGCTCTCCGGTGAGGCGTTCGCCGGCGGGGGCGGCCTTGGCGTCGACCCCGATGTGGTGCACGCGATCGCCAAGGAGATCGCCGCGGTCGTCCGCGACGGTGCCCAGATCGCGGCCGTCATCGGCGGCGGCAACTTCTTCCGCGGCGCCGAGTTGCAGCAGCGCGGCATGGACCGCGCCCGCTCCGACTACATGGGCATGCTCGGCACGGTCATGAACTGCCTGGCCCTCCAGGACTTCCTGGAGAAGGAAGGCATCGAGTGCCGTGTCCAGACCGCCATCACGATGGGCCAGGTCGCGGAGCCGTACATCCCGCTGCGCGCCGTGCGGCACCTGGAGAAGGGCCGTGTGGTCATCTTCGGCGCCGGCATGGGCATGCCGTACTTCTCCACCGACACGACCGCGGCGCAGCGCGCCCTGGAGATCGACGCCGAGGCCCTGCTCATGGGCAAGAACGGCGTCGACGGGGTCTACGACTCCGACCCCAAGACCAACCCGGACGCGGTGAAGTACGACGCGCTCGGCTACGGCGAGGTCATCACCCGCGACCTGAAGGTCGCCGACATGACCGCGATCACGCTGTGCCGCGACAACAAGCTGCCCATCCTGGTCTTCGAGTTGCTCTCCAGCGGCAATATCGCGCGTGCCGTCAAGGGTGAGAAGATCGGCACACTCGTGGGCGACGAGGGCACCCGCGCCTGATCTCGGGGACGTCCCCCGAGGGCCCTGAGGGATGGACAAAGCCCTGCCGGTCGGACACGGTGCAGGGAAACGAGACGCGACGCAGCCGACACCCCATGGACTCCCCCTACTTCACCGTGTGGGGGCGCCCCCAGCCCACTCACAACACGCAGGAGCAAGTGGTGATCGAAGAGACCCTCCTCGAGGCCGAGGAGAAGATGGAGAAGGCCGTCGTGGTCGCCAAGGAGGACTTCGCCGCGATTCGCACAGGCCGTGCGCACCCGGCGATGTTCAACAAGATCGTGGCCGACTACTACGGCGCCCTTACGCCGATCAATCAGCTGGCCTCGTTCTCGGTGCCCGAGCCGCGGATGGCCGTGGTGACCCCGTTCGACAAGAGCGCGCTGCGCAACATCGAGCAGGCGATCCGCGACTCCGACCTCGGCGTCAACCCCAGCAATGACGGAAACATCATCCGGGTGACGTTCCCCGAGCTGACGCAGGACCGCCGCAAGGAGTTCATCAAGGTCGCCAAGACCAAGGCCGAGGACTCCAAGATCTCGATCCGCTCCATCCGCCGCAAGGCCAAGGAAGCGATCGACAAGGCGATCAAGGACGGCGACATCGGCGAGGACGAGGGCCGTCGCGCGGAGAAGGAGCTCGACGACACCACCGCGAAGTACGTCGCTCAGGTGGACGAGCTGCTCAAGCACAAGGAAGCCGAGCTGCTCGAGGTCTGAGGGCTCGAAGTCTGAGGACTGAGGAATCCGATCCGTGAACGACTCTTCCTGGGGGGCGCCTCCCAGAGCCGGGTACTGGGGGCCGTCCGACCAGGGCCCTGCTCAAGGGGCTGCCCCGGCAGGTCCCGCGTACGATGCGCATGACGCCCTGTATCCAGCAGAGACGCAGCCCATGCCCATCGTGCCCGACATGCCTGAAGTACCCCGGGAGCCCATGCCCAGCGCATCACAGCCCGCCCCCGAGTCGCCGCGAGCGCCTCAGGTGCCTCAGACGCCGGGCGCGCCCCAAGCGCCGCAGAAGAAGAGCGCGGGCCGTGATCTCGGGGCGGCCATAGGAGTCGGCGTGGGGCTCGGCGCGGTGATCATCGCGTCGCTCTTCATCGTGAAGGCCGTCTTCATCGGCGTCATAGCGGTCGCCGTCGTGGTCGGTCTCTGGGAGCTCACCTCCCGGCTCCAGGAGCGCAAGGACATCAAGGCGCCGCTGGTCCCGCTCGCGGTGGGCGGCGCCGCGATGGTCGTCGCCGGGTACGTCCGCGGACCCGAGGGCGCCTGGGTCGCCATGGCACTCACCGCGTTGGCGGTGCTCGTCTGGCGGATGACCGAGCCGCCCGAGGGCTATCTGAAGGACGTCACGGCGGGCGTCTTCGCGGCGTTCTACGTCCCCTTCCTCGCCACGTTCGTGGCGCTGATGCTCACCGCGGACGACGGCTCGATGCGGGTGCTCACGTTCCTGCTCCTGACCGTCGTCAGCGACACCGGGGCGTACGCGATCGGCTGGCGCTTCGGCAAGCACAAGCTCGCTCCGCGGATCAGTCCCGGCAAGACCCGCGAGGGTCTGGTCGGCGCGGTGACGTTCGCGATGGCGGCCGGCGCGCTGTGCATGGAGTTCCTGATCGACGGCGGCACGTGGTGGCAGGGGCTGCTCATCGGCCTCGCGGTCGCCGCGAGCGCGACGCTCGGGGACCTGGGCGAGTCGATGATCAAGCGTGACCTCGGCATCAAGGACATGGGCACGCTGCTGCCGGGTCACGGCGGCATCATGGACCGCCTCGACTCACTGCTGCCGACCGCGCCGGTGGTCTGGCTGCTGCTCGTCATCTTCGTGGGGTCCGGCTGACCCGCCTGCCGCTGTACGTGAGGGGCTCGCTGTCCATGGGGCGGCGGGCCCTTTTTCGTGTCCGGAGCTCCCGGAGGGGCTACAGGAGCGAGAGGGACCTGAGCGCGCCGCCGATCAGGGCCGTCACCGACTCCAGGTGCTCCGTCGGGGGCGGCGGTCTATTCGTGGCGAGGACGAGGGTGGCGTGGGGGCCGACGGGGACGTGGAGGCGGTCGGGGCCGGGCGACGGAGGGGTGAGGTGCAGGGCGGCTTCCGTGCAGCCGAGGACCGGGGGCGCGTGTTCGGCCACCGACCGGATCAGGCCCGCGGTCGTGGTGGACGAGGCGACCGCCTGGACGAGCGTGTGCAGGTGATCGAGCTTCTGCTGGGCGGCGGTCAGGGACGAGTTGAGCCGCAGGCGGTCCTCGGTCGCGCGGAAGCGGAGCGTGCGCTCGCGCTCAAGGGCGTTGACGCGCTCCTTGACGGTGAGGAAGCGGTCGCCGGGGTCGATGCGGACGGCCCGTAGGTGCACCGCGAGGGTGGGCAGCCACTGGGCTCGGGCGCCGAAGCAGCGGCAGCGTACGCGTGCGCCGTCGTAGCCGTGCAGGGTGAGGCCCGCGGGGGTCGGGTGGCCGGTGCGCATCCACTGCCGTACGTACTGGGCGACGTCCTCGGCGGCTTCGGAGACCATGTCGCTCAGGGGCGCCGCGTCCTCGACACCCGGAAGCATCCGGACCGCCGAGGGGTTCGCGGCCAGTACACGCGTGTCGGCGGCGACGAGCAGCACCGGCTCCGTGAGCAGCCCGGTGATCTTCCGGAAGAGGGCCAGGGGGTCGTCGATGGTCACCGGACATCGCCGTAGTACTCACGGCCTGTGGTCAGTTCCGCTTCGGAAGGCGGGCGGAGGTGGACCACGACACGGCAGCCCACGTCCCAGCGGGCGATGGTCTTCTCCAGCTCCACGCGGGCGTAGCCGAGATTGCCGGCGGCGATGGTCCCGAAGATGTTCGACGTCATCATGCACATGGAGGGCCGGCCAAGGACCTTCTCGCCGAACGGGCAGACCCGGTTGCCGAGCACGATGCGCCGGTCGTTCTCCTCCACGACGAAGAAGTCCCCACCGAGCCGCTTCTTGAGGTCGACCATGACCTGCGCCACCTGCACGCGGTCGAGACGGTCGACCGACAGTGCCTTGGTGTACTGGCCGTTGATGTCGTCGCCGATGGTCTGACTGACGAGGCTGACATAGCCCGCCGCCTCCTCGAGACCGACGACGTCCTCAAGGACGCGCGCCAGTTCACGGATGAGGCTTCGCATGAACACATCGCGGTCGAGGGCGATGGGTGCGTCGGACGGTTCCACTGGGTCCCCCTCGCCGGCCAGTCACTCGACACGCTGACTCACCTTGTGTGACCACATGATGTCGCACTGTGAGAGGCCCTGTCGACCGACTTCGACGGGTCGGCAGGGCCCGCCCCCTGGGCCGCGCACCACCGCCGCACGGTGGCCGGGTGGCGCTCCCACAGTCTGCGACACTGGAATCACCATGCCTGTACCCGGAGAACTCACCTTCGTCGCGCCCCGCGGAGCCAAGAAGCCGCCGCGGCATCTCGCCGACCTCACGCCCGCCGAGCGCAAGGAAGCCGTCGCCGCCGCCGGCGAGAAACCGTTTCGCGCCAAGCAGCTCTCGCAGCACTACTTCGCGCGGTACGCGCACGACCCGGAGCAGTGGACCGACATTCCCGCCGGTTCGCGCGGGAAGCTCCAGGAGGCGCTGCTTCCCGAGCTGATGTCCGTGGTGCGGCACATCAGCTGCGACGACGACACCACCCGTAAGACACTGTGGCGGTTGTTCGACGGGACGCTCGTCGAGTCCGTGCTCATGCGCTATCCGGACCGCGTGACGATGTGTATCTCGTCGCAGGCCGGGTGCGGGATGAACTGCCCGTTCTGCGCGACCGGGCAGGCCGGTCTCGACCGGAATCTGTCCACCGCCGAGATCGTGCACCAGATCGTGGACGGGATGCGGGCCCTGCGCGACGGGGAGATTCCCGGTGGGCCCGCGCGGCTCTCCAACATCGTCTTCATGGGGATGGGTGAGCCGCTCGCCAACTACAACCGCGTGACCGGGGCGATCCGCCGGCTGACGGACCCCGAGCCCGACGGGGTCGGCCTCTCGCAGCGTGGCATCACCGTGTCGACCGTGGGCCTCGTGCCCGCCATCCACCGGTTCGCCGACGAGGGCTTCAAGTGCCGCCTCGCCATCTCGCTGCACGCGCCCGACGACGAGCTCCGCGACACCCTCGTACCCGTCAATACGCGCTGGAACGTGCGCGAGGTGCTGGAGGCAGGGTGGGAGTACGCCGCAAAGTCCGGGCGCCGCCTGTCCATCGAGTACGCGCTGATCCGGGACATCAACGACCACGCGTGGCGCGGTGACCGGCTCGGGCGGCTGCTCAAGAACAAGCCCGTGCACGTGAACCTGATCCCGCTGAACCCGACGCCGGGCTCGAAGTGGACGGCGTCGCGGCCGGAGGACGAGAAGGCCTTCGTGAACGCCATCGCCGCTCATGGGGTGCCTGTCACGGTGCGTGACACCCGTGGCCAGGAGATCGACGGGGCGTGCGGTCAGCTCGCCGCGGCAGAGCGTTAGGCTGGCCGAAACACAACTTCATAGGCAGTGCACAACTGCACGGACGGAACACATCTTCATATTCCGACAGGGGAGCGCCACAGCGCTGAGAGTGCGGCAGCCAAGGACAGGTTGGCCGCAGACCCTCTGAACCTTGCCCGGGTCATTCCGGGTAGGAAGTTCGGACACCACTCAAGCTGTTGCGCCCTGCCCGCCGGCCCTTCGGTCCGCGGGCAGGGCCGCGTCTCTTCCTGGTCACTCCAGGAGGAATGAATTCAGTGAGTACCACCAAGAAGATCACGCTCACCGCGGTCGCGGTGAGCGTCGGGCTCGTCGCGCTCTCCGCGTGCGGCAGCTCGTCCGACAGCGGCGACAAGGCCGACTCCAAGAGCGTCACACTCGTCAGCCATGACTCGTTCAACGTCTCCAAGGACGTGCTGAAGGCGTTCGAGAAGAGCTCCGGGTACAAGGTCAACGTCCTCAAGGACGGGGACGCGGGCGCCGCTGTGAACAAGGCGATCCTGTCCAAGGACAACCCCCAGGGCGACGTCTTCTTCGGCGTAGACAACACGCTTCTGTCGCGTGCGCTCGACAACGGCCTCTTCCAGTCGTACGAGGCCAAGGGCTCGGACCAGGTCGCCTCGCAGTTCCGCGTCGATCAGGGGAAGCACCGGGTCACGCCCGTCGACAGCGGCGACATCTGCGTCAACTACGACAAGAAGTACTTCGCCGACAAGAAGCTCGCGCCGCCGAAGTCCTTCGCGGATCTGACCAAGCCCGCGTACAAGGACCTGCTGGTCACCGAGAACGCGTCGACCTCGTCCCCCGGCCTCGGGTTCCTGCTCGGCACCGCCGCCCAGTACGGCGACGACGGCTGGCAGGGCTATTGGAAGAAGCTCAAGGACAACGGCGTCAAGGTCGTCGACGGCTGGGAGCAGGCCTACAACGAGGAGTTCTCCGGGTCCGCCGGCGGCAAGAAGGCCAAGGGCGACCGGCCGCTCGTCGTCTCGTACGCCTCGTCCCCGCCCGTCGAGGTGCTCTACGCCAAGCCGCAGCCCAAGGAGGCGCCGACCGGCGTCGCGACCGGCACCTGCTTCCGGCAGGTCGAGTACGCGGGTCTGCTCGACAACGCCCGGAACGAGAAGGGCGGCAAGGCGCTGCTCGACTTCCTGATCAGCGCCGAGTTCCAGGAGGACATGCCGCTGAACATGTTCGTGAACCCGGTCCGTGAGGGCGGCAAGCTGCCGGAGCTGTTCACGGAGCACGGCGTGAGCGTCGACAAGCCGGAGACCATGGCTCCGAAGAAGATCTCCGACAACCGCGAGCAGTGGGTCAAGTCGTGGACCTCGCTCGTACTGAAGTAAGCACGTCCCGTAAGGGGCTCGCGCGCGGGAGCGCGACGCGGCTCGGTCTCATGGCCGTGCCCGTCGCGTTCTTCGCCGTCTTCTTCGCCTATCCGGTCGCCGCGATCGTCGCGCGCGGCCTGAAGGTCGGCGGGGACTGGCAGTTCGGGCGGATCGCGGAGGTCGTCGGGCAGTCCGACGTCCGGCACGTGCTGTGGTTCACCACCTGGCAGGCGCTTGCCTCGACGGCGCTCACCCTGCTGATCGCGCTCCCTGGCGCGTACGTCTTCGCGCGCTTCGAGTTCAGGGGCAAGCAGATTCTGCGGGCCGTCGTCGCGGTGCCGTTCGTGCTGCCGACCGTCGTCGTCGGGACCGCTTTCCTCGCGCTGCTCGGCCGGGGCGGGCTGCTCGACGAGATGTGGGGCGTACGCCTCGACACGACGGTGTGGGCGATCCTGCTCGCGCACGTCTTCTTCAACTACGCCGTCGTCGTACGGACCGTCGGCGGGCTCTGGTCGCAGCTCGACCCGCGCCAGGAGGAGGCCGCGCGGATGCTCGGCGCCTCGCGGTGGACCGCCTGGCGGACCGTCACGCTGCCCGCGCTCGGTCCCGCGGTCGCCGCGGCCTCCCTCATGGTCTTCCTCTTCACGTTCACCTCCTTCGGCGTCGTGCAGATCCTCGGCGGACCCGCGTACTCGACGCTCGAAGTGGAGATCTACCGGCAGACCGCCCAGCTTCTCGACCTGTCGACGGCCGCCGTACTGACGATCGTGCAGTTCGCCGCGGTCGGCGCGATCCTCGCCGTGCACGCGTGGACCGTGCGCCGCAGGGAGAGTGCGCTGAAGCTGGTCGACGCCTCCGTGGTCGCGCGTCGTCCGCGCGGCGCGGGGCAGTGGTCGCTGCTCGGCGGGGTCATGGTCACGATCGCCGTGCTGATACTGCTGCCGCTCGGGGTGCTGATCGAGCGGTCGCTGAGCGGCCCCGACGGCTACGGCTTCACGTACTACAAGGAGTTGACGTCGGCGGAGGGCGGGGCGTTCCTCGTCCCGCCGATCGAGGCGGTCTGGAACTCGCTCCAGTACGCGCTCGCCGCCACCGCCATCGCCCTGGTGATCGGCGGGCTCGCCGCCGCGGCGCTCACCCGGAAGGCGGGCCGCCTGGTGCGCGGCTTCGACGCGCTCCTGATGCTGCCGCTCGGGGTGTCCGCGGTGACGGTCGGCTTCGGTTTCCTGATCACGCTGGACAAGCCGCCGCTCGACCTGCGCTCGACGTGGATTCTGGTGCCGCTCGCGCAGGCCCTGGTGGGCGTGCCCTTCGTCGTACGCACCATGCTTCCCGTCCTGCGCGCGGTGGACGGACGCCTGCGTGAGGCGGCTGCCGTGCTCGGGGCCTCGCCGCTGCGGGCGTGGCGGGAGGTCGACCTGCCGATGGTGCGGCGCGCGCTGCTGATCGCCGCCGGGTTCGCCTTCGCCGTGTCCCTGGGGGAGTTCGGCGCGACCGTGTTCATCGCGCGGCCGGACAACCCGACGCTTCCGGTGGCCGTGGCGCGGCTCCTGGGGCGGGCGGGAGAGCTCAACTACGGGCAGGCGATGGCACTTTCGACAATCTTGATGGTGGTGTGCGCGGTGTCGCTGCTGCTGCTCGAACGCCTCCGTACCGACCGCACGACCGGGGAGTTCTGATGGCCTTGCTGACGCTGGCGGATGCGACCGTACGGTTCGGGGCGCGGGCCGTCCTCGACGAGGTCGCCCTGGAGGTCGAGGAGCACGAGATCCTGTGCGTGCTCGGGCCGAGCGGCAGCGGTAAGTCGACGCTGCTGCGTGCGGTCGCCGGGCTCCAGGATCTCGACGGCGGGCAGGTGCTCCTCGGCGGGAAGGACCAGCGGGGTGTGCCCGCGCACAAGCGTGGGGTCGGCCTGATGTTCCAGGACCATCAGCTTTTCCCGCAGCGTGACGTGGCCGGCAATGTCGCCTTCGGGCTGCGGATGCACGGGGCTTCGCGGGGCGAACAGGCCGACCGCGTGGCCGAGTTGCTCGAACTCGTGGGGCTTCCGGGTGCGCAGCGCCGGGCCGTCGCCTCGCTCTCCGGCGGCGAGCAGCAGCGGGTCGCCCTCGCGCGTGCGCTCGCACCGAGGCCGCGCCTGCTGATGCTCGACGAGCCGCTCGGGCAGCTCGACCGTTCGCTGCGGGAGCGGCTTGTCGTCGAACTCCGTGAGCTGTTCGACGAGTTGGGTACGACGGTGCTCGCGGTCACGCACGACCAGGGCGAGGCGTTCGCGCTCGCGGACCGGGTGGTGGTGATGCGGGAGGGGCGGATCGCCCAGTCCGGTACGCCACTTGAGGTCTGGCGGCATCCGGCTGACGAGTTCGTCGCACGTTTCCTGGGCTTCGACAACATCGTCGACGCGACGGTGTCCGGTGAGGTGGCCGACACCGCCTGGGGCAAGGTTCCGGTGCCGGAGGGTGCCGGGGGCCCTGCCGGGAGCCCGGCGGACGGGCGGCGCCGGCTGTTGGTGCGGCCGGCCGGGGTGCGGCTGGTGCCGGCCGACGAGGGGTTGGCGTGCATGGTGACCGCGCGCACGTTCCGGGGCACGCATGTCGCCGTCCACCTGGAGCCTCGGGTCGGGCCGCGGCTTGAGGCGGCCTGTGCGTTGCGGGATGCGCCTGGGGTGGGGGAGACGGTGGGGGTGGCGTTTGATGTGGGGGATGTTGTGGTGTTGGGGTGAGGTGGGGGTTGGCTGCGGTGGGGGTGGGCCGGCTTGGGGCGCGGGCGTTATTGGGGTGTGGATGGTTCGGGGATCTGCCTAGGGTGCGGGCCATGACGACACTTGAGTACGACCGCCACCGCGCCGAAGTCGCGGTCCAGCTGGGCCTTTTGAGGGAGACGTTGGCCGGGGCGGATCTGTCGGCCACCGTGCCGACGTGTCCGGAGTGGACCCTCGGGTACCTCGCCCGGCATATGGGGGGTGCCGTGCGCTGGGCGGAGCGGCTGGTGGGCACGCGGGCCACGGGGGACATCCCGGAGGAGGAGATACCGGGGATCAGCGGGCCGGAGGGCGACGACCCCGCTGCTCTCGACGCGTGGCTGGCGGAGACCGCCGAGCTCTTCGTGGGGACGATGGGCGGCGCGCAGGCCGATACGGCGGTGTGGTCCTGGTCCGACCGTCACGACGCCGGGTTCTGGGCGCGGCGCATGACGCATGAGGTGGCCGTCCATCGGGCGGATGCGGCGATCGCCGCGGGCGTTCCGTATGAAGTCGCGCCGGATGTCGCCGCCGATGCGATTGACGAGTGGCTGGAGATCGTGCAGTACGTGCAGCGGTCCGATGCCGACGACAGTGCCGCTGAGTTGCGTGGGGCGGGGCGCAGTATTCATCTGCATGCGACTGATGCGCCCGCGGAGCTGAACGCGGAGTGGGTCATCGAGTTCGTAGACGACGGTTTCGTGTGGCGGCGGGGCCACGAGAAGGCGACGGTCGCTTTGCGGGGCCCGCTCACTGAGGTCCTGCTCGCGTTCTATCGCCGGCGGCCGCTGGACGGTGGGGGCGTCGAGGTTCTGGGGGATCGGGAGCTGCTGGACTTCTGGCTGGAGAGGGCTTCGTTCGGCTGAGTTTTCTGGCGCGGGGCCTGGCGCGGGGCCTGGCGCGGGGGCCTTGGGGCGCTGTCATCGCCGGCTCCGCCGAGCTCGTCCTCAAACGCCGGACGGGCTGGGGGTGGGCTGGGCGGGGTGGATTTCCGCCGGGCGCGGTGGAGCTCGCCGGGCGGACTGGGCGCCTTCGTAGGGCGGGCTGGAACTTTCACCGGCCCGGCTGGGAGCTCTGCGGAGGCGGGACTTGGGCCCCGCAGGGCCGACTGGGATCGCCGTGGGGTGGGCTGGTATCTCCGCAGGGCGGGTTGGCTTTGCGCGGGGCGAAGTGGGATCTCTGCGGGAGCTGGGGTCCCGGCAGTGGGGTCTCCGCGTGGTGGGGTGGTTCTTCAGCGGGCGGGGTGGGATCTCGCTGGGAGGGCTGGAAGCTCCCGCTGCCGGGCTGGGGTTTTTGCCGGACGGCATGAAATTTTCGCTAGGGCAGGGGGAACTGCGCCGGGCGGGGAAGCTGCGTTGGGCAGGGGGCTTCGCCTGGCCGGGGAGGTGCCGTCGCGTGGGGAAAGAAGGGGCGGGGTGGGCCAGGGGTTAGTTGGGTTGGTTGAAGCCTTGTAGGGCTGCTGGGACGTCCTGCACCCTTTCCACCAATGCGATCCGGGACTCCATCGAGCGGCCCCGTGCCAGCGCCTGTAGCAGCGGCCATGCGGGAAGGCGTTCCGTCCAGTGTTCGTGGTTCACCAGGATCATGGGGACCGGCTCGCCGCGGGACTCGTAGTAGTTCGGGGTTGCCGCGTCGAAGATTTCCTGGAGCGTGCCCGCGGCGCCGGGCAGGAAGATCACGCCCCCGTTCGAGCGGGCGAGCAGACCGTCCTCGCGGGTGGCGTTCGCGAAGTACTTCGCCAGGTGGGTGGCGAAGGCGTTCGGCGGCTCGTGGCCGTAGAACCACGTGGGGACGCCCACCGACGCGCCACCGTCCGGCCAGCGCTCGCGCACGTCGAAGGCCGCCCGCGCCCACTCGGTGACCGAGGGAGTGAACGACGGTGCCTTGGCGAGGAGTTCGAGCGCCTCGTCCAGCATCTCCTCGCGGAAGACCGACGCGTACGCGCCCAGGTTCGCCGCCTCCATCGCGCCGGGGCCGCCACCCGTGGCGACCGTGAACCCGGCGCGGGCGAGCGAGCGGCCGAGCCGGGCCGCGCCCTCGTACGCCTCCGTTCCGCGGGCCATCGCGTGGCCGCCCATCACGCCCACCACCCGGGCGCTGACCAGCAGTTCGTCGAGGGCGTCCGAGATCGAGTCGTCGTGGATCGCGCGGAGCATCGAGGAGAAGACGTCACCGTCGGCCTTGGTCTCCTGGAACCACTCGTACGCACGGGCGTCGGGCGTCGCCTCGTACCCACCCTCGGAGAGCCCGGCGAAGAGCTCGTCCGGCGTGTGGAGAAGACCGCGGTACGGGTCGAAGGGCAGGCCGGGGACGGGCGGGAACACCAGAGCTCCGGCGGCCCGGACCGCGTCCACCGCGCTCGGCTCCATCAGGCAGCCGAGGAACACCGTGCCCGTTGCGTCGCACGCCGTCAGCGCGGACGTACGTCCCATCAGGTCTATGGCCTGGACTCGGCACCCGGCGAGCGAGCCGCCCGCGGCGATCTCGTCGAACTCGTCGAGCGACTCGATCTCGCGGTCGCCGCCCGGAAGCCGGGGCGAGGGGCCGGGGGCGGATGCGGATGCGGATGCGGGTTCGGGAGTCGGCAGCATCCGCCCATGCTAAGCAGACCGCCCGATCGTCGATCGCCCCCTGGCCCGCCGGGTTCGCCGGCCCAGTACCTCTGGCCCTCGGCCCCTCTACCCCTCCACCGCGGACTCGTCCATCCACATGATTTCCCAGGTGTGGCCGTCCAAGTCGTCGAAGGCGCGGCCGTACATCATGCCGAAGTCCTGTGTCTTGCCCGCCGTGCCGCCTGCCGCCACGGCCTTGTCCACCAGCTCGTCGACCTTGTCGCGGCTCTCGGCGCTCAGACAGAGCAGTGTCTCGCTCGTCGTCCGTGAGTCCGCGATCTGCTTCTCCGTGAACTGCTGGTAGTGGCTCTTGCTCAGCATCATCGCGATGATCGTGTCGCTGATCACGACGCAGGCGCAGTCGTCCGTCGTGAACTGCGGGTTCAGCGAGTAGCCGAGCTCCGTGAAGAACTTCTTCGAGCTGTCGACGTCGTTCACGGCGAGGTTCACGAAGATCATCTGCTGGTACATGAGGGCTCCCGTTGCGGTGAGTTCTGCGTGGCGCGTGCGTTCGGTGTCTGTGTCCTACGGAGGGGTAGACGAACGTTCGACGCAGAACTCATCGCCCGGAGCGGGCTCTTTTCCCGCGAGTTGGGCGGCGGGCTCCTCAGCCCGCGAGAGGCAGCGCGGCCAACTCCGCCACCACCCAGGTCAGCGGCCCGAACACCGCCGCGAGCGTGCCTGCCCGCAGTGCGGCGGTGCCGCGCAGCATCGACGCCGGAGCCCCGAGCTGGAGCAGCGCCGACGTCGTGTCCGAGCGCGCGTGCTTGGCCTCGACCGCGGCCGTGGCCAGGGTCAGTACCGCGCAGCCCGCCACGAGCAGCGAGCCGAGCGTGGTCAGCGGGCCGACCTCGGGCCGGTTACCGGAGTAGAGCGTGAGCGCCGCGTACGCCCCGGAGCCCACCACGCACAGCACTCCGAGCGGCCGGCCGATCCGCCGCGCCTCCTCCTGCAGCCCGCGTCCGGCCAGGAGCCGCATCGCGCCGGGCCTGGCCGACTGCAGGATGCGCCCGCACAGGAACGTGAGGCCGGGGCCCGCGATGGCGAGGCCGAGCGCCGTGAGCGCCCATCCGGCGAGGACGCCCGCCGGGCTGCCGGTGAGACCGCCCGGCATCCGCAGGTCCGAGGCGCCGGGGGAGCGGCTCGCGTACGTCTCGACGGCGAGGCCTGCCGCGAGGAGCGCGACTCCCCAGGGAAGGCCGCTCGGCGGGGCTGCCGGTGCGTTCGGGTCCGGCGGGCCGGCATCGTGGGCGTCCTGCTTGCCGTTGGACTTCGGGGTCCGGGGCCGCAGTACCGCAGCGCTTCCCGCGGAGGCGAGCAGCGGTACAAGGGCGAGCAGGGTGAGTGCCGCAGGGAGGGGCAACGGCTGGCCGGCGGCGAGCAGTTCGGCTCCGGCGCCGTCGAACGGCAGGCCCGACAGGTCGCCGCGCAGGTGCAGGAAGAACAGGAGCGCGACCATCGAGCCGAGCGTGCACGCCACCGCGGTGGAGATCGTGGCGAGGACCATGAGCCTCGCCGGCCCGAGCCCCACCGCCGAGAGCCCGGAGCGCGGCCGGGTCGCAGGGTCGGTGCGTGCGACGGTGACGGCGAAGTACACCGTGGCGGCGATCGGTGCGACGCACCAGGCGAGCCGTAGCAGGGCTCCGCCGGACGCGTCCGGGTGGCCCATCGCGTACCCCAGCGTGCACAGGAGCAGGAAGCCGGTGCCGGCCGACGCCCCGGCGACCAGCAGCCTGCGCAGCTGGACCAGGGGATGGGCCCCGCGGGCTAGACGGAGAGCGAGCACGCGGCCCGGCCTTCCTTGTCGTCGGAGTCACCCTCGACGGCCACGGCCCCGGAGCCTCCGACGCCCGCTGTACCGGAGTCTCCGGCGCCCGCGGCCCTGGAGCCCGCGGCAGCTACCGCCCTGGAGCCTCCGCCCCCCGGCGTACCGGAGCCTTCGGCGGCTGCGATCCCGGCGCCCCCGGCCCCCGCTGTCCCGGAGCCTTCGGCGGCGGCTCTACCGAGGCCCTCGGCGGCAGCGGTCCGGGAGCCTTCGGCCTCCGCTGTGCCGGAGCCTTCGGTGGTCGCGGTCCTGGAGCCCCCGGCAGTCGCCGTCCCGGAGCCTTCGGCGGTCGCTGACCCGGAGCCTCCGGCGGAAGCGGTCCCGGCGCTGCCTACGGCGGTCGCCTTACCTGAGCCCTCGGTGGCAGCGATCCCGGAGTCTCCGCCACCCGATGTCCCGGCGCCCCCGGCACCCGCTGTCCCGGCGCCTACGGCGGCCGCTCTACCTGAGCCCTCGGTGGCAGCGATCCCGGAGTCTCCGCCACCCGCTGTCCCGGCGCCCCCGGCACCCGCTGTCCCGGCGCCTACGGCGGCCGCTCTACCGGAGCCCTCGGTGGCAGCGATCCCGGAGCCCCCGGCATCCGCAGCCCCGGAGCCCCCGGCATCCGCAGCCCCGGAGCCCCCAGCACCCGCCGCCCCGGCCCCCTCGGCCCCCGCATCCCCGGCCCCCTCGGCCGCGTCACCACCCGCCGCCTCGTGGGCGCCCGGACCGCCCTCCGTCGCCGCCGCGAGCTCCTCCGAGCCGGGCAGATGCACCGTGTTCACGCGCCTGCCGTCGAGCAGCGTGACCGTTCGGTCGGCGAGGGCGGCGACCTCTGTGTCGTGTGTGGCGATGACGACCGTGATGCCGTGCGAGCGGGCCGCGGTCGTCAGTGTGCGCAGGACGTGGGCGCGGTCGGCGCGGTGCAGGGGCGCGGTCGGCTCGTCGGCGAAGATCACGGACGGCATGGTGACCAGGGCGCGGGCGATGGCGATGCGCTGGCGCTGGGCCTGGAGCAGCGCGTGCGGCCGCTTGCGGGCGCAGTCACCGATGTCGAGCCGGTCGAGCCACTCCTGGGCCGTGGTCTTGGAGACCCGGTGCGAGGCGCCGCGCAGCATCAGCGGCATCGCGACGTTCTCCCAGCCCGTGAGCTCGGGCACGAGGTGCGGCTCGGGGTCGATCCAGCCGAAGCGGTCGCGGCGCAGGCGTTCGCGGATCACGGGACCCATCGTGTGCACCGGCGTGCTGTTGAACCAGACCTCGCCCTCGTCGGGCAGGAGCTGCCCGGACAGACAGCGCAGGAGAGTCGTCTTGCCGCTGCCGCGTGGGCCCGTGACGGCGAGGATCTCGCCCTCGCGGACACCGAGCGATACGCCGGTGAGCGCGGGCGAGCCGTTGTGTGTGACGTGTAGGGCGCGTGCCCACAGCACGTCGTTGTCCGGCGGAGCCACCATCACGTACACCTCGGTTCAGATCAGTTTGCCTCCCCCGTACGGGGGAACGAAGGCGGGGCCGATCGGTCACTGGGCACGCTAGGGATCCAGGCCGCGATGCCTGGAAACGACGCGGCCCGGGGGCACCCGTTCTCACTCGAACGGGCGCCCCCGGGGCCGGTGTTGATCACTCGATCACACTATGGATCCCGGAGGGGGATCCCAGGGATCAGAGCTTCGTCCACGCCTCCGTGAGGACCTCGCGCAGGATGCCCTCGATCTCGTCGAAGGTCTCCTGGGTGGAGATCAGCGGCGGGGCGAGCTGGACGACCGGGTCGCCACGGTCGTCGGCGCGGCAGTACAGGCCGTTCTCGTACAGCGCCTTGGAGAGGAAGCCGTACAGGACGCGCTCGGTCTCCTCGTCGTTGAACGTCTCCTTGGTGGCCTTGTCCTTCACGAGCTCGATGCCGTAGAAGAAGCCGTTGCCGCGGACGTCGCCGACGATCGGCAGGTCGTGCAGCTTGCGGAGGGTCTGGTAGAACGCGTCCTCGTTGTCGAGGACGTGCTGGTTCAGGCCCTCCTTCTCGAAGATGTCGATGTTGGCGAGGCCGACCGCGGCGGACACGGGGTGGCCGCCGAAGGTGTAGCCGTGCAGGAAGGTGTTGTCGCCCTTGTAGAACGGCTCGGCGATCTTGTCCGAGACGATGCAGGCGCCTATCGGGGAGTAGCCCGAGGTCATGCCCTTGGCGCAGGTGATCATGTCCGGTACGTAGCCGAACTTGTCACAGGCGAACATCGTGCCGAGGCGGCCGAAGGCGCAGATGACCTCGTCCGAGACGAGCAGCACGTCGTACTTGTCGCAGATCTCGCGGACCCGCTGGAAGTACCCGGGCGGCGGCGGGAAGCAGCCACCGGCGTTCTGTACCGGCTCGAGGAACACGGCCGCGACGGTCTCGGGACCCTCGAAGAGGATCTCCTGCTCGATCTGGTCGGCGGCCCAGCGGCCGAAGGCCTCGGGGTCGTCGCCATGGATCGGGGCGCGGTAGATGTTCGTGTTCGGCACCTTGTGCGCGCCCGGGACGAGCGGCTCGAAGGGGGCCTTGAGGGCCGGCAGGCCGGTGATGGACAGGGCGCCCTGCGGGGTGCCGTGGTAGGCGACCGCGCGGGAGATGACCTTGTACTTCGTGTGGTTGCCGGTGAGCTTGTGGTACTGCTTCGCCAGCTTCCACGCGGTCTCGACGGCCTCGCCGCCACCGGTGGTGAAGAAGACCTTGTTGAGGTCGCCGGGCGCGTAGTCGGCGAGACGCTCCGCGAGGTGGACGGCGTTCGGGTGGGCGTAGCTCCACACCGGGAAGAAGGCCAGCTCCTGCGCCTGCTTGTAGGCGGTCTCGGCGAGCTCGTGACGACCGTGGCCGGCGTTGACCACGAACAGGCCGGAGAGGCCGTCGAGGTACTTCTTGCCCTTGTCGTCGTAGATGTAGGTGCCTTCGCCACGCACGATGGTGGGCACGGGTGCGTTCTCGTAGTCCGACATGCGGGTGAAGTGCATCCACAAGTGGTCGTACGCGGTTTGGCTGAGGTCCTTGCTCACGGCTATCGGGTTCCCCACATATAGGTCTGCTTCTTGAGCTTCAGATAGACGAAGCTCTCGGTGGAGCGCACGCCGGGGAGGGCGCGGATGCGCTTGTTGATCACGTCGAGAAGGTGGTCGTCGTCCTCGCAGACGACCTCCACCATCAGGTCGAAGGAGCCCGCGGTCATCACCACGTACTCACACTCGGCCATGGCCGTCAGCGCTTCCGCGACGGGATCCAGATCACCCTCGACGTTGATGCCGACCATTGCCTGGCGCCGGAAACCCACGGTGAGCGGGTCCGTGACGGCGACGATCTGCATCACGCCCTGGTCGAGCAGCTTCTGGACGCGTTGCCGCACGGCCGCTTCGGAAAGGCCCACGGCCTTGCCGATGGCGGCGTACGGACGGCGTCCGTCCTCCTGAAGCTGTTCGATGATCGCCAGGGAGACGGCGTCGATGGACGAAGAACCGTTCCCGTGTCGGGAACTGCTGGAATCTGCGCTGCGACTGGCCACGACCCCATGGTGCACAGGACTCGACAGTTCCGCAAGGTCAGATCGATGAAATTCGTTGTCTAGGGGTTCGATCGTCACGGATTTCGCAGTTCTAGGGCTCCGGGTATGTTGAAAGCGTCGGTACAACGACTAGGGTGGGTGTCTCATCCACTGGACATCTGACTGGAGGGCCGGAAGTGACCACCGAGCTGCGCCGTCTGCGTAACTACATCGACGGAGAATTCCGGGACGCCGCCGACGGGCGGACCACCGAGGTGGTCAATCCCGCCACCGGCGACGCCTACGCCACCGCGCCCCTGTCGGGGCAGGCCGACGTCGACGCCGCCATGGACGCGGCCGCCGCCGCGTTCCCCGCCTGGCGCGACCTGACGCCCGCCGAGCGTCAGAAGGCCCTGCTGAAGATCGCCGACGCCTTCGAGGAGCGTGCCGAGGAGCTCATCGCGGCAGAGGTCGAGAACACGGGCAAGCCGACCGGGCTCACGCGGTCCGAGGAAATCCCGCCCATGGTCGACCAGATCCGCTTCTTCGCGGGCGCGGCCCGGATGCTCGAAGGCCGCGCGGCCGGCGAGTACATGGAGGGTCTGACCTCCATCATCCGCCGCGAGCCGATCGGCGTCTGCGCGCAGGTAGCGCCTTGGAACTACCCGATGATGATGGGCGTTTGGAAGTTCGCCCCGGCGCTCGCCGCGGGCAACACCGTCGTCCTCAAGCCCTCGGACACGACCCCCGCGTCGACCGTCCTGATGGCCGAGATCATCGGCTCGATCGTCCCCAAGGGCGTCTTCAACGTCGTCTGCGGCGACCGTGACACCGGCCGCGCGATGGTCGAGCACAACACCCCCGCGATGGCCTCCATCACCGGCTCCGTGCGCGCCGGCATGCAGGTGGCCGAGTCCGCCTCCAAGGACCTCAAGCGGGTCCACCTGGAGCTGGGCGGCAAGGCGCCGGTCGTCGTCTTCGACGACGCCGACATCGCCAAGGCCGTCGAGGACATCTCGGTGGCGGGCTTCTTCAACGCGGGCCAGGACTGTACGGCGGCCACGCGCGTGCTCGTCCACGAGTCCATCCACGACGAGTTCGTGACCGCGCTCGCCAAGGCCGCGGCCGACACGAAGACCGGCCAGCCGGACGACGAGGACGTGCTCTTCGGCCCGCTCAACAACGCCAACCAGCTGAAGCAGGTCTCCGGCTTCATCGACCGCCTTCCGGCGCACGCCAAGGTCGAGGCGGGCGGCTCGCGCGTCGGCGAGAAGGGCTTCTTCTACGCCCCGACCGTCGTCTCGGGCCTCAAGCAGGACGACGAGATCATCCAGAACGAGGTCTTCGGCCCGGTCATCACCGTCCAGTCCTTCACGGACGAGGCGCAGGCCGTGTCGTACGCGAACGGCGTGGACTACGCCCTTGCCTCCTCGGTCTGGACGCAGAACCACGCGCGCGCCATGCGCATGTCCAAGGTCCTCGACTTCGGCTGCGTCTGGATCAACACGCACATTCCGCTGGTCGCGGAGATGCCGCACGGTGGCTTCAAGAAGTCCGGGTACGGCAAGGACCTTTCGGCGTACGGGTTCGACGACTACACGCGCATCAAGCACGTCATGACGTCCATCGAGGGCTGAGTCCTCTCCTCCCCGCACTAATTGGGATGCCCGGCCCCGCCGCCCCCGCGTACCGTCAGGTGTGCGGGGGCGGCTCCGTTGTGTGCTTCCTTCTTTCTCTTCTCTGCAAAAGATCCGTAGCGCACGCACTCTCCGCCCCCGCCTTTTCTGTACCTACGGGGGTGGGACCTGATGATGATGACGACGGCTGACGACCTCGCCGGGCTGCTGCTGCGCCGCCGGCAGAGTGTGTACGTCCCCTCCGGCGCCCAGAGGTCCGCCGAGACCGACGCCGCCGTGGTCGTCCTCGAAGCCGAACTCGCCGACCGCGGGCACCTGTTGACCGCACCGCTGCGCCGCGCGCTGACTGCTCTGTCCGTCCCCGACCTCGCTGCGACCGGCATGAAGCTGCTCGCCGACGTCGACGCGCTGATGGGCTCCGACCGGCGCCATGCCCCGCTGTTCCGGCGCTTCCCCGACGAGATCCCGTACCAGCCCGCGTACGACCGCTACACCTCCCTCCTCGTCGAACACCTCGCCGCCCAGCCGCACCAACCCTGCATGAACTGCGCGGGCACCAAGGCCCGCGTCCGTGCGATCAAGCCGTGCGCCCATCTGCTGTGCGACGACTGCCACCGCAAGGAGCTCGACACCGGCTGCTGCGACGACTGCTGCATCTGGTACGCCTGCCCCGTCTGCGAGAACCGCTACGAGACGGACGGGCCCACCGACCCCTGGATCGACACCGGCGCGCACCTCGGCGGCGACGGTGGCGAGGTCCTGCGCGCGCTGTGCCTGGCGGCGCCGGGTGACGCCGCCGCCGAGCTCGCCGCCCTGCTCGCCCGCCGTACGCCTCTGAACCCCCAGGACCACGACGACCTGGTGCTGCTCCTGGGGCAGCTGGACCCGGCCGACGCCGCCGACTGGCTTCCGGACGCGATTCCCCTGCGCGAGAGCAAGGCGCTCGCCCTCGCGCCGTTGCTCGACGTGCCTGCCGTGCGCCCCCTGGTCACACGGCACGCCGACACCGCCACCGATGTGCTGCGCATCCTCGTCGTACGGTCCGGGGGCGACCCCGACCTGCTCGAACTGCCGCGTCTGCGCGGGCTCCCGCGTCCCGTTCGCCGCGAACTCCTGGCCCTGCTCGACGGGTTCGACCTGCGACGCCTCGCCGAGGACATGGCCCGCAACCCGCGCGCCTGGAAGCGGGTCGGTGAGATCCTGCACCCCTTCGAGCACGCCCACCGGCACGCGCGCGTGGCGCTCGCCTTCGCCGTCCTGCGCGGGACCCGCATCGGCGACAGCGCACTCTCCGAGGTGCTGCTCGCCGAAGCCGCACGCCACGAGGACGTCCGTATCGAAGGCGACCGGCTGCGAATCTCCACTTGGCAGGGGCGCGTCGAGGAGGCCATCGGCCGTTGGGACACCACGGCCGCGGCGGGGCTGCTGCGTGAGCGCCCCGGTGAACTCCTGCGCCGGCTCGACGTGTTGCTGGCCCGCTCGGGTTCGGCGACCCTGCCGGAGGCCGTGGGCGAGGCGCTCGCCGAGGCCCTGCCCCGCTCCGGGCCCGGCCCGCTGCTCGGTGCGTACGGCCGCATGAAGGTGCGTGCGGTGCCGGGGCACCGCCGCGTCTTCTTCCCGCGCGGGCGCGTGACCCGGGCCTACGCGGTCGACGACGAGCGGCCGCCGCTGCCGTCCCGGGTGGCGGGGCGCGCAGGTGAGCTCATCGAGGCGGAGGCCGTGCGGCGGCTCGCCGCGGGGGTGGGGGAGGGCGAGCGGTACGACGTGGCTGTCCTGGACGCCTCGCTTGCCGACCTGCCGGTGCCGTTCGCCGAGCGGGCGTCGGCGGCGTCGCTGGTCGCCGTGCCGCGCGGCAGCTCGCTGCCCATGCCCGCGGACAGCGAGAACGTGCGGCTCTTCCTGCACTGGCTGCAGCCCCAGGGCGTGCGCGTCGACCTCGACCTGTCCGTCGCGCTCTACGACGACCTGTGGCGCTTCATCGGCCTGTGCGACTACACGCACCTGACGTACGCGGGCGGCGCAGCCCGGCACTCCGGGGACCTGACGTCGGCCCCCGCCCCGCACGGCGCCACCGAGTACCTGGACCTCGACCTGCCGCGTCTTACCCACGTGGGGGTGCGCTTCGTCGTGCCCGCGGTCCTCTCGTACAACAACGTGCCCTTCGATGAACTCCCGGACGCCTTCGCGGGGTTCATGGCGGTGAAGGGCACGGGGCGCGCGGTCTACGACCCCCGCACCGTCCGGCAGCGCTTCGACCTCGCGGGTGACGCGGCGCTGCGCGTGCCGATGATCGTCGACCTGCGGTCGCGCCGCGCCTGGTGGGCCGACGTCACCCTCGCCACGGGTGACGGCAACCACGACGTGTGGCGCCACCGCAAGCAGCTCGGCCGCATGGGCAACGACCTGCTCGACACCTTCCAGCCGTGCGGTCGGGCCACCCTGTGGGACCTCGCCTGCTGGACGGCGGCGGCCCGTACCGAAGGACCGGTGTACGTACGCGGCCGTGGCGACGTCCTGTGGGGCTACCGGCGTGCCGCCGACGAGCCGCGCGCCGACTTCGCGCTGCGGGTCCGCGACGGCTGGGAGCCGGACGAGCTGCGCGCGGAGGCGGAGCTGTCAGGTCGGCGCCCTCTTCTGGCACTGCTGCACGGGGAGTTGGAGGGAACGTCCGGGGTCGCGTCCGGCACGGTGTACCGCCTCTACCCCGGGCCGGTCGACGCCGCGCCGCTGGAGCGGGTCACCGCGGGGGATCTGGCGGGGTGGCTGGAGCCGGGGTGAGGCGGGCCGGCCTCGGATCGACAGGGTGTCGCTTCCCGAGGGCTCGGCTCGACGCAGCGTCCATTGCCTGTACGGGACACGCAGGCGCATGCTGCCGGAGTGCGAGCGAATCCCAGTGCCTCCTCAGTCTCCCGCCGGTCCCTGCTGCGTGCACTCGGCGGCGGGGCGGCCGTCAGCGCGCTCGCGGGCTGCGGTGTGCCCGCCGCGTACATAGGACCCGGCGAGCGCGCCGCCGGGGACCGCTCCCGGCAGGACGGAACGCTGACCTTCGCCAACTGGCCGCTGTACATCGACACCGACGACGATGACTCGACGAAGCGGCCCTCGCTCGACGCCTTCGAGAAGCGGACCGGCATTGACGTCCGCTACACGGAGGAGATCAACGACAACGACGAGTTCTTCGGCAAGATCAGCCCGTCCCTGATGAACCACCAGGAGACGGGCCGCGATCTGATCGTCATCAGCGACTGGATGTGCGCGCGCTTCGTACGCCTGGGCTGGGTGCAGGAGATGGACAGGACCCGGCAGCCGAACGTCACCAAGTACCTCGACCCGCTGCTGCGTTCGCCGCACTTCGACCCCGGGCGCAAGCACACCGTGCCCTGGCAGTCGGGCATCACCGGCATCGCGTACAACAAGCGCAGGCTCGGCCGGGAGATCAAGCACGTCTCCGACCTGTGGGCCGACGACCTCAAGGGCAAGGTCACGCTGCTGTCCGGCCTCGACGAGTCGTTCGCGCTGCTGATGCAGGGCGACGGGGTCGACATCACGAAGTGGAAGGCCGACGACTTCCACCAGGTGTGCGACCGGGTGGAGAAGCTGGTGGCCTCGAAGCACATCCGCCGCTTCACGGGCAATGACTACATCAAGGACTTGTCGAGCGGCGACGTCCTGGCCTGCCAGGCCTACAGCGGTGACGTCATCCAACTCCAGGCCGACGACCCTGACATCGAGTTCGTGGTCCCCGAGGAGGGCGCGGAACTCTGGGCGGAATCCCTGATGATCCCCAACCTGGCCCGCCACAAGCGGAACGCGGAACGGCTCATCGACTACTACTACGAGCCCGAGGTGGCCGCGGAGCTCGCCGCCTGGGTGAACTACGTCTGCCCGGTCCCCGCGGCCCGCGACATCCTCGCCTCGTCAAAGGACAAGGAACTGGCGGCCCTCGCGGAGGACCCGCTGATCTTCCCGGACGACGCGATGCGGGGGCGGCTGAAGATCGCGCGGGACATCACGTCGGAGGAACGGACGGAGTTCGCGAAGCGGTGGAACGCGATAGCGGGGCTGTAGGGGGGGGGGCTGTAGCGGGGATGGGGGTGCTCCCGCTCAGGAGCGGCGGCGTCGACGCATGGCCTTCCGGGCGTCCGCGGCCGCGTACGTGGCCTCCAGTTGCCAGGTCTTCAGCTTGTCCTGCACCTTCGACGCGACCGCCCGCCACTTGAACCACAGCGGCAGCCGCCGGAACGGCACGTGGTCGAGGGTGTCGTCGACGGCGCTCTGGGCGAGCCCACCATGGCCCTCCGCGCGCAACGCGGCGTACAGCTCCGGCGTCAGCTCACCATTGACCCGCGCCGCCGCACCGGCCGCGGTGAAGGCGAACCCACGCTGACCGCGGTCCGCCAGCTGCATCGCCCTGACGATCCGCGGCGAGGCGTCTGCCAGCGGGCAGTTGAAGGCAAGACCGATGGCGGCGGTACCGAGACGCGACTCACCGCGCTCGTACGCGGCGTCCCACTCGGCGGGGTCGTCGACGCGCAGCAGACCTTCGCCGCTCTCCCAACTCCACTCGGATCCCATGACCGCCTTCCCCCCTCCCTCACGTCAGCGACGGCGGCGCAACACGTTCCAAGCATCCTCGACCGTCTCCCCGGACCGCAGCCACCAGCTCTCCAGCTTGTTGCGCACGGTCGTGAGCACCTTTCGCCGCCTGAGCCATGGCGGCAGGGCGTGGAACGGTACGAAGGTCAGCGTGTCGTCGATGGCGAACTCGGCGAGGCCGTTGTGCCCCTCGGCGCGCAGGGCAGCGTACAACTCCGGCGTCAGTTCTCCATTGAGTCGAGCGGCGGTGCCGGTGGCGGTGAACGCGTATGCCCGCTGATCGAGGTCCGGCAACTGCGTCGCCCTGACGATCCGCGGCGACGCCTGAGCCAGTGAACAGTTGAAGGCAAGGCCGATCGCCGCCGTACCGAGACCCCACTCGGCCGTCACGACCACGCTCCTTTCCGTTCCGCGTGCTCGATCTGAACACCCACGAGTCTCGCTGCGTTTCATGGGTAACCGAAAGGATCGAACGTGATGCTCAAGCGAACCGGCCTTCTCGTGGCGCTCGCCGCTCTGCCCGCAGCCATCATCGCCGTGACCGTCTCGTCCCCGGTGTTCGCGGCGGACCCCCCTGCCTACCAGATCGACCTGGCCCCGCTGAACGACTCCGGCTCCACGGGGACGGCACTCCTGAGCCTGCGCGGCAACGCCCTGACCGTGTGGATCAAGTCCGAGGGCATGGTGCCGGGGCAGCCGTCGGCGCAGCATCTGCACGGGTCCACCGACGGGCACGACTTCCAGTGCCCCGACGACGGTGACGACACCAATGGCGACGGCGTCCTCGACAACACCGAAGCCACTGTTCACTACGGCGACATCAATATCTCGCTGACCGGGTCCGGCGGCACCGACGCGGGCAGCGGCCTCGCCGTGGACCGGATGCCGGTGGCCGACGCGCAGGGCAAGGTCTCCTACAAGCGCACCATCACCGTGGGGCAGGACGTGGTCGAGCACATCAAGGACCTGCACATCGTGCAGCACGGCATCGACCCCAACGACAACGGCACGTACGACTTCGAGGGCGCGGGCAAGAGCGAACTCGACCCGAAGCTGCCCCAGGAGGCCACCGCTCCGACCAACTGCGGTGTGGTCAAGGGCGCGGCCGTCGGGTCCGTGCCCATCGGCGGGGTCGAGACCGGCGGAGGCGTTGCGGACCGTACGTCCGCCGGTGCCGTGACCGGCGCCGCGGGGGCCGCCACGGTGACGGCCGCCGGGGTGCTCGTACTCACGCGACGGCGCATGGTGGCCGCCCGCGCGGTCGCGAGGACCGGGGGAGCCGCGTGAGCCGCACCGCACGGCGGGCGTGGATCGGGGTTCGGCGTGCATCGGCAGCCGTGGTCGCCGCCGTCGCTGCGGCTCTGGTGCTCACCGCGTGCGCGGGGCAGGACAGCACCGCTGCCGCGCCCGCGCCTCCACGCCAGGACGCGGCGGGAGAGACCACGCCGGGCGGCGGTCCCACACAGGCGAAGGAGCCCGGCCAGGCCGACGCGCCCCTGGACAGGTCGGCTCCGCAGCGGGTCGCCATCCCCTCCCTCGGCGTGTCGAGCGCGCTGGAGACGCTCGGGCAGGGCGGGGACGGGGCGATGACGACCCCGAAGGACCCCGATCTGGCGGGCTGGTACGAACCGGGCCCCACCCCCGGCTCCAAGGGCCCGGCGGTGATCGCCGGCCACGTGACCTGGAACGGCGCGGACGCGGTCTTCAAGAAGCTGAAGACGATGAAGGCGGGGGACACGATCGAGGTGACGCGCGAGGACGGGAAGACGGCCACCTTCGCGGTGGACCGCGTCGAGGAGTATCCGAAGAAGGAGTTCCCCACCCTGGAGGTGTACAAGAACATCGACCACGCCGGGCTGCGCCTGATCACCTGCGGCGGGGAGTTCGACGCGGACCGCAACTACTACCCCAACAACGTGACGGTGTTCGCGAGCATGACGGGCGTCGCGTAGGCGCCGCCGGATCAGCACTCGGCCCCCGCCCGGTCTCAGCCCCGCTGCATGGCCGTCAGCGCGATCCGCTCGGCGATCGGGTTCATGTCCTTCCCCTTGGCGTCGGTCGCGTTCACCGAGTAGGCGAGGGTCCGTGAGCCGTTCTCGGTGGAGGCGATCATGTTCGTGTAGCCGTAGCGGGAACCGGTCTTGAGCCAGACCACCGTGCCGTCGTCCAGTTCCTTCCGCTGGAGCCCCGCGCCGAACATGGCTTCGGGGACGCCCGGCGCCAGCTCCGGCAGGGTGAACATCTCCTTCAACTGCCGCTTGGGCACGACCTTTCCGTCGAACAGTGCCTGCGTGAAGGCCTCCAGGTCGGCGGTGGAGGAGATCATGTCGCCCGCCGCGAAGCGGTCGTACTGATTCCACTCGGTGACATCGACGAGCCGGGTGGTACCGTCCGGCTGCTTCACGCTCTGGTAGCCGCGGTTGTGCGGACCGCGGATGCGCAGGTCGGTGCCGGGGAAGTAGGTGTCGCGCAGGTGGAGCGGCTTGAAGATCCGCTGCGCGGCCTGATGGGCGTACGAGTCCCCGGTGACCCGCTCGATGAGCATGCCGAGCACGGTGTAGCCGATGTTGCGGTAGTGCTGCTCGTCCCCGGGAGCGTGCTGCGGCCCCTCGGCGATGGCCGACGCGACGACCTTCCGGTAGTCCAACGTCTCGAAGCGGTGGGCGTACTCGTCCTCGAAGGCGTAGCCGCCCTGCAGGCCACTGGTGTAGTTGAGGAGGCTGCGCACGGGGATGGGCTTGAATCTCTTCTTCGGGTCCTGCTGCTTCGGGAACAGCTCCGGCATGTAGTGCTGCACCGGCTTGTCGAGGTCCAGATCGCCGTCGGCGGCCAACTGCAGCGCCACGGCGGCCGTCACGATCTTGGTCGTCGATCCGGCGCGGAAGCGTCCGTGCGGGTCGGCCTTTCTCCCCGTGGCCAGGTCATGTACGCCGGAACTCCCGCGCCAGGTCCCGTCCGTGCCGCCGACGCGGACCAGGGCGGCGGTCGCGTCGGCGTTCGGGAGGCCCTTGATCGCGGCGCGCAGGGCCTTGCCGTCCGGCGCGGGCCCCCGAGCGGAGACCGCCGCGGGCGGGGTGTGCGCCTGCGCCAGGGCGGGGGCGGTCGCGGCGCCGGTGAGGCCGATGACGAGGGCGGCGGCGAGAGCGGTACGAGCGCGGAACTGCACGGTGCGACTCCAGGAGGGCTGCGGCACGGAAGGTGTGCCGTCCATCCTGGTGAGCCCGCGGGGCGGGCGGATCCTCACTGGGGAGGGCGAGGGCCCCGTGGCTCCCGAGGGGTCAACACCCCTGCGTATCAGGGGTGTTGGGGGGCAGTCCCCTAGGGGGCGTCGGAAGCGGGACGGTCGGCGCGCTCCTGTGCGGCCATCACCTCGTCGCCGTGGTCGAACGCCCATGCCCCGAAGGCCTCGATCGGGCCCAGCAACGTCCGCCCCAGGGCGGTGAGTTCGTACTCGACGCGGGGCGGCGACTCGGCGTACGACTTGCGCGAGACCAGGCCGTTGTGTTCGAGGCGGCGCAGCGTCTCGGTGAGGATCTTGGGGCTGATGCCGCCGATCCTGCCGCGCAGTTCACCGGGGCGGCGCGGTCCGTGCCGCAGGGCCCAGAGCGTCACCGCGTTCCAGGTGTTGGCGAGCAGGTCGAAGGCGAGCCGGGCGCGGCAGTCGGCGAGCAGGTCGTCGTTCGTCACGTACCGAATGGTGCCTGAGCGCTTTCCTACTGTCGTTCCGTACCCCGACGGCCGGGGATGTGGGACGAGAGGGAGACAGGCATGCGCATAGGCATCATCGGCACCGGCGGCATGGCGGACGCGCTCGGTACGCACTGGGTGCGCGCGGGGCACGAGGTGCTGATCGGCGGGCGGGGCGAGGGCCGGGCGGCGGAGCTCGCCGCTCGGATGGGCGCGGCGGGGCACGGGACACCGCGTGCGGCGGCCGAGTTCGGGGACGCGGTCCTGCTCGCCCTGCCGTACGAGGCGGGCGCAACGGTGGCAGATGAGTTGCAAGTGGCCCTGCGCGGACGGGCTTTGATCGACTGCTCCAACCCCGTGGGGCCCGGCTTCGCCCTGCTCACCGAGGGCGGCCCGTCGGCCGCTCGGCGGCTTGCCGACGCGGCTCCGGGAGCGCATGTCGTCAAGGCCTTCAACCTCTGCCACGAGGACGTGTGGCGGATGGACCCCCCGGTCTTCGACGGCCGGCCGCTCGCGGTCCCGGTGTGCGGGGACGACGGGGGCGCGCTGGATGTCGTACGGGAACTGGTGAAGGACGCCGGGTGCGTGCCGTTCGCCGCGGGTGGTCTGGAGCGGGCCGGGCTCGTGGAGGCGACAGCGGCGCTGTTCATCGGCCTCTGGGTGGGCGAGAAGGTGGACGCGCAGGCCACCGCGCCACCCCTCGCCCATGCCGCGGGCGCTCCTCGGGCCGGGGCCGTCACTTCGCCATGAGCAGGATGACCAGCACGATGCCGACCATGAGGGCGAGGGTCAGCATGCGGCCGACGGGATGTCGAGGATTGAGGCGGTGGCCGCGGTAGCCCCGTTCGTCGCGCTCGTACACGAAGAGCGGCTCTTCCCGCTTGTCGTCGTCGCTGTTCCCCATGGAGCACAAGCTAGTTGAGGGGGCGCCCGGCTACGAGATTGCGCCGTCGGCACCGGCCCGCAGGGCGTGCAACGTGTCGACGCGGTTGGTCGTGATCGAGTCGACGCCGATGCCGACGAGGCGGCGCATCGAGCGCTTGGTGTCCGGGGTCCAGGCCGAGACGAGCAGACCCTGGCGATGCACCTGCGCGACCAGTTCACGCCGGAGCAGCGAGAAGCGGTAGTTGAGCCAGCGGGGCCTGATCGCTTCGAGCACGGCCTGGCGCGGCGGGGCCAGGGTCGTCCAGGTCAGGGCGATCTCGGCGGCGGGATCCGCCGCGCGCACCGCGAGCATGGTCCGGGCGCCCGCGCAGTAGTACGCGCGCTCCGACGCCCCGAAGTCGGCGATGGCACCGACGACCGTGCGCACGGTATCCGGGGTGGCGCCCGGCAGATCCACCATGAGCCGGTGTCCCGCGGTCGCCGCGAGGGCCTCCTCGAGCGTGGGTACGCCGCCCTCCGTGAGGCCGCGCACCTCGTCCGCGGAGAGCGCGGACAAGGGGCGGTCGAGTTCCCACAGGCGCTTGAGGGTCGCGTCGTGCAGCAGGACGGGGACACCGTCACGGCTGAGACGGACGTCGATCTCCACCGCGTCCGCGCCCCGGTCGAACGCCGAGCGCAGGGACGGGAGGGTGTTCTCGCGGACGCGGTAGGGATCGCCTCGGTGGGCCACGGCTGTCACGGTGCGCATGGGCCCATTGTGGTGCCGCGCTAGGGGGCGAGCCAGGTCTGCGTGTACGTGTCGATCTCCGCGACGAGCTTCGCCTTGCCCGCCGGGTCGAGGAACGACGCGTCGACCGCGTTCTTCGCCAGGGCCGCGATGCCCCGCTCGTCTAGGTCGAGGAGGCGGGCGGCGACCGCGTACTCGTTGTTGAGGTCGGTGCCGAACATGGGCGGGTCGTCGGAATTGATGGTGACCGGGACCCCGGCGGCGACGAACTGCTTGATCGGGTGCTCGTCGAGGGCGGCGACGGCGCGCGTCGCGATGTTCGACGTCGGGCAGACCTCGAGCGGGATGCGGTGCTCGGCGAGATGGGCGAGGAGCTGGGGGTCCTGGGCGGCGCTCGTGCCGTGGCCGATGCGCTCGGCACGCAGGTCGGTGAGGGCGTCCCAGATGGTGCCGGGCCCGGTGGTCTCGCCCGCGTGCGGGACGGAGTGCAGGCCGGCGGCGATCGCGCGGTCGAAGTACGGCTTGAACTGCGGCCGCGGCACGCCGATCTCGGGCCCGCCGAGCCCGAAGGAGACCAGGCCCTCGGGGCGCAGCTTGTCGGTGGTCGCGAGCCGGACCGTCTCCTCGGCGGAATCGAGCCCCGCCTCGCCGGGGATGTCGAAGCACCAGCGCAGTACGACACCGAGGTCTGCCTCGGCGGACTTGCGGGCGTCCTCGATGGCGTCCATGAAGGCGCGGTCGTCGATGCCGCGGCGCACGGAGCTGTAGGGGGTGACCGTCAGCTCGGCGTAGCGGATGTTCTGCCGGGCCATGTCGCGGGCGATCTCGTACGTGAGCAGGCGTACGTCGTCCGGGGTGCGGACCAGGTCGACGACCGACAGATACACCTGGATGAAGTGGGCGAAGTCCGTGAACTGGAAGAAGTCCACGAGGGCCTCGACGTCCGTGGGCACCTTGGAGTCCGGGTGCCGGGCGGAGAGGGCCGAGACGATGCGGGGAGATGCCGAGCCGACGTGGTGCACGTGCAGTTCTGCCTTGGGCAGTCCTGCGATGAAGGCATGCGGGTCGCGTGGCTGCTCTGCGGTGCGGTGGTCGGTCACGGTTTCCTCCCCAGGAACGGAATTGATCGGCTGATCGGGTGGGTCGGAATCATCGTAGGCTGCGGGCCCTCGGCCGAGGGCGGGGGCCGTAGCATGACGGAACGTAGAAAAGAGGTGACCCGCCATGTCCCAGTCCGAGGGGCCCGCACCGGACGCCCATCCCGAACGGGACCCGTGGGCGCCACCACCTGAGGACGTGGCTCCGCGGGGGTCGCAGGGAGCGCAGGGGGCGCAGGGAGCGAGCGGGGTCCAGGGACCGCACGGCTCGCAGGGCTGGCACGGGGCCCAGGGACCGCAAGGGGCCCAGGGCGCGTCGGGGGCGTCTGCTCCGTCGGAGAAGCGGGACCCCTGGGCGGCGCCCGAGGACGCGGCCCCGCATGGGGCGCCGGGTCCGTACGGCTCGCAGGGTTCGCAGGTTTCGCAGGGACCGTACGGCTCGCAAGGTCCGCAGGGGGCGCCCGTCCCGTTGGAGAAGCGGGACCCGTGGGCGGCGCCTCAGTCGCCGCCGCCGTCGGGTGCGGCTGCCTCGGGGGAGCCGGTGCCGCCGCCTCCGATCGGGCCCGAAGGGCCTGGGCAGGTGCCGTACGGATACCCCGGGCCGCAAGGGCACCCCGGGTACCAGGGTCATGCCGGGCCCCAGGGGCACCCCGGGTACCAGGGTCATCCCGGATATCCCGGCTACCCGGGCTACCAGGGGCAGGGCCCGCCCGGATACGGCTGGCCCGCGATGCCGATGGCCCCCGCCAACGGGATGGGCGTGACCGCGCTGGTCCTCGGGATCATCGCGGCCGTCGTCTTCTGCCTGTGGCCCGTGGCGATCGTGCTCGGCATCCTGGCGGTCATCTTCGGGGCGATCGGACGCAGCAGGGCGCGGCGCGGGGAGGCGACGAACCCCGGCCAAGCGCTGGCCGGGATCATCTGCGGGATCGCGGGCATCGTCCTGGGCGTGGCCCTGCTGGTGGTGCTGATCCTGGTGCCGGACGACGTGTTCGAGGAGGACGGGTCGGCTTCGGAGGGCGGCAGCTATTCGGCCTCCGTGGCCGCGGGTTCCTGAACCGCCGGCTCAGGGATGCTCCCCGGCTCAGAGATGCGCCCCGCAAGGCATGGCGTGGGTCCGGTTGAGGCGGGCCGCGAAGGCCGTGGTCAGCGGAGCCTTTCCCTGGCCTCCATCAGCGCGAAGCCCAGCAGGTTCGGCCCGAGCCACTTCTCCGGATCCTGCGCGCGCTCGTCGTCGGCCGCCAGGCCGATCCCCCAGATGCGGTCCATCGGGCTCGCCTCCACCAGGACCCGCGACCCCGTGCCGACCAGGAACGAGCGCAGTGCTTCGGTCGACGCGAACTTGTGGACGCTGCCCTCGACCACGATCCCGAAGCGCTCGCGCTCCCATATCGCCTCGTCGAAGCCCCGCACCAGGCGCCCCGCGTTCTTCGCCTCCGCGGGCGTACGCGCGGCGAGGACCGCGGCCTCAGCCTCCGCGTCGGAGAAGAGGCGGGCCTTGGCGGCCATCATCCAGTGCTCAGCCGTCCCGTACTCCACACCGGCCACGGTGAAGGGCGACAGCCACCACTGACTCAGGCAGCTCGAACCGAGCGTCCCGTCCCGCCGGGGCCGGTGGCCCCAGAAGTGCAGGTACTTCACGCGCTCGCCCGCCCGGACCGCCGCGACCAGCGTGTTCACCGAGTCGATCTTCTCCATGCACGCGAGTCTGGCACGCACCACTGACACTTCGTCCTGGGTTTTCCAGGAGGACTCGACACCTGGTCGACAGATTCCGTCGCGTAACCAAAAGGCAACAACGGAATCACTTGTTGGAGTACCACTGCTCTGTCAGGATCGGCACTCAAATCGATCTGGAGCTACGCCGCCCCCCAGGGACGGGGGCGACGGCGGAGGAGAGCGTCATGCACAACTTCCAGGCGCAGGACCACTTCGCGGACGGCGCGCAGTACATCGCGGGACGGTTGACCGAGGGCACCTCAGGGCGCTCCCACGCCGTCGTCGACCCGGCCACCGGCGACGAGGTCCACCGTTACCAACTCGCGGGCGAGAAGGACGTCGACGCCGCTGTCGCCGCCGCGGCCAAGGCCTTCCCCGGCTGGGCCGGCGCGACCCCCGGCGAGCGCTCCGACGCCATGCACCGCTTCGCCGGCGTACTGGCCGACCGCGCCGAGGAGTTCGCGCAGGCCGAGTCGCTCCAGTGCGGCAAGCCCATCAAGCTCAGCCGGGAGTTCGACGTCCCCGGCACCGTCGACAACGCCGCCTTCTTCGCGGGAGCCGCCCGGCATCTCCAGGGCCAGTCGGCCGGTGAGTACTCCGGCGACCACACCTCGTACGTACGGCGTGAGCCCATCGGTGTCGTCGGCTCCATCGCCCCCTGGAACTACCCCCTCCAGATGGCCGCCTGGAAGGTGCTCCCGGCCATCGCCGCGGGCAACACGATCGTTCTCAAGCCAGCCGAGCTCACCCCCTTCACCTCGCTCCTGTTCGCGCAGGCCGCCACCGAGGCGGGCATCCCGGACGGCGTCGTCAACATCATCAGCGGGGCCGGGCGGGATGCCGGAGAGCGGCTCGTCGGGCACCCCGACGTCGCCATGACCTCCTTCACCGGATCCACCGGAGTCGGCAAGCGCGTCGCCGAGATCGCCACCTCCACCGTGAAGCGGCTGCACCTGGAGCTCGGCGGCAAGGCGCCCTTCGTCGTCTTCGACGACGCCGACCTCGATGCCGCCGTGCACGGCGCGGTCGCCGGCGCGCTCATCAACACCGGGCAGGACTGCACGGCCGCCACGCGCGCGTACGTGCAACGCCCGCTGTACGACGCCTTCGTGGACGGTGTCGCCGCGCTCATGGAGAGCGTGCGGCTCGGTGATCCGTTCGCCGACGACACCGACCTCGGGCCGCTCATCTCGCACGTCCACCGCGACCGCGTCGCCGGTTTCGTCGACCGGGCACGCTCCTACGCGCGCGTGGTCACCGGTGGCGAGGCGCTCGCCCACCCCGGGGCGTTCTACAAGCCCACCCTCATCGCGGACGCAGCGCAGGACAGCGAGATCGTGCAGGCCGAGATCTTCGGCCCTGTCCTGGTCGTGCTGCCCTTCGACTCCGACGAGGAAGGGATCAGGCTCGCCAACGACACCCCCTACGGTCTCGCCGCCTCCGCCTGGAGCCGCGACGTGTTCCGCGCCAACCGCGCGACGCGCGAGATCAAGGCGGGCTGTGTGTGGGTCAACGACCACATCCCGATCCTGAGCGAGATGCCGCACGGCGGATACAAGGCATCCGGCTACGGAAAGGACATGTCCGCCTACTCCTTCGAGGAGTACACGCAGATCAAGCACGTCATGTTCGACAACACCGCGGTCGTCCGCAAGGACTGGCACCGCACCGTCTTCGGGGACCGATAGCCGACAGCTGGAAGGCCGCCCGACCAGTGGCCGCCCATCCTCCCGAAAGGGCAACCAAGCGCATGGAGCAGTACGAGCCCGACCTCCCCCAAGCTCTCAACTCCGTTCGAGCAGGGAGGGGCCCCCAGTCCCCGGCCCAACTGGCCGCCATGCACCGCAGCCTCAGGAACGGCAGGGCCTCCCTCACCCGCCGTTCGCTGCTGCGCGCCTCCGCGAGCGGTGCGTTCGCCGTCGGCGGTCTCGGCGCCCTCAGTGCCTGCGGCATCCCGGCAGCGAGCAAGGGGCAGGGCGACGTGTCGTCCGACGACCACTCGGACAAGGAGAAGCGGATCACCTTCTCCAACTGGACCGAGTACATGGACGTCGACGACGACGAGCGTCGCCCCACCCTGGACGCCTTCACCAAGCGCACCGGGATCACGGTCAAGTACACCGAGGACATCAACGACAACGTCGAGTTCTTCGGGAAGCTCAAGCCGCAGCTCGCGGCGGGCCAGGACACCGGGCGTGACCTCATCTGCGTCACCGACTGGCTCGCCGCCAGGCTCATCCGCTTCGGCTGGGTCCAGAAGCTGGACCCGGCCAACCTGCCGCACGCGTACACCAACCTGTCCGCCCAGTTCCGCGACCCGGACTGGGACCCGGGGCGGGCCTACTCGTACCCCTGGACCGGTATCTCCACGGTCATCGCGTACAACAAGAAGGCGACCGACGGCGAGGACATCACCTCGGTGTCGCAGCTCCTGGACAACCCCAAGCTCAAGGGGCGCGTCGGTTTCCTCTCCGAGATGCGCGACAGCGTCGGCATGACGCTTCTCGACATGGGCAAGGACCCGTCGAAATTCTCGGACGACGACTTCGACGCGGCCATCGCCCGCCTCCAGAAGGCCGTCGACAAGAAGCAGATCCGCCGCTTCACGGGCAACGACTACACCTCCGACCTCGACAAGGGCGACCTCGCCGCCTGCCTCGGCTGGGCGGGAGACATCGTGCAGCTCCAGGCCGACAACCCCGACATCGCCTTCCACATCCCGGACCAGGGCTACATCACGTCCACGGACAACCTGCTCGTCCCGAACAAGGCACGCCACAAGCGCAACGCCGAACGGCTCATCGACTACTACTACGAGCCCGAGCCGGCCGCGCGCCTCGCCGCGTACATCAACTACGTGTGCCCCGTGGACGGTGTACGCCCCGAGCTCGCCAAGCTCGACAAGGACGCCGCGAACAACCCGTTGATCCTGCCGGACAAGGAGATGGCCGCGAAGTCCCGCGGGTTCCGCTCGCTGACGCCGAAGGAAGAGACGGCGTACGAGGAGAAGTTCGCCAAGCTGACCGGTTCCTAGGCGGCGCTCCCACGCCCCTTCGTAGTCCCCATGTCTCCCCTCGACCCCCTGGACGCACCATGACGACTGCTACAGAACACGGCGGCGACGTCCGCCTCACCGGGATCAGCAAGACGTACGGCTCCTTCAAGGCCGTCCGCCCCCTCGACCTGACCGTGCCGCAGGGCTCCTTCTTCGCGCTGCTCGGCGCGTCCGGCTGTGGCAAGACGACCACCCTGCGCATGATCGCCGGCCTCGAGGAGCCCAGCACGGGCACCGTGCACCTGGGCGAGCAGGACGTCACGGCGCTGCCGCCGTACAAGCGACCCGTCAACACGGTCTTCCAGTCGTACGCGCTCTTCCCGCACCTCGACATCTTCGAGAACGTCGCCTTCGGCCTGCGCCGCCGCGGCATCAAGTCCGTGAAGGGCAAGGTCGGCGACATGCTCGACCTCGTCCAGCTCGGCGAGCAGGCCCGCAAGAAGCCGCACCAGCTCTCCGGCGGCCAGCAGCAGCGCGTCGCCGTCGCGCGCGCCCTGATCAACCACCCCAAGGTGCTGCTCCTCGACGAGCCGCTCGGCGCACTCGACCTCAAGCTGCGCCGCCAGATGCAGCTCGAACTCAAGCGCATCCAGACCGAGGTGGGCATCACCTTCATCCACGTCACGCACGACCAGGAGGAGGCCATGACGATGGCCGACCAGGTCGCCGTGATGAACGCGGGCCAGGTCGAACAGCTCGGCGCCCCCGCCGACCTCTACGAGAACCCCCGCACCACCTTCGTCGCCAACTTCCTCGGCACGTCGAACTTCATCGAGGCCGAGATCGCGGGCCGCAGCGGCGACGACCTCACCCTCAAGGCGGGCGACGGCAAGCTCACGCTGCCCGCCGCGCGATGTACGGCGCCCACCACCACCGGCGGCAAGGTCATCCTCGGCGTACGCCCCGAGAAGATCTCCCTCACGCACGCCGACGACGCGGGGCAGATCCCCGAGGGCCGCAACCGCATCACGGGCCGCATCGCCGACAGCAGCTTCATCGGGGTGTCGACGCAGTACGTCGTCAACAGCCCGATCTGCGAAGAGTTCGAGGTCTACGCCCAGAACATCGAGCGCGACACCCGCCTGGTCCCCGGCGTCGACGTCGTCCTGCACTGGAACCCCGCGCACACCTTCGGCCTGGACCCCGCCCAGGACATAGACGCGGGCGTCGAGAAGGTCGAGGAGGACGCCTCCGCATGACCACCACCCTCACCGACGCGCCGCCGACGAAAGAGCCGGACGCACCGCCCCGCAAGGTCCGCAAGCGCGGCCGTCTCGTCCCCTACTGGCTGCTGCTCCCCGGCATCCTGTGGCTCGTCGTCTTCTTCGCCCTTCCGCTGGTCTACCAGGCGTCGACGTCCGTCCAGACGGGCTCCCTCGAAGACGGCTTCAAGGTCACCTGGCACTTCGCCACCTACTGGGACGCGCTCGGCGACTACTACCCGCAGTTCCTGCGCTCGGTCCTGTACGCGGGCGCCGCCACGATCCTGTGCCTGCTGCTCGGCTATCCGCTCGCGTATCTGATCGCGTTCCGGGCGGGCCGCTGGCGCAATCTCATCCTCGTCCTGGTCATCGCGCCGTTCTTCACCAGCTTCCTCATCCGTACGCTGGCGTGGAAGACGATCCTCGCGGACGGCGGGCCCCTGGTGGGCGCCCTGAACTCGCTGCACGTCCTGGACGTCACCAGCTGGCTCGGCTGGACGGAGGGCGACCGGGTCCTCGCCACACCGCTGGCGGTGATCTGCGGACTCACGTACAACTTCCTGCCGTTCATGATCCTGCCGCTCTACACCTCCCTCGAGCGGATCGACGGCCGGCTCCACGAAGCGGCCGGCGATCTCTACGCGAAGCCGTCCACGACCTTCCGCAAGGTGACGTTCCCGCTCTCCATGCCGGGCGTCGTCTCCGGAACGCTGCTCACGTTCATTCCGGCGGCGGGCGACTACGTGAACGCGGATCTGCTCGGTTCCACCGACACCCGCATGGTCGGAAATGTCATCCAGACGCAGTTCCTGCGCATTCTGGATTACCCGACGGCCGCGGCCCTTTCCTTCATCCTCATGGCGGCGATCCTCGTCATGGTCACCGTCTACATCCGTAAGTCCGGGACGGAGGATCTCGTCTGATGGCTGCCTTCTTCCGCTGGCTCCGCGGCAAATTCGTGGTGATCGCGGGTCTGCTGACGCTCGCGTATTTGCTGCTTCCCAATGTCGTCGTGACGGTGTTCTCCTTCAACAAGCCGAAGGGCCGCTTCAATTACGCCTGGCAGGACTTCTCGCTCGACGCGTGGAAGGACCCCTGCGGGGTCGCCGACATGTGCGGCTCGCTCAGCCTGAGCCTGCAGATCGCGGCCTGGGCGACGATCGGCGCGACCGTGCTCGGCACGATGATCGCCTTCGCGCTCGTGCGCTACCGCTTCCGGGCGCGTGGCGCGGTCAGCTCGCTGATCTTCCTGCCGATGGCGATGCCCGAGGTCGTCATGGCCGCCTCGCTGCTCACGCTGTTCCTCAACATGGGCGCTCAGCTGGGATTCTGGACGATTCTCATCGCCCACATCATGTTCTGCCTCAGCTTCGTGGTGACCGCCGTCAAGGCGCGCGTGATGTCCATGGACCCGCGCCTGGAACAGGCCGCACAGGACCTCTACGCGGGCCCCGTGCAGACCTTCCTCCGGGTCACGCTGCCGATCGCCGCTCCCGGTATCGCGGCGGGCGCGCTGCTCGCCTTCGCGCTCTCCTTCGACGACTTCATCATCACGAATTTCAACGCGGGCTCCACCGTGACCTTCCCCATGTTCGTCTGGGGATCGGCACAGCGCGGTACGCCCGTTCAGATCAATGTGATCGGTACGGCGATGTTCCTGGTCGCCGTTCTCCTGGTGCTTGGCGGCATGATCGTCTCCAAGCGCCGCAACAAGCAGGCGTAATAACGCCTTTACGTTTCTGAAGGAGTGGAAATCATGGCCCCGAGCGCCATGACCCGTTGGACCACGTCTCTCTCCGACGCCCAGCCGGTCTCGTACTGGCTGGACGACCCCGGCAAGCCACGCGCCGAGCCCGCCCTCACCGCCGACGAGCAGTGCGACTTGCTGGTGGTCGGCGGCGGCTACAGCGGCCTGTGGACCGCGCTGATCGCCAAGGAACGCGACCCGGACCGCGACGTGGTCCTGGTCGAGGGCCGGGAGGCGGGCTGGGCCGCCTCCGGCCGCAACGGCGGCTTCTGCGCCGCGTCCCTCACGCACGGCATCTCGAACGGCCTGTCCCGCTGGCCCGACGAGATCGGCAAGCTGGAGGAGCTCGGCGCCCGCAACCTCGACGAGATCGAGGCGGCCGTCAAGCGCTACTCCATCGACTGCGACTTCGAGCGCACCGGCGAGATCGACGTGGCGACCCAGCCGCACCAGCTCGCCGAACTGCACGAGATGTACGAGGAGATGGCGGAGCACGGCCTCGCGGGCGGCTCCGAACTGCTCGACGCGGACGCCCTGCGCGCGCACGTCGACTCCCCGACCTTCCTCGGCGGTCTCTGGGACCGCGAGGGCGTCGCCATGCTCCACCCGGCGAAGCTCGCCTGGGGTCTCAAGCGTGCCTGCATGGACAAGGGCGTGCGCGTCTACGAGCACACACCCGCGCTCGAACTCGTCTCGTCCGGCGCCGGGATGGCGGCGCGCACCCCGTACGGCCGCATCCGTGCCCGCCAGGTCGCGCTCGCCACGAACATCTTCCCGTCGCTGGTCAAGCGCATCCGCTCCTACACCGTCCCGGTCTACGACTACGCGCTGATGACGGAGCCGCTGACCGAGGAGCAACTGGAGTCCATCGGCTGGAAGAACCGCCAGGGCCTCGGCGACAGCGCCAACCAGTTCCACTACTTCCGGCTCTCCGCCGACAACCGCATCCTGTGGGGCGGTTACGACGCCATCTATCCCTTCGGCGGCAAGCTGCGCGCCGAGCACGACGACCGTCCCGAGACGTACGCGAAGCTCGCGGGCCACTTCTTCACCTGCTTCCCGCAGTTGGAGGGCGTCCGGTTCTCGCACGCGTGGGGCGGCGCGATCGACACGTGCTCGCGCTTCTCGGCGTTCTTCGGGACGGCTCACGCGGGACGCGTCGCGTACGCGGCGGGCTACACCGGCCTCGGGGTCGGGGCGACGCGCTTCGGCGCCGACGTCATGCTGGACCTGCTCTCCGGCGAGCGCACCGAGCGCACGTCCCTGGAGATGGTGCGCACGAAGCCGCTGCCGTTCCCGCCCGAGCCGTTCGCGTGGACGGGCGTGGCACTGACCAAGTGGTCCCTGGCCCGCGCGGACGAGAACGGCGGCCGGCGCAATCTGTGGCTGAAGACCATGGACAAGCTGGGCCTGGGCTTCGACAGCTGACCAGCTCCGGGGCTCGAACGGGCCCCTGTCGACGATTCGTCAACAAGTTCCCTGAACCCGCGTAACGCTCGGGACCGAACGCCCTCTCTCCTGTGACAGGCACAGCCGCAACACAGGAGAGAGGGAGGTCCCGCCATGGCTGGCTCGGGCTCGGGAGCGAGGTCTGCGGTCGAATGGCTGGTGTCGGTGGCACCGGATCCGGAGGCCTGCCGTTGGGAGTGGGAGCGCAACCCCCTGGGGGTCGCGCTCCTTCCCGCGGGCAGGCTCTGGGACGTCCTCATCCTTCCCGGCGATCTCGGCTACCCCACGCTCGACGTCCTGACCCGTTGCGTCGACCGTCCCGGTCCGGTGCTCGCGGACTTCGGCGACTCCCGCATGGGGTTCTTCGTCCCGGCGGGCACGGTGGCCCGCTGGATCGGCACGGGCGTACGGGGCGCGGGGAGCGGCACATGGATCGTGGTCCCCTACCCGGGGCGTTCCACGGGCGGGGTCCGCTGGCTGGTCCCGCCCGACGGGTCGGGAACGCTGACGGATCCCGCGCTTCTCGAACTCGCGATGCACGAGGCGGCGGCGCAGCTGGCTCCGCGGGACGGAGAGTCACGCGACTCACCCGATTCTTGACGGGGCCTTGACAAGTCAATTGGTCTGGACCAAATTGAGCGGCCCACCCTCCATCCCCCATGCCCGGAGGCAGTCGTGGATCGTTCCGTGCCGCGTTACCTGAGACGTCTTCCCGTGGCCGTGGTCACGGCCTGCGCACTGGCCGCGTCCGGCCTGCTCGCCACCGAGGCCTCGGCGGGCCCTTCGACCGGGCCCGCGCCGAAGGCGGCCGCCGATCACGCCCTGGTCGGCTATCTGCACACGAGCTTCGCCAACGGGTCGGGGTACACCCGGCTCGCGGACGTCCCCGACAGCTGGGACATCATCGACCTCGCCTTCGGCGAACCGACCTCCGCCACGTCGGGCGACATCCGCTTCAGCCTCTGTCCGCAGTCCGAGTGCCCCGGCGTCGAGACGAAGGACGAGTTCAAGGCCGCGGTCAAGGCCAAGCAGGCGGCGGGCAAGAAGGTCCTGACTCCATCGGCGGCCAGAACGGCCAGGTCCAGCTGACGACGACGCAGGCCCGCGACACCTTCGTACGGTCCGTCTCCGCGATCATCGACGAGTACGGACTCGACGGCCTGGACATCGACTTCGAGGGCCACTCCCTGTCCCTGAACGCCGACGACACCGACTTCAAGAACCCGAAGACCCCGTCGATCGTCAACCTCATCTCCGCGGTCAAGACCCTCAAGGCCAAGTACGGCAGCGGCTTCACGCTGACGATGGCCCCCGAGACCTTCTTCGTGCAGCTCGGCTACCAGTTCTACGGAACCGGCAAGTGGGGCGGCCAGGACCCCCGCGCCGGCGCCTACCTGCCGGTCATCCACGCCCTGCGCGACGACCTCACGCTGCTGCACGTCCAGGACTACAACTCGGGCCCGATCATGGGCCTCGACAACCAGTACCACTCGATGGGCGGCGCGGACTTCCACATCGCGATGACCGACATGCTGCTCACCGGCTTCCCGGTGGCGGGCGACACGAACAACGTCTTCCCCGCGCTGCCCCCGGAGAAGGTGGCCATCGGCATGCCCGCATCGGTGAACGCGGGCAACGGCCACGTCCCCACGAGCGAGGTCAACAAGGCCCTGGACTGCCTGACGAAGAGCACCAACTGCGGCTCGTACAAGACACACGGCACCTGGCCCGGCCTGCGCGGCCTGATGACCTGGTCGATCAACTGGGACCGGTACGACAACGGGGAGTTCTCGAAGAACTTCGACGGTTACTTCGGCTGATCCGCGTCCGCTGCGAAAGCAGCGGGGCGGCGGCCGTACCGAGCGACGACCAGCACCACCCCCACGAGCACCATCCCGAACAGACACCAGCTGGCCACCACATCCAGCGGCCAGTGATACCCGCGCCGCACGAGCCCGAGCCCGACCCCGAAGTTCAACAGGGCGCAGGCGATGACCAGTTCACGCCGTGCGTACGTGCCGCGCAGATACGGCAGCAGGAGCAGCGCCGCCCCGCCGTAGGCGACCATGGCGGTGGCGGTGTGCCCCGAGGGGTAGTAGCCGCTGCCGTCCATGCCGGGCGGTCCGGTGCGCCCGATGAGCTCCTTGAGCGGGATCACGAGCACCGGGACCGCGGCCATGGCCACGGCGATGGCGGCCGGGGCCAGCCACCAGCGGAACGTACCGGCCCGGTGGCCGCGCCACCCCGCGTAGCCGATGGCGGCGGCGAGGAACGGCACGGCGACAGCGACGCCGCCCAGATCGGCGAGGAGTTCGGCGGCGCCGTCCGGCAGCCGGCTTCCGGTGATCCAGGGGCCGAGCCGCTCGTCCGCGTCGCGGAGGGGGCCGTCGGCGAGCACTTGCCAGGTGATGAGCGCGAAGAACAGCGCACAGAGGCAGAAGAGGAAAATGGTCGGCCGCCCCGGAACAGGGGGGGTAGTTCCGAGGCGGCCGTCCTGACCGGTGTGCCGCACGCCCCGGGGGGTTTGGGGCGGGCGGCCATCCGATCGGTGAGGAGTTCCAGAGCCGGTGACTCCGGGTGTGTGCGCGAGGGCACGACCAGGACGGGGCTGGGGAGGCTCCGTCCCGGTGTCGCCCACAGTCCCCTGTGGGCGGGGTGTTTCTCTCATCTGCAGAAACCGTACGTCAGGTGGTGTCGGGCCGACAGGCGGAACGGCAACCCGGCATGGGTCCCGCACACCTTCTTCACACGCCCTGACGGTCACCCCAGGTCACGGCTGCGGCACCGCGCGCTGTACACACACGTCAGGGCATGTGCGGATACATACGGAGCCGGGATCTTCCCCCCTTTGGGGTGATCCCGGCTCCGCCGGACGCTGTGCGCCGTACCCGTCTCAGACGCCCGCGAAGGCCGCCTCGATGATGTCCAGGCCCTCGTTCAGGAGGTCGTCGCCGATGACCAGCGGCGGCAGGAAGCGCAGGACGTTGCCGTACGTGCCACAGGTGAGGACGAGCAGGCCCTCCGCGTGGCAGGCCTTGGCCAGCGCGGCCGTCGCCTCGGGGTTCGGCTCCTTCGTGGCGCGGTCCTTGACCAGCTCGATGGCGATCATCGCGCCACGGCCGCGGACGTCGCCGACGATGTCGTACTTCTCCGCGATGGCCTTCAGACGGGCCTTCATCGTCGCCTCGATGGCCTTCGCCTTGCCGTTGAGGTCGAGCTCCTTCATCGTCTCGATGGCACCGAGCGCACCGGCGCAGGCCACCGGGTTGCCGCCGTAGGTGCCGCCGAGGCCGCCGGAGTGCGCGGCGTCCATGATCTCGGCGCGGCCCGTGACCGCGGCGAGCGGCAGGCCGCCCGCGATGCCCTTGGCCGTCGTGATCAGGTCGGGGACGATGCCCTCGTCCTCGCACGCGAACCACTGGCCGGTGCGGCAGAAGCCGGACTGGATCTCGTCGGCGACGAAGACGATGCCGTTGTCGTTGGCGAACTTCACGATCTCCGGCAGGAAGCCCTTCGCGGGCTCGATGAAGCCGCCCTCGCCGAGCACCGGCTCGATGATGATCGCGGCCACGTTCTCGGCGCCGACCTGCTTGCTGATCTGGTCGATGGCCTGCTTCGCGGCCTCGGGTCCGGCGTTCTCCTCGCCCGTCGGCCAGCGGTAGCCGTACGCGACCGGGACGCGGTAGACCTCGGGCGCGAACGGCCCGAAGCCGTTCTTGTACGGCATGTTCTTGCTGGTCAGAGCCATGGTCAGGTTGGTCCGACCGTGGTAACCGTGGTCGAAGACGACGACGGCCTGGCGCTTGGTGTGCGCACGGGCGATCTTGACGGCGTTCTCGACGGCCTCGGCGCCGGAGTTGAAGAGCGCGGACTTCTTCGCGTGGTCACCGGGCGTCAGCTCCGCGAGCTGCTCGGCGACGGCGACGTACCCCTCGTACGGCGTGACCATGAAACAGGTGTGGGTGAAGTCGGCGAGCTGCGCGGTCGCACGGCGTACGACGGCCTCGGCGCTGGCACCGACGGACGTCACGGCGATGCCGGAGCCGAAGTCGATGAAGCGGTTGCCGTCGACGTCCTCGATGATGCCGCCACCCGCGCGCGCCGCGAAGACAGGCAGCACGGAACCCACGCCACCGGCGACCGTGGCGGTCCGGCGGGCCTGCAGCTCCTGGGACTTCGGCCCGGGAATGGCGGTGACGACGCGGCGCTCCTGCGGAAGTGCGGTCATGTGGTGCTCCTGGGGGTGGGGCGAGGCGGACGCTCGGTGCTTGTCTGCTTGCTTTCGTTGCTGCTTTCTTTCGCAGGTTAGGGGCGAAGGGCGGGGGCGGGCATGCTCCATGGGGGAGTTGTTGGGTGTGGCGGTTTGTCCTTGGTGGACATAGCGGCGGGCCCCGGCGGATCAAGGGGCGGGCGCGAGGCTGACGGGGCGGGCGCCGCCGGGCGCGGAGGCCATGCAGCGCGAGCCGAGATCACCCGCGATCCACAGCCGGGTGGCGGCCTCGTCGACGTGGGTGCGCCACGGGTTGGGGGTCAGGACCCGCCCGTCGACCGTGATCAGCTGGGCCTTGCCCCGCATACGGACCGTGCAGTCGACGGGGCGCCAAGCGTGGGCGGCCAGGAGCCGGGTCATGCGGCGGGTGCTGACGAGTACGTAGATGTGCATCGGCAGCGCCGTCAGCTGGAGCAGCACGATGCACATGAGGACGCCGATCCTGTCGTAGTCGTCGGTGGCGACGATCGTGACCTGGGCGGCGAGCAGCGCGGGCCACACGAGGAAGAGGAGAAGGCGGCGGCGCATCCGGCTTCGCATCGTGCGGGCCGTGGGCGGATGGGTGAGAGCCGGACGCGGGTCCTCGGGAAGGACCGGGTCCGCGGGCGCGGGGTCCGTCGGGCGACGGTGGCGGCGGCCGGCGACGAGGGCGTGGCGCTGCTGGAGATGGACGAGGCGGCGAGGTGTCTTCCCCGCTCCCGAGTGCGAGGACGCGGCGATGACCACGTCGGCACGTGGATCGCCGCAGCACCACAACACGCCGATCTCCGCCCGCTGTTCGGCGGTGGCTCCGGCACGCATGCGCCGGGTCCACCAGCGGGTGCGGGGGCCCGAGAGGAGGAGAGGGAGCCGTGCGTCGGGGTCGTCCGGGGCCTCGGGGTCCGGGACGGCGAACCACGGGGCGTCCCTCGCCGCCGCCGGATGGGCCGCAAGGCCGTGCTCGGCGCCTTCGATCAGCTGCCAAGGATGGCGGCGAAGCGTGCGGCGCATCCGGACCGTGTCGGGGAGCTCCGCGATCAGCAGCATGAGGACGGGGTAGGGAGCGCAGAAGGTGTACGGGATGAACACCACGGACGCCAGGGCGTAGACGTCCCGTGTGATGCCCAGCAACACGAACCACCCCGCGATCCACGCGACGAGGGCAAGCCTGGCCCTGACCGTGTGCCGACGCCAGGCCCGGCGGGTCGAGGGGGCGTCCCAGGCGACGGGGGTCCCGGGCGGCCGGAGAGTCAACGGCTGAGGCTCGGCGAGGGGTTCACGTTCCCCTTCGCCGACGGTCGCATCGGCGTTCTTGGGTTCGGGCATCGGATGACGGTAGCCGGATCGTTGTGTCCCGCCCAGTTCGCCGAGGCCCGCAACGCACTGCTGTCGCGGGCTCAGGCGCGTATTCGATGAACTACCCCTGCGGGGGCACTAGATTGAGCCGCGAAGCAGAAGAACCGCAGTCCAGGGGGCAAGAATCATGGATTCCGACGGCACGCAGGACGCGTACGGCGCTCATGCCACCCCCGTGCCGCGTCCGGCGCACGCCCCGCCGCCGGTGCCTCCTGCCGGGCTGCCTCCAGTGCCGCGGAGGCCGCCAGGTGCGCTGTCGGCTGTCGGCGACTGGCTGTCGGCGCCACGGCCCAAGGCAGGGCTCGGCATCTGGAGGTTCCGTCATGTTCCGCCGCCGGCGGGTGACGGCAAGCGACGGATGGATGGCGCCCTGGTGACGGGGGTCGTGATCTCCCTGGTGATCGGGCTGTTCCTCTGGTCGTTGTGGCGTGAGGCCGCCATTCCCTACCAGGGGCCGGTCATCAGGCTTTTTGTCCAGGGGGAGTGGTTCTACCCGGGGACTCTCAGTCCGAGGGAGAACATGTGGCAGGGCCCCGAAGCCCTGACGGCTGCCAGCGGGGTGTTCCTCGCGTTGCTGGTCTACGGAGTCGGCCGCCTCGGGAACTGGGCCGAGGCGCTCCGGCATCTCATCGGCCGGAGGGAGCAGCCCAGCCGTGCACTCCGAGCGGCGGCGGGCGCGCTGATCGTGCTGCTGTTCGTCTGGCCGGAGGCCTTCCCCGGGGTCACCTGGGAGCCTCTGCCGATTGCTACCGGAGTGATGTCGCTGACCGCCCTGTTCTCGGGAGGCTACGAGATCTTCGAGAACGAGATCGTCACGTACGGCCTGTATGTGCTGATCACTGCGGCGGTGCTCTGGCCGTTCGCGAAACTGGGTGACTGGCTGGGCTTCCTGCGTACGTGGCTCGCTCGGCCACGGCGGAGCAGGACCGCCCTCGCGCCATCGCCCCCCAACAGCCCCGCGCCCGTGGCGTCGCGGGCACAGTGGCCGGAGCTCAGGGGGGCGGGCAGGGACAAGGTGGCTGATGTGCTGTCCGCCGCCGTGCTGAGCGGCCAGATGAACGACGTCGACTGTGTGCGGGTGCGCCGGGCGTGGAGCACGGCGGGTGAGAACCCCGCGCTGCGCGACGCGTTCGACGACACGGTGCTGCGGCAAGGCGGGGCAGCCTGGATCCACCCCTCCGGATCGCGCGACCTTCCCTCCCGCACGGCGACCCACGACCTGCTGGTCGGTCAGGTTCGCATCGGACGATGCGTGTCCGAGGACCGCAACCCTGCTGGTAGCCGCGGCGCGGGCATCGCCCTGGAGCCCGCTGCCCTCGGCACGTCGCTGCTGGCGGTCGGTCCGTCCGGGGTGGGCAAGACGGAGCGGCTGGTCCGCCCGATCGTGGAGTCCCTCTCCCTGCAGGCGCTCACCGGCCAGTGCGCGGTCGTCGCTGTCTGTGCCTTTGGTACATCCCTTGGCAGTGACGACGGGTACGACGTCGTCGTCAAGATCGGCGATCCTGCGTCGGTGCACGATTTCGATCTGTACGCGGGTACTTCGGATCCTGACGAGGCCGCGTCCTTCCTGGCCGAAGGGCTCGTCGGGGACCTCGATGCTGTCGATAGCCGCCGCGCGGCAACGACGTTGGCCCAGGTGCTCGGCCCCTATTGGACGGCCTACGGCCGCTTCCCCTCGGTACCCGCTCTGCGCGAGCTCCTGGAAGGGGTTCCCTCGGCACTATCGGCCCTGCGCGATGCCCTGCGGTTGGACGACCACGCCGTTATGCGGCGCGAACTTGACGCGCGGGTCCGGCAGCAGGGCAGTGCCGCCGATCCGGGTCCGGCGCTCGCCGACAGACTCGCCCTGCTCGACCGCCCTGCCTTCGCCGAGTTCTTCGGCTCGGGCAGTGAGAGCCCGTTCTCCCTGCGCGCCGTGGTGCATCACCCCATGCGCGTGCGCATCGATCTGCCCGAACGTGGGCACGGGGAGGCTTCGCGGTTGATCGCGCGTCTCGTCCTGGCCCAGTTCAACTCGGTGGTGCACTCCCGCAGTGATCGCGAGCACTTTGTCTGCCTGGTACTCGACGACGCCACGCGCACAGTGACCCAGGAGACGGTCCAAGGCATCCAGCGCCTCCGGTCCGTGAACGCCGGGGTCGTGCTGGCCCTACGTACCGTGAGTGACGTACCTGAGGCGTTGCAGGGGCCGTTGTACGCGACTGTCGGCTGCCGTATGGCGTTTTCCGGGGTTACCACCTGGGACGGCAGACGCTTCGCGGAGGCGTGGGGCACGTCGTGGATCGAGACCCGCGAGGTTGCCCAGCACGCGGTCTTCGCCGATCAGCCGCTGACGCGCGCCCTGCACGCCTTTCGAAAATTCGTCACGGGCAAGGCCGTCACAAGGGACGCCGTCACCGTCCGCCAGGTCGAGCGCGAGCGGTGGTCCGCGTCCGAGCTCGCGCACGGGGTGCCGGCCGGGCACGCGGTGCTGTCCCTCACGGATGTGCGGGGCGAGCACGCGCCACCCCTGCTGGTGGATCTTCGGGGGTAGGCGCGGGGGCAGGGGCACGAATGTACGTACGGGCAATTCGGTCCCGTACGTACCGTACGGTGAGGCAGAATCGGCACAGGTCGTTCATACGTACCGGCCAAAAGATCCACATCTCGTCCGGGATTCAATGGCCGACCGGGACGCGCGCTCGACCGCCGCTGCCAGACCTGCCGCCCTGACCTGCTGACCACACCTGAAGGCCCCATGCCGCCCACGCTCGCCTCCCTCGTCCACCACTCCGCACTCAAGCTCACCGTGCGCGCGGGTGAGGAACATCTGGACGCGCCCGTGCGCTGGGCGCATGCCAGTGAGCTCACCGATCCCGTGCCCTACATGGAGGGCGGCGAACTCCTCCTGATCACCGCGCTCAAGCTGGACGCGGAGGATCCGGAAGCGATGACCCGGTACGTGAAGCGGCTCGCGGCGGCGGGTGTCGTCGGGCTCGGGTTCGCGGTCGGGGTGCATTACAAGGACATCCCGGAGGCGCTGGTCGAAGCCGCGGCCGAAGAGGGCCTCCCGCTCCTCGAAGTGCCGCGCCGCACCCCCTTCCTCGCCATCAGCAAGGCCGTCTCCGCCGCCATCGCCGCCGACCAGTACCGCGCCGTCACGGCCGGCTTCGCGGCCCAGCGCGAGCTGACGAAGCAGGCGCTGAGCGACGGCCCGGAGGGGCTGCTCGGCGCGCTCGCCGCGCAGGTGGACGGCTGGGCCGCGCTGTACGACGCGTCCGGCGCCGTCGTCGCCACGGCGCCCGAGTGGGCCTCCCGCAGAGCCGCCCGCCTCACCTCCGACGTGGAGCGGCTGCGCGATCGGGCAGCCCCCGCGAGCGCGGTCGTCGCGGGCGCGGAGGACCGGGTGGAGCTGCACTCGATCGGTACGGGACGCCGGCCCCGCGCCGCGCTCGCCGTCGGCACGGCATCCACCCTCGGCACCGCCGAGCGGTACGCACTGCACTCCGCCATAGCGCTGCTCACCCTCACCACGGAGCGCAACCGCTCGCTCCAGGCCGCCGAGGCCCGCGTCGGCTCCGCGGTGCTCCGGATGCTGCTCGCCGGGGAACCGGACCACGCCCGCACGGTGGCGGGGGAGTTGTACGGCAGCCTGCTCGACGCCCCGTTCCGCCTGGTGGTGGCGGAAGTCCCGGCCTCCGCCGCCCCGGAGGACGGCGACCCCTTCGCCGGGCTCACCGACGCCGTGGAGTCGGCCGCCGCGCGCGCCGGCGAGGCACTCCTCGTCGTCCCCTACGGCGAGCGCCTCGTGCTGCTCGTCGTGGACGGCGGCGCGGGCGCGGCGGCCTGCGTCGCGTACGCGCAGACGTTGGAAGCGGCGCAGTCCGAGGCGCCCGAGGCCGGCGCGGGCGACGGGACCGCTCTCCTCCTCGGCCTCTCCGCGCCCGCGGGCCCGATCGCGGCGGCCACCGCGTACAAGCAGGCCGACCAGGCGCTCTCCATCGCCAGGCGCCGGGGCCGCGCGATGGTCGAGCACGAGGACCTCGCGGCGGGCTCGGTCCTGCCGCTGCTCGCCGACGACGCGGTGCGGGCCTTCGCCGACGGACTGCTGCGCGCCCTGTACGAACACGACGCCACCGGCCGCGGCGACCTGATCGCCTCCCTGCGCGCGTGGCTCTCGCGCCACGGCCAGTGGGACGCGGCGGCGGCCGACCTCGGCGTCCACCGCCACACCCTGCGCTATCGCATGCGCAGGGTCGAGGAGATCCTGGGCCGCTCCCTGGACGACCCGGACGTCCGGATGGAGCTGTGGCTCTCGCTGAAGGCGACGTCCAGCGGTACGGAGTAGCCGCAAGGGGATACTCCCGGACAACTCCCCTGCCAAAGAGGCGTGCCCCCGGAGGGCAGTACTCCGAGTCGGACAAACGTCCCGCACCCACACCGCCCCTACGGTGGGGAACGTACCCCCCAAGACACACCTTCGCGGAAGGGCCGGGAATCGACATGACTTCCATCCACGCCTTCTGGCTCGCCGGTCGCCAGACCACCGGTGAGACCACTCTCGACGTCACATCGCCCTGGGACGGGCGGATCGTCGGCAAGGCTGCCGTCCCGACCGACGCCCAGGTCGAGGAGGCCGTCGCCGCCGCGTACGCCGTGCGCGACGAGTTCGCCGCGACCCCGGCACACGTGCGGGCCGCCGCACTCGACCACGTGAGCCGCAGGCTCGTCGAGCGCACGGAAGAGATCGCCCAGCTCATCTCCGCGGAGAACGGCAAGCCGATCAAGTGGGCCCGCGGCGAGGTCGGCCGCGCCGTCTCCGTCTTCCGGTTCGCCGCGGAGGAAGCCCGCCGGTTCAACGGCGGCGAGGCCCAGCGCCTCGACACCGACCTCGGCGGCCAGGGGCGCCTCGCCTTCACGCGCCGCTACTCGAAGGGTGCCGTCCTCGGCATCGCGCCGTTCAACTTCCCGCTGAACCTCTGCGCCCACAAGATCGCCCCGGCCATCGCGTCCGGCACGCCGATCATCCTCAAGCCGGCGCCCGCGACCCCGCTCTCCGGTCTCCTCATCGGCGAGCTGCTCGCCGAGACCGAGCTGCCCGCCGGGTCCTGGTCGGTCCTGCCGGTCGCGAACGAGAAGATGCCCGCCCTCGTGCAGGACGAGCGCCTTCCCGTGATCTCCTTCACGGGCTCCGAGAAGGTCGGCTACGCGATCATGGACTCGGTGCCGCGCAAGCACTGCACCCTGGAGCTCGGCGGGAACGGCGCCGCCGTCGTCCTGTCCGACTACTCCTCCGACGAGGACCTCGACTGGGCCGCCGCGCGCATCGCGACCTTCTCCAACTACCAGGGCGGCCAGTCCTGCATCTCGGTGCAGCGCGTCATCGCCGACGCCTCCGTGTACGACCGGCTCGTGCCGCGCGTGCTCAAGGCCATCGAGGGCCAGGTCACCGGCGACCCGTCCGACCCGAAGACGGACGTCGGCCCGCTCGTCAACGAGGACGCCGCCAAGCGCGTCGAGTCCTGGGTCGACGAGGCCGTGCAGGCGGGCGCCCAGCTGCTCGCGGGCGGCAAGCGTGACGGTGCCTCGTACGCGCCGACCGTGCTCGCCGACGTACCGGCCGACGCCACCATCGCCTGCGAGGAGGTCTTCGGACCCGTCCTCACGATCAAGAAGGTGAACGGCGAGGCGGAGGCGTTCGCCGCCGTCAACGACTCCAAGTACGGCCTCCAGGCGGGCGTCTTCACGCACGACCTGCAGACCGCCTTCCGCGCGCACCGCGACCTGGAGGTGGGCGGCGTGGTCATCGGCGACGCCCCCTCCTACCGCGCCGACCAGATGCCGTACGGCGGCGTCAAGCAGTCCGGTGTGGGCCGCGAGGGCGTCCGCTTCGCGATGGACGACTACACCTACGAGCGCGTCATGGTCCTGACGGGCATCGCCCTGTAAGGCAGGCACGCCCTGTAAGGCAGGCATCGCAAGGCCACGATCCGGACGGCCGGAGCCCACTGTGCGGGGGCTCCGGCCGTTCTCGTGCGTGAGGGCGCCGGGCGGGCCGCACTGCGCCGAACGCTGCGCGAAGACTGGTGGGCTGAGAACGAATCGGGTACATACGATCCATACGATCGAGTAGCACCAGTCAGTAACCGACCGGGTCAAGATCGGGTCATACGGAGCCGATCGGCCCCCCTTCGCGGCGAGGTGAGCTCCTCAATGCCCGCTCAACCCACACCCCCTTCCGGGGCGTCCGTCAGCGAACGCGAGGCACGGCAGGTAGCCGAGGCCGCCCGTGAACAGGACTGGCGCAAGCCCAGTTTCGCCAAGGAACTCTTCCTCGGGCGCTTCCGGCTCGACCTGATCCACCCGCATCCCATGCCCGCCGACGAGGACGCCAGGCGCGGCGAGGAGTTCCTCGCCGAACTCCGCGACTTCTGCGAGACGAAGATCGACTCGGCCCGCATCGAGCGCGACGCGCAGATCCCCGACGAGGTGATCAACGGGCTCAAGGAGCTCGGCGCGCTCGGCATGAAGATCGACACCAAGTACGGCGGCCTCGGCCTCACGCAGGTGTACTACAACAAGGCGCTGGCCCTCGTCGGCTCCGCGAACCCCGCGATCGGCGCCCTGCTCTCCGCCCACCAGTCGATCGGCGTACCGCAGCCGCTCAAGCAGTTCGGCACCCAGGAGCAGAAGGACGAGTTCCTGCCGCGCTGCGCCCGCACGGACATCAGCGCGTTCCTCCTGACCGAGCCCGACGTCGGCTCGGACCCGGCCCGCCTGGCCACCATGGCGGTGCCCGACGGCGACGACTACGTCCTGGACGGCGTGAAGCTGTGGACCACGAACGGCGTCGTCGCCGACCTCCTGGTCGTCATGGCACGGGTACCGAAGTCGGACGGCCACAAGGGCGGCATCACGGCCTTCGTGGTGGAGGCGTCGGCGGACGGCATCACCGTCGAGAACCGCAACGCCTTCATGGGCCTGCGCGGCCTGGAGAACGGCGTGACCCGATTCCACCAGGTCCGCGTCCCCGCCGCGCACCGCATCGGCCCTGAGGGCGCGGGCCTGAAGATCGCCCTGACGACCCTCAACACCGGCCGCCTCTCGCTGCCCGCGATGTGCGTCGGCGCCGGCAAGTGGTGCCTGAAGATCGCCCGCGAGTGGTCGGGCGCGCGCGAGCAGTGGGGCAAGCCGGTCGCGCTCCACGAGGCGGTCGGCGCGAAGATCTCCTTCATCGCGGCGACGACCTTCGCCCTGGAAGCCGTACTCGATCTCTCCTCGCAGATGGCCGACGAGGACCGCAACGACATCCGCATCGAGGCGGCGCTCGCCAAGCTGTACGGCTCCGAGATGGGCTGTCTGATGGCCGACGAACTGGTGCAGATCCGCGGCGGCCGGGGCTTCGAGACCGCCGAGTCCCTCGCGGCCCGCGGCGAACGCGCCGTCCCGGCGGAACAGGTCCTGCGCGACCTGCGCATCAACCGCATCTTCGAGGGTTCGACGGAGATCATGCACCTGCTGATCGCCCGCGAGGCGGTGGACGCGCACCTGAAGGTGGCGGGCGACCTGATCGACCCGGACAAGTCCCTGACCGACAAGGCGAAGGCGGGCGCGAAGGCAGGCGGCTTCTACGCCCGCTGGCTGCCGAAACTGGTCGCGGGTCCCGGCCAACTCCCGAGCTCGTACGCCGAGTTCCACCCCAGCGGCCACGCGGACCTCTCCCCGCACCTGCGCTACGTGGAACGCAATGCCCGCAAGCTGGCCCGCTCGACCTTCTACGCGATGTCGCGCTGGCAGGGAAAGATGGAGACCAAGCAGGGCTTCCTGGGCCGGGTGGTCGACATCGGCGCCGAACTCTTCGCGATGAGCGCGGCGTGCGTACGGGCCGAGCTGCTGCGGACGACGGAGGACCACGGCCGCGAGGCCTATCAGCTGGCCGACACGTTCTGCCGCCAGTCCCGCATCCGCGTCGACGAGCTCTTCGACCGGCTGTGGAAGAACACGGACGACGTGGACCGCAAGGTGGTCAAGGGCGTCCTGAACGGCATGTACACCTGGCTGGAGTCGGGCGTCGTCGACCCCAGCGGCGAAGGCCCCTGGATCGCGGACGCCACACCGGGCCCGAGCACACGGGAGAACGTCCACCGGCCGATCCGCTGACGGCTTTCCGGGGCGTTCCCTGCCGCGGGAACGCCCCGGAACACGATTTCGGCCGACCGGATCGGGGCGCAGTGTCTCCTCACACCTCCGCCCAGGCCAGAATGGGGGGATGAGCGACAGCCCAGCCCCCCTCGCCGACCCGCATCTCGTCTTCGACCCCGTCGCGACGGACGGTCCGCGGGACATCGTCATCCTCGGCTCGACCGGTTCGATCGGCACCCAGGCCATCGACCTCGTCCTGCGCAACCCCCGTCGCTTCCGCGTCACCGCGCTCTCCGCCGCCGGTGGCCGCGTCGGACTGCTCGCCGAGCAGGCGAGGCAGCTGCGGGTGCGGACCGTGGCCGTGGCCCGCGAGGACGTCGTACCGGCGCTGCGCGAGGCGCTGAAGGGGCAGTACGGCGACGAGCCGCTGCCCGAGATCCTCGCCGGGCCCGACGCGGCCACGCAGGTCGCCGCGTCCGACTGCCACACCGTCCTGAACGGCATCACTGGCTCCATCGGGCTCGCGCCCACGCTCGCCGCGCTCGAAGCGGGCCGCACCCTCGCGCTCGCCAACAAGGAGTCGCTGATCGTCGGCGGGCCCCTGGTGAAGGCGCTCGCCAAGCCGGGGCAGATCATCCCCGTCGACTCCGAGCACGCCGCGCTCTTCCAGGCGCTCGCGGCGGGCACCCGCGCCGACGTGCGCAAGCTGGTCGTCACCGCCTCCGGTGGCCCGTTCCGGGGACGTACGAAGGCCGATCTGGCGAATGTCACGCCGGACGACGCGCTCGCGCACCCCACCTGGGCCATGGGCCCGGTCATCACGGTGAACTCCGCGACACTCGTCAACAAGGGCCTGGAGGTGATCGAGGCACACCTCCTCTACGACATCCCCTTCGAGCGCATCGAGGTCGTCGTCCACCCTCAGTCCTACGTGCACTCCATGGTCGAGTTCACCGACGGATCGACGCTGGCCCAGGCCACGCCGCCGGACATGGGCGGCCCGATCGCCATCGGCATCGGCTGGCCCGAGCGGGTGCCGGACGCGGCGCCCGCCTTCGACTGGACGAAGGCCTCCAGCTGGGAGTTCTTCCCCCTGGACAACGACGCTTTCCCGTCGGTCGGGCTCGCCCGGCACGTGGGGAAGCTCGCGGGTACGGCCCCGGCAGTGTTCAATGCCGCAAACGAGGAGTGCGTGGACGCGTTCTTGAACGGCGCCCTGCCCTTCAACGGGATCATGGAGACCGTCACGGAGATCGTCGCCGAACACGGCACACCGTCCGCGGGAACTTCCCTGACCGTCGCGGACGTCCTCGAAGCGGAGACCTGGGCGCGCGCCCGGGCCCGTGAACTGACGGCGAAGGCGACCGCGGAGGCCCGCGCATGACGACCTTGATGATGATCCTCGGCATAGTCGTCTTCGCGGTCGGGCTGCTGTTCTCGATCGCCTGGCACGAGCTGGGTCACCTGTCGACCGCCAAGCTGTTCGGCATCCGCGTGCCGCAGTACATGGTCGGTTTCGGCCCGACGATCTTCTCGCGCAAGAAGGGCGACACCGAGTACGGCATCAAGGCCATCCCCCTCGGCGGGTACATCCGCATGATCGGCATGTTCCCGCCGGGCCCTGACGGACGCCTTGAGGCACGGTCCACCTCCCCCTGGCGCGGCATGATCGAGGACGCGCGGTCGGCCGCCTTCGAGGAGCTCAAGCCCGGCGACGAGACGCGGCTCTTCTACACGCGCAAGCCGTGGAAGCGCGTGATCGTGATGTTCGCGGGCCCGTTCATGAACCTGATCCTGGCCGTGGCGATCTTCCTCGGCGTGATGATGACCTTCGGCATCAGCACGCAGACGACGACGGTCGGCAAGGTGTCCGACTGCGTCATCCAGCAGAGCGAGAACCGCACGAAGTGCGAGAAGGGCGACACGGTCGCGCCCGCCAAGGCGGCGGGCCTGAAGCTCGGCGACAAGATCGTCGGCTTCCAGGGGCAGCCCATCGACGACTGGTCCGCGCTCCAGGGCAAGATCCGCGAGACGATCGGCCCGGCCACCATCACGGTCGAGCGCGACGGCAAGCAGGTCGACCTGCAGGCCAACCTCATCAAGAACCAGGTCAGCAAGACCGACGGTGAGGGCGGCTATGTGGAGGGCAAGTACGTCTCCGCGGGCTTCCTCGGCTTCACCCCCGCCACCGGCGTCGTCCAGCAGGGCTTCGGCGACTCCGTGAGCCGCATGGGCGACATGATGGAGAACGGCGTCGAGTCGCTCATCGCGCTGCCCTCCAAGATCCCCGACCTGTGGGACGCGGCCTTCGGGGACGGCGACCGCAAGCAGGACTCCCCGATGGGCGTCGTCGGCGCGGCCCGCGTGGGCGGCGAGGTCTTCACGCTGGACATCCCGCCGGAGAACCAGATCGCGATGATGCTGTTCCTGGTGGCGGGCTTCAACCTCTCGCTGTTCCTGTTCAACATGCTGCCGCTGCTGCCGCTGGACGGCGGTCACATCGCCGGGGCGCTGTGGGAGTCGGTCCGCCGCAAGGCGGCCAAGCTCCTGAAGCGGCCCGACCCGGGCCCCTTCGACGTCGCGAAGCTGATGCCCGTCGCCTACGTGGTGGCCGGGATCTTCATCTGCTTCACGATCCTCGTCCTGATCGCGGACGTTGTTAACCCGGTGAGAATCTCCTGATAAGGCGAAGTTTGGGGCGGCCGGGCACTCTCTGTGTCCGGCCGCCCACCTTTGGGTGGACTTACGGACGTGATGTGCTCGGGCCCTGTGGGGTGCCGTAATCTCGAAGTCTGGAGCCCGCCGAACTCGGGACCTTGATCCACACCTTGGGGATGCACGCCAGATGACTGCCGTTTCTCTCGGAATTCCGTCCGTACCGACCAAGCTCGCCGACCGCCGCGTCAGCCGCAAGATCCAGGTCGGTACGGTCGCCGTCGGCGGGGACGCACCGGTGTCGGTGCAGTCGATGACGACGACGCGTACGTCCGACATCGGGGCGACGCTGCAGCAGATCGCCGAACTGACGGCGTCCGGCTGCCAGATCGTGCGGGTGGCGTGTCCGACACAGGACGACGCGGACGCACTCGCGACGATCGCGCGGAAGTCGCAGATCCCGGTGATCGCCGACATCCACTTCCAGCCGAAGTACGTCTTCGCGGCGATCGACGCCGGTTGCGCCGCCGTCCGTGTGAACCCGGGCAACATCAAGCAGTTCGACGACAAGGTCAAGGAGATCGCGCGCGCCGCGAAGGACGCCGGCACCCCGATCCGCATCGGCGTGAACGCGGGCTCGCTGGACGCGCGCCTCCTCAAGAAGTATGGCAAGGCCACCCCGGAGGCCCTGGTCGAGTCGGCCCTCTGGGAGGCGTCGCTCTTCGAGGAGCACGGCTTCCGGGACATCAAGATCTCGGTCAAGCACAACGACCCGGTGGTCATGGTCAACGCCTACCGCCAGCTCGCCGCGGCCAGTGACTACCCCCTGCACCTCGGCGTGACGGAGGCGGGCCCGGCCTTCCAGGGCACGATCAAGTCGGCGGTCGCCTTCGGCGCGCTGCTCTCCGAGGGCATCGGCGACACGATCCGCGTCTCGCTCTCGGCTCCGCCGGTCGAGGAGATCAAGGTCGGCATCCAGATCCTGGAGTCCCTGAACCTCAAGCCGCGCCGCCTGGAGATCGTCTCCTGCCCGTCCTGCGGCCGCGCCCAGGTCGACGTCTACAAGCTGGCCGAAGAGGTCACCGCCGGCCTTGACGGCATGGAGGTCCCCCTGCGCGTCGCCGTCATGGGCTGCGTCGTGAACGGCCCCGGCGAGGCCCGCGAGGCGGACCTCGGCGTCGCGTCCGGCAACGGCAAGGGCCAGATCTTCGTGAAGGGCGAGGTCATCAAGACCGTCCCCGAGTCGAAGATCGTGGAGACCCTCATCGAAGAGGCCATGAAGATCGCCGAACAGATGGAGAAGGACGGGGTTCCCTCCGGGGAGCCGTCGGTGGCGGTCGCGGGCTGATTCTCTCGTGTACGTGGGCCCCGCCACCGGCGTATCTGGTGGCGGGGCCCAGGTGCGTCTGCTGGGTACGTGGCGGCTGCGGTTGCCGGTTGTTTTGGGGCTGAGCCTGCCGGCTGACGTGCGGGCCGCCGCCGGCCTGAACCGCCGCTCCGCGGCGGATGTTTCCCGCCCACCCACCCGATCACCCCCGAGCGATCGAGCGGGCGGGAACCTGCTGCGTCGGGGCCAGGCTCAGCTGGCTCACGGCACGGGGGGATGCGGGGCAATCGGGTGGGTGGGCGGGAGACCCGCCGCGAAGCGGCGAAATGGCGCCGGCCCCACCGGTCGGCCCCGCCTCACGACAAGGGAACCCCACGGGACAAAAGGCACCCCCCGCACAAGGCGCCCCCGCCAGGTACAGTGCGGAGATCAGCAGACCGTATGGTGAGGCCCCCGCACGTGTTGACTCAGACCACCACCAGGGTCCTCGAACCGAGTGACCTGGACGCCGCGCTCGCCGTCCTCGACCGCGAGCCCGTGGCCAACGCCTTCGTGACCTCACGAGTCCGCGTCGCCGGCCTCGACCCCTGGCGGCTCGGCGGCGAGATGTGGGGCTGGTACCAGGACGGAATGCTGGAGTCCCTCTGCTACGCGGGCGCCAACCTCGTCCCGATCTGCGCGACCCCGCGAGCGGTCCGCGCCTTCGCCGACCGCGCCCGCAGGGCAGGCCGCCGCTGCTCCTCCATCGTCGGCCCCGCCGAACCCACCGCCCAGCTGTGGCGGCTGCTCGAACCGTCCTGGGGCCCCGCCCGCGAGGTCCGCACCCAGCAGCCCCTGATGGTCACCGACCGTCTCCCGCACGACATCACCCCCGACCCGTACGTCCGTCGCGTCCGCAAGGACGAGATGGAGACGATCATGCCCGCGTGCGTGGCGATGTTCACCGAGGAAGTCGGCATCTCGCCGATGGCGGGCGACGGCGGCCTCCTCTACCAGGCGCGGGTCGCCGAACTCGTCGGCGCGGGGCGCTCGTTCGCACGCCTCGACCGCGACGGCAAGGTCATCTTCAAGGCGGAGATCGGCGCGGCCACGGCACAGGCCTGCCAGGTACAGGGCGTCTGGGTGGCCCCCGAGTTCCGGGGACAGGGCTACGCGGCACCGGGCATGGCGGCCGTCCTGCGCTACGCCCTGACGGACGTCGCCCCGGTAGTCAGTCTCTACGTCAACGACTTCAACACCGCGGCCAGGGCGGCGTACCGGCGGGTGGGGTTCCAGGAGGTCGGGGCGTTCATGAGTGTCCTGTTCTAGTCCCCTTCCGGGTCCTACGCGTCTCACATCGCACTCCTCACGTACCCCTGTCCGCGAGTTAAGGTTCGGCGCATGACTGACGACGTCGTGATCGGTCCGCTGGACCTCGCCACGCACGTGGACGAGGCGCTGCGGGTGCAGGCCCACGCCTTCGGGCTCAGCGACGACGAGGTGGCCGTGCGGCGGCAGATCGTGCTGCGGCACATCACCTACCCCGGGGCCCGCGCGCTCGGCGCAAGCACCCCCGAGGGGCGGCTCGTCGGCTTCGTCTACGGCATGCCGAACGACCGCGGCCACTGGTGGTCCACGGTCGTCGAGCCGTATCTGCGGGCCGGCGGCAGCGACGAGTGGCTCGACGACTCCTTCGTGATCACCGAGCTCCATGTGCAGCCCGGCCACCAGAACCGCGGGGTCGGCCGCACCCTCATCACCACCATCACGGACGCCGTCGACCAGCCCCGCTCGATCCTCTCCGCGATCGACATCGAGAGCCCCGCGCGGGGCCTCTACCGCTCCCTCGGGTACGCGGACCTGGCCCGCGACGTCCAGTTCCCCAGCGCCCCGAAGCCGTACGCGGTGATGGGCGCGCCGCTCCCGCTGAGGCGCCCCGGCACCTAACCGATTTCCGCACGCCCCCGCGCCCCGGCTAACCTCCTGCACATCATTCTTTCCACGCAGGAGTTCACCATGGCCCAGGTCCAGCGCATGTCCCGATTGATGATCAAGACACTGCGCGACGACCCGGCGGACGCCGAGACGCTCAACCACAAGCTGCTCGTGCGGGCCGGATACGTCCGCCGCACCGCCGCCGGCATCTGGTCCTGGCTCCCGCTGGGCAAGAAGGTCCTGGAGAACATCACCCACGTCGTGCGCGAGGAGATGGACGCCATCGGCGCCCAGGAAGTGCTCCTGCCCGCGCTCCTGCCCAAGGAGTCGTACGACGCGACGGGCCGCTACGACGAGTACGGCGACCTGCTCTTCCGTCTCAAGGACCGCAAGGGCGCGGACTACCTCCTCGGTCCCACGCACGAGGAGATCTTCACCCAGATCGTCAAGGACCAGTGCTCGTCCTACAAGGACCTGCCGGTGATCCTCTACCAGATCCAGACGAAGTACCGCGACGAGGCCCGCCCCCGCGCCGGTGTGCTGCGTGGCCGCGAGTTCCAGATGAAGGACTCGTACTCCTTCGACACGACGGACGAGGGCCTCGCCGCCTCGTACGACTTGCACCGCGCCGCGTACATCAAGATCTTCGAGCGTCTCGGCCTCGACCACCGCATCGTCTCCGCCGTCTCCGGCGCGATGGGCGGCTCCGCGTCCGAGGAGTTCCTGGCGCCCGCGCCGGCCGGTGAGGACACGTTCGTGGACTGCCCCGCGTGCGACTACGCGGCGAACACGGAGGCGGTGTCCTTCGTCGCCGCCGAGGTGGACGGTTCGGCGCACGGCCCGGTCGAGGACCTGGACACCCCCGACACCCCGACGATCGAGACGCTCGCGGCCCACCTCGGCGTCCCGGCCTCCGCGACCCTGAAGAACCTCCTGATCAAGGTCGACGGCGAGATCGTCGCCGTGGGCGTCCCCGGCGACCGCGAGGTCGACCTCGGCAAGCTCGGCGAGCACCTGGCGCCCGCCGTCGTGGAGCTGGTGACGGCGGAGGATTTCGAGGGCCGCGACGATCTCGTACGCGGCTACGTCGGTCCGCAGGGCCTGGAGAAGGTCCGCTACATCGCCGACCCGCGGGTGGCGGCGGGCACCGCCTGGATCACCGGCGCCAACAAGATCAACACGCACGCGAAGAACGTCGTCGCGGGCCGTGACTTCGAGGTCGACGACTACCTCGACGTCGTGGTCGTCGAGGAGGGCGACCCCTGCCCCAAGTGCGGCACCGGCCTGCAGCTGGACCGCGCCATCGAGATCGGCCACATCTTCCAGCTGGGCCGCAAGTTCGCCGACGCCTTCCAGCTGGACGTCCTCGGCAAGGAGGGCAAGCCGGTCCGCGTGACCATGGGCTCGTACGGCATCGGCGTCTCGCGCGCGGTGGCGGCGCTCGCCGAGCAGACGGCGGACGACAAGGGCCTGTGCTGGCCCAAGGAGATCGCCCCCGCCGACGTCCACGTGGTGGCCGCGGGCAAGGCGCTCCAGACGGAGCTGGCCCTCGACGTCTCCGAGCAGCTGAACGCCGCGGGTGTGCGGGTCCTGGTCGATGACCGTGCGGGCGTCTCGCCCGGCGTGAAGTTCACTGACGCGGAGCTGATTGGTATGCCGCAGATTCTGGTGGCCGGCCGTCGCTCCGCCGAGGGCGTGGTGGAGCTGAAGGACCGGCGGACCGGGGAGCGCGAGGAGCTGACGGTGGCGGAGGCTGTGGCGCGGCTGACTGCCTGATTCGGGCTGGGGTGCGGGCGGGCCCTGCGGGGCTCTCCCCAATCCCACCCCTTCCCGAAACCATGGGGCTCCGCCCCCTGGACCCCCGACAAGGTGTCCTCAATCGCCGGACGGGCTGAGATTCTCAGCCCGTCCGGCGATTGAGGACGAACTCGGCGAAGCCGGTGATTGCGGCACGCAGGGCTCCCGCGCCGAGGGCCCGCCCCCCTACAACCACCCCGCGAACTCCAACAACAGCTCCGCATCCTGCTCCCGCCCCACACGGCGGGCCCGGACCCCGGATTCCACCGCGCGGAACAACGTCCACCCCCGCAGCCGCTCCTGATCCACATCCAGCGACTCGGCCAGCTTCTTCACCCGGCGGCGGGTGATCGACGCCCCCGAGGGGGAGGCGATCAGGTCCTCCACGCGGTCGCGCACGAGCCGCGCCAGGTCGAAGGCGGGCTCCCCGACCACCGGGTCGGGCCCCACGGCCAGCCACGGCAACCTGTCCCCCTGAAGGACCTTGCTCTGCCGAAACGTCCCGTGCAGCAGCCGCACCTCACCCGGCGCCCCCGCGAGCAACTCGTCCCGAGCCGCCAGCGCCGCATCCACCAGCGGCGCGGCCTCCCCGTCGGCGGACCCCCGCATCGCCTCGGCCTGCCGCCCCGTCCGCTCGGCGACCGTCTCGAAACGGTGATCCGTGGGCGGCTCCACCCACAGCCGCCGCAGCGTGCCCGCCGCCTCCAGCAGGGCCTTGGCCTCGGGCAACGAACGGACCGACACATCGCGGTGCAGCCGTTCGAGGAGGAGCGCCCCGTCCGCGGCGGAGGGATCGAGCAGCCGTACGGCACCGAGCCCGTTCCAGTGCGCCAGCGCGGCCCGCTCGCTCTCGGGCCGCGACCTCGGCGGCACCAGCTTCAGGACCGCGGGCGTGCCGTCGGCCTGGCGCACCAGGACGACGAGGCTGCTGCGCCCGCCGGGCACGTGGACCCGCTCGACGGTCAACTCGCGTAGGGCGGCGGCCTGTTCAGCTGCCCCGGGCAGCTTCCCCAGCCAGTCGTCGCCGTCCTGCGCCGTCTCACCCAGGGCGGTGACGAGACGCTGGGGCGGTTCGAGAGCCATACGCGAGGTGTTCCCTTCCGGAGCGGGTCAGGCCTTGGGTGCCGAGGTGCCAGGAGTGGCGGCCCGCTCGGCGAGACCAGGGAAGGTTACGCTCCCGCCGCGCCACCGCGCCGCGCGGACCGCCGCCTCCCGCAGCGCTTCGGCGGCGCTCCCGCGCCGGGCGCCGGTGGCGGCACGTACGAGATCCGAGTAGACCCCCGCGACCCGCTCCTCCAACTGCGTGGCGAGCCGCACGGCGGCCGCGGAGTCCGGCACCGCGAACGGCAGCGCGTAGGCGGCCGCTGACGGCTCCGGCTCGCCGCCCAGGTCGCGCACGGCGCGCTGCAACTCGTCGCGCCGGGCGCGATGCGCGTCGTATGCCGTGCGCGCCTCGGCCCTGCGGTCCTCACCGATCCGGCCGCCGACGACCCCGAAGCCGTACACGGCGGCGTGCTCGGCGCCCAGCGCGGCCTGCACCGCCTGCAACTCGTCCTTGGAATCGCTCACTTGTCGCCCTCCGTCAGCAGATACGCGTGCGCGGCGCCCGCGGCCGCCACCGAGGCGAACAGCCTGGCGACCTCCGGCGGCGCGTCCAGGAGCTCGCTCCCGCGCCGCTTCGCCAGCTCCCGCTCGGCCTTGGCGAGCGCGCGCACGGCGTCCTTCTCGTCCTTGGGGACGGAGGGCTTCGCAGGGGGCGACGCGGAGGCGGAAGGGGAGGAGGGCGGGGGAGACGAGGGTGCGGACCCTTCGGCGAAGACCGCCTCGTGCCGCTTCACCTCCGTCCGCAGCGGATCGAGCCTTCCGGCCAGCGAGGGGTGCGCGGCGAGGACGGCGTCGTACCGCCCCAGCAGCTCACCGCTGTCCCGGGCGGCACGCGCACGCAGCCGCGCGGTGTCGGAAGAACGCTCGTCCGTGTCCGTGGACCCGGAGTCGGAGCAGCCCGAGAGCAGCACGGCCCCGGTGGCTCCGACGGCCCCGGTCAGCAGGCTTCTGCGGCGCGGTCCCGAGCGGGCGTGCGAAGGGGTGGGATACGACGGCACGGCAGACGTCCTCGGCAGGAAGGCCAGAAAGGCAGGCAGTCAGAAGTTCAGAAGATGGGCGAGTCGGTGATCACCGTACCTGCGGGCTGCCCTCGTACGCGTGAGCGGCTCGACGCAAGGCCGCCCGTGGCCGGACAGGAGCGGGACGAGAGCCTGACAAGGCCCGGACAGCGGCGGCAACACCCCTCGGGACCGGATACCCTTTGACCTGTCACGCGACGATCCCACAACAGCACACGCGGCCGAGGAGTCACCCGGATGAGCACCACCCAGAGCGAGAGGCTGCGAGAACTGCTGGAACCGCTCGTCAGCTCGAAGGAACTGGATCTCGAAGAGATCGAAGTGGCCTCGGTCGGACGCAAGCGGGTGCTGCGAGTCGTCATCGACTCCGACGACGGCGTGGACCTGGATCAGATCGCTGAGATCAGCCGCGAACTCTCCGAGAAGCTCGACGAGAGCGACGCGATGGGCGACGGGGAGTACACCCTCGAAGTCGGCTCCCCGGGCGCCGAGCGCCCGCTGACGGAGCACCGCCACTATCTGCGCGCCGTCGGCCGCCTCGTGAAGTTCCAGCTGACGGAGGGCGGCGACGAACTGATCGCCCGCATCCTCGACGTGGACGACGAAGGCGTGGATCTCGAAGTACCGGGCGTGAAGGGGCGCAAGCCCACCGCCCGCAGGCTCACCTTCGACGCGATCGCCAAGGCGCGCGTCGAGGTCGAGTTCAACCGCAAGGACAAGAAGGAAGAGGAGGCGTAGCCATGGACATCGACATGAGTGCCCTGCGGGGGCTGGTCCGGGAGAAGGAGATCTCCTTCGACCTGCTGGTCGAGGCGATCGAGTCGGCCCTCCTCATCGCCTACCACCGGACCGACGGAAGCTTCCGTCGCGCACGCGTGAAGCTGGACCGCGACAGCGGCCATGTGACGGTGTGGGCGACCGAGGACCCGGCCGACCTCGAAGAAGGTCAGGAGGCCAAGGAGTTCGACGACACCCCGTCCGACTTCGGCCGGATCGCCGCGACGACCGCCAAGCAGGTCATCCTGCAGCGCCTGCGCGACGCCCAGGACGACGCCACCCTCGGCGAGTACGCCGGCCGTGAGGGCGACATCGTCACCGGCGTCGTCCAGCAGGGCCGCGACCCGAAGAACGTGCTCGTCGACATCGGCAAGCTCGAGGCCATCCTGCCGGTGCAGGAGCAGGTCCCTGGCGAGGAGTACAGCCACGGTCTGCGCCTTCGTTCGTACGTCGTCCGGGTGGCGAAGGGTGTCCGTGGCCCCTCGGTCACGCTGTCCCGCACGCACCCGAACCTCGTGAAGAAGCTCTTCGCGCTCGAGGTGCCGGAGATCGCCGACGGCTCGGTCGAGATCTCGGCCATCGCCCGTGAGGCCGGCCACCGGACCAAGATCGCGGTGCGCTCGACCCGCTCGGGCCTGAACGCCAAGGGCGCCTGCATCGGCCCGATGGGCCAGCGTGTGCGCAACGTCATGGCTGAGCTCAACGGCGAGAAGATCGACATCGTCGACTGGTCGGACGACCCGGGCGAGATGGTCGCCCACGCGCTCTCCCCGGCGCGGGTCAGCAAGGTGGAGATCGTCGACCTCGCGGCCCGTTCGGCCCGGGTGACCGTGCCCGACTACCAGCTGTCCCTCGCGATCGGCAAGGAGGGCCAGAACGCCCGCCTCGCCGCGCGGCTCACGGGCTGGCGCATCGACATCCGTCCGGACACCGAGCAGCCGCAGGACGACTCGGAGTCCTGATCGGGTCCTGATCAAGACAACAACCGTTCGATTTTTGCCCCAAAGGGGTGAGGTCGATACGGGGAGGTAGACTTAATCGTGTCTGGCCGGACGCAAGCCCGCGCATGCCCTGAACGCACCTGTGTGGGGTGCCGGGAGCGAGCGGCCAAGAGCGATCTGCTGCGCATCGTGGCGAAAGAGGGCGCCTGCGCCCCCGATCCAAGCGGTACGCTGCCCGGCCGGGGTGCGTATATCCACCCCGTCCCGGTCTGTCTCGACCTGGCGGTCCGACGCAGAGCGTTCCCGAGGGCCTTCCGGGCCCCGGGCCCGCTCGACACGGCGGACTTGCGCCGAGCCGTCGAGACAGTTGCCCAGCAGGCAACACCGTAAGGAAGGTCGCGCGGAACCCCGCGCGGCCCTGGTATTCCGCGAGTTGGAAGTAGGTCGAGATTGCGATGAGCACTCGATGAGCACGCGATGAGTACGCCCATGAAGTAGCGACGGTCCGGCGTAACCCGGACCTAAAAGGAGCGAAGTGGCTAAGGTCCGGGTATACGAGCTCGCCAAGGAGTTCGGCGTAGAGAGCAAGGTCGTCATGGCCAAGCTCCAAGAACTCGGTGAATTCGTACGTTCGGCGTCCTCGACGATCGAGGCGCCCGTAGTACGCAAATTGACTGACGCATTGAACCAGGGCGGTGGCAACGGCAAGCCCGCCGCCGCCAAGCCCGGGGCGCCGCGCAAGCAGGCCGCCCCCAAGCCGGCGACGCCGTCGGCACCCTCTCCCGCGCAGGCCGCCCGTCCGGGTCCGGCCGCGCCCAAGCCGCCGGCTGCCAAGCCCGAAGCCGCGGCCGACAAGCCCGCGGCCTCTCCGGCCGCGCCCGGCCCGCGCCCGGGTCCGAAGCCGCCGACGCCCAAGCCGGCGCCGGCAGCTCCGGCTGCCCCGGCCGCGCCCGCCGCACCGGCGTCCCCGGCTCCGGCCGCCCCGGAGTTCACCGCTCCGCCGGCCGCTCCGGCCGCCTCCTCGGCGCCGGCAGGCCCCCGTCCGGGCGCTCGCCCGGGTGCCCCGAAGCCCGCGGGCCGTCCGGCCCCCGGCCAGGGTGGCCAGGGTCAGGGTCAGGGCGGTCGTGGCGACCGCGGCGACAACCGTCAGGGCGCCCCGCGTCCCGGCGGCCAGGGTGGCGCCCCGCGCCCCGGTGGCCGTCCGGCGGGTCCGCGTCCCGGCAACAACCCCTTCACCTCTGGTGGCTCCACCGGCATGGCGCGCCCGCAGGCGCCCCGTCCGGGCGGCGCCCCGCGTCCCGGCGGCCAGGGTGGCCCCGGCGGTCCCGGCGGCGCCCCGCGCCCGCAGGGCCAGGGCGGCCAGGGTGCTCCTCGTCCGCAGGGCCAGGGCGGCGCTCGCCCCAGCCCCGGCGGCATGCCTCGCCCGCAGGGTGGTGCCCCGCGTCCCGGCGGCGCCCCCGGTGGCGGCGGTAACCGTCCGAACCCGGGCATGATGCCGCAGCGTCCCGCCGCGGGCCCGCGTCCCGGTGGTGGCCCCGGCGGTGGCCGTGGTCCCGGCGGTGGCGGTCGACCCGGCGGTGGCGGCGGCGGTCGTCCCGGTGGCGGCGGCTTCGCGGGCCGTCCCGGTGGTCCCGGTGGCGGTGGCGGCGGCTTCGCCGGTCGTCCCGGTGGTCCCGGTGGCGGTGGCGGCGGCTTCGCCGGTCGTCCCGGTGGCGGCGGTGGCCGTCCCGGCTTCGGTGGCCGTCCCGGCGGTCCCGGTGCCCGTGGTGGCACGCAGGGTGCCTTCGGCCGTCCCGGCGGGCCCGCCCGTCGTGGTCGCAAGTCGAAGCGGCAGAGGCGCCAGGAGTACGAGTCGATGCAGGCTCCGTCGGTCGGCGGCGTCATGCTGCCGAGGGGCAACGGCCAGGCGGTCCGCCTGTCCCGTGGTGCCTCGCTGACCGACTTCGCCGAGAAGATCAACGCCAACCCGGCGTCGCTCGTCGGCGTGATGATGAACCTCGGCGAGATGGTCACGGCCACGCAGTCCGTGCCGGACGAGACGCTGAAGCTGCTCGCGGACGAGATGAACTTCGTCCTCGAGATCGTCAGCCCCGAGGAGGAGGACCGCGAGCTGCTCGAGTCCTTCGACATCGAGTTCGGCGAGGACGAGGGCGACGAGGAAATGCTCGTCGCGCGTCCGCCGGTCGTGACCGTCATGGGTCACGTCGACCACGGTAAGACCCGCCTTCTGGACGCGATCCGCAAGACGAACGTCATTGCGGGCGAGGCCGGCGGCATCACGCAGCACATCGGTGCGTACCAGGTCTCTTCCGAGGTCAACGGCGAAGACCGCAAGATCACCTTCATCGACACCCCCGGTCACGAGGCGTTCACCGCCATGCGTGCCCGTGGTGCGAAGTCCACCGACATCGCGATCCTCGTGGTCGCGGCGAACGACGGTGTGATGCCGCAGACGATCGAGGCGCTGAACCACGCCAAGGCGGCCGAGGTGCCGATCGTGGTCGCGGTCAACAAGATCGACGTCGAGGGTGCCGACCCGACCAAGGTGCGCGGTCAGCTCACCGAGTTCGGTCTCGTCGCCGAGGAGTACGGCGGCGACACGATGTTCGTCGACATCTCCGCCAAGCAGGGCGAGAACATCGAGTCCCTCCTGGAGGCCGTGGTCCTGACCGCGGACGCCTCGCTCGACCTGCGGGCCAACCCGGAGCAGGACGCGCAGGGTATTGCGATCGAGTCCCACCTGGACAAGGGCCGCGGCGCCGTCGCGACCGTCCTGGTCCAGCGCGGTACCCTCCGCGTCGGTGACACGATGGTGGTCGGCGACGCGTACGGCCGAGTCCGCGCGATGCTCGACGACAAGGGCGAGAACGTCACCGAGGCGGGTCCCTCGACTCCGGTCCTCGTGCTCGGTCTCACCAACGTCCCGGGTGCCGGCGACAACTTCCTGGTCGTCGACGAGGACCGTACGGCCCGTCAGATCGCCGAGAAGCGTGCCGCCCGTGAGCGCAACGTCCGCTTCGCCCGCAAGGGTGTGCGGTTCTCCCTGGAGAACCTGGACGAGGCCCTCAAGGCCGGTCTGGTGCAGGAACTCAACCTCATCATCAAGGGCGACGCGTCCGGTTCGGTGGAGGCTCTCGAGTCCTCGCTGCTCCAGCTCGACGTCGGCGAAGAGGTCGACATCCGCGTCCTGCACCGCGGCGTGGGTGCGGTCACCGAGTCGGACATCGACCTGGCGACCGGCTCCGACGCGATCGTGATCGGCTTCAACGTCCGTGCGGCCGGTCGTGCCGCGCAGATGGCCGACCGCGAAGGCGTGGACGTCCGGTACTACTCGGTCATCTACCAGGCGATCGAAGAGATCGAAGCGGCCCTCAAGGGCATGCTCAAGCCGGAGTACGAAGAGGTCGAGCTCGGCACGGCGGAGATCCGCGAGATCTTCCGCTCGTCCAAGCTGGGCAACATCGCCGGTGTTCTTGTCCGGTCGGGCGAGGTCAAGCGCAACACCAAGGCGCGCCTCATCCGCGACGGCAAGGTCATCGCGGAGAGCCTCAACATCTCCGGTCTGCGCCGCTTCAAGGACGACGTCACCGAGATCCGCGAAGGGTTCGAGGGCGGTATCAACCTCGGCAACTTCAACGACATCAAGATCGACGACGTCATCGCGACGTACGAGATGCGCGAGAAGCCTCGCGGCTGATCAACGCAGCTCGAACCGGGGCCGGTCGAGGGGAGGTAAATCCCGTCGATCGGCCCCGGCCGTTCCGTGTACGGTTCTTGTGTCCCTGCCAAGCGGTTGGCGGGGCACGACCCCGAACCGGCGGGACATCCGGACACACATGTATGTGGGGACACTGTCCTTCGATCTGCTCCTCGGCGACGTTCACTCGCTGAAGGAGAAACGCTCCGTCGTCCGCCCGATCGTCGCCGAACTCATCCGTAAGCACGGAGTGAGCGCGGCGGAGACCGGAAACCAGGACCTCCATCGCAGGGCCGAGATCGGCCTGGCGCTGGTCTCCGGGGAGACGGGGCACCTCACCGACGTACTGGACCGGTGCGAGCGCATGGTCGCCGCCCGTCCCGAGGTGGAGCTGCTCTCCGTTCGACGCAGGCTCCACGGCGACGAAGACTGATTGCACAGCAAGGCGAAGAAGGAGACGGAGCAGTGGCCGACAACGCGCGGGCGAAAAGGCTGGCGGACCTCATCCGAGAGGTGGTTGCCCAGAAGCTGCAGCGCGGGATCAAGGACCCGCGGCTCGGTACGCATGTGACCATCACGGACACCCGGGTCACGGGTGACCTGCGGGAGGCGACCGTCTTCTACACGGTCTACGGGGACGACGAGGACCGCGCGGCGGCTGCCGCCGGTCTGGAGAGCGCCAAGGGCGTCCTCCGTTCCGCGGTCGGCGCGGCCGCGGGCGTGAAGTTCACCCCGAGTCTCACCTTCGTGGCGGATGCGCTGCCGGACAACGCCAAGGCCATCGAGGACCTCCTCGACAAGGCCCGGATGTCGGACGAGAAGGTGCGCGAGGTGTCCGCGGGCGCCGAGTTCGCCGGCGGGGCCGACCCGTACCGCAAGCCGGAGGACGAGTCCGCCGACGACGCAGAAGAAACGGACGGCGACGCCCGCGCATGAGCAACACCGGCAACAAGACGCCGGACGGACTTGTCATCGTCGACAAGCCGTCCGGCTTCACTTCGCATGACGTGGTCGCCAAGATGCGGGGGATCGCCAAGACCCGCCGCGTCGGCCACGCGGGCACCCTGGACCCCATGGCGACGGGCGTCCTCGTCCTCGGGGTGGAGCGGGCGACCAAGCTCCTCGGCCATCTCGCGCTGACGGAGAAGGAGTACCTGGGGACCATCCGCCTCGGGCAGAACACGGTCACGGACGACGCCGAGGGCGAGATCACCTCGTCCGCAGATGCCTCGGGGATCAAGCGGGACGCCATCGACGCGGGCATCGCCAAGCTCTCCGGCGACATCATGCAGGTGCCGTCGAAGGTCAGCGCCATCAAGATCGACGGCAAGCGGTCGTACGCGCGAGCGCGCGAGGGCGAGGACTTCGAGATCCCCGCCCGGCCGGTGAAGATCTCCGCCTTCACCGTCTACGACGTCAGGGACGCCGTCGCCGACGACGGCACCCCCGTACTCGACCTGGTCGTCTCCGTCGTCTGCTCCTCGGGGACGTACATCCGCGCCCTCGCCCGTGACCTCGGCGCGGACCTCGGGGTCGGCGGTCATCTGACCGCGCTGCGGCGCACCCGCGTCGGGCCGTACAAGCTGGACGCGGCGAAGACCATCGACCAGCTCCAGGAGGAGCTGACGGTGATGCCGGTGGCGGACGCGGCCGATGCGGCGTTCCCGCGCTGGGACGTGGACGAGAAGCGGGCGAAGCTGCTGCTCAACGGCGTGCGGATCGAGATGCCGGGGGAGTACGCCGGGGTCGGCGCCGTCGCCGTCTTCGATCCGGAGGGCCGGTTCCTGGTCCTGGCCGAGGAGCTGAAGGGCAAGGCCAAGAGCCTGGCCGTCTTCGCTTGAGACCCGGCTCCCGTACTCGGGATCTCCGTCGTGGAGCGGCGGACAGCGTGCGCATGGCCGCGCGCCGCTCCACGACGAAACCCCCCACCCCTAGATGTATCCACCGCGCCCTGCTGATTCACCCCATCGGGCAGGCGCTCGGAGTGAACCGAGGGAGCAGAAGGGGGCGCGTTCCCGACGCGTTCTGTCCAGCTGATCACCACCGACCTACCGTCGAAAGGACGGGGCGTCGCGGGAGGTTCGGGCATGGCGGGACAGGGCGACCCGGCGGCGCTCGACGGCGCCCTCGTGCGGGTCTGCGATCTGGCCGGGCGCCCACGGGGAATGGGGTTCGCCGCCGACGACCACGGCACGGTCATCACCAGCCATGAAGCCGTCGACGGCCTGGCGCGGATCGTGCTGCACGCGGCGGGGGAACGCGTCTGCGTGGTGAGCGCCGACGCCGTGGTGGCCCTGCCCGAGGCCGATCTGGCCCTCGTCCGTACGGAGGGTCTCGACTTGCGGCCCCTGCCCGTCACGGTCCGCGAGAGCGTTCCCGTCGGCTCCTATGTACGTATCGTCGCGCGCGGCCGGCGTGAGGCGCGTGTCCTTGGCCCGACTCCCGTGACGTACACCGCGACGGACCGCTTCCACCTCATCGACTCGGCCATGGAACTGGCGATCGGCACGGACGGCGCCGACGCGCTGCGGCTCGGCGGCGGAGCCGCGGGCGGCCCGGTCGTCGACGCCTCGACCGGGGCCGTGCTCGCCGTCCTCGGCACCGCCCTGCACGGCGAGCACCGCGCCGCGGGATTCGCGCTGCCGCTGCGGGACGCTGCCGCCGCCGATCCGGGCGGGCCCCTCGCCGAGCTCCTGGCACACAACGCGGCGACCGTGCCCGCGTACGGCCGCGATCTGAACCTGGCGGGCGCGCTGCACCTGGCGGCGACGTCCGTGGGCTCCGACGGCCCGCGCCCCGCCCTCCTGGAACCGGTGGAACGCCCGGATACGACACGGGAGTTGGACCGGTTCGTGTCGGGGCCCGCGCAGGTGCTCGGCCTGGTCGGCGACCCCGGCACCGGACGGACGACGGAACTCGCCGCCCTCGCGGCGTGCCGCGCGCGAGGCGCCGAACCGGCCCCCACGCTGTGGCTGCGCGGCGCCGACCTCCAGGGCACGGACACGGGCGTGGGCGACGCGGTGGAGCGGGCTCTTGAGCGGGCCGGGCGGATCCTGGAGGCCTCGCAGGCCTCGCAGTCCTCGCAGCCCTCGCAGTCCTCGGAGGAATCGCTCGCCGAGGCGGACGACGGGCTCGGGGACATCTCCGCGGGGCGGGTCGCGCGGCTCGTGCGGGACGAGGGGCGGGCGTTGCTGCTGTTGCTCGACGGCCCCGAGGAGATGCCGCCGGTCCTCGCTCACCGCCTCGCCGAGTGGAGCAGGGGGACGGCCGAGTGGCTGCGGGAGACGGGTGCGCGGCTCGTCGTCGGCTGCCGCGCCGAGTACTGGGAGCAGGCCGGGGAGCGCTTTCCCGCCGAGCTCCTCCAGGGCAGCGTGCACCTGGGGGATCTGCCCGAGCCGCAGGCGCGGATCGCCCGCGCGCGGTACGGCATCCCGGACGGCGCGCTCGCCGCCGCCGACGCGCGACACCCCCTCGCCCTGCGGCTGCTCGCCGAGGTGCGGGCGGCCCTGCCGGAGGAGCCGCCGCCGGGCCGCCCCGACCGGGAGGAGATCTTCGAGGCCTATCTGGACGTGCTGTGCCTACGGGTGGCGGTGCGGCTCGCGGCGGCGAACGGGCTGCGGGGCACGGCTGTACGACGCCTCGCGGCGAAGGTGTCCGGGCAGGTGCACGAGGCTGCTCGGCGGTGCCTGGGGCCGGGGCAGGGGGAGCTGGACCGGGCGTCCTTCGAGGAGGTGTTCCCGTGGGGGACCGGCTGGGCCTCCGCGGTCCTCACGGAGGGCCTGCTCGTCCCTGCCGGGGATGGCTACCGCTTCGCGCACGAGGAGCTCGCGGACTGGATCCAGGGGATGCACCTGGATGTGGACGGAGCGCTGTGGTCACTGGTCTTCCGGCACGACCCGACGCCCACGTCACTGCCGGTACCGAGACACCGGATCGGCCCGGTGGTGCAGGCGCTACTGCTGTTGGGGCGGCAGCGGGGAGCGGGGGAACTGGGGGCGCGGTTGGGGGAGTTGAGTGAGGCGGGGGAGACGCGGGGTAATCGGGTGGGTGGGTGGGAAACACGCCGCGAAGCGGCGCATGCGGTGGCGTCGGCGGATGAGACGCGGGGTAATCGGGTGGGTGGGTGGGAAACACGCCGCGAAGCGGCGAAAGGCGGACCGCCGGGTGAGGGCGCAGCCACGCCCGAGGCAAAGGGCCGACCGTCGGGTGCGAGCGAGATCGGGGTGGAGGCCAGGGGCCAGGAGGACGCACGGTGGTGGGCCAAGCGCCTCCAGGAGGAGACCCTCTCCCGGGTGCCCGACGCGAAGCCCTACCTCGCGCTCCTCAAGGACCTCGCCCGGCAGGGCACGTACCCCGCCGCGTTCTGGCTCAATCTGCCCCTCAGCGACGACGACCGCTTCGACCTCCTACGGGAAGCAGTGATCACCGACCCCCCGCCCGGCCCCCCGCAGCGGCACCGCTGCCTGGACGCGGTGGCCGAACTGCTGGCGGAAGACCCCGCACGAACGCAGCCCCAACTGACCCGGTGGTTCACCGACGAGCGCCCCCTCGAAGCCACCCCGCACGCCACCGTCGCATCGGCCGCCCAGGCCCTCCTGTACACCCACCGGCACCGCGCCATCGACGACCTCATCGAGATCCTGGTGGACTGCGCACACCCCCGCGCCGACGAACTGCTCGCCGCCCTCGCGGACGAGGAGCCATCGGCCATCTGCCGGGCCGTCGACCGCTGGGTCCACGATCCCCGCCCCGCGCGCCATGTCGCCGCCGTCGCCTACGGCCTGCGCGCCGCCCCGCACGCCACCACGGACGCCGACCGCAGGCTCCTGCGGTACACGGCCCTCGCCCTGCTGGCCACCGCCGACGACTCCCTGCACGGCGCCGCCCTCGCCCTCCTCGTACGGGACCCGCAGACCCGCGCACGTCACCTGCCGACCGCCCTGAAGCGCTTCACCGCCGGTGACCCGCAGCTGCCCCCGAGCGCGCTCGCCGCCGCTCTCGACACCCATCCGGAGCAGGTCATCGCCGCCTTCCGGACCCGGCTGTACGGCCCCGGCCCCGCCCCCGGCGAGGTGCTGCGAGGCCTGGCCGACGTGACCGCGCCCGTGCTCGCCCGGCGGGTGGCCGATCTCGTACGCGACGTGCTGGAGCTGCGCCCGGACCTGGCGGGGCATGTGGCCGCGTACCTCGACCTGCGGCTGGAGCAGGGGCCCGCCGCACGCGCCGTACTCTTCCCGCTGGTCACAGACCTGCTGCTGCGCCGCCCGCCGTCGGTACGCGCCGCGCTCGCCACAGCCGTCGCCGCCCCCGGAAGCGACGCCTCGCGCGCCCTGCGCACCGAGCTCCTGGAGGTGCTGCTCACCCATGAGCGGGAGCCCGAGGTCCTGGACGCCGCGCTCTGCGCCGTGGCGGGCGGCGGCGACAAGGAACGGGTCCGTGAACTGGTGCACCGCATCGGCGCGCTGCTCGTGCGCACCCCGGAGGGCGCGACCTGCTTCGACCGGCGCCTGGTCGAGCTGGCCCGCTCCGTGCCCGGCTTCTCCGCACGGGTCGCCCGGTGGATCTGCGCGGCCCCCCAGGACTGGTCCGCCCTGGTCGGTCCCAGCTCCCGCCGCATGATCGAGAACCTCGCGGGAGTAAGCGTCCCGGCGTGACCCCCGCCACCCCCTCCGATGCGATCCGGACAGCGCGGGCATGGCAGTCTTAGACCTGCGCAATCGGCAATGGGACGTACACACACGTACACAGGTTCGGCGAGGAGCAAAGACAGTGCAGCGCTGGCGTGGCTTGGAGGACATCCCCCAGGACTGGGGGCGCAGCGTCGTCACCATCGGTTCCTACGACGGCGTACACCGCGGGCACCAGCTGATCATCGGCCGCGCGGTCGAACGCGCCCGTGAGCTCGGCGTGCCCGCCGTGGTCGTCACCTTCGACCCGCACCCCTCCGAGGTCGTGCGCCCCGGCAGCCACCCGCCGCTGCTCGCGCCGCACCACCGGCGCGCCGAACTCATGGCGGAACTCGGCGTGGACGCGCTCCTCATCCTGCCGTTCACCACGGAGTTCTCGAAGCTCTCGCCGGCCGACTTCGTCGTGAAGGTCCTGGTCGACAAGTTGCACGCGCGTCTGGTCGTCGAGGGCCCCAACTTCCGCTTCGGCCACAAGGCCGCGGGCAATGTCGCCTTCCTGACCGAGCTCGGCGCCACGTACGACTACGAGGTCGATGTCATCGACCTGTTCGTGAGCGGTTCGGCCGGGGGCGGCGAGCCCTTCTCCTCCACTCTCACCCGGCGCCTGGTCGCCGAGGGCGACGTGGAGGGCGCCTCGGAGATCCTCGGCCGCCCGCACCGCGTCGAGGGCGTCGTCGTACGGGGCGCGCAGCGCGGGCGTGAACTGGGCTTCCCCACCGCCAACGTGGAGACGCTGCCGCACACCGCCATCCCCGCCGACGGCGTCTACGCGGGGTGGCTGCACGCCCAGGGCGAGGCGATGCCCGCGGCGATCTCCGTCGGGACGAACCCGCAGTTCGACGGGACGGAGCGGACGGTCGAGGCGTACGCGATCGACCGCGTCGGTCTCGACCTGTACGGGCTGCACGTGGCGGTGGACTTCCTCGCCTTCGTGCGCGGGCAGGCGAAGTTCGACTCGATCGACTCGCTACTCGTCGCCATCGCGGATGACGTGAAGAAGGCCCGGGAGCTCATCGAGGCCGCCGAGTAGGGGACTTCCCCTCTAGCGGAGGGTGGGCAGGCCGATGTTGTTGATCAGCGGGCCTTCCACGCTGACTCCTTCGGTGATCAGCGATTCGATGTGGGGCAGCGGTGGAGGGTTGGCCGCCTCCCGCTCGGCCGCCGATGCCGGGGTGGCGAGCGCGATGAAGGACAACGCGACGGCTGCGAGCAGGACGAGGTTCCGGACGCGGAGATGACGCATGTGGTCTCTGCTTTCTTCCGGTCAACGGGGCCTGGTTGGCCCACACGGGGGACGCGCGGACCCGGGCGTCCGACGACCCTTTCGTATGATCGTCAGTGACTTCTTGGTCGTTCCCGGGTTACGTACGGTGAGCGGGCCGCGATCAGCGGCCCGCACGTGTACGTTCCAAGGAGGCTGCAGTGAACCGCAGTTGGGTGCAGAAAACGTCCCGGTGGGCGCTGGTCGCGACGATGGCGGCAGTGCCGTCCGTTCTGGCCTCCGGCACCGCGTACGCGGACGAGACACACAAGGACTCGCACAACGCGCCCACCGTCGCGCTGATCAGCACCGGCCAGATCGACGACCCGCTGGAGGACGTGCTCGAGCACACCCTCAACTTCGGAGACGGCTACAGGTGGGGCTGACGCGCTGAACCGCTCGTGGTCGTACCGTACTTGCGCGGGGACCCGGGGTGGCCGCGCAAGTACGTGACGACGCAAGCCTGTTCAGCTCACGGGGCGGCGTTACCGCGTCACGGCGCGAGGCACGCCGTGCCCGGTACCTCGGAGGGGACGCCGAGGCTCGCCGGATCGACGAGCGAGGTGACGTCCCCGGCCGCCTGGGCGACGCAGTCGACGGTCCCTACGGGGTCCGGGATGGCGCTCGCGGGCACGGCGAGCACCCCCAGCAGCGCGACGGCCCCGAGGATGACGGCGGCGGAACGGCGCATGGAAATCTCCTTCAAATCGGTGGAGTTGAGCAGTCACGGTACGTAGGTGAACCGCGACGCTCAGTGACTCCCCAGAGATCGCGCCTGCTAGGCCCCGTATCACTCGTACGTGGAAGAGGTAACGATCCGTCACCGCAGAAGGTGGCCCCCGCTACGGCTCTCGACCGATCAGACCCCGGGCGCACCGACGTTGACCGCAGCCCAGTGGCACGCCACCTGCGTCTCACCGCCGCCGGACAGCACCGGCAGATCCTCCGTCCGGCAGCGGTCCGCCACCCCCGCCCGCTCCGCCTCACCCGAGGCGAGCACCTGGCAGCGCGCGTGGAAGCGGCAGCCGCCCGGGATGCGGGAGGGGTCCGGGGGCTCGCCGGTGAGGACCACGGGGTCGCCCGGTGCCTCCGGAAGCACGGACAACAACGCCTGGGTGTACGGGTGCTGAGGTGACGTCAGGACCTCCTCCACTGTCCCCGTCTCGACGATCCGACCCAGGTACATGACCGCGACACGGTCGGCGATGTTCCACGCAAGGCCCAAGTCATGCGTGACCACGAGCGCCGACAGACCCAGTTCGTCACGGAGCCTGAGCAGCAGAGCGAGGATCTCGCCCCGCACGGACGCGTCGAGCGAGGCCACCGGCTCGTCCGCGACGATCAGCTCGGGCTCAAGGACCAGCGCGCCCGCGATGACCACACGCTGGCGCTGGCCACCCGACAGCTCGTGCGGATAGCGCAGGAAGCACCGCTCGGGCGGCCGGAGCCCGGCCCGGGAGAGGGCGTCGGCGACCGCCGCCTGCTCGTCGCCGCCGTACCCGTGGATGCGCAGGCCCTCCGCCACGGCCTCGTACACCGTGTGGCGGGGATTCAGGGAGCCGCTCGGGTCCTGGAGCACCAGCTGGACGCGCTTGCGGTACGCCTTCAGGGCGCGGCCCGAGTAGTCGAGCGGCTTGCCGCCGAAGGTCACCCTGCCGGACGTGGGCGACACGAGGCCGAGCAGGGAACGGGCCAGGGTCGTCTTGCCGCAGCCCGACTCGCCGACCAGGGCCACGATCTCGCCCGGCTCGATGTCGAGGTCGACGCCGTCCACCGCCCGCGCGGGCGGCGCGCCACGGCGGCCGGGGAACGTGATGTGCAGGTCACCCGCCGACAGCAGCGGCTCAGCGGAAGTAACGGGGGCGTCGGTGGTCATGCGTCGCTGCTCCTCGGTGCGTGGTCTGTCGGTGCTCACGGCGTCCGCTCCGCCGTCGCCGGCGGGGACGTCGGCTGCGCGGGAAGCTGCGAGCCCGCGTGCACGCACGCCGCGCGGTGCCGTGGACCCGCGTCCCGCAGAACCTGGTCCTCCGTGGTGCAGACGTCGAGGGCGACCGGGCAGCGCGGGTGGAACGTACAGCCCGTGGGGAGCAGGGACGGGTCGGGCGGGTCGCCGGGCAGGCCGCGCGGCGCGAAGCGCGACGCCGGGTCGCCGATACGCGGGAAGGCCGCCGAGAGGGCCTTGCCGTACGGGTGCTGGGCGTTCTCGTAGACCTCGGAGGCCGGGCCCTCCTCGACGACACGGCCCGCGTACATCACCGCGAGCCGGTCGCAGGTGTCGGAGAGCACCGCGAGGTCGTGGCTGATCATGATCAGGCCCAGGTCCTGCTCGGCCACCAACTGCTCGATCAGGCGCAGGATCTGAGCCTGGATCATCACGTCCAGAGCCGTCGTCGGCTCATCGGCGATGATCAGGCGCGGATCGCAGGCGAGCGCCATCGCGATCATCACGCGCTGACGCTGACCTCCCGACAGCTCGTGCGGATACGCCTGCGCGCGTACGGCAGGAAGCCCCACCTGTTCGAGCAGCTCCCCGGCCTTCTTCTTCGCGTCCGCCTGCGTGGCCTTCTTGTGCAGCAGGATCGGCTCGGCGATCTGGTCGCCGATGCGGTGCACGGCGTTGAGCGAATGCATCGCGCCCTGGAAGACGACCGACGCGCCCGCCCAGCGGACCGCGCGGACCTGGCCCCACTTCATGGTGAGGACGTCCTCACCGTCGAGCAGGACCTCACCGGTCACCTTCGTGCCGGCGGGCAGCAGCCGCAGCAGCGCGAGCGCCAGCGTGGACTTGCCGCAGCCGGACTCGCCCGCGACGCCGAGCTTCTGGCCCGCGTCGACCGAGAGGTTCACGCCGCGCACGGCGGCCGCCCCGGACGCGTACGTCACTTCGAGATTTCTTACGTCGAGAAGGCGCTGTTCCGTCGCCTTGGCCTCTGTCACCTTGGCCCCTGTCACCTTGGTCTCCGTCACCTTGTCCGAACCGCTCAACGGGAGACCCCCAGCCTGGGGTTGAGCACCGACTCCACGGCCCGCCCGCACAGCGTGAACGCGAGGGCCACTACGGCGATGGCGATGCCGGGCGGAGCGAGGTACCACCAGTTGCCGGCGCTGACCGCACCCGCCTCGCGCGCGTCCTGGAGCAGTCCGCCCCAGGAGACGGCCGTCGGGTCACCGAGGCCGAGGAAGGCGAGCGTCGCCTCGGTGAGGATGGCGCTGGAGATGACCAGGGTGGTCTGCGCGAGCACCAGGGGCATGACGTTGGGCAGCACATGACGGGTCATGACATGGCTGTGCCCGCCACCGAGCGCCTGTGCCCTCTCGATGTACGGGCGTGACTCCACGGCCAGGGTCTGGGCGCGGACGAGCCGCGCGGTCGTCGGCCAGGTCGTCACGCCGATCGCCAGGATGATCGTCCAGATGGTTCCGGACATCACGGTGGCGAGGGCGATGGCGAGCACCAGCGTGGGCATCACCAGGAACCAGTCCGTGATGCGCATGATCACGGTGGAGTACCAGCCCTTGAAGTGCCCCGCGGTGACCCCGACGACCGTGCCGATGGCCACCGAAAGCACGGCGGCCAGCAGCCCGATGGTCAGCGAGATCCGCGCGCCCCACACGAGCAGCCCGAGCAGGTCCCGCCCGAACTGGTCGGTGCCCAGCGGGAATTCGCCGCTCGGCGACTCCATCGGCTTGCCCGGCGCGTCGGTCACGCTCTGCGCGTCCGCGCCGACAAGGAGCGGGGCGAAGAGGGCGACGAGCGCGATGAGGACGAGCGCGCCGAGACCGAAGAGCCCGGCCCGGTGTGTGCGGTACTCGCGCCAGAAGCGGGCGGCGGAGTGCCGCCTGCGGGTCCAGGCGAGCGCCCGGGGGCTCCTGGCGACCGGGACCTGGGTCTTCTCGGTCTCTGTTGCTTCGGTCGTCATCGGCCCACCCTCGGGTCGAGCAGCGGATAGATCACGTCGGCCAGGGTGTTCATCAGGATCACCGCGGCGGCGAACACGAAGAACAGACCCTGCACGAGGGGCAGGTCGGGCACGCTCAGCGCGGCGTAGAAGAGCCCGCCGAGTCCCGGCCAGGAGAAGACCGTCTCGACGAGGATCGCGCCCGCAACCACCGTGCCGAGGTTCACGAACATCAGCGTGACCGTGGGCAGCATCGCGTTCGGGACGGCATGACGACGGCGTACGAGATCGTCCCGGAGCCCCTTGGCGCGTGCGGTGGTCAGATAGTCACTGCCCATCTCGTCGAGCAGCGACGAGCGCATGACCAGGAGCGTCTGCGCGTACCCCACCGCCACCAGGGTGATGACGGGGAGCACCATGTGGTGCGCGACGTCGATGACGTACGCGATACCCGTCTCGCCCCCCGATTCGAGCCCGCCGGTCGGGAACAGCCCGGGAATCGGGCCGACCCCCACCGAGAAGGTGATGATGAGCAGAAGACCGAGCCAGAAGGACGGCACGGAGTAGAGGGTGAGCGCGAGGCCGGTGTGGACCCGGTCGCCGAGCCCGCCGTTGCGCCACGCCGTGCGGGTGCCGAGCCAGATGCCGATGAGGGTGTAGAGCACGAACGCGGTGCCGGTGAGCAGGAGCGTCGCGGGCAGCGCGTCGGTGATCTTCTCCATCACCGGGGTGTGGAACTGGTAGGAGGTGCCGAAGTCGCCGGTCAGCGCGTTGCCGCAGTAGTCGAGGAACTGCGTCATGACCGGCTGGTCGAGGCCGAACTCCTTGCGCATCGCGTCCAGCTGTTCGGCCGATACGCGCTTGCCGCCCGTCATCTGCTTCACCGGGTCGCCCGGGATGAGCCGGAACAGGAAGAAGCTGGTGACGAGGACGGCGAACAGCGAGACGGCGGCGCCGCCCAGCTTGCCCGCCACGTACTGCAGGTAGGCACGGGTGTTGCGGGCCCGGGGGCCGCGGGCCGACGGCCCGGCGAACGCCGGATCGTCGGTCGCCGCGGCGCCCTCGGTGTCGAGCAGTGCGGGATTGCTGTCAGCGGTCATGCGTTACTCGCGGTCCTCTGCGGTCGAACGGCGGCGCAGGGCGAACAGGACTCCGCCGCCGACGAGCACCACCGCGGCGGCGGCGATACCGATGATGACACCGGTCGAGCTTCCATCCTTGGAGGAACTCTTCCCATCCGCGGGCTCCGCCGACCACCAGGACCAGTAACCGTCCTGGCCGTAGATGTTGCCCGCGGCCGTCGGCATGGTGGTGATGGACTTGATCTGGTCGGTGCGGTAGGCCTCGACGGCGTTCGGGTACGCGAGGATGTTCATGTACCCGGAGTCGTAGAGCCAGGACTGCATCTCCTTGACGGTCTCCGCGCGCTTGGCAGGGTCGTACTCGGCCAGCTGCTTGTTGTAGAGCTCGTCGTACTTCTTGTCGCAGATGAAGTTGTCGGTCGCGGCGCTCTCCTTGGCCTTCACCGGGAGCGCGGCGCAGGCGTGGATGCCGAGGACGAAGTCCGGATCGGGGTTGACCGACCAGCCGTCGAACGCGAGATCGTACTCACCGGCGTACCAGGGCACGGACACGTCATCGAGACAGTTGACCTTGAGCCCAATACCGAGATCCCCCCACCACTCCTTCAAGTACTTCCCCACGGCCTTGTCGTTCGGGTCGGTGGCATGACACAGGATGCGGAAGTCGAGCGGCTTCCCGTCCTTGCCGACGCGCTTGCCGTCACCGTTCTTCTTGTAGCCCGCATCGTCGAGGAGTTGGGCGGCCTTCTTGGGGTCGTACGACAGCTTCTGGTCGGCGGAGGGCTTCCAGGCGTACTCGGAGAAGCGAGGCGGGATGTATCCCTCGCCCTCGACGGCCTGCCCCTGGAAGACCTTGTCGACCAGCGCCTCACGGTCGACGGAGAGGAAGAGCGCCTGACGCACCTTCTTGTCCAGGAGCGCCTTGTGCCCGTCACCGAACTTCTTGCGGTCGCGGGTCTGGGCGCCGGGGTTGGTCGCGAGCGCGAAGAAGCGCCGGCCCGGCCCCTCGTTCACCTTGACGTTCTCCGTGCCCTTGAGCTCGGCGGCCTGCGCGGGGGTGAGGGCGGGCTGCCCGGCGACGAAGGCCACCTCGCCCTTCTTCAGCGCGGCGACGGCGGCGTCCTGGTCCTTGTACGTCTTGAAGACCAGCTCGTCGAACTTGGGCGCGCCGCGCCAGAAGTTCTTGTTGGCCTTCAGCTTCACGTACTGGTCTGTCTTGTAGTCGGTGAGGACGAAGGGCCCGTTGCCGACGACGGGAAAGTCCTTGTCGTTGTTGTACTTGCTGATGTCACCGACCTTCTCCCACACATGCTTCGGGACGATCGGCACGTCGAGGGCGGCCATGGTGGCCTGCGGTTCCTTCAGCTCGACGACCAGCTTGGTGGGGCTGGGTGCGGTCACCTTCTTGAAGTTGGCGACGAAGCTGGAGTTGGGGCTCGCGGTGCCGTCCTTGGACATCAGCTTGTTGAACGTCCAGGACGCGTCCTCGGCGGTCGCCTTCTTGCCGTCCGACCACTTCGAGTTGTCCCGGATGGTGTACGTCCAGGTCAGCTTGTCGGCGGAGGGCTCCCACTTGGTGGCGAAGCCGGGGATGGCGTGGTTGTCCTTGGCGTCGTAGTTCGTCAGGTACTCGTACGTCAGACGGTGGATGCTGGTGCTGAGCAGCCGCTGGGCGAGGAAGGGACTGAGCGAGTCGACGCTCTGGGCCACCGCGACGGTCAGGGTCTTCTTGCCGTCCGCCTTGGCCTCGGCCTGTTGGGGCGCCGGGTTGAGGGGGGTGGCGAGACCAGCGGTGAGGGTGAGGGCACCGGTGGCGGCCGCCAGGAGGAGGCGGAGGCGTGGTGGTGCCTTTGGTGGGCCCTCGGTGGTGCGGTGAGGCCGGTGAGTCCGTGTTCTGCCGTGCTGATCTTGTGTATCCATGGGTCGGTGACCTCGCGTCATCGCTCGCGCAGAGATGGCTAGTTGATCAAGGAACGCCAGCTGGTTGATGTGTGTGTCTACCAGCGCCAGTCTGCGTCAGTCAACGGCAGGTGAACCCCATGTGGCCTGCGGAAATAACGAGTTGACCCGTATTTCATCCGCATTGGTCAAGACCTGTGAAGCGCGGCTGGTCGGGGGGTGATGGTGGGGGGAGGGGCAGGTGGGGGAGGTGCGGGGCATGTGGGTGACGTGGCTGCGGGCTGCTGTCTCGCGCGCTTCCGTGCTGCGGGGTAATCGGGTGGGTGGGAGGGAAAGTCTGTTCGTCAGCGGAGCTGCGGGGCGCCGGAGTAACGGGGCTGGGCCCGCACCAAGGTTCGGTGCGGGCCCAGTTGAGATCGACGGAGGCGAAGGCTACTGCTGCGGCGGCGCCTCCGGCGCGGGAGGCTGCGGGGGCTGATACGGAGCCCCGGGCTGGAACGGCTGCCCAGGCTGGACGGGCGGGGGAGCCTGCCCCGGCTGAGGCTGCCCCTGGGGCGCCGCGTTCTGCCACCCCTGCGGAGCCCCCGGCTGCGGCGGATAAGGCTGCCCACCGGGCTGCGGCGCGGGCGGCTGCACCGCCGGCGGCTGCGGCTGCGGCTGCGGCTGCTGAGGAGCGTAAGGCTGCTGCGGCGCCTGCCCCGGATAGGGCGCCTGCCCAGGCTGCGGCGCCTGCCCCCCATATGGCTGCTGCCCAGGCGCAGGGGCTTGCTGCCCCGGGTAACCCCCCTGCCCCGGCAGGGGCGGAGCCACGACCGGCGGCGGATTCCCGTCCGAAGTCCACAGCCCCTGCTGCTGCTGAGCCCGCACAAAGTCCTCGGCAACCATCGCCGAAAGATTGAAGTACGCCTCCCGGACCTTCGGCCGCATCATGTCGAGATCGACCTCGGCACCGGCAGCAAGATGCTCGTCGAACGGAATGACGACAACCCCGCGGCACCGCGTCTCGAAGTGCGACACGATGTCGTCAACCTTGATCATCTTCCCGGTCTCACGCACCCCGGAGATGACGGTGATCGACCGCGACACAAGATCGGCGTACCCATGGGCCGACAGCCAGTCCAGCGTCGTCGACGCACTACTGGCACCGTCCACGGACGGCGTAGAAATAATGATCAGCTGATCGGCAAGATCGAGAACCCCTCGCATGGCGCTGTAGAGCAGCCCCGTGCCCGAGTCGGTCAGGATGATCGGGTACTGCTTGCCGAGCACATCGATCGCACGCCGGTAGTCCTCGTCATTGAAGGTGGTGGACACGGCCGGATCGACGTCATTGGCGATGATCTCGAGCCCGGACGCGGCCTGCGAGGTGAAGCGCCGGATGTCCATGTACGAGTTGAGGTACGGGATCGCCTGCACGAGGTCACGAATCGTGGCCCCGGTCTCACGCCGCACGCGGCGCCCGAGCGTACCGGCGTCGGGGTTGGCGTCGATGGCAAGGATCTTGTCCTGCCGCTCGGTGGCGAGGGTGGAGCCGAGCGCAGTAGTGGTGGTGGTCTTCCCGACGCCACCCTTCAGGCTGATGACAGCAATCCGATAGCAGGACAGAACCGGAGTCCGGATCAGCTCCAACTTCCGCTGCCGCTCGGCCTCTTCCTTCTTGCCGCCGAGCTTGAAGCGAGAACCACCGGCGGCGGGCCGGCTGCTCTTGGCCTTCGGCTTGGTGTTGCGCAGCAGCCGGTCGGAGGAAAGCTCGACGGCAGCGGTGTACCCGAGGGGAGCCCCGGGATTGGTCCGCTCCCGCTGATCGTGCTGCACGGCCTGCGGCCACGCAGCCCCGGTACGGGGATCGATCGGCGGCTGAGGCTGAACCGGGGGCTGCGCCTGCGGCTGAGGCTGACCATGGGGCTGCGGGGCCTGCGGCTGCGGTTGCGGTTGCGGCTGAGCCTGCGGCTGCACGGGAGCAGGGGGTTGCGGCTGCGGCATCGCCTGCGGCATCGCCTGCGGCATCGGCTGCTGCTGGGCCTGAGGGGCGGGCGGCTGAGGGAACCCGTAACTGCTCTGCGGCGCCGGAGAGTTGGGCTGAGCAGGAGCGGGCGCACCGTGCTGCGGGAACCCATAACCACTCGGCGGAACGGGAGCGCCGCCTTGCTGGGGAAACCCATACCCGGTGGGCGGAGCAGGCGCTTCGGGGGCCGGGGTGGGGGACGGAGCCGGGGCAGGGGCAGGCGCACCAGCCTGCGGGAACCCGTACCCACCGTGGTGCGGAGCCGGAGCATCGGCAACCGGCGGCGCAGGCGTGACAGGGGAGGGCGCTACGGGCCCGGTAGGCGAGGGCCAAGCCGGGGGCGCGGCCTGAGGGGCAGGCTGCGGCACGGGCGCAGGGGCAGGCTGAGCCTGCTGCGGTACGGACGGCGGCTGCACAGGCTCGGCAGCCGGCGCCGGCGTTGGTTCCGCGGGCGGCGGGGTCGACGCCTGGCCGGGCACGGGCCACTGCGGAGCAGAGGTGGGCGCGGCAGGCTGGAAGGCGGGCGGCAACGGAGGAAGCCCACCGTTCGGCGCGGGCGGCGGAGTCCAGGACGGCGGTACGGAGTCCTGCACGTCGTCAACGGGCGCGGCAGGCACGGCGTCCTGAGGAGCGGCATCCCGGATCTCGTCAGCGACACCACCAGAATCGCCGAAGTCCGCAACGTCAACGTCATCATCCGAATCACCGGAGGCGGAAACACCCTCATCCGACTCATCCGACTCATCCGCGTCCGACTCATCCGCGTCCACGGACTCTCCGACAGGCTCACCAGAAGGCGGCGCATCGTCACCGAAGGAAAGGCCGGCTGCCGCCAGAAGAGACGACTCAGGCTGCTCATCCCCAAGGCCAAGCTCAGCCTCATCCGATTCATGAGCCTCATCCGACTCATCCGAGCCCGAGGACTCCGAAGACCCCTCCGAGGGGGAGGCGGAGTCGGCAGCCCGCTCCTCGATCTCCCGCTTGAGGGCAGCGGAGGAGAACCGCATGGTGGCGCCACTCTCCAGATCGCCACTGCTGTCGGCAACAGGCTCAACCACAGGGGAAGGAGCGGAAGCAGCCTGCACCTGACCCTCGAGCTCGCCAGCCTCAGCCTGAGCATCAGCCTCCGGCTCAGGCTGAGGCTTGGGAACAACACCAGTCACGTGCACGGAGGAGGCAACACCAGCAACGGCACCGCTCCAGTCAGCAGCACCCCCCGAAGACGCCCCACCCTCAGCAGGCTCCGAAGGCGAGGAAACCGGAGCCGGAGCCGGAGCCGGAGCCGGAGCGGGAGCCGGAGCGGGCGCAGGAGCAACCGGCGCAGCCCAATCGGCCCGAGGCTGGAACCCACCCCCCACAGGCAGCTTCGGCACAACAGGGGGCGGCCCCACCGGCGGAGACGGCGGAGACAGCGGCGCCGGAGGCTCGGAGGCTTCGGGCTCAGCAGAAGCCGCAGGCGAAGAAACCGGCGGAGGCGAGGGCAAGGAAGGCGAGGAAGGTGACGAAGACGGCGCAGGCGACGCCGAAGGAGTCTCCCCCGCACTGCCGGACGCGTTCTGCGTGTACCAGGCAGGAGGGGCGTAGTCGATGGTGAACTCGCCCGTAGTCTCGGCAGCGGACTCCGCGTCGGACTGATCATCGACGGGTGAATCCCAGCCCCCGCGGATCTCGTCCCGATCGCTGTTCACAATGCCTCCTGGTGTGGTCGAGCACCCTCGTGCCGTGGTGGGGGGCGACCGTTCCTGTCGTCCGATCCGCCTTGGCTCTCCCCGTGATGGACGCGAACCACCCACTCGCGGGTTCTGGCGTCGCGCCCAGTCCCAGCCTAATCACCAAAACCACAAGCACGGCAGGGCAGCCCACCCCCCGAATACTGTCCTCTCCGTCACGCTCCCCACGGGAGTGATCCCCGCATCCCAAACCGTGACGGACAAATCAACCAACAAGCACCGAATGCTTGCTATTTCGCATGGTCAAACGACACCGACCCTCCGCTTAATCCATCCTCCGCGCCGTACCCAACAATCCGGTCTCAGGATCTGTGGCCTGCGTCATCACGTACTGCCGGTCACGATCGGCACACCACAAGGTGACCCCGTCGGCAAGGGTCGGCAACGCCTCGACATCGCCGCGCGGCAACCCCACGGACCTCCCGATCTGAACCGCCTCGTCCGGGGAAACCCGCTGCACACCGACGAGCCGGGCCTGTCGAATCAGCCGAGGTGCGACGGGACTCAAGTAGGGCAGCAGCGTCAGGACCGATTGCCACGGCCCGGAGACCACCCGCCCCCGGGGCGGCCGCATCCCACAGTCCCGCACCACGAGAACCGGGCTCCCTGCCGACGCTCCCTGCGGGGGAACCCGCCCCACGTCATGCACCGACATCCCGCTCGGACCGACACCGAGGGCTTCCACGAGCTGGGCCCAGGCCGCGGCCCGACCGGTCTCCACGGCCACCCGAGCTCCTGTCGCGGCTGCTCGCAGCGCGATGACCTGCGCAGTCCATAGCCCTCCGATCAGCAGCACGTCGTACGCCGTGGGCCGGTTGATGCCGAGGACGGAGGGCTGGCCCTGTGCGTCCACGCCGATCACGACACCATCGTCACCGATGGGCAATGCCAGCGCGTCCACCTCTTCGACGGAAAGCGCGTGGCGACGATGTCGAGGCCCGAGCAGCCCGAACCCACTGCGCAGCGCCACGCGAAACCTGTCGCCCGGATCGGACGGCGGCGCGGCCGGACCGGTCGGATTCGTGACGGCCATCAGCGGGCACCTCCGAGCGGCAGAGTGGCGAGCATCGCGGGCAGCTGCTCGCGATCAAGTCGGACCAGACCCGTACCGGCCTGGCGGGCACCGTGCTCCAACGCGTGCCTGGCCGCGTCGAGTTCGGCGTCGCTGCGGCCAGTCACCCGTACATGTCCGCACAGCGCCACTTCCTGCCGCGCACCTTGGCGCAGAGTGAGGCTGAAGGTAGTGGCCAACGTAGGAACGGCGGTGAGCAGTGCGACGAGCTGCGGCAGGGACGGACCGCTCGCGTTCCCCAACTGCGGCCACCGCCGAACCCAGTAAGTGGTGTGCCTCCGATTGTCGCAGCGCCACGCGCGAGCGGATTCCTCAGTCCTGCGCTCCGGCAGTTCGGTCCGCCCGGCCTCAGCCGTGATCAGTGGATTGGCGCCCGCCGAAGTGGCGATGGCGGCGGCCAACTGCTCCTCGGTCAGCGCCGTGGCCCGGAAACCGGCCCCCGTCAGCCGACTCGCCAGCTGGTCCATGACTCGCACCACGCACTTCTGGGCCCCGACTAGCCCGCCCCCGCGAGCTGCCACCGCCTCGGGGCAGAGCTCAGGATCAAGCTTCAAGGCAACCCACGTAATCCGAACAGCGGGAGCTCCGGTCTGAGCCTGAAGGGGCGCGTAGTTGCTGACGGCCACGGACTGCTGGGGGAGATGCAGCGCGGGTGCAGGCTGGGTGTGCTGCACGATCTGCGCAGACTCAAGCCGGATCCCGTCCACCTCCAGGGCGTCCCGCACGAGCCCCACCGGCAGTGGCTGCCGCCCGCGCTCGGCCCGCAACGCGGTTGCGTCCGACTCGACTTGCAGTACGGCGGTCACGAACGTCCCGTCACCGACCATCCCGACCTGTCGCCGGTCCCGGTCTGCGAAGGCATACGTGCGCAAGGCGGGGTCGCACTCGACGGCCGGGGCGAACGCAGGCTCCGTACCCGGCGGTAGCGGGACACTCACCGCCCTCCGCCTGCGCGCTCTCAACGCCTGGGCGGTACCTAGCCATTCGGGCCATGCACGGCCGCGACGACGTACGACAGCGAGCAGTACCAGCACGGCAGCGAGGACAGCGGTAGGGACGACGGCCAGCGGATCCACCACCCACGAGGCCAGCAGAAGGGCTGCAGCGACCTCGATCAGCACAAGTCGTTGCAAGCGAAACGACCCGAACTGCGCTGAACGGGAGCGGAGATGGAAGGAAACAGCCCCACGAGTCGGCGACGTGCCGGACCCACCAGGCGCTCCCTGCCCCTGAGGTCCGGACCCTGACGGCCCCCGAGCCCCGGTCCGCGCTGCGGAAGCCATCAGTCCAACCCCCCGTAAATCTCCCGAATCCCCCTGGTGGTCAAGGAACATGCACCCCAGGAGTGCCTGGGAACCTTACCCACCTCACACGCACGATTACTCAACAGGCATAGTAGAGGCCGGGTCTGACAACGGAGGGTGGGGGTCGCGAGCCCCCGGCGCTGCACGGGGGAGAAGCAGACACTCATGGCATCACGGCGGGACGAACTCAACGCCTACACCTTCGCGAAGCGCCGCACGCTGGCCTCCTTCATCCAACCGTCGCCCTCGGGTTCGGAAGAGGGAGCGCCACGACCGCTGCGCGGAGTGCTCCCCGGCATCATCGTCGGAGTGATCGTCCTTGCCGTCTTCGGCGCCTGGGGCATGTTCAAACCGGCGGCCAAACCCGGCTGGGACGAGCCGAACGAGCACGTGATCATCGCGAGCAAGTCCACAACGCGATACGTGGTCCTGAAGACGGACGGTGACCGCCAACTCCACCCGGTCCTCAACATGGCTTCGGCGAAGCTCCTGCTGGACGCCGACAAGGGTGACGTCATCAACGTCGACGAGTCGGTCCTCGACAGAGGGACGATCCCGCACGGCGCCACAATCGGCATTCCGTACGCCCCAGACCGCCTGCCGTCGGAGTCCGAGGCGGGCTCCGCCAAGCGATGGGCGGTGTGCGAGCGGCCCGGCGAGGGCGGCAGGGCGATCCAGAAGGCCGCGTTCATCCTGGCGGAACGGGACCGGAAGAAGACCGAGGGCCACGAACGTCTGCGCGGCGGCGAGCTGTTGTACGTCGTCGGCCCCAACAAGGTGCGCTACGTTGTCGACGCACGGGGCATGGCGTACAGGATCGCCGAAAAGGGCGCACTCGACGTACTCCTGCGCACCATTGTGCGTCTCGGCATCGCGCCACAGCGGGTCTCCAGTGAGTGGCTCAAGACGCTGCACTACGGGGACCCGATCAGCTTTCCGAAGGTGGAAGGAACTCCAGGAGCCGCCGCCGACGTGTCGGGCCTCCAGGACCGGCAGGCAAACCGGGTCGGTATGGTCCTCAAGACTTCCGAAGGCGCGGGGACGCAGCATTACGTGGTGCTGCCAGGACGGGTCGCCCCGATCTCCGACTTCACCGCGGAACTGCTGCTGAGCAGCCCCGAGTTGGTCAAGGTAGGCCAGGACGGCCATGCCCGTGATCTGAGCATCGGTGCCTTCTCCCCGGATTCCAAGGGGTTCGCCACGGAGTACGAGTGGCCGAGCGAAGCACCGACAAGCGTCAACGAAGCCTCCGAGAAACCCGGGAGCCGCAACACGGTCTGCAACGTCCTGCGCGAGGTGGATGGCGATGACGGTGACACCACGCTCAGCACGTGGGCGGGAACGGACTTCCCCGCGACGCTGCCGACGGGTTCGTCCAGCGCGTACGTGACGCCGGGTTCGGGCCTGCTCTACCGGCAGTTCACCGGCTCGGAGACCAAGGCGGGCGGTGTCTTCCTCGCCACAGATACGGGCCTGCGCTATGCGATGCAGTCCAACAGCGACAGCGAGACGGACGACGAGGGCATCGGCATCTCGGCCGAGCAGCGCAAGCAACAGCAGCAAGAGGCACAGCAAGCTCAGACACGATTGGGCTACGCGCACACAGACGTGACTCCGGTGCCGGCCGCGTGGTCGAAGTTCCTCCCCACGGGCCCGCGTCTTTCGACCGCGGCAGCACGCCAGCCGCAGGGGTCCTAGGCCGGAGGGGGTCTGACGATGACGTACGAAAAGCGTCCGCTACATGTTGCAGCAGCTATGGCGGCGACCCTGATGGTGACCGTGACGACAACGATCCTCGCCGCCCCCATCGCGACTGCGGCCGATGATCAGTGCACGTTCGGGACCAAGAAGTACGCGGGCCGCCCCTGGGCGTTGCAACGCCTCCTCCTGGACGAGTTGTGGCGACAGGCCACCGGAAAGGGCGTACGGGTGGCGGTGATCGACACAGGGGTGGACGTGAAGCACCCTCAGCTCAAGAGCGCAGTGGACGTATCAAAGGGCCGCAACCTGCTGCGCAAGAACCTCAAGGACGACAACGGCAACAAGATCAAGCGCGGCAGGGAGGACGGCACGACTGACGAGGTCGGCCACGGCACGCGCGTGGCGGGCATCATCGCGGCCCGCCCGGACAAGGGAACCGGCTTCGTGGGCCTCGCCCCCGACGCGACGCTGATCCCCATCCAGCAGAACGACGCGGAGGGCCACGGCACGGCAGAAACCCTTGCGGCAGCAATCGACTACGCGGTCTCCGCCGACGCGGACATCATCAACATCTCCCAGGACACGGCCAACGCCGTGAAGCCGGACCCGATCCTGAAGCAGGCGGTGGACAGGGCACTCGCGCGCCAGAAGGTGATAGTGGCCTCTGCCGGCAACGACGGTCTGGGCGGCAACGACAAGCCGACCTACCCGGCCTCCTACGAGGGCGTATTGGCGGTAGCGGCATCGGACCGCAACAACGAGCGCGCCCCATTCTCCCAGTCGGGCGAGTTCGTGGGCGTGGCGGCCCCGGGCGTGGACATGATCTCCACCGTTCCCTTCGGCGGCCACTGCTCGGACAACGGCACAAGCTTCTCGGCGCCGTACGTGGCGGGCGTGGCGGCCTTGATCAAGTCGAAGCACAGTGACTGGACATCGCGCCAGATCACGGCCCAGATCAAGCAAACAGCGGAACGCTCGGTAGCAGGCCACGACCGCCTGGTCGGCTGGGGAGTGGTGGACCCGGTCCGCGCCCTCACCGAAGATGACCACCCGATTGAGACCCCCACGGCCGAGGAAGGCGTCACCCGCGCAAAGGCCCCAACTCCCGCTGAATTGAACCTCGGTGAGACAGCGGAGGAGCGTACAGCGCGGATCGCGACGTATGTGGCTGTGGGCGCGGGGGTTGTGGTGGCGGGGCTTGGCGGGGCGGGGGTGGCGGTTCGGGATTGGCGGCGGCGGGGGTTTGGAGGATCCCGGCGTGCTTGACTCAGTCTCGGGCCTTCGAAGCTGCAGGCAGTGGTGAGCTCCCTAAGGGGTGTCCCGTAAACGGCTGGCTCAACGAGCTGGCGAGGTGGTTGCCCGGGCGCCTGTGGCCTCGGCCATTACCCTTCGATCAGGGCCTGACGGATGTGGCAACCTGCCGTCATGCCAGC
>NZ_JBITEU010000011.1:0-421225 GCF_044455475.1 Streptomyces sp. NPDC051218 | reverse complement strand
CTATCAGACTCTTTCGTGTCCGATTTCCTCGATGCCTTTCCGGTTCCCGCTCCGGCCTTTCGGCTTTCGCGTTTCCCTTTCCGGCGAGTCCGACTCTACCAGATCCTTTCGGGCCTGATTCCCAGTCAGCGGGGTTTGTCTTTGCGGCTGTTGGGCCGTTCCGACGTCTCAAACTCTAGCGGTTCGTCCCGGTTACTCATAATCGAGTCCTGGAATTGAATTCGGGCATGCCGAAATCGTTCCCGGTGGGATGTCGTGCAGAGTTTGTTTTGCCGCGTCTCAGCGGCGGGAGGTGCTGTCGCAGAACCGTTACGGCTCCGTGGCAACCCGAAGAACCTTACGGATCCACTGGGTGACTGTCAAACCCCGAGGTGGGGCGCTCAGTCCAGGTCGGTGAGGCGTCCGCCCGCGTCCGGCTGGGCGTGCTCCACCCTGCGTAGAAGACGAGTCAGTACTTCCCCCAGGGCGCCGCGCTCCTCCTGGGTCAGGTCCTGGAGGAGGTCCTCCTCGAAGACCGTGGCCAGGCGCATCGCCTCCAGCCACTTCTCGCGGCCCTCGGCGGTGAGCTCGACGATGACGCGGACGCGGTTGGTCTCGTCGCGGTCCCGGGTCACCAGGCCCTCCGCCACCATGCGGTCGATGCGATGGGTCATGGCGGCCGGTGTGAGGCCGAGTCCCTTGGCGAGCTCGCCGGGGCCCATTTGGTACGGGGCGCCGGAGAGGACCAGCGCCTTGAGGACCTCCCACTCGGCGTTGCTGATGCCGAGGGTCGCGGTCTGGCGCCCGTAGGCGACGCTCATGCGCCGGTTGAGGCGGCCGAGGGCCGAGACGATCTCCTCGACCTGGGGGTCGAGGTCCTGGAACTCCCGCTGGTAGGCGGCGATCTGCTCTTCGAGAGTCGGCTCACTGGGGCCGGGAGTGTCACCCATGGCCGCAGTATGGCACGTCCTCACTTGGCGTCGAAGTCCTTCTGTGTGTATTGTTTAGGCTCTAACTTTAGCTTCGAAGTCTTCATACCTAACTCTTAAGGCGGGTGAAAGTGACCAGGGCGATGGGCGCAGCGATGCGTCGTATTCAGGTCGGCAGCGCGCTCAGCGCGTTCGGTGTCGGGTTCACGGTTCCGTTCCTCTACGTCTACGTGGCGCAGGTGCGGGATCTCGGGTCCAGTACGGCGGGCATCGTGCTCGCCGCCTTCGCCATGGCCGCGCTCATCGTCCTGCCTGTCACCGGACGCGTCATCGACCGCCGCGGCCCCCTCCCCGTACTCGTGGGAGCAGCGCTGACCGCATCGGCGGGTGCCCTCGCGCTCGGCTTCTCGAACAGTGAGCCGACGGCGATCGTCTCGGCGGCCCTCCTGGGCGCAGGCACCGCGGTGATGCAGCCGGCGCTCGCCACGATGATCGTCTGGTGCTCGACGCCGGCCACGCGCACGCGTGCCTTCGCGATGCAGTTCTTCCTGCAGAACCTGGGCCTCGGCATCGGTGGTCTCATCGGCGGCCAGATCGTCGACGAGCACGACCCGGGGAGCTTCACCACGCTGTTCTCCATCGAGGCCGTGATGTTCCTGGTGCTCGCCGCGATCACCGTCACCGTGCGGCTTCCGCACGCGCCGTCCTTCCAGGACGCCGTGCCCAAGGACGGGTCCGCGCCGCAGCGCGGCCTGCGGGCGCTGCTCCGGCACAAGGCGATGGTGCAGCTGTGCGTGCTCGGCTTCGTGCTGTTCTTCGCCTGCTACGGCCAGTTCGAGTCGGGCCTGTCCGCGTACGGCGTGGAGGCGGCCGGGATCTCGCCGTCGACGCTCGGTATCGCGCTGGCCGCCAACACGGCGGTGATCGTCATCGCGCAGTTCGCCGTCCTGAAGTTCGTCGAGCGGCGCAAGCGGTCCCGGGTGATCGCGGCCGTCGGTCTCATCTGGGCCGTCGCGTGGCTCGCGGCCGGGTACGCAGGGCTCGGGCACGGCAGCCAGGCCATGGCGACCGCCGCGTTCATCTCTACGTACGCCCTCTTCGGGCTCGGGGAGGCGATGCTGTCGCCGACCGTCGCGCCGCTGGTCGCCGATCTGGCGCCGGCCGGGATGGTCGGTCAGTACAACTCGGCCTTCGCCCTGGTGAAGCAGCTGGCGCTCGCGGTCGGCCCGGCGGTCGGCGGTCCGATGGGGGCCGCGCTGCACGGGCCGTACATCGTGACGTTCCTGCTCTTCTCGCTGGGCATCACGGTGCTCGCCGTACGACTGGGCAAGCAGCTCACCCCGCTGCAGAACCAGCCGTACGTCGCCAAGAGCCGGGTCGTCGCGCAGGGCGCCCCGGAGTCCGCGGAGCCCCAGCCCGCCAACTCCTAGGCGCTAGCCACGCGGCAGGGCGAACTCGCACCAGACCGCCTTGCCGCCGCCCGGTGTGCGCCGTGAGCCCCAGTTCGATGCGATCGTGGCGACGATGGCGATGCCACGTCCCGCCTCGTCCGCGGGCTCGGCGCGGCGGCGGCGCGGCAGGTGGTCGTCCCCGTCCGTCACCTCGATGATCAGGCGGCGGTCCGTGCGGCGCAGCCGGAGCCGCATGGGGGGCGTGCCGTGCTGGAGGGAGTTGGCGACCAGTTCGCTGGCCGCAAGTACTCCCAGGTCGTGCAGTTCGGGCGGGAAGCGCCAGCTGGCCAGGACGCCGGTCGCGAAGGCACGCGCGCGTGGCGCCGCTTCCACGCCGCCGAGCAGCTCCAGGGCGGCGTTGCGGAACAGCTCGGCGTCCAGGCCCTTGCGTGCGGGGTGCTGGAGGACGAGGACCGCGACGTCGTCGTCATGGTCCGCCGTCACCCCCAGGGCGCGGATCAGCCGGTCGCACACCACCTGGGGTGTGCCGGTGGCGCCCGCGAGGGCGCGCTCCAGGGAGGCGACGCCTTCGTCGATGTCCTCGCTGCGGCGTTCGACAAGACCGTCCGTGTAGAGGACGGCGGTCGAGCCGGGACCGAGCGGGACCGAGCCCGAGGTGTGCAGCCAGCCGCCGGTGCCGAGCGGTGGGCCCGTGGGCTCCTCCGCGCGGTGGATCGTGCCGCCCTCGTCCCTCACGAGGATCGGCAGGTGCCCGGCGGAGGCGTACGTCAGGCTGCCTTCGTTCGGGTCGTGCACCGCGTAGACCATGGTGGCGATCTGCATGGCGTCGATCTCGGTGGCGAGGCCGTCCAGGAGCTGCAGGACCTCGTGCGGGGGCAGGTCGAGGCGGGCGTAGGCGCGCACGGCCGTGCGGAGCTGGCCCATGACGGCCGCCGCGCGGACTCCGCGGCCCATGACGTCGCCGATGACCAGGGCGGTGCGGCCGCCGCCGAGGGTGATCACGTCGTACCAGTCGCCGCCGACCGCGGCCTCCGTGCCGCCCGGTTGGTACGTGGCGGCGATGCGCAGGTCGTCCGGCTGCTCCAACTCCTGCGGCAGGAGCGAGCGTTGCAGGGTGACGGCCGTCTCGCGCTGGGAGCGCTCGCTGGCCCGAAGCCGCTCGGCGGCCTCGGCGTGGTCGGTGACGTCGGCGGCGAAGACGAGAATCCCGTCGTCCTTGAGCCCGGCGGCGGAGCCGCTCACGGGGAGCGTCACCGGGGTGCAGGTGAAGGTGTACGACCGGCCGCTCGCCGCCTTGCGGGACTTGACCGTGCGCGGCTTGGAGCTGCGCAGGACCTGGTCGAGGAGCGGCAGCAGACCGAGCTCGTCCAGCTCGGGCAGCGCGTCGCGGGCGGGCTCGCCGAGGGGGCGGTCGCCGAAGGCGGTGGCGTACGCGTCGTTGACGTACGCGATGCGGTGCTCGGGTCCGTGCACCAGTGCGACGAGGGCCGGAATGCGGTCGAGCACCTCGCGGGTCGGCAGTTCGTCGACGCCTTCGGCGGCCGGCGTGAGGGTGATGTCCTCCTGGCCTCCCTCGGCGCGGGCCGCAGGGACGGAGCTTTCGGCTCGCTGTGGCGGGGAGATCCCCAGGTCGGTGCGCGCCGCGGCGCGGCGCTGCGTTCCGGGGAGCCGGGCGCTCCAGCGCGTGAAGTTCACTGCGGTAGGCCTCGTGATGTCGCTTCTGGATCGGGCGGGGATTTCCGGCGGTCCTGGCCCGCCCATGGTCACACGAACAGTCTGGCCGACCGGACTGACATCCGTCAGACGCCGGTGTGGTGCGGGGAGTTCCTGCCTCCGGTCAGGAGGACTCCTTCGGGCTGCCGCCCCCGGCCGCGAGTTCGAACTCCGCACGCGGGTGTTCGAGCGACCCCAGGGAGACGATCTCGCGTTTGAACAGGCCGGACAGGACCCATTCGGCGAGCACCCGGGACTTGCGGTTGACGGTGGGCACGCGGCTCAGGTGGTAGACGCGGTGCATGAACCAGGCAGGGTAGCCCTTCAGTTTCCGTCCGTAGACATGTGCGACACCTTTGTGCAGCCCCAGGGACGCGACGGAGCCCACGTATTTGTGCGTGTACTCCTTGAGGGGCTGTTCGCGCAGGGACGCCGCGATGTTGTCGCCGAGTGTCCTGGCCTGGCGTACGGCGTGCTGGGCGTTGGGGGCGCACTCCCTGCCGGGCTCGTCGGCCGTGACGTCCGGGACCGCTGCCGCGTCTCCGGCGCCCCACGCGTGCGCGTGGCCGTCCACCCTCAGTTGTGCGGTGCAGTCGAGGCGGCCGCGTTCGTTCAGCGGCAGGTCGGTCGCGGCGAGCACCGGGTGCGGTTTGACGCCCGCGGTCCACACGACCGTGCGGGTGGGGAAGCGCGAGCCGTCGCTCAGGACAGCGACCCGGTCCTCGCACGAGTCGAGACGGGTCTCCAGGCGTACGTCGATGTTGCGGCGCCGCAGCTCACTGACCGTGTACTTGCCCATCTCCTCGCCGACCTCGGGGAGGATCCCCCCGGAGGCCTCGACGAGGATCCACTTCATGTCCTCTGCCTTGACGTTGTGGTAGTACCGCGCGGCATAACGGGCCATGTCCTCCAGCTCGCCGAGAGCCTCCACGCCCGCGTAGCCACCACCGACGAAGACGAAGGTGAGGGCCGCGTCGCGGACCGCGGGGTCGCGCGTCGACGAGGCGATGTCCATCTGTTCGATGACGTGGTTGCGCAGCCCGATGGCCTCTTCGACGGTCTTGAAGCCGACGCCGTGGTCGGCGAGGCCCGGGACGGGCAGGGTGCGCGAGATGGACCCGGGGGCGAGGACGATTTCGTCGTACGCGATCTCGACGGCGCCGGAGCCCTCGTCCGCCGTGGCGAGCGTGGTGAAGGAGGCCGTGCGCTTGGCGTGATCGACCGTCTTGACCTCGCCGATGACGATCCGGCATCTGTCCAGGACGCGGCGGAGGGGGACCACGACATGGCGCGGCGAGATGGAGCCGGCAGCGGCTTCGGGCAGGAACGGCTGATAGGTCATATAGGGATCGGGCGTCACCACCACGATCTCCGCTTCGCCCCGCTTCAGCTCCGGCTTCAGCTTCCGCTGGAGGCGCAGCGCGGTGTACATGCCGACGTATCCGCCGCCCACAACGAGAATGCGCACAGGTTCCTTCACCATCCCATGACGCACGCAGCTCTTGAGTTTGTCCACAGGCTCGGCAATTTGTGTGACCGGCCGTGGTGCGCGGCGCGCCGTGCGGGCCTCGCCGCCGCTCGGGCCTGAACCGCAGGTCAGGAGGGGGGAAAGGGGAAAAGCGAGGGGGTGCAATCGGGTCGGAATCGGTGCGTACTCCGATCGGGGGGCGGTCCGTGCGGAACCCGCCTCTTCTGAATTGACTCTGGCTCAACTATGTTCGTGTGTCGTCGGGGTGTCGGGGGATGCGCTCGTCGGGTCCAGCTACGGGACCCGGATTCGGGCTCGCTCCTCACGCTCCGGTTGCCAATGGCGGGGAGTGTCTCCGGGGGGAGACGTCATTACCGGGGGAACGCGTATGCATATTCAGGAATCTCACTGGACTTCGACTACGGCGTCGGCTTCAGCCATCGCCACCAGCGGGAACGGACGCGACATGGGGGACGGACCGCGTTCGACGCCGCTGCGTGTGGACGCACAGCGCAATCTCGAGCACGTGCTTCGCGCCGCGCGCGAGGTCTTCGGCGAGCTGGGTTACGGCGCGCCGATGGAGGACGTGGCCCGGCGCGCGCGGGTCGGCGTCGGCACGGTCTACCGCCGCTTCCCCAGCAAGGACGTGCTGGTGCGGCGCATAGCCGAGGAGGAGACCTCCCGGCTGACCGACCAGGCGCGCTCGGCGCTCGGGCAGGAGGACGAACCGTGGTCGGCGCTCTCGCGCTTCCTGCGGACGTCCGTCGCGTCGGGCGCGGGGCGGCTCCTGCCGCCGCAGGTGCTGCGGGTGGGCGTCGCCGACGAGATCGCGGGAGTGCGGGACGACGAGGCGCGCGTGCCGCAGCAGCGGCAGGCGGCTCAGGCCGGCCCCGAGCTGCGGCTCGTGGAGCAGCGCTCGGCCCCGGCACAGGAGTCGGCGGCCGTCGACCCGGGGGCGGTCGCGCTCCTGGACGTCGTCGGGCGTCTCGTGGAGCGGGCGCGTGCGGCGGGCGAGCTGCGCGCTGACGTGACCGTGGCGGACGTGCTCCTGGTGATAGCCACGGCGGCGCCCTCGCTGCCGGACGCGGCGCAGCAGGCGGCGGCATCCTCACGGCTGCTCGACATCCTGCTGGAAGGGCTGCGCTCGCGCCCCTCGGCCTGAGGCGGCACGGCACAGCACACGGCACGCAGAGGCACACGGTCTGCACAAGTTCGTCACGGAGAGGGCTCAACTGCCGCAAGAAACACGGCGGTTGAGCCTTCCCCGAATGGGTGAACGGTAGTGCTCGGTTACGGGAAATCACCCCGGAAGGGTGGTTGACCGTCATCGCCGACCGTCGTGGCGAAACCCTGTGGCACTCTTTCCCGGATGGCCGGGTCCGAGTGTGCAAGCGGGGGCTTCCGCGATGAGTGGTGACGGGCGGGACGAGTCGTCCTCCGCCTTGGGCGAGGACGCCGCGGGGCTGTCTCCCCGTCAGGTTCCGAATCAGGGCGGGCCCGTGCCCGACGGTGGTCCCGGCGGCGCGGGTAGCGGTCCCGGCGGCGCGGATCCGAGCGTTCCGCCGCAGCGCGAGGGAGCCCGGACCGAAGCCGCGGCGCCGCTCCTGCCGACCGAGGCCGCAGCTCTCGTACCCGGCGACGGTCCGCCGGCCGACAGCGACCTGATCACCCGGATGCGGGCGGGCGACGACACGGCGTACGAGGAGCTGTACCGACGGCACGCCGAAGCGGTCCGCCGGTATGCCCGCACGTGCTGCCGGGACGCGCACACCGCCGACGACCTCACGGCCGAGGTCTTCGCGCGGATGCTGCAGGCGGTGCGTGGCGGCAGCGGACCCGAGTACGCGGTGCGCGCCTATCTGCTCACCACGGTGCGCCGCGTCGCCGCGGGATGGACGAAGTCGGCGAAGCGGGAACAACTGGTCGAGGACTTCGCGGTGTTCGCGGCGCAGGCCTCGCGCAGCTCCGAGGTCTCCGATGACGACACTCTGGATCTGGGCGCGGACGTGCGCGCGATGCACGAGGCCGAGCAGTCCATGGCCATGCAGGCGTTCCGGAGCCTTCCGGAGCGCTGGCAGGCCGTGTTGTGGCACACGGAGATCGAGGACGAGTCCCCGAGCGACGTCGCGACGCTCTTCGGGCTCGACGCCAACGGCACCCGCGTGCTCGCCAAGCGGGCGCGCGAGGGCCTGAAGGAGGCGTATCTCCAGGCCCATGTGAGCACCACCCTCACCGAGAACGAGGAGTGCGCGCGGTACGCGGACCGCCTCGGTGCCTACGCGCGCGGCAGCCTGCGCACCCGGGCCGAGCGCGGCCTGCGCAAGCACTTGGAGGAGTGCGCCAAGTGCCGCCTTGCCGCGGGCCAGATCAAGGAAGTGGCCAGCGGCATTCCCGGGGTCGTGCCGATCGCCGTCATCGGCTGGTTCGGCGCCGCCGGGTACGCGAAGGTGGCCGCCCTCGTCGGCGGTGGCGCCGCGGGTGCCGCGGGCGCCGGAGCGGCGGGCGCGGCGGCGGCCGGCGGTGGCTCGTCCGGCGGCGCGGCGGGCGGTGCGGCCGCGTCCGAAGGGCTCGGTGCGCCCGCGAAGGCCGGTATCGCGGCGGCCGTAGTGGTCGCCGCCGCGGCCGTCGCGGTCGCCCTCACCGCGGGCGGCGGGGACAAGCCCAAGGATCTGCCGAGCGCCGAGAAACCCCCGCCGGCCGCCCAACCCGCCGAGCCGGACAAGCCGCCGCCCCCGAAGCCCAAACCGAAGCCGCCGCCCGAGCAGCCGGTCTCCGAGCCGAAGCCGAAGCCTCCGCCGAAGCCCGCTACCGAAAAACCGAAGCCGAAGCCGACGCCCACTCCGGAACCCGAGCCGCCCGTCCCCCCGAAGCCGACGCCGACTCCCACGCCGTCCGAGCCGAAGCCGAAGCCGCCTCCTCCGCCGCCGCCCGCCCCCGCCGACTACCAGTGGAGCGAGTTGCAGTACGGCATCGTCGGCGACGGCACCAAGCCCGAGATGCGGCTCGGCGAGAGCAGCTGGGTCTGGCAGCGGTCCGGCATGTCCATCGCCGACAGGCAGTACGGCCACGGCGTGACCGTCCACGGCCAGTCCTCGGTCACCATCGACCTGAACCGCGCGTGCTCGTCGTACGACGCGGTCGTCGGCGTCGATGACATGACGATGGGCCTCGGCAAGGTGCGGTTCTCGGTCTTCGGCGACAGTGCGCGGCTGTGGCGGTCGCCGCTCATCGAAGGCGGGGACCCAGCGGTGCCGGTGCAGGTGAACCTGACCGGACGCAAGACGATTCGCCTGGTCGTGGAACCGCACACGCCGTTCCACTCGGTCGCGCTCGCGGACTGGGCGCAGTCACGCTTCCGCTGTACGTAGGCGTGGTTCGGTTGTTCGGCTGTACGTAGCCGCGGTTCGGCTCGGTTCACACGCGCCGTGCGGTTCAGCTCAGCTCCACGAGCGCTTCGGCGGCGGTGAGTTCGGCTCCCGCCGCGCGCTCGGTCTCGTACCGCGTCGGACCGAGCGCGGCGAGCGCCGCGGTCTCGATCCGCTCGGCATCGGCCAGTTCCGGCATCGGGCGCGGATTGCCGCTCCGCAGCCGGGTGCTCAGGGCGAGCAGGCGGACCGCACGGGGATGGTCGCCGAGCCTGCTCACCAGGGCGGCTCCGCCCTCCACCAGTGCCGCGATGACCAGCTCCGCGCACCGGCTGTCGAGCGCCGCCCGCAGGCCGTCGGCGAGCAGCGGCAGTGCTTGCGCCGGGCCCGACTCGGCGGCCACCACCTTGGCCTCGAGGCCGTGCAGCGCCGCGATGAACTGGGGCGGCGGCGTGCCACGCTCGGCGTCGACGCGGGCCGCCTCGAACAGCGCGCGGGCCTTGGCGGCCTCGCCGTCGTCCAGCGCCATCAGGGCCTGAAGCGTCCGGATGAACGCCCACGAGTCCGACACCCCGTACCGGTCGGCCTCGATGCCCGCCTCGTGGAGGGCCTTCGCCGCCAGCTCGCGGTCGCCGTCGCGGTACGCGATCTCGGCGAGGCGGGCGATCAGGAAGGGTGTCTCGGCGTAGGCGCCCACTTCGTAGGCGAGCCGCAGCGCTTCGTCGTACTCGATGCGTGCCTCCGCGTGCAGGCAGCGCGCCATCGCGGCCTCGCCCGCCGCACTGGAGACCTGGGCGCGCATCCAGCGGTCGCCCGCGCGACTGCTCAGCTCCCGCAGCTCAGCGAGATCCTCGTCGACACCGGAGAGGTTGCCCGGGGCGTCGACGGCCTGGTGCGTGCGGAACATCAGGCCGACGCCGATCTCCCAGTCACCGCCGTATCTACGGCAGTTGGCGACCACGTTGTCCAGGCCGGGCCTCGCCGCGTCGGGACCGTCCAGGAAGTACGCGGTGAACGGCCAGATCAGCCCGGGGAAGCGGGCCGCCGCCGGCACCGGCTGTGCGAAGGCGTTCCGCAGCCGCCGGACGCTCGCGCGGTCGTCCTCACTCGTCAGGGCCTCCGTCGGTTTCGACTCCGCGATCAGGAAGAAGTGCAGCAGCCGCAGGCTCATCCAGGGCCAGTGGAGCGGGTCGCCCGTGTCCTCGGGGATGCCGTCGGGCCCGTCGGGCGGCATCGGCGGTGCGAGGCGCAGGATGCCGGCGACCCAGCTCGCGCCCTCTCTGCGGTAGTTCCGCATGGACCAGAACCAGCCCACACTCAAGGCGATGGCCAGGGCGTCCTCGCTCTCGCGGGACTCGATGGCGCGCTGCAGGGCCGCACGGATGTTGTCCAGCTCCGTCTCCAGGCGCTGGATCCACGGCAGTTGATCGGCCGAGCGGAGCAGCGGCTCGGCCTCTTCGACCAGCGCACGGACGTACGCGGTGTGGCGGCGGCCCGCGGCGGCGCGGAGCTCGGGGGTCTCGGCGGCTCGCTCGGTGGCGTACTTGTGGATGGTCTCCAGCATGCGGTAGCGCATGTCGCCCCTGGACGTGGGCTCGGCGATGAGCAGCGACTTGTCCACGAGGGCGCCGATGAGGTCGGCGGCGGGTCCGGTGCAGACCGCTTCGGCCGCCTCGATGTCCCAGCCGCCCGCGAAGACGGACACCTCGCGCAGCACCGTCCGCTCGGGCTCGTCGAGCAGCTCCCAGGACCAGTCGACGACGGCCCGCAGGGTCTGCTGGCGGGGCAGGACCGTGCGGCTGCCGCTGGTGAGGAGGCGGAAGCGGTCGTCGAGACGGTCGGCGATCTGCCGGGGGGAGAGCAGGCGCAGGCGGGCCGCGGCCAGCTCGATGGCGAGCGGGAGGCCGTCGAGACGGCGGCAGATCTCGGCGACGGCCTCGGCGTCCCCCTCCGGGCTGAAGTCCGGGCGCACGGCTGTGGCGCGCTCGGTGAAGAGGCGGTGCGCCGGGTCCGGCGGCAGGGGTTCGACGGGGCGGACGAACTCGCCTGGGACGCCCAGGGGTTCGCGGCTGGTGGCGATGACCGTGAGGTCCGGGCAGTGCGTGAGGAGCGTCTGGGCCAGCTCGGCCGCGGCGCCGATGACGTGTTCGCAGTTGTCAAGGAGCAGGAGCAGGCTGCGCGGGGCGCAGTACTCGACGAGCAGGGCGGCAGGGTCGTCCTGCGTGACCGTCATCTCGCTGGTCATCAGCGCGGTCTCGCGCAGACCCAGGGCGCTGACGACAGCTCCCGGAACCGCCTCGGGCCGGTCGAGCGGGGCGAGCTCGGCCAGCCATGCCTGCGGATGCCCGGCGGCGGCTTCCTCGGCGAGGCGGGTCTTGCCGGAGCCGCCCGGTCCGGTGAGGGTGACCAGGCGGGCTCGTCTCATGTCTGAACGGATGGCGGCGAGTTCGGGTTCCCGGCCGACGAAGGAGGTCAGGCGGGGCCGGAGGTTACCTCTCCGCTCCGGCCGCGCGTCCCCGTCGGTGGTGAGCACGGCTGGCCCGGCTGCCGCGGCCGGTTCGCCGGGGTCGACCAAGAGGCCTGGGTCGCCCGGGTCGCCCGGGTCGCCTGGGTCGCCTGGGTCGCCTGGGTCGCCTGGGTCGCCTGGGGCAAGCAACTCCGCGTGCAGCGCTCGCAGTTCCCGCCCCGGGTCGGCGCCGAGCCCCTCGGCGAGCGTGCGGCGCGCGTTCTCGTACGCGGCGAGGGCGTCGGCGCCGCGGCCCGCGTCGCGCAGGGCGCGGATCAGCAGGGCGTGCAGCGCCTCGTCGTACGGCTGGGCGGCGGTGAGCCCTTTCAGCTCCGGTACGAGGTCGGAGGCGTGGCCAAGGAGCAGCCGCGCCTCGATGCGGGCGCGGGTCGCCTCGGCGCGCAGCGCTTCGGGGCGGGTGGCCGCGCTGCGGTCGGGCAGATCGGCGAGGGCGGGGCCGTGCCACAGGGCGAGTGCCTCGCCGAGGGTGCGGGCGGCTGACGCCGGGTCGTGCTGTTCGAGGGCCGACCTCCCCTCGCGTACGAGACGTTCGAAGCGGTGCAGGTCGATGTCCTCGGGGGTGGCGGTGAGGCGGTAGCCGCCGGGGTCCGAGGCGATGGCCGCCTTGCCGAGAGCGCGTCGGAGGCGGCCGACGAGGGCCTGGAGGGCGGCGGGAGCGTCAACCGGGGGCTCGTCCTCGGCCCACACCTCGGCGATGAGGGTCTCCACGGGGGCGGTGCGGTCGGCCCGGAGCGCGAGGGCCGACAGGAGCGCGCGGAGTCTTCGGCCCCCCACGGGCAGGGACACCCCTTGTTCGTCGTACGCCTCGGTGGCGCCCAGGATTCTGTACCGCACGGGGTCATTCTCGCCGTCGGGCCGGGGTGGGGCGCGGGGGTTTTCATTTCCCCGACCCCGCCCCTTCCCGAAAACCCGCTGCGCGGGGGCCTTGGGCGCCGTCATCACCGGCTCCGCCGAGTTCGTCCTCGAACGCCGGACGGGCTGAACTTCCTACCGCCCCGCCCCCAGAGCCCCCCTCTGCGGTGCGACGCTCCCCGTAGGGACAGCTCGTTGCCGCGCGGGGGTGCCCGTCCAGCATGTTCCCCTGCGGGACAGCAGGCGCCGTAGCCACAGCTCTGTGGAGACCAGGTCCGCCAAGCCGTCCAGCGGTAGTGGCTCTCCCTCTGCCGCCGCCCGCAGCGCCTTGCGGACCACGCGGGCCTCCACCAGGCCCGCCTGAGCGAGCAGGGGCGTGTCGAAGAGGGACAGGAGGTCGTCCACCGCCACCCGCAGGCCCGTCCGCGCCGCCGCCTGGGACGACGCGTGGGACGGAGCACCCCAGCCGGACGGCAGTTCGGCCACCCCGGCCCCTTCGAGGACCGTACGCAGGATCGCCGCGCGCGCCCCCGGCTGGACGCGCAGGGCGACGGGGAGCGCGCGGCAGGCCCGGACCACCTGGTTGTCCAGGAAGGGCGCGTGCAGACGCTGGAAACGGACCTCGGCGGCCTGTTCCAGGACGCGCAGGTCGGCCGCGTGCCGGGCGAGCGCCGCGCGGGCACGGAACTCCCCGGGGCGCTGGCCGGGCCCCGCGCCGGGACGCCCGGTCAGGTCCTGGAGGCGAACCGATACTTCAGCGAGGGCCTCGCCCGTCAGCCAGCGCGCCGCGGGCCCCGGTCTCGCCCACGCGAGAGCGGCGAGGGACGCCCCCACCGCCCCGCCCGGCTCGTCGAAGCGGCGCTGGAGGAGACGCTCGGCGAGCGAATCGACGCCCGCGCGGTAGGACATCCGGGAGAGCTTGCGCGCGGCGCCGTACACGCGCGCGGGGACCATGACGGAGCCCGGGGAGCCGTCCGCCTTCGCCAACGCCGCGACAGGGCGCACCAGATGGCGCCGTCTGCGGTCCATCAGGAGGTCGGCGAGGCGGGCCGGATGCGCGTCGAGCACCTGCCGCGCGCCATACCCCGTGAAGTGGTCCGCGCTGCCCGACGAGAGCCGCGCACGGTGGCGCTGGGCCGTGACGAGGGTGGCGCTCGGCTCGTCCGTCAGAGGGCCGTCCAAGTCCGCGTACGGGAGGGCCTCTTCGCCGGCGGCGACCACCACGTGATGCAGGCGGGGATTGGCCGCGATGGCGCCCGCACGCTCCAGCTCGGCCTCGCGGCCTTTGATCGCGAGGTCGTTGAACGTGACGGCGAGGAGCCGCTCCCCCGCGCCCGTGCCGTGCCCGAGGACGGTTCCGGGCATCCCCGGGAGGCCCGCCGCGAGCAGCGCGAGCGTGCCGGACGCGGGCCCTCCGGAGAGGTCGGCCCCGATGCCGGGCACCGGCATCCCGCGCGCCGCGCGCCGTTCGGCGGGGCCCATGCCGGGCACGGGACCGGGGTCGACCTCCGAGGCTCCGGGGACGTGCCGCGGGGCGCCGAGCCGTGCGCGTACGGCCTCCACGAGGGCGTCCCGGACGCCGTCCACCGCGGCGGTGGCGTCGGCGGCGGGCGCGGCGACCGCGAGGGACGCCACGTGCTCGTACCCGGCGATCTCCCTGGCTCCCGCGCGCAGGATCAGCGCGTGCCCCGGTGGCACACGGCGCACGCCCTGGTAGGGCGTCGAGTCCTGTAGTGCCTCCGGCACATCGGGCGCCGCAAGGAGCGCCGCGAGGTGGCCGATGTCCAGGTGGGCCTCGATGAGGTCGGCGAGCGGCAGCGCGGCCGTCGCGTAGGCGGTTCCCGCGGCCCAGGGGGTGTAGAAGACGGGGCGCGCGCCCGCGAGGTCGCCGGCGACCATGACGCGCCGCCCGATCTGGACCACCGCGGTGTAGCTCCCGGACCACGCGGTCAGGTGCCGCAGGGCGCCGCCGCGGGCCGCGAACAGACCGACCCTGAGCTCCTCGTCGCTCGCCCCGCAGGTGCCGAGCACCGCGATGCGCGTCTGCGCGTCCGCCTGCACCGTGCGCACCTCGTCGGCGCGCCAGTCACCCACCGCCCACAGCGGATCCGGGTCGCCCCAAAGGAGTTGGGAGCCCACGGGGTGAACGGTCTCGCCGTTCTCACCGGTGGCCCCGGCCGAGCCCACCACCGAAGGCTTCGCGGCAGTGCTGCTCCACCCCACCAACCACCGCATCGTTGCCTCCACAGGCTGTGGACAACCAGTGCATCGAAGAACTGGGGTCCCATGCTGCCACGAAGGAGGCGCGCGGGAGTGGCTACGGGGGTGCTCACGCTCCCGTTAATCTGCCCCGGGGGAACGGTACTTGAAGGGCGCGACCATGCCCTTTTCGTCCTGCGGGGGCGCACCGCCCCGGCCTCCGGAGAGGCGATTTTCGGCCAAATCGGCGGATGAAGCTCGCGTGCCGGAACCGTAAAAGGCAACACACAGTCCGGGAGGCGGCGTTCGCCCCCCGGACTGGTCCGCCGCCCGCGGGGATGAAGGCGGCGGTGTCCCCCAGCCCGCTGACTCCAGCGCAGCGGGCCGACCCACGCACCGTCAATGGAAGCGCTCCCCTTATGGCCGGTGAAGAGCGCACACGCAGGCGCACGGCCACACACCCGGAGCACACCCCGCCACTCCCCCGCTCACCTACCGGCAACAATCTCGCCATACGGAACTACGCCTCTTAACGCTTGGGATTCGGCGAACTACGCTGTGTGTGCTGATGTTTTCGCGGAGGCATATACCTGGGGGCTCGGCCAAATGCTCTTGCGGCCGAGGTTCCGGGCCACGGCGGTCGTAGTCGCGGACGCCGCTGCCCCCGGGGGAACGCAGCACGAATGCCGCGCGGTCAAGCCATCGCACGGCAGCCGTCTGTGTCGAGGGGTGGCGCATGTCCAGGGAGCAACGCGGGCCGAACGAAAAACTCGGCACCGTTCTCGCCCTCGCGGGAATCAGCAATGCGGGACTCGCCCGCCGGGTCAACGACCTCGGCGCACAACGCGGGTTGACGCTTCGATACGACAAGACGTCCGTGGCCCGGTGGGTGTCCAAGGGCATGGTGCCGCAGGGCGCCGCCCCGCACCTCATCGCCGCGGCCATCGGGCAGAAACTCGGCCGCCCCGTTCCGCTGCACGAGATCGGGCTCGCCGACGCCGATCCCGCGCCTGAGGTGGGTCTCGCCTTCCCGCGCGACGTGGGCGCCGCGGTGAAGTCGGCGACGGAGCTGTACCGCCTCGATCTGGCGGGCAGGCGCGCGGGTACCGGCGGCATCTGGCAGTCGCTCGCCGGCTCCTTCGCGGTGAGCGCGTACGCGACTCCGGCCTCGCGCTGGCTGATAACCCCGGCCGACAGCTCGGTCGCCCGCGACGTCATCCTGGACGAGCCCCGCGAGCTGGTCCATCCCGATGACGGCGCGAACAGCGGGCATCCGATGAAGGTCGGCCACAGTGACGTGGTGAAGCTGCGGGAAGCCGCCGAGGACGCCCGGCGCTGGGACTCCAAGTACGGGGGTGGCGACTGGCGTTCGTCGATGGTCCCGGAGTGCCTGCGGGTCGAGGCGGCGCCCTTGCTGCTCGGTTCGTACTCGGACGAGGTGGGCCGTTCGCTCTTCGGGGCCTCGGCCGAACTGACCCGCCTGGCGGGGTGGATGGCCTTCGACACCGGCCAGCAGGAGGCCGCCCAGCGTTACTACATCCAGGCCCTGCGCCTGGCCCGCGCGGCGGCCGACGTCCCCTTAGGGGGGTACGTCCTTGCTTCCATGTCCCTCCAGGCGACCTACCGCGGATTCGGCGACGAGGGCGTCGACCTCGCGCAGGCGGCCCTGGAGCGCAACCGCGGTCTGGCCACCGCGCGCACGATGAGCTTCTTCCGCCTCGTCGAGGCACGCGCACACGCGCGCGCCAACGACGCGCAGGCGGCGGGAGCCGCACTCCGGGCGGCCGAGGGCTGGCTGGAGCGGGCCAGGGACGGCGACAACGACCCCTCATGGCTCGGTTTCTACGGATACGACCGCTTCGCGGCGGACGCCGCCGAGTGCTATCGCGACCTGAAGGCACCCCGCCAGGTGCGCCGCTTCACGGAGCAGGCGCTCAAGCGGCCGACAGAGGAGTTCGTCCGCTCGCACGGCCTGCGGCTCGTCGTGTCGGCGGTCGCGGAGCTGGAGTCGGGGAACCTCGACGCGGCCTGCGAGCAGGGCACACGCGCCCTTGAGGTCGCCGGACGCATCTCGTCCGCGCGGACCACGGAGTACGTGAAGGACCTGCTGCACCGCCTGGAGCCGTACGGGGACGAGCCGCGGGTGGTGGAGTTGCGCGAGCGGGCCCGGCCGCTGCTCGTGGCCCCCGCGTAGCCCGCCCCCCCATGCGCCGCGGGAACCCGTGCACCGCCGGATCGGCAACAGCATTTACGCCCCCTGTAACCCTGCGGTCCTCATCGGGTTTGAGGGCGTTGTCAGTGGCGCAGTGCACTATCGGGGTGGGAGGTGATGCGGGATGGTCCGAGCCGTGGCGTACGACTGCGACGTGCTGGTGATCGGCGGCGGGATCGTCGGTCTGTCGACGGCGTATGCCATCACGCGCGCCGCTCCGGGGACGCGGGTCACCGTCCTGGAGAAGGAGTCCGGCCCCGCCAGGCACCAGACGGGCCGCAACAGCGGGGTGATCCACAGCGGGATCTACTACCGCCCCGACTCCCTGAAGGCGCGGTACGCCGTGCGGGGCGCCGCCGAGATGGTCAAGTTCTGCGCGGAGTACGGCATCGCGCACGAGGTCACCGGCAAGCTCATCGTCGCCACGGAGCGCTCCGAGCTGCCCCGCCTGCACGCACTCGTCCAGCGCGGCAGGGAGAACGGCATTCCGGTGCGGGAGCTGGGCCCCGCCCAGATCGCGGAGTACGAACCGGAGGTGCGGGGCCTCGCCGCGATCCAGGTCGGGACGACGGGGATCTGTGACTACGGCTCGGTGGCGGAGCACCTCGCGGACGCCTCCGGGGCCGATGTCAGGTACGGGGCGGAGGTCGTCCGCATCGACCGGCGCGAGTCGCTCGGGGTGGCCGTCCGCACGGCCGACGGCTCGGTGGTGCGGGGAAAGGTCCTGGTCAACTGCGCGGGACTGCAGTGCGACCAGGTGGCGATGCTGGCCGGCGACGACCCCGGGATGCGGATCGTGCCCTTCCGGGGGGAGTACTTCGACCTGGCGCGGCCCGATCTCGTGCGGGGCCTGGTGTACCCGGTCCCGGACCCGGCCTTCCCCTTCCTCGGGGTGCATCTGACGCGGGGCATCGGCGGCGGGGTCCACGTGGGTCCGAACGCCGTGCCGGCGCTGGCCCGTGAGGGGTACGGCTGGGGTGTGGTGCGGCCGCTGGAGGTGGCGGGGACGCTGGGCTGGCCGGGGGCCTGGCGGATGGCCTCGCGGCACTGGCGGTACGGGGCGGGGGAGCTGCGGCGCTCCTTCTCCAAGGAGGCGTTCACCTCGGCCGTGCGGAGGCTGCTGCCCGCGGTGACCTCGGATGATCTTGTGCCGGTGGCGGCGGGGGTGCGGGCGCAGGCCGTCTTGCGTGACGGGACGCTGGTGGATGACTTCCTCATCCGGGAGGGGGTGCGGGCGGTGCACGTCCTGAACGCACCTTCGCCTGCGGCGACGGCTTCGCTCCCTATCGGGCGGGCGGTGGCTCGGCGGGTGCTGGCGCTGCTGTAGGGGCGGGCCCTGCGGGGCTTTCCCCAATCCCGCCCCTTCCCGAAACTGGGGGCTCCGCCCCCAGACCCCCGCTCCTCAAACGCCGGAGGGGCTAATTTTCCCGCCCACCCACCCGATTGCCCCGCAGCGGAATTCGTACAAGGCCCTCGCGCCGAGCGGGTTTTCGGGAAGGGGCGGGGTTGGGGACAGATAAAATCCCCCCACTGTGTCTGAGTCAGCCGCCACCCCCAGCAGCCCCCGCCCCTCCCGCCCGAAGGGCGAGCCCCGTTTCCCCGACGGGCCCTCGCCCGACCCCGCGGGCTCACACTTCGAGCGAAGGATCCGCAGCTTCCAGCCCCGCAGGAGCCGCGTCACCACAAGCCAGGCGGACGCGCTCCAGCGGCTGTGGCCCAAGTGGGGCCTGGACATCGACGGACAGCGCGTGCTCGACCTCGCCGACCTCTTCGGAGGCGGCGGCGAGCTCCCCGTCGTACTGGAGATCGGCTTCGGCATGGGCGAGGCCACCGCCCAGATGGCCGCCGACGACCCGGACACCGGCATCCTCGCTGTGGACGTGCACACCCCGGGCCAGGGAAACCTCCTCGGCCTCGCCGAGCGGAACGACCTCACCAACATCCGCGTCGCGAACGGCGACGCCGTCATCCTGCTCCGCGAAATGCTCCCGCCCGCCTCCCTCGACGGCCTCCGCGTCTACTTCCCCGACCCCTGGCCCAAGGCACGGCACCACAAGCGCCGCATCATCCAGCCCGACTTCCTCGACCTCGCCGCACCCCGCCTCAAGCCCGGCGCCCTGCTGCACTGCGCGACCGACTGGGAGCCGTACGCCGAGCAGATGCTGGACGTGCTCACCGCGCACCCCGCGTTCGAGAACACCCAGGCCGACGGCGGGTACGCGCCCCGCCCCTCCTTCCGCCCCCTCACCCGCTTCGAGGGCCAGGGTCTGGACAAGGGACACGTCGTCCACGACCTGCTGTTCCGCCGGACAACCGGCGAGTAGGGCCGAGACGGCCGACGCCAGGACTGCGATACCGGCCACCCGGCCCGAGGCACCGTCGCGGCCCACCCCCGTCCCTCGTTAGGGTCAACGGGTGGCCACCCCTTCTCCGCACCCGTACCCGACGCCCCCCGCAGGGCCCGCCGGGCTGCGGCACGCGCGCTGGTGGCAACGCCGGGCGATACGCGCGGCCGCCCTGGTCATCCTGCTCGCCCTGTCGGGCCTCGTCATCCTGGCCCTGGTCAGGGAACAGACCGGCACCGAAGGCTTCCTGGTCGGGCTCGGCCTCGCGACGCTGCCCGTGCCGCTCCTGGTGGCCGCCTTCCGCTGGCTGCAACGGGTCCAGCCGGGCCCCTGGCGGAATCTGCTCTTCGCCTTCGCCTGGGGGGCCTGCGCCGCCGCCCTCATAGCCATCGTCGCGAACAGCTTCGCGACCCGCTGGATAGCCACCGCCACGGCCGACCCCACCAGCGCGGACACCCTCGGCGCGACGGTCATAGCGCCGATCGTCGAGGAGAGCGCGAAAGCCGCGGCCGTACTGCTCGTCTTCCTCTTCCGCAGACGCGAGTTCACCGGCATCGTCGACGGCGTGGTGATCGCCGGAGTGACCGCGACCGGCTTCGCGTTCACCGAGAACATCCTCTATCTCGGCAGCGCCTTCGGCACCGACCAGCTCAACGGCGGCACCGGGCTCGCGTCCGTGACGGCGGCGACCTTCTTCGTGCGCGTCGTGATGTCGCCCTTCGCGCACCCACTGTTCACCGTGCTCACCGGCATCGGCTTCGGCATCGCCGCCCTCAGCGCCGACCGGCAGAACTGGCGCCGCGTCCTGCTCCCGCTCGGCGGACTGCTCCTCGCGATGGGCCTGCACGCCCTGTGGAACGGCTCGGCCGGCTTCGGGGACTACGGCTTCTTCGCCGTGTACGCGACGTTCATGCTCCCCGCGTTCGGACTGCTCACCTGGCTGGTGATCTGGATCAGACAGCGCGGCCTGCGCATCGTGCGCGCCGAACTGCCCGCGTACGTGATCGCCGGCTGGCTCACCGCGCCCGAGCCGTACGCCCTCGGCACGATGCGCGCCCGCACCCTCGCCCGCGACTACGCCTCGTACACCCAGGGCAAGGCGGCGGCGCGCACGGTCGCCCAGTACGAGACGTACGCGACGTCTCTGGCGCTCCTGCGTCACCGCGGGCGCCGGGGCCGCGCGGGCGGCGACTTCGTCGTACGGGAGCGGGAGTTGCTGCACGCGCTGTGGGAGCGCCGCGAGGCCGCCCGGCCCGCCCTGGCCTACGCGGCGCAGGCGACGGCACCGGTGCCCGTACCGATGCCGCCTCCCTACGGATACCGGCAGCCGCACGGACACCAGCAGCCGTACGGATATCAGCAGCCCCATCCCCAGCAGCCGCCGTACGGATATCCGTACGCCCAGCCGGCGATGCCCTACCCCGCGTACAACCCCTACCGCGGCTAGGCGGAAGCCGCCGTGAGCGCCGACACCTCGGCCTCCGTCAGTTCGAGCTCCCCCACCGCGAGCAGCGCGGGCAGCTGTTCGACCGTACGGGCCGACGCGATCGGCGCCGCCACCGTCGGCTGCGCGGCGAGCCACGCGAGGGCCACGGTCGCGACCTCGGCGCCGCGCGCCTGGGCGACCTGGTCGAGGGCGGCGAGCACGCGCAGGCCGCGGTCGGTGTCCAGGTGCTTGCCCGCGCCCTCGGCCCGCGCGCTGTCGACCTGCGCACCCGGGCGGTACTTGCCGGTCAGGAAGCCGGAGGCCAGCGCGTAGTACGGGACGGCGGCCAGGCCGGAGCGCGAGGCGACCTGCTCCAGCGGTCCCTCGTACGTGTCGCGCGAGACGAGGTTGTAGTGCGGCTGGAGGACCGAGTAGCGGGCGAGGCCCTCGCGGTCGGAGAAGTCGAGGAACTCCTGGAGCCGCTCGGGGGTCACGTTCGACGCGGCGATGGCGCGCACCTTGCCGGACGTCACCAGCTCGTCGAGGGCGCCGATGATCTCCTCGACGGGGACGGTCGGGTCGTCGTAGTGCGTGTAGAAGAGGTCGATGTAGTCGGTGCGCAGGCGGCGCAGCGACTCCTCGACACCGGACTTGATGGTGTTCGCGGACAGGCCCTTGTAGTCGGGGTGGGCGCCGACCTTGGTGGCGAGCACGACGTCGGAGCGGTTGCCGCGCGCGGCGAGCCAGTTGCCGATGACCGTCTCGGACTCGCCGCCCTTGTTGCCGGGCACCCAGGCCGAGTAGACGTCGGCGGTGTCGACGAAGTTGCCGCCCGCGGCGGTGTAGGCGTCGAGCACGGAGAAGGACTGCGCCTCGTCGGCCGTCCAGCCGAAGACGTTGCCACCCAGGGCGAGCGGGAAGACCTCGAGGTCGGACGAGCCAAGCTTGCGGAGAGAAGTCATACGGGGCTCAACGCCTGTACGGACCACGGAATTCCGCCCAGCGGGATGCCGATTCCATCCGGGCACGGGCAGTGGGTACGCCGAACCGGCAGCCCTGGCGCCGGGGGGTTGGCGCCAGGACCGCCGGGGTTCGGGGTTACCTCAGAGGGACTGGCCCTTGCCGCGCAGCCACGCCGCCGGGTCGACCCCGGTGGAGTCGCCGCCCGGGTGGACCTCCAGGTGGAGGTGGGCGCCGGTGACGTTGCCGGTCGCGCCGACGCGGCCGATGGTCTCGCCGGTGGTGACCTTCTGGCCCGCGCTGACGTTCATCGAGGACTGGTGGCAGAGCCACAGCTCGGTGCCGTCGTCGAGTTCGAGGATCGTGCGGTAGCCGTAGGCCCCCGCCCAGCCGGCCTCCTTGATGGTGCCGGAGTGGATGGCCTTGATGGGCGTGCCCGTGGGAGCCGCGAAGTCCAGGCCCGTGTGGTAGCCGGAGGACCACATGGAGCCGGGCTGACCGAAGGTGCCGGTGAGCGTGTACGAGGCGACGGGAAGGGTGAAGCTCTTCGCGAGCTTGGCCAGGCGCTCCGCCTCGGCCTTCTTCTTCGCGGCGGCCTCGGCCTTCTTCTTGGCGGCTGCCTTCTCGGCGGCGATCTTCTTCTCGGCCGCGGACTGCTTGGCGGCGGCCTGCGCGGCGGCCTCCTTGACGGCTGCTTCTTCGGCCGCCTTCTGGACGGCGTCGTCCGCCTGGTCCTGCTGGTTCTCGGCCTGCTCCATGATGCGGGCCCGCAGTGCCTCGCCCGCGTCCGTGGTGCCCTGCTCGGCGTCGGCGGTGCTGACTCCGGCGGCGCTCAGGGGCGCCGCGGCCACGGCCACGTTCTGGCCCGCGGCGGCGGAGTTGTCGGAGTCGTCGGATATCAAGGACCCCACGCCCGGAAGCGACTTGGCCTCCGGCAGCGAGTCCGTGACGGCCGAGAGGTCCGGCATCTCGATGGCCACCGGGGGCTTGCCGCCCTGCGCGGTGGCGATGCCGCCCGCGCCGACGGCGGCGATGACGCCTACGCCGAGAACCGTGGAGCTGCGGGCGAGCCCGCCACCGCTCCGCTTGTGGACGCGGTGCCTGCCGCGGACGGGACGGATGGACTCCTCGGTGGGATTCCATTCCTCCCAGGAAGAATCATCGTCGTACCCACCGAAATCGTCGTCGTTCGGTACGTACACGCCTTGGGGGGCAGGGCGGTTGGACGCCACTGGGGCGCACTCCTTTCCTTCCTTCTCGCCTACCGGGTTAGCTGACGGGTTCGGAGCAGGAAGGTCTCCTACGAACATCTGGCACGGAGGCACAGATGCCCGATTCACCCCAATTAGTGGTTCCCCGGCTCCCTTTCGGGATTAGGCGCGTGCGCGCGGAGCCGACTCGAGTGACGGCTGGGACGACCGCGCTGCGTTATCGAACGTTAATAGACAGCAGGGTCGTATTCCAAGCTGTTCCGACTGATCGTTAACGGCTTTGGCCCGTACTTATCGGGACACGGGGGTCCGGAACGGGGCGAGTTGACCCCACTTCTTCACGCACCGGAGCTTCACATCTCCTTGACAGTGCGTCAGTTGTTATGCGGAGTGGTGTCCTTCGGTCACGGCTGGTGACATCGGCCGCCGCACCGCGAGCAGTGCCATGTCGTCGGTTGCTCCGCCGCCGGTGTGCCGCCGCACCTCCTCGACGAGTGTCGCCAGGAGCGCGTCGGGTCCGTGGGGCCCCGGGAAGATCCGGCCGCCGAGCCGGGCGGCGGGGTTGTAGAACTCACCCCGGACGTCACGCGCCTCGGAGAGCCCGTCGGTGTAGAGCAGCAGCATCGCCCCCGGCGGGAACTCCGTCTCGTCCGCGCGGTCCGGCCAGGCACCCAGTTCCCCCATCCCGAGCGGCAGCGCGGGCTCGGTGGCGGCCAGGACGCACAGCCGCCCGTCACCGCGCAGGAGCAGCGGCCCCGGGTGCCCGCGGTTGATCAGACGCACCAGACCGTCGCCGTGCGAGATCTCCGCGAGCACGGCGGTGGTGAACCCCTCGAAGGCGTCGAGCCCGTCGCGCCGCGTGCCCTCCCGCGCGAGGGCGCGCTCCAGGCGCTGCGCCACGGCCTCCAGCGTGGACTCCTGCTCGGCGGCCTCCCGGAACGCCCCGATCACGACGGCGACGGCCGCCACCGCGCCCATTCCCTTGCCCCGTACGTCGCCGACGATGACGCGTACGCCGTGCGGTGTGTCCTGCACGGCGTACAGGTCACCCCCGATGAAGGCGTCGGCCTCCGCCGCCTCGTACCGCGCCGCGACGTCGAGGCCGCCGATCCGTGGGTCCGGCTGCGGCAGTACGGCGCGCTGGGCGGCCTCGGCGATGGAGCGGGCGGAGGCGAGCTGTTCGTCGCTGCGGCGTACGACACGGTTGATGAGCACGGCGAGGACGGCGACGGTCACCACCGTGATCAGCTCGGTGACGGCCTCCACGTCGGTGGTGGTGTCGTTCTTGAAGTGCAGGGCGAGCACCGCGGCACAGGAGCCGACGCCGATGAGGGCGGTGCTGATCAGCGAGTAGAAGGGCGCCGCGACGAGCGGGGCGGCGGTGAAGAGGGGCACGGCGGTGAACCTGGGCGGGGTCGACACGTCGTAGACGACCCCGACGACGATGAGCAGCAGGGGAAGAGCCCGTACGAGCGCCCGCTCGTGCCGGACATCGGGACGCTTGCCGCCCCCGCCACTTCCTCCTCGCTGCCCCACTCACTCAGGGTTCCCGGAGCGGCGGCTCGGGGCGACCGGTGTGGGCCGAGCGGGGTACGCCGAAGGCCCGGATCCATTTCTGGATCCGGGCCTTCGGTCTTCAGTAGCGGGGACAGGATTTGAACCTGCGACCTCTGGGTTATGAGCCCAGCGAGCTACCGAGCTGCTCCACCCCGCGCCGTTGAATGCAACTCTACGCCATCAGAGGGAGTGAAAGCGAACCGGCTGCGCGACGGCCGCTCGCTCAGGCGTTCTCCGCGTGCGTCAGCGTCTCCCAGGCCACGAACAGGTCGTCCGTCCCCTCGGGCCGCTGCTCGAGCGTGAGCCTCTGCGTCTGCGGCAGGTCCAGCTTCAGCCGCTCGCGCAGGTGGTTGAGGCCGACCTCGGTGTCGGGCCCCATGTCGCGCTGCACCCGGCCGCCGCACAGCCAGTCGGGCGCCTTGGCGCCCAGCTGGTACGTGGAGTGGAATTCCAGCGCGGCCCGCAGCCGCTCCTTGACCTCGCCGTACAGGTCGACGCCCTGGTGCCAGGCGGTCTCCGCGATGTGCGCGGTGGCCGCGAGCGAGTAGCTGGCGTGCTTGAAGTTCCGGCAGGTCTCCTGGGAGAGCCCGTCGGCGAAGGTCTTCTGCCCGAACCAGTACTTCTGGAGCTTCTCCGGGGTGTTGATGCCGCTGCCCGCGGGCGAGACGGGAAGCGGGCCGTCCGACTCCAGGTAGAAGTAGGCGGGCACCCGGGTCCTGAAGTGGGTCACCGCCTTCTCGAAGGACTCGTGGTCGTCGAGGAAGACCGCCATGCTGATGGTCGCGTCGGCCATCAGGAGATCCCAGTTGCCGTTGAAGTCGGCCGCGCCTTCGCGCACTTGGGGCAGATAGGCGTTGCGCAGCATCCGCTCGAAGCGCAGGAGTTCGCCGTCGGTCCAGCCGTCGTAGGTGTAGCGCACCGCTTCGGCCGCGCGTGCCCACGAGGAGGCGGCCCAGGCCGTCTGGAGGCCGGCGTTGGCCTCGGTGTGCCGGGTGATCACCCGCGCCCAGGCGTCCATGATCTGCACGGCCTTCCTGGCGTGCGCGCGGTCGCCGGTGACGTTGAAGAGCAGGGCCTGCGTGTACGCGGCGATGGCGTCCTCGCGCTCTTCGACGCAGCCCTGGCCGGCGCGGGCCCCGGCCGGGCACTCGACCACGGCGTACGGCTTGGCCTGGTAGTCGTCGGCACCGTACTTGCTGTCCCGCATCCGCTCGAACGCCGTGATCCAGGGCTGCTCGCGCGCCGCGACATGGGCGCGCACGCGGTCAAGCTGCGCCTTGCTGACGAGGACTCCGGGGTGCTCGAAGGCCAGCTCCGCGGGCCGCGCCCGCTCGGTCGCCGCGCCGCTTCCGCTCCCGGACCCACCGCAGGCCGCCGAGACTCCGACGAGCAACGGCACCAGCACCATCACGAGAGCCCGTCGTACGGAACCCATGCTGAACCTCCGGATCGGCCACCTGGCAGGCTCAGCGTCACTCGGGGTCCACGGGGGCGCAAACCGAAAGCCCAGCCGGAAACCCCGCGCGCTACAAAGCCGCGAGCGCGTCGAACGCGGACCGGAAGGAGACAGACCGGCCGGTGAGGCCGGGCTTGGGAATCGCCGCCGGTGTATGACGGCGATCCCCAAGCATGAGGATGTGCGGGGCTCCCTGCCGCCGCATCCTCGCAGGCCCACCCCGGAGTTGAGGGTGCGGGATTACCCCCACAGGCCGGGAGGGCGGAGGCTGGAGCCGTGTTGTCGGCGATGCGGCTCCAGCCGGGCTTCGGTGTTGTTCCGGCTCGGGGGCTGGGAGCCTGATGGGATCACGTGGTCGGTGACAGCACGTGAATCCTGCGTCCGGGATCAGGATAAAGCTCCGTGGGCAGCCGCGATAGAGGGCCGTTTCAGGCAGCCCGCCCAACGCCTGCCGGTGGATGGACCACGTCAGCTCTCTCCGGCGCCGGAGGCGGGCGGATCGAAACGTGTGACGTGGCCGCCGACGATGGCACGGGCCAGGCCGGTCAAGGGCGTTGCCTGGGTGTGGGCATGGGCGCGCAGCAGGGCGAGGGCCTGGCCGGTCGTGAGGGAGTGGCGGTAGCTGATCATGCCGATGGCCTGGTGGACCACGGCGTCCGCGGGCAGGAGCCAGGCGTGGACGAGCTCGTCCTCAGTCGGCACGGGTGTAGCGAGGAGCAGGAGGTCTGCGGCGTCGGCGTGGTCCTGGGCAACTTGCAGGTCGGCGTCGGAGATCGGGCCGGGCCGGTGGCGGTAGAGGGTGAGGACGAGGCCGGCCTGCCGTGCCCGGTCGGCGCCGTTGAGGATCGGCAGGGCGTAGGCGGCGCGGATGTAGTGCGCCTTCGCCTGCTGGGCAAAGACAGGCCAGTGCCGGGTTGCGGCCGGGTCGTCGAGATCGTCGACCAGGACCTGAGCGCGCTGGCTCAGGGCCTGTACACACGGGCCTTCTCCGAGACTGATCTGCAGCTCCTCGCCCTTGCGGGCCAGCGGCCCGACCGCGCAGAGCGACACCCGCTGCGCCAGGGCGGCATCGACCGCCAGTGTGAGCCCCACGGAGTACGCGCTGTGCAGGGCCCTCCGGCACGCCTCGCCGATGCGCAATCCGGGTTCGGCGTCATCACTGGTGTAGCGGGCGGCGAGGATCACGGCCTCCCGCCGGGCGGCCGTCATCGAAGGCTCGGTGCGCGAGCAGGCAGGCAGGCGATGTAGCGCGTAGTCATGGTGGCGTCCGAACTCCGGCATTCACCGCCGACGCTGCCCGGATCGGAAGCCAATGTCAGGGTGAAGTGGGCGAGCGGTGTCGCCTGCGGGCAGCCTGTGTCTCCACCGTACGCCTCGCCTCGCGTTCACCGGCGTCCACAGACATTTGGTCGCCTGCCCGCTCCCTCCAGAAGCTTGTGGAGGCACTCGGCCGCCTCGCCGACCTCGGCACCAATATGTCGAGAAGACCCTTCGTAGCCGAAAAGCTCCCTAGACTGGAGGCGTCGTCAGTGCTTCCTCTGCGCCGCGGAGGTTCCCTCCTGAGGCAGCCACGGGAGGTGAGAGCAGTGGGCACCGAAAGTGACCTGCCACAGGTATTGCGGACCCTGCGCCCCTCCCGCGGAGAGCCGGGCCTGATCGGCGCCGACCCGAAACTGTGTGCCCAGGCCCTGCTCGTGGACGGCATCGCCGTCTCCGCGCCGACCGACGGCGGCCTGAGTGAATTGCTGTGGTCCACGCCAGGTACCAGCGTCGATCTGGAAGACCTGCAGTTCACGGTGGGCCAGGGACCGGCACTTGAAGTGGCCGTTATGTGCAGGCCCGTCCTGGTGGCAGACGTGGCGCGTCTGCCGATGGACCGGTGGCCCGCTCTGTTGCCCGAGGTCACGGCGCTGGGTGTCGGCGCGATCTTCTGCTTTCCGCTGGCCATCGGGTCCGCCTGTCTGGGCACGATGACCCTGCAGCGCTCGGCACCTGGCCCGCTGCCGGACGCCACGTCGACCGACGTCTGGCTCGTGGCCAACGCTTTGATCGCTGTCCTGCTGGACAGCGATCCGCAGCAAGAGGCCCTCGCCACCGCGGCTGACTCCTCGGACTTCTACCGGGCCGCCGTCCACCAGGCCAGCGGAATGATCAGCGTCCAGGCCGGGGTCTCGCTCGCCCAAGCTCTCCTGCGGCTGCGCGCCCACGCCTACCGGCACGGGAAGCCGTTGCTGGAGGTAGCCGAGGACGTAGTAGCCAGGCGGCTGGCCTTCCACAATGATGAAAACGGGCCGGACGAACCTGCCGGTGAAGGGAATGAAGGGCCATGACCCGCGAAGAACAACTACTGGCAGCCATGGTCGATGCCGTGGACACCCTTGTCGACGACTTCGACCTGATCGACTTCTTGCACACGCTGTGCGACCGCTGCAACGAGCTGCTCGACGTCTCCGCCGTCGGAGTCATGCTCGCCGACCCCAACGGCGGCCTGCAACTGATCGCCGCATCGGACGAGCACACCCGGCTGCTGGAACTCTTCGCCCTCCAGGCCGACCAGGGGCCCTGCGTGGAGTGCCACCGCGATGGTACCGCCCGCTTCAACATTTCCTTGAAGTCCCGTGCGGAGACTGCCGCCTTCCCACTTTTCGCCGAGCGTGCCCGCCAGGCGGGATTCGCCACCAGCCACGCCCTGCCGATGCGTCTGCGCCGGAAGGCCGTGGGCGCAATGAACCTCTTCGACTCCCGTGAACAGAAACTCAGCGACGGTGACGCGCGGGTGGCGCAAGCACTGGCGGACGTGGCCACCATCGCCATCCTGCAACACCGCACCGTCGTCCACGCCAACATCGAGCGCGCCCAACTACGGGCCGCTCTCTCCAGCCGCATCATCATCGAGCAGGCCAAGGGCATTCTGGCCGAACGCTGGCAGGCCACTCTCGACGAGGCATTTGATGCCCTGCGCCAACACGCTCGCGCCCACCAGCAGAGCCTGGCCGAGCTCTGCAGGCAACTCATCGACGGCTCCATCGGCCCCTCTGCTGTGCAACGCCCCTGACCGACCCTGACCGCGCACCCGGCCAGGTACCCGCCCCAGCCCCCGGCGGAAGGACGTGTCTCTCCCGCCGCCTGCCTCGCCATAGGGACACCTCGTGAACCAGGACCACCACGCCGCGGCCTGGCAGCGCATCAGCACCGCTGCTCACACCGGTGGCGTCACGCTCACCGTCGCCTGCCGGGCCTGCGCCGACGACGTGGAAGCCGACTTCGCCGGAGCCACCCTCGTCGTCGCCGGAGAACTACGCCTGCTGGCCACCGCCACCGACGAGCGTGCCCGCAGCGTGGAAGACGCCCAGCTGATCACCGGCGAAGGACCATGCACCGACGCCTACACCCGCCGCGCCCCCGTCGACACCGCGGACATGCTCCAGGCGACCGGCCGCTGGCCCGCCTATGCCCCCGTGGCCGGCGAACACGGCGTCCGCAGCGTTCTGGCGCTGCCCCTGACGATCGGCGCCCTCGCGATCGGCGCCATGGATCTCTACCGCCTCGAGCCCACCCCGTTCAGCCCCGCCCAGAAGGAGCGGGCCAGTGCCTACGCCCGCATTCTGGCCCTGCTCGCCCTGGAAGAGCACCCGCACCTGCTCGCCGGCCGATCCCGGCCCACCCAGCGCGGACCACAGGGCTACCCCCCTACCGTCCACATGGCCGCCGGTGTCCTCGCAGCCAAGGACGGGCTCACCCTCGCAGACGCCTTGGTCCGCCTCCGCGCCCACGCCTTCAGCCACAATCAGCCCCTGCTGCGCACGGCGGAACAGGTCATCAACACCCACCAACTCGACTAGGGATGCGTGCGCAGCTGACTACCGCAAGCCCCCCGAGAACAAGGAAGCGCCCGAGCCGGCCGAAGCCGACTCGGGCGCTGCGTTGCAGGTCAGAGGGAGTCTCCCCTCACCTACTTTCCGTAGACCGTGTGGGACTCGAACCCACAACCAATGGATTAAAAGTCCACTGCTCTGCCAATTGAGCTAACGGTCCGTGCGGATGCACCCCCCGAGCATAGCCGCAGAGGTCCGGTCGTCCGATCGGGTATCGCCTCCCAGGCCCGTCGCGCGTTCGGCGCAGGGCCTGGGAGGCGCGGTCCGCGCTCAGGGATCGGCGGGGTCCGGTGCCCCTTTCCGTGCCGCGTCACGGGCCGCCGTGCGCTCGTGGTCCGGGTTGAGGAACCAGTGTCTGGCCGAGGCGAACCACCAGGTCGCGGCGAACCCCAGGACGACCAGGACCGCGATCGGGGCGTAGTTGAAGGTCTTCCAGGTGACCGGCGAGACCTGCGGCAGCATGAAGAGCACCGTGATCACGCCGACCCAGGCCACCGCGACGATGCCGATCGGGCGCGACCAGCGGCCCAAGTGCCAGGGCCCGCGCTCGAATTGCTCCCCCTTGCGCAGCCGCAGGAGGGTCGGGATGACGTAGGCGATGTAGAGCCCGATGACGGCGATGGACGTCACCGCCGCGTACGCCGTGACGTTGATCAGATACGGCAGCCCGAGCACGAGCGCGCCGAGCGCCGCGAGCCAGACCGCCGCGACGGGGGTCCGCGTACGCGGGTTGACCGAGTGCCACACGTGCGAGAACGGCAGTGCTCCGTCCCGCGAGAAGGCGTAGATCATGCGGGAGTTGGCGGTCACGGACGCCATGCCGCAGAAGAGCTGTGCGCCGATGACGACCAGCAGGAGCAGCTTGCCCGCGGTCGCCCCGAGCGCGTCGAGCAGGATCTGCGCGGGCGGCGCCCCCGTCGCCGACTCGCGGGCCCCGTCGTACGACTGGATGGCGAACGTGAAGCCCAGCAGCAGCACGAAGCCCGCGATCCAGGACGTCCAGATGGACCGGACGATGCCCTTGGGCCCGGCGGTGGACGCGTCGTGGGTCTCCTCGGTCATGTGGGCGGAGGCGTCGTACCCGGTGAAGGTGTACTGAGCCATGAGCAGCCCGATGAGCACGACATACACCCCGCTCCCCCACCCGGTGTTGTTGACGAACTCGGTGAAGACGAAGGAAGCCGACTGGTGCGAGTCGGGCGAGAAGGCGAGCGCCCCGACGATCACGGCGACCCCGACGACGTGCCACCACACACTGACGCTGTTCAGCAGCCCGACGATGCGCACGCCGAAGGTGTTGAGCACACCGTGCAGGACGAGGATCGCGGCGAACAGCAGGATCGTCCGCTCCTCGGTGACCTGGAAGTCGAACTGCAGATTCAGATACGCGCCGAGGAACGAGGCCGCGCCGAAGTCGATCCCCGCGGTGACGGCGACCTGCCCGAGCACGTTGAACCACCCCGTGAACCACGCCCAAGCGGCCGCACTGCGCGAGGGAGCAAGCCGGTGCGCCCAGAAGTAGAGCCCGGCGGAGGTCGGATAGGCGGAACAGATCTCCGCCATGGCGAGCCCCACGAACAACGTCATGAGCCCGACCGCGACCCACCCCCAGGTAATGAGGGCGGGCCCACCGGTGTTCATGCCGAACAGATACATGGTGAGGCAGCCGGAAAGAACCGAGATGATCGTGAACGAAACCGCGTAGTTGGAGAACGCGGACATACGCCGCGCCAGAACCTGCGTGTAACCGAGCTGGGCGAGACGTTCCTCGTCCGAGCTTGCCGCGGGGGTGGGTGGTGAGCCCGGTGGTGGTTTCATGCACGAGCGTTGCCCACGGCAGGGACATGACATGCGTCACGTTTCGCTAAAGGGGACGCGTGGGTACGCCGACGGGCCCGCCCCAGGAAGGGGCGGGCCCGTCGGTTCAGCTGTTCAGCAGGTGTCAGCCGTTGCGCTTCCAGCGCGGCTTGTCGTCGCGGCGGCCGAAGGAGCCGGTGCCGGTTCCGGTGCCGGACGTGCCCGAGTTGCGGTTGTACGACGGGCGGTCGTGGCCGCCGGAGCGGAAGCCACCCGAGCCGCCCGCGGGGCGGTCGTCGCGGCGGTCGCGGTTGAACGGGCGGTCGCTGCCGCGGTGGCCGCCGGAGGGGCGGTCGTCGCGGCGGAAGCCGGAGCCACCGCGGTCGTTGCGGTCACGGTTGAAGCCACCGCGGTCGCCCGAGGGACGGTCGTCGCGACGGAAGCCGGAGCCGCCGCCACGGCTGTCGTTGCCGCGGTCGCGGTTGAAGCCGCCACCCTCACGACGGTCGCCGCCACGGAAGCCGCCCGAGGGACGGTCGTTGCGGTCACGGTTGAAGCCGCCGCCACCCTCACGCCGGTCGCCACCGCGGAAACCACCACGGTCGCCACCCTCACGACGGTCGCCGCCACGGAAACCGCCCGAGGGACGGTCGTTGCGGTCACGGTTGAAGCCGCCGCCACGGTTGTCGTTGCCGCGGTCGCGGTTGAAGCCGCCACCCTCACGACGGTCGCCGCCGCGGAAGCCGCCACGGTCACCCGACGAACGGTCGTCACGGCGCTCGAAGGAACGGCCACCGCGGTCGTCACGGCGCTCACGCTCGTAGTTGCCGCGCTCGTCACGCTGCGGACGGCGCTCCTCGCGGGCGGCCGGAGCGGCCGACTGCTCCGGGACGGAGGCAGCGGCCTCGACCTCGGCCTCGGCGGCGGCGGCGGCGGTGGCCTCGGCGACCGCGGTCTCCGGGTCGTCGCCACGCTCGCGGGCGGCACGCGCGGTGAGACGCGAGGCCTCCTCGCGCAGCTCCGTCGCGCGGCGGGTCGCGCGCTCAAGCTCCTTGGTGAGGTCCTTGACCTCACGCTCGGCCTGGGTCGCCGCGTTGCCCGCGGAGTCGGCCTGCACCTCGGTCATCGAACGGGCGCCGGTGATCTCGGCGACCTCCGGCTCGAAGGTGCCGCCGCCGTTGATGATGTGACGCGAGGCGTCGACGCCCGCGTCCTCCATCAGGCGGAAGATCTGACGGCGCTGGTGCGGCAGGGAGAGGGACACGACCGTGCCGGAGCGGCCCGCGCGAGCGGTACGGCCGGAGCGGTGCAGGTAGTCCTTGTGGTCGCCGGCCGGGTCCACGTTCAGGACCAGGTCGATGCCGTCGACGTGGATGCCGCGCGCGGCGACGTCGGTGGCGACGAGCGCGTTGACGTAGCCCTTCTTGAAGTCCTCAAGAACGCGCGTACGAGCACCCTGCGTCATGCCGCCGTGCAGCGCGTCGGCCTTCACACCGGACTCGCAGAGCTGCTCGGCGATGCGGTCCGCGCCCAGCTGGGTGCGGACGAAGATGATCGTGCGGCCCTTGCGCGAGGCGATGGCGGCCGTGACGGGCGCCTTGTCGCGGGGCTTCACGATCAGGATGTGGTGGGTCATGGTCGTGACGTTGCCCTGGGCGCTGTCGACCTCGTGCGTGACCGGGTTGTTCAGGTAGCGCTTGACCAGCGTGGAGATCTCGTTCTCCATCGTGGCCGAGAACAGCATGCGCTGGCCGCCGGACGGGACCTGGTCGAGCAGCTCGGTGACCTCGGGCAGGAAGCCCAGGTCGGACATCTGGTCGGCCTCGTCGAGCACCGCGATCTGGGTGTTCTCGAGCGAGCAGGCGCCACGGCTGATGATGTCGCGCAGCCGGCCCGGCGTGGCGACGAGGATGTCGACGCCGCGCTCGAGCGCGTAGATCTGGTTACCCATGGACGTACCGCCGCAGACGACCTTCATCTTCAGGCCGAGCACGTCGCCGTACGGCTGGAGCGCGTCCGCGACCTGCATCGCGAGCTCACGCGTCGGCGTGAGGATGACGCCGCGGGGCTTCTTCTTCTCGGTGCGGCCCTCGGAGGCCAGCGTCGCCAGCATCGGCAGGCCGAAGGAGAGGGTCTTGCCGGAGCCGGTGCGGCCACGGCCGAGGATGTCCTTGCCGGCCAGGGCGTCCGGGATGGTCGCGGCCTGGATCGGGAAGGGGGCGGTCACGCCGTTCTGGGCGAGCTTGCGGACGATGCCCTCGGGCAGCCCGAGGTCACCGAAGGTGGGGCCGGCCGGAGCTTCTTCGGCGGCTGTGTCGGCCTCGTCGGCCTCGTCGGCCGCCTCGGTCTCGATGACCTGCTCGGCGGCTTCCACGACGTCCGCGGCCTGAACGGTCTCGACGACCTCGACGACGGCCTCAGCCGTCAGCTCGTCGGTCGTCTCGTTCTCGGGCAGGACGGCGTGGTCAGAATGAGAAATGGACATGCGAAATGCGAAACCTTCCGGAGTCTCGGCACGCGCCCGTCAACTCCGTGATTTCGCAATGGACCGCCTCGATGCGGTCAGCCACGGCAAGGGAGAGTACGCGCCACGCGGCGCTCTTCTTTTTCGGCGCCGGGCAAATGGGATCAAACGATCTACCACCATACGCACCCACCCCCCCAGAAGGCAAACCGCACCCTCCGGGGCGCCTTCGATTCCACCCCTTACAGCTTGCCTCACCTGCGACGAAGCGGGTTTTCGGACAGTCGGCCGGACTCGACCGACCCCGTCCTAAGCGGGCCCCGCCTCCGGTGACGGTTCGCGCGACCTGAGCCCCTCCGACCGCTCCCCCAGCTGCGCGTCCTGCTTCGGCGGCTCGTGCGCCGACGACGAGGGCTCCGGAGTGGGCTCGGGGGTCGGCGTGGGCGTCGGCTTCGGGGGGTCGGGCGTCGGCGTGGGGCGCGGCGGGGCGGGCTTCGTACGCGTGGGGGTGGGCCGCCCGTCCTTCGTCGGCGGGGCGGGGTCGCCGCCACCGCCGGACGCGGACGCGGAAGCGCGGGCGGCGCCGGAGCCGGACTCGCCCTGCTGGTCCGCGCCCCCCTTGCCCTTGCTCTTCCCCTTGCCCTTCTTGCCGCCCTTGCCGCCCTTGGCGTCGTTACGGTCGCCTCCGCCGCCACCGGCGGAACCGCCGCCCGGCGCGTCACTCCCGTCCGGAGCGGCCGCAGCGCTGCGGTCGCCAGCGGACCGCGCGGGTCCCGGCTCACCGCCCCCGTCGTCGCCGATGCTCATGCAGCCCGCGGTCGCCAGGACGGCCACTGCCGCCGCGGTCCACCGGACAGGAACGTACAACTGGCGCACGGCCGAGCACCTCCGAGGCGCTGAGAAGCGGGGACGCCCTACCCAACTCCCTTGCCCCGCAAGAGGACACGGACCGGTGAACGGAGCCACCGCCCGCCGTCAGCCGTACCCCAGGGCGTGCAGGCGCTCGTCGTCGATCCCGAAGTGATGTGCGACTTCGTGCACCACCGTGATCTCGGTCTCCGCGACCACGTCCTCGCGCGACTCGCACATACGCAGCGTCGGCCCGCGGTAGATGGTGATCCGGTCGGGCAGCACTCCCGCGTACCACTCGCCCCGGTCCGTCAGGGGCGTTCCCTCGTAGAGCCCGAGAAGCTCCGGGTCCTCGGCCGGCGGTTCGTCCTCCACGAAGACCGCCACGTTGTCCATCAACCGCGTCAACTCGGGAGGAATCCGGTCGAGCGCCTCGGCGACCAGTTCCTCGAACTCATCCCGCGTCATCTCCAGCACGCCCCCATTGTCAGCCGTCAGCCACGGCCCCGCATAGCCGCCCCTCCCCATGGGCATACGGCCCCAATGGTCCGGCTTCGCGACTTCCGAGCGCCCGCCGCCCTCCTACGCCACTACCGGTCCCGCCACCCCCGCCCCGTCGGCGAGCTCATCCACCCTCCGCATCCCTACGGCCGCGCCGTAGGCCTGGTCGCGGTCGTCCTGTTCGGCGCCTGGCTCGGCCTGCTGATCGTCGGCAGCGTGCACGCGCCGGTGGGGCCGATGGACACCCGGATGACGCTGCGCCCCTCGCTCACCGGCGGCACGAAGATCGACGTATCGCCGCTCGGCGCCCTCGAACTGCGCTCGCACGTCGCGCCCATCCGCCTGGACGTGGACGTGGACCGCCTGGACCCGGTCCGCGCCCAGGCCCTGGTCGACCACCCGGAGCGGATCTCCGGCCTCCAGGACGAGGTGGCGAAGGACGTTGGGCACGGCACCCTCGACCTGGCCGTACGCTCCTGCGCCGCCGTCGTCGCGGGCGCCACGGCGCTCGGCCTCGCGGTCTACCGGCGCCCGCGCCGGGCCCTCGCGGCAGGCGGCCTCGCCCTGGCCCTGCTCGCGGCGTCGGGCGCGGCGGCGTACGCGACGTGGAACCCGAAGTCCGTCCTGGAGCCGAAGTTCTCCGGCCTCCTCAGCAGCGCACCCTCGGTGGTCGGCAACGCCCGCAGCATCGTGAGCGAATTCGACGTGTACCAGCAGGAGTTGGCACGCCTCGTCACCAACGTGACGAAGCTGTACGACGCGACATCGACGCTCCCCGCGTACCAGCCGGACCCGTCCACGATCCGCGTCCTGCACGTCTCGGACATCCACCTCAACCCGGCGAGCTGGAAGATCATCGCCTCGCTTGTCGAGCAGTACGACATCAACGTCATCGTCGACTCCGGCGACACGATGGACCACGGAAGCGCCGCCGAGAACGCCTTCCTGGACCCGATCGAGGACCTGGGCGCCCCTTACGTCTGGGTCAGGGGCAACCACGACTCCCACACGACCCAGCGCTACCTCCAGCGCATGAAGGACGTCCACGTCCTGGACGAGGGCAAAGCCGTGTCGGTGGCGGGCCTGCGGTTCGCCGGCACGGGCGATCCGCAGTACACCCCGGACCGCTCGGTCGCGGCGGAGGGCAAGCCCGTCGAGGAGATGGCGGGCATCCGCCTCGCGTCGGCCCTGCGCGACCAGCAGGGCGCGGGCACTCCCGTGGACATCGCCGTGGCGCACAACCCCGACGCCGCGCGCGAGACGGACGGCGAGGTGCCGCTCGTCCTCGCGGGCCACGTCCACCGTTCGGAGATGGAGGTCATGGACGGCGGGACCCGTCTGCGCATCGAGGGGTCGACGGGCGGCAGCGGGCTGCGGGCGGTGGAGGGCAAGTACCCCGATCCGGTCGAGACGTCCGTCCTCTACCTGGACCGTGACACCCGGCGCCTCCAGGCCTGGGACGAGATCAAACTGGGCGGTCTCGGCCTGACGAAGGCGGAGGTCAGCCGCCATCTGCCGAAGGAGAACCAGCCGGGAGCGACGCCCTCGCCGCCGGCCGCCGACCGCTCGCCGGGGAGCGGTTCCCGGGCCCCCCGATAACCGTTTTGGCGATAGCTCCCCGCATCCCATATGCTTCTCACGTCCCCGACGCGCTGCAAAGCGCCCAGGTGGGCCCTTAGCCCTCATCGTCTAGTGGCCCAGGACGCCGCCCTTTCAAGGCGGTAGCACGGGTTCGAATCCCGTTGGGGGCACGCAAAACCAGTGCGTATGCGGATTCATTCGCGTACGTGCAGTTGGTCCTGTGGAGCAGTTTGGAGTGCTCGCCACCCTGTCAAGGTGGAGGCCGCGGGTTCAAATCCCGTCAGGACCGCTTGCGATTCCACGCGGATCGCGTGGCTGGGTAGCTCAGTTGGTACGAGCGATCGCCTGAAAAGCGATAGGTCGCCGGTTCGATCCCGGCCCCAGCCACTTCGATGAAACGTCCCGGACAGTCACTGTCCGGGACGTTTCGTTGTGCGGCCCAGCGCCCACCGGCTTGTGCCTATCGGGTGGAGGGGCGGTTGCGGAGCCGGCGGAGCATGCGCGCGTCATCGAACCCGACTTCGCGGGCCGCGGACTCGATCGTCGAGCCATGCCCGATGAGGTGTTCCGCTCGTTCCATGCGCAGCGCCTGTTGATAGCGCAGGGGCGTCATACCGCCGGTGGCCGCCGTGAACTGGCGGGTAAGGGTGCGAGGGCTCACGCCCGCGTGGGTGGCGAGACGCCCCAGGGGGAGTGCCTCGACGTAGTGGACGTCGATCAGGTCCTGCACACGGTGGACGTGATCGTCGAGGTGGTTGCGATGGCGCAGCATGGCGCTGTCCTGGGGTTCGTGGCCGTTGCGGCGGGCGTAGACCACCATCTCCCTGGCCGCCTTGGCGGCGAGACCCGGGCCGTGCCGGGTGGCGAGCAGGTGCAGGGCCAGGTCGATGCCGCTGGCGATACCCGCCGAGGTCACCACTCTCTCGTCGGCCGTGAACAGCACGTCACGCATCACGGTCGCCCGCGGATGGCGGGCGGCGAACTCGTCCTGGAGCTGATGGTGGGTAGTGCAGCGCCGGCCGTCCAGCAGGCCGGCCTGGCCCAGAATCTGCGCTCCGACGCACACGCTGGCGACTGTGCCGCCCGCAGCGTGATGGGCACGCAGCCGCTCCAGAGTCACCGAACTGACGGCGGCCTCCCGCACGTTGGGCGCCCGCCACCCCGGGACCACCACCAGATCGTCCGCACACAGCTCAGGCCAGTGCCGCTGAGCGGAGAGCACGAGGCCCTGGGCGCTGGGAACCTGTTCCTGCTCGGACACATAGCTGAACGTGTACGGACGGCCGAGTTCGTCCGCCGTGCTGAACACCTGGGCCGGACCGGCCAGGTCGAGCAGGTGGACCTCGGGGAGCAGGACGAAGACAACGTGCGTCATTCCGGCGATGCTGCCAGTTCGTCCACGGTGGCGATGCGGGCGAAACGGTCACGCAGCACGGCCTGGGTGCGTTCGATGATCATCTCGGCGCTGAGGTCCCCGATCGGATTGGTCGTGGTCGCCTCGGGTACGAAGACGACCTCGTAGCCCAGATCACTGGCGAGCCGCGCCGTGGTCTCCACGCACTGCTCGGTGCGGATGCCGCACACCCAGAGCTCGCCGACCCCGGCCTCGGTCAACCGGCGCTGGAGGTCGGTGGTCGTGAAGGCGTTGTGCGCGGTCTTGTGGAGCACCGGCTCGCCGGCAGCCGGCCGCTCCAGCTCGTCAAGGAGCCGGACGTGTCCCAGAGCCGGGTCGAACACGCCCCCGCTGCCGGGCTCCGTATGCAGCACCCACACCACCAGGTCTCCGTTGGCCCGCGCCAGCCGGACCAGCCGGTTCACGGGCTCGCTGATGCCGGGATGGGCGATCTGCTCCCACAGCGGTCGGGCTCGGAAGGATTCCTGGACATCGATGACCAACAGCGCGCGATTCATGTTCACCAGTCTGACCAGCCGACATCCCCGGCCGACAGGCACGATCGGGGCCACAAGCGGAACGATCTGGTCATGAAGCCGTCGGCATCCGCTCCGGCGACGACTGCGGGTTCGAATCCGTTGGGGACACGCAACACCTTGTGCGAGACTGGTGCTCGCACAACGCTTGGTCCTGTGGAGCAGTTTGGAGTGCTCGCCACCCTGTCAAGGTGGAGGCCGCGGGTTCAAATCCCGTCAGGACCGCTTGCGATTCCACGCGGATCGCGTGGCTGGGTAGCTCAGTTGGTACGAGCGATCGCCTGAAAAGCGATAGGTCGCCGGTTCGATCCCGGCCCCAGCCACCTCTTCGAAGGCCCCGTCCGGTGAAAGGACGGGGCCTTCGGCGTTCCCCAGGGCTCCGGGGGCTCATCCCGCCGGCGCCGCCGCATGCGCCGCGGGCTTTTCTCGGCCTCCGGGGTGGCGGTGGCGCCAGACCCAGAAGATCGCGGAGGCCACCACCGCCCATGCCGCCAGGACCAGGAACGGGAACGCGTGCTGGTGGTTGCCGAAGTACACCGCCGTGTGCTGCGCGTTCACCGACGCCCCGGGCGGGAGCCAGCGTCCGATGTGGCCGAGGGCCGACGGGAGCAGGGGCCAGGAGACCGCGCCGCCCGATGACGGGTTGCCGAGCAGGACCATCAGGCCCCATGTCGGGATCATCGCCCAGCGGCCGAACAGGGTGTTGAACATCGTGAAGACCATGCCCGACGCGAACATCGTCAGCGCCAGGATCAGCCACGACTCGACGAACGGCAGGTCCACCGCCCCCAGCCACCAGTCCACCACCGCCGCGATGACGAACCCGCCGAGCAGCGCGTAGAGGATGGTGAAGGCGATCCGTTCCGCCGGGTTCAGCCCGCGCGCGTGCACGCTCAGCTGGATCGCCCCGACGAAGCCGATGATCACCGCGGCCAGCGAGATGTAGAAGATCGCGAGGCCCCGCGGGTCGCCCTCCTGGAGGGGCTTGATGTCCTGCACGGTCACCGGCACCCCCACCTTCTTGCCCACCTTCGGCGCCGTCTCCGCCAGGACCTGAGCGACCGACGCCCCGGACGCGCCGGAGACGTCGAACGTCACCTTGTCCCCGGACCTGGCGGCGAGGATCGCGAAGACCTTCTGCTCCTCCACGCCGGTGCGCGCCGCGGCCACACTGTCGTACTCGTGCAGCTCCAGCGACGCGTTCAGCGCCTTCTCCATGCCGTCGAGGAACGCCTTGCCCCGCGTGGCCTCCTGGGCGCCTACCACCGCGGTGGGGATGCGGTGCGGGGTCGGGTTCGCCATGGAGAAGGTGTACGAGCCCGCGAAGAGCCCCGCGGCCGCCGCCAGGATGAACACCAGGACGACCGCGGGCAGGAAGGGCGAGTCCTTGAACGCTCCCCACCGCTCGCGCCCGCTGGGCGCCCTCCCATGGGCCCCATGGGCGCCGTGAGAGCCGTGCCGGTGTTCTTCGCGGTCACCCGAATCAGACATACGAACCAGGCTAAAACACCGAAAACGGACTCACCCCTGCTCGGCCTCGACCGGCCCACTCCCCCCACCGGACCTCTTGCGCCACGCCCGCACCGCGGACCCGGCGCCCACCAGCGCCACCACACCGACCAGCAGCACCGAGTCCGGCACGGCCCGGCCCACGTTCCCGGCCCACCGCTCCACGGCAAACGAGTCGTCCACGTCGAGCAGACCCGGCAGCGCGGTGGTCCCGTCGTACGCAAGGAAGAGGGCGCCCAGGGCCACGAAGAAGAGGCCCGACAGGAGCGAGGTCGTATGCAGCTCGAAGCGGCCGAGACGGAAGGCGCGCCCCCGCAGCCACCTGCGCCGCCCCAGGTCGAACCGCTCCCAGAGCAGCGCGAGGACGAACAGCGGTACGGCCATCCCCAGGGCGTAGACGGCGAGCAGCAGCCCCCCGTAGACGGGACTTCCGCTCACCGCCGCCACGGTAAGGACGCTGCCGAGGATCGGCCCCGCGCAGAAGCCTGCGAGCCCGTAGACCGCGCCCAGCGCGTACACGGACACCGCCGTCGTCGGCCGGATGCGGCCCGACAGCTCGGCCATCTTCCGCGAGGCGAAGCCCATGCCCACGACCTGCAGCACGCCGAGCGCGATGATCAGCCACCCGGCGACGAGCACCAGCTGGTCCCGGTGCCCGAAGAAGAACCGCCCGGCCACCGAGCCCGCCGCCCCCAGCGGCACGAGGGTCGTCGCGAGACCGGCGTAGAAGATGCCGGTGCGTGCGAGCAGCCGTGAGGTCGAGTCGATCGAGTACGCGAAGAAGGCGGGGAGGAGCAGCGCGCTGCACGGGCTGATCAGGGCGAGGAGACCACCGAGGAAGGCCGCGAAGTAGCCGACGTCGGCGGTCACTTGTCACCCGCCCCGGACGGCTTCGCGCTCTTCGCGGCCTGCTCGATCGCCTGGTCGAAGACCTCGTCCGGCTGCGCCCCGGAGATGGGCCGCCCGTTGACCAGGAAGGACGGAGTCGACGTGGCGCCCAGGCCGTACGCCTCCTCCTGGTCCTTCTTCACGGCCGCCTTGGCGGCGGCGCTGCCCGCGTCGTCCGAGAAGCGGCCGATGTGCTTGACCCCGGCCTGCTTCGCGAGCTCCTTCAGGCGGTCGCCGCCGAAGCCCTTCTCCTTGGCGCCGTCGGCGTACGCCGCCGCGTGGAACTGCCAGAAGCGCCCCTGCTGGCCGGCGGCCCACGCGCCCCGCGCCGCCGACTCGGAGTCCGCGCCGAAGATCGGGAAGTTGCGCCACTCGATGCGCAGGGTGCCGTCCTCGACGTACTTCTTCACGAGGCCGGGCTCGGTGTCGCGGGCGAACTTCCCGCAGTAGCCGCACTTGAAGTCGGCGTACTCGATGAGCACGACCGGCGCGTCCTTGCGCCCCTGGGCGAGGGGGTCCTTGGCCTCGCGCCGGGCGAGCTCGGCCAACTCGGGGTAGACCCCGGCCTGCGGGTCGGCGGACACGTCCGCGGCCGGCTCCTCCTTCGCGGTGACGGAAGAGGGCTCGTCGGGCTTGGTGGCGCTGTAGGAAGCGGCGCCGAGCAGCAGGGCCGCGAGGGCCACGGCGGCGCCGATGGCGATGTTCTTCTTCTTTTTGCTGTTGTCGCTCTTGGGCATCAGGGAGTTCTCTCTCGTTCCTGTACGTCGTTGAAGGGGCCCCGGGCGGGGGCCTCTACACGCGCAGGATCGAGAGATCTATCGGAGTGGGCGGTGCGAGTGGCGGCGGCCCGCGCTCCGGTGTCAGAGCGGGCACCGTCTGGCCGAGCCCCCAGGCGCCGGAAGCCGCGTGGGCCTGATGCAGGGCGGGCAGCAGCTCGTACGCCGAACTGGAGCGCGGCGGGGCCGCGGGGACCTGACCGGCGTCCTGCTGACCGCCCTTGCCGCAGCCGGGCGCCCCTGCGGACGCGTCGGCCTGCACCGACACGGTGGGCTTCGCGACGGGTTCCGCGGCCACCGCGGGCGCGCAGAACGCCCCGAGCACGACGAGCAGCACCCCGAGGAGGGGGCACCACGACGCACGCGCACGGGACGACATGCCCGGAATCGTACGTGCCCGGACGCCCCGCCGGAGAAATCGGTTCGCCACCTCCGAGCGGCGGGTGAGATCCTGGACGCCGTTATGTCTACGCAGCCTGCCCTCACCCTCGACACCCTCGCCCCGCGCCTGTCCGAGCTGTCGCTGCGCGACGAGCACCGGATCGGCCGCCGCCTCGAGGGTGCACGCCGGATCCGCAAGCCCGAAGCCCGTGCCGCCGTCCTCGCCGAGATCGCGGCGGACGTCGACAAGGCCGCGGCGCGGATGGCCGAGCGGGGCAGCCGTCTGCCCGAGATCACGTATCCGCAAGAACTCCCGGTCAGCCAGAAGAAGGACGACATCGCCGCCGCGATACGCGACCACCAGGTCGTGATCGTCGCGGGCGAGACGGGCTCCGGCAAGACGACCCAGATCCCCAAGATCTGCATGGAGCTCGGCCGTGGCGTCCGCGGCATGATCGGCCATACGCAGCCGCGCCGTATCGCGGCCCGCACGGTGGCCGAGCGCGTGGCCGACGAGCTGAAGACCCCGCTCGGCGAGGCCGTCGGCTGGAAGGTCCGCTTCACGGACCAGGTCAATCCGGACGCCACGTACGTGAAGCTGATGACGGACGGCATCCTGCTGGCCGAGATCCAGACGGACCGTGAGCTGCGCGCGTACGACACGATCATCATCGACGAGGCCCACGAGCGGTCCCTGAACATCGACTTCCTGCTCGGCTATCTCGCCCAGCTGCTGCCCAAGCGCCCGGACCTGAAGGTCGTCATCACCTCGGCGACCATCGACCCCGAGCGGTTCTCCAGACACTTCGGGGACGCCCCGATCGTCGAGGTCAGCGGCCGTACGTACCCCGTCGAGGTGCGTTATCGCCCGCTCCTCGAAGAGGACTCCGAAGACTCCGACCGCGACCAGATCACCGCGATCACGGACGCCGTCGAGGAGCTCCAGGGCGAGGGCAAGGGCGACATCCTCGTCTTCCTCTCCGGAGAGCGCGAGATCCGCGACACGGCGGACGCCCTGAACAAGAAGAACTACCGCTTCACGGAAGTCCTTCCCCTCTACGCCCGCCTTTCGCACGCCGAGCAGCACCGCGTGTTCCAGCAGCACACAGGCCGCAGGATCGTTCTCGCGACGAACGTCGCCGAGACCTCCCTGACCGTCCCGGGCATCAAGTACGTCATCGACCCGGGCACGGCCCGCATCTCCCGCTACAGCCACCGTACGAAGGTGCAGCGCCTTCCCATCGAGGCGATCAGCCAGGCGAGCGCCAACCAGCGCAAGGGCCGCTGCGGGCGTACGTCGGACGGCATCTGCATCCGCCTCTACTCGGAGGACGACTTCGTCGCACGCCCCGAGTTCACCGACGCGGAGATCCTCCGTACGAACCTGGCGAGCGTCATCCTGCAGATGACCGCGGCCGGTCTCGGCGAGATCGAGAAGTTCCCTTTCATCGACCCGCCGGACCACCGCAACATCCGCGACGGCGTCCAGCTCCTCCAGGAACTGGGCGCGCTGGACCCCTCGCAGAAGGACCCGAAGAAGCGCCTCACCGAGCAGGGCCGCAAGCTCAGCCAGCTCCCCGTCGACCCGCGCCTGGCCCGCATGGTCCTTGAGGCCGACAAGAACGGCTGCGTACGCGAGGTCATGGTGATCGCCGCCGCGCTCTCCATCCAGGACCCGCGCGAGCGCCCCGCCGAGAAGCAGACGCAGGCCGACCAGCAGCACGCCCGCTTCAAGGACGAGACCTCCGACTTCCTGGCCTTCCTCAACATGTGGCGGTACGTCCGCGAGCAGCAGAAGGAGCGCGGCTCGTCCTCGTTCCGCCGGATGTGCAAGTCGGAGTACCTCAACTTCCTGCGCATCCGCGAGTGGCAGGACATCTACACGCAGCTGCGCACGGTCGCCAAGCAGATGGGCATCCACCTCAACGAGGACGACGCCCCCGAGCAGCAGGTGCACATCTCCCTGCTCGCCGGGCTGCTCTCCCACATCGGGATGAAGGACGTGAAGGAGGGCGCGAAGAACGAGTATCTGGGCGCCCGTTCGGCGAAGTTCGCCGTCTTCCCCGGCTCGGCCCTCTTCAAGAAGCCCCCGCGTTTCATCATGTCCGCGGAGCTGGTGGAGACCTCGCGCCTCTGGGCGCGCGTCAACGCGAAGATCGAGCCCGAGTGGGTCGAGCCGCTCGCCCAGCATCTGCTCAAGCGCACATACAGCGAGCCGCACTGGGAGAAGGACGCGGCGGCCGTGATGGCGTACGAGAAGGTGACGCTGTACGGCGTCCCGATCATCGCCCAGCGCAAGGTGAACTACGGCCGCATCGACGCCGAGGTCTCCCGCGACCTGTTCATCCGCAACGCGCTCGTCGAGGGCGACTGGCGCACGCACCACAAGTTCTTCGCCGCCAACCGCCGCCTCCTCACCGAGGTGGAGGAGCTCGAACACCGCGCGCGGCGCCGCGACATCCTCGTCGACGACGAGACGCTCTTCGACTTCTACGACCAGCGGGTGCCCGAGGACGTCGTGTCCGGGGCGCACTTCGACTCGTGGTGGAAGAAGAAGCAGCGCGAGGAGCCCGAACTGCTCGACTTCGAGCGTTCGATGCTCATCAACGAGCGCGCGGGCGACGTCTCGAAGGACGACTACCCCGATACGTGGCGCCAGGGGCCGCTCAAGTTCAAGGTGACGTACCAGTTCGAGCCGGGCGCGGACGCGGACGGCGTCACGGTCCACGTGCCGCTCCAGGTCCTGAACCAGGTCACGGCGGACGGCTTCGACTGGCAGATCCCCGGCCTGCGCGAGGAGGTCGTGATCGAGCTGATCCGCTCCCTACCCAAGCCGATCCGCCGGCATTACGTCCCCGCCCCGAACTACGCGAAGGCGTTCCTGGAGCGGGCGGTCCCCCTCCAGGAGCCGCTGCACGTGACGCTCGCGCGGGAGCTCCAGCGGATGGTCGGCGTCCCCGTCTCACCGGACGACTTCGACCTCACGCGCGTACCGGACCACCTGAAGATCACCTTCCGGATCACCGACGAGCGGCGCAAAAAGCTCTCCGAGGACAAGGACCTGGAGGCGCTCAAGCTCCAGCTGCGGCCCAAAGCCCGCAAGGCGCTCTCCCAGGCGGCTGCCGCGACGGCCGAGAAGACGGGTGGCTCGGCGGTCGAGCGCTCCGGGCTCACGGACTGGTCCATCGGCTCCCTCAGCCGCGTCTTCGAGACGCGTCGCGCGGGCCAGCCGGTGAAGGCGTATCCGGCCCTGGTGGACGACGGCGACACCGTCTCCGTACGCCTCTTCGACACCGAGGCCGAGCAGCAACAGGCGATGTGGAAGGGAACGCGCCGCCTGATCCTGCGCAACATCCCGGTGAATCCGGCCAAGTTCGCCTCGGACAAGCTGACCAACGCCCAGAAGATCGCCCTATCCGCGAATCCGCACGGGTCCATCCAGGCGCTCTTCGCGGACTGCGCGATGGCGGCGGCCGACAAACTGATCGGCGACTTCGGCGGTCCCGCCTGGGACGAGGAGTCCTACCGCAAGCTGTACGAGAAGGTGCGCGCCGAGATCGTGGACACGACGGTCCGCACGGTGAGCCAGGTCCAGCAGGTCCTCGCCGCCTGGCAGGCCTGCGAGCGCCGCCTGAAGTCGACGAAGAGCCCGACGCTGCTGCCCAACCTCACGGACGTACGGGAACAGTTGGACGCCCTCATCGGCCCCGGCTTCGTCACGGCCACCGGGATCCGCCGCCTGGCGGACCTGATGCGCTACATGGTGGCCGCCGACCGCCGGCTCCAGCAGATGCCGACGAACGTGCAGCGGGACACCTCGCGCATGGAGAAGGTCCACGAGATGCAGGACGAGTACGCCTGGCTCCTGGAGCAGCTCCCGCAGGGCCGCCCCGCCCCCCAGGAGGTCCTGGACATCCGATGGATGCTGGAGGAGCTCCGTGTCAGTTACTTCGCGCACGCGCTCGGCACGGCGTACCCCGTCTCGGACAAGCGGATCGTGAAGGCGATCGACGCGGCCGCGCCGTGATCGCCCATACACCCTGGGTGAGTTCGACCGCCGGGCCTGCGCTGCTGTAGAGTCCTGTCTCGCAGCGCAACGCAGTACTGAGCGCCGCAAAGCAAGGTCCTGTGGAGCAGTTTGGAGTGCTCGCCACCCTGTCAAGGTGGAGGCCGCGGGTTCAAATCCCGTCAGGACCGCAGTTGATGACAATGGGCCGCATCCCTTGGGGATGCGGCCCGTTGTCGTTCCCCGCATCTTGACTGCGTCACATTCCGCCGGTACCCAGACATCAGGGAACGGGCGGGACCGCTCCCCAGCGGGAGGTGGCGTATGACGGCTTCGGCGGCGTCCGCACGGCACGAGATACGCGCCCTGCTGCGCGCTCACCTCTCCGCGGCGACCAGCTATCGCCACGTGACCCGGCACTGCCCGATCTGCCACCGCCTCGAGCGGCTCGCCCTGGAGGCCTCGCCCGCCACCCAGAGTGGCTGCGAGGGCGGCTGCGAGGCGACCGAGGACGAAAGTCCCCCCAAGGCATGACCAAAGCCGACCCGCGACCCACCTCCGGGGTGGGAGGCTGAACTCGTGGGCGCGGAACGCGATTCCGGCGGCTTCTCTAGCCCAGGTACATCGGTGGCAACAAGAGTGTCGTCGTGTGACGGGTGTCACCGAAGGACTTTTTGAAACCCCGGAACTTACACCCGTCCTACAACAGGTCAATTTAATATGTGCAATTGCACCACCGGGAGAGGCTCCCCCTCGGAGACTGGAGAGGCTCCTCCCAGTGAGTGGAGAGACTCTCCCCAGAGACCAACAAGCCCGCTCACAGCTGCGCTCACCAGCGCCTTCCGAGCGCACAAAAAAGATCGCGCTGGACCCGGCGGAGTCCAGCGCGATCGAAACGACTCACCCATGAGGCTCAGGCGTGGGGCCCGTTGGGGCGGGACCCGCGTCGTGTGTAGCTAGAGGTCGGACGTTGCGGACGGGTTGGGGGACCCGGCAGCGGTCGTGCTCTTCGTCCGAGTACTGCGGTTACTGCGGATTACTGCGGTTTTGCGGTGGATCAGGCCTCGCTGCGCTGCTGCGGGATACCCGCGAGCAGTGCGCGGACCTCGGCCTCGCGGTAACGGCGATGCCCGCCGAGCGTGCGAATCGACGTGAGCTTGCCAGCCTTGGCCCAGCGCGTCACCGTCTTCGGGTCGACGCGGAACATCGTGGCAACCTCAGCCGGGGTCAGCAGCGGCTCGGCATCAGGGGTGCGAGCGGTCATGAGCGGCCTCCTCGGAGAACCGAACCTTCTCGGTTCATTCCTCTAAATTCTGCACCTTGACCCGCGTTGCCCGAAATGGCGGACGCGGGTCGAGTCGGTTATAGGACGAACGGCTTGTCCTCGGCACTACAACTACACCATCCGTCCAGCCACGTCGGCCAAACCGATGGAATTGCCCTCCCAGGTGTCTATCAGCGACGGAAGCCGATGGACCATGCCATAGCGGACAGTCACGCCACAGTGACGATCAGTCACAGAGCGATCAGGAGTCAACAGACCCCCCATAGCGTGCAATGCTGAGTATTCCGCCCTTACATGGACGGAAGGAGCCCTCCCCGGACTCCTTGTCCTATTTTGGCACGAGGAGGGGTGTTGGGCGCAAGGGCCCAGTAAGTGCGGTCCGTCACGCTTGACACAAAAGCCCGGATCGGGACCTACGTCCCGTGTAGGCGCCGCGTAGGGATGAACCACCGGCAGCCCGTTGACGCTCAGTTCGAGAACTGACGGTCCCGGACCGCCCTCCATCGCTCCATGAGCCTCGCATACGCCTCGCCGGCACCCTCGCCGTCGCCGTTGCGCAGCGCCTCGATTCCCTCCGCCACGTCCGCCGCCGAGTGGTCCTCGTCGAGCTGCTCCTCGGACAGCGCGTGCACGAGCCCGCCGTAGTCGAGCTCGACCAGGGAGCGCGGATGGAACTCCTCCAGCCACCGGCCCACGTCCGTGAGCCCGTCGATGAGCGGCCCGTCGTCCAGGGTGTCCCGCAGCGTCCTGAGCCCGCGGGCCACGCGGCGCCGCGCCTGCACCATCGGCGTCCGGTAGCGCAGGACGGGCGCGCAGACCGCCGCATCGGCTTCCTCGGCGCCCTCGCCCCGCTCCTCGTACCCCTTCTCGAACTGCCGCTCCGCGTCCGCGACGAGCACGAACCAGCTCAGCGGCACCTGCCACGTCGACGTACGGATCCAGGGGCGCGCGTCGGGGTTCCTGACGAGCCACCGCTCGTAGTCCGCGGCCGTCTGGCGGCGCAGCACCGGCGGCAGGACCGCGTCGAGGACCGGCGTCGGCAGCTGCCCCGGCAGCTCCCCCAGGGCCTGCCAGCCGCGCAGCCGGGTGCGCCAGGGGCAGACGCACACCACTCCGTCGGCCTCCACCACGAACGCGTCGCTGCTCTCGTGCACCGGGACGGGCACCGGCGGAGTCGGCAGCAAGTCGGCCAGGGAGCGCCTCAGTTCGTCCTGGTACGAGGGGCGGTCGGTGCGACGCGCGTAGCGCGCCCAGTGGCCGCGCTCGGGCTCCGGGAAAGCGGCGAGAGGCTCATAGACGCGCAAGTAGGACGCGTAGGGGACGACCAACGAAGACACCTTGGGCACGGCTGCTCCCTCCCCCGCGTACCGGCTGGAAAACACTGCAAATCGTGCCATGGCCGAACTCAACCGTCGTTCTGGTGAGCCGCGAGAGGGTGATCCTCGGCACTGCGCGGCCACCGGGTTCTCACAGGCTCTAGTCTCATGCCCATCGGACCCCCGCCACCCGCACGGGAGCCCGCCCGACCGCCGCCACTTGACCGGGAGTCACCACAGTGACCGAAGCAGACAACGGCGTCCTGCACACCCTGTTCCACTCGGAGCAGGGAGGCCATGAGCAAGTAGTGCTCTGCCAGGACCGTGCCAGCGGCCTCAAGGCCGTCATCGCCATCCACTCCACCGCCCTGGGCCCGGCCCTCGGCGGCACCCGCTTCTATCCGTACGCGAGCGAGGAAGCGGCCGTCGCCGACGCGCTGAACCTCGCCCGCGGGATGTCGTACAAGAACGCCATGGCCGGTCTCGACCACGGCGGCGGCAAGGCCGTGATCATCGGCGACCCGGAGCGGATCAAGAGCGAGGAGCTGCTCCTCGCCTACGGCCGCTTCGTGGCCTCGCTCGGCGGCCGCTACGTGACCGCGTGCGACGTCGGTACGTACGTGGCGGACATGGACGTCGTCGCCCGGGAGTGCCGCTGGACGACCGGACGCTCCCCCGAGAACGGCGGCGCCGGTGACTCCTCCGTGCTCACCGCCTACGGCGTCTTCCAGGGCATGCGCGCCTCCGCCATGCACCTGTGGGACGTCTCGACGCTGCGCGGCCGCAAGGTCGGTGTCGCGGGCGTCGGCAAGGTCGGCCACCACCTCGTGGAGCACCTCCTGGAGGACGGCGCCGAGGTCGTGATCACCGATGTGCGCGAGGAGTCCGTGAACCGGATCATCCACAAGCACCCCTCCGTGACGGCAGTCGCCGACACCGAGGCGCTGATCCGGGTCGAGGGCCTCGACGTGTACGCCCCCTGCGCGCTGGGCGGCGCCCTGAACGACACGTCCGTCCCGGTACTCACCGCCACGGTGGTCTGCGGCGCCGCCAACAACCAGCTGGAGCACCCGGGCGTGGAGAAGGACCTCGCCGACCGCGGGATCCTCTACGCGCCCGACTACGTGGTGAATGCCGGCGGCGTGATCCAGGTTGCCGACGAGCTGCACGGCTTCGACTTCGACCGGTGCAAGGCGAAGGCGTCGAAGATCTTCGACACCACTCTTGCCATATTCGCTCGTGCGAAGGAAGACGGCATTCCGCCGGCCGCGGCGGCCGACAGGATCGCCGAGCAGCGGATGGCGGAGGCCCGCCTCCGCTGACCTGTGAAGCGCCGTGAAAGGGCCCTGCCGACGTGCGCGAGAGACAAGACTCACCCCCGTCGGCGGGTCGCCCGGCAAGAAGAGGTTAAAATCGCAGTTGACCAGCGAGGACAGGGCTCCTCGCGGGTTCTGCGCCGAGGCGCGTCCTGCGGGCGACGTACCGTATGGCCGCAGGAGCAGGTACCGTGGAAGCCCTACGGACCGGCCTCTCCACGGAGAGCCCGTTCCTGATCATGAACGCGTGTCAAGACTCTGGGGTCACCAAGCCCCATATCCGAGGGGGTCGAGCCATGGGGCGCGGCCGGGCAAAGGCCAAGCAGACGAAGGTCGCCCGCCAGCTGAAGTACAGCAGCGGCGGGACTGACCTCTCGCGTCTGGCCAATGAGCTGGGCGCTTCGACTTCGCAACAGCCGCCGAATGGCGAGCCGTTCGAGGACGACGACGAGGAAGACGACCCGTACGCCCAGTACGCGGATCGGTATAACGACGAGGACGACGACTCTGCCGACGAGTCCGGTCCTTCGTCGCAGCGCCGCGGCGCTTGACCTCGTTGCTTTCGCAGCACCTGCAGTATTCGCAGTTCTCGTAGCAACTGCACTTCACCCGGTCCGGGGTGGTCACCACGCCGGACCGGGTTTTGTGCTGCTCGGAGGAGTGCCGCACGGGCGCCCTCACCGGCCTACTTCGCGGCGCATTTAATTTGAATATGTACCGATCAGTGCCGCGCCCTCGGCGTGGTCGCCGCGCTCGGTGATCTCACCGGCGATCCAGGCGTCCACACCGCGGTCCGCGAGGGTCGCGAGGGCCGCGTCGGCGGACTCCTCGGGGACGATCGCCATCATGCCGACGCCCATGTTCAGCGTCTTCTCCAGCTCCAGGCGCTCGACCTGGCCCGCCTTTCCGACCACGTCGAAGACCGCGCCGGGCGTCCACGTCTCACGGTCGACGATCGCGTGCAGACCGTCCGGGATGACCCGGCCCAGGTTCGCCGCGAGGCCGCCGCCCGTGATGTGGCTGAAGGCGTGGACGTCCGTGGTGCGGGTGAGCGCCAGGCAGTCCAGGGAGTAGATCTTGGTGGGCTCCAGGAGCTCCTCGCCGAGCGTGCGGCCGAACTCCTCGACCTGGCGGTCCAGGGACCAGCCCGCACGGTCGAAGACCACATGCCGGACGAGCGAGTACCCGTTCGAGTGAAGGCCGGAGGCCGCCATGGCGATGACCGCGTCACCCTTACGGATGCGATCGGGGCCAAGGACACGGTCGGCCTCGACCGCTCCGGTGCCGGCGCCCGCGACGTCGAAGTCGTCGGGGCCGAGCAGGCCGGGGTGCTCGGCGGTCTCGCCGCCGATGAGGGCGCAGCCCGCGAGCACGCAGCCTTCGGCGATGCCCTTCACGATGGCCGCGACACGCTCGGGGTGGACCTTGCCGACACAGATGTAGTCGGTCATGAAGAGCGGCTCGGCGCCGCACACCACGATGTCGTCCATGACCATCGCGACCAGGTCGTGCCCGATGGTGTCGTACACGCCGAGCTGGCGGGCGATGTCGACCTTCGTGCCGACGCCGTCGGTGGCGGAGGCGAGCAGGGGGCGCTCGAAGCGCTTGAGGGCGGAGGCGTCGAAGAGTCCGGCGAAGCCGCCGATGCCACCGAGGACCTCGGGGCGCTTCGTCTTCTTCACCCACTCCTTCATCAGCTCGACGGCGCGGTCGCCCGCTTCGATGTCGACGCCTGCGGAGGCGTAGCTGGCACCAGTGGTCTCAGACATGTGGGGTGAGAACTTTCGTGTCGTTACTACGGGGCTTACGGGCGACGGATCGCGTCGGCCGCTGCCGTGGACGCCGGACCGGCGGCCAGCTCCGTCTCCAGGAGCTGCTTGCCGAGCAGCTCGGGGTCGGGGAGGTCCATCGGGTACACGCCGTCGAAGCAGGCGCGGCAGAGGTTCGGCTTGTCGATGGTCGTGGCCTCGATCATGCCGTCGATGGAGATGTACGAGAGCGAGTCGGCGCCCATGGACTTGGCGATCTCGTCGATCGTCATGCCGTTGGCGATGAGCTCGGCGCGGGTCGCGAAGTCGATGCCGAAGAAGCAGGGCCACTTCACGGGCGGCGAGGAGATCCGGATGTGGATCTCGGCGGCGCCGGCCTCGCGGAGCATCTTGACCAGGGCGCGCTGGGTGTTGCCGCGCACGATCGAGTCGTCGACGACGACCAGACGCTTGCCCTTGATGACTTCCTTGAGGGGGTTCAGCTTGAGACGGATGCCGAGCTGGCGGATCGTCTGCGAGGGCTGGATGAAGGTCCGGCCGACGTAGGCGTTCTTGACGAGGCCGACACCGAAGGGGATGCCGGAGGCTTCCGCGTAACCGACCGCGGCGGGTGTCCCGGACTCCGGCGTCGCTATGACGAGGTCGGCATCGACCGGAGCTTCCTCGGCGAGTTTCCGGCCCATCTCGACCCGCGAGAGGTAGACGTTCCGGCCGGCGATGTCGGTGTCGGGGCGCGCCAGATAGACGTACTCGAAGACACAGCCCTTGGGCTTCGCTTCCGCGAATCGGGACGTTCGCAGGCCGTTCTCGTCGATCGCGATGAACTCGCCGGGCTCGACCTCGCGGACGAAGCTGGCGCCGCAGATGTCGAGCGCCGCGGACTCCGACGCGACGACCCAGCCGCGCTCCAGGCGGCCGAGGACCAGCGGGCGGATGCCCTGCGGGTCGCGGGCCGCGTACAGCGTGTGCTCGTTCATGAAGACGAGGGAGAAGGCGCCCTGCACGTCCGGGAGGACCTTGGTGGCCGCTTCCTCGATGGTCAGGGGCTTGCCGTCGTCGTCCACCTGGCCCGCGAGGAGAGCCGTCACCAGGTCGGTGTCGTTGGTCGCCGCGACCTGGGTCGCGCGGCCGTTCTCCTTGGGCAGGGCGGCCACGAGCTCGGCGAGCTGGGCCGTGTTGACGAGGTTGCCGTTGTGCCCGAGCGCGATGGAGCCGTGCGCGGTGGCACGGAACGTCGGCTGGGCGTTCTCCCAGACGGAGGCGCCAGTGGTCGAGTAGCGGGCGTGACCGACCGCGATATGACCCTGGAGCGAGCTGAGAGAGGTTTCGTCAAAGACCTGGGAAACGAGCCCCATGTCCTTGAAGACAAGGATCTGGGAGCCGTTGCTGACCGCGATTCCCGCGGACTCCTGGCCTCGATGCTGTAGGGCGTACAGCCCGAAGTAAGTGAGCTTGGCGACCTCTTCACCCGGAGCCCAGACACCGAAGACGCCACAAGCGTCCTGGGGGCCTTTCTCGCCGGGGAGCAGATCATGATTGAGTCGACCGTCACCACGTGGCACGACACCGAGTGTAGGCGAGATCGACCACTGGTCCGAATTGGGGATACGGGCCCTGTACGGAGCGTGTTCGTCGCTCCGGAGGGCCGGGAAGTACTAAGGCCTTGTGAACAGGTGAGCGGGAGCGTTGACAGGGGCGCGCGAGCCCCGTGAAGCTCCTGGTCCATGCCCCCGCAGTCCCCCGGTGACCCGTCGGTCACCCTTGTGGAGCGCCGCCACGTCGACCTGGTCCGTGTCGCGAGCGCGATCTGTCGCAGCGCCGTCTGAGCTCACCCTCCGTTCCAGTTCTTCCCGACTCCGGGTACGTGCCCCTGCCGCGCCGTGCCCCTCCTCAGGAGCGCCGCCATGCCTTCGTACGACCAGTCCGCCCTGTCCCGACGCGCCTTCGGGGGCGCGGTGGGCGCCGGTGCCGCCGCCGCGGTGGGGCTGCCCGCCGCCGCCGAGGCCCGGGAGCAGCCCTTCCGTGCCGCTCCGCGCCCGAGCGGCCGGCGGCCGAACATCCTGTTCATCCTGGGCGACGACCTTGGCTGGGCGGACCTCTCCTCCTACGGGTCGCCGCACATCAAGACCCCGAACCTGGACCGCCTCGCGCGCCAGGGCGTGCGCTTCACCGATGCCTACGCCGGCTCCGCGACCTGCTCGCCGACCCGCTTCAGCCTCTACACCGGGCGCTACCCCGGCCGTACGGAGGGCGGGCTCGCCGAGCCGATAGCGGACAGGTCCGTGGGCCTGGAGCCGACACATCCGACGCTGGCCTCGCTGCTGCGGGACGCCGGGTACGCGACCGCGCTCATCGGCAAGTGGCACTGCGGTTACCTGCCCGACTACTCCCCCACCCGGTCGGGCTGGGACGAGTTCTTCGGGAACTTCGGCGGGGCCCTGGAGTACTACTCGAAGCTGGGGCTCGGCGGTGAGTACGACCTCTACGAGGGTGACGCCCAGTACAAGGACCTGCGCTACTACACGCGCATCCTGACCGAGCGGGCGAGCGAGTACGTGGCGCGTGACCACGGTGACAAGCCCTGGCTGCTCAATCTGAACTTCACCACCCCGCACTGGCCGTGGATCGCCGACGGCGACAAGGAGGAGAGCGCCGAGATCGTACGGAGGATCAAGGCGGGCGAGGGGGGCGCGCTCTGGCACCAGGACGGAGGCTCCGTCGAGAAGTACACGCAGATGGTGCAGGACCTGGACCGGTCGGTCGGGGAGGTCCTGAAAGCCCTGAAGAAGTCCGGGCAGGAGCGGGACACCCTGGTCTTCTTCGCCTCCGACAACGGCGGCGAGCGTTTCTCGTACAACTGGCCCTTGTCGGGCAACAAGGCCTCGCTCCAGGAGGGCGGCATCCGCGTGCCGACCATCGTGCGCTGGCCCGCGCGGCTCGACGGCGGGCAGGTCAGCCGCGAGCCCGTGTTCACGCCGGACTGGACGGCGACGCTCCTGGAGATCGGCGGGGCAAGGCCGGACCGGGCGTACCCGCTGGACGGGACCAGCCTCGCGCCCTATCTCCTGAAGGGCGATGAGCTGCCGGAGCGGGAGCTGTTCTGGCGCGTGCGCGGGGAGCGGGCCCTGCGGCGCGGGGACTGGAAGTACTACCGGGGCAAGGGCGGCGACGACCAGCTCTTCGATCTGCACGCGGACCGGCGGGAGCAGGCCGACCGGGCGCGGGACGAGCCGGAGCTGCTCGCCGAGCTGAAGGCCGCGTGGGAGAGGACCGACGCGGAGCTGCTGCCCTACCCCGCTGCCCCGACCAGGTAGCCGTGATACTGAACGGGGACTTAAGCGGACCCTAAGAAGCCCTCCGAGGGGTTCGCGCGGGCCCGAGTGATCGCTAGCGTGCCTGGCGCGCGCCGAGTTGATCTTCGGGCAAGGCGCGAGCCCCCACTCGGAAGGTCCCCCATGAAACCGTCGCCGCGCCTCTGCCTGATACCGGCCGCCGTGGCCGCCGTCCTGACCGCTGCCGCCGCCGCGCCCGCGCCCGCCGCCGACGAGCCGGAGCGGCGCGTACAGGTCGCCATGGTCAACTTCACGGACAGCCGGATCCCGGACGCGGGGAAGCTGGAGGCGGCCCTGAAGGACAACTACTTCGGCGCCGACTCCTCCCTCACCTCGTACTACAACGAGGTCACCGGCGGTGCGACCACCTTCAAGGCCGCCGAGGGCGACGGCGTCAGCGGGCCCGTCGACATCGATCTGGCGGCCACCGGATGCGACACCGGCAAGATCAACGACCTGACGCGGAAGGCGCTCGCCGCGAAGGGCGTCCCCGAGGACAGCTACGACCACCTGTCGCTCGTCTTCCCCTCCGAGAAGGCGGGCTGCGACTGGCTCGCGCTCGGCACCGTCGGCGGCGGCACCACCTGGATGCCGGTGGGCGCCGACGGCAAGATGTCGATGACGGCCCTGGTGCACGAGTTCGGCCACAACTTCGGCTACAGCCACCACATGCGCCTTCGCTGCCCCGACGGTGATCTCGGCGCGGGCTGCGAGGAGGACGGCACCAGTCACAAGACACCGATGGGCGGCGGCGGTTGGGAGGCCGGGCTCACCTCGCCCGAGCTGCTGCACAACAAGTGGCTGACGGGCGGGGATGTCGCGAAGCCCGGCAAGTCCGCGACGTATGACCTGCGTCCGCTGTACGGGAGCGGCGGCGGGGTCCGTGCGCTCGACATTCCGCTGGGCGACGACCGCCTGGTCGTGGAGCTGCGGCACGAGTCGGGCACCGTCGACGGCGGGATCCAGGGGGTGCACGCCTACCGGGTGCCCGACGGGGACTACACGAAGTCGGCTCTCATCGACCCGACCCCGGACGCCGACGCGGGCACCGGCGACGACGTCCCGGCCGACGCGGACGCGCTCAAGGCGGGCGCGAAGCTGACGGACGAGGCCAGGAAGGTCGAGGTCGAGGTCGTGCAGGCGGGGGCCGAGGCGGCGACGGTCCGGGTGAGCCTGGACGGGGTCGCGGCGCCCGCGAAGGCAGCACCCGCTGAGGCCTCCCCCGCACAGGACGCTCCGGAGACACCCGCTTCGGAGGCCCCGGCTTCGGAGGCACCCTCTTCCGAAGCCCCCGCTTCGGCCGCCCCCAACGACGCGCGCCCCGAAGGCGACGCCACCGAACTCGCCGAGACCGGCGGCGACTCGGACACCACGCTCGCCTACTCGATCGGCGGCGGCCTGATGCTCGCCTTCGGCGGCGCGTTCCTGCTGAAGTCCCGCGCCCGCCGCGCCGGGGCTACCGCTCCTTCGTCTGCTTCAGGTCGGCATTCGCGCTGACGACCGTGCCGTCGTCGGCGGTGAGCGAGAGCCCCCGGTGGCTGAGCTCGTAGGACACCTTGCCGTCGAAGAGCTTCAGGAGCTTCTTCTCGGTCTCCGCCGCGGCCCCTTCGCACATCATCCGGGTGCTCCGCGGAGCACCCAGGGTGATGCTGTCGCCGCTCACGTCGGCCTTGGCCGAGACGTTGTTGCAGCCGAGCTTGCCGCGGACCATGCCGTCCTTGCCGAAGGTCAGATGGGCCTTGCCGGCCACCTCCTTCGGCAGGGACGCCGTGGTCCTGCCGTCGCCGATGGCGTTCACGTCCCACTTGGTGCCCGTGAGCGGGACGTCCGGCTCGGAGGTGAGGGCCACGCGGTCTCCCTTGTCGGTGGTGAGCGTCATGCTGTCGCCGTCCACCGCGGCCTTGAGCTCGCCGTTGCCGAGGGCGCGCTTGAAGGCGTTCTCGAAGTCCTGCTTCTCGCAGGCCCGCTTGGTGGAGATGGCGTTGGCGAAGTCGACACGGTCACCGTCGGCAGAGACGTCCGCGGTGAAGCCGTTGCAGCCGTAGTTGCCCTCGGCCTTGCTCTTGCCGATCTTGACGTAGGCATCGCCCGGGGCCTGCTGCTTCTTGCCGTTCACCGTGACGCTCTGGACGCTCCAGTGGACGCCGGTGAGCCGCGGTTGAGACCCGACGGACCCGCTGCCTGAGCCGGTCTCGGTGCCGCACGCGGTGAGCATGCCCGCGGCGGCCAGGGCCATGACGGTCGGAGTCAGTCGTTGCGTCTGCATGCCGCTGTGACGGGACAAGTGGGGGTTCTGGTTCCCCTCGGCACCCGAACGCCCCCCTCGGCACCCGAACGGCGGATCAGCTCATGACCGGCAGCAGCTCCGAGAGGTCGGCCCGTTCCCCGCTCGCAGCGGCCTTCGCCGTGCCGAGGGCCGTCTGCCAGTCCGTGCGCCCGGTCGCGAGGCGGATCCAGGTGAGCGGGTCGGTCTCGACGACGTTCGGCGGGGTGCCGCGGGTGTGCCGGGGCCCTGCCACGCACTGGACCACGGCGAACGGCGGGACCCTGACCTCGACGGCGCCGCCGGGGGCCTTGACCGCGAGAGCGTCGGCGAGCAGCCGGGTGCAGGCGGCCAGGGCCTGACGGTCGTACGGGACGTCGAGGCCCGGTACCGCGTCGTTCAAGTCATCGGTGTGGACAGTGAGTTCGACGGTACGGGTGACCAGGAAGTCGTCGAGGCTCATCGCGCCGAACCGGGTCGGCATGAGCCGCCCCGCCGTGACATCGGGCAGCGCGTCCTCGAAGCCGGTGAGCGTACGCGCGTACAGCTCGCCCAGGTCCTCCTGCGCGGCGAAGGCCCGCGAGGCCTCGTCGACCTGCGCCGCGGCCGACGCGGTGGCGAACGGCCAGTCGAGCAGAGCCACTTCGCGGGCCGGGGGCTCCGGCATGGCGAGGAAACGGGTGGCGCCGCCGAGCGCCATCGTGAGGTGCGCGGCCAGCTCGCGGACGGTCCAGCTGCCGAGCCTGGTCGGCAGGGCCAGCTGCTCGGGCTCCAGGGCGGCGACCGCTTGTCGTACGTTCCCGAACTGGGCGAGCACGGCGGTGCGGATCTTGGCGGGGTCGTAGGTGCGCGTGCGCTTCTTGGCCGGTGGCATGGGCCGAGCCTAATTCTTCCCGGGATACCCCTGGAGACCCATTTCCACCTGGCCGAAGACGCGCTCGGCGGACGCGGCGCAGTCTCCGGCGATCTCGTCGAGCGGGTCGCCGACGAGGGTGCGCTGGTGGTTCTCCACGATGAGCGCGTTACGGGCGCCGATCAGCTGGGCGGCGGCGACGCGGGCGAGGAGCGCGTCGTCCGTCTCCTCGGCGAGCGCGTCCGCGAGCAGCTGGATGCTGCGCATGTGGAAGCTGACCATGCGGAGCGTGAGGGTCGGCGTCTCGCTGATGAGCTGGCGCAGCCTGAGGGCGCGCGGGTCGCCGCTGAGGCCGATCGACGGGTCGCGCCCGGCGATCTGCTCCAGGAACTGGCCGCGCATCGCGGCGACCGCGGAATCGCCGGGCTGCCGTTCGCGCACCGCGCGGGCCGGATCTCCGACGTGCTCCTCCATCGGGCCAACGATCGCGCCTTCCTTGGTGCCGAAGTAGTTGAAGACGGTCATCTTCGACACTTCGGCGGCCTCGGCGATCTCCGCCACGGAGACGTGGTCGAAGCCCCGCTCGGAGCAGAGGTCCACGGCGGCCTGCCAGATGCGCGACGCGGTCTGCTTCTTCTTGCGCGCGCGCAGCCCCAGCTCCTCAGTCATGCAGGTCACGGTACCGGGGCGGCCTCTTCCCGCACCGTGAACGTCTCGCCGTTCGCGGGCACCCCGAGCCCCCGCCAGCGGAACGGCACGCCCCGCGCGGTGTCCAGGTCAGGGCCGTCCATCAGCTGGAAGTGCACATGGGGTTCGGTGGAGTTCCCGGAGTTCCCGCAGCGGGCCATGACCTGTCCGGCCCGGACCGTGTCCCCGGCGCGGACGGCGAGCGATCCCTGCTGGACGTGCGCGTACATGGCGTACGTGCCGTCGCCGAGGTCGAGGGTGATGTGGTTGCCGACGATGCGGCGGGCGCCGCCCACCGTCCTGCCGACGCCCTCGACCACGAACAAGTAGAGGTACGCGAGGAGGGAGTTACGGCTGAGGTGATCACGCTGGCCGTCCTCCGCGTGGACGACGGTCGCGTCGCCGACGGCGACGAGCGGGGCGCCGAAGGCGGGAAAGGCCTTGTTGCCCCGCGCGATGGGCCAGAGCCAGGCGAAGGCGGGGCGGGCCCCCTCCTCCGGCTCGGCCACGATGTCGATGGCGTAGGTCTGCCCGAGGCCGTGCGTGCCGTGGCTCGGCACCTTGTCCGCGGGGCTGTTCAGGGCGGACCAGCGGCCGGTGACGGGCGGGGCGACCTCTACAGGGGCCGGGACCTCGACTCCTGCCCGGTGGCGGCGGGCGAACAGACCGAGCACGACGGTGGCGGCGACGAAACCGGCCGCTGGGATCACCCCCCACCAGGAGGGATAGGGCAACTCCACGAAGATCCCAGTGATCACGTGGACGAGGACGACGAGCATCAGCAACCGCTGAAGCAGCGCCGCGCACTTGCGCTGACGTACAGACATGATCGTTCCCCCAGTGGTTGATGTCCCGGTGGTTGATTTGCCGGTGGCCGGTTCAGGGCCGCGAGGCGGACAGCACCACGAGCAGCGGGACCACGCGTCCCGCGGGCACTTCGTGACGGCCGCGCCCCGTGGTGTGCAGCCAGCCGGCGCCGGTCAGTTGGCGCAGGTGGTGGTAGATCTGGCCGGTGGTGCCGATGTCGTCGAGCGCGGCCAGTTCGGCGGCGGTGCGGCGCCCGCCGAGGATCTCCCGCAGCAGCCGGAGCCGCACGGGGCTACCGAGCGCGGCGAAGGACTCGGCGGCCTCGGACCAGTCATCGCCGAGCAGCTGCTCGGTGGTGTGGCCGTACTGCCACTCGTACCGCTCGCCCGTCGGCACGCGCACCGCTCCGGTGAACACGACGGCGCCGTCCGGGAGCTGAGCTTCGGGCAGTCGCGCCTTCAGCGCCTCCAGGGCCCAGAAGTCACCTCCTGCGACGGTGGGCGCGGCGGTTTCCGCGCTCTCCAGCTCGGCCATGCGGCGCTCCAGCTCGGCAACGCGCTCTTCCAGATCCATGGAAGCATCATTACGTAATTACGTAATCTCTGCAAGGCGATCTCTGCAAGGCGATCTCTGCAATACGTGTACGCGGACACGACGAAGCCCCCGCCCGGATCAATGGATCCGAACGGGGGCGACGGCAGGAGAACCTCAGGCGAAGAGCCCCGGAAGGGTCCCCTCATGCGCCTCGCGGACCTCGCTCAGCGGCAGCGTGAACTCACCCTGCAGCTCCACGGCGTCACCGTCGACCACACCGATGCGCGTCGCGGGCAGGCCCCGCGCCCCGCACATGTCGGTGAAGCGCAGCTCCTCGGAGCGGGGGACGGACACGACCGCACGCCCCGCCGACTCGCTGAACAGAAGGGTGAACGCGTCGAGCCCGTCCGGGACGACCAGGCGCGCGCCCTTCCCGCCACGCAGGCACGACTCGGCGACGGCCTGCGCGAGGCCACCGTCGGAGAGGTCGTGCGCGGCGTCGATCATGCCGTCGCGCGAGCCCGAGATGAGGATGTCGGCGAGCAGTCGCTCGCGCTCCAGGTCGACCTTCGGGGGAAGCCCGCCGAGGTGGTCGTGGATGACCTGCGACCAGGCGGAACCGCCGAACTCCTCGGTGGTGTCACCGAGCAGGTAGAGCAGCTGGCCCTCTTCGGTGAACGCGATCGGCGTGCGGCGCGCCACGTCGTCGATCACACCGAGCACCGAGACCACCGGGGTCGGGTGGATGGCCGCCTCGCCCGTCTGGTTGTAGAGCGAGACGTTGCCGCCGGTGACCGGGGTGCCCAGGATCTGGCAGGCGTCGGCGAGGCCACGGGTGGTCTCGGCGAACTGCCACATGACGTCCGGGTCCTCGGGCGAACCGAAGTTCAGGCAGTCCGAGACGGCGAGCGGCTTGGCGCCGGTCGCGGCGACGTTGCGGTACGCCTCCGACAGGGCGAGCTGCGCGCCGGCGTACGGGTCGAGCTTCGAGTAGCGGCCGTTGCCGTCGTTCGCGAGGGCGACACCGAGGCCGGACTCCTCGTCGATGCGGACCATGCCGGAGTCCTCGGGCTGCGCGAGCACCGTGTTGCCCTGCACGAAACGGTCGTACTGGTCGGTGACCCACGCCTTCGAGGCCTGGTTCGGCGACGCGACGACCGCGAGCACCTGGTCGCGGAGCTCCTTCGAACTCGCGGGCCGGGCAAGCTTGTTGGCGTCGTCCGCCTGGAGGGCGTCCTGCCACTGCGGGCGCGCGTAGGGGCGCTCGTAGACCGGGCCGTCGTGGGCGACGGTGCGCGGGTCGAGGTCGACGATCTTCTCGCCGTGCCAGAAGATCTCCAGGCGGTCGCCGTCGGTCACTTCACCGACGACGGTGGCGATGACGTCCCACTTCTCGCAGATCGCGAGGAAACGCTCGACCTTCTCGGGCTCGACGACCGCGCACATGCGCTCCTGCGACTCACTCATGAGGATTTCCTCGGGAGTGAGCGTGGAGTCGCGAAGGGGTACGTCGTCCAGCTCGACGCGCATGCCGCCGGAGCCGTTGGACGCCAACTCCGAGGTCGCGCAGGAGAGTCCGGCCGCGCCGAGGTCCTGGATTCCGACGACCAGCTTCTCGGCGAAGGCCTCCAGGGTGCACTCGATGAGGAGCTTCTCCTGGAAGGGGTCACCGACCTGGACGGCCGGACGCTTCGACGGCTTCGTGTCGTCGAAGGTCTCGGAGGCCAGGATCGAGGCGCCGCCGATGCCGTCGCCGCCGGTGCGGGCCCCGTAGAGGATGACCTTGTTGCCGGGGCCGGAGGCCTTCGCCAGGTGGATGTCCTCGTGCCGCATGACGCCGATGGCACCGGCGTTGACCAGCGGGTTGCCCTGGTAGCAGGCGTCGAAGACGAGCTCGCCGCCGATGTTCGGCAGGCCCAGGCAGTTGCCGTAGCCGCCGATGCCCGCGACGACACCCGGGAGGACACGCTTCGTGTCGGGGTGGTCGGCGGCGCCCATCCGCAGCGGGTCCACGACCGCGACCGGGCGTGCGCCCATCGCGATGATGTCGCGGACGATGCCGCCGACACCGGTGGCCGCGCCCTGGTAGGGCTCGACGTACGAGGGGTGGTTGTGCGACTCGACCTTGAAGGTGACCGCGTAGCCGTTGCCGACGTCGACGACACCGGCGTTCTCGCCGATCCCGACGAGCATCGCGTCGTTCTCAGGGGCCTTCTCGCCGAACTGGCGGAGGTGGACCTTGCTGCTCTTGTACGAGCAGTGCTCGGACCACATGACGGAGTACATGGCGAGCTCGGCGCCGGTGGGACGGCGGCCCAGGATCTCGCGTACGCGCGCGTACTCGTCTTCCTTCAGGCCCAGTTCGGCCCAGGGCAGCTTGACGTCGGGAGTCTCGGCTGCGTGCTTGACGGTGTCCAGAGTCATGCGTTGACCAGCTTCTTCAGGATCGAGGTGAAGAATCCGAGGCCGTCGGTGCGGCCGGTCCCGACCAGCGGCTCCACGGCGTGCTCGGGGTGCGGCATGAGGCCGACGACATTGCCCGCCTCGTTCGTGATGCCGGCGATGTCACGGAGCGAGCCGTTGGGGTTGCCGTCCAGGTACCGGAAGGCGACGCGGCCCTCGGCCTCCAGCATGTCCAGGGTCCGCTCGTCGGCCGTGTACTGGCCGTCGATGTTCTTGAGCGGGATCCGGATCTCCTGCCCGGCCGTGTAGTCGGCGGTCCAGGCGGTCCGGTCCGACTCCACGCGCAGCTTCTGCTCGCGGCAGATGAAGTGCAGGTGGTTGTTCCTCAGCATCGCGCCCGGCAGCAGGTGCGACTCGGTGAGCACCTGGAAGCCGTTGCAGATACCGAGAACCGGCATCCCCGCCTTCGCCTGCGCGATGACCGACTCCATGACGGGCGAAAACCGCGAAATGGCCCCGGCCCGGAGATAGTCGCCGTACGAGAATCCGCCGGGAAGCACCACGGCGTCGACCTGCTTCAGGTCCTTGTCCCGGTGCCAGAGCGGCACTGCTTCGGCGCCGGCGACGCGGACGGCGCGCTGGGTGTCGCGGTCGTCGAGCGTTCCGGGGAAAGTGACGACTCCGATTCGAGCAGTCACTTCTCTTCCTCCACCTTTACGAAGAAGTCCTCGATCACGGTGTTGGCGAGGAAGGTTTCCGCCATCTCGTGGATACGGGCGAGGGCTGCGTCATCGACGGGCCCGTCCACCTCGAGTTCGAAGCGCTTTCCCTGACGTACGTCGGCGATCCCCTTGAATCCAAGCCGCGGCAGTGCACGCTGCACCGCCTGGCCCTGGGGGTCGAGGATCTCCGGCTTGAGCATGACGTCGACTACGACGCGTGCCACTGGCACTCCCGGTGTGTGGTGCTGGCTGAGCGGTCCCTTCAGACTACCCGTACAAAAATTCTACTCGCGTAGATTCGTAGAAACCTACGTGAGGACGGTCACGTTCCTGCTCCTACTCGTGTATCGAACAGGGCACCTTCGCGAAAAATCCAGGAAAAGATCACGCACCGCCATTGCGTCCGGACACGCGGGCGGATTTAGTCGGGCTTCACAATGCAATGCCGGGCACTGTACAAAGGAAAAGGCATTAGCCGATCCTTTGCACATAACAGTGCCCATAACAGCCGGACAGTCGGCATCACCGCACGTCAACTGCGGTAGAGCCGCACGAAGGGACCGATATTCGTGGCGCAGCGTGTCGTGGTCACTCTCTCTGACGACATCGACGGCGGGGATGCGGCGGAGACGATCGCCTTCGGTCTTGACGGCAAGTCGTACGAGATCGACCTCAATCAAACCAATGCCAAGAAACTGCGCAAGGCGCTCGCCCCGTACCTGGACGCGGCCCGCAAGCAGTCGAAGTCGGGCAAGGCCTTCAAGCACACGACGGTGGCGGCGAACCCCGCGGCCGTCCGCGCCTGGGCCCGCTCGCACCAGATGGACGTGCCGCCGCGCGGCCGCATCCCGAAGAAGGTCTACGAGGCCTTCGAGGCGGCCAACTGACGCTCCGGCCCACCCTGGCCCGCACCCTGGCCGCACCCGGTCCACCCCGGCCGACCTCGGCCGATGGCCGGCCAGGACCGCCCCTCGGCAACCGACTTGACCTGCACCCCCGCCGGTCGGCTAAAGTCTGGAGCACGCCGAGGGGCAAGGCCGAAAGGCCCGAACCTCACGGAGTCTTGCGGGTGTAGTTCAGTAGTAGAACATCCCCCTTCCAGGGGGAAGGCGCAGTGTGCAATTCCTGTCACCCGCTCTGCATCGCCGATCAGGCACTCTTTCGAGTGCGGTAGGCTGGTGCTCGCGCCGATCAGTGAGAGCTGGTCGGAGGCAATGCGAACGTAGCTCAGTTGGTAGAGCGCAACCTTGCCAAGGTTGAGGTCGCGAGTTCGAACCTCGTCGTTCGCTCCAGAGAAGAAGGCCCCGGTCATCGCGACCGGGGCCTTCTTCGTTCCCCGCCCAGGTCCCCTTCTTCCTTCTGACATTTGTCATGCGAGCCGGTGACAGCGCGCACTGCTCCGGCGCTCGCGGCCGGGGGACGCTCTACTCATGACTGACCAAGTGATCGACGTGACCGATCTACGGCGCGTGTACGGGGGCGGTTTCGAGGCGGTCCGAGGAGTCTCGTTCTCCGTCGGACGGGGTGAGCTCTTCGCACTGCTCGGAACGAACGGCGCGGGCAAGACCTCCACCGTCGAACTCCTCGAAGGGCTCGCCCCACCCGCCGGGGGGCGGGTGCGGGTGCTCGGGCACGATCCGTACACCGAGCGCGGCGCCGTGCGCCACCGGATCGGTGTGATGCTCCAGGAGGGCGGCTTCCCCTCCGAACTGACCGTCGCGGAGACCATACGGATGTGGGGGGCGTGCACCAGCGGCGCCCGTCCCGCCGCGGAGGCCCTGGACATGGTGGGCCTCGGCAAGCGGGCCGGCGTCCGCGTGAAGATGCTCTCCGGCGGTGAGAAGCGGCGGCTCGACCTGGCCACGGCCCTCATCGGGCGGCCCGAGGTGCTGTTCCTCGACGAGCCGACGACCGGGCTCGACGCCGAAGGGCGCCGCGAGACCTGGGAGTTGGTGCGGGCCCTGCGCGACGGCGGCACGACCGTGCTGCTCACCACGCACTACCTCGAAGAGGCCGAGAACCTCGCCGAACGGCTCGCGATCCTCCACGAGGGACGGATCGCGGCCGCGGGCCGGGTCGCCGACGTGGTGGCCGAACAGCCCTCGCACGTCTCCTTCGAACTCCCCGCCGGGTACTTCGTCGGGGACCTGCCGCCGCTCGGTGAGCTCGGGGTGAGCGAGCACGAGATCGTCGGCGGCCGGGTCCGGCTGCGCACGCACGAGTTGCAGCGGGCGGCCACGGGACTGCTGCTGTGGGCCCGGGACGCGAACGTCGAGCTCGGCAGGCTCGACGTGCGGGCGGCCTCGCTGGAGGAGGCGTTCCTGCGGATCGCGCGGGAGGCCGAAGGTACGGCCGCTGTGGCACAGAAGGAGACCGTGGCATGAGTACGACGACGATGACCCCCGCAGCGACGACGACCCCCGCAGGGCGGATGTGGGCGCTCGCGCAGGCCGAGCTGACGCTGCTCGGGCGCGCCAAGGGGACGTTGTTCGCGGCGCTGTTCGTGCCGCTGGTGCTGCCGTTCAGCGTGCGGCAGGCTGCGGAGGGCATGGATCTCAAGGGGACGGGGCTCTCGGTCGGGACCATCGTGCTGCCCGGTGCCATCGGGTTCTCGCTGATCTTCGCTGTCTACTCGGCGCTGACGGCCGTGTTCGTGGCCCGGCGCGAGGAGCTCGTCCTGAAGCGGCTGCGCACCGGAGAGCTGCGGGACCCGGAGATCCTTGCCGGAGCCGCGCTGCCCTCGGTCGCCATCGGCGTGACGCAGTGTGTGCTGCTCGCGGTCGGCTGTGCGGTGCTCCTCGACGCGGGGGCGCCGAGCGCTCCCCATCTCGCCGTACTGGGACTGCTGCTGGGGCTCGTGATCTGCACCGCGCTGGCCGCGGTCACCGGCAGCTTCAGCAGGTCCGCGGAGTCCGCGCAGGTCATGAGCATGCCGCTGATGTTCGTCTCGATGGGCGGCTCCGGTCTCTTCATCCCCTTCGAGATCATGCCCGACAAGCTCGCGTCGGTCTGCGAGCTGCTGCCGCTCTCGCCGGTGATCACGCTGGTGCGCGGCGGCTGGACCGGGGAGCTCTCCGGCTCCGACACCCTGGGCGCGCTCCTCACCGCTGTGGCCTGGACCGTGGTCTCGGTGTTTGCTGTACGACGGTGGTTCCGCTGGGAGCCGCGTCGTTGAGGAAGGGGTCGGACGTGGTGGTCGGCGACCGGGTGCGGGGGTGGAAGCGGGAGTGGCGTGACCTCGGGAAGATCGAGAAGGTCGAACTCCAGAGCGTGGCCATGTGGCACGCCATGCCCTGGCTCTTCTTCTTCAGCTGGATGTCGGTGCCGCTGGGTGTGAGCGTGCGGCACGAGACCCTCCCGGTGATCCTCGGCTGCACGCTGGTGGGAGTGGCCGTCCTGCAGTGCGTGCACGTCAACCGCACGGTGCGCCGCTCCATCGACCACTTCCTGGGACGCGCGGAGCCACCGCACCGTGACCTCGCCGTATCGCTCGGGCTGCTGGTCGTGGCGCTGGGCCTGGTGCTCGCCCTGCAGGCCCTGGACGGGGTCAAGGAGGCGACGCTCGTCCTCGCCACGATGTTCGCGGTGATGCCCTACGGACAGTCGCTGGCCTTCGCCGTACCGATCCGTACGTACTTCATCCGGTTCGCCGTGATCGACACCGCGATAGTGGCCGGGTCCGCCGCGGTCGGCGTCCGGGACGGTCAGCTCGTGGCCACGGCCCTGGTGATCGCCTTCGGCACGCTGGTCGCCCTGCTCTCGTCGCGCTGCGGCGCCTGGACGCTCTCCGTGATGTGGGAGGCCGACCGGGCCCGCGAGGTCGAGGCGCGGCTCGCGGTCGCCGAGGAGCGGCTGCGGTTCGGGCGTGACCTGCATGACGTGATGGGGCGCAACCTCGCCGTCATCGCGCTGAAGAGCGAGCTGGCCGTGCAGCTGGCCAAGCGGGGGCGGCCCGAAGCCGTGGACCAGATGGTCGAGGTGCAGCGGATAGCCCAGGAGTCACAGCGGGAGGTGCGGGAAGTGGTCCGGGGGTATCGGGAGGCCGACCTCGCGGTGGAACTCGCCGGTGCGCAGAGCGTCCTCGAAGCGGCGGGGATCGACTGCCGCGTGGCCGGGTCGTCCGCCGGGCTGCCGGTCTCGGTGCAATCCGCCCTGGGCTGGGTCGTGCGAGAGGCGACCACCAATGTGCTGCGGCACGGGGACGCGCAGCGGTGCGACATCACTCTGGCGATCACCGACGACCGTACGTCGTTGGTCGTCGAGAACGACGGGGTGCCCGAGACCGCGCCGGAGGGCAGGAAGGGCTCCGGCCTCGAAGGGCTGCGCGAGCGGCTCGCCGCGGTGGGCGGGACGCTGGACTTCACGTCCGGCGACGGCCACTTCCGCCTCACCGCCGAGGTGCCCTCGGCCAGGCAACAGGACGTGCGCCCACAGGACGACAGCATCCGGCCGCCCCACCAACAGGAAGTCGAAAGGGTCACGCGATGAGTCTGCGTGTGCTGCTCGCCGATGACGAGCACCTCATCCGCGGCGCCCTCGCCGCGCTCCTCGCGCTCGAGGACGACCTCGTCGTGGTCGCCGAGGCCGCCACGGGGCCGGAGGCGCTCGCCATGGCGCGGGCGCACCGGCCCGATGTGGCCGTGCTCGATCTGGAGATGCCGGGCGCCGACGGTGTGAGTGTGGCCACATCGCTGCGGGACGAACTGCCGCACTGCCGCACGATGATCGTGACGAGTCATGGCAGACCGGGTCATCTGAAGCGGGCACTCGCGGTGGGCGTACGGGGCTTCGTGCCGAAGACCGTGAGCGCGCAGCGCCTCGCCGAGATCATCCGTACCGTCCACGCAGGTAACCGTTATGTGGACCCGGAGTTGGCAGCCGACGCGATCTCCGCAGGGGACTCGCCACTGACCGTCCGCGAGGCCGAGGTGCTCGAACTCGCCGCCGACGGGGCGCCCGTCGCGGAGATCGCCGAACGGGCGGCGCTGTCCCAGGGAACCGTCCGGAACTACCTCTCCTCGGCCGCCACCAAGATAGGTGCGGAGAACCGTCATGCCGCGGTACGTCTCGCACGCGAGCGAGGTTGGGTATAGTTGGCTTCGCGCTTCGGCGCAGCGCGGACGTAGCTCAGTTGGTAGAGCGCAACCTTGCCAAGGTTGAGGTCGCCAGTTCGAACCTGGTCGTCCGCTCCACAAGAAGAACCCCCGGTGCCTCTCGGCGCCGGGGGTTCTTCGCGTTCCTGGGGGCTGCTCGCGGCAGCCCGCGGGCTGCCGTTACCAGGCCATGCCGGTCAGACGCTCGTACGCCTCGATGTACTTGGCGCGCGTGGCGTCCACCACGTCCTGCGGGAGCGGGGGTGGCGGCTGCTCGCTCTTGCGGTCCCAGCCGGAGGCCGGCGAGGTCAGCCAGTCGCGGACGAACTGCTTGTCGAACGACGGCTGGGCGCGGCCCGGCTGCCAGCTGTCCGCGGGCCAGAAGCGGGACGAGTCCGGGGTGAGCACCTCGTCGGCGATGACCAGCGTCTCTCCCTCGAAGCCGAACTCGAACTTCGTGTCGGCGAGGATCACGCCGCGGTCGCGGGCGATGTCACGGGCGCGGCCGTAGACCGCGAGGGTCGACTGGCGGAGCTGGGCCGCGGTCTCCGCGCCCACCTGGCGGGCCACTTCCTCGTAACTCACGTTCTCGTCGTGCTCGCCGACCTCCGCCTTCGTGGCGGGCGTGAAGATCGGGCCGGGCAGCTCCGAGCCGTCGCTCAGGCCTTCGGGCAGCGCGAGGCCGCAGACGGTGCGCGTGTCGTTGTACTCGACCAGGCCCGAGCCCGTGAGATAGCCGCGGGCCACACACTCGACCGGGACCATCGCCAGGGACTTGCAGACCGTGGTGCGGCCCTCCCAGTCGGCGGGGGCGCCGGGCGGGACGTCGGTGGAGATGACGTGGTTCGGGACGAGATCGGCGAGCTGGTCGAACCACCACAGGGAGAGCTGCGTGAGAACCCTGCCCTTGTCGGGAATCTCCGTGGGCAGCACCCAGTCGTAGGCGGACATGCGGTCGCTCGCGACCATCACGAGGTCGCCCGCCTCGTTGCGGTACAGGTCGCGCACCTTGCCGGTGTGCACGTGCACCAGGCCCGGCACCTGAAGCGGCTCGGGCTTTTCTACGAATCCGGACACGGTTCCTCCCCGTGGTTATGACTGAGTGCTGCTGATTCTCCCGCATGGGGAGGCGGCTCCCGGCCAGGGGGATGCCGGTGGGCGGTCAGGGGGCCGCCCGGCGGTACGACGGCCGCGCTCAGTCGCGTTTGCAGATGCGGTCCAGGAGGTTGGCCGTGGCGCGCTGGACGCGGGTGTCCACATGGCCGGGGCGGTCGAGCGCCGGGGACCAGGCGAAGGTGCCCGACGCGAAGACCAGGGCGCCGGAGGGGGCGCGGTAGAGCGACGACTCCTGATGGCGCGTGACGCCGTCGGAGTCCTCGTACGGGGAGTGGGCGAGCAGGATGCGGTGCTGGTGTTCCGGGAGCGCGGTGCGCGGGAAGTACCGGTCGGCCTCGCCCGCGACCAGGCCGTCGATCTCGTCCCCTTCGTGCGCCCCGGTCGCCTCCCACAGCCAGTGGTCGGCGTTGCGCACGACGAGGGGGGCGGGTTCGGGGACCCGGCCCGCGTACTGGATGCCGAGGAGCTGCTGCTCAGCCTTGTCCTGCTCCCGCCACAGAGCCGGTCGGCCGGGGCCGTGGCGCTTGCGGCAGGTCAGCAGGCGGTCTTCGACGCCGGACGGTGAAGGGCCCAACTCCACTTGCCAGTACATGGTGTTGGCGGAGAGGAAGACGAGGGACGTGCCGTGCTCGCGGGCCTTCTCCGTGGTGCGGCGCATGTTCGCCGACCAGTACTCGTCGTGGCCCGGGAAGACCAGGCCCCGGTAGCGGGTCGGATCGATGCGGCCCGCGTGCAGGTCGCGGGTGTCGGCGTACGCGAGGTCGTAGCCGTACCGCTCGGCCCAGCGGATGAAGTCGTAGGCGTGGCCGACGTGCAGGGGCAGGCCCGCGCCCGCGTACGGGCGGTCGAAGGAGACCGTGTGGGCGGCCTCGCTCTCGCCGAGGAGCCGACCCTTCTCGTCCCACGCGTGGTAGAGACTCGCGCCGGTACGGCCGTCCTCGGGGTAGAGGTTGTACGCCTGCCAGGTGATGTCCGGCAGGAGCAGGAGCAGATCGGCACGGTGGTCGTCGCGGACCGTGAACGGCACGTGCGAGCGGTATCCGTCGACGGTGGTGAGGACCGCCACGTACGCGCCGACGCTCCAGTAACTCGGGATCTGCAGACGCCAGGAGAGCCACCAGTGGTGGCAGGAGACCGTGCGGTCCGCGGCGAGCGGGGGCGGCTGGACGATGCCCGAGAGGCGCGGGCTCGTGGTGATCTTCGAGGCGCCGTCTCCGCCGTAGTGCCCGATGCGGTAGATGTCGACGAAGAACTGCTGGGGCGGGTCCACCGTGACGTGGAAGTCGATCGCCCCACCGGGGGCCGCGGCGCCGGTGGAGGCGAATCCCTTGATCTGACCGTGCACGTCGTCGGCGGTACGCGGGCCGTTCGTACGGATGCGGTGGCGGGGCGCGGGGATGTTCTGCGCGCCGGGGGACGGGGCGTGGTCGATGTACCAGGGGACGACCTGGCCCGTGTCGTCGAAGTAGTGCTCGGCGCCTCGGAGCCAGGGCAGGGGCCCCTGGCCGAAGGGGTCGGTCACGGCGTGCGCCAAGGCGCCCGATTCCCACCTGCGGATCTGCTCCGACCCCATGTGTGTACCCCTCCCTCGCTGCTCCCCCGAGATTGCTCTGCGCTGTGCGATGCGAGTTGTCGTGCGGTGCGAGTTGTTGTGCGGCGCGTCCCCTGTGCGGTGCTGCTGGCAGGTCCGGACCGGCGGTCGATCCCAGCACATCACATTACGCACGCACTCCGTCACCGTTCGTCGCTAATCGACGAGAACGGAAGGGAGTGTTCCGGGGAGTTGGGGGGCTGAGGGGAGTTGGGCGAGGGGAGGTGAGCGAGGGGACTTGAGCCCGGGGGGGGAGCGAGGGCGGCCCCGGCTCAGACCAGCCGGAGCTCAGACCAACCGGACCGGCTTCTCCGGGCGGACGCCCCAGCGGGCCAGCCAGCCGCGCAGCGGGATGGGGTCGCCGTCCTCCACGAGGCTCAGGACGTGCGGCGTGAGATCCGCCGCGCGCTCGCCGTCGACCAGGAGGGAGGGACCGTCCAGCCAGTCGAGACCGGGAGCGGCGCCCGCCGTGTCCACGGCCGCGCAGCAGACCAGCGCCGTGACGTGATCGGCCAGCAACTCCCGTCCTGTACGCGGTGGTTGGAGCGGGAAGAGGGGCAGCATTCCGTCGTCCCAGAGCGCGTCGTCCGGGCCCTGTCCCGTGGGCGCGGGGCGCGGCGGGGCGGCGGCTTCCTCGCGGGCGAGCTCCGCGGAGAGGCCTGCGGCCAGGCGACCGCCGGGCCCGTCGGAGTCCTCGGAGTCCTCGGAGTCCTCGGAGTCCTCGGAGCTGTCGGCGTCGAAGGGGTCGGTGGCGGGGTCGCTGGGGGCGGCGGTGGCGGGGTCGCCGGGGGGAGCTGGGCTGACGGGATTGTCGGAGGCGTGGGTGGCGGCAGTGGCGTAGGTGGGCTCTTCGCCGTACGCGGGTGAGTTGCCGGGCACGGGCGCCTCGCCGGGCACGGGTGCCTCGCTGGGCATGGATGCCGCGCCGGGCACGGGTGCCTCGCCGGGCATGGATGCCTCGCCCGGCACGGGTGCCTCGCCGGGCATGGATGCCTCGCCCGGCACGGGTGCCTCGCTGGGCGTGGATGCCGCGCCCAGCACGGGTGCCTCGCCTGGCAGCACTGCCCCTTCGCCGTCCGCGGATCCATGTCCGCGCCCATGCACTTCGCTATCGGGGGTGCGGGTCTGAGCACTGCCCGAGGTGCCGGCCACAGCACTACCCGGGGTGCCAGCCACAGCACTACCCGAGGTGCCGACCGCAGCACTACCCGAGGTGCCGGCCCCAGCGCTGCCCGTGGCGCGGGACGAGTCGGGCGCCCCCGCACGGGCGGAGCCCTCCGCCGTCAAGTGGTCCAGGACGCGGCCCAGCGTCGGGCCCTTGGAGGCGGGTGCCGTCGCGTCGGCGGAGTGGCTGATGCCCAGGGAGTCCAGGACGCGGTGGAGGCGGGCCGCGTCCATGCGCCACTTGCGGTCCACGACCTCGTCCGGATACTCCTGCCACGCCACCGGCGCCCAGTCCGGACTCTGCTCGGCGGGGCCACCGTGGAAGAGGCGGGCGGCGAGCAGCGAAGCCGCCTCGTCCACCGAACCCGGCTCCTCCAGGAGGTCACACGCGGGGCGCTCGCCCAGGCGGGACGTGAAGCCCTCGGCCAGGCGGTCCCTGCGGGAGAGCTCGGTGAGGGCGGAGACGACGCCCGCGTCGAGGCGCGAGGGCCAGCGGCCCATCCGCCAGGCGGGCAGCGCGACCTTGGTCAGGAGCCGGTCCCACCCGGCATACGCCAGGCCCACCTGCTCCTGGGCGACGATCCGCACGCCGTAGTCCACGGCCTGGGCGCGCTCGGCGGCGGCTGCCGCGACGCCGCGCTCCATCTCCCCCGCATGTCCCCGGCAGCTGCGCAGGAGGAGCCGCGTCACCCAGCCGGCGCCGCCGAGGACCGCGCGCACGAGCGGACCGCGCCCCGGTGCGGAAGTGACGGCGACCGCGGCATCGAGACCGCGGATGAAACGACGCGCCGCGGCTATGTCGGGGTGCGCCGAGGGTCCCGTGCCCGCCACGACGGGGGCGAGCACCGCGCGCAGCTCGCCGACCCGCATCCACCACAGGAACGGCGAACCGATGACGAGCACCGGAGCCGCGGGTGCCTGGCGGCGCGGGGCGGGACGACTGTCCCGTACGCCATTGGTCTCTGTCGGGGCCGGGGACGCCGTCTCCGCGGGCGGGCCGTGCGCCGGGTGCGTGCGGTCCTCGAGCCAGCTGTCGCAGTCAGGGGTGAGCGCTATCGCCGACGGCGCGGGCACGTCGAGGCGGTCGGCGAGGTCCCGCACCAGGCGATACAGATCGGGGGCCGAGCCCTCGGCGATCGGGACGGTCGGGCTGACGGCGGGCCTGGAGCGCGCGACCACGAGCGCGATGCCCGCGGCGGCGAGCAGGACGAGGGCGGCGACGGCCGTCACGACGCCGCGCGCGACGTCCCAACTCCCGCCGGTCATATGGCCCGTGACTCCGCCCGCGATCAGCACGACGGCGACGGCCGCGGGCAGCAGTGCGACGGCAAGCGCCCTGCTGCGGATGCGCAGCACGGCGAGCGCCTGGGAACGTGCGGACTGCACGCCCACCTCCACACCCGTACCTGACACGACCGATGTCACCCCCTGCTGCCTGCGCCGCCTGCTGCCCGGCCGGGGGCCGGGACGACGGGCGGACGGCAGCCGCCGATGGATTTGCTCACTCCCCCACTGTGGCACCCGCCACTGACATCGCAATGCCGGTGGTCTGTTTGGCTCTGGGCACCTGAACCGCTTGCGCCGCACCCTAGTTGGGGTGCCGGGCATCGTCAGCCGGATGGGCCAGCGGTCACTCGATGGAATGGCTTTGGGTAAAGGTGGATGACGATCAGGCCCCGGATCGAGTGTCAGATCCGGGGCCTGTGGGTCCGCTGGGGCCTGCGGGACGTACGCGGGCGGGCGCTCAGCCGTCTTTGCCCCCGCCTTCCGAGGTCAGGCCTCCGACGCCGCCTTCGCCGCGATGTCCGTGCGGTGCTGGGAGCCGTCGAGGCGGATGCGGGAAAGGGCCGCGTAGGCCCGCTCGCGCGCCGCGGTCAGGTCCGTGCCGGTCGCCGTCACGGAGAGCACTCGGCCGCCCGCGCTGACCACCGCGTCGCCGTCGCGCTTCGTCCCCGCGTGCAGGACGTACGCGTCCGGGGCATCCTGTGCCGCCACATCCGCGAGGCCCTCGATGGGGTCGCCGGTGCGCGGGGTCTCCGGATAGTTGTGCGAGGCGATGACCACGGTGACCGCGGCGTCGTCGCTCCAGCGCAGCGGGGGGAGGTCGACGAGGGTGCCGTTCGCCGCGGCGAGCAGGACTCCGGCGAGGGGGGTCTTCAGGCGGGCGAGGACGACCTGCGTCTCGGGGTCGCCGAAGCGTGCGTTGAACTCGATGACGCGTACGCCGCGGCTGGTGATCGCCAGGCCCGCGTACAGCAGCCCCGAGAACGGGGTGCCGCGCCGCCGCAGCTCGTCGACGGTCGGCTGGAGCACGCTCTGCATGACCTCGTCGACCAGCTTCGGGTCGGCCCAGGGAAGCGGCGAGTACGCGCCCATGCCGCCGGTGTTCGGCCCTTCGTCCCCGTCGAGCGCGCGCTTGAAGTCCTGCGCGGGCTGGAGCGGGACGACGGTGATGCCGTCCGTGATGGCGAAGAGGGAGACCTCGGGGCCGTCGAGGAACTCCTCGATGACTACGCGGTCGCAGGCGAGGGCGTGCGTGCGGGCGGCCTCGATGTCGTCGGTCACGACGACGCCCTTGCCGGCGGCGAGGCCGTCGTCCTTGACGACGTACGGCGCCCCGAAGGCGTCGAGGGCTTCGTCGACCTCTTCCGGGGTCGTGCAGACGTAGGACCGGGCGGTGGGCACGCCTGCTCCCGCCATCACGTCCTTGGCGAAGGCCTTGGAGCCCTCCAGCTGGGCGGCCTCCTCGGAGGGGCCGAAGCAGGGGATGCCGGCTTCGCGCACGGCGTCGGCGACTCCGGCGACCAGGGGCGCCTCCGGGCCCACGATCACCAGCTCGGCGCCGAGGGTGGTGGCGAGGGCGGACACCGCGCTGCCGTCGAGGGCGTCGACCGCGTGCAGCTCGGCCACGTCCGCGATGCCGGCGTTGCCGGGGGCGCAGTACAGGGCGGAGACTTCGGGGTCGAGGGACAGAGAGCGGCACAGGGCGTGTTCGCGGGCACCACTGCCGATGACGAGGACCTTCACGGACGCCAGCCTAGCTGCCGCGGGCCCGTGCCTTCGTACGGGAACCCCAGCCGCGGGGGCTCCTCGCCTTGTACGTTCCTCCAGCCTGGGGCGGCTTCACTCCCTCTCGGGGCCCGCGTTCGCGCGAACAAGGCCGCCGCTTCGCGGCGAATGTTCCCCGCCCACCCACCCGATCACCCCGCGGCACTGCCCTGACCGCAGGACCGAAAACACCCGCCGGGAAACGGGCGGGCGGGCGGGACATGCCAGGAGCCACCACACCCGGCAGGCAAAACACTCCCCACGTCACAGATGCACCGCCGGGTAACGGGCGGGCGGGCGGGAAACATCCGCCGCGAAGCGGGCGGGACAGGTGAGGACTCAAGCCGCGCGCCCCGCAGCCGTCCAGTCGCCCCCGCTCAGGCCCCGCCAAGGGCCCCTCAGGGTTCGTTGTTGAATTCCTCGACGATCGTGGCGCCCAGTTCCCTGACGATCAGGTCGTGGCCGGACAGGGCCGACTCCACCAGGTCGGGATCGTCGTCCGCCCAGGTGTCGTCCTCTGGGGAGACATGGTCCGGGACCCGCCGCTCCGGGGCCGGAGCGGGAGCCGGGGCTGGAGCGGGCGCGGGCGCGGCCGGCGCCCGGCTCGCGGCGGGCGACGCGGGCGACTGCTGGGGCGGAGCCGGTCGCGAGGGCGGCTGCGGCGCGCCGCCCCCGAAGTTCCCCGCGGCGGGCGGCGGCGCCGAGCCCCCCGAGGGGTCGACGATGGCCTCGACCTTCCACTGCACCCCGAACTGCTCGGACAGCGCCTGCCGCAGCACATCCTCACTGCCGCTGCTGGCGAAGTTGTCCCGCGCCCCCGGGTTCACGAAGCCGATCTGCAGTGTCGTCCCGTCGAAGCCCGCCACCTGGGCGTTCTGGCTCAGCAGGATCCAGGTGAAGCGGCGGCGGCCCTTCACCGCCTCAAGGATGTTCGGCCACAGGGAACGGGGATCGGGCCCGCCCACCGCGCCCGCCGCCGGGGCGGGAGCCGGAGCATGGGCAGGGGCAGGACCAGGAGCCGAAGCCGAAGCCGCCGCAGCAGGCCCCGCCGAGGCAGGCGCCGCCGGAGCCGACGCACCGCCCCCCGCAGCCGCGGCCGTGGGCCAGCCACCCGGACGCGGGGCCTCCGAAGGAGCGGGAGCGGAGACAGCGGGCTCGCCCTGCTTCGGTCCGCGACCGGGCGCCGAAGCCGTGGGCCACCCACCAGGGCGACGCTCACCGGAAGGCACCGCAGGCGACGCCTCCGGAGCCGGAGCCTGCACCGGCGGCGCAACAGCCGGAGCCTCGGCTTCAGGAGCCGCGGGAACAGAAGCAGCGGCAGCAGCGGGTGCCGAATCACCAGCCCCCGAAGAAGCGGCACCGGGAGATCCGGCACCCGGAGAGCCGGCACCCGTCCCCCCACCACCCCGCACAGCAGCCCGAGCCGCCGCGGCCCCGCCCCCCGGCGCTACCGGCGAACCCTGCGGATCAGCGGGCCCCGCATGAGCGTCAGGCCCAGGAACGTACGCCATCGCGGGACCAGGGCCGGCCCCAGGCCCAGGCCCGGACCCGCCCCCCACCTGCGGTCCCGCCATGAAGTTGCCGCCACGCTCCAGCCGGTCGAGGCGGGCCATGAGCGAGCGCTCGTCGTCGTACGCGGCCGGAAGCAGCACGCGCGCGCAGATCAGCTCCAGCTGCAGCCGGGGCGATGTCGCCCCCCGCATCTCCGTGAGGCCTTCGTTCACGAGGTCGGCCGCGCGGCTGAGCTCGGCGCCGCCGAAGACGCCCGCCTGTGCCTGCATCCGCTCCACGACGTCCGAGGGAGCGTCGATGAGCCCCTTCTCCGCCGCGTCCGGCACCGCCGCGAGGATCACCAGGTCCCGCAGCCGCTCCAGGAGATCGGCGACGAAGCGCCGGGGGTCGTTGCCGCCCTCGATGACGTGGTCGACGATCTCGAAGGCGGCGGCTCCATCCCCCGACGCGAAGGCCTCCACCACGGAGTCGAGCAACGACCCGTCCGTGTAACCGAGAAGGGACGTCGCCATGGCATACGTCACACCGTCGTCCGCCGCGGACGCGAGCAGCTGGTCCATGACGGACATCGAGTCACGCACGGAACCGGCGCCGGCCCGCACGACCAGCGGGAACACGCCCTCCTCGACGGCCATCTGCTCCCGCCCGCACACCTCCGCCAAGTACTCGCGAAGCGTCCCGGGCGGCACGAGCCTGAACGGATAGTGGTGCGTACGCGACCGGATCGTCCCGATGACCTTCTCGGGCTCCGTCGTCGCGAAGATGAACTTGAGGTGCTCCGGCGGCTCCTCGACCACCTTCAGGAGGGCGTTGAAGCCCGCCGAGGTGACCATGTGGGCCTCGTCGATGATGTAGATCTTGTACCGACTGCTCGCCGGGCCGAAGAAGGCCTTCTCGCGCAGGTCACGAGCGTCGTCCACACCGCCGTGCGAAGCGGCGTCGATCTCGATGACGTCGATCGAACCCGGGCCGTTCCTCGCCAGGTCCTGGCAGGACTGGCACTCGCCGCAGGGCGTCGGAGTGGGACCTTGCTCACAGTTGAGACAGCGGGCCAGGATGCGCGCGCTCGTCGTCTTGCCGCAGCCGCGCGGACCACTGAACAGGTATGCGTGATTGACCCGGTTGTTGCGCAGCGCCTGCTGCAACGGGTCGGTTACATGCTCCTGCCCGATGACCTCGGCGAACGACTCCGGGCGATAGCGGCGGTACAACGCGAGAGACGACACACATACGAGGTTAATGGCGCCCACTGACAACACGTACCGCGAACGCAAAGCGCCCCCCACGCACCCGCCAGAGCCAACCTACCCTTGCTGCCTTCCGGCCCTGGGGGAGTTCAGTCAGATAGCGCCACGTGAGGGGCTGAGCCCCACCTTAGCCGATCCCCCGCCCCGGAAGCGACGCCCGCCCCCGCCCGGACCGCACCCCCGAACGATCTCGGGAGCGATCTTTGGACCGGAGGCGGATCTGGTTCGCGAGCACTCCTCAACGTCTTGTATTGTTTGCGGCGGAGGATTCGCCTAGTGGCCTAGGGCGCACGCTTGGAAAGCGTGTTGGGGGCAACCCCTCACGAGTTCGAATCTCGTATCCTCCGCCAGTGCCTCACCGGGCACGAGGTTGATGGGCCCCACTGTTCGCAGTGGGGCCCTTCGACGTTACGGGGCCCAAGGGGTCGACGTTACGGGCCTCAGCGGTCGACGAAGAAGCTGTCGTGCTTCACGAGGAACTCGCCGAACTCCTTGCCGCCCTTCTGGGCCGTCTCCGCCCACCTGTTCGAAGTGCTCCTCGCGCGGGGCGCCCGGTGAGACAGGCCGCCGACCGGGACGTAGAGGAAGTCGCCGGGGCCGCCGGTGATCCAGCGGTCTCCGTCGTAGAGCTGGACCTGGCCGGACAGGACGAAGAAGGACTCCGAGATCCACTTGTGGAAGTGGGTGCTCGGGCCCGGGGACTTCGCGGCCAAGTCGACCCTGTAGAGGCCGAATTCGCCTTTAGGACATGCGCTGCTCCTTCGTTGATGACGCGGCCTTGCGATGCCGCCTTGCGATGCCGCCTTGTGATGCGGCCGTGTGATGCGGCCGTGTGACGTGGCCAGTTGGCGCTCACTGGGGGGAGGCTGGCTTTAGTCACGGGGCGCCCACTCGCCCTGTTAGTTGTGCGTAAGGGTTCACCGGGCAGAGTTAAGCTGGGCTGCATGCTTGATACGCGGCGTATGCAAGTCCTCCGGGCAGTGGTCACCAGCGGCTCCGTGAGTGCCGCGGCCCGCAACCTCGGGTACACGCCCTCCGCGGTGAGCCAGCAGATGGCGGCCCTGGAGAAGGAGGCGGGCATCCCCCTCCTGGAGCGCACCGGGCGCGGGGTGCGGGCGACGGACGCCGGGCGGCTGCTCACCGAGTACGCCGTCACGATCGGCAAGCAGCTCGCCGAGGCGGAGACCGCGCTCGCCGCGCTGCGGGCGGGGCGGACGGGCCGGGTCTCCATGCGGTACTTCACGACGGCGGGCGCGCGGCTTGTCGCCCCGGCGCTGGCCGCGCTGCGGCGCGCGCAGCCCGGTGTGCAGGTCGAGTTGAAGCTGTCGGATGTCGGCGATGCGATGCCGGAAGTACGGGACCACTGGGCGGACTTGGCACTCGTCGTGCGGCCGCCGGGTCAACTCGGCGTGGACGGCGTCCGGTTCGAGCACCTCCTGGACGACCGGTTCCACGCGGTACTCCCCGCGGGGCACCCCCTCGCGGAGAAGCGGCTGCTCGACATGACGGACCTGGCCGACGAGCCGTGGGTCGCGAGCGAGTCGCCCGGCCCCTGCCTCGACCCCATCCTCGACGCGTGCGGCGCGGCAGGATTCAGCCCGGACTTCGTGGTGGAGAGCGGGGACTACGCCACCGCGCAGGGTTTCGTCGCCGCGGGCCTCGGCGTCAGCCTCGTACCGGAACTCGGCCTGGACGCGCCCCACTCCGGGGTGGTCGTCCGCGAGGTCCGCAACCCCACGCCGGTCCGTTCGATCTACGCGGCGGTACGGGGCCCCGCGCCGGACCGCCCGGCGGTGGGTGGCCTCCTGGACGCGTTGCGGGACGCGGTGACTCAGCTCGGCGGAACCACGGCTCCCGGCGCCGCGTAACACCGCACGGTGACGGTCTGCTCAGGGCTCCAGTGCTGCCGGCCCGTGCCGAGGAACTGCCAGCCCGTACGTTCGTAGAGCGCGGTCGCGGAGGTGTCGGACTCGACGACGTCCAGGACGGGCGACAACCCCAACTCCCGGGCCTCGGCCACGACCCGCTCCAGCAGCCGCGCCCCGATCCCATGCCCTCGGGCCCCCGGCGCGACGAACAGCCTGCTGACCACGGCGGTCTCTTCGACGGCCACGCCTTCGCGCCCGCTCCACAGCGCGGGCGCCACGTCGTCGGCCCCGCTCCGGCAGAGCGCCACATGCCCCACGACACGGTCGTCGAGTTCGGCGACCCAGGCCCCGACGAGCGAACCACCGGCCAGCCAATCGGCGGGCTGCTCGGGCCAGTTGGTGGGGTAGCCGTCCGTCACGTGCACCTGAGCGAGGGCTTTTACACAGGTGGGGAGGTCCGGGTCCCTGCGGCTGCGGATGGAGGTGCGGGTGCGCGGCGCGGAGGTTTGGCTCATCGCGGTATGCAAGCACAGGCGAGCGCCGCCTCCCTGCCCCCGGTCCCCTGGCGCTATCGTCGGGTTCCAGACAGAGCCTGCATGACATGGGGGAGGCGGCCGCCGATGGCGCCGGATGAGGCTGTGATCGGGTGTACCGGCGAACTCGTCGTCGGTACGCGCGGATCTGCGGGGCCCGGCGAGGTCCTGGTGCGGATCCGCGGGGGGTCCGAGACGTTTCTCGCCTGGTCCGACGAACCGCTGCCGCACGGCGCCGCCGTACTCGTGATCGAGTCACGGGGCAGCCGCCAGGTCGATGTCATCAAGTGGGCGGACCCGTTGGAGGCGTTGGCCGGCGACGGTGCCGGCGGCGCCGGTTGAGGAGTCGATCGATGTTTGGTTACCGCGTTCCCGCCCCGGATGAGGCGATGCTGATCTCTGGCGGCAGGCGAGGCCTCGGCGGCGCCCCGTTCCGGGTGGTGACGGGCCACGGCAAGTTCGTGCTGCCCGTCTTCCGCAAGACCCGCTTCCTCACCCTTTCCATGTGCGAGGCGGAGGTCGTCGAGCACTGCGTGACCCGGCAGGGCATCGCCCTGAAGGTGCGTGCCGTCATCGCCTTCAAGGTCGGCAACGACACGGAGAGCATCGTCAACGCGGGCCAGCGCTTCCTCTCCGACCAGGACCAGATGTCCGTCCTGACCGGCCGCATCTTCGCCGGCCATCTGCGGTCCATCATCGGCTCGATGACCGTCGAGGAGATCGTCACCGAGCGGCAGAAGCTCGCCACCGAGGTGCTCGACACCTCGAAGTCCGAGATGGCGAAGATCGGCCTGCACGTGGACTCGCTGCAGATCCAGTCGATCGACGACGGCGACACCGGTTACATCGACGCCATGTCCGCCCCGCACAAGGCCGCCATCCAGCGCCAGGCCCAGATCGCCCAGGCGCAGGCGACCCAGGCCTCGGCCGAGGCCGAGCAGGAGGCCGCGCGGAACCAGGCCGAGTACGCGCGCCAGACCGCGATCGTGCAGGCCCAGTACTCCGCCGAGGTCGAGCAGGCCCAGGCCAAGGCCGCTCAGGCGGGCCCCCTGGCGGACGCGCACGCACAGCGGGAGGTGCTCGACGCGCGGACCGAACTCGCCGAGCGTGCTGCCCAGTTGCGCCAGCAGCAGCTGGTCGCGGAGGTCGTGAAGCCCGCGGAGGCGGACGCCGAGCGCATTCGGGTCCTTGCCCTCGCCGAGGCCGAGCGGATGAAGATCCAGGCGGAGGCGGCGGCGTCGTACGACCGGGTCGCGCTCGACCGGATGCTGATCGATCAGTTGCCGTTGATCGTGAAGGAGGCCGCGTCCGGTCTCGCCGGTGCCAACGTGAACGTGCTGAACGGCGCGGACGGGCTCGGCGAGATCGCGGCCGGACTCGTCGGGCAGGGCCTGACGATCCTGGACTCGGTCCGCAACAACCTCGGCTCGCCCGCCCCGCAGGGGATGGGCCAGGGCGAGCGCGAACCCCTCGACATCAAGCGGTACTTGGGCGCGCCCGCCGACCGCGGCCAGGCGGACGGCGGCAAGGGCGACAACGGCAAGCGTGACGGCGGCAAGGGCGACGGCCCCGTGGAAATCCAGTAGCCCCGCGCGCGGGGGCCCGCCGCCGGAGCGCCTCAGCCCTCACCATCACCCCGGTGGCGGGCCGCTCTCGTACGTGGGTCCCCTGCCCGCCCCGAGCGGGCGAGTGTGAGCAGCCAGCCGATTCCGGCGAGTGAGACGAGGACGAGTCCGCCGTCGGAGAAGAGCGTGAACAGATGCTTCTGCTGGTCGGTGGGGGCGGGGATGTAGCCCTGCGCGAAGAGCGCGGGGTCGAGCCCGGCACTCGTGATCTTCGCGACGAGCCAGATGGCGATGCCGTGCATCGAGTCCCACAGCGCGTGCAGCAGCGAGACACCGAGATACGTGGCCACCACCGGGCCGGTGAAGCGGAACCGCCCGTCCGGCGCACGGAACTTGAGGAGCACTCCGCCCGCGATCGCGGTCCACAGGCCGTGCCCGAAGGGGGCGAGGAGCCCGCGCAGGATCTCCGTCTCCAGGAGCGAACGCAGGTCGACGCCGCGCATCGTGACGGCGGCGTTGAAGGCGTACCCGGAACTCTCGAAGGCCGCGAAGCCGAACCCGACCGCGGCGCCGAGCACGAGCCCGGCGCGCAGGCCGCGGATCGGCTTGAAGCGGCGCAGGACCAGCATCAGCGCGAGGAGCTTGACGGCCTCCTCGATCAGACCGACGCCGAGGAAGATCCACACCGAGGGGTGCAGGAGGTAGTACTCCATGACGGACGCGCCGAGAACGCCGAGCACACCGCCCACGATGAAGCAGTTGAGCAGCACGCCGAGGCCGAGGTCGCGTCCGTGGCGCTCGTAGGCCCAGAGCACGAAGACGGCCGGGATGAGGAAGCTGCCCAGGAGGATGAGGGTGGGCAGGAGGTTGGTGTTCTTCGTCGCGTAGGTGATGGCGGCCGTGAGCAGCCAGAGGGCGAGGCCGCCCCAGAGGCAGCGTTTCCAGAGGCCGGGCCGTGTCTGCGGGGCGCGGTGGTCGTCGTCCGGGCTCGGGGGCCGGCTCGGTGACGTGGCCGGCGTGTGCAGCTTCTGATGCATCGGATGGGCTCCCCCTTCGGATCGTCCGGACTGCCCGCTATCCGTTTCGCCCGACTTTAGGTTGAATACGACCTATGTCGCAGCCGGGGACGCTCATCCTGATCATGGCCATCGCCGTGCTCGCGCCCCTCCTCACCTACGGCTTCAGCCGCTGGCTCCCCGTCCCCCTGGTCATCTTCGAGATCCTGCTCGGCATCCTCATCGGCCCCGACGTCCTCGGATGGGCCCGCCACGACGCGGCCATCGACGCGCTCTCGGACCTCGGCCTCTCGATGCTGATCTTCCTCGCCGGATACGAGATCCAGTTCGGCGCCGTCCGCGGGGACACCCTGCGCCGTTCGGTGCGGGCATGGGTGATCTCGCTGGCGCTCGGACTCGGCGTCGCGTTCGCCCTGACCGCGGGCGCCGTCACCAAGAGCTTCGTCATCGGCACGGCGCTGACCAGCACCGCGCTCGGCACGGTGCTGCCGGTCCTGCGCGACTCAGGGGACCTGCGGGGCCGCTTCGGGACGGTGATGATGGCCTTCGGCGCGGTCGGGGAGTTCGGCCCGATCATCGCCATGTCACTGCTCCTGAGCGGCCGGGCCCCCCGCACGTCGGCCGTGCTGCTCGCCGCGTTCGCCGCCGTCACGGCCGCCGCGGTCTTCTGGGCGCTGCGGCCGAGGCCTCCCTGGTTCTCCCGTGTCATCGCCAAGACCCTGCACAGCAGCGGCCAGTTCGCGGTGCGCTTCGTGATGCTGCTGCTCGCCGCGATGCTGGGCCTCTCGTACGCCTTCGGCCTCGACACGCTCCTGGGCGCGTTCGCGGCGGGCCTGCTCACCCGCCTCGTCCTGCAAGGCGCGGCGCCGGAGAGCAGCGAACTGGTCCTCGGGAAGATCGAGGCGATGGGCTTCGGCTTCCTGGTGCCGGTGTTCTTCATCGTGACCGGCATCGACTTCGACCTGGCCGCCCTGCTGCACGGCGGCCGTCCACTCGTCCTGCTGCCCGCCTTCCTCCTGCTCTTCCTCGTCGTACGGGGCCTGCCCGTGTACGTCCTCGCCCCGCGCGACCTGGACGTACGAGACCGGCGCGCCCTCACGCTCTACTCCTCCACGGCCCTGCCGCTCGTCGTCGCGATCACCGCCATCGGCCTGGACGACAAGGCGCTGACGGCGGGCGAGGCCGCGGCGCTCGTCGGGGCGGCGATGGTGTCGGTCCTCGTCTTCCCGCTCCTGGCGCTGAGGCTGCGCGCCCGCGCGCCACGCAGCCTCGAGCCCACAGGCGGCGCCGGCTAGGCGAGCGCGACGAGCTCCCGGTAGTCCGGGCTCCACAGGTCCTCGGTGCCGTCCGGCAGGAGCAGCACGCGATCGGGCCGCAGCGCGTCGATGGCCCCTTCGTCGTGCGTCACCATCACGATCGCGCCCGGATACGTGCCCACGGCGCCGAGCACCTCGTCGCGCGACGCCGGGTCGAGGTTGTTGGTAGGCTCGTCCAGGAGCAGCACGTTCGCCCCCGAGTGCACGAGCCCAGCGAGCGCGAGCCGGGTCTTCTCGCCGCCGGAGAGCACCGCGGCGGGCTTGTCGGCGTCGTCCCCGCGGAACAGGAAGGACCCCAGGACCCCTCGCACCTCCCCGTCCGTGAGGCCGGGCGCGGCGGCGGCGAGATTCTGCCGTACCGTCATGCGGCCGTCGAGGGTGTCGTGCTCCTGCGCGAAGTAGCCGAGCCTGGCTCCGTGACCGTGCACCACCCGCCCACTGTCGGGGAGTTCGGCCCCGGCGAGGATGCGCAGGAGGGTGGTCTTGCCGGCGCCGTTGAACCCGAGGACGACGAGCCGGCTCCCCCGGTCGACGGCCAGGTCGACACCGCCAAGCACCCGATGGCCCCCGTACGCCTTCACCAGACTGACCGCCCCCAGCGGCGTACGCCCGCACGGCGCGGGCTCGGGCAGCCGGATCCGCGCGACACGCTCGCCCCTCCTGACGGGCTCGGTGGCGGCGAGCATCCGGTCGGCGCGGCGGGCCATGTTCTTCGCGGCGGTGGCGGTCGCGACGTGCGAGCGCATCTTCTCCGCCTGGCTGCGCAGCGAAGCGGCCTTCCGCTCGGCGTTGGCCCGCTCACGGCCGCGCCGCCGCTCGTCCGCGGCGCGCTGGGCGAGATAGGTGTGCCAGCCGGTGTTGTGCACGTCGAGGGTGGCGCGGCCGGGGTCGAGCGCGAAGACGCGGTTGACGGTGTCCGCGAGCAGCTCGGTGTCATGGCTGATGAGGACGAGCCCACCGGGACAGCTCCCGAGATACCCCCGCAGCCAGCCCACCGAATCGGCGTCCAGATGGTTGGTCGGCTCGTCGAGGAGCAGGGTGTCGTGGCGCGAGAAGAGGATCCGGGCCAGCTCGACGCGGCGCCGCCGGCCGCCGGAGAGATGGCCGACCGGCGCGTCCAGCATGCGCTCGGGGAGCCCGAGACCGGCGGCCACGCGGGCGGCCTCCGCCTCGGCGGCGTACCCGCCCCGCGCCTGGAACGCGTCGTCCGCGCGGGCGTACGCGGCCATGGCCCGCCGCTGTTCCGCGGCTCCCACGGCTTCGGCCATGGCGCTCTCGGCGTTACGCAGGGCCTGCGCGGCACGGTCGAGTCCGCGGGCGGAGAGGATGCGGGCGGTGACGGTGCTGTGCGGGTCGGCGGCGGCGGGATCCTGGGCGAGGTAGCCGACGGACCCGGTGCGGGTGAAGGTGCCCGCGGCCGGGGCGACCTGCCCCGCGAGGGTCTTGAGCAAGGTGGTCTTCCCCGCGCCGTTACGGCCGACGAGGCCGATGCGGTCGCCGGGGGCGATGTGGAAGGAGGCGCCGGCGAGCAGAAGCCGGGCGCCGCCGCGGACGTCGATGCGTCGGGCGGTGATCATGAGGTAACGCTCCGCAACAGCGAATGGACACACGGGTGACGTGGAGACCGGTGTCCTGGCTAGGAGATGCGGGGCGTCGACATAGGGCGAGGGTATCGATCCCGGCCCCGAGACCGCACGCGGATTTCCCCGCCGGGTGCGGGCGTGCGGAGCGCCGGCCCGAGCGGGATGATCGACTCCATGGACGTCACCTTGCACCTGGCCCAGGAACCGGAAGCCGATGAGCTCCTCGGCCGCAGTCCGCTGGCCGCGCTCGTCGGGATGCTGCTCGACCAGCAGGTTCCGATGGAGTGGGCGTTCGCGGGGCCGCGGACGATCGCGCGGCGGTTGGACGCGGACGATCTCGACGCGCACGAGATCGCCGCGTACGACCCCGAGGCGTTCGCCGCGCTGCTCTCCGCCAAGCCTGCGGTGCATCGCTATCCCGGGTCGATGGCGAAACGAATCCAGCAGCTCTGCGCGTACCTCGTGGAGCATTACGAGGGTGACCCCACCGCCCTGTGGGAGGGCGCCGCGTCCGGCAAGGACCTCCTGAAGCGCCTGAACGACCTCCCCGGCTTCGGCAAGCAGAAGTCACAGATCTTCCTGGCCCTGCTCGGCAAGCAGCTGGGCGTACGTCCTGAGGGCTGGCGGGAGGCGGCGGGGGCGTACGGGGAGCCGGACGCGTACCGCTCGGTCGCGGACATCACGGGCCCGGAGTCCCTCCAAAGGGTCCGCACCCACAAGCAACAGCTCAAAGCGGCGGCGAAGGCCTCCGCCAAGTAACCCTGGGGCCGGGCCCCCCGCATCCACTCCTCCCCGAACAAGCCCTCCCCACCCACCCACCCGATCACCCCGCATCCACCCCTGAACGAACAACCTTTCCCACCCACCCACCCGATTGCCCCGCGGTGCATGGGCGGGGCGGGAGGGCCGGGGGTGCGTGCGGCAGCCGCGACGGGTGGGCGGGGGTGCGTGCGGTAGCCGAGGCGGGTGGGTGAGAGGCCGGCCTGCGTAGCCGAGCGTGGGTGGAAACGCGATCAGATGCAGGAGATGCCCTCGACGCCCCGGGGCCAGAACACCGCCCCCCACCCACCCGCAGCCGGCAGCGAGACGCGAGGGGACGTGCCGGTATGTCTGCCCGGAGCACGGTTCCCGAAGGCGCCGGAGCCGAAGCAGCCCCGCGGTCACCGGACGATAGCGAGGACGGACATACCGGCGCGGCCCCGCACCCCGAGACGGACCGGACCCGCAGCGACACCGACGGCCCGCAGCCGGCAGCGAGACGCGAGGGGACGTGCCGGTATGTCTGCCCGGAGCACGGTTCCCGAAGGCTCCGGAGCCGAAGCAACCCCACGGCCACCGGACGATAGCGAGGACGGACATACCGGCGCGGCCCCGCACCACCACCGCACCAGAACCGCCCCGCAACCGTCAGCCGGGAGCGCCCTCGCGCCCTAGCCCATGAGAGGGGATCTCTGGGGTGGGGCACAGGAAGTGGGGGTGGTCGGGGGACATGACCCCTCATGAGCCGTGCCGCCGCGCCCCGTCCCGCGTGGCTTCGCGCTGCCCTGATTCTGCTGGCCCTCCTCGGCGCCGTCCTCGCCCCCGCGACCCCCACCGAAGCCGCCCCCGCCCCACCCGCGGCCGTCTCCACCGAGCCCACCGGTGAGGCCCACCAGGACACCGCCGAGACCGCCCTCCGCGTACCCACGAGACGCCCCACCCCCGTCTCAGCCCCGGCCGCACGCCCCAGCGACCCCCGCCGCAGCCGCCCCCTCCCCACCCGCGCCCTCCACCACCGCCCCGCCCCACGCTCCGTCGTCCTCCGCTGCTGACAGGCCCGCCCCACGAAGGGCCGGCCACCCCACCCCACCAGCAGCGAGAGAAAGAGGACGGCACCCCATGCCTATCGACCCCTACGCAGCCCTGCACGCACTCCTGCGCGCCGAAGCCGTGCGCAACGCACCCCCCACCCCCGACGCCCCTACCACGGCAGCCTCACAGAGCGACGACGAGGACCCCGAGAAGAACGGCGGCGGCGCGGAGCAGAACGGCCGCTGAGCCAGCCACCACGCCCCCCCGCTCGGCGCAGACGCACACGCACACGTTTCAGCGTCTGCGCCGAGCCGTTCCGAACACCGACCGCGAGATCTCCCGCCCGATCTGCGTCCCCAACGACCGCGCCAGCGACTTGAAGATCCCGCTCCCCACCACCTGGTCCACCACCGAGCCGGACCCCTTGCTCGAAGCCGCCCCCTTCGCCGCCGCCTTCTCCGCTTTCTCCGCCTCCGCCGCGGCCGCGACCGCCGCAGCCGCCTCCTCCGCCTCCGCCTGACGCGCGGTCAACTTCTCGTAGGCCGACTCCCGGTCAACCGCGTCCGCGTACCGCCCGTACAGCAGCGACCCCTTCACCGCTCCCTCCAGCGCCCCCGCCTCCACCGGCCCCATCAACGACTCCGGCGCCCGCAACCGCGTCACGGCCACCGGCGTGGGTGCGCCCTTCTCGCTCAGTACGGTGATCACCGCCTCGCCGGTGCCGATCGCGGTGAGGGTCTCCTCCAGGTCGTACGCGGAGTTCGGGAACGTCCGCACCGTAGCCTTCAGCGCCTTCTGGTCGTCCGGGGTGAAGGCCCGCAGCGCGTGCTGGACGCGGTTGCCCAGCTGGGCGAGGACATCGGCGGGCACGTCCTTCGGCGTCTGCGTCACGAAGAAGACGCCGACCCCCTTCGAGCGGATGAGCCGCACGGTCTGCGTGATCGCTTCGAGGAAGGCCTTCGACGCCCCGTTGAAGAGCAGGTGCGCCTCGTCGAAGAAGAAGACCAGCTTCGGCTTCTCCACGTCACCCACCTCGGGCAGGTCGTTGTAGAGATCCGCGAGCAGCCACATCAGGAACGTCGAGAAGAGCTGCGGTTTGTCCTGCACGGCGGGCAGTTCGAGCACCGACACCAGACCCCGCCCGTCCGGCGCCGCCCGCAGGAACTCAGCTGTGTCGAACTCCGGCTCCCCGAAGAAGTCCCCCATGCCCTGCGCCTCGAAGGCGGTCAGCGCCCGCAGGATGACGCCCGCGGTGACCGTGGAAAGGCCGCCGATTCCCTTGAGTTCCGGCTTTCCCTCGTCCGACGTCAGGAACGTCACCACGGCCCGCAGATCCTTCAGGTCGACCAGTTCCAGCCCTTTCTGGTCGGCGTAATGGAAGATCAGGCCGAGCGACTGCTCCTGGGTCTGGTTCAGTTGCAGCACCTTCGACAGCAGCACCGGACCGAAGCTCGTGATCGTGGACCGCACCGGAATCCCGGTGCCGATCCCGCCCAGCGCGTAGAACTCGCTGGGGAAGCCCGTCGCCTCCCACGTCTGCCCGACGTCCCGCGCCCGCTCGGCGACCTTCTCGCCGCTCTCCCCCGGCACCGAGATCCCGGATACGTCCCCCTTGATGTCGGCGAGGAACACCGGCACGCCCTGCGCGGCCAGCTGCTCGGCGATGAGCTGGAGAGTCTTCGTCTTGCCTGTGCCGGTCGCGCCCGCGACGAGCCCGTGGCGGTTGAGCATGGCAAGCGGGATGCGGATCTGGGCGTCGGGAAGGCACTGTCCGTCCCACAGGAGCGCGCCGAGGTCCAGCGCGGGCCCGGCGAAGGCATAGCCGGAGACGATCTCCATCGCTTCCTGGGGCAGCGCGGCACCCCGACGCTCCGTACCTCCACCCACGGCACCCCCACCGGAAGCTTCCCCTCCGGTCGTCACCCCCGCGACCGGCGTTGACTCGTTAGAGGGGTTCGCGCGCCCCGTCGTGGACGGCATCGGCTGGCTCTCGCTCACTTCTGCCCCTGTTCCCGGCTTGAGTGTTCCCGGTTTGCCCCGATTTCCGGCGTCATTTCCCAGAGTCGCACTCCGTCTCCATGGCTGCGCCCGGAGAGCCTCGCCCGGTAGGCTTTCCGTGTGATCTTCAAGCGCATCGGAAACGGCCGGCCGTACCCCGACCACGGCCGGGAAAGCACCCGGCAGTGGGCGGACGTCGCGCCGCGCCCGGTCCGCCTCGATCAGCTCGTGACGACCAAGGGCCAGCTGGACCTAGAGACGCTCCTCGCGGAGGACTCGACGTTCTACGGCGACCTCTTCGCGCACGTGGTGAAGTGGCAGGGCGACCTCTACCTGGAAGACGGGCTGCACCGCGCGGTCCGCGCCGCGCTCCAGCAGCGCCAGGTGCTGCACGCCCGCGTACTCGAACTGGGCTGACGACGCCGCACGGCCGTGACACCGGCCGTGACACCGGCCGTGACACCGGCCGTGACACCGGCCGTGACACCGGGCACGCACGCCTTCACGCTTAACGCGCGCGTGCGTGCGCGCGCGTCACGATTGCCGCACGCGCGCCTCACGGTTGCCGCACGCGTCCCCACCTCACGTTCACAACCCGCGCCCGCAGCCACGCCCATTGGCCCTTTCGGGTTGGACCGACCCCAAGTCAATGATCATTTAGTAGGCATCACGGCGTCGTCGCACTACGCTGCGCCCATGAGCATGCTCACTCCCCCCGGCATGGGCGGCAAGTACCGCATCACGGGGGCCAAATATCCGCGTATGCGCCGCCCCCGTGGCCGCCGCAGGCTCGTGCTCGCGGTGATCGCGTCCGTCGCGGGGGCCGGCCTCATCGGCTGGGGAACACTGCAGCTCATCGATGTCTTCACCGGCGGCGGCAAGGCCACGGCGGCGAGCTCGCGCAGCGACTGCGCGGCCAAGAAGCCCGGCCCCTCGGCCGAGCCCGCCCCCGCGGCGCTGCCCAAGCCGGGCCAGATCAAGGTCAACGTCTTCAACGCCACGCCCCGCTCCGGCCTCGCCAAGGACGTCGCGGCCGAGCTCAAGAAGCGCGGCTTCGCCATCGGCAAGGTGGACAACGCCCCGAAGGAGTACGACAAGAAGGTCAAGGGCACCGGGATGCTGCTCGGCCCCAAGTCCGCCACGGGCACCGCGCTGCCGGTCCTCGGGACGCAGCTCGCGGGCACCGAGAGCCGCACGGACGCCCGCAAGGGCGGCGAGGTCGACCTCATCATCGGCTCGAAGTTCAAGGATCTGGCAAAGAAAGAGGACGCCGACAAGGCTCTGGCGGTACTCGCCAAACCCAAGCCGACGTCCCCGGCGTCCCACGGCAAGAAGGACTGCTGAGCGCCGCTCCCCGAAGGAGCGGCCGCGCGCTACTGCGCCGTCCCGTACATCCGGTCCCCGGCGTCACCGAGCCCCGGCACGATGTAGCCGCTCTCGTTGAGCCGTTCGTCCACCGACGCCGTCACGACCGTCACCGGCGTGCCCGCGAGCTCGCGCTCCATGACCTCGACGCCCTCGGGGGCGGCGAGGAGCACCACGGCGGTGACGTCGTCCGCGCCGCGCTTGATCAGTTCCTGGATGGCGGCGACGAGCGTGCCGCCGGTGGCCAGCATCGGGTCCAGGACGTACACCTGACGCCCGGAGAGGTCCTCCGGCATACGCGTCGCGTACGTGGACGCCTGGAGGGTCTCCTCGTCGCGGATCATCCCGAGGAAGCCCACCTCGGCGGTAGGCAGGAGCCGCACCATGCCGTCCAGCATGCCGAGCCCGGCACGCAGGATCGGCACGACCAGGGGGCGCGGGTGGGACAGCTTGACGCCGGTCGTCGGGGTGACCGGGGTCTCGATGTCGACCTGCTCGGTGCGCACGTCCCGGGTGGCCTCGTACGCGAGCAGGGTGACCAGCTCGTCGGCGAGGCGCCGGAAGGTCGGTGAGTCGGTGCGCTTGTCGCGCAGCGTGGTGAGTTTGTGCGCCACCAGCGGGTGGTCGACGACGTGGATACGCATGCCGTCAACGGTAACCGCGCGCGGGACCACCTGGTCTCCCCCGTGACGACCGCTTCGCACCCCTGCTTCGAACCCCTGCTTCGAACCCCTGCGTCGAACCTCCGCTTCGGCCCCGCCCCGGGAAGACCCCTCGCATCAAACCCGCCGTACGGGGGAAAGTGGACGTACGACCTTGGGTGGTGTTGCCCATGCCGGACAGAGAGCCCGGCGGCCGAGAGCCGGACCGCGAGACCGAAGCCGAGCGCCGGCGCCGTCGTGCCCAGTTCCTGCACGAAAGGGCCGAGGCCCTTGAGCTTCGCGACCGTGTGAAGCCGCGCCGCGCCCGGGCGGCACGGATGCGTCAGCAGATGCGTATGCGCACGTTCCGCTGGTAGCGGCCACCTCTCACGCAGGCATCGGGGAGCCGTCCGGGAGACGCGACGCGGACACAGCGGGCGGAAGACCTCTCCTCGGGCCGTGGTTTCTGCCACGATTCCGAGTGGGCGGGGCTTGGAACAGCAACTCCCCCGCTCCCCGAACTCGCCGGGGGGACACCCAAACCGTCAACCGGCACTGTCTATGACCAGTGGGAGAGTCACGGTGTACTTCGCCGCACTGCTCGCGCGCACCGAAGACGGGTGGGAAGCGAGCGACACGGAGCTCGACGATGTGGAGACCCTGTCGGATCTGACCGACCTGGCCCGCGAGGCCACGGCCGGCAGCGCTGAGGACGACACCGTCCTCGTCTTCATCGAACAGGAGGGCGCCTGGTTCGGCGTCGTCCGCGTGGACGGTGAGGAGGACCCTCGTATCTACGTCTCGGACGCGGCCGCGGCCGCCCGGAGTTCGTACGGCGAGATCCTGCTCACCGACGAGATGCTCGGCCGCGAGCCGGGCACCGACGACCCGGGTGTCGATCTGGACGCCCTCGACCTGGACGGCACGGAGGACGGCGAACCCGCCGCGTCCGACGCCGTCCCCGATACCGCCGATGACGACGACACGGGGGACGCATCGGGCGACGCGGTGCCCGCGGGGCCCCTCGGCGACTCCGGGCTCATGGCCGACCTCGGCGTGCCCGAGAAGGAGCTGCTCGGTCTGGAGCCCGGTGACGCGCTCAGCGACATCGCCGAGATCCTCGGGGCGGCGGAGGTGCTAGAGGCCGTCCGCTAGGTTCCCGGTGTGAGCGAAACCGGCCATCCGACCGACCCGAACGACACGACCGACACGACCGATCCTGTGCGCGACCGCTGGCGGGCGTCCATGCGGCTCGCCCTGGCCGAGGCCGAACTGGCCGCTCAGGGCGGCGATGTGCCCGTCGGCGCCGTCGTGCTGTCCCCGGACGGCACGACGGTGCTCGCGTCGGGCCACAACGAACGCGAGGCGACCGGTGATCCGACGGCGCACGCGGAGGTGCTCGCCCTCCGCCGGGCCGCGGCCGCGCTCGGGGAGTGGCGGCTCACGGGCTGCACGCTGGTGGTGACCCTGGAACCCTGCACGATGTGCGCGGGCGCGCTCGTCCAGTCCCGCGTCGACCGCGTCGTCTACGGTGCGCGCGACGAGAAGGCGGGCGCCGCGGGCTCCGTCTGGGACGTCGTACGCGACAGAAGGCTCAACCACCGCCCCGAGGTGATCGAGGGTGTCCTCGCGGAGGAGACCGCTGGGGTGCTCACCCGCTTCTTCCGGGGGCGCTGAGGGGCCTGCGGGGAGCCTCTGAGAAGCCAGTGGGAAGCCTCCGCGAGAACGGATTTCTGACCACGGGCATCTTTGGGCTAGAGTTCCTCTCGGTAGCGTGTCCGAGCGGCCGAAGGAGCTCGCCTCGAAAGCGAGTGTGGGGAAACTCACCGTGGGTTCAAATCCCACCGCTACCGCTCTTCATACGAAGGCCCCGTCCGCGAGGACGGGGCCTTCGTCGTTTCCGGCACCTGCCGAAAGGCCGGACGCGCGAGAGAGCCCCGGCGCCGCGAAGGCGCCGGGGCTCTCTTCCGATAGGACGGGGGGAGCGGCATCGGGGGGACAAGCCACTCCCCCCGATGAGGACTGGAACCCCTAAGCCAGCGCCGCCTTTCGGGGGGAAGCCGACGGCGCGTGACCCCGCAGTGGGGCCAGTCCCTTGCCCGCGGATTCCTGCCAGATCCGCTGGGCACATCACCAATCCTGCGTGGCGCGCCACTCGGAACGGGACGGCAAAGGACCTCTGCTGCCGGGCCGTTGGTCCTTAAAAACCTTGTGAGCACGTGCCGGGTTAGACTCACGGCCGTCACAGGGGCCACAGGACGCAGCGGGTATGGGGAGGCCGAAGCATGGCGGTGCAGTGGAAGAAAGTCGGGCTCTTCGCGCTCGTCGTCTTCATGCTCTACGTGATCATCACCGACCCCGCCAAGGCCGCTGACTACGTGCAGATAGGCTTCGAGGCGGTTTCGGACGCCGCTCAGAGCATCGGCGACTTCATGACGTGGGTCGCCAACGGAGGCAAGGACTGAGCGGCTCGGCCGCCGTCCCCGACTCTCCTCCCCCCGCTTCTCAGGAGTGCGCAATGATCCGCCATCTGGTCCTCTTCAAGCTCAACGACGGTGTGGAGCGCGACGAGCCGCGCGTCGTCGAGGGCGTCAAGGCCTTCCGCGCACTCGGCGAGCAGATCCCGGAGCTCACGTTCTGGGAGTGCGACTGGAACATCACCGACCGGCCCATCGCGTACGACTTCGCCATCAACTCGGCGGTCGAGGACACCGATGCGCTGAAGCGGTACATCGAGCACCCGGCCCACCAGGCGGGCGTCGCGCTGTGGCGTGAGTTCGCCACGTGGGTGATCGCCGACTACGAGTTCTGAGCCGGCCGGCTCGGCCACTCCGCGAAAAGCGGCCCCTCACCTGGGCAGCCCCTCACCGGAACGGTGAGGGGCTGCGCTGCGTCTTATGGCCCAACTTGCCCCTCAACACGTAGTTATCGGGTGCTTGCACACAGTGCACATGTCTTGTGATGCTATGACCGCTTTTGACGGATGAGTTGACCAGGGTCGGCTGATCTTGACTGAGCTCGACAGGACTTGATTGCGCTTGACCGAGAAGGGGTGGCGTTGACCGTGCCGGCCAGTACTGCGCCCGAAGCACCACCCGTGACCCCGCAGGCGAGCAGCCCCGGCCCACCGAGCGCCCCGGGCCCGCAGGACACGCAGCCGGCCCCGAGCGCCCTCAGCGCCCCCACCACTCCCAGCGCCCCGAGCACCCCGAGCACCCCCAGCAGCAGGGGCGCCGACACCCGCGCCCTGACCCAGGTGCTCTTCGGTCAGCTCAAGGAGCTCGAACCGGGCACCCCCGAGCACGGCCGCGTCCGCGGTGCGCTCATCGAGGCGAATCTGCCGCTGGTGCGGTACGCCGCCGCCCGCTTCCGCAGCCGCAACGAACCGATGGAGGACGTCGTCCAGGTCGGCACGATCGGCCTGATCAACGCCATCGACCGCTTCGACCCCGAGCGCGGCGTGCAGTTCCCGACCTTCGCGATGCCCACCGTGGTCGGCGAGATCAAGCGGTACTTCCGCGACAACGTACGAACGGTCCATGTGCCGCGCCGTCTTCACGAGCTGTGGGTGCAGGTGACCGGGGCGACCGAGGACCTCACCACGGCGTTCGGGCGCTCGCCCACGACCGCGGAGATCGCCGAGCGGCTGCGGATCACCGAGGAGGAGGTCCTGGCCTGCATCGAGGCCGGACGTTCGTACCACGCAACGTCGTTGGAGGCGGCCCAGGAAGGCGACGGCCTGCCCGGCCTGCTCGACCGGCTCGGCTATGAGGACCCCGCGCTCGACGGCGTCGAGCACCGCGATCTCGTCCGCCATCTCCTCGTGCAACTGCCCGAGCGCGAACAGCGCATCCTGCTTCTGCGCTACTACAGCAATCTGACGCAATCACAGATCAGCGCCGAATTGGGCGTTTCTCAGATGCATGTGTCAAGACTGCTGGCCAGAAGCTTCGCGCGACTTCGATCCGCAAACCGTATCGAGGCGTAACCGTATCGAGTGGACTGCCCCGACGGCAGTTCCCGACGGATCCACGAGAAGAAAAGCCCCAGACCCCCTCTTTCCTGCATCGATGTCACCCTTCTTTGTCGACATGTAACTACAGCGTGTTGCCGACATGTGACATTCTGCTGGAACCGCGTTTGCCGCAGCCCCACGTCCGGTATTCAGGTGGAGGCTGCGTTCCTCCGACGGGAGCGTCCGCCGTGACCGTCCGCGACCTCAAGGGGGTGGCATGTCCGCAGACCAGGGCAGCTCGAAGGTGCTCACGCTCACGAAGAGCGAATCAGCGCCGAGCGAATCAGCGCCCGACGCGCTTGTGAGCCCAGTTGTTTCCGGGGCTTCCGGAGCCATCGACACTCGCACCCTGTCCCGCTCCCTGTTCCTGCGGCTCGCCGCGCTCGACCAGGACAGCCCGGAGCGTGTCTATGTCCGAGACACGCTGATCGAGCTCAACCTCCCCCTCGTCCGGTACGCGGCCGCGCGCTTCCGCAGCCGTAACGAACCGATGGAGGACATCGTCCAGGTCGGCACGATCGGCCTCATCAAGGCGATCGACCGCTTCGACTGCGAACGCGGCGTGGAATTCCCGACGTTCGCGATGCCGACGGTCGTCGGTGAGATCAAGCGCTTCTTCCGCGACACGAGTTGGTCGGTGCGCGTGCCGCGCCGGCTCCAGGAGTTGCGGCTCGCGCTGACGAAGACGAGCGACGAGCTGGCGCAGAAGCTGGACCGCTCGCCGACCGTGCCCGAACTCGCCAAGGCCCTCGGGGTGTCCGAGGAGGACGTGGTCGACGGCCTGGCCGTCGGCAACGCGTACACCGCGTCCTCGCTCGACTCCCCGGCCCCCGAGGACGACGGCGGCGAGGGCTCCCTCGCGGACCGCCTGGGGTACGAGGACAGTGCCCTCGAAGGCGTCGAGTACCGCGAGTCACTCAAGCCGCTGCTCGCCAAGCTGCCGCCGCGCGAGCGCCGCATCATCATGCTGCGCTTCTTCGCGAACATGACGCAGTCGCAGATCGGCGAGGAGGTCGGCATCTCGCAGATGCACGTGTCCCGGCTGCTCACCCGGACGCTCTCGCAGCTGCGGGAAGGTCTCATCGCGGACTGACGGCACTCCCCCTGTGGCTCAATGCGCCCCAGGGGGACAGGAGTTGCCGTAGCGGGGCAGGAGTTGGCCGTAGCGGGGCAGGAGTTGCTGACGGGGTTCCTAATTGACGGTCCGTCAGCCACACTTGCGCGATGCGACGTGGCATACGGAACGTACTGGGTGCGTCCACGGCTGCCCTGTGCCTGGGCGGGCTGCTTGCCGCCTGCGGCAGCGGTGACGGCGAGGGCTATGTGGCCACGGGGCCGGCCGCCGCGGGGCCTGAGCGGGCGCCGGGGCAGGGTGCCGCCCCCACCGGGGACGTGGAGTTGGTCCCGTTGGACGGTACGGCGTCACCCGGCGAGGGTGGCGGCAAGGGTGACTCCCCCGAGCCGTCCGGGCCCGGCGCCGATGACTCCTCCGGCAAGTCCCCTGCCGGAAAGCCCAGTTCTGCCTCTCCGGGCGCCTCGGACAGCAGCAGCTCCCCGGCTGACGGCCCCAAGGCCGGTCGTACGGAGAGCAGTTCGGGAGCCAGTAACCCGGAGGTCACGCCCTCCGCACCCGGCGGCAGCTCAAGCGCCCCGCCCAGCGGGCCCGCGAAGCTGAGCGTCAGCGCGCCGGAACGTAAGCCTGCCGACGACCGGTGGTGCGAAAAGGTGACCGTCACGTTCCGCAACACCGGGGGATCACCGGTTCGGTCGGGCACGGTCACCTTCGAGACGCACGTGATCGGTGCCCTTGGCGTGGACTGGGCCACGCTTGAATCCACGGAGAAGCTCCCCGCACCCATTGATGCGGGGAAGACCGTGAAGAAGACCTGGCCTGTGTGCGTCGAAGCCTGGCGGGTGCCGCTGGGGATGCATGTCGAGACGCAGGACGTCTCGGTGAAGTGGAAGTAGCTGGGTTCTGATCCGCGGGCCGCATGTGGCTGGTCGCGCCCACGCGGCGGAGCCGCAGATGTCACAGCCCCGCGCCCCTTACGGGGCGCTCCTCCTACTTCAACGCCAGCCAAGCCACCCCCGCGATCACCGCGATCGCGAGTACGACGCCGATGATCAGGCCGATGCGCGGGCCCGCGGGTGCTGCCGCGGGCTGCTGGGCTCGGCCGCCCTGCGGGGACTCGTCGACGAAGGCGCGGAACATCTGCGTGCTGCCGGCCGGGTCGGGGGTGTTCTGGGGGCCCTGGGGGTTGTGTGCCATAGCGCAGGACCCTAGCGAACCAACCGGGGTCGGCCCAACCCCCGCTGACCACGGACTTTACGAGCCGAGCCCCAGACCTTTGCCGACTCTTTAAGGCGTTGGTCCGGTTTTAGTTTGCCTGCGGCAACCAACTGTCTCTATCGTTGCCCTAAGCAACAACATAGGAGGTGCCGTGGCCGCGCAGCGTCATTACGAGGAGCTGGCCCGACAGCTCAGCGCCATCGGCGCCGTGAAACGTGGTCTCGGAAGAGGGCTGCCGCACGACTGCCCGGCAGGTTCCGCCGCCGTACTCATCCTGCTCGACCGGCACGGAGAGATGCGGATGAGCAGGCTCGCCGAGCTGCTCGCCGTGGACATGTCGGTGACAAGTCGCCACGTGGCCCATGTCGCCGAGAAGGAGTGGATCCTGCGGGATCCCGACCCCGCCGACAAGCGCTCCCGGATCCTGCGCCTCACGCCCACGGGCAAGGCGAAGGTCAACGAGCTGTCCGACCTGTCCATCAGGACACTCACCCACTACTTGCATGACTGGTCAGACGACGAGGTCGTCCAGCTCAGCACGCTGCTCGCGCGACTGCGCGACAGCTTCGGGGACTGCCGTGCGGCTTCGGCCCGGTTCCCCTTCGAAGAGACCACCCGTACACCCGCGTAACGAAGAGGAAGCCCATGGCAACAACCACACCATCCGGTGTGCGGGGCAGCCACGCCAAGCACGGAGCGGCGCACGACCCCGGCGCTCCGATGACACACCGCCAGATCATGGAGGCCCTTTCCGGCCTGCTGCTCGGCATGTTCGTCGCGATCCTGTCGTCGACGATCGTCTCCAACGCCCTGCCTGAAATCATCGGCGACCTGGGCGGCGGCCAGTCCGCCTACACCTGGGTCGTCACCGCCTCGCTCCTGGCGATGACGGCGACCACGCCCCTGTGGGGCAAGCTGTCGGACCTCTTCAGCAAGAAGGCCCTGGTCCAGATAGCCCTGATCATCTACGTCGGTGGTTCGGTCGTCGCCGGTCTCTCGCAGAGCGCCGAGATGCTGATCGCCTGCCGTGTCGTGCAGGGCATCGGCGTCGGCGGTCTCTCCGCCCTCGCGCAGATCGTGATGGCCGCGATGATCTCCCCGCGCGAGCGGGGCCGTTACTCCGGCTACCTCGGCGCGACCTTCGCCGTCGCCACCGTCGGCGGCCCGCTGCTCGGCGGTGTCATCACCGACACGTCGTGGCTCGGCTGGCGCTGGTGCTTCTACGTCGGTGTGCCCTTCGCGATCATCGCCCTGATCGTCCTGCAGAAGACCCTGAAGCTCCCCGTCGTGAAGCGGGACGTCAAGGTCGACTGGGGCGGCGCCTTCTTCATCACGGCGGCCGTCTGCCTGCTCCTGGTCTGGGTGACCTTCGCGGGCGACAAGTACGACTGGATGTCCTGGCAGACCGGCGCCATGGTCGGCGGCGCGGTCGTCCTCGGCCTGCTCTTCCTGCTCGTCGAGTCCAAGGCGAGCGAGCCGATCATCCCGCTGCGGCTCTTCCGCAACCGCACCATCACCCTCGCCTCGCTCGCCTCGCTCTTCGTGGGTGTCGGCATGTTCGCGGGCACGGTGTTCTTCAGCCAGTACTTCCAGCTGGCGCGCGACAAGTCGCCGACGATGTCCGGCGTCATGACGATCCCGATGATCGGTGGCCTGTTCATCTCCTCGACGGTGTCGGGGCAGATCATCACCAAGACCGGCAAGTGGAAGGTCTGGCTGGTCTCCGGCGGCGCGCTCCTGACCGCGGGCCTCGGCCTGCTCGGCACGATGCGGTACGACACCGAGTACTGGCACATCGCGATCTTCATGGCCCTGATGGGTCTCGGCATCGGCATGATGATGCAGAACCTGGTGCTCGCCACGCAGAACCAGGTCGCTCCCGAGGACCTCGGCTCCGCGAGCTCCGTCGTCACCTTCTTCCGTTCCCTCGGTGGCGCCATCGGCGTCTCGGCGCTCGGCGCCGTGATGGCGACCCGCATCACCGACTACGTGAAGGACGGCCTCGCCGACCTCGGCCCCAAGGCCGCGCAGGCGGGTCACGGCGGCACGGGCGGCGGCGCCATCCCGGACCTGGACAAGCTCCCGGCTCCGTTCCGCACGGTCATGGAGAGCGCCTACGGGCACGGCATCGCCGACGTCTTCCTGATCGCGGCCCCGCTGGCGTTCCTCGCCTTCCTCATCACGATCTTCATCAAGGAGGTTCCGTTGCGTACGTCGGGTGCGCTGGCCCAGGCCAGTGAGTCCTCGGACGCCGGTGCCCCGGCGGCCACCCCGGCCGCCGCCGCGTCCACCGACGAGCAGCCCGTTCTGGCCTCCGTCGGCGCCCACACCGAGACGGGCCCCGAGGGCACGCAGAAGCTCGCCGCCGTGGCCTCGTCGGCCACCGGTGACGCCCCGCTGCAGACCACCGGCGGCGGCACCCCGGTCCGCGGCTTCGTCCGCGGCGCGGAGAGCACGCCGGTCCCACGGGCCGCGGTCACGCTGATCTCCCTCGGGGGACGGCAGCTGGGCCGTGCGGTCGCGCAGGGCGACGGTTCCTACGCGGTCGACGCCCCCGGTGCCGGCTCGTACGTACTGATCGCTTCGGCCGACGGTTTCCAGCCGCAGGCCTCCACGATCGTCGTCGCCGACGAGGCGCTCACCTACGACATCCTGCTGAGCGGCACGAGCGGCCTCAGCGGTGTGGTGCGGGCCTCCGACGGCAAGCTGCCGGTCTCGGGCGCGATGGTCATCGTGACCGACGTGCGCGGTGACGTCCTGGCCACCGGGCTCACCGGTGAGCAGGGCGAGTTCACCTTCGCCGAGCTGGTCCCCGGACAGGTCACCATCGCGGTGAACGCCGCCGGGCACCGTCCGATGGCGCTGCCCGTCGAGGTCGGCGCGGTCGGTGTCACCCGGGTCGAGGTCGAGCTGAACTCCGGTTCGCGGGTGCTCGGCACGGTGCGTGCGGCGGGCGGTCCGCTGAACGACGCGCGGGTGACGCTGGTGGACGCGGCGGGCAACGTCGTCGCCACCGCGACCACCGGGTCGGACGGCGCGTACGCCTTCACCGACCTGGACAGCGGCGAGTACACGGTCATCGCGACCGGTTACCCGCCGGTGGCGACCGGCCTCACCGTCGCCGGTGAGGGTGTCGGCGACCACGACATCGAACTCGCCCACCCGGGCGAGTAGTTGACCCCGGCCCGTGCGCGCGCTTCGAGCGGATGCGCGCGCACGGGCCGGTTGGGGAAAGGGCCCCCGGGCCGGTGGTGACGTACACGGCAGGGGACGGCCGTGTCACCGCCGCCGGGGGCCGCACTCTTTTTGAGACTTTTGCGCTTTTGAGCTTTGGCAAGGAGAAAACGGGATGGGACTCAGCGCTCGGATCCGCACGCGTGACGGGTGGGCGGTATCGCACGCGGTCGTCACTCTGACGGACATGACCGGTACGCAGGTGCTGCGGGCCGCGGCGGACCAGGAAGGCGCCGTGCGCGACGCGACGGACCTCGCGCCCGGCCCGTACACCGTGATCGTCACCGCGGTCGGCTACGCGCCCGTGGCCTCGACGGCGCTCGTCACGGCGAGCGGCCGTGCCGAGGTGGGCAACATCGTCCTGGCCCGGCAGGGCGGTACGGAGCTGCCGCCGCCCGGCCCGTGGACCATCGACCCGGCGCACTCCACCGTGGGCGCGGTCGCCCAGCACCTGGGGATCACCAGTGTGCACGGCCGGTTCACGGAGTTCGGGGGGCGCGTGGAGATCGCCGAGGATGTGGAGAAGTCGCGCGTCGAGGCGGTCATCAGGTCGGCGTCCATCGACACCGGCAACGGCATGCGCGACGGCCACCTGAAGTCGCCGGACTTCCTGGACGTCGAGCAGTACCCGGAGCTGACCTACACCTCCACGGGCCTCACGCCCGCGGGCCCTGACCGCTGGACGGTCCACGGCGAACTCCAGATGCACGGTGTCGTACGCCCGGTCGACCTGGACCTCAGCTACCTCGGCACGGGCGCGGACCCCTGGGGCGGAACCCGCGCGGCCTTCCGGGCCACGGCGGAACTGCGCCGGGAGGACTTCGCCATGAACTACAACCAGGTGGTACAGGCGGGCATCTCAGCGATCGGCACGACCCTGCGGGTGGAACTGGACATCCAGGCTGTGCAGGGGGATGCGCTGCCGCAGGTGTAGGGGGCGGCGGGGGCGGGTCTCGGCCCCGGACTGATGGCTGGTCGCTCGTCGCTGCGGGGCAATCCGAGGCCCGCCACCCCGCCCGGACGTAGGCTGCACGTATGGCTCCCCACGTCGCGACCAACACCCCCGTCACGATCGATGAGTTGCTGGACTTCGTCCGGCCCCGGCACCGCGCGGTCCTCCTCACCGCCCGCGCGGACGGCTCCCCGCAGAGCTCCCCCCTGACCTGCGGCGTCGACGACTCCGGCAGGATCGTGGTGTCCACCTACCCGGAGCGCGCCAAGACGCGGAACGCCAAGCGGAATCCGCAGGTCAGCATCCTCGTCCTGAGCGACGAGTGGAACGGCCCCTGGGTCCAGATCGACGGCACGGCGGAGGTCATCGACTCCCCGGAGTCGGTGGAGCCCCTCGTCGAGTATTTCCGGAACATCTCCGGGGAACACCCCGACTGGGACGAGTACCGCGAAGCCATGGTGAAGCAGGGCAAGTCCATCATCCGGATCACCCCGCAGCGATGGGGCCCGGTGGCCACGGGAGGCTTCCCCCCGGCCAAGGCCTAGCGGCCAGGTTCAAGCATGGCCTCGATCCCCGCCACCATCAGATCCAGCGCCACCTTGAAGTCCAGCTCCCACATCTCCTCGACCGTGGACCCGCCCCGCGCCTCCATCATGTCGGAGGCGCTGTGCAGGGTCTTCTCCACCTCCGGGTGGTCGCGGACAACGCCCATCGCTTCCTTGAAGTACTCCCCGGGAGTCATCCCCGCCGCCGCGCACCGCGCGAGGTAGTGGCCCTGCACGGTGCCGAACCCGTACACGAACTGGAAGACCGCGGCGATCGCGCCCGCCTGCTTCTGCGCGGGCAGGCCGGTCCTGCGCACCACTTCCTGCACGGTCAGGGCGAACTCGAGCCAGTTCGGTCCGATGTTCAGGTAGGCGCCGACCAGCGGTGACACCCACGCGTGCCGGACCAGCAACCCCCGGTACTCCTCGGCCAGTTCACGCAGGACCTCGCGCCAGCGGTCCGGCGTGATCGACTCGGCGTCCGGCAGGGTCATCTCCCCGGCAGCCGCGTCCAGGGCCAGTTCGAGGAGGTCGTCCTTGGTGTCGACGTACCAGTAGACGGACATCGCCGTGACGTTCAGGTCCGCCGCGAGGCGGCGCATGGAGAACTTGGCGAGGCCCTCCTCGTCCAGGAGGCGCACCGTGGCCTCCGTGATGCGGTCCCGGTCGAGGCCCGACGGCTGATCACTCCTGCGGCCCGCGCCGTTCCGGGGGGCTTTGCCCTCCAGCCAGACGCTGGTCCGCGCGGGGCGCTTCGCGCGGTCGGCTGCCTTCGCCATGGCGCACCTTCCTGGTCCTGAGTCCTGAGTCCTGAGTCCTTGTACCGGTACCTGGTCATACGGGGCGGGCGGCAAACCGGAATCGGCCGGTCCGCCGCCCACCCGTCGATGCTATGCGGACGCGGCAGCCGGGTCCGTCTTCGCAGAGTCTGCCCTCTCCGCACGCTTGAGCAACGCGGCCGCCAGCATGCCGCCGAGGAGCACGGCCACCGCGCCCACCAGCTGACTGGTCTCCAGACCCGAGGAGAACGCGTCGGCGATCCGCGTGCGTTCGGCGTCCGACCCGGCAGCGGCGAGCGCGGCGGGCAGCGAGACCGCGGAGACGGTGACCAGCGAGGCGAAGCGTGAGTTCAGTACGGCACCGAGCACGGCCACGCCGAGACCGTTGCCGAACTCCGCGAGCGTGCCGTTGACGCCCGCGCCCACGCCCGCCTTCTCCGGCGGGATCGCGCTCATGATCGCGTTGGCCATGGCGGGCATGGCGAGCGCGATGCCCGCGCCCATCACGATGAGACCGGCCAGCATCCCGGCGTAGTTGTCGCCGCCGAGCACGGCGATCGCCGCGAGGCCCGCGGAGAGCAGACTCATGCCGATGGCGATCGTCGCGGGGGTGCTCGTCTTCTTCAGGAGCCGCGCGCCGAGGCCGGTGAGGTTGAGCGCGACGACGGTGACCGCGAGCGGCGCGGTGCGCAGACCCGCCTCCAACGGCTCGTAACCGAGCACGAACTGGAGATGCTGGGTGAGCAGGAACAGCGAGCCGCCCATGCCGAACGCGACCAGGATCGCGCCCGCGACGGCGCCGATGAAGCGCTGGTTACGGAAGAAGTGCATGTCCAGCATCGGGTACGGGATGCGCAGCTCCCACACGACGAAGACGCCGAGGACCACCACACCCACCGCGGCCGCGACCAGCACCTGCGTCGACGTCCAGCCGTGCTCGGGGCCGGAGATGATCGCGTACACGACCGACGCCATGCCGATGGTGGAGAGCAGCGCGCCGAGCAGGTCGGGACGGTCGCCCTGGGGGTTCTTGGACTCGGGGACGAGCTTCACGACGGCCGCGAGCGCGACGATCACCACGGGGATGTTGATCAGGAAGATCGCGCCCCACCAGAAGTGGTTGAGCATGACCCCGCCCATCAGCGGGCCGACGGCGAAGCCGAGGGAGTTGACGGTCGACCACAGGCCGATCGCCTTCATCCGCTCGGAGTCGTCGAAGATCTGCACGATCACGGCGAGCGTGGTGGTGATCAGCAGGGCGCCGCCTATGCCCATCCCGGCCCGCGCGGCGATGAGCTGCGTCGAGGACTGGGCGAGACCCGCGACCAGCGAGCCGATGCCGAACAGAGCGAGACCCGCGGTGAGCATCTTCTTGCGGCCGTAGCGGTCGGACGCGCTGCCCGCGGTGAGCAGGAGGCCGGACTGGACGAGCGAGTAGGCGTTGATCATCCACTGGATGTCGGCCGTGGACGCGTCCAGCTCCTCGGTGAGGGAGGGGATGGCGACATTCAGGACGGTGTTGTCCAGGAGGACGGTGAGCTGGGCGAGGCAGATGACGCCGAGGATCAGCCAGCGCTGGGGGTGCCCTTGTGGGGCAGTGGGGGTCTCGGCGGCCGTCGTTGCCGTCATGCCTCCCTCTCCTTCTGCTTATACGGTGTACGTGGGGTCAGCGACGTACACCGTAAAGCATCTCCCGTACGGCGTACAAGGCGGTTTTCGGCAGAGGTGCGAGCGAAGGGGCCGGCCGCTGGTGGCGGTCGGCCCCTCTCGTCGTGCGGGGTGCTGCGGCAGCTCAGCTCAGCCCTGCTCAGCTCAGCTCAGCTCTTGGGCTGGGTCAGGTCGTAGAAGGTCGCGCTGCCGACCGTCTCCTTCTTGAAGGTGTCCTCGACCCAGGAGGTGATCTCGGACGCGGTGCCGCTGTCACCGCCCCTGCCGCCTCCGCCTCCCATGCCGCCGCCCGTGCCGCCGCCCGCGATGAAGTAGTGGATCCTTCCGTCCTCGACGTACTGCTTGAACTGGGCGAGGGTCGGGGACGGGTCGCTGCCGTTGAAGCCGCCGATGGCCATCACCGGGTCGCCGGTGGAGAGTTGGTAGCTCGCGGCGTTCTGCGAGCCGATGGCAGCCGCGGCCCAGGTGTAGTCCGATGCGTTGCTCTCCAGGAGCTTCTTGGCCTCGCTGCTGACCTGGGCGCCGTTCAGGAGGCCGCCCATACCGCCGCCTCCCCCTCCACCCGGGCCGCCGCGCTCACCGGTGCCGGGCATGTTGCCCTGCTTCTGCCCCTGTTGACCCTGCTGACCCTGTTGACCCTGCTGACCCTGCTGGCCTTGCTGGCCTTGCTGGCCTTGCTGGCCTTGCTGGCCCTGCTGGCCTTGCTGACCCGGGGGCCGCATGCCATTGCCGCCCTGCTGACCTTGCTGCCCCTGCTGCCCCTGCAAGCCCGGCGGCTGCATCCCGCCGCCGCCTCCGCCCCGGCCACCCCCACCAGGGCCGCCGCCAGGTCCGCCCCTGCCGCCCGCCGACGCGGGGCCCGCGGTCACGATCGACCCGGTGTGCGCGCTGTTCACGGTGGACAGGGTGTACGCGACCGGCCCCGCCGCGGATGCGGCGAAGCTCAGCCCCACTGCCGCCAGGGCCAGTTGACGCCCCAGCCTGGCCGCGAGCAGCACCCCGAGCGCGCCCACGAGGCCGCCTACGAGCACCGCCCAGCGCAGCCACGGCACGTAGTCGGGCGTACGGCCGAGCAGGACGTACCCCCACCACGCGGTGACCGCCACGCTCACGCCGAGCAGCGCGCCCGCCCACCACTTGGCCCGCTCCTCCCACAGGACCGTGGCGCCCATGCCGATCAGCGCCGCGACGTAGGGGGCGAGGGCGATCGTGTAGTACTGGTGGAAGATCCCCGCCATGAAGCTGAAGACGGCCGCCGTCATCAGGAGTGCGCTGCCCCACGCCACGAACGCCGAGCGCGCGGTGTCGGTCCTGCGGGCCTTCCAGGTGAGGACGATGCCGCCGACGAGGAGGATCAGCGCGGCCGGGATCAGCCAGGAGATCTGGCTGCCGACCTGCGAGTCAAACATCCGCCCGAGCCCGGTCTCGCCCCACTGCCCGCCGCCTCCGCCACCGCCGGGGCCACCGCCCCCGCCGACGCTGCCGGTCTCCTCGCCGTTGATGCGGCCGAGGCCGTTGTAGCCGAAGGTCAGTTCAAGGAAGGAGTTGTTCTGCGAGCCGCCGATGTACGGGCGTGAGGATGCGGGCCACAGCTCCACGATCGCCACCCACCAGCCGCCGGCGACGCCCATCGCGAGCCCGGAGAGGGCGAGTTGACCGAGGCGCTTGCGCAGCCGCACCGGCGCGCACACCGCGTACAGGACGGCCAGCGGCGGCAGGATCAGGAACGCCTGCAGCGTCTTGGCGAGGAACGCGAGACCGACCGCGACGCCCGCCCACACCAGCCACTTGGTGCGGCCGTGCTCCAGAGCGCGCAGGACGCAGTACACGGTGACGGTCATCAGGAGCGCGAGCAGCGCGTCCGGATTGTTGAACCGGAACATCAGCGCGGCGACGGGCGTCAGCGCGAGCACCGCGCCGGCGATGAGTCCGGCCGCCGGGCTGAAGCGGCGGCGTACGGCGGCATAGAGGACCCCCACCGTCGCGATCGCCATGAGCACCTGCGGGGCAAGCACCGCCCAGGAGTTGAGCCCGAAGACGCGTACGGAAAGGGCCATCGGCCAGAGCGCGGCCGGGGGCTTGTCGACGGTGATCGCGTTGCCCGCGTCGAGCGAGCCGAAGAACATCGCCTTCCAGCTCTGGCTGCCCGCCTGGACGGCCGCGGAGTAGAAGGAGTTGGCGTAACCGGACGCGCTCAGATTCCAGAAGTAGAGGACCGCGGTCGCGAGCAGCAGCCCAAGGAAGGCGGGGCGCGCCCAGCGCGGGTCGTCGGAGCGTCCGCGCCAGAGCCGCGCGGGCAGGGTGCGCGCGCTCCGGTGGGCTCGCGCGCCCGGCGGGGCGTGCGGTGGCGCGGGCACGGGTGGGGACGCGTGGGAAGTCGTCGTCATCGTGCGTTCCTCGGGTCGTGTGCGTAGGTGAGCTCGTACGAGGACGAGGCGTCGGGCGGTGGTGCCGCCTCGGAGCGGCGCTCCGGGAAGACCCAGGCGCGCAGGAGCAGGAACCGCAGCACCGTCGCCGCGAGGTTGGCGGCGATCAGCACGGCGAGTTCCGTGGAGTGGGCCGGGTCGCCCGACGCGGCGCCGAGCGCGGCGAGCGAACCGCTGGTCAGGGCGAGCCCGATGCCGAACACGACCAGGCCCTGTGCCTGGTGGCGCATCACGCGGTCCCGGCCGCGCACCCCGAAGGTCAGCCGGCGGTTGGCGGCCGTGTTGGCGACCGCCGAGACGAGCAGGGCGAGGGCGTTGGCCACCTGCGAGCCCGAGAACGTACGGAAGCCGGAGTACAGGAGCAGGTAGAAGAGCGTGGAGAGCGCGCCGACGACGCAGAAGCCGACCAGCTGGCGGGCGAGTCCGCCCGGTACGCCGGTCAGTTGGCGGTCGCGCGGGTCGTCCCCGAAGGGGCGCGCGAGACGGTCGAGCGGGAGCGCGCCGACCGCGAGCGCCCTGCCCACCCGCCACACCCCCTTGAGGTCGTCCGTGGCCGTCCTGACCAGGTGGACCGTGGAGTCCGGGTCGTCGACCCAGTCGACCGGCACCTCGTGGATGCGCAGCCCCGCGCGCTCGGCGAGCACCAGCATCTCCGTGTCGAAGAACCACCCCGTGTCCTCGACCAGCGGAAGCAGCACCCCCGCCACATCGCCCCTGATCGCCTTGAACCCGCACTGGGCGTCGGAGAACCGGGCGTGCAGGGAGCCACGCAGGATGAGGTTGTACGAGCGCGAGATGAACTCGCGCTTGGGGCCGCGCACCACGCGGGAGCTGCGCGCGAGCCGGGAGCCGATCGCCAGGTCCGAGTGCCCGGAGATCAGCGGCGCCACCAGCGGGAGCAGCGCGTTGAGGTCGGTGGACAGGTCCACGTCCATATAGGCGAGGACGGGCGCGTCCGAGGCGGACCACACGGCGCGCAGGGCGCGCCCGCGCCCCTTCTGTTCGAGCCGCGTGCAGCGGACCTCTTCGCTCGACGCCGCGAGCCGCGCCGCCACTTCGGGGGTGCGGTCCGTGGACGCATTGTCCGCGATGGTGATGCGGAAGGGGTAGGGGAAGGTGCGGACGAGGTGGTCGTGCAGGCGCCGCACGCACGGCTCCAGGTCCTTCTCCTCGTTGTAGACGGGGATCACGATGTCCAGGACGGGCACATCGCGCCGTCCGGCGGGAAGGTGGGCCCGAGCGGGCAGAGGGACCGAGCAAGCGCCGCCCGGAGAAGAGTCGGTTTGCATGGCACCGACATTCGCCAAGTGGTCTGTCAGGGCTGTGTGGTGAGCCTGTGGCCCGCCTGTGAGTGCCACCCGGCGCCGCTGACCTGCACGGATTCCGTGGGCAGCGTCACCGTGAAGACCGTCCGTCCCGGCACGCTGTCCACCGTCACACCGCCGCCGTGCGCCGCGACGATGGCCTGTACGAGGGCCAGGCCGAGGCCGGTGGACCCGGCGTTGCGGGAGCGCGAGGCGTCGCCGCGGGCGAAGCGTTCGAAGACGTGGGGGAGGAGGGCGGGGGCGATGCCGGGGCCGTCGTCCTCGACCTCCAGGCAGATGGCGGGGCTCGCCCGCCGCACGCGGGTGGTGACCTTCGTGCCCGGTGGGGTGTGCGTACGCGCGTTGGCGAGAAGGTTCACGACGACTTGGTGGAGCCGTGCGGCATCGGCGAGGACGAGCGCGGGCTCGTCGGGCAGCTCCAGGGACCAGATGTGCTCCGGGCCGGCTGCGCGCGCGTCGCTGACGGTGTCCACGACCAGCGGTGAGAGATCAGTGCTCTGATACGAGAGCGGCAGTCGGGGCCCCGCCCCGTCGGCGGGCCCGCCACCGCACCCCTCGTCGAGCCTGGCGAGCAGCAGAAGATCTTCCACGAGCCCGGTCATCCGCTGGGCCTCGGACTCGATCCGGCCGAGCGCGTGCCGCGTGTCGGGTCCGGGCGACTCCCGTCCCCTGCGCGTGAGTTCGGCGTAGCCGCGGATCGACGCCAGTGGCGTACGCAGCTCATGGCTGGCGTCCGCGACGAACTGGCGTACCCGCGTCTCGCTCTCCTGGCGCGCGTGCAGCGCGGAGTGCACATGGTCGAGCATGCGGTTGAGCGCGGCGCCCACCTGCCCGACCTCGGTGTTCGACCCGGCGTCCGGAACGCGTTCGTAGAGCGTCACTTCGCCGCTGTGCAGCGGGAGTTCGGAGACCCGGGTCGCGGTCGCCGCGACCCGGCGCAGCGGGCGAAGGGCGACACCGACCATGGCCGCACCGGCGAGCGAGGCGGCGACCAGGCCCGCGGCGGTGACGCTGACCTCGACGATGATCAGCGTGTTGAGGGTGTTCTGCACCTTGGTGGTGGGGATGCCGACGAGGAAGTCGCCGTGCGGGCCCGTCGCGTACTCGACGCGGTACTCGCCGAGGCCCGGGAGGTCGACGTTGTGGGCGCGCTCGTCACGCGGGACCGAGCCGAGCGCGGCGGACTGCCCCGCGTCCAGCTGCTCGGTCCGCGGCGTCACGTCGCCGCTGTCGCTGTCCTTGCTGACCAGCGCCTGGCCCACGGAACCGTCGTCCTCGACGACGGCGCCTATGGTGCCGATCTCCTGCGGCCCCTTGGAGACGAAGCGCAGCGGATCACCCGAGCTCTCGGACAAGCCCCGGGGAACGCCCTCACTCTCACCCTCGCCCCCACCCTCACCCTCACCCACACCGGGCTTGAGCATCGGCCCCGACGCGCGCATGGCCACGGCGCCGAGCGAGCCGTCCAGCTGCTCGTACAGGTGCGAGCGCAGCGCGATGGTCGTCACCGTGCCGATCACCGCGCAGACGACGGCGATCAGCGCCACCGCGGAGACGACGAGCCGCGCCCGCAGTGACCGCGGCTGCGGCCGCCGCTTCATCGCTTCACCGCTTCACCGCTTCATGAGGCGGCGGCCGCCTCGACCGCGGGGGCGGCCTTGATCAGATACCCGGCGCCGCGCCGCGTGTGGATCATCGGCTCACGCCCGGCGTCGATCTTCCTCCGCAGATACGAGATGTAGAGCTCGACGACGTTGGCCTGGCCCCCGAAGTCGTAGTTCCACACGCGGTCGAGGATCTGCGCCTTGCTGAGCACGCGGCGCGGATTGCGCATCAGGAAGCGCAACAGCTCGAACTCGGTGGCGGTGAGGTGGATGGAGTCCCCGCCCCGTGTCACCTCATGGCTGTCCTCGTCGAGGGTCAGGTCCCCCACGGCGAGAACGGACTCACTGCGCCGGTCGGCGGCCCCCGCCCGACGGATGAGTCCGCGAAGGCGGGCCACGACTTCCTCCAGGCTGAAGGGCTTGGTGACGTAGTCGTCGCCCCCGGCGGTGAGTCCGGCGATCCGGTCCTCGACGGCGTCCTTGGCCGTCAGGAACAGCACCGGCACGTCCGGCAGCTCACGCCGCAGCCGCCCCAGCACGGCGAGGCCGTCCATGTCGGGCAGCATCATGTCGAGCACGACGGCATCGGGCCGGAAGGAACGGGCGGCACGCACCGCGCCCGCGCCGTCCCCCGCGCTGCGGATCTGCCAGCCCTCGTAGCGCAGGGCCATGGAGAGCAACTCGGTCAACGACACCTCGTCATCGACGACGAGCACGCGAACGGGGCTCCCGTCCGCCCTGAGCAGTTCGGTACGCCCCTGGGGCGAGGTCGTAGTCATGCCACAGAGCCTGCGGGGCGGCCCTGAGAGGGGTCTTGCGGGAAGCTGTGAATTCCCTGAGAAACGGGGGGTGCGGGGGGTGCGGGGGGGGCTCGGCTGTTCCGCTGGGCTGGGCTGCTCCGCTGGGGGCTGGGCTGGGCTGATACCGGAGTTGGGCTCCCGCCGGAGCTGGACTGCTCCGATGGGGCTCGGCTGCTCCGCTGGCGCTCGGCTGATCCGCTGGGGCTCGGCTTCTCCGCTGGGGCTGGGCTGCTACCGGAGTTGGGCTCCCTGCCGGGGCTGGGCTGCCCGCCAGGGCTGGGCTCACGCCGGAGCTGGGCTCCCTGCCGGGGCTGGACTACCCGCCAGGGCTGGGCTGCTACCGGAGTCGGGCTCCCGCCGGGGCTGGGCTACCCGCCAGGGTCGGGCTGCTACCGGAGTCGGGCTCCCCAGCCGGAGCTGGGCTGCTCCGCCTGGGCTGGACTGCCCGCCAGAGCTGGACTACTACCGGAGTTGGGCTCCCGCCGGAGCTGGACTACCCGCCAGGGCTGGGTTGCTACCGGAGTCGGGCTCCCGCCGGGGCTGGGCTACCCGCCAGGGTCGGGCTGCTACCGGAGTCGGGCTTCCCCAGCCGGAGCTGGGCTGCCCGCCAGGGCTGGGCTCACGCCGGAGCTGGGCTACCCGCCGGGACTGGGCTGCTGCCGGGGCCTGGGATATCGCCACGGTTTCGCGTAGCCGCCGGGCCCTGAGCTACTGCTCGGGCCGCTCGGCGACGAACGAGCCGAGGCCGACCTCGGCACGCACGAGCCCCTCGTTCTTGAGGTGGGCAAGCACCTTCTGAGCCGTGGATGTCGCGATCTCGAACTCGGCGGACAGTTCCATTGTGGACGGCACCCGCGCCCCCACGGGATAGCTGCCGTCGGTGATACGCGCGGTGATGGCTGCGGCGACCTGGCGCCAGACAGGCTGGGTGTCCTCGCTCTCAGCGAGTCCCTCTGACCGGGAAGCAGGGGAGACGAAAGAGCCGAGACCCGGCTCGGTGTAGGTCAGCCCTTTTGCGCGTAGGCCCGTGAGCGCTTTGTGCGCGGTCGCATGGGCGATGCCGAACTCGGCAATGAGTTGGACGACGGACGGCACACGGCTGCGCGGGGGATACGTGCCGTCCGCAATCCGGTTTTGGATCACCTCGGCCACTTGGCGCCAGCGAGCCTTGTCTGGGGCGAATTCCATCACCGCACCATGATGGGCATGCCATGCACTCCAGTGCGACTCAGGGGATTGTTCAGTTACCCCTAGCATGCTCGGTGAACCTTCGATACCGTGACGGAAGCAAAGACCCCCGCGACGGCAGCAACCGCCCGGGGGCACGGCCACCAGCTACATCGGAGCTGACGACATGCCCGACCTTATCCGCCGCCTCACCGCCTGGGTGAGACTCCTCCTGAACCCCCACCCCGCGCCCACGGCAACCACCCCCGCACCGCCGGCGCAACCGAACCCCGAACCAGCAGCCCCCCGCAGCCGCTACGGCCTCGACGCCCTGCTCCCCCTGGCCGGTGAGGCGACCCGCCTCGTACGCCCCTACCTCACCGCCCACGAACAGCACAGCCGCCGCCGCGAACTGGTCCTGGCCACCTTCGGGTTGGACACCCCGGGCCCGTACTGGATCCACGGCATGGAGGTCGCCTGATGACTGCGGACGACGACCTCTTCAGCCCTGCTCGCCTACTTCCCTGGCCCGGCCCCGAGGGCAAGCCCTGCTACCTGATCGGCGACGCCACGGGCCCCGTGTCCCGGGTGGCCGACACCATGGAGTCCGTTCAACTCGGCATGGGCGGCGAGCTGCTCACGTACGCACGCGGCATGCTCGCCGACGCTCCCGAGGGCGAACTCCGTTACCTGGCCGAGCGGTTGGCCGAAGCGCTGCAGGACGCGCTGCGGGTGGCGGAGAGCAGAGGGCTCAGGCTGCGCTGAGCAGCTCCGATGCAGGAAAGTCCCACGAACGCACGCGAAAAGCGGCGGACGAGTGGGATTTTCCTGCAGTCGACTTGACCGGCCGCCCGAGCGCCCCGCGTGAGAGCATCCGTCCATGAGCAACGACCTGGAAGTGAGTGCTCTGGCGATCAACGTCTCGATCCCGGAGGCGCTCCGCTGGACGGACACGCGCCGTGACGAGGAGTTCCAACTGACCACGGTCACCATCCGACTTCTCCCGGACGGCCACCTCGCCGCGAAGGCGTACGGCCGGCCGGTCGCCGGCGGCAGGGGCGGGTACGTGTCGTTCCCGGTACCCGACAAACCAGAACTGGCGGCGCTGATCGCCGAGGCGGCCGGCCGCGCCGGAACCCTGTGGTCCGCCCACCGCGGCCTCGGCTGAGGCGAGTTCGACTCGCAGCTCGGACGTGGAGTGGGGAGTTCGTGGGGCCGTAGCTGCCGATGGGCGAGTACGGACCGTAACTCGGGCGTCTACGGCGGCAGTTCGAGGGGCGGGCCGACGGTCAGGACCGGCGAGCAGTGGCGGAAGACCCCCACGACTTGGGCACCTGAGCCAACCCCCTGGCCACCACCGACGCCCCGTAGCCTCGCCCACGCCCACGCCCTCCGCCGCCCGCGCCCCACTCAGAAAAGACCCCCCTGGGCCACAGGAACCTCCCGTACGGGAACAGTCGTACGCCCCTCCCCCTTCGCCCCCTCCAGCCGCCACCCCCGCAGCAGCCTGCTGTCCAGCACGATGAGGCGGCCGGTGTCGGCCAGGCAGATGTCGGGCCCGGCCACCGCCACCAGATCCCCCCGCACCACCCCGCCGTCCACGAGCTCGGTGACCGCGAAGCCGCCGTTGCCCGCGAGGCGTTCGAGGCCGAACGTCTCCCCGTGGTCCACGACCCCCATGGCCAGCCGCTCCAGCGACTCGGGCCAGCCTTCGAGCCCGAGGGCGAAGCCATGCGTCCGCTCCAGCTCACGCCGTCGCTCCTCCGCCCCCGGCAGCGCCGCCCTGACGGTCCGCTTCCTCGCGTACGAGATCCGGTCCGGCACCCCGAGTGCGACCCGCAGCAGTTCCTCGGCCCGCCGCGCGGCCATCAAGGGGCCCCGCCCCAGCCAGACGTAGGCCACGGCCCCCTGTTCGAGGAGGCGGGCGGGCCCCCGTTCCTCGCGGGTGATGCCCACCTTCACCAGGCCCGCCCCGAACCACGCGAGGTAGACGCGGTAGGTCCGGGGATCGTCGGCGATGGTGTCGGCGGCCACGGAGTGCGCACGGTCCAGCCGCGCGCACTCGGCGCACCGGGCCTGCGTCCCCCGCTCCGGCACGGCAGCGGCCACCGGACAGGGATTGCCCCGCGCCCCCACGCACTCCCGCCGCCCGACGGCCCGGAACCCGAGCCGCCGCCCCACGACCAGCGGGCTGACGTCCCCCCGCTCCCACACGAGAGCGGGCCGCTCCGCATCCGCCCAGCTCAACCCCGCGATACGCCACTCCATGGGTCCAGTCTCACCCAGCCCGGCCCCCGAACCGACCGACACCGTCACGACTCCGCGGCCCCGGCCGACCGGCGTCGCAGTGCCGTGCTCGGCGCCGTGCTCGGCGCCGTCGCCACCCTCGTCGCGTCAGCGATCAGCGACCGCCGCGAGCCACGAGCCCCGAGCACGCACCGCGCACCGCGCACCGCGCACCAACCACCAGAGCGCCGCGTACCGCCTCGCAGTGAGCGGCCCGGGGTTGCTCGTGATGCCGATGAGTGCATCGCGGGTACCGCCATCGGCGTCGGCGCGGCTCTGCCTGCCTGCCGCCCGACCTGCGCCGCAGAGCCGCGGTACCTCCAACAAGCGGGACCTGCCTGGCCGTTGCTCATGCCAGGCGCCCCCACCGCCAGGCGCCCCCGCCGCCAGACGCCCCGCGGCAACGCCCCCGCGACAACGACCACCCCCGGAAGCAGCCTCCGAGCTAGGATCCGAAGCATGGCTCTGACCATGAACGACGTCGATCGGTTCGAAGCTGCCAGGCCGCGCCTGGAGGCCATCGCCTACCGCCTCCTCGGCTCCGCGAGCGACTCCGAGGACGCCGTGCAGGACACCTTCCTGCGCTGGCAGGCCGCCGACATCGACCGCATCGAAGTCCCCGAGGCCTGGCTGACGAAGGTCCTCACCAACCTCTGCCTCAACCAGCTCACTTCGGCCCGCGCCCGCCGCGAGACCTACGTGGGCCAGTGGCTGCCCGAGCCCCTGCTCGCCGGGGACCCGATGCTCGGCCCCGCCGACACCGCCGAGCAGCGCGAATCCGTCTCGTACGCCGTCCTCACCCTCATGGAGCGCCTCTCGCCCAACGAGCGGGTGGTGTACGTGCTGCGGGAGGCCTTCGGTTACTCCCACCGGGAGATCGCCGAGATGCTCGACATCACCGAAGCCTCGGGCCAGCAGATCTTCCACCGCGCCAAGAAGCACGTCGCGGACGGCAAGGCCCGCACAGAGATCGACGAGGCCACGGCCCAGCGGATCGTCGAGGAGTTCCTCGCGGCCGCCACCAGCGGCAGGACCGAGCCGCTCGTGCGGCTGCTCACGCAGGACGCCATCTCCATCGGCGACGGCGGCGGCAAGGTCCCCGCGCGCGCCAAGGCGTTCGAGGGCGCTGTCGCGGTCGCGAAGTTCATGCGGGGCCTGTTCAGGCCCAGCGAGGCCAAGCGCGCGTACGTCGGCGGCTCCCCCGACGTGTGGGCCGCGACCGCGAACGGCGGCCCCGCCCTGGTGGTGGCCGTCGAGGGCCGGGTCGTCGGCGTCATGTGCCTGGAGATCACCGCCGAAGGCATCGTCGCGTTCCGCAACCAGGTCAACCCCGACAAGCTCGAACGTGCGACCCAGCAGTGGGGAGCGACGGACCACGGGGACCCCCTGCTCAAGGCCTTCTGACACACCCCCGCCCACACACCCTTCAAGGGTGTGAGCTGCTTCACACCACGCACCTGTCAGGAATCACCGGGCTGTCCGGTTCAAGAGGCGAAACCCGCTGAAGAGCTGATGACAGGAGCAGGAAAATGCAGCAGCACCGCATCGTCGTCATCGGAGCCGGATACACCGGAGCCATCGCCGCCGGGCGCCTCGCCAAGCGGCTGCGCCGCGAGGACGTCGCCATCACCCTCGTCAACCCCGAGCCCGACTTCGTCGAGCGCATCCGGATGCACCAGCTGACGGCCGGCCAGGACCTCACGCCCCGGCCCTTCAGCGAGATGTTCGCGGACACCGGCGTCGAACTGAAGCTCGCCAAGGTCACCGCGGTCGACGTCGACCGCAAGACCGTCTCCGTCGCTCCCGTCAACGGCACGCAGGCCGCCGAGGAATTGGCGTACGACACCCTGGTGTACGCCCTCGGCAGCGGCTGGAACGCCCAGGGCGTCCCCGGCACCGCCGAGCACGCCCACGAGATCGCGAGCCGCCCCGGAGCGCTCCGGCTGCGCGAGCGCCTGGCCGGCCTGGGCGCCGGGGAGACCGTGGTCGTCGTCGGCGGCGGCCTCACCGGCCTGGAGGCCGCGACCGAGATCGCCGAGGCCCGCCCGGACCTCGACGTCGCCCTGGCCGCCCGCGGCGGACTCGGCGACTGGCTCTCGCCCAAGGGCCGCGGTCACGTGCGGCAGGTCTTCGCCGGGCTCGGCATCACCGCGCACGAGCAGACCGCCGTCACCGGCGTACGGGCCGACCACGTCACCACCGCCGACGGCACGTCCATCCCGGCCGCGGTCACCCTGTGGACCACCGGCTTCGCGGTCCACCCGATCGCGGAGGCCACCGGCCTGGAAGTCACCGACACCGGCCAGATCGTGGTCGACAGGACCATGCGCTCGGTCTCGCACCCGGACGTGTACGCGGTCGGCGACGCGGCCATGGCGATGGGCCCCGGCGACAAGCCGCTGCGGATGTCGTGCGCCACCGGCACCCCCATGGCCTGGCAGGCCGCCGACGCCATCGCGGCCCGCCTGACCGGCGGAAAGATCCCGAAGACGCCGATGCGCTACTTCAACCAGTGCATCTCGCTCGGCCGCAAGAACGGCCTGATCCAGTACGTCACCGCCGACGACCGCTCGGTCAAGGCGGCCCTGACCGGACGCTTCGCCGCCGTCTACAAGGAACTGGTCTGCAAGGGCGCGGCCTGGGGCGTCACCCACCCGCTGCTCGGAATGCCGGCCAGGCCCCGCCCCGTCGTACGGGAGCCGGAGACCGTCACCCGGGCGCGGACGGCTCCGACGGACGAGGCGACGGTCGAGGCCTCGGCCTGACCCATCCGGCCGTCCGTCTGGCCTACCCTTCCGCCCCGCCCGCCCGCGTCCGCAGCCCTACTCGTCGCGCGCCTTCGCCGCACCCGCGGCAGGGCGTCGGAGAGGGGACGCGGGCCGCGGCGACGGTGACGGTGGTGGCGGTGGCTCGGGGAGGCTGCCGATGGCGACGACATGGCGCGCGACGTCGGTGAGCAGGAGGCGATGGTGGCGGGCGTGACTGCGCATGGCGGTGAAGGCATCCCCCACGGGGATGTTGCGCTGGGCGGCGAGGAAGCCTTTGGCCTGCTCGATGATGATGCGGCTGTGCAGGGCGGCGCTGAGCTGTTCGTTGACGGTTTCGGTGTGTCGCAGGGAACGGGCGTGGAGCAGGCCGATGGTGGCCGCGTCGGCGAAGGCCTGGGCCATGGCGAGGTCGTCGGCCGGCAGCGGACTGTCCGTGCCGCGCAGGAGCAGCAGGCTGCCGATGGTCTCCTCGCGCAGTCGCATGGGGACGGCACTGGCGTAGGTGTAACCGGCCTCGCGGGCCAGCCTGCTGAAATCCTGCCAGCTGACCTGCGGTTGGGAGAGATCACCGGGGCTGACGGCGGCGGAGTCTTCGTAGGCGTCCAGGGCCGGGCCGCCGGTCAGCGCCAGCTCGAGCACCCTGAGCAGGGCGGGGCTGGGGTCGCAGGGGGCGGGGCTGTAGAGCTGCGGGCCCGGGTAGGCGAGCAGGACCGCCGCGTCGGCCACGGCGAAGATGTCGCAGCAGCGGACGGTCAGTTGCTGGAGGAAGTCGATGACGTCGAAGTCCGCGACCAGGGTGTCGGCCAGTTCTACAAAGGTCTCGGCGATCTTGCGTTCTCGGCTCATGCCTCAACTCCTCGGCGCGAAGGCACCCTCCAAGGGGCGGCGCCTAACGGCAGGTTCACGATGGCAGGTCCCGGAGGATTTCGCGGGCGGCTTCGGTCAGGGGGCGACCGGATGCGAAGGCCTGGGCCCGCATGCGGACCAGCGCCTCCTCCGCCGGCACACCGAGCTGAAAGCTGAGCACGCCCGTGGCCTGATGCACTTCGGCCCAGTGCAGATCGACCACGCCGGCGCCACCGGACCCATCGACGCCACCGGACCCATCGTGGCCATCCTGGAAGGTCTCCTCGCCCGGTTGCCAGGCCAGCAGACGTCCTGCCAGCGCGTCGGCCACGCGCAGCCCGTCCGCCGCCTGCCCCGAGGTCAGCGGCCCCGGCCCCTTGCGATAGCCGGTCAGCGACCCGAACCGCGCCGCTCCCGTCCTGACCGGCCAGACGAACACCGCGGCCACGCCCATGGCCTGGGCCTCGGCGGCGAACTGCGGCCACCGCTCACTCGCGTACGCGCCGATGTCCGGCACCTGACGGGGCACCTCACTGAAGTCCGCCGTCACCCCGGGACCCTGCCCCAAGGTGAACTGGACATCTTCCAGCCGCGCGCTGATCTCGTCGCTGAACCAGACCAGCTCCGCCCCCCATCGCAGGGAGACGGCGACCCCGTCCAACCCGAGGGCTCGCGCACACCGCACCGCCCACACACGGTGCTCCCCAGGCTCCACGGCCCTCGCAAGACCGACGAGCAATTCCTTCACAGACACCCGGTACTCCATCGCCGAGCCCCCGCCCCCGAAGACGGACAGCTCTCGCCCCGAAGACGGACAGCTCTCGAAAGACGGCCACGTTCCGTATCGGAGAGGCTACTCTCCACCCCCGGCGACGCGCCCCGCCTTCCGACCGAACAACCCCCACCGGGCCACGAAACCGCGAGGCCAAACACCAGGCCAAACGCCAGAGGCCCCGTGGATCTCTCCACGGGGCCTCTGGTCTGCTGTGCACTCGGCAGGATTCGAACCTGCAACCTTCTGATCCGTAGTCAGATGCTCTATCCGTTAAGCTACGAGTGCTTGTTTTTTCTTTTGTTTGCCTTCGCTCCCCGGCCTTTCGGCCCGCTCGCGGCGACAGGAAGAACATTACATGACCGCCGCCGCCATGTGAAATCCGTTTGCCACACCGCTTGCGACCTGCGGAAACACGCTTCTAGGCGGCGAAACGCCCGAAGCCCCGGTCCAGTGGACCGGGGCTTCGGGATCATGCAGCGGAGGCGGAGGGATTTGAACCCTCGATGGGATTTAAGTCCCAAACCGCATTAGCAGTGCGGCGCCATAGACCGGACTAGGCGACGCCTCCAGCTTGCACACCTGCGCGAACGCGAGGGGTGCGTGCAGATGATGACACAGCCGGGCGGCGTGTCACCAATCGCGGCTTCCACGGTACTAGTCGGGCGGCCCGCAGAGCAAAGCGTCTTTCCGCGCCCGCAACGTCACGGCGTCAACGGCGTTAGACGCGACAGAGCCGTACGTGTCTCGCGTACCCGGCCGGACGCCCCGGCCGGTTCCCGCACCCAGTGGAGCCCGTCATGCTGCGCCGTCTCGTCCTCACCGCCGCCGCGTCCGTCGCCGCGCTGTCCGTCGCGCCCGTCGTCGCCCACGCCGACATGGGTCCCCTTCCCCTGCCGACGCCGGTGACCGAGTCGACCCCCGACCGGCTCACCGTGAAGGTCACCGACGCCGGGCACGGCCTGGACGGGACGTTCGAGCTGGAGTGTCACCCGGCGGGCGGCACGCATCCGCAGGCGCAGGACGCGTGCGCGCGGCTCGACGAGGGCATTTGGGGCCGGGACACGTTCGCACCCACGCCCGCCGACGCGAACTGCACCATGCAGTACGGCGGTCCCGCCACGGCGCACATCACCGGAACGTGGCACGGCCGGCCCGTCGACGCGTCGTACAACCGGAGCAACGGCTGCGAGATCTCCCGCTGGAACAAGCTCGTCCCGGTGCTGCCCGAGACCCGTTCCTGATTGCGGACGATGCCGGGGCGTGGCTTCGGATGATTCCTCCGGTGCTTGGCTCCGGACGACTCCGGGGCATGGCTCCGGACGATTCCGGCGCTTGGCGCCTGATGATTCCGGGGCATGGCGCCGGACGACTCCAGTGCTTGGCTCCGGACCTTTCCAGTGCTCGGCTCCGGGCGATCCGTTTCGGCCACTTCCGGGTGTTTTCCGGCCATGGTCGTATCCGGTCGGCCGCCACCTGCTCGTGACCAGGCGGTACGGAAGCCTCACATCTTCTGCGTGCGACCTCCCTCTCATCCGGCATCGCGCGCACAACCACGCCCCGTAGACTCCCTCTCGTGACACGCCGCGGGCCGCGGGGCAAGATGGCCTGGGCGAGTCGGCAAGCAGCAGTAACCAGGGAGGAAGCGTCGTCGTGAGCAGCAGGCCATCCCGAGGCGCTGCTCGCCTCGCAGCCATACTCGACGCGCTGCCGGACGCGTTGGTCCTCGTGAACGCGAACGGCACCGTCGTGAACGCGAACGCGATCGCGCTGGAGGCGTTCGAGGCGCCGGGCACCGCCCTCGTGGGACGTGGGCTCCTCGATCTGTTGCCGGAGTTCGACTCCCGGCTCATTCCCGGATCGATGCGCAGGCCCGAATCCATCGACGAGCGCGGGCGCACCAAGCCCACGCGGATGGTCGCGCGCCGCACGGACGGCAGCGAGTTCCCCGTCGAGGTCACGAGCTCGAACCTCGAGGACATCCGGGACGCGTACGACAATTACGGCTACACCGGTGACGAGTTGCTCATGCTCGTCGTACGCGACCTTTCGGGCGCCGTGGACACCGAGGCCGAACTCGCGCGCTCCCAGCGGCAGACCGAGATGATCCTGCGCGCCGCCGCCGAAGGCGTCGTCGGGACGGACACCGAGGGACGCGTCGTCCTCGTCAACCCGGCTGCCGCGCAGATACTGGGCTTCCGGGCCAGCGACCTCGGCGGCCAGGAGCTGCACAACCTGGTGCTCCACTCGCGCGCCGACGGCGAGCCCTTCCCCTACGAGGAGTCCCCGCTCGCGGACACACTCCGCTCCGGGCGCAAGCACCGGGTGCGCGGGCAGGTCCTGTGGTCCAAGAGCGGCGACCGGGTCGCGGTCGACCTGACGACGGCGCCGGTCCGGGACGGGGACCAGCTCGTCGGCGCGGTCATGACGTTCACCGACCGGCGGCCCTACGACGCGCTGGCCGAGGAGCACGAGGCCGCGATCGCGGCGCACGCGGAGGAGATGAAGGCCGCCACGGAGCGGCGCACGGAGGAGCTGCGGGCCGCCACCGAGCGGCACGCGGCGGAGCTGGCTGCCGCCGCCGAGCAGCGCGCGGAGGAGATCGCCGCCGAGCAGGAGCGGTACGCGGCGCTCGCGGAGCGCGAGAAGGACCGGTTCGAGGAACTTTCCGAGCGCGAGAAGGAGCGGTACGACGCGCTGGCCGCGCGGCACGAGCAGCTGCTCGCCGTGCTCGGTTCGTCGCTGCGGGGTCCGCTCGACGAGCTGCGGCGCGAGCTGTCGGCTCTCGCCGCCGATGACGCCGGGCAGTTGTGGCCCGAGGCGAATCAGGTCCTTCACCACCTTTCCGCCGGTTACGCACGCATCACCACGCTCGTCGACAACGTGCTGGGCTTCCAGCTCCTCGACTCGGGTGCGGATCAGCTGTCGTGCGTGAAGGTCATGCTGGACGCCGTCGTCGCGAGCGGTGTCGAGGGCGCGGTCGAGCTGATCGGGCCCGGACGCGCGCAGTTCGCCGTGCACGCGCCGCCGATCGAGGTCGAGGTGGACCCGGGGCGGCTCGCCACGGCGCTCGCCCACCTGGTCGCCGACGTGGCGGGCATCGACGCCACGGGCAACGCGCGTGCCGGTACGGGCCCTTCGGCCATGGCCGCCGCCGGTGGGTACGTGGATTCGACCGTCGTCGTGGCCGCGGCCCAGCGCGGCGAAGTCGTCCGCATCGAGGTGCGGGGTCCGTACGCCGGGGGAGACCCGGTGCACGAACCGATCGTCCGGGGCATCGTGCGGGCGCACGGCGGAGTGCTGCAGACGCATGAGGTGCCGGGGATGAGCGGCAGTGCGTACGTTCTTGAAGTGCCGATCGGTGCGGGGGGCGGGGCGGCTCCCGGGGCCGCCGAAGCGCCGGCCGGCTCTGTCGGCTCAGTCCCCTCCGTCGGCTCAGTCGGCTCCGTCGGCTCCGTCGGCTCTTCGGTCGTGGTGCCCGCGCAGGCTTCGCCCGCCACGGCCGGCGGTCGGCGGCGGGCCCGGCGGGCCGCGGGGCCCTCGGTCGACTCGTTCTTGGAGAGTTCGGCTCCCGACGACGGGACTTCAGGGGGCGCTGCCGGTAATGAGGACGCTCCCGCCGACACCTCACCCAGCGGTACGGGGCGACGGCGCGGGCGGCGGGCGGCTGAGGCCGATGCGGCGCAGGCCGCGGAGGCAAGGGCCGCGGAGGCGCGGGCCGCTGCCGAGGCGGCGGCCGGGGCCGGGGCCGGGGCGCAGCCTGCTTCGGGGGCGTCTGCGGGGGGCGAGGATTCTTCACCGTCACGGGCTTCCGGTGGTACGGGGCGGCGGCGTGGGCGGCCGAGCCCTGCGGAGGGCCTGGCAAGCTCCGTAGGTTCCTTGGGCCCTGTGGGCTCTGTGGGCTCCGTGGGTTCCGTGGTGACTGCTGCCGAGCATGCGGCCGGGTCGGCGGCGCTGGGGGAGACGGTGCCGCCGCAGGGCGTGCCGGTTCCCGCGGGGGCGGTGGCTCCTGCCGCTGCCGGGCAGCGGGCTCGACGGAACGACGAGCAGTTGGCGTTGCCGCCCGCTCTGCCTTCGGGCGGTGGCGGGCAGGAGGGTGCTGCCGCCGGGGGCTCCGGGGTCGGGACGGCTGTGGCTGTCGCCGGGTCGGGTGCTGCCGCCGGTGAGGCGGGCGAGGCCTCGCCACGTCCGACGGGACGGCGTCGCCGTGCGCTGGCCGCCGCCAAGGAGCGGGCCGCTGCCGAGGAGGCTCCCAGCGGGCGCGTCTTCGCACTGCCGCCCGCGTCCGCGGACCAGGACGACACGGGGCAGCACGAAGCGGCTCTGCACCACCCGTCCGAGGACCACACCCCGCCCCAGCCCCACCCCGCCGACGCGCCGACGGGGCGCCGCCGGTCGCGTGGGGGGCAGGGGCTGGTCTCTGGACAGGGGCAAGTGCCGGGGCCGGGTCAGGGGCCGGGCCAAGTGCCGGGTCAGGGGCAGGGCCAGGCGTTGGGCTTGGGCCAACTGCCGGGCCAGGGGCAGGGCCAGGCGGCGGGCCAGGGCCAACTGCCGGGGCAGGCGCAGAGCCAGGCGGCAGGCCAGAGCCAACTGCCCGGCCAGGCGCAGAGCCAGGCGGCAGGCCAGAGCCAACTGCCGGGCCAGGCGCAGAGCCAGGCGGCAGGCCAGAGCCAACTGCCCGGCCAGGCGCAGAGCCAGGCGGCAGGCCAGGGGCAGGCGTCAGGGCCTGGGCAGGCGTTTGGGCCGGGGCAGGCTCCGGGTCAGGCGGCCACCGCTCCGGGGGCGCCCGCCGCGCCAGGCGGTCCCGCAGCTTCGGGGGCGCCCGCCGCGCCGGGAGCGCCCGCAGCCGCTGGTGCGGCGGGGGAGGCGCAGGAGGGCCCTGCCGCCGGTGTTCCCTCGCAGCCCACCACGTACGCCGAAGGCACTCCGGCGCGCGGCGTCCACACGCCCGGCAGGGGCGTCGCGCTGCCGCCCGAGCGCGGGGCCCAGGGGCGGGCCGCGCAGCCGCTGCCCGCCGAGGCCGCGCCCGGTGACCCCAACTCGACGCAGGGGCGCGCGATCAGCGTGCGCACGCTCGGGCAGGGCGTGCCGTTCGGCCAGCAGATCGCCGAGCAGCAGAAGCAGCGCCGGCTCGGGCAGCAGCACGGCCAGAACCCGGCGACGGCATCGCAGGCCCCCCAGGCCCCACAGCCGCAGGCCCCGCAGTCACAGGCCCAAACGCCGCCCGCCAAGCCCCAGCCCTCCGCGCCCACCCCGGACGCTCCGCAGCGGCCCACCGCTGGACCGCTCCCGGAGCAGGCGCCTGCGCAGCCCGCGGCTCCGGGTCAGTCGCAGTCCCACACACTCGGCGGTTCCCCCGGCGGCTCTCTCGGCGGCTCCGTCGGAGGCTCGGGACGTCGCCGCAGGCTGTCCACTCCCCCCGCCCCCACGGGCGACGACCGCCCCGAGGCCGCCGCACGCCCGCACCCCCAGGCGCAGGGACACCCGCAGTCCCGCATCGGGTCCTCCACGGAGGGCGCCGGCCGCTCGTACGCGATAGGCGCACCGGACGAGGACGCCGACGAGGGCCCGGAGCCGCTGGACGGTCCCGGCGGCGCGGTCGAGGTCGCCAACCGGCCCCAGCCGCAGCCCATGGACGACGAACTGCCGCCCGAGCCGCTGGACAATCCGCGCCGCCTGCTCGTCTGGCCCGCGCCCGACGTCACCACCCAGCAGGCGCTGAGCGACCGCGGCTACCGTCCCGTCACCGTGAACTCCCGCGAAGAGGTCGACGCCCAGATCGCCGCGTTCCCCGCGGCCCTGTTCGTCGACCCGCTGACCGGACCGATCACGCGTACGGCGCTGCAGTCGCTGCGCACGGCCGCCGTGGCCGCCGAGGTCCCCGTACTCGTCACGGCGGGACTCGGGCAGGCGACGCGCGAGGCGGCGTACGGCGCCGACCCCGCCGTACTCCTGAAGGCGCTCGCGCCCCGCGACAGCGAGCAGCACCCGCCGCGCGTCCTGCTCATCGAGGAGCACGAGGAGATCGCGCTCGCCCTGACCGCGACGCTGGAACGGCGTGGCATGCAGGTGGCGCGGGCCGAGAGCGACGCGGACGCGGTGACGCTCGCGGCGCAGATGCGGCCGAACCTGGTGGTGATGGACCTGATGCAGGTACGGCGGCGCAGGGCCGGGATCATCGACTGGCTGCGCGCGAACGGCCAGTTGAACCGCACCCCGCTCGTCGTCTACACCGCCGCCGTCGACCAGACGGAGCTGCCGCGCCTCGCGGCGGGGGAGACGGTGCTGTTCCTCGCGGAGCGGTCGACGAGCACCGAGGTGCAGGGCCGCATCGTGGACCTGCTGGCGAAGATCGGCACGAACTAGCCCTCCGGACATGCGAGTTGCGCCGCTCCCTCCGGAGGGAGTGGCGCAACTCGTTTGCCATCAGAGCTTCGTGACGTCCAGCTCCCCGTCCGCGTACTGCCTGCGCAGCACCTTCTTGTCGAACTTGCCGACGCTCGTCTTGGGCACGGCGGGCACGATCGCCCAGCGCTCGGGCAGCTGCCACTTGGCGATGGTGCCCGTGAGGAAGTCGCGCAGGGCGGCGTAGTCGAGGCTCGCGCCCTCCTTCAACACGACGGTGGCGAGCGGGCGTTCGCCCCACTTCTCGTCGGGGACGGCGACGACCGCCGCCTCGGCGACGTCCGGGTGGGCCATGATCGCGTTCTCCAGCTCGACGCTGGAGATCCACTCGCCGCCCGACTTGATGACGTCCTTCGCGCGGTCGGTGAGCGTCAGGAAGCCGTCGGAGCTGATCACGCCGACGTCGCCGGTCTTCAGCCAGCCGTCCGCGCTGAACTTGTCCTCGGGCTTGAGCTCTTCACCACCCGCGCCGCCGTAGTACGCCCCCGCGATCCACGGCCCGCGCACCTCCAGCTCGCCCGCTGACTCGCCGTCCCACGGCAGATGCTCGCCGCCGGGGCCGACCAGGCGGGCCTCGACGCCGGTGGGGAAGCGGCCCTGGGTGAGGCGGTAGGCGAACTCGTCGTCGGTGCCGAGGGACTTGGCCGGCGGACGGGCGACCGTGCCGAGCGGGGAGGTCTCCGTCATGCCCCAGGCGTGGCAGACGCGCATGCCCAGCTTGTCGAAGGCCTCCATCAGCGAGGGCGGGCAGGCCGAGCCGCCGATGGTGACCTGGCCGAGCGAACTGACGTCACGCGGCTTCGCGGAGAGCTCGGCGAGCAGTCCCTGCCAGATGGTGGGGACGGCGGCCGCGTGCGTGGGCCGCTCCGTCTCGATCATCTCGGCGAGCGGTGCGGGCTGCAGGAAGCGGTCCGGCATCAGCATGTTCACGCCCGTCATGAACGTGGCGTGCGGCAGGCCCCAGGCGTTGACGTGGAACTGCGGGACGACCACGAGCGAGGTGTCCGCGTCCGTCAGGCCCATGGACTCGCTCATGTTGACCTGCATGGAGTGCAGGTAGATGGAACGGTGAGAGTAGACGACGCCCTTGGGGTCACCGGTGGTGCCGGAGGTGTAGCACATGGCGGCGGCCGTGCGCTCGTCGAGATCCGGCCAGTCGTACGTCGTGGGCTTGGCGCCGATCAGGTCCTCGTACTCGTGCACCCGGGCCTGGACCCCGGCCAGCGGCGAACGGTCGCCGGGGCCCGAGACCACCAGGTGCTCGACGGTCGGCAGCTGCGGAAGCAGGGGCGCGAGCAGGGGGATGAGGGAGCCGTTGACGACGATGACGCGGTCGGCCGCGTGGTTCACGATCCAGGTCAACTGGTCGGCGGGCAGCCGGAGGTTGAGGGTGTGCAGCACGGCGCCCATGCAGGGGACCGCGAAGTAGGCCTCGACGTGTTCGGCGTTGTTCCACATGAAGGTGGCCACGCGCTCGTCGCCGTCGACCCCGAGGTCATCGCGCAGGGCGTGTGCCAGCTGGGCGGAGCGTTCGCCGATCTCACGGAAGCTGCGGCGCTGCGGGGCGGCCTCACCGGTCCATGTGGTGACCTGCGACGACCCGTGCACGGTCGTCCCGTGCCGGAGGATGCGGGTGACGGTCAGTGGTACGTCCTGCATCGTGCTCAGCACGGCGTCCTCCCGGTGGGCGCGCGGCATTCATCCGGGGCGGCTCCCGAATGACCTACCTGGCAGTAGGGCTCGCCAGATTCTTGCCGCATACCGCACGGTATGTCACTAGGTCGGGAGAAGAAAGGTCCAGCGGAGCCCCGGCGCCGGCCGGGGGCGGGGCGGGGTGGGCAGAGGGGCTACCGGACCGGCGTGAGCTCCGGGTCCTCGCGCAGCTTGCCGAGCGCGCGCGACACCGCGCTCTTGACGGTGCCGATGGAGACCCCGAGCACCTCGGCCGTCTGGGCCTCGCTGAGATCCTCGTAGTACCGCAGGACGACCATCGCCCGCTGCCGCGCGGGCAGCTTCATGATCGCGCGCCACATCGCGTCCCTGAGCACCTGCTGCTCGGCCGGGTCCGCGACCGGCGTCACCTCGGGCTCGGGCAGCTCGTCGCACGCGAACTCGTCGACCTTGCGCTTGCGCCACTGCGAGGTCCGGGTGTTCAGCAGGGCCCGTCGCACATAGCCGTCGAGCGCCCGATGGTCCTGAATCCGGTCCCAGGCGACATAGGTCTTGGTGAGGGCGGTCTGCAGCAGATCCTCGGCATCGCAGGGGTTGGCGGTCAGCGAGCGCGCGGTGCGCAGCAACACGGGCTGACGCGCCCGGACGTACGACGCGAACGACGGATACGCCGAAGAACCCGCTGTCCGCGTCGCGGCCTTCGATGCGCTGGTGCACATGGGCACCATGGATACGGTCATGGCTCCACGCTAGAAGCGCCCCCTACTTCTGCGGATCGGCCGCAGGTCCCGAAGCGGTGTCCGCCTCAGGTTGTACGCGGGGTGGTAGCCCCACCTCCTGAAGGTGGAGGAGGTGGAGCACACCCCTGAGGGTTCATCCCTGACAGAACGGCGAGTTGCTGGGTGGGGGAGGACGCCGGGAGGGTGGTGATGGTGGCTGGAAGAGTCCACCCCCGGGCTAGCTGACCTTGGCCACCGGCGCGTGCACGAGGTTCCGGTCGATCTTGAGCGTACGCCCGCCGTGCCGCTCCTTCACGTTCCCCGCGTACTGGTGAATGCGCCGCTCGGGGCGCCACGCGTCGCTCTTCAGCACCGGCTCGTTGTACAGGTTCGCCCGCTTGTGCCAGCGCGCGAACCACATCACCGACGGCAGATCCCGCACCCCCGCCCGCCGCGCCGTCTCCATGTGCCGTACGCCGTAGTTCGCACTGCTGTAGAACCCCGGGATGTAACCGAACCTGCGCACCTCACGGTTCCAGGCCCGTACGAAGGCCAGGGTGCCGTGCGCGCACTCCTTCTGCCGGTAGCTGTACGCCTCCATGTCCAGGTAGAGCGGGCTGAGCCGCCCCATCCCGAGTGCCTTGGCCTTCGTTACCGCGTCACGTCCCTCCTGGGTTCCCTGCCGCACGGGGTAGCGCCCCATGCGGACGTGCTTCTTGTGCTTCGCGATGACGCAGGGCGACTGCGACCCGACGTACACCGGCAGCACCTTCCACCCCTGCCCCCGCACCGCGCGCATCCAACTGCGGGTCAGCTGCGGCTGGCGCTTGCACGCCCGGCCGCGGCCCGCGTAGTAGATGCCGATCGCCCCGTAGGCGGAGGCCTTCCAGCGGCGCATCGTGTCGGCGGACGGTGCGAGGCAGGTGTCGAACGCCCGGCCGCGGAAGGTCGACACCCCGGCCGGCCAGCCGTTCGCCCGGCTCCCCGCACCGGCACCGGCCGCACGGCCGTCGGCCTCGGCTCTGCTCACGGCGCCGGTCGGCGTCACGCCCACGGCCAGGGCGGTGAAGGCGACGGCGAGGACAAGTCCCATCATCAGTTTTCGGCAGCGCATATGCCGAGTGAAGGGCCCAGAGCCTCCGCTGCCCCCGTGACACGCGCCGCGTTCAGCCGTCCGCCGCCAGAATCAACCCCGATGTGGGCACACCGGTGCCCGCGGTGACCAGCGTGCGCGCCGCGCCGGGTATCTGGTTCACGGAGGTGCCGCGCACCTGGCGGACCGCCTCCGCTATGCCGTTCATCCCGTGCAGATACGCCTCCCCGAGCTGTCCTCCGTGTGTGTTCAGCGGCAGCATCTCCCCGGCCACGAAATCCGCCGCCTCCCCCGGCCCGCAGAAACCGAACTCCTCCAACTGCATCAGCACGAACGGCGTGAAGTGGTCGTAGAGAATGCCCACGTCGATGTCGCCCGGCGTGAGACCGGAGCTGCGCCACAACTGTTTGGCCACCACGCTCATCTCCGGCAGCCCGCTCAGGTCGTCGCGGTAGAAGCTGGTCATCTGCTCCTGCGCCCGGCCCGACCCCTGGGCCGCAGCCGTGATCACTGCCGCCGGCTTGGGCAGATCCCTGGCCCGCTCCACGCTCGTCACGACGATCGCCTGCCCGCCGTCGGTCTCCTGGCAGCAGTCCAGGAGCCGCAGCGGCTCGACGATCCAGCGCGACGCGGCGTGCTCGGCGAGCGTGATCGGCTTCCCGTGGAAATAGGCCGCGGGGTTGGTCGCCGCGTACTTCCGGTCGGTGACCGCCACATGGCCGAAGGCATCGGGTGTGAGGCCGTACGTGTGCAGATAGCGCTGGGCCGCCATCGCCACCCACGAAGCGGGGGTCAGCAACCCGAACGGCAGGGACCAGCCGAGCGCCGCGCCCTCCGCCGACGGCTCCCGATGCTGCACACCCGAACCGAACCGGCGCCCCGAGCGTTCATTGAACGCGCGATAGCAGACGACGACTTCGGCCACCCCGCTCGCCACCGCGAGCGCCGCCTGCTGGACCGTCGCACAGGCCGCTCCTCCCCCGTAGTGGACGCGCGAGAAGAACGACAGCTCCCCCATCCCGGCCGCCTGCGCGACGGTGATCTCCGGGTTCGTGTCCATGGTGAACGTGACCATGCCGTCGACATCGGCCGGTCTCAGCCCGGCGTCGTCGAGCGCGAGGCCCACCGCCTCCACCGCGAGCCTGAGCTCACTGCGACCCGAGTCCTTGGAGAACTCGGTGGCCCCGATCCCGACGACAGCGGCCTTCCCACCGAGCCGGTCACGCGTGCGTACGCTCATGCCGCGCCCCCTGCCGCGGACCCGCCCCGGGCCACCCCGCCCGGGACCGTGACCGTGACCGTGCCGGTGACGTGCTTGCCGATGCCGTTGGCCCCGACGACCTTGACCGTGGCCGTATCTCCCTCGACCTGCTCCACGGAACCGGTCAGGACCATCGTGTCCCCGGGATAGTTGGGCGCCCCCAGCCGGATCGCCACCTTGCGCAGGATCGCCCCGGAACCGAAGTGGTCCGTGATGTACCGGCCGACCAAGCCGTTCGTGGTCAGGATGTTCATGAAGATGTCGGGGGAGCCCTTCTCCTTGGCCGCCACCGCGTCGTGATGCACGTCCTGGTAGTCCCGCGACGCGATCGCACCGGAGACGATCAGTGTCCGGGTAACCGGGATGGTGAGCTCCGGCAGCTCGTCACCCGCCCTCACGCCGACTCCCCCTGCGGCATACCGCCTCCCCGTCACGCCGTCTTCTCCCACAGCGCCCTGTCCCCCCGTCATGCCTCCCCCTCCTGCGCGCTCCGGGCGATCAAGTCGCCCATTTCCTCCAGGACTTCGCTGCCACACCCCAAGTACGCGACCAGCTGCCGCCCCCACAGGAAGTGCCGGTGCACGGGGTGGTCGAGGTCCGCCCCCATGCCGCCGTGCAAATGCTGGCCCGCGTGCACGACGCGCTTGCCGCCCTCCGACGCCCACCACGCGGCGGTCAACGCATGCGTGCCGTACGGCAGACCGGCGTCGCGCCGCCAGGCCGCCTCGTACGCCGTGACCCGTATCGCCTCGGTGTCCATATGGGCGTCGGCCGCCCGGAGTTGGACACCCTGCTTGGCCGCGAGCGGGCGCCCGAACTGCTCCCGCTCGTTCGTGTAAGCCACCGCGCGGGCCAACGACCCTGCGCACACCCCGGCCTGCAACCCCGCGAAGGCGGTCCGCGCGGCGGCCAGGACATCCTCGTACGCCCCCTCCCCTCCGATCCGCTCCCCGGGAGTCCCGTCCAGGACCAACCGCCCCGCCGCCCAGGGCGCGGTCAGTTCCACGGGCTCGGTCTCCGCGTCGGCCACCCGCACTCTCCAAAGGCTGTGACCACCCCGCGGCGCCGGATCACGCACCGCCACCAGCACCTCCGTGGCGTCCCGCAGCCACGGCACCCATGGCACGACCCCGGTCAGCTTCGCGGCGGACCCACCGCCCGACGCCGCGTCCACGGAGGCCGCCACTCCACCCCGCGCAGGGAAAGCTCCCGCCGCGATGGCCGTACCGTCCCGGAGACCCGGCAGCAGCCTCCCCCGCTGCTCCTCCGTGCCGTGTGCCGCGACCGCGAACAGACCGTAGACACAGCTCGCCGCGAACGGCACCTGCGCCGTCGTCCTCCCCTGCTCCTCCAGCAACAGCACGAGGCCGAGCAACCCGACGTCCTCCACCGCACCCGGCAGCCCCGCCGCGCACAGCGCTTTCCACAGCTCGGCGTCCGACCCTGTCCCCGCCGCCGCGAGCCGCTCGGGCGTGGCCAGATCCCCGAAGATCTCGCGGGCTAGGCCTTGGGCTGCGGCCTGCTCCTCCGTGGGCGTGAAGTCCATGTCAGATCCCGCCCCCCGCCATGCTCTCGACGGCCCGGAAGACCGGGAGCACCAACTCCGCCTCCACCTCCTGGAATTCGAGCCGCACCGGCTGCCCGATCCGCATCTTGTCGCTGGGCACCCCCACCACGTTGCTGACCATGCGCACGCCCTCCGCCAGATCGATGAGCCCGACGGCGTATGGGGGATCGAAGGCGGGGAAGGGCGGGTGGTGCATGACGACGTACGAGTAGACCGTGCCCTCGCCGCTCGCCTCGACCGTGTCCCACTCGAGCGATCCGCAGGCGTTGCAGCCGGGCAGCCAGGGGAAGCGCAGTGCCCGGCAGCCGCCGCAGCGCTGGATCAGGAGCCGGTGGCGGGCCACGCCTTCCCAGAACCCGGCGTTGTCCCGGTTGATCACCGGGCGTGGCCGCTTGCCCTGGGGTTTGCGCTGCCCGGGTGCGTACTTGAGGATCCGGAAGCGGTGCGTCCCCGCCGGCTCACCGCCCGCTCTGACGTCCATCCGCGTCGTGACGAAGTGCCCCGTGCCCAGCTTCGTCGTCTTGCGCTCCGACACCGACTCGATGACCGCGTCGAAGGTGATCTCGTCCCCCGGCCGCAGTGCCCGCAGATACTCCTGCTCGCAGTCCGTGGCCACGACGGAGGTGTACCCCGCGCCGTCCAGGAGCGCGAACAACTCGTCGTAGGCCGCCGAACGCCCCTGGTGCCCGGAGAGCCCGCCCATCGTCCAGGCCTGGAGCATGGTCGGCGGGGCGATCGAATCCGCCCCGGCATAGGCGGAGTTCGTGTCGCCCATCGCCTCGCACCAGTGCCGGATCATCGGTTCGTTGACCGGGTCCCTGCCCGCACCCGACGTGGCTGCCGCCCGCCCCTCGAACGCCTTCAACGTCTCGTACGAAAGATCGGTCACCGCCGTCCTCTCCGCATCCCGAGGCGCATCGTCGCCACGATCTCCCGCTGCACCTCGCTCACCCCGCCCCCGAACGTATTGATCTGCGCCGCCCTGTTCATCCGCTCCAACTCCCCCTCACCGGCCGTGCCGAACGTCAGGGATCCGGGTGAACCGGCCCGGACCAGACCCGCCTCGCCCGTGACTTCCTGACATATTCGGTACACCTCCACCGCCGATTCGGTTCCCACGAATTTCACGCCGCTCGCGTCTCCCGGCGCCAGCGCACCCGCCCCGACGTCCCCCACCAAACGCCAGTTGAGCAGGCGTGTTGCCGCCAGCCGGGCCTGCGCTTCGGCCAGCCTGGATCGGACCCACGGGGCGTCAATCCGGCGTTCGCCCGTCACCGGATCGGGTGTACGGGCGAAGGTGAGGGCCGCGGTGTAGAAATCCTCGGCCTGCATGCCGATCGCCGCGAGCGCCACCCGCTCGTGGTTGAGCTGGTTGGTGATGAGCCCCCAGCCGCCGTTCTCCTCGCCGACGAGGTTCGTGGCGGGCACGCGGATCCCGTCGTAGTACGTCGCCGTCGTCGTCAGGCCACCCACCGTCTCGATCGGCGTCCACGAGAAACCGGGCGCGTCGGTCGGCACGAGGATGATCGAGATGCCCTGGTGCTTGGGGGCTTCGGGGTCGGTGCGGCAGGCCAACCAGATCCAGTCGGCGTTCTGGGCGTTCGACGTGAAGATCTTCTGCCCGTCGATGACCCACACGTCCTCGGACTTCCCGGACCTCGCAGTCCCCCCGGCGTCCTCGCCCCCCTCATGCCCCTCTCGCCTCTCCGACCCCTCCGGTCCCTCCGCCCCCTCGACCCGGCGCACCGCCCGCGTCCGCAGCGAGGCCAGGTCCGTCCCCGCGGACGGCTCGCTGTACCCGATCGCGAAGACGAGGTCACCGCTGAGAATGCGCGGCAGAAGGGCGGTCTTCTGCTCCTGCGTGCCGTACTTCATCAGGGTCGGCCCGACGGTGTTCAAGGTGACCATGGATACGGGCGCGCCCGCGCGGTAGGCCTCGTCGAAGAAGACGAACTGCTCGTCGGGTCCGCGCCCCTGCCCGCCGTACTCGACGGGCCAGCCGAGGCCGAGCAGGCCATCGGCCCCGATGCGCCGCAGCAGTCGGCGCTGGCCTTCCGGATCGTCCCCTCCGGGCGGCCCTTCCGGCATCAGGTCCCGGAAGTAGGCGCGCAGTTCGGCACGCAGCTGCTGTTGGCGTTCGGTGGGGGCGAGGTGCACGGCGGCGGCCTCTCCTTCGCGTAAGGGCGTCGCACCGACAGGGGTTTCCCGACGAGTTTCTGACTGTCCGTCAGGAACTGTTGCGGTGTCAAGAGATCGCCCTGGATGCGGGAGCCGGGCCGGAGCCGGACGCGATCATGGCGTGCGAACACGCCTGCGCGGCGGTGCAGTTGCACCGCCGCGCAGAACGTCACACACCCCATCTGAGAAGCCCCCGGGAGCTGTCCCGGAGAGCCGTCACCTCACCAGAGGTGGGTGAAGTTGACGGCGATGTTCTCGTTCGACTGGTCGATCGCCGTGAACGCCGAGCCGTTCACCTGGGCGGTGTTGTTCTGGTTCGAGGCGCCCGAGCCGACGGCCTGCTGCTGCGACGTGGACGAGTTGCCGCTGTTGTTGCCGCCGACGCCGCTGCCGTTGACGGTCGCCACGCCCGCATTCGATCCGTCGTTCGCGAAGGCGCCGTTGTCGGCCGTCGCGACACCCGAGAAGAGTGCGGCAGCCAGGGGCAGGGCCGCGGCTGCAGCGATGACGCGGGCGGTACGGATGCTTGCCATGTCAATTCCTCCGTTACGGGGGTACGCACCGGCGAGGCGCCGGACGTACCTGAAGTTCCGCTTGTTCCAAGGCGGTTGGCCGACCGCCTTGTGGGTTCTGCTCGACGTCGCGAGTCCAGAGTTGCCCACCGAATCCCCGGCGAACCACCCCGGAAGCCCCGATTCCCCCGCAAGCGTGAGGACAAGTCGATAAACATGCTTCGTCCCACCAAAGCCCCAGTTCAGACCCCAGGAACCGCCCCAAACCCATGCGCCGCACGCGCTGAAGCGTTCCGCCACCTCGTGAAGATCGGCGGCCGCGTCCGCGTGTCATCGGCGCGCCGCACCCACCCCCTCTTCCTTTCTTCGAACGCTTGTACGAAAATGAATCCATGGCCACCATCGACCGCCATGCCACCGCACTCGTACTCGCCCACGCTCTGTCCGCCGCCGAGCGCGGCCTCGCCGTGATCCCGCTCTCCCGCACCAAACTTCCGGCGCTCCGCTCCCCCCATCACGAGCAGCCCGAACCGTCCTTTTGCCACGGCGAATGCGGCCGCCCGGGACACGGCGTGTACGACGCGTCGACCGACTCGCGGCGCATCCGCGAGCTCTTCGCCGCCGCCCCCTGGGCCACGGGTTACGGCATCGCCTGCGGGCTGCCCCCGCACCATCTGATCGGCATCGACCTGGACACCAAATCCGGTACGGACGCTCCGGCCGCCCTGCGCGAACTGGCGCTGCGCCATCTCTTCACGATCCCGGCCACGGTCGTCGTGGCGACCCCGAGCGGTGGCCGTCACATCTGGCTCGCCGGTCCGCCCGACGCCGTCGTCCCCAATTCCGCGGGGCGCCTGGCCCCGGGCATCGACATCAGGGGCGCAGGCGGCTATCTCGTCGGCCCCGGCTCGCGCACCGAGCACGGCGTCTACAGCGCCGTGCCCGGCACCGCCCACCTCCCGCCTGCGAGCTGCCCGACGGCACTGCTGCGCCTGCTCACGCCGCCGCCCCGGGCTCACCACCCGACGCTCCCGCAGATGCCAGCCCCGGTCCAACGGGGTCAGGGCCTAGTCCAGTTCGTGCTCGCCGCGTATGAGGGCCAGCGCAACACCCGCCTGTTCTGGGCTGCCTGCCGCGCCTACGAGAACGGCATCGGCGAGCTCCTGGCCGATGAACTCGCCGCCGCCGCGCTACGGGTCGGCCTCACAGAACGCGAGGCCCGCTCGACGATCGCGTCGGCGGCTCGGCTGACGGGTCACGCGTAACGGGAGGCCGGAAGAGCGCGCGGTAAGGGACGCCCGCAATGGCGGACGCCCCTTACCGCTGGCTGTGACGGCTACCGTGACGGCTACCCGAGTCTCGCGCCTATCCGAGCACCGAACGCACCGCCGCACGGTCGATGTTCGTCAGGGCGCGGACCAGCTTCGGGGTGAGGAAGACGATGGCGAGGCCGATCAGGGACGCCCCCGCGATCTGCACCGGCGACTCCAGGTAGAACGCGTGGTGCTCGCCGCCCGAGGTGTAGTCGAACACCCGGTAGCCGGGCCAGTCGACGTAGCGCGGGAATACCCAGGAGTACACGGGAAGGAGCGCGACCACCCAGCCGGTGACCAGGAACGTCACGCTGAGGACGAAGGACGCGACCCGCGAGGGGAACATCACGAACTGGAAGAGCAGCGCCTTCCAGCCCGCACTGTCCGAAACCCGAGCCCGCATCCTTTCCCAGGCCCCCGCGTCCCGCCGCGTGGCCCGGATTCTGGGCCCGGCGACCTCCAACCCCAGCAGCGCCCGAGCCCGCCCCCGCTCGGCGGCACCGAGCCCCCGCGCTCCGGCCAACGCGGCCGCGAGGACGGGCAGTCCGAGCACGGTGACGAACAGGCCCATGCCGAGCGAGAACATCGTCACGGCGAAGGCGAAGCCCACGATGGCGATGGGCAGCGACGTCAGCGTGTAGCCGATCTCCCGGTACGTGGAGGCGGCGAACGGCGCCCGCCAGAAGCCCGGGGATCCCATGGAGCGCCCGGAGGAGGAAGCGGTGGGAGCGGCTGCGTACGGCAGTGCGCTGATGCTCATGACGGGCCTCGAATCTTCGCGGTGGGGACGTACCGGGAACGTGCCGTGCTGACGTCCTCCACGTTCGCGAATCCGAGCGCCCCGGGACATACGGCGACCCGCCCTCTCCGAGGTGTTGCTGGCACCACCCCCACCAGCAAACAAGTAAGGGGTGCCTCCCAATGAGAGGCACCCCTTACAAACCGCAGACCTCAGCCGTCGAAGCCGAACCCGTGGAGGGCGGTTCCGTCCCGGTGCCCGCCGTCGGCCTGGCCGTAGTAGGTGATCCCGTAGGGGCCGCCCAAGTTGCCGGCGACCTGGCCCGCGTAGCGGCCCTCGCTGTGGGTGGTGCTGGGGTCGTCGGCGACGGCGGTGCCGGCGGCCAGGAACCCGGCCACGGTGGCCACGGCGAGAACAGATGCGATGCGCTTCAACACGAGTTTCTCCTTGGAGACGAATCCAGTGATCTTGTAGAACAACACCGCACTCACCTCCCACCTCCCCCTAGGCTCGCCGCGCAGCGTCCACGTGGAGTATCGGGTTCATCCAAGGGCCTGACATGCGAGAGCCCCCACGGGATAGGCGTCTGACCTGCCAATATCCGGCCAGACACCGGACGTGCGCGCCAAGCAGGCGCCGTCCTTCGCCCTATGAGGCAGGACGGCGCTCTTGCAGTTCCGGGACCTCAATTCTTGCTCAGAAGATCATCCGCGACCTTCACCCAGAGCAGCCACTCCAGTACTTTCAGCTGACCGGCCGCCCACTAGGGGTGGCTCATCGGGGAAGGTGCCTTGTGGGCATCAGAACGAACAAGGGCCTGCTGATTCCGGCAGCGACCTTTCTGCTATTTGCGGGGCTGACCACTCCTGCACTGGCAGACGCACCCAGCCCAGAACCCATAGTCGGCAACTCCGCAGACGCGGAGGACACCACCGTCCAGCCCGGTCCGCCCGCCGAGCCGGAGGAGACGGACCTCATTGAGGTCCAGGACCCCGACGCTCCCGTAGAGGGCGGAGAGTTGCCGCCTGGAAAGGCCGAGCCTGCTCCGGGGGCCGAGCACTGCAGGCCGGGCGGTGTGTACCGGCCCACCAGCAAGCACGGGAAGTTCCACAAGGGTGTCGGCCCGACGAACGCCAACTACAACGGCACGAGCCGTACCGCAAAGTCCAGGTTCGAAGCTGAGGTAACCGCAAAGGTCGGCATATCGGTATCCGCAGGACTCAAGGTGAAGGCCAGTGCGATGGTGGCCGAGATTGAGCAGGAGTACAGCGTCAATCTCTCCCTTGAGCTGACCGCGAAACTCGGCAACGTCATCACCGTGGACACTCCGGCCAAGAAGACCACGCACGCCAAGTACGGGGTCTACCGGCTGAAGCACAAGGGCAAGAGCTACTCCTACTACAGCAACTGCTCGACGACCACGAAGAAGACGATCACCAGCTACACCCCGTACCGGGTGGGCTGGTACATCTGGGAGAGCTGATGCCCCACAGTGCCAGGCGGGCAACTCTCCGCGGAGCAGGTTGTGCCACTGGGGTGCTGTTGTTGAGCGTCGTACTTGGCGGCTGCTCTGGAGCAGATGACTCGTCGAAGCAGTCGAAGCCGACACCCTCCGCGACTCCCTCCAAGGACAAAGCCAGGCCGGAACATATCCCTGGGGAGTCGGTCAGCGAGGCGCCAAAGCTGCCAGAGGGCAAAGCGCTGGCCGAAATCGCAGCGGCCAAGGGAAATCAGAACGTCCCGCTCGGCCGCGTCGCTGCGGGGCCGCTATCCGTGCTCGTCAACTGCCAAGGCAAGGGAACACTCAAGATCACCGTCCAACCCATGGGAATGAACTTCCCGCTCGACTGCGTGGACGGCGAGGTCAGCAGCACGTACAACGAGCTGGGCCTCAAGAAGTCGAGGCCAGAGGGCACAGTCACCGTGACTGCTCCCTCGGCGGTTCGCTGGTCCCTCACCGTGGGGCAGTAGAAGCCAGAGGGCAGCGAGCAGCGCCCCAGTGGCTCACGCGCTGGGGCGCTGCTCGCTGCCCTGGCGCGGAACCAAGGTCCGTAGACAGGCCCGCGTTCCCACAGCGTCTCGGGCGTCGGCCCACCTATGGCCCAAAGCACCTGGTGAAACGCCCCGTTCGGGCTCCATCGTGGTCCACGCCTGGTCCACACACACTGGTCAAAGGCGTGACACCCCCGTATCAAGGTGAGACACGTCCCCCACGAAAGAAGGGTGCCTCTCACTGAGAGGCACCCTTCTGACCAGCACATACGCTGACCTACAAGCGGTGGGTGTGGGATTTGAACCCACGGTGGCTCTCGCCACGACGGTTTTCAAGACCGTTCCCTTAGGCCGCTCGGGCAACCCACCCCGCACCGCCGTTCAGGGCGGTGCGGGGACAAGAGTAGCGGGTCAGCTCTCGCCCTTGCGCTGGCCCAGGACCACGTCGACCGTGTGCTCCTTGCCGTCGCGCTTGTAGGTGATCTCGACGGTGTCGCCCGGCTTGTGGGTCCAGATCTGGCCGATCAGGGTCGGGCCGCTGTCGATCACCGTGTCGTCCAGCTTCGTGATGACGTCGCCGGGCTTGAGGCCCGCCTTGTCCGCCGGGCCGTTCGGAGTGACCGCCTGCGAACCGCTCGCGCCTTCCTGGGAGATCGTGGCGCCGCCCGTGTTCTCCTGCAGGGCGACCGACGCACCGATCACGGGGTAGACGGCCTGGCCGTTCTTGATGAGCTGCTGAGCGACGTACTTGGCCTGGTTGACCGGGATGGCGAAGCCCAGGCCGATGGAGCCGGACTGGCCGCCACCGCCGAGGCCGCCGCCGCTCTCCGCGGGCTTGATGGCGGAGTTGATGCCGATGACGGCGCCACCCGCGTCGAGCAGCGGGCCGCCGGAGTTGCCCGGGTTGATGGAGGCGTCGGTCTGCAGTGCGCTCATGTACGAGCTCTTGCTGCTCGCACCGTCGCTGGAGGTCACCGGGCGGTCCTTGGCGCTGATGATGCCGGTGGTGACCGTGTTCGAGAGGCCGAAGGGGGCGCCGATGGCGATCGTCGAGTCCCCGACGGCCACCTTGTCGGAGTTGCCGAGGGGGAGCGGCTTCAGGTTCGAGGGCGGGTTCTTGAGCTTGAGCACCGCGACGTCGTAACCCTCGGCACGGCCGACCACCTCGGCGTCGTACTTCTTGCCGTCCGAGAACGTCACCGCGAGCTTTCCGCCGTCCGCCGCGGAGGCCACGACGTGGTTGTTCGTGAGGATGTGGCCCTGAGTGTCGTAGACGAAGCCGGTGCCCGTGCCACCCTCGCCGTTCCCGCCCTGGGCCTCTACGGTGACGACGCTGGGCAGCGCCTTGTTCGCGATGTCGGCGACCGTGCCGGGGTCGCGCTTGAGGTCGGCCGGGGTGTCCGACGCCGACACCGTGGTCGAGCCCGTGCTGTTGTCGTTCCGGTCGGCAGCCCAGAAGCCGATGCCGCCGCCGACACCGCCCGCGACCAGCGCGGCCACGAGCACCGCCGCGATCAGACCACCGCAGCGGCCGGCGGGCTTGGGCCCCTCCGGGTGCTGCGCCGCATACGACGCGCCCCACCCGGAGCCAGAGCCTCCGCCTTGGGCGTACGAGGGAACGGCGGGCGGCGGCGGAGGCGGCCAGGCGCCGGCGTCGGCACCGGAGGCGTGCGGGGCGGCGTGCTGGGGCGCGCCGGCGGTGGCACCGGCGTGTGCGGGAGCGTCGTGCGCCGCCGGGTCGTGGGCGGACGCGGCGGAAGGCGGCGCCCCGGGTGCGGGCGCGGCGGCGGGGGTCGCGGGGTCGGCGGAAGCAGCGGGCGATTCCACCGGCACAGGAGGCGCTGACGGGGCCGGGGGTACCTCGGTGCCCTCGTTCTCGGTGTTCACAGCTCTTCTCCTCGGTCCACGCTGTCGTTCTCGGTCACGGCCTGGCTGTGCCCAACTGTGCATGTGTCTGCAGTCAGCTTTTCCCATGGGCTGTCAGGGCACCATAAGCCGATCCTGTGTATCCGGCCTTGTGTGCGACACCTTGGGCAAGCCTTCGAGTACCCCGTGATGGCACCATGACGCGGTGACCCTCGCACGACAGCAACAGATCCAGGTCGTCGCCCACCGCGGAGCCTCCGAAGACGCCCCCGAGCACACGCTGGCCGCGTACAAGAAAGCGGTCGAGGACGGTGCCGACGCTCTCGAGTGCGATGTGCGCCTCACGGCGGACGGGCACCTCGTCTGTGTCCACGACCGTCGTGTGAACCGGACGTCGAACGGCCGGGGAGCCGTCTCGGCCCTGGAGCTCGCCGATCTCGCGACGCTCGACTTCGGCTCCTGGAAGAGCAACCACGGTGAGGCCGACGAAGGCCCCGACTGGGCGGACACCTCCGTCCTCACCCTGGAGCGGCTCCTTGAGCTGGTCGCCGACAGCAACGCTTCGGGACGCGACGTCCAGCTGGCCATCGAGACCAAGCACCCCACACGCTGGGCCGGCCAGGTCGAGGAAAGGCTGCTCCTTCTACTGAAGCGCTTCGGTTTGGATTCCCCACCCGCCGACGGCCCCTCTCCCGTACGCGTCATGAGCTTCTCGGCGCGCTCCCTGCACCGCGTGCGGGCCGCGTCCCCCACCCTGCCGACGGTCTACCTGATGCAGTTCGTCTCGCCCCGCCACCGTGACGGCCGCCTGCCCGAAGGCGTGCGGATCGCGGGACCCGGCATGCGGATCGTCCGCAACCACCCGGCCTACGTGGCCAGACTCAAACGCGCGGGTCACCAGGTGCACGTGTGGACCGTGAACGAACCCGAGGACGTGGAGCTCTGCGCCGAGCTCGGCGTCGACGCCATCATCACCAATCGCCCCAAGCAGGTGCTGTCCCAGTTGGGCCGTCGCTAACCGCGATCCCGTCCGTTACGGGGTGTGCACCGGCGCGTTCGGTCCGTATTCGATCGTTACGAGTGCGTCACCGCACAAGGATTGGCCGGTTTCCGGTCCAGTCCATTGGGGCATTCACACCGTGGCGTGGGGCGAAGGAGGTCTCGGGGGTGGCGTTGGTGGTGGCACGGGAGGTGCCCGCGTCGTCGAGCATGGCCGTACCCCATGGCCCGGCGGGCGTGGGAGAAGCAAGGCACCGTATGCGCGATCAACTGCGCGGGAACGGGGTGCCGGAATCGGTCGTCGACGATGCCGTACTGATCCTTTCGGAATTGCTCAGCAACGCCTGCCGGCATGGCAGGCCGCTGGGCGAGGGAATGGTCGGCGACGGTGATGTCCGGGCCGCATGGCGCGTGGACGCGACAGGCAGGCTGACGGTCGAGGTGACGGACGGCGGTGGCCCGACCCGCCCCGTTCCGGCTACGCCCTCGGTCACCGCGCACGGCGGACGCGGGCTCAACATCATCACGGCTCTCGCCGAGACGTGGGGCGTGCGTGACGACACCCACGGCGAGGTCACGGTGTGGGTCGTCGTGCATGCCGGGCACTGCCACGAGGACTTCGCTACGCGCGTCGCGGCCCCCGCGGGCTCCGCGATTCCGGACCTCGCGTACGCGGACCCCTTCGACGACCGCGACTGAGGCGACGGTTCCGACCGCGACTGGGACGACGGTTCCGACCGCGACCGGGACGACGGTTCCGAGACCACGGCGGCTCACGAGTCCCGCGGACTCACGCTGGATCCCGTCGCCCTCCGGATGAGCGGCTAGGCTCGCGCCCGTACGCCCAAGACGTACGAAGAGCCACGCTGTAAAGCCGCATCCGGGAGACACCCAAGATGGCCAAGAAGCGCCCTCAGACCAAGGGCAAGCAGCCGCAGCTGACGGACGGGCAGGTCCCTGTCGTCGGTGCCCGCGAACCCTGCCCCTGCGGTTCGGGCCGCCGTTACAAGGCCTGCCACGGCCGGGCCGCCGCGCACGCGGTGACCGAGCTCGTGCAGCGCCCCTTCGAAGGCCTGCCCGGCGAGGGCGACTGGGTGGCTCTGCGCGAGCTCGTCCCGGCCGCGACCGTCGAACTGCCCCTCAAGGACGGGCTGCCCGACGGCGTGCCCTCCGTCTCCCTTGCGACCGTCCTGCCGATGGCCTGGCCCGCGCTGCGCCGCGACGACGGCTCGGTCCTCCTCGGCCTGCAGAACGACACCGCGTCCGGCGACATCAGCCGCGACCTCGCCGACACCCTCCAGCGCGCCCTGACCGCCGAGCCCGGCTCCCCGGTCCAGGCCCGCCGCGCCCCCGCCGAGGGGCCGCGCCTGCAGGATCTCCTCGACCCCGAGGGCACATTCGAGCCGATCGTGCACGCGGGCTTCGAGTTCTGGGTCCCGGACTCGGAGAACGCGTCGACGGAGGTCTCCGCGTCCCTGGAGCGGGCGAACGCCGCCGCCATCCCCACCGTGAAGCTCTCCGGCGTGGACTCCGCGTACTGGTGCGAGACCCCGGAGAAGAACCACCTGCGCTGGGTCATGCCGCACCCCGAGGAGCAGCTCCTTGACGCGCTCGCCCGGCTGCACGCGGCCGGTACGTCGAGCCTCGGCGAAGGAACCCGTCTGGTCGGCTCCTTCCGGGCGCACGGCCTGACGGTCCCGGTGTGGGACCTGCCGAGCGGCATGGGCGCCGAGGACATCGAGAAGCCCGCCGCGGAGTTCGCCGATCGGCTCGCGAAGGCGCTGGGCAGCGATGCCCCGCTCACGCCGGAGGAGCGCCGGGCGCGCGGCGGTCTCACCAACCGCCAGGTGACGCTGAGCTGACCCACCAGTCAGTCTGTGGGGAACGGGTGACTCCCGTCACAACTCCCCGTCACCGCAGGTAAATCCCTGTCCGGATATCCGAGATCGAATTTGCCCAGAGCAGATCTCTTGTTACCGTTCAGGTAGCCCGGTTGCTGGTGCATCCCCCGTCGCCAGCAACCGGGCGCTTTCATGTCCGGCCCGCTGTCCGGGCCGAACCGCTGACTCAACTGGCCTCCGGCCGCGCGGAATTGCTCCCGGAGCGCAGGAGCAGCGGTCCGCCGCTCCCGGCCGCGAACTCCACCACCGCCGCATACTCCTCGGCCTTTCCGGCCGTACGCTCCCGAGGCGTATCGCAGGCCCCCGGTTCGTCGGCGGCGCCGACCTCGCAGTGCGTCTGGACGGTGCGTCCGTCCGGCCCCATAACGGTCAGTACGGCGCTCAGCTCATCACCGGTCGTGTTGCGGTAGTACGTGCGCCCCCAGGTGTCGTGCCCCTGGGTCAGGACACACGTCTGGGCTTCGATGCCCTTGGGGGAGGTGAGTTCGGGGCCGCACTGTGCGGTGCTGTCGAGGCCGAGCCCCGTGAGGAGCGAGGAGTCATCCGAAGCCCGGCCGCTCGAAGCCCGGCCGTCCGAAGGTCGGTCACCCGAAGGTCGGCCGCCCGAAGACGCGCCCTCCGTAGGGGGCCGTTTCGAAGTCGGCCTCTCCGTGGAGGGCTGTTTCGCGTCGGAATCCGGCGCTGCCCCCGGTGCCGCGTCCGCCGGCCGCCCCGGCGGCCCGGCTTCGGCGCCGCCGTCGCCCACAGGCCCCGCGGACGCGCCGGCGAGCGGCAGGAGAACCGTAATGGCCACGACGCCCATGAGCGCGATCAGGCGGGGGTTCATGGGGCCTGACACTAACGAGGTTTGATGGGCGCCCGGCTCGCCGCGCGCCCATTTCCCCTACAACTCGGGTGCGCTCACACCCGTACGAGTGAGCGCGTCGACCACCGCGTCCACCACGGCCTCGACATCGGGCACCCACGGCGCCGCCGAGCCGGGCAGCGGAGCCCGCTCCCAGCGCACCGGCCCCTGCCCCGTCCCGGAGGGCGGCAGCGCGAGATAGCCGCCTTCTCCGTGGAAGCGCAGCGAGCCCGGTACGTAGTCCTTGGCGTACAGCAGTTCGCCCAACTGCTCCATGGAGTACGGCGCTACGAGCAGGAAGAGGCGGGCGGGGGTCGCCACGACGGGGCCGAGCCTGATGCCCATCTCGTCGAGTGCGGCCAGGGCGCGTGCTCCCGCGATCGCGGGCAGGCTGACGGCGCACGGAGCGCCGGCGCCGGTGGCGAGCACGATGGGCGCGTCCGGGCGGTTCGTCCACCACCAGCGCACCATGCGCTCGTCGGTCGTCGCGGTCAGCAGACCGGGGTCGAGGGGGTGAGCTCCAGGCACTGTGCAGTCGGGGTCGGGGCAGGCGCAGCGGGTGCCGTCTCGCCGGTCGAGTCCGACGCCCGGGACCACGGGCCACTTCCATGCCGTGGCAAAGGTCAGGGCCGCGCCGATCAGACCAGGACTCTGGTCAGACTTCCTGCCGGTGAGCCTGGACAGGAGCCTGCTTCGCCTTCCGAGGATCTCGCGCATGAGCGCTCGTTCCTTTCCGTTTACACGCCGAGGAACACGGCGGGCCACATCACACCATGTGTGGATCACTTCGCTGTGCGTAGAACTGGCGCATCACACCCCAGCCTGCGGCATGGGGAACCCCTAAGGGCCGAGCGTTAGCGTGGCGTGGGGTGGCGGTGCCTGGCGTTTGCTGTCCCGCGTACTTCTTCGCCGCCTCCCCCACGGGAGGATGGGGCACGGTCGTCGTGAGTTAAGACGCCCGGGTCCGTCGCCAGGTTCCGGGCGGATCTCAACTGCCCCTGGTCATCACCGAGTACGTACCCATCACGGCCGCTGTGACGCGCCTCCCGTACCTGAGGGCCCGGGAGTGCCCCTTGTTGAACAATCCCAGTCGATCGCAATAGGCCGTCGCCTCAGGCACTTTTGAGCCAAGTTACCAAGATCGCGATACGCCACAGAATTCCCACGGACACCAGGAATCCCAGCTGGACAATGCTGGACATCCCCTAACCAGTGCGTGTAGATGTGGAGAACATTGCTAGCGGCGCAGAATGACATGGGGGTTTGCGATGCTATTGAGCAATACGCACCGGCCGGAAAGCCGTCAGCCATGAACGCTCCGCACCTCCCGAAAGTGGCCGGAATCGATTCAACTGTTCCGCCACAAGACCACACTGTCGCGCCCGCCCCACAGGCCCAGGGCGCCCCGACCCTCATGATCCAGGACCGGCTCGCGGGCTGGATCTCCGATCTCACCACCCTGCAGGAGCTCACCGAGCGCCTCGCCCGCACGGCCGCCCTCGACGAAGCACTGCACGAACTGCTGCGCGCCGGAGCCGCCCTCGTCGGCGCGCGCCGCGGTCTGCTCGTCCTGGAGCCCTCCGACGGGCTCGGCCCCGACTCCACCGTCGGCCTCGGCCTGACCCGCGCCGACCTCGGCCACATCGAGACGGTCCCCCGCGCCGCCACCGCCTTCGGGCGGCTCCTCGACGCGCCGCCCGCACCCCCGGGCGCGGAGACCGAGATCGTCAACGCCGATCTGCTCGCCGACAGCACCCTCGACCCCCGGCACCGCGAGGTGGCCGCCCGGCTCGGCTACGCCGCGAGCTACGCCCTTCCCCTGTCCACCGAGGCGGGCCGGATCGGCGCCGCCGTCTGGCTGTACGACGAGCCCGCGGAGCCCGGCGAGCGACAGCGCCACCTCGTCGGCCTCTACGCGCGTCAGGCCGCTGAGCATCTGGCGCGGCTGATCGAACTGGACCGCGCCCGTACGACGGAGGCCACCCTGCGCGAAGAGCTGCTGCCCTCACGCCTGCCGCGGGTCGCCGGGGTGCGGCTCGCCGCGCGGCACCGCACCTCGGCGCTCGGCGGCGGCGACTGGTTCGACGCGCTGCCGCTGCCGGACGCCGCGCTCGGCCTCGCGGTCGGGTCCGTCACCGGGTCCGGGCCGAGCGCCGTCGCCGCGATGGGGCGCCTCCGGGCCTCCTTGCGGGCGTACGCCGTGATGGAGGGCGAGGACCCCGTCGCCGTACTGTCCGATCTGGAGCTGTTGCTGCGGCTCACCGAGCCCGCGCGGTCGGCCACTGCTCTCTTCGCGTACTGCGAACCGGCGCTGCGCAAGATCGTCCTTGCGGGAGCGGGTCACAGCCCGCCCCTGGTGATCGGGGAGCGGCGCACGGAGTTCGTGGAGACCTCGCTCTCGGCGCCGCTGGGCATGCTCGCCTGCTGGGAAGCGCCGAGCGTGGAGTTCCAGACGCAGCCGGGAGAAACGGTGCTTCTCTATACGGACGGGCTGCTGCACCGCACCGGGGATGCCATGGACCGTGCCTTCGCGCGGCTGCACTCGGCGGCGGCGAGCGTGCCGAAGTCGGTGCGCGACGACCCGGACGCACTGGTCGATCACGTCCTGCGGGCGGTGCTGCCGGACGGGCTCGACTCGGTCGCCAGCGACGAGGACGTGGTGCTCCTTGCGGCCCGTTTCGAGTGACCCCCGCAATACGGCATGTAATGGGCCTTCCGGCTCTGGGCCCCCTTCCGTACGCCCGTACGATGGAGGGGGCCCAGTGTCGTACATAGGAGGCAGATCGTGTCGGAGGAGCTCAATCCGGAGAACCCGGAGACCCCGGAAGACCTGGAGATCGAGTCCGAGGAAGAGCCGATCAAGCAGCGCAAGAACGGCCTGTACCCGGGAGTCTCCGACGAGCTCGCCGAGAACATGAAGTCCGGCTGGGCCGACACGGAGCTGCACGACCTGCAGCCGATCGCCCAGGCCGAGCACACCGCCGCCCGCCGTGCCGCGCTCTCCGCGCGCTTCCCGGGCGAGCGCCTGGTGATCCCCGCGGGCAATCTCAAGACCCGCTCGAACGACACGGAGTACGCCTTCCGCGCCTCCGTCGAGTACGCCTACCTCACCGGCAACCAGACGGAGGACGGCGTCCTCGTCCTGGAGCCGACGGACTTCGCGGACGGCACGAGCGGCCACGAGGCCACCATCTACCTGCTGCCGCGCTCCAACCGCGAGAACGGCGAGTTCTGGCTGGACGGCCAGGGCGAGCTGTGGGTCGGCCGCAGGCACTCCCTCACCGAGGCCGAGACGCTGTACGGCATCCCGGCGTCCGACGTGCGCGAGCTGCCCGAACAGCTGCGCGAGGCGACCGGTTCCGTCCGGGTCGTCCGTGGCCATGACGCGGGCATCGAGGCCGCGCTGACCGACAAGGTCACCGCCGAGCGCGACGAGGAACTGCGCGTCTTCCTCTCCGAGGCCCGGCTGGTCAAGGACGAGTTCGAGGTCGGCGAGCTGCAGAAGGCGTGCGACTCGACGGCCCGTGGCTTCGAGGACGTCGTGCGCGTCCTCGACAAGGCCGAGGCGACCAGCGAGCGCTACATCGAAGGCACGTTCTTCCTGCGCGCCCGCGTCGACGGCAACGACATCGGCTACGGCTCGATCTGCGCCGCGGGCCCGCACGCCACGACGCTGCACTGGGTGCGCAACGACGGCGCCGTGCGCGCCGGGGAGCTGCTGCTGCTCGACGCCGGTGTGGAGACGCACACGTACTACACCGCCGACGTGACGCGCACGCTGCCGATCAACGGCCGCTTCGACGCGCTGCAGCGCAAGATCTACGACGCCGTGTACGAGGCCCAGGAGGCCGGCATCGCGGCGGTGCAGCCGGGCGGCAAGTTCCGCGACTTCCACGACGCCGCCCAGCGGGTACTCGCCGAGAAGCTCGTCGAGTGGGGCCTGGTCGAGGGCCCGGTCGAGCGTGTCCTGGAGCTGGGTCTCCAGCGGCGCTGGACCCTGCACGGCACCGGTCACATGCTCGGCATGGACGTCCACGACTGCGCCGCCGCGCGCCGTGAGACGTACGCCGACGGTGTCCTGGAGCCCGGCATGTGCCTGACGGTCGAGCCCGGCCTGTACTTCCAGGCGGACGACCTGACGGTGCCGGAGGAGTACCGCGGCATCGGTGTACGGATCGAGGACGACATCCTCGTGACGGCCGACGGCAACAAGAACCTGTCGGCCGCGCTGCCGCGGCGGGCGGACGACGTCGAGGCGTGGATGGCCGAGCTCAAGGGCTGACGGCCTTCTCCGTCCGCCTGGGAACCGGGCCTCTTCTTTAAGAAGGGGCCCGGTTTCGCGTTCCCCGGTAGGGTCTAACGCTCATCCTCGCCCGCCACCTTGGCGGTGCTCAGGGCAATACGGTTCCAGGTGTTGATGGTGAAGATCAGGGCCAGGACGTGGCCCAGTTCCGTCTCGTCGAACTGCGCCGCCGCGCGGGCGTAGACGTCGTCGGGGATTCCGCCCCGGTGGACGAGCGTGACGGCCTCGGTCAGGTCGAGGGCCGCCTGCTCCTTCTCGGTGAAGAAGTTCCTGGCCTCGCGCCATACGCCGACCATGTGCAGCCGTGCCTCGTCCTCGCCGGCCTTGCGCGCGTCGGAGGTGTGCATGTGGAGGCAGTACGCGCAGCCGTTGAGCAGCGAGGCGCGGATCTGGATCAGCTCGACCAGGGCCGGGTCGAGTCCGTCGCGGGCGGCGGCGTCGAGTCCGATCACGGCCTTGAAGGCCTTGGGGGCGGCCTTGGCGAAGTTGAGGCGGGGGGTGGGGGCGAGGGTCTGTGTGGCGGTCTGTGTGGCGGTCTGTGGGGCGTTCTCGTTGTTCGTCATGACCATGAATCTACGGGTGGGATAGACCTCGGATAGGGTGCATTTCCATGGCGGAATCGTGGGTCAATTTGGCCGAGCGCATCGGGAGTGACCTGCACCTGGAGCTCTCCGGGGCGGGTGGCCGCCGCGCCGTCCTCATCCGTGCGCTGCGCGACGCCGTGCGCGAGGGGCGGCTCGCTCCGGGGACGCGGCTTCCGCCCTACCGCTCCCTCGCCGCCGATCTGGGCATCGCCCGCAACACCGTCGCCGACGCCTACGCCGAGCTGGTCGCCGAGGGCTGGCTGACCGCGCGGCAGGGCTCCGGCACCCGAGTGGCCGACCGGGCAGCGCCGCCCGCCCGCACCCGCGTCCCCAAGCGAGCACCCACCCGGCCCACGAGGCCAGCCCCGCCCGCGTACGACCTGCGCCAGGGCCAGCCGGACGCGGCGTCCTTCCCGCGCACCGCCTGGCTCGCCGCGGCCAGACGCGCCCTCAACTCCGCGCCGAACGAGGCCTTCGGGCCCGGGGACCCGCGGGGGCGCGTCGAGCTGCGCAGGGCGCTCGCCGGATACCTGGGGCGCGCCCGCGGGGTGCGCGCCGATCCGGAGCGGATCGTGGTGTGCTCCGGGTTCGCGCACGCCCTGCGGCTGCTGTTCGGCAGCGGGGGAGGCGGGATGCTGCGAGGGCCCCTGGCCGTGGAGTCGTACGGGCTCGGCTTCCATCGGTCGATCCTCGCGACCGCGGGCGTACGGACGGTCCCGCTCGGCCTCGACGAAAAGGGCGCCCGGATCAAGGAGTTGACCGACAGTCAGCGGATCCGCGGTGTCCTGCTCACGCCCGCACACCAGTTCCCGACCGGCGGCCCCCTGCACCCGACCCGACGTGCGGCGGTGGTCGACTGGGCGCGCACCCGCGGCGGCCTCGTCCTGGAGGACGACTACGATGGCGAGTTCCGCTACGACCGGGAGCCGGTGGGTGCCGTGCAGGGGTTGGACCCCGAACGCGTCATCTACATGGGCTCGGTCAGTAAGAGCCTCTCTCCGGGGGTGCGTCTGGGGTGGCTCGTTCTGCCCGAACACCTCATCGACGGGGTGCTCGCGGCGAAGGGCGAACGAGAAGCCTGGGCGAGCGTCATCGACCAGCTCACGCTGGCCGAGCTGATCGAGTCGGGCCACTACGACCGGCACGTCCGCCGGATGCGCCAGCGCTACCGCCACCGCCGCGACCAGCTCGTCGAGGCCCTCGCCACGCACGCCCCGCACATCAGCCCGACCGGAGTGGCCGCGGGCCTGCACGCCGTGCTGCGGCTACCGCCCGGCACCGAACAGTCCACCGCCAAGGCCGCCGCCTGGCAGGGCCTGGCGGTGGAGGGCCTGGCCGATTTCCGCCACTCGGAGGCCACCATGCCCGCGCCCGACGGCCTGGTCGTCGGCTACTCCACACCCCCGGAGCACGCCTACGGAGCGGCACTGGAGGCCCTGTGCAGGGCGCTGCCGCCCGGGTGAGCCCGGAGGCTCCCGGCCTTGGGCTCAGGGGCTCCCGGCCGCCACAGGGGCTCTCAGGCGGACACGAGCGGCGCGTCCTCGCGCCACTTGAGGATCTTGTCGAAGCTGATCACCGCGCCGCCCCTGCCCCCGGGCCGCTGCCCGAAGTGCACATGATCGGCGAGCTCATGGATGAGATACAGCCCGCGTCCATGCTCGGCGGAGTCGGATGCGGGCGTCGCGACAGGAACGAATCCCGGGCCGGAGTCGGCCACTTCGATCCGGCACTTCTCGCCGTCCAGGTACGCCGTCACCCGATAGGCCCCGGCCGCGCCCTCGGGTGGCACCGCCGCGCCGCCGTGCTCCACCGCGTTGGCACAGGCCTCGCTGAGGGCCACCGACAGGTCGTACGAGACATCGGGATCCACCCCCGCGGTCTCCATCGTGCCCATCAGCAATCGGCGGGCCAGCGGGACGCTCGCAGCTTCGCGCCGCAAATGGAGTGACCACCACATGCTCATGCTCCAGCCTCCTGGCCGCGGCTCGACATACCGATACGTATTGCCGCAAGCGCCCGTGTATAAGCGCGCAGTTGACGTGATGCCGCCCATACGGCGGACGCGCGGACGGCTCGGGACGGTGTAGACATGCCGCTCACAGGCCACTTTCAAGCTTGCCGAAAGGCACCCATTCGGTGCCGAAGGGCCTCGAACGGCGCTCAAGGGCATCCATGGGAGCTTGCGGACCTGCCGTATGCGACGGGTAAGCCCAGTGCAATGATGTTCCGGCCATGACTGCCCCCCACCAGCGCGAAGCGCGCACCGGAGTCGACCTCCGGCTGCTGAGAGCCGCGGTGTTCGCCGTGCTCTGCGTCGTGCTGTCCGCCGGGGGCCATGTGCTCGCTTCCTGCGCCGCCGTCCCGCTGTGGACGCTCGGCGTCGGGTTCCTCGCCGTTTTCGCCGTCGCGGCGCCGCTCGCCGGGCGTGAGCGCTCGCTGCCGGGCATCGCCGCCGCGCTCGCTGCCGGGCAGGTGGGCCTGCACGCGCTCTTCGGAGTCGGCCAGCACGGCGGCATGGCCGGCACGGCGATGGCATCCGCCGAGCCCTCCCTGGTGGAGCGGGCCGCGCGCCTGGTGTGCGGGGCCGGCGCCGCCAACCTCAGCCCGGCACAGGCCCACCGGATCCTGACCACGGCGGGTGTGGAGCCGGGCGGCGGGGCCGCGGGCCACGCCGTGCATCACAGCGCCCCGGCCACGGCGGCGGACACGGCGATGGACTCGATGTCGCTGCTGCCGTCGCTCCCGATGCTCCTGGGGCACGTCCTCGCCGCCGTCGCCGCCGGATGGCTGCTGCGCCGCGGTGACATCGCGCTGCTCCGACTCGTGCGGCTCTCGGCACACGGGGCGTATGGAGTCGCCGAGGGGGCGCTCGTCCGTTCGCTGCGCAGCGCGCTCGCTCTCGTACGCGCCCTTCGCGCCGGACTGCCCGGGGCGCCCGGCCCGGATCTGCGCGCACTCCGTTCAGCGTTCTTCGGACCACCGAAGCCGCACACGACCGCGCTCCAGCACTCGGTGATCAGGCGCGGCCCGCCGGCGAACGCCGCACTCGCACTCGCTGCCTGACGCGACGCACTCCTACCGCAGCACTACGGAGAGGTGCCTCACGGCCGGCGGCGTCCACGCGCGCGTGCCCGCTCGGTTCGTCGCCGCGCGCCCTCTCCCCTGATCACCACTGCCGACCCGTTCGGCACTGCTGATCACCACCGCTGAAAGTGGAGTGTTCCGCCATGTCTGTTCTGCCTGCGTCCGTCCTGTCCGCGCTGTCCACCGTGAAGGCCTCCCGCGTCTCCGTCGTCGGTGGCGTGGCCGCCTCCGCGGTCCTGCTGCTCTCCGTCCCCGCCTTCGCGCACGTCAGCGTCTCGGCCGAGGGCGAGGCCGCCAAGGGCGGCTACGCCACGGTCAACTTCAAGGTCCCGAACGAGATGGACGACGCCGCGACCAACAAGCTCGAGGTGTCCTTCCCCGAGGACCACCCGCTCGCCTCGGTCATGACGCAGCCCGTCCCCGGCTGGACCGCGAAGGTCACCAAGACGAAGCTCGACAAGCCGCTGGAGATGCACGGCGAGAAGATCGACGAGGCCGTCTCCAAGGTCACCTGGACCGCCGACGGCAAGGGTGTCCAGCCGGGCTCCTTCCAGAAGTTCCCGCTCTCCATCGGCGCGCTGCCCGAGGACGCCGACGAGCTCGTCTTCAAGGCCGTCCAGACGTACGACAACAAGGAAGTCGTCCGCTGGATCGAGCCGCAGCAGAAGGGCCAGGAGGAGCCGGAGCACCCGGCTCCCGCGCTGGCGCTGACCGCCCCGTCCGAGGACGGCCACGGCGCCGCCGCCTCGCACGACGACGCCAAGGAAGACGCGAAGTCGGGCGACAAGAGCGAGTCCGCCGCCTCCTCCGACAGCAGTGACTCCACCGCCCGCGTGCTCGGCATCGTCGGCATCGTCGTCGGCGCCGCCGGCGTGGCGTTCGGCGTGCTCGCCGGTCGTCGGCGCGTCAACAGCTGAGCCACCCTTCGGGCCGCACCGGTGGGCGTTTCACCCGCCCCCGGTGCGCCCGCCCCCCTCACATCTGGGACATTTTCGTATGCGCAAGAAGAAGCTGCTCGCCGCCGCCATCCTGGCCGCGGCCGCCCTCACCCTGTCCGCCTGTGGCGGCGGTGACGAGGGCAAGAAGCCCGTCGCGGACGTCTCCGTCGAGTCCAACGGCGACAAGGCCGCGACCATCCTCGACAAGCCCTTCGAGAAGCCGGACCTCGTCCTGACGGACACGCACGGCAAGAAGTACGACCTGCGCAAGCAGACCAAGGGCAAGCCGACGCTCGTCTACTTCGGCTACACCAACTGCCCGGACGTCTGCCCTCTGACGATGAGCAACATCGCCGTCGCCAAGAAGCAGCTGCCCAAGGCCGAGCAGGACAAGCTCCAGGTCGTCTTCGTCACCACCGACCCCGAGCGTGACACCCCCGAAGCCCTCGGCAAGTGGCTCAAGGCCCAGGACACCGACTTCATCGGTCTGACCGGTGACTTCGACACGATCCAGGGCAGCGCACGCACCCTCGGCATCAGCATCGAGCCCTCCAAGAAGGAGAAGGGCAAGGTCGTCTCGATGCACGGCACGCAGGTCATCGCGTTCTCGCCGAAGACCGACGCCGGTTACGTCCTCTACGGCGAGGACGCCACGGTGGACGACTACACCAAGGACCTCCCCAAGATCATCAAGGGAGCGACCCCGTGAACCACCGCACTCTCATCGGTGGCGCCATGGCGCTGACGGCCGGGCTCGCCCTCGTGGGCTGCTCGGACTCGTCCGGCGCCAAGGACGGCGCGGCCTCGGACAAGCCCGAGCTCAAGGTCGCCGGCGCCTTCATGCCCGAGCCCGCCATGGACACCATGGCCTCCGGGTTCTTCACCGTCACGAACAAGGGCGGCGCCGACAAGCTCACCTCGGTGACCAGTGGGATCGCGAAGAAGGTCACGCTGCACAGCACCAAGGGCAACGCGATGAAGGAGCAGAAGTCGTTCGACGTGCCCGCGAAGGGCGAGCTCGACTTCGCGCGCGGCGCCAACCACCTCATGTTCGAGGAGCTCAAGCACAAGCCGAAGCAGGGCGACAAGGTCGCGGTGACGCTGCACTTCGAGAAGTCGGACCCGATCGACATTGAGGTTCCGGTGAAGGCCGCCACGTACAACCCCAAGCCCGGCAAGCACGCGTCGCACTGAGGGACTGATCGCTGATGCAGACCATCGCTCCCCGCTGTGGAGCTCGCTCCGGGGCCCCCGGCCGCTTCGGGATAACCCCCGGCGTCGGACGGCTCCTGCTCGTCGTCGCCGTCTTCCTCGGCGCCCTGCTGGCCACGGCGGCCCCCGCCTCCGCCCATGCCGCGCTGACGGGCAGCGACCCCAAGCAGGGGGCGGTGGTCGACCAGGCGCCCAGCAGCGTGTCGCTGACCTTCTCCGAGAAGGTCGCCATGTCCGACGGCTCCGTACGGGTGCTCGACCCGGCCGGCAAGCGCGTCGACACCGGCAAGACCAGTGACCTCGGGTCGAACACGTACGGCGTGAAGCTCCACAAGGGGCTGCCCGACGGCACCTTCACCGTCGCTTACCAAGTCGTCTCCGCCGACAGCCACCCCATCTCCGGGGCCTACACCTTCTCCGTGGGGGCGCCCTCCGACACGAAGGTCGCGCTGCCGGATCAGGAAGTGGGCGGCGGGTTCGTCGGCGGCCTCTACGGCTTCGCGCGCTACCTCTCGTACGCCGGGTTCATCCTCGTCGTCGGCGGGGCCGCCTTCGTGCTCGGCTGCTGGCCGCGCGGCGCCGGCGTACGCCCCGTGCAGCGCCTCGTGGTGTCCGGCTGGGTCACGCTCACCGCGTCCACCCTCGTGATGCTGCTGTTCCGCGCGCCCTACACCGGGTCCGGGAAGCTCGCCGACGCCTTCGACATGGCCAAGCTCGGTGACGTGCTCCAGACGAAGACGGGGGCGGCGCTGGTCTCACGGCTGCTGCTGCTCGCCGCCGCCGCGCTCTTCATCGCGGTGCTCTTCGGGGCGTACGAGAAGCGAACCGACCCCAAGGAACGCAAGGACCTCACCTTCGGGCTCGCGATCGGCGGAGGTGTCGTCGCCGTCGGGCTCGGCGCGACCTGGGCCATGGCCGAGCACGCCTCGACCGGTATCCAGGCCGGTCTCGCGATGCCCGTGGACGTCGTGCACCTGCTCGCCGTCGCCGCCTGGCTCGGCGGGCTCGCCGCGCTCGTCGTCGCCCTCTACTTCGCGCCGGCGGTGGAGGCCGGGGCGGTGCGGCGCTTCTCGCGCGTGGCGTTCTGCAGTGTGGTCGCCCTGGCCGCGACCGGGCTCTACCAGTCGTGGCGGCAGGTCGGCTCGTGGTCGGCGCTCACCGGTACGTGGTACGGACAGCTGCTCCTCATCAAGGTCGGCCTGGTGGCCGTGCTCGTCGGCATCGCCTGGATCTCCCGGCGCTGGACGGCACGGATCACGGGCCAGGCGGGCGACATGGCGCCGGAGGCCGCGGCGGCGACCGTCGTCGAGCAGCGTGCGCAGAAGCGTGCGGGCAAGCAGGCGGACACGCACGCGGAGAAGCACGCGGAGAAGCGCGTCTCCGCCAAGCGCGTGGAGAAGAAGCCGGTGACGGTGCCCGCCGGTGGCGCGGGGGAGGACACCGAGCGCTCCGCCCAACTCGCCCGCCAGCAGGCCGCCATGACCACCGCCCGCGAGAAGCGGATCCGCGACGCCGACCCGAACCGGTCCGGCCTGCGGCGCTCCGTGCTGGCCGAGGCGGGCGTCGCCGTCGTCCTGCTCGCCGTCACCACGGTCCTCACCTCCACCGAGCCCGGACGCACGGAGGAGGAAGCGGCGGCCTCGCAGACGACCGCCGCGGCACAGCGGTCAGGGCCGCTCACCCTCAAGATCCCCTTCGACACGGGCTCCGACGACGGCAAGGGCACGCTGCAGCTCGACCTGGACCCGGGTCGCACCGGCAGCAACGAGATGCACATCTTCGTGAAGCGCCCGAACGGCAGCGCGTTCGACATCCCCGAGGTGAAGGTCTCCTTCACCCTCAAGTCGAAGGACGTCGGCCCGCTGCCGGTCGTCCCCGACCACATCGCGACCGGACACTGGAGCTCGAGCGGGGTGCAGATTCCGATGGCAGGCAAGTGGAAGATCGCGGTGACCGTACGGACCTCGGACATCGACCAGGTGACCGTGAACAAGAACGCGCAGATCGGCTGAACGGAACCACCATGGCGGACAACGGGATTTCGAGGCGGCGGCTGCTCGGCACGGCCGGCGCCACCGGTCTCGCGCTCGGCGCGGCGGGCGGTGCGGCCGGGTACGCCGCGGCTCCCTCGGACACCCCCGAGAAAGCGGCGTCGCTGGCGTCCCTTGGCGCGGACACGGTCATGTTTCACGGGAAACATCAGCCGGGCATCACCACGCCCGTCCAGTCCCGCGGCCATCTGATCGCCTTCGACCTGACGGCGGGCGCCGGACGCAAGGAAGCGGCCGCCCTGCTGCGCCGCTGGTCGGCGACGGCCGAGCGGCTGATGGCGGGCAAGGCCGCCGCGGGGGAGGACACGGATGTCGCCCGGGACGCGGGGCCCTCGTCCCTGACCGTCACCTTCGGGTTCGGCCACAGCTTTTTCGGGCGGACCGGCCTGGAGAAGCAGCGCCCATCCGCGCTCGACCCGTTGCCGGACTTCTCGTCCGACCACCTCGACAAGGCGAGCAGCGACGGGGACCTGTGGGTGCAGATCGGTGCGAACGACCCGCTCGTCGCCTTCCACGCGCTGCGCGCGCTCCAGAAGGAGGCGGGTGACGCGGCACGGGTGCGCTGGCAGATGAACGGCTTCAACCGCTCGCCCGGCGCGACCGCGCAGCCCATGACGACCCGCAATCTGATGGGCCAGATCGACGGCTCGAACAATCCGAAGCCGTCGGACGACGATTTCGACCGACGGATCTATGTGCCCGCCACCGGGGGCCCGTCGTGGATGGCCGACGGCTCGTACGTCGTCGTACGCCGCATCCGGATGCTCCTCGACGACTGGGAGAAGCTCGGCGTCAAGGACCAGGAGGCGGTCATCGGGCGCCGCAAGGCGGACGGTTCACCGCTGACCGGCGGCACGGAGACCACCGAGCCGAAGCTGGAGAAGGCGGGCGCGGACGGCGAGTACGTCATCGCCCTCAACGCCCATGCCCGCATCACCCGGCCCGACCAGAATGGCGGCTCCGCGATGCTGCGCCGCCCGTTCTCGTACCACGACGGGTTCGACAAGGACGGGGAGCCGGACGCCGGGCTGCTCTTCGTGTGCTGGCAGGCCGACCCGCTGCGCGGCTTCGTACCGGTGCAGCGCAAGCTCGACCGGGGCGACGCGCTGTCGAAGTTCATCCGGCACGAGGCGAGCGGTCTCTTCGCGGTGCCGGGTGGCGCCGCGAAGGGCGAGTACGTGGGGCAGCGGCTGCTGGAGGGGTAGGTCCGAGCGCCGGTCTCGTACGTGCTGTCGTACGGACGTGTCGTACGTACGTGGGGCGGGCGCCGCTTCGTGAGACGCGTGGGCCGGGGTGCGGACAGGCCATTAGGGTGACGGTATGTCGGCGATGCGCTACACCTATCTCGGCCCCGAGGGCACCTTCACCGAGGCCGCCCTCCGCACGCTCCCGGAAGCGGCCACCAGGGAGCTCATCCCGATGGTGTCCGTGCCGGCGGCGCTGGACGCGGTCCGTAACGGCGAGGCGGCGGCCGCGCTGGTGCCGATCGAGAACTCCGTCGAGGGCGGCGTCACCACCACCGTCGACGAGCTCGCCAAGGGCGCGCCGCTGATGATCTACCGCGAGGTCGTCCTGCCGATCGCCTTCGCGCTGCTCGTGCGCCCCGGCACGCAGCTCAAGGACATCAAGACGGTGACCGGCCACCCGGTGGCCCAGCCCCAGGTCCGCAACTGGCTCGCGGCCAATCTCCCCGACGCCCTGTGGGAGTCGGCGGCCTCGAACGCGGACGGCGCGCGCCTCGTCCAGGAGGGACGCTTCGACGCGGCCTTCGCGGGTGAGTTCGCGGCGGCGACGTACGGCCTTGAGCCGCTGGTCAGCGAGATCCACGACGCGGCGACCGCCGAGACGCGCTTCGTCCTGGTCGGCCGCCCCGCCCGCCCGGCGGCGCCGACCGGCGCGGACAAGACCTCGGTCGTCATCTGGCTCGGCGACGACCACCCCGGCGCCCTGCTCGAACTGCTCCAGGAATTCGCCGTACGCGGGGTCAACCTGATGCGCATCGAGTCGCGCCCCACCGGCCAGCGCATCGGCAACTACTGCTTCTCGGTGGACGCCGAGGGCCACATCACCGACCGCCGCGTGGGCGAGGCCCTGATGGGCCTGAAGCGGATCTGCCCTCAGGTGCGCTTCCTCGGGTCGTACCCGCGGGCGGGTGTGGCACCCGCTGACGTCCGGCCGCCGCGGCCCGGGACGACCGATGGCGAGTTCCTGGCGGCATCGGACTGGCTGACCCAGTGCCAGGACGGCCGGTTCTGATCCGACCGCCTCGTCGCGCGAGCGGTCTTACCTGCTGATTTACGTTGTCCACAAAGTTATCCACAGGGGTCGTTCTCGACCTGGGGACAAGTCGACAACGAAGCATGACATGGTCGACAAATCGGCCTACAACCCACAAGTCCGTCCACAGTCGCGCACGTCACCCCTCGTCCACCCTTTTCCATTGATCAACTCTTTGGAGCGAACCATTTCCACTCGAAAGTGGGTGTGAGGGTGGTTTGGGTCGGGAATCCTTCGTCGCGCATGCGGCTTTCGGAACGATCTCTTCCGGCATCCACAGATCTTTCGCACAGCCTGTGGATAACTTTTCGGCAGGGAGCATTCCTGTGGACAACCACCCCTCCAAGTCCCCGCCCCCGCAAGGGGATCGAGTCAAGGAGGCAAGTCCCCTCTGCCCCATTTCGGGGAATGGCGCCCTTTTCATTGACCCGGAAACCGGGAACGCGCGGGCCGTCCGCTTCCCAGAATTCCCATTCCGGCAAACCGGTCATAACGCTACAGACTGGAATATCGAGTCGAGAGCCGGAACCGCTCGACGGTAGCCTGGTGGGGTGATTGACCTTCGCCTGCTCCGTGAGGACCCCGACCGTGTTCGCGCCTCCCAGCGCGCCCGTGGAGAGGACGTCGCGCTCGTCGATGCCCTGCTCTCCGCCGACGAGCGGCGCAGGTCGTCCGGGCTCCGCTTCGACGAGCTCCGTTCCGAGCAGAAGGCGCTCGGCAAGCTCATCCCCAAGGCCTCGGGTGACGAGAAGGCCGACCTCCTGAAGAAGGCCGGTGAGCTCTCCGCCGCCGTCAAGGCGGCCAACGCCGCGCAGGACGAGGCCGACGAGGAGACCAAGCGCCTCCTTGGCCAGCTGGGCAACCTCGTACACCCGGACGTCCCGGTCGGCGGCGAGGAGGACTTCGTCGTCCTCGACACCATCGGCACCCCGCGCGACTTCGCGGCCGAGGGCTTCGAACCCAAGGACCACCTGGAGCTCGGCGAGATGCTCGGCGCCATCGACGTCGAGCGCGGCGCGAAGGTCTCCGGATCGCGCTTCTACTACCTGACCGGTGTCGGCGCGCTGCTCGAACTGGCTCTGGTGAACGCGGCGATCGCGCAGGCCACGGAGGCCGGCTTCATCCCGATGCTGACGCCCGCCCTGGTCCGCCCGCGCGCCATGGAGGGCACGGGCTTCCTCGGCCAGGCCGCCGAGAACGTCTACCACCTGGAGAAGGACGACTACTACCTGGTCGGCACCTCCGAGGTAGCGCTCGCCGGCTACCACATGGACGAGATCATCGACGCCGACAAGCTGCCCCTGCGGTACGCGGGCTTCTCGCCCTGCTTCCGCCGCGAGGCAGGCACGTACGGCAAGGACACCCGCGGCATCTTCCGCGTGCACCAGTTCGACAAGGTCGAGATGTTCTCGTACGTCGACCCGGCGGACGCCGAGAACGAGCACAAGCGGCTCCTGGAGTGGGAGAAGCAGTGGCTGACCGGTCTCGGCCTGCCCTTCCAGGTGATCGACGTGGCCACGGGTGACCTGGGCTCCTCGGCCTCTCGGAAGTTCGACTGCGAGGCGTGGATCCCGACGCAGGGCAAGTACCGCGAGCTGACCTCCGCGTCGAACTGCGACACCTTCCAGTCGCGCCGTCTGTCGATCCGGATGCGCGACGAGAGCGACGGCAAGAAGGTGACGCAGCCGCTCGCGACGCTGAACGGCACGCTCTGCGCCGTCCCGCGCACGATCGTCGCCCTCCTGGAGAACCACCAGCAGGCCGACGGCTCCGTATGGGTGCCCGAGGTCCTGCGTCCGTTCCTGGGGGGACGAGAGATCTTGGAGCCCATCAACAAGTGAGTCACCCTGCTCCTGTCACGCCGTCCTTCCCGTACAAGCTCGTCGCGACCGACCTGGACGGAACGCTGCTGCGCTCCGACGACACGGTCTCGGCGCGTACGCGCGCCGCGCTCACCGCGGCCACCGCGGCGGGCGCCGCGCACATCATCGTCACCGGCCGTGCCGTGCCCTGGACCCGGCACATCCTCGACGACCTGGGCTATGACGGCCTCGCGGTGTGCGGGCAGGGCGCGCAGGTCTACCACGCGGGCGGGCACCGGCTGCTCACCTCGGTCACGCTCGACCGGCAGCTGGCCGGCATCGCCCTCGCCAAGATAGAGGCGGAGATCGGACCGCTGGCGCTTGCCGCGAGCCGTGACGGCCTGGACGGCGAGGTGATCGTGGGCCCTGGGTATGTGGTGCAGGACGGTCCGCTGCCCGCCGTCCCGTTCACCGATGTCGCCGAGCTGTGGGCGGCTCCGCTGAACAAGGTGTACGTCCAGCACCCGGGCCTGAGCGACGACGCGCTGGCCGCGGTGGCGCGTGAGGTGGCCGGCGGCCTGGTCGGCGTGACGATGGCCGGTGAGGGCATCGTGGAGCTTCTCCCCCTCGGCCTCTCCAAGGCGACGGGGCTGTCTCTCGCGGCCCGCCGCCTGGGCGTGAAGGCCGCGGACACGATCGCCTTCGGTGACATGCCCAACGACATCCCGATGTTCGGCTGGGCGGCTCATGGCGTGGCGATGGCCAACGCCCATGACGAACTCAAGACGGTCGCCGACGAGGTGACGACGTCGAACGAGGACGACGGCATCGCGGCGGTGTTGGAAAGGCTGCTCGGCTGACCGTCGTGCCCAGCACCCAGGACAGGGCCTGGCCGACGCACTGAGGCCGGGCACCGAAAGATTCGGCCCCGGCCCAGTGCAACGGGTGGGCGGCCCGCGCAGCGAAGTGCGCGCTCGAAGCGGCCGCCCCGGGCAACTCCCCCGTGGGCGGGGCTCTACGGAGTGAGTAACTACTCCGAAGCCTGCCGCGGGCTGCCCTGCTGGGAACTCGACGGACTACTGCTGGACACGTCGGCTCCTCTCCCAGTAAGCGGGCGCCAAGGTCGTGGCGCGTCGACACAACTACTGTGCCCGCGCCACGACTTGCCCGCCACTGAATTAATCACTCCTCCCCGGCCAGCGTCAGCGACCGCAGCTTCTGTCCGGCATACCAGGTGGCGAGGACCGTGACGGCGACGAGGAGCACCGTGGCGACCGGCAGTCCGACATCCGAGGTGACGAGGTCTCCGCCCGCGGTCTTCTGGGCGACGGCGAGCGACCACTGCTGGACGCTGAGCGTGCGCGCCCCGGAGACCAGCGTCCCGAAGAGGGCCTCCCACACGAGGGCGTAGACGAGTCCGAAGACCACCGCGTGCCGGGTGATGGTGCCGAGCAGCAGGAAGATCGCGGCGTACGCGATGGAGGCGACCAGGGCGGCGATCGTGTACGCCACGGCGATCTGCTGGCCGTTGCCGTTCAGGATCATGCCCGCGATGAAGGTCGGGATCGCGGAGAAGGCCATGGTCACGGCGATGGCGACGGTGAGCTTGGTGATGATGATCGTGGGCCGCTTGACCGGCTTGGAGAGGAGATAGACGACGGAGCCGTCGTCGATCTCCGGGCCGATGGCTCCGGTGCCGGCGATGACGCCGATGATCGGCACCATCGTGGCGAGCGCGAAGCCGCCGAGGAGGTCGGAGGCGACCTGGTCGTCGGCGCCGCTGAATCCGCGGACCGCCGCGGCGATGACGATCAGCAGGACGGGCAGGGCGAAGAGGATCAGTGCCCGGCGGCGGCCGAGCAGGGCCCGGTAGGTGAGCCGGGCGACAGTGGGGTCGTACACGATGGCTCCCTTCAGGCCGCGACGAGATAGGAGAAGACCGACTCGAGGGACTCGTCCGATGGCGAGACCGTGAGCAGTCGGATGTCGTGATCGCGGGCGATGCGTGGCAGCAGGGCGGTGAAGCGCCCGAAGTCGATGGCTTGGATGCGCAGGGCGCCTTCCTTGAGGTCGACTTCGATTCCTGCCGTCGACGGGTCAGCGATCAGGGCGGCGGCCAGGGCGCGGTCGTCGCTGGAACGCACGAGGTAGCGGTGCGGGCGGTCGGTCATCAGGCGGCGGATCTTGCGGAAGTCGCCGCTGGCCGCGTGCCGTCCGGCCACGATCACCTCGATGTGCGAGGCGAGTTGCTCGACCTCTTCGAGGATGTGCGAGGAGAACAGGACCGTGCGGCCCTCGTCCCCCATGCGCCGCAGCAGGTCCATCAGCTGCATGCGCTGGCGGGGATCCATGCCGTTGAACGGCTCGTCGAGCAGGAGCACGGACGGGTCGTGGACGAGGGCGGACGCCATCTTCACGCGCTGGCGCATGCCCTTGCTGTACGTCGAGATCTTGCGGTCCTGCGCGTACTCCATCTCGACCGTGGCGAGGGCCTTGTGCGCCGCCCGCTTGTCCAGGCCGTGCAACTCGGCGTTGGCGACGACGAATTCGCGTCCGGTGAGGAAGTCGTACATCGCCTCGCGCTCGGGGACGATGCCGATGTCCTTGTAGATCTGTTCGTTGCGCCAGATCGGCTTGGCGTCGAGGGTGACGCTGCCGGTGGAGGGGGCGAGGAAACCGCCCATCATGTTGATGAGGGTGGACTTGCCCGCGCCGTTCGGGCCGAGGAGGCCGGTGACGCCGGGCCCTACGTTCATCGTGATGTCGTTGACCGCCACCACGTTGCCGAACCAGCGGGAGGTGTGGTCGATGTTGATCGTGCTCACAGCCCGACCTTTCGGTAGCGGCGCAGCAGCGCGCCGTAGCAGCCCGCGATGAGGGTGAGGACGACGATCACGTAGACCACGCCCGTGCCGGACGAGGGGCCTTCCCCTCCGGGGAAGGCGGAGGTCGCGCCGAGGAAGGCGGACTGAACGCCGTCGATGAGCGTGATCGGCGAGAAGAGGCCGAGCCAGGCGATGGCGTCGGTGCTGCCCTGTTCGTAGGCGATGGCCTGGACCGTGGACACCGCTCCGTAGCTGATGGTCAGGACGGCGATGACGGCGGCGATACCGAAGCCGCGACGGGGTGTGACGGCCGAGACGACGAGGGCGATGCCGGAGAAGAGGAGCGAGAGCAGCGCCACGGAGACGAGGCCCTGGGCGAAGCCCTTGGTCTGGTCCGCGAAGTCGAGCTTGGCGAGCAGCGCCCCTACGTAGAGGACGAGCAGCGGTGCGGCCGTGAGGACGAAGAGGGCCGAGGCCATCGCCGCGAACTTGGCGCGTACGTAGTCACTGTGCTCGATGGGGCGGGAGAAGTAGAGGGGGACGGTCTTGAAGCGCAGGTCGCGCGAGACGGTCTGGGGGGCCTGGGCGGCGAGGTAAAGGCTGATGACGGCCTGCAGCAGGATCGCGTATCGGGTGTATTCGACGGGGAGGTCGTTCGCCTTCGTGGTCACGGCGACCGCCACCATGATCGCGGCGGGGACGCACATCACCGCGAAGAGGATCATGGGGAGCACCTTGGACTTGGCCGAGCGGCCGAGTCCGTACGCCCCGCGCAGGCTCTGTGAGAAGAGCGAGCGGCGGGCATAGGCACGGCCCAGGCGCGGGCCGTCGTAGTTGCGATAGCCGATGTTGTGGATCTGCGTCTGCTCGCCGGCGTGTGCCGGGGGCTGCTCAACCGCCATGGCGGACCGCCTCCTTCCGCGCTTCGTCCCGGCCGGACTGCTCGGGTTGTTCAGGTTGCTCGGACCGGTCGGACTGTTCGGACTGGAAGACCTCGGCGATGTGGTGCCTGCGCTGTTCCATCCGGACCAGGCCGAGGCCGAGGTCCGCGACGAGATCGCGGACCAGGTCGTACGTCTCTTCGCCGACCGCTTCCAGCAGCACGGTGTGTCCCGCGCCGGGCAGGCCGCTTCCCTGGTGGGTGGCGACCCCACGGCCCTGGAGTGCCTCGCGGAAGACCTTGGTGCCATCGGGGTGTTCGTCGGTGTCCGTCACCTCGACCGCCAGCGTCGTCGTGGTCTGCGTGAAGTCGGTGGTGGAGCTGGACCGCAGGAGCTTGCCGCCGTCGATGACGACGACGTGGTCGCAGGTGCGCTCCAGCTCGCCGAGCAGGTGCGAGGTGACCAGGACGGAGATGCCGAAGTCCGTGTGGACGCGGCGGATCAGACCGAGCATCTCGTCGCGGCCCACGGGGTCGAGGCCGTTGGTCGGTTCGTCCAGGAAGACCAGGTCGGGGTCGTGGACGAGGGCCTGCGCGAGCTTCACGCGCTGCTTCATCCCCGTCGAGTAGCCCCCGATGGGGCGGTAGCGCTCCTCGTAAAGACCGACGTGCCGCAGGGTGTCCGCGGTGCGCTCACGGGCGGCCGTGGGCGGCAGGCCCGACATGCGCGCCATGTGGACGACGAACTCGGTGGCCGAGACGTCGGGCGGCAGGCAGTCGTGCTCGGGCATATAGCCGACGCGCTCACGGATCTGGCCGCCACTGGTGGCGACGTCGAGGCCGAGCACGGCGGCGGTGCCCTCCGTGGCGGGGGACAGACCCAGCAGGATCTTGATCAGGGTGGACTTGCCGGCTCCATTGGCTCCGACGAGTCCGGTCACACCGGGCCCGATGTCCATGGAGAGCCGGTCAAGCGCGGTCACCCTCGGGAACCGCTTGCTCAGGCTTTCGGTCGCGATCACAGTCACGATTCGAAGGTAGTGGCGCAGACCACATCAGGCGTCAGACCAGGGTGCTGTCCTTGCCTCACTCTCGGGTATTACGGGCCCGTAGGGGTCGTCCTGAGGTCGCCCCCTGGGGGACAACCCCGAGGTTCCCCCGGACCCGGGCCCGGCTCGTGCACAGCTATTGACGTAGCCGCTGAGCATTGTCACATTCATCAGTGTCAAGTTACGGACGCGTACTGCGATGGACCGGACACGCGTACTGCGATGACGGACACGGACGGACGGTGGCATGACCTCAGCAGTGGCAGGTGAACTCTCCGCGGAACTGCGGGGGTTCAGGGAAGTGCAGACCCTCGCGTATGAATGCGCGGAAGCGGTCGCGGCGCAGCTCAGGCCGGGCGTGACCGAACGCGAGGCGGCTCGGATGCAGCGTGAGTGGCTGCGTGAGCGAGGTGTGCGGGACTGGTTCCACCTGCCCTTCGCCTGGTTCGGGGACCGCACGGCGTTCGTGAACTTCCGGATACCGCTGCAGTTCTTCCCCACCAACCGCCGCCTCGAGCCGGGGATGCCTTTCATCCTCGACATGGCCCCGGTCTACAAGGGATATACGGCGGACATCGGTTACTCGGGCTGCCTCGGCCTCAATCCCGTGCACGACAAGCTCCTCGCCGACCTGGAGGCGCACCGCGAGCTGCTCCTGCGCGAGGTGCGTGAGCGCCGCCCGTTGCGCGAGATCTATGAGGACGTGGACCGGCTCATGGTCCGCCAGGGCTATGCCAACCGCCATCGCGCGTATCCCTTCGGCGTCATCGCGCACAAGGTCGACCGGGTCAAGGAGCGCCGGCTCTCGCCGAACGTCTTCGGCTTCGGCACTCAGTCCTTGAAGGGGCTCGCCAGCGACGCGATCCATGGCCACCGTGACGGCTGGTCGCCGCTCTGGTCGCCGTACAAATTCTCCGACCACCCGCCCCGGAAGGGGCTCTGGGCGGTCGAACCGCACCTCGGGTTCAGGGGTACGGGCGCGAAGTTCGAGGAGATCCTGGTCGTCACCGACTCCAAGGACCCCGAACAGAGCGCGTTCTGGCTCGACGACGATCTGCCGCATGTGCGGCGCTGGGCTGAGGAGAGGGCCGCCGCATGACCACGGGAGGAATCACCACGGGGATCAAGGACGCCCGCGAGCGCTGGGTGCGTACCGGCGGAGTAGAGCTGTGCGTCGCCGAGCTCGGCGACCCCACGCAGCCCACGGTGCTGCTCGTGCACGGCTATCCGGACTCCAAGGAGGTCTGGTCCCAGGTCGCGGAGCGCCTCGCCGACCGCTTCCACGTCGTGCTCTACGACGTGCGTGGTCACGGCAGGTCGACGGCTCCGCAGCCCCTGCGCGGCGGCTTCACGCTGGAGAAGCTGACCGATGACTTCGTGGCCGTCGCGGACGCGGTGAGCCCGGACAGGCCGGTGCATCTGGTCGGGCATGACTGGGGTTCGGTGCAGGCCTGGGAGTTCGTCACGGTCAAGCGCACCGAGGGCCGCATCGCGTCTTTCACGTCGATGTCGGGGCCCTCGCTCGACCACTTCGGGCACTGGATCAAGAAGCGCATGACCCGGCCCACCCCCCGCAAGGTCGGTCAGCTCCTCGGCCAGGGCGCCAAGTCCTGGTACGTGTACATGCTGCACACGCCCATGCTCCCGGAGCTTGCCTGGCGCGGCCCGCTCGGCAAGCGGTGGCCGAAGATCCTGGAGCGCATGGAGAAGGTGCCGGCGGGCGACTATCCGACGTCGTCGCTGCCCTCGGACGCCGCACACGGAGCATGGCTCTACCGCGACAACGTCCGCGCGCGGATGCGCAGGCCCCGCGCCGACGCCTACGCGCACGCCCCTGTGCAGCTCATCACGCCGTCCGGGGACATCTTCCTTTCCGAGCGGCTCTACGACGAACTGGAGCAGTGGGCACCCCAGTTGGTCCGCCGGAGCATCCCGGCCAAGCATTGGGTCCCACGCACGCGGCCCGACCAACTGGCCGCCTGGATCACGGACTTCGTCACCACGAACGAGGACGGCATGCCCGCCAACGACAGTGTGGCCACGGGAAAGCACGCCGACCGCTTCGGGGGCCAGCTGGTCCTTGTCACGGGCGCGGGCAGCGGCATCGGCCGGGCCACCGCCTTCGCGTTCGCCGAGGCGGGCGCCCGCGTCGTGGCTGTCGACCGGGACGCGGAGACCGCGGCCCGCACGGCGGAGATGTCCCGTCTGATCGGCGCCCCCGAGGCATGGGGCGAGACGGTCGACGTCACCGACGAGCAGGCCATGGAGAAGCTCGCCGAGAAGGTCGCCAGGGAGTACGGCATCGTCGACGTCCTGGTGAACAACGCGGGGATCGGCCTCTCCGGTTCGTTCCTCGACACGAGCGCCGAGGACTGGAAGAAGGTTCTCGACGTCAATCTGTGGGGCGTGATCCACGGCTGCCGGCTCTTCGGCAAGCAGATGGCCGAGCGCGGCCAGGGCGGCCACATCGTCAACACCGCGTCCGCGGCGGCGTATCAGCCCTCCAAGGCCCTGCCCGCCTACAGCACCTCCAAGGCGGCGGTCCTGATGCTCAGCGAATGCCTGCGTGCGGAGCTGGCGGGCCAGGGCATCGGGGTCTCCGCGATATGCCCGGGTTTCGTGAACACGAACATCACGGCGACCGCACGCTTCGCCGGCGTCGACGCCGAGGAGGAGAAGCGCCGCCAGAAGAAGTCCTCGCGCCTGTACGGCCTGCGGAACTACCCGCCGGAGAAGGTCGCCGACGCGATCCTGCGCGCGGTCGTGAAGAACCAGGCCGTGGTCCCGGTCACCCCGGAGGCCCGTGGCGCCCACCTCATGTCGCGCTTCACGCCCAAGGCCCTGCGCGCGATAGCCCGACTGGAGCCGCCGCTGTGAGTACGGAGAAGAGCACCGGCACGAACACCGGGGAGCCCGGCCTCGAAGAGCACTACACGATCGTTCCGCGCCGGGTCTCGTTCGACTGGGAGCGGACCCCGCTGCACTGGATACCGGACGAGCCCACCGCCACCCACGTGATCAACGTGCTGCATCTGCTTCTCCCCGCGGGGGAGCGGTGGTTCGTGAAGGTCTTCAAGGAGGGCCTGCCCCTGGTCACCGACCCGGTGCTGCTCAAGGACGTCAAGGGGTTCATGGGCCAGGAGGCCACGCACAGCGTGCAGCACGCGCATGTGCTCGATCACCTGGCCGCGCAGCGGCTCGACACCGCCGCGTTCACCAAGTACGTCGACTTCCTCTTCGAGAAACTCCTCGGCGAGAAGCCGCCGTTGGGTGCTCCGATACCGACGCAGGAGTGGCTGCGTTTCCGCCTCGCCGTCGTCGCGGCGATCGAGCAGTTCACGGCGGTCCTGGGCAACTGGGTGCTGCACGCCGACGGCCTGGATCACGCGGACGCCGACGAGGTCATGCTCGACCTGCTGCGCTGGCACGGCGCGGAGGAGGTCGAGCACCGCTCGGTCGCCTTCGACATGTATCAGCACTGCGGCGGCGACGGCCTGCCCCGCTATGCCCGCCGCATCGCGGGCATGACGGTCACGGCGCCCGTGATGCTGTACCTGTGGGTCTGGGGCACCGCCTATCTGTTGCGTCGTGACCCCCGGCTCGCGGGCCGCCTTCGCTACTCGCTCGGCGAGCACAACAGGGCTGTCAGGAAGGGCCTGCTGCCCCCGTGGCGGGAGCTCGGTGCGGCCATACCCCGCTATCTGCGGCGGTCGTACCATCCCTCGCAGGAAGGCTCGTTGCGCAAGGCCGTCGAATATCTGGCGGAGTCACCCGCGGCACGGGCCGCGGCCGCTGCGGTCGGCCGAGCGGCCATCGCCTAGCACGAGGGTTTTACGGAGGCGGGGAGCGTGGACGAGCAGTCGGAGACCGGGCCTGGACCGGCGGGCCGGCACGGCGCCGGGCCGGAGCCGGTGGATCACCACGGTGTCGGGCACAGACCGGCGGAGTACCGCATCGAAGACCTTGCGCACCTCAGCGGTGCCACGGTCCGTACGATCCGCGCCTACCAGGACCGCGGCCTGCTCCCCCGGCCCGAGCGGCGCGGCCGGGCCAATGTGTACGGCGACGCTCACCTGGCCCGGTTGCGACAGATAGCCGATCTGCTCGACAGGGGGTACACCCTGGCCTCCATCAAGGAGCTGCTCGAAGCCTGGGATGCAGGTCGGGGGCTCGGCGGTGTCCTGGGGCTGGCCGCCGAGGTCGGCGGTCCGTGGACGGACGAGAAGGCCGACCGGATGACCCGGGCGGAGCTGGACGCGGCGTTCGGCGGCGAGCCGGACGAGGCGGCGGTGGCCGACGCGATCGCGCTCGGCGTGCTCGAACCCATGCCGGGCAAGGACGATGAGTTCCTGGTGCCGAGCCCACAAGAACTGGCCGTGGCCGTGGAGTTGCACGCCGCGGGTGTGCCGCTGTCCGCAATCTCGGGTCATCTACGGGAGTTGAGGGGACAGGTCGAGCACATAGCTTCACGCTTCCTGGAGTTCACGACCGAACACGTCTTCGCGCGCTATCTCGGCCAGCACCCGCCGAGTGAGGCGGACGCGGCGGAGGCGGCCGCGCTCGTCCGGCGCCTGCGGCCGCTCGCCCAGCAGTCCGTCGACGCCGAACTGGCCCGTGCGATGCGCCTGTTCGCCACACGGCACCTCCAGCAGCACCTTGCCGCCGGGCAACCCGCTCAACGTGCGTATGAGCCGGTTGCGGTAGGGCTGCCCGCGGCAACAATGCAGGCCGTTGAGGCGCTGGTTGGGCGGGAGAACGCCGCTGCGTTCGTGACTGCGGCTGCTGAACGCGAGGTGCAGAAACGGACATTGGACTCTCTGGCGATAAGTCGCCCTAAACCTGGATCTATTGATCAAATTGAGTGAACTACACGGGTGTTGTCCACAGAATCGCCAATTGGCCTGTGGATAACTGGACTTGGCTGTGGATCAAACCTGTGGACGATAAGTGGTGGATGAAAAGTCGGTGGACGAAAAACAAGTGCGGGGAGAACGAATCGGCGCGAGGCTGAATGGATGAATAGAGAAGCCCCCTCCGACGACGCGGCGGGCGAGCGACGCACCGTCAGGGTGTCGAAATACCTGTCCAAGCACCTGCGCCACCAGCCGGAGAGAATCGGCCTCGCGCTCGACGAGAGCGGCTGGGTGGAGATCGACGCCCTCATCGCGGCAGCGACGGCGCACGGATTCCGCTTCACCCGTGCCGAGCTGGAGCACGTGGTGGCCGTGAACGACAAACAGCGCTTCGCCGTGGACGGCGGCCGGATCCGCGCCAGTCAGGGTCACTCCGTCGACGTCGACCTCAATCTGCCTCCGGCCACCCCGCCCGCGTATCTCTTCCACGGCACGGTGATCCACAACATCGCCGCGATCCGCGCCGAAGGCCTGCGGCCCATGAACCGCCACGCCGTGCACCTCTCGCCCGACCGCGAGACCGCCACCCGCGTCGGCGCCCGCCGCGGACGGCCCGTCGTTCTCTCCGTCGACACGGACGCGATGCACCGCGACGGGCATGTCTTCCAGGTCAGCGCCAACGGCGTCTGGCTCACCGCCGCCGTACCCCCCGCATACCTCCGCTTCCCGACCGGACACTGACCCGGCCGGGGCGAGCTGAAGGAGCGCGGCTTGTCCGGCATACGCTCTGATACATGAGTTTGCGTCTGAGCACCGTGATCCTGCCCGTCCGCCGTTGGCACGAAGGCGGCAAGGAGCGCTGGCAGCGGGCCGAGGAGCTGGGCTTCCACACCGCGTACACCTATGACCACCTCTCCTGGCGGACCTTCCGGGACGGGCCCTGGTTCGGCGCGGTGCCGACCCTGACCGCCGCCGCGGCCGTCACCGACCGGCTGCGCCTGGGCACCCTGGTCACCTCGCCGAACTTCCGGCACCCGGTGACCCTCGCCAAGGACCTGATCACGCTGGACGATGTGTCCGACGGCCGGATCACCCTCGGCATCGGCGCGGGCGGCAACGGCTTCGACGCGACCGCCCTGCTCAAGGCCGGCGAAGAGCCCTGGACTCCGCGCGCACGGGCCGACCACTTCGGCGAGTTCCTGCCGCTGCTCGACCGTCTCCTGACCGAGGACGTCGTCTCGTACGAGGGGGAGTACTACTCGGCATCCGAGGTGCGGAACATTCCGGGCTGCGTCCAGCGCCCCCGGCTGCCCTTCGCGGTCGCCGCCACCGGGCCGCGCGGCCTGAAGCTCGCGGCCCGCCACGGGCAGGCGTGGGTGACCACGGGCGACCCGAAACTCTTCGAGAACGGCACCCCGGAGCAGTCACTTCAAGCCATCCGCGGACAGGCCGAGAAGCTGGCCGCGGCGTGTGACGCGGTCGGCAGGGACGTCGACGAGCTCGACAAGATCCTCCTCACCGGGTTCACCCCGGACCACCCCTTGGACTCCTTCGACGCCTTCGTCGACTTCGCCGGCAACCACGCTGAGCTGGGCTTCAACGAGATCGTGCTGCACTGGCCGCTGCCCGGCACGGATTTCGCGGCCGACGAGAAGGTCTTCGAGCGCATCGCCACCGAGGCCCTGGTCCAGCTGGGAAGCAGCACGGCGGAGGGATAAAGGCACTCAGATGTGCGCCCCAGCGCACGCCCGTGCGCTCATGTGCGGGACAATCGGTGGCGTGACCTCAGCTACCCCACGGCCCAAGACCCCGGCCGCCACCGCCCCCCACCGGCCCAAGGCCCGGCTGATCGCCACGGACCTGGACGGCACCCTCCTGCGTGACGACAAGTCCGTCTCCGACCGCACCGTCGCCGCGCTGGCCGCCGCCGAGCGGGCCGGGATCGAGGTCTTCTTCGTGACCGGCCGCCCGGCCCGCTGGATGGACGTCGTCAGCGCCCACGTGCACGGCCACGGCCTCGCCATCTGCGGCAACGGCGCCGCCGTGGTCGACCTGCACGACGGATCCGGCGGCCATCGCTTCGTGAAGGTGCGGGAGCTGCGCAGCCAGGACGCCCTCGACGTCGTCCGGCTGCTGCGCGCGGCGGCCCCCGGCACGTCCTTCGCGGTCGAGCGGACCGGCGGACTGCACCACGAACCGACATACCCGCCCCTGCACCTGGAACCCGGCGAGAGCGTCGCCCCCGCGGAGAAGCTCCTCGCCGAGGACTCCGAGAACGCGACCCAGCCCATCCTGAAGGTCCTCGCCTTCCACCCCGAGATCGCCCCCGACGACTTCCTCGTCGTGGCCCGCGCGGCCGTGCGCGGCCAGGTCGAGATCACCCGCTCGAGCCCGAGCGCCCTGCTCGAGATCAGCGGTCCGGGAGTCTCCAAGGCCAGCACCCTGGAACTGTGCTGCGCCGAGCGCGGCATCACTCCGGCGGAGGTGGTCGCCTTCGGTGACATGCCGAACGACATCGAGATGCTCACCTGGGCGGGCACGTCCTACGCGATGGGCAACGCGCACCCGGACGTGCTCGCCGCCGCGTCGGGGCACACGGTCGCCAACAACGAGGACGGCGTCGCGGTCGTCATCGAACGCATCCTGAGCCAACAACAGGATCAGTAGCGGCTCCCACTGAGCGCGTCAGAGCCGCACTCCCCGCTCGTCCAGCCACTCGACGGGGTCCACGCCCGACCCCAGCTGCGGCGTGAGCCGCACCTCGAAGTGCAGGTGCGGCCCCGTCGAGTTGCCGGTGGTGCCCGCCTGCCCGACCCACTGGCCGGGGTCCACCCGTTCCCCCTGGTCGACGGTGACGGCGGCCAGGTGCGCGTACTGCGTGTAGTAGCCGTCCTCGTGTTCCACCAGGACGGCGATGCCGAAGGCGCCTCCGCACGACACGGACACCACCCGGCCCGCGCCGACCGCCCGCACCGGTGTTCCGATGCCGACCGCGAAGTCCTGCCCGGTGTGCCGGTGCGTCCAGCGGCCTCCGGCGCTGTCGAAGCCCGCCGACAGGTCGTATCTCTCGACGGGCGCCATCCACGCGCGCGTGGAGTCCGTTTCCGGCTGCTCCAGGCGTACGGCGCCTCTGCACTGCCCGGCGGCGACCGCCCGGTCGGCCTCGCCCTGCAAGGTCCACTGCGCGGATTCCAGCTTGCTCTCGATCCCCCGCTTCAGCTCCGCGAGATGCTCGCTGCGGCGGTCGAGGGTGCGTTCGGCGCGGTCCGCGGTGCGCTTGGCGTCCGCGAGCCTGGCGGCGGCCCGCCGGGTCTTGCCGACGGTGTGGGTGGCGGCGAGATCCGCCTGCCGCAGCAGCCGCCGGCCACGCATCAGCTCTTCGGGGCTCTCGGCGAGCAGGAGTTGGGCGGCCTGGGACATGGCACCGCCGCTGCGGTACTGGGCATTGGCCAGCCGGCCGAGGTCCGCGTGCAGCGCGTCGGCCGCGCGGTGCTTCTTCTTCAGGAGGCGGTTGAGTTTCCGCACCTTCGCGCGCTGCGCCTCGGCGGCGTACCGCCCCACTTCGTAGCGCGCGGTGGCCAGGGAGGCCTCCTCGTAGAGGCGTGCCACTTCGGCGCTCGCGCCCGGCCCGTCGCCCGCTCCCTCACCCGGCTCCCCGGAGGCGCCCGCGGGCGTGGGGCACAGGAGTGCGCACAGCAGCACCGTCACGGCGACGAGCGGATGATGGGCACCGCGGTGGCTCAAGCGCATGTCGGGGATCGTTGCCTCGCGGCCGTGACCGGGTCCTGCCCGACTGGTGCACCCGGGGCACCCGATGCCCCGAACAGCCCACTTCCGTACGGCCGAACAGGGCCCCGCCCCTCCTAGTACGGCGCCTGCCACACCACCGTCGTACCGCCGCCGTCCTCCCCGGTGCCGGGCCCGTACCAACTGTCCCCGCCGAGCGACTCCGCACGCCTCTTGAGGTTCTTCAGGCCGCTGCGCCGACCGCCCTCCGCGATGCCGACCCCGTCGTCCGAGACCGTCAGGCGTACGCCCCGCTGCCCGTCGGGCAGGGTCACCGTCGCGTCGACGACGACATCGATCCGGTCGGCGTGCGCGTGCCGGAACGCGTTGGACAGCGCCTCGCGCAGCGCGGCGATGAGGTTCTTGCCGGAGAGCTCGCCGACCACGGCGTCGACGGGGCCCACGAAGTGGTGCGAGGGCTTGAAGCCGAGCGGCACCGCGGCCATGTTGATCTCGCGAAGTACGCGCGTACGCAAGCCCGAAGGAGCCTCTGCCGGGCCCTGCTGCAAGGCGAAGATCGCGGTCCGGATCTCCTGGATGGTCACGTCCAGTTCGTCGACGGCCTTGCCCACGCCCGTCTGCACCTCGGGCACGACGGACCGGCGCTGGGCGCTCTCCAGCATCATCCCGGTGGCGAACAGGCGCTGGATCACGAGGTCGTGCAGGTCCCGTGCGATCCGGTCGCGGTCCTCGTACACGGCGAGCCGTTCACGGTCGCGCTGCGCCTCGGCCATCATCAGCGCGAGGGCGGCCTGCGAGGCGAACTGGGTGGCGAGGGTCCGCTCGGTCTCGCTGAAGGGCCGTGCGCCACGCGCGCGTGGCGTGACGAGCGTCCCCATGACGCGGCCGTCGCTCTGCAGCGGCAGCATCATGACGGGGCCGTAGCCGCGGGCGAGGTCGGTCATCACGCGGGGGTCGGTGGCCGCGTCGTCCACGAACACGGAGTCCCCGGCGAGCAGATCAGTGATGATCCGGCTCTCCGGGGGGACGATCACGCCGAGCATTCCGGAGGGTTCGTCCGAGGAGACGGCGACGATCTCCATGCCGCCCTCCTCGTCGGGCAGGAGCACGATCCCGGCTGCCGAGTCGGCGAGATGGCGGGCCTGTTCGGCGACGACGGCGAGCGCCTCCTCCGCGTCGCTTCCCGAGAGCAGCGCCGTGGTGACCGCCACGGAGCCGTCGATCCAGCGCTCGCGCTGCATGGCGGCTTCGTAGAGGCGGGCGTTGCCGATGGCGATGCCCGCCTCCGTGGCGAGGACGCGGACCATGTGGACGTCGTACTCGTTGAAGTCGGCGCCACCCCGCTTCTCGGTCAGGTAGAGGTTGCCGAAGATCTCGCCCTGGACACGGATGGGAACGCCGAGGAAGGTCCGCATCGGCGGGTGGTGGGGCGGAAAGCCGCACGAGCGCGGATCGGCCGAGAGGTGCGCGAGGCGCAGGGTCTCCGGCTGGTGGATGAGGGCGCCGAGCAGCCCCTTGTGGCCGTCGGGCAGGCGCCCGATCCGCTCGGCGGTCTCCTCGTCGATGCCGGTGTAGACGAAGTCGGAGAGGCCCTTGCCGTCCTCGGATACGACGCCGATCGCCGCGTAGTGGGCGTCCGCGAGCTCGGCCGCCGTCTCGCAGATGCGGTCGAGCGTGGTGTGCAGTTCGAGGCCCGCGCCGACGGAGCGCATCGCCTCCAGGAGCTGCGGCACGCGCGCGGTCAGCTCGGGGGAGAGCCCGTGCAGGCCGCGGGTCGCCTGCTTCGCCGCCTCTGCCGAGTCCGATGTGCCGTCGGGCTGGGGAGAGGCGGCGGAGGCCGAGGGGGCTGACATGCCTTTGAGAGTAGTTAGTCCTATTTGGCGAGGAAAGTCGGGGGCCTGTGGCGCCTGGCCCAGGGCCCCCGTGCTCCTACCCGGCGGCCGTCACCAAGAGGTCCGCCGCCCGCTCCCGTTCCCGCATGTTCCGCAGCGGCCCCTCCACCAGGACAAGGTCCGCGTACGTGCCGCGCTGCACCACCCGGCCCGCGTCCAGGACGATCACCTCGTCCACCGCGTCGAGCCCGGCGAGCCGGTGCGTGATGAGCAGCGTCGTACGGCCCTCGGTGGCGGCGAGGAGGTCGCCGGTGAGGGCGTCGGCGGTCGGCAGGTCGAGATGTTCGGCCGGCTCGTCCAGGACGAGGACGGGGAAGTCGGCGAGCAGCGCACGGGCCAGGGCGATGCGCTGCCGCTGCCCTCCGGAGAGCCGGGCCCCGTGCTCACCGACCAGGGTGTCGAGCCCCTGGGGGAGCGAATCGGTCCACTCCCGCAGCCGGGCCCGCGCGAGGGCGCCACGCAGTTCGTCGTCACTGGCGCCCTTGCGCGCGATGAGCAGGTTCTCGCGCACGGAGCTGTCGAAGATGTGCGCGTCCTGCGCGCAGAGCCCGACGAGTTCGCGCACGGTGTCGCCGTCCAGCATGGCCGCGTCCGTACCGCCCAGGCTGTACGTGCCTTCGCTCGCCCCCAGGAACCGCAGCAGCACCTGGGCGAGCGTGGTCTTGCCGGAGCCCGAGGCCCCGACCACCGCGACCCGCCGTCCGCGCTCCAGGGTCAGGTCCACGCCCGCGAGCGCGTCCCTGCCCTGCCCCTCGTGCCGGGCGTGCAGCCCCTCGACACGGAGTGGGAAAGGCGTCTGCGGGCGCTGTGCGGGCACGGCGGGCTCGGGTACGGGTTCGGGGGCGTCGAGGACCTCGTAGACCCGCTCGGCGCTCTTCCTGACGCGCTGGCGGTACTGCACGGCGAGCGGGAGACCGAGGACCGCCTCGAAGGCGGCGAGCGGGGTGAGGACGACGACGGCGAGCGCCACGCCGCTGAGCCGGCCGTCGTGCAGCGCCTGTACGCCGACGAGAGCGGCGGCGGCCACGGTGAGGCCGGAGGCGAGCGCGCCAAGGCCGTCGCCGAGCGCGGTGGCCGTGGCGGTCCTGGACGCGATCCGGGTCAGCTCGGCATCGGCTTCCTTCGCCTTGGCCGTACGCCGGGTCAGCGCGCCCGCGACCGTCAACTCCGCGGTGCCGGTGAGCAGATCGGCCACGCGGGTGGCCAGCACCCCGCGGGCGGGGGCGAGCTTGCGCTCCGCCCGGCGGGCGACGGCTCCGGAGAGCAGCGGTACGCCCACGCCGGCGACGAGCAGGCCGACGGCCAGGACCGCGCCCGCCTCGGGCAGCAGCCAGGCGGTGAAGCCGACGGCTCCGGCGCCCACGACGGCAGCGGCCGACGCGGGCAGGAGCCAGCGCAGCCAGTAGTCCTGCATGGCGTCCACGTCGGCGACCAGACGGGAGAGGAGGTCGCCGCGGCGCGTCTTCCTGAGCCCGGCGGGGGCGAGGCGCTCAAGGCGGCGGTAGACGGCCACGCGCGTGTCGGCCAGCATCCGTAGCACGGCGTCGTGCGAGACGAGGCGCTCCGCGTAGCGGAAGACGGCGCGGCCCATGCCGAAGGCGCGGGTCGCCGTCACGGCGATCATCAGGTACATCACCGGCGGCTGCTCGGACGCCCGGCTGATCAGCCACCCCGAGGTGGCCATCAGCCCTACGGAGCTGCCGATCGCGAGGGCGCCGAGCAGCAGGGCGAGCGCGAGCTTGCCCTTGCGTGCCTGCGCCGCACCCCGCACCCGGGCCAGCACGTCGCCCTTCGGGCGGGACATCTCGTGCCCGTCCGCGCGGTCACCGGGCACGATCGGGCCACCGCGAGACTCGTCGGCAACGGCAGCGGCTACGGCAGCAGGCCCCGCTGCCGTCCCCGCGGGCTCCGGCACCTCTACGGCGCGCCCACGAAGCCGGACCTCGTCGGCGTCCAGCCGTACGACCCGATCCGCGACCGCCAACAGGGCCGGCCGATGCACCACGAGGAGCACGGTCCGCCCCACGGCCAGCCGTCGAACCGCATCGACGACGCCCTCCTCGGTCCGGCCGTCCAGAGCCGCGGTCGGCTCGTCCAGCAGCACCACGGGGCGGTCGGCCAGGAACGCCCGCGCCAGAGCGAGCCGCTGCCGCTGCCCCGCCGAGAGCCCCGCCCCGTCCTCCCCGAGCAGCGTCTCCACACCACTCGGCAGCGCGGAGACGAACTCCCAGGCCCCCGCCGCCTCCAACGCGTCCCGCACGGAAGCGTCGTCCGCGTCCGGCCGCGCGAGACGTACGTTCTCCGCGATGGACCCGGCGTACAAGTGCGGCCGTTGCGGCACCCAGGCGATGCGCTCCCGCCACCGCTCCGGTGCGACCTCGGCCAGGTCGACGCCCCCGACGCACACCCGCCCCTCGGCAGGCTCGACGAACCCCAGAATCACGTCGAGCAGCGTCGACTTGCCCACGCCGCTCGGCCCGACCAGAGCCACGGTCTCGCCGGGCTCCACCGCGAACGACACCCCGGAGACCGCGTCCGACGACCGCCCCGGATACCGGACCGTCACGCCCTCCACGCTCAACGTCCCCGAAGGCGCCGCAGCCTCCCCGGCGGCCCGTACCGGAGTCTCCAGGACCTCGAAGATCTCCTCGGCGGCCGAGAGCCCCTCCGCCGCCGCGTGGTACTGCGCGCCGACCTGGCGCAGCGGGAGATAGGCCTCGGGCGCCAGGATCAGGATCACCAGGCCCACGTACAGGTCCATGTCGCCGTGGACGAGCCGCATGCCGATCGTCACCGCGACCAGCGCCACGGAGAGCGTCGCGAGGAGTTCGAGCGCGAACGACGACAGGAAGGCGATGCGCAGCGTACGCATCGTCGCCTGGCGGTACTCGCCCGTGATCTGCCGGATCGACTCGGCCTGCGCCTTCGCGCGGCCGAACACCTTCAGCGTCGGCAGCCCCGCCACCACGTCCAGGAAGTGCCCCGACAGGCGGGAGAGGAGCCGCCACTGACGGTCCATCCGGTTCTGCGTCGCCATGCCGATCAGGATCATGAAGATCGGGATCAACGGCAGCGTCACGACGATGATCGCCGCCGACACCCAGTCCTCGGTGACGATCCTCGCGAGCACCGCCACCGGGACGACCACCGCGAGCCCCAGCTGCGGCAGATAACGCGAGAAGTAGTCGTCCAGGGCGTCCACGCCCCGCGTGGCCAGCGACACCAACGACCCCGTCCGCTGGCTGCTCAGCCAGCCCGGACCCAGCTGCCCCGCCCGGTCGAGCAGCCGCCCCCGCAGCTCCGACTTCACCGCCGCGCTCGCCCGGTGGGCGGCCAGCTCGGTCAGCCAGGCGACAAGGCCACGCCCCGCCGCGACCACCGCGAGCAGGACGAGCGGCGTCCACAGGTCACCGAGGGCGAGTCCCCGCTGGAAGGCCCCGACCACGATCTCCGCGATGAGCATCGCCTGAGCGACGACAAGCCCCGCCCCGGCGACGCCGAGGACCACCACCGCGGCCAGGAAGAGCCGGGTGGCACGGGCGTACCGCAGCAGACGCGGGTCGATTGGTTTCACGTGAAACACACCCTCCGAGGAGATCAGCGACCGAAGAGATCAGCGGGCGAAGAACTCAGTGCGCGGCATCCGCAATGTGCTGCGTCCCGATCCGCTTGCGGAACACCCAGTAGGTCCACGACTGGTAGAGCAGCACGATCGGCGTCGCGATGACCGCGCACCACGTCATGATCTTCAGGGTGTAGGGACTCGACGAGGCGTTGGTGACCGTGAGGCTCCACTCGTCGTTCAGCGACGACGGCATGACGTTCGGGAAGAGCGTCAGGAAGAGCATCGCGACGGCGGCCGCGATCGTGATGCCCGACAGCGCGAACGACCAGCCCTCGCGCCCCATCTTGATCGCCCCGATGGCACCGACCAGCGCGACCACGGCCACGGCCATCGCGACCAGGCTCTTGCCGTCGCCGTTGTCCGCCTGCGTCCAGAGCAGGAACCCGAGCGCCAGCACAGCGGTCACCAGGCCGAGCCCGAGCGCCAGCTTCCGTGCCCGCACCCGGATGTCCCCCACCGTCTTGAGCGAGGCGAAGACCGCGCCGTGGAAGGTGAACAGCGCCAGAGTGACCAGGCCGCCCAGGATCCCGTACGGGTTCAGCAGGTCCCAGAAGTCGCCCACGTACTCCTTGTGGGCGTCGATCTTCACGCCGCGCGTGATGTTGGCGAAGGCCACGCCCCACATCACCGCCGGGATCAGCGAGGTCCAGAAGATGGCCTGCTCCCAGTTGCGCTGCCACTTCTCCTCGGGCCGCTTCGCCCGGTACTCGAAGGCGACACCGCGCACGATCAGGCAGAGCAGGATGATCAGGAGCGGCAGATAGAAGCCGGAGAAGAGCGTCGCGTACCACTCCGGGAAGGCGGCGAAGGTCGCGCCGCCCGCCGTGAGCAGCCATACCTCGTTGCCGTCCCAGACGGGGCCGATGGTGTTGATGAGCACCCGCTTCTCGGTCCGGTCACGGGCGAGCAGCTTGGTGAGGATGCCGATCCCGAAGTCGAAGCCCTCCAGGAAGAAGTAGCCGATCCACAGGACTGCGATCAGCACGAACCAGACGTCGTGAAGTTCCATGTCGATCAACTCCCTCAGTACGAGAAGGCCATGGGCCGGTCGGCGTCGGCGTCATCATCGGAGCCCGATCCCGAGCCGGGACCGCCGATCTTGGTGGGCGGGTTGAGGTCGGCCTCGGTGAGCTCGGGCGGGCCCGCCTTGATGTACTTGAGCAGCAGCTTCACCTCGATCACGGCGAGAATCGCGTAGATCCCGGTGAAGACGACCAGCGACGTGATCACCTCGCCCTGCGAGACCCCCGGCGAGACCGCGTCCTGGGTCTTCAGGACGCCGTAGACCACCCAGGGCTGCCGCCCGGTCTCGGTGAAGATCCAGCCCCAGGCGGTGCCGATGAGGGGGAAGATCAGCGTCCACTGCGAGAGCCGCCACCACCAGTTGCCGAGCTTCGGTGTCAGCTCCTTGTTCTTGGTGACCATGAGCTTCGGGACGTCGTCCTCGCCCGTGCGGTGCTCCGGCGCGAGCCAGAACTTCTTCCGCGTGAGGTAGAGCCCGGCGGTGCACAGCGCCATCGAGACCCCGCCGAAGCCGATCATCCAGCGGTAGGACCAGTAGGCGGTGGGGATGTTGGGCCGGTAGTCGCCGGGCCCGAACTTCTCCTGTGCCTCCTTGTTGAGGTCGTTGATGCCAGGGATCTCGGCGCTGAAGTTGTTCTTGGCGAGGAAGGAAAGGACCCCGGGCACCTCGATGGCGACCTTGTTGTGGCCTTCGGCGACATCGCCGTACGCGAAGAGCGAGAACGGCGCCGGCTTCTCCGACTCCCACAGCGCCTCGGCTGCCGACATCTTCATCGGCTGCTGCTCGTACATGACCTTGCCGAGGGTGTCGGCGCTGACCACGGTGAGCAGGGTGCCGACGAACGCGGTGACCAGGCCGAGCCGCATCGACATCCGCATGGTGCGGATGTGCTGCTTCTTACGGAGGTGGAAGATCGCGATGCCGGTCATGAAGGCGCCGCCGACCAGGATGGCCGCCGAGATGACGTGGAAGAAGTTGACCAGCGTCGTCTCCTGGAAGAGCACCTTCGAGAAGTCGGTGAGCTCCGCCCGCTTCGTGCCGTCCCGCTCCGCGATCTTGTAGCCGACCGGGTGCTGCATAAAGGCGTTGGCGGCGATGATGAAGTACGCCGACGCGATGGTCCCGGCGGAGACGATCCAGATCGTGGCGCAGTGCAGCTTCTTCGGGAGCTTGTCCCAGCCGAAGATCCACAGGCCGATGAAGGTCGACTCGAAGAAGAAGGCGATGAGCGCCTCGAAGGCGAGCGGCGCTCCGAAGACGTCACCGACGAAACGCGAGTAGTCGGACCAGTTCATGCCGAACTGGAACTCCTGGACGATGCCGGTGACGACGCCCATCGCGATGTTGATCAGGAACAGCTTGCCCCAGAACTTGGTCGCCCTGAGGTAGTGCTCCTTGCCCGTGCGTACCCAAGCCGTCTCCAGGATCGCCGTGAGGGCGGCCAGCGAGATCGTCAGCGGGACGAACAGGAAGTGGTAGACGGTGGTGATGCCGAACTGCCATCGCGCCAGTGTCTCGGGCGCCAGAGCCAGGTCCACGTCGACTTCTCCTTACGGCCGTGCTCACATCGGCGATGTGCCCCTTTAATCCCACTGATCTCGGGAGCAACCGGGATACGCTTGTGAACGCGTTCACATTCACAAGCAATTATGACGTACAGCCTGTCGGACCGGGAAGGGGGGTCCCCCTTACTCGGGGACCCTCGCTCGAGGAACGCGAGAAGGCCCCGGGGAGCACACACCCCGGGGCCTCTCGTTGACAGTGCGCGGAGGCTACAGCTCCTTGCGGAACGCCTCCGCCGCCTGCAGAAAGATGTCGTTGGCCTCGGTCTCACCGATCGTGGCCCGCATCCCCTCGCCCGCGAACGGCCGTACGACCACGCCGGCCTTCTCGCACGCCGCCGCGAAGTCGGTCGTGTGCTCCCCGAGCCGCAGCCACACGAAGTTCGCCTGGGTCTCGGGCACCGTCCAGCCCTGCCCGCGCAGCGCGTCGACCACCCGTGTGCGCTCGGCGACCAGCGAGCCGACGCGGCCCATCAGCTCGTCCTCGGCCCGCAGCGAGGCCACCGCCGCGTCCTGCGCGAGCTGGCTCACCCCGAAGGGCACCGCCGTCTTGCGCAGGGCGGCGGCCACCGGCTCATGGGCGATCGCGAAGCCGACGCGCAGGCCCGCGAGGCCGTACGCCTTGGAGAACGTACGCAACACGGCGACATTCGGACGTTCGCGGTAGATCTCCACTCCGTCCGGCACCTCGGGGTCACGGATGAACTCGCGGTAGGCCTCGTCGAGCACGACCAGGACATCGCTCGGCACCCGGTCGAGGAACCGTTCCAGCTCGGCCCTGCGCACAACGGTGCCGGTCGGGTTGTTCGGGTTGCAGACGAAGATCAGCCGCGTCCGGTCGGTGATGGCGTCGGCCATCGCGTCCAGGTCATGGACGTCCCCCGGCGTCAGCGGGACCTTCACCGACGTGGCGCCGCTCACCTGCGTGATGATCGGGTACGCCTCGAAGGACCGCCAGGCGTAGATGACCTCGTCCCCCGGGCCCGACGTGGCCTGGATGAGCTGCTGCGCGACGCCGACGGAACCGGTGCCCGTCGCCACGTGCGACACCGGCACCCCGAAGCGGTCGGCGATCTCGTTCATCAGGCCCGTGCACGCCATGTCGGGGTAGCGGTTGAACGCTCCCGCGGCGGCGAGGGCGCTCTCCATGACGCCCGGCAGGGGCGGGTAGGGGTTCTCGTTCGAGGACAGCTTGTAGGCCACCGGACCGTCTGCCGCGGCGGGCTTCCCCGGCTTATAGGTGGGGATACCCTCCAGCTCGGCACGCAGCCTCGGGCTCGTCTCGCTCACCGCAGTCCTCCTCTGGAACACCTGCACCCTGACTTCAATACTCCTCACCTTAAGAGGATTCAGCTCTGCTGCGAATGGGTCAGGGGTATCCACTCGTATCCGCTCCCCTGGGCGCACAACGAGGGGGGAGCGCTCCCCCCTCTGGCGCGCGCCGGTGGCTCACTCCGTGGCGCGCATCACCCGTGAAGGTGAGTTGAGACCTCTTCGAGACATCGCTCATTTGGCAGGCCTGCGCACGGCGACGAGGGACCGTCTACCCCAGAGCCCCTTAACTCCCTTGCATTCCAAGGCAGTTGACCCGTTTGAACCATGCAGAAACGTGCCTGTCAACGAGTGAATATGCGCCCGCCCTACCCACCCTCATGAGCCCTACTATCGGCTCGCCATGACAGCAGCAGGGAAACACCAGGTGAGCCGAGCGGAGACCGCCCGCCGGGGCAACCGGCAGAGCCGAGCGGGCATCAGAGACGTCGCCGCCGCCGCCGGTGTCTCCATCACGACTGTCTCCGACGCTCTCAACGGCAAGGGCCGGCTCCCGGACGCCACCCGACGCCATGTCCGCGAGGTCGCCGAACGGCTGGGCTATCGCCCCTCCGCGGCGGCCCGAACGCTCCGTACCGGCAAGTCGGGCCTGATCGGCCTGACCGTGACGACCTACGGGGATGAACCTTTCACCTTCACCGAATTCGCGTACTTCGCGGAGATGGCCAGAGCCGCGACCTCGGCCGCGCTGGCCCGCGGCTACGCCCTTGTCATCCTGCCCGCCACCTCCCGGCGCAGCCCGGTCGACGTGTGGTCGAACGTCGCGCTCGACGGCACCGTCGTCGTCGATCCGTCCGACCACGACCCCGTCGTCAGCGAACTCGTGCGCCAAGGCCTACCCGTCGTGTCCGACGGCCGTCCCGCCGGGTCCCTCCCGGTCACCGCCTGGGTCGACAACGACCACGAGGCGGCGGTCCTCGAGATCCTCGATCACCTCGCGGCGGCCGGAGCCCGCCGGATCGGGCTGCTCACCGGGACCACCACGGACACGTACACACATCTGTCCACGACCGCCTATCTGCGCTGGTGCGAGCGCGTCGGACAGGACCCGGTGTACGAGTCCTACCCGGCCCACGACCCGTGTGCCGGCGCGGTCGCGGCCGACCGGCTGCTCGCCAGACCCGACCGGCCCGACGCCGTCTACGGCCTCTTCGACCCGAACGGCACCGATCTCCTCGCGGCCGCCCGCCGGTACGGCCTGCGCGTCCCGGACGACCTGCTGCTCGTGTGCTGCAGCGAGTCCACGGTCTACGCCACCACCGAACCGCCCATCACCACGCTCTCGCTCAAACCTCGGCGCATCGGCACGGCCGTGGTCCAGCTCCTCATCGACGCCATCGAAGGCCTGGATTCGGGCCGGCCCGTCGAGCAGGTGATACCGACGGAGCTGATCGTGCGCACCTCGTCCGAGCGACGTCCACCGCGCACGACGGTCAGCCCACCGCGCTCACCCGGAACGGGTTGAGCGATCAACCCACCCGGGTCGCCAGGAACGGGTTGAGCGGGCCGGTCGGCGGGGAGAACCCCCGTCGACCGGTCGTCGAGCGGCCGTCAACCGGCACTGCCTGGCACATCCCGGCCGTGGCGTGGGGGGAAACCCCTACCCAATTCGGGAGAAAACCTCGGTGAACTGGGGTTCAGCACTGATTCACCACCCCTGGTGCACCACACAGCGCGAGCCGCATTCCTATGATGGGCGGACGACACCGCGGGCCGCTGCGACCAGGCAGTCCGATCTCGGTGCAGATGCGGCGCAATGGTGGTGGAGGGGTCGATGACTCAGGGGGCCGGTCAGGGACCCGATGTGCGGACGGCGACGTTGCGCGACTTCCGCGTTCCGGCGTACGTCCATGAGACCGGTCCGGTCCTGGGGGACCCGGCGGGCGTGGCGGTTCCTGGCGCCCCGGTGGAGGGCCCAGGGGTGCCGGACGACGGTTACACCCCCACCCAGCGCGACCTGCCCGTCATCAACCGCGGAGACACCGTGCAAGTGGAGGTGCAGGCCATGCCCGAGCCTCCGCAGGCGCCGGCGTCCGACGAACACGGCCCGCTGTTCGTGGTGGGCGACGTGCACGGCTACCTGGACGAGCTGCTCGCGGCGCTCCAGGCGCAGGGCCTCATCGACGCCGAGGGCGACTGGTCCGCCGGCAACGCGCGCCTGTGGTTCCTCGGCGACTTCACCGACCGCGGCCCGGACGGCATCGGCGTCATCGACCTCGTGATGCGGCTGTCCGCGCAGGCGGCGGCCGCCGGCGGCTACTGCAAGGCGCTCATGGGCAACCACGAGCTGCTCCTGCTCGGCGCGAAGCGGTTCGGCGACACCCCGGTCAACTCGGGCGCGGGCACGGCCACCTTCCAGGCCGCCTGGCTCCTGAACGGCGGCCAGAAGACCGACATGGAGCGCCTCGAGGACCACCATCTGCAGTGGATGGCCCGCCTCGACGCGATCGAGGCGGAGGACGGGCATCTTCTGATGCACTCCGACACGACCGCCTATCTGGATTACGGCGACTCGATCGAAGCCGTGAACGACACGGTCCGCGAGACCCTCACGCGCAACGACGCCGACGAGTGCTGGGACCTGTTCAGGAAGTTCACCAAGCGCTTCGCCTTCCGCGACGAGTCGGGCCCCTCGGCCGTACGTGAACTCCTCGACATGTACGGCGGCCACCGCATCGTGCATGGCCACAGCCCCATCCCGTATCTGCTCGGTGACGTCGGCTCCGAGGATGACTCGGACGGCGGCGGTCCGGTCATCGAGGGGCCGCACATCTACGCAGGCGGACTGGCCATCGCCATGGACGGCGGAGTGACCATGGCCGGAAAACTGCTGGTCTGCCAACTTCCCCTGGATAACTGAGCGTTCGCCGGGCAGGCGCACCTCTACAGGATCACGCTGGCCAGGGGGCCTATTTCTGGAAACCCCCTGTCACCGCGTGCCTCCACGGCTCTACCATCGGCTTATCCGTAGCAGGCTCCCCTCCGTTTCTGCCCGACGGCTCGCACCCATGCGAGCCCCAAGCCCTACGGAGCATCGGGGGATGCACATGAACAGCGCTCCACACCTGCTCAATGAGGACCGCCCCGAGTACGAGCGGATCCTCGATGAGGCGCTGCGCACGGCACCGAATCGTCCTGATCTCGCCGCGGTGGGCGAGCGGCTCAATCCCGAACAGCTGCGCACCATGGCCCTGAACGCCACTGCGCTGATCACCGCAGCCGCCACGACCGAGTACACGCACTATGTGAAGGTCCGCGAGGAACTGCGCGAAAGCGGATCTGCCGCACCATCGATCCGGGAGCGGAGCACCGAGGGCCCGGCGGAAGCCGGCTCCGGTGGCCTCGGTCTCGCCACCACGATGGGGGAGGTCACCGCCCAGGCTTCGGGTGCGGGGGCCATCGCCGTCGTCGCGGTGCTCGCACCGGTTCTGGCCGGGGCCGCCGCCGCGATCTTCCTGCTCGTCGGCTACATCCTGAAGATGCTCAACCCCGAGCCCGCCTTCGCGGACACCATGCTCACCGCGGGGTGGCTGTTCGGCGCGCTCACCGCGGGGGGCATCCTGATCGCCGCGATCGGCCTGCTCCTGACCGCCCTGCGCAACGGCGCCACGTCGCTCCAGGCCGGTTCGTACGGAGAACGGAACGAGGAGGTGGTTCGCGCCAGGGAAGCCTGGGGCGAGGCCCTCATGGAGCGTGGCGTCCTGCCGTTCCTGCGGGAGGCTCTCGCGGATCCGGCGGCGCACGCGGCGCGTACGCCGTCGGCGGATCCGAGCAGCCGCATGCCCCAACTCGGCTACAACCGGCCGGGATTCAGCAGCCCGGACGGCGGACCTGCGGCGGGACCGCGCCCGAGCTTCTCGAGCCCGGACTTCTCAAGTCCGGACTTCGGCGGTCCCGACCACAAGCCGGAGTAGTACGCGCGGCTTCGGGCGGACGGTGGTGACCGTCCGCCCGCATCGCCGTGCCGTGACGCCGGTCAGTCGGCGATGGGGAGATACACGCGGTTTCCGGCTGCCGCGAACTCCTTGGACTTCTGGTCCATGCCCGCGGCGATCTCGTCCTGCGTGCCGCCGTGCTCACGCCGGATGTCGTGCGAGATCTTCATGCTGCAGAACTTCGGCCCGCACATCGAGCAGAAGTGCGCCGTCTTCGCGGGCTCCGCCGGCAGCGTCTCGTCGTGGAACTCCCGCGCCGTGACCGGGTCGAGGGCCAGGTTGAACTGGTCCTCCCAGCGGAACTCGAAGCGGGCATCCGAGAGCGCGTCGTCCCAGTCCTGTGCGCCCGGGTGCCCCTTGGCGAGGTCCGCCGCGTGGGCCGCGATCTTGTACGTGATGACGCCGGTCTTCACGTCGTCGCGGTTGGGCAGGCCCAGGTGCTCCTTGGGCGTGACGTAGCAGAGCATCGCCGTGCCCCACCAGCCGATCATCGCGGCGCCGATGCCGGAGGTGATGTGGTCGTACGCGGGTGCGATGTCGGTGGTCAGCGGGCCGAGCGTGTAGAACGGCGCCTCTTCGCAGATCTCCTGCTGGAGGTCGATGTTCTCCTTGATCTTGTGCATCGGGACGTGCCCGGGGCCCTCGATCATCGTCTGTACGTGATGACGCTTGGCGATCGTGTTGAGTTCCCCGAGGGTGCGCAATTCGGCGAACTGCGCCTCGTCGTTGGCGTCCGCGATCGAACCGGGGCGCAGGCCGTCGCCCAGGGAGTACGTCACGTCGTACGACGCGAGGATCTCGCAGAGCTCCTCGAAGTTCTCGTAGAGGAAGCTCTCCTTGTGGTGCGCCAGACACCAGGCCGCCATGATCGAGCCGCCGCGCGAGACGATGCCGGTCTTGCGGTTGGCGGTCAGCGGGACATACGGAAGGCGCACGCCCGCGTGCACCGTCATGTAGTCCACGCCCTGCTCGGCCTGCTCGATGACCGTGTCCTTGTAGATCTCCCAGGTCAGCGCCTCGGCCTGGCCGTCGACCTTCTCCAGGGCCTGGTAGAGCGGCACGGTGCCGATGGGCACGGGGGAGTTGCGCAGGACCCACTCGCGGGTCGTGTGGATGTTGCGGCCTGTGGACAGGTCCATGACCGTGTCGGCGCCCCACTTGGTCGCCCAGGTCATCTTGTCCACCTCCTCCTCGATGGAGGAGGTGACCGCGGAGTTGCCGATGTTGGCGTTCACCTTCACCAGGAACTTCTTGCCGATGATCATCGGCTCGATCTCCGGGTGGTTGACGTTGGCGGGGATGACCGCGCGGCCCGCGGCGACCTCCGCCCGCACGACCTCGGGGTCGAGGTTCTCGCGGATCCCGATGAACTCCATCTCGGGCGTGATCTCGCCGCGGCGGGCGTACGCGAGCTGCGTCACCGCCTGGCCGCCGCGGCCCCGGCGCGGCTGGCGCGGGCGGCCGGGGAAGACCGCGTCGAGGTTCTTCAGGCCTCCGCGTGGCGAGGTGTGCTTGATGCCGTCGTCCTCGGGGCGGGGCGGGCGGCCCACGTACTCCTCGGTGTCGCCGCGGGCGATGATCCAGTTCTCGCGCAGCGGTGCGAGGCCCCTGCGGACGTCGGTGTCGATGGACTCGTCGGTGTACGGACCCGAAGTGTCGTACAGGGTCACGGCTTTGCCGTTGGTGAGGTGCACCTGGCGGACCGGCACCCGCAGGTCGGGGCGCGAGCCCTCGACATACGCCTTGTGCCAGCCGATGGACTTCCCGGCCTCGTCGCTCTCGCTCTGGTTCAGCGTGTTCTGCGTCGAGGCAGGCGTGCGCGCGTCCGATGTGGTCATGAGACCTACTCCCTACGCCGGCATTACCCGGTAACAGGTTCGGCGGTCGACGCAGCGGATTCCGTACTGTTCGTGCACTCTTGTGCCGATTCGTACGGAGGTCAGCGCCCTCTCAGCCCGGTGCTCCGAGCTCCCGCGATTGCAAAGGTGGCTCCACGCTAGCGTCATGTCGGGCGCGCTGAACAGAGGGCCTCCTCCGTTCTTGCGATGATCGGGCAGTGACCTCGACACAGCCGCCGTCCCAGCCGCCCGTCCCGAACGTGCCGCCGGACCCGCATGGGCACTCCCACAGCCACGGTCCGGCCGCGCCCGTCTCCCAGCATCTGCGCAAGGTCATCGCCGCCGTGCTGATCCCCTTCGCGACGGCGGTGGTCGTGGGCCTCGTGGTGCTGTGGCCCGGTGGCGCGCCGGGCCACGAGCGCACCGGAGTCGGCTTCGACCGGCAGACCCAGTCGGCCGACGTGACGAAGGTGCAGGAGCTCCCCTGCAAGGACGTGAACGCCTCTCAGACCCCGCCCAACGGCGACACTTCCACGGCCGAGGGCCAGTCCGCGCAGTCCCGCGCGGAGGGCATCTGCAAGAAGGCCACGATCGAGGTGACCAGCGGCAAGGACAAGGGCCGCACCTTCACCGAGATCGTCCAGCCGGACTCACCGCGGCAGTTGCGCCAGGGCCAGCAGGTGGTGGTCGCCTATGAGCCCACGGCCCCCGAGGCGCTCCAGTACTCGGTCACCGACGTGAACCGCAAGCTCCCGATGGCGCTGCTCGCGGGGATCTTCGCGCTCGTCGTCGTCGCGGTAGGGCGGCTGCGCGGCGTCATGGCCCTGGTCGCGCTGGCGTTGAGCTTCCTGGTCCTGACGTTCTTCATCCTGCCCGCGATCCTGCAGGGCTCGAACCCGCTGGTCGTGGCGGTGATCGGGGCCAGCGCCATCATGCTGATCGCGCTCTACCTGTGCCACGGCCTCACGGCGCGAACATCGGTCGCGGTCCTCGGCACGCTGATCTCGCTCCTCCTCATCGGCCTCCTCGGCTCGCTCTTCATCGGCTGGGCCTCGCTGACCGGCAACACGGACGACAACACCGGCCTGATCCACGGCCTGTACCCGTCCATCGACATGAGCGGTCTGCTGCTCGCCGGCGTCATCATCGGCTCGCTCGGCGTGCTCGACGACGTGACGGTGACGCAGACGTCCGCCGTCTGGGAACTGCATCAGGCCAACCCCACGATGGGCTGGCGCGGTCTGTACGGCGCCGCCATCCGCATCGGCCGCGACCACATCGCCTCGGTCGTCAACACCCTCGTCCTGGCCTACGCGGGCGCCGCGTTGCCCCTCCTTCTGCTCTTCTCGATCGCCCAGAGCAGCGTGGGCACGGTGGCCAACAGCGAGCTGGTCGCCGAGGAGATCGTCCGCACTCTGGTCGGCTCGATCGGCCTGGTCGCCTCGGTGCCGGTGACGACGGCGCTCGCGGCCCTGGTGGTCTCGGCCGACCGCTCGACTGCCGGGGGCCGGGCGGTGACTGCGGGCCGGACGGGGACTGCGGGCCGACCGGCGAGCGCGGGCGGACCCGGGAGCGGTGCCTCCCCCGCCGCCAAGCAGAGCCGCGGCGGAAAGGGCCGCCGCCGCAAAGCCTGAGCCGCCGATGCCACGAAATGCAGCAATCTGCCGTACGGCTGAGCCTCTTGGCTCTCGGAGGCTTCAGCCCGCGCTCTGCTCCTCGGCGAGGATCCGGTCCAGCGCTTCGTCCAAGTGCGTCTCGAAGTCGGCGAGCGCCCGCTCCTGCCCCAGCGGCACCAGCTTGTCCGTACGGTCCAGGAAGGCGAGCAGCGGCGGGATCCCCACCCGGAACAGCGCGTGGTCCGGACCGACCTGAAGCCGGATGAGCACCTCGTCCAACACCTCGGGATCGGTGGGGGCGATGTGCACATCCCCGTCACCGCACGCGCCGCCCACCCCGTCGACCAGCAGCTCGCGCCCGAAGGCCCAGGTCACAGGGGCATCTCCGGGAAGGTGGAAGGTCAGCCGGACGGCGTAGGGATCGCCGGTTTCATAACGCAGCTCCACCGGGATGCGAAACGACAACTCCTCGGAAACTAGGAAGCTCATCATGACCTCAGCCTGGACCGACTCGTGCATCGCCCGCCTACCCCGTCGCTAAAGCTCGACTGGCCAGGGAACCAACTCCCTGACACCCATGGCATCTTGCTTAACGTACACATCAGATCACAAGGAGTGAGTTTTCAGATGCTGATAGAGAAAGCAAGTGTCCCTAGTAGCTTTCCGATCTCGTCCTGCAACTGCTCCGCCGCAGGCAGCAGGCGGTCCGACTGATAGGCGGGAACGGAAATCGCCATCGTGGCCGCCGTGTTGCCCGCAGTGATCGGAATCGCGGCGCAGACCGTTCCCAGCGCGTACTCCTGCCGCTCCACCACGGGCTTCATCCGGCCCATCCCATCGAGGCGGCGGATGAAACTCCGGTCGTCGCGGACCGAGTACCGAGTGATCGACTGCACCGGATAGCGGGAGAGATGATCCTGCCGCTGTTCGTCGTCGAGTTGGGCGAGCAGACATTGTCCGATCGCATGGGCGTGGCCGGTCTCGCGGAAGTCCGCCCACTCCTCCACCGCCGGATTGCCCGGCGTGTCCGCGACGGCCACGACCTCGATCTCGCCCTCGCGGTAGACGGCGAAGTACACCGGTGTGCCGATGGCGTCGCGCCAGTGCTCCAGGGCCTCGTCGATCATGCCGCGACGATTCTGCTGCGCCCCGCTGGCGCTAAGCCGCTCGGCCTCCTCGCCGAGCACGAACACGCCCTTCTCCCGGCGCAGATAGCCCTCGTGGGTCAACGTGCGCAGCAGGTGATACGCCGTGGGCAGTGCGAGCCCGGCCTCCCGGGCCAACTGCTTGGCGGGCGCTCCCTCCTGATGCGCGGAGGCGGCCTCCAGCAGGCGCATCGCCCGCTGCACCGAGCCAATGAGCGTCGGCGCGGCGGCAGTTACGGCGGAGACGGCCGGCGGCGCCACGTACGGAGGGCCGTTGGACGAGATGTCGGCGGGTGTGGCGTCAACCGTGGCCAAGGTTCACTCCCGAAAACGCGTGGGGGTTCCGCCCGTGCCCCGGGGATACACGGGTGGGAGCGCAGTGCGCCCGTGCGCGGGGCTCACCCCACGTCGGTTTTCGGACTCTAACCGTTGGCCGTCGGCCTAAGGCGCCGCACCAGGAAACTTCCCCCACCCGAGCGAACTGTTGCGAGAAGTCACCAATCGCTGCGCGAAGAGGTCGAGCCGGATATGAACTTCCGTACGACGTAGATGAGTCCACCCACCAAGGCGACGAAAATCAGTGCCTTGAACAGGAGGCCGACCACGAATCCCACAACGCTCGCTATCAAACCGCCGAACACGACCAGGGCGACGACCGGCACCGCGATCCACTTCACCCACCACGGCAATCCCGAGAAGATCTCCTGCGCTGCCATCGTCCTTACCTCTCTCCGCGACCGTCCTACTTCTTGCATTCGATGCTAGGGCGGCGGAGGGCCCGACGGGGGCCTCGCATCCCTTGTCCTCCCCTGATCCGTCCCCTAGGGAACCCCGAGGTCGCAGCCCCGAGAAGTCAGCCCAGGGGCGTAGCGGATCAGCTCTTCAAGGGGCCCGAGCTCTTCACGGGGCCCGGCAGCACGGGCCTCAGCCCTCCGGCGGTGAGAACACGACGAGCACCCGCAGGTCCTCGCTGATGTGGTGGAACTTGTGGGCCACCCCGGCCGGCACGTACACCACGCTGCCGCGCGCGACTTGGGTGGTTTCCATGCCGACGGTGATCGACGCCCGGCCGCTGACGATCATGTACACCTCGTCCTGCTGGTGTGGCTGTTGCGGATCGGACTCCCCGGCATCGAGCGCGTACAGCCCGACCGACATGTTCCGCTCGCGCAGAAACTGCAGATACGCACCGTCGTTCGCGGCGCGCTCCGTCTCCAGTTCATCCAGCCGGAATGCCTTCATCGTCCTCGTACGCCCCTTGCCCCAGGCAGCGGTCCGACCGCTCTGGCCGTCCGTCTGCAACGATCAGACACATGAAGAATTTCGTAGTCAAGACGATCGCCAACGCGGCGGCTCTGGCCGTCGCCGTGTGGCTCCTCGACAAGATCACGCTGACCGGCGACAACACGGGCAAGAAGACGCTCACGCTGATCGTCGTCGCGCTGCTCTTCGGCCTCGTGAACTTCCTGGTCAAGCCGGTCGTGAAGGTGCTCACCTTCCCGCTGTTCATCCTGACCCTCGGCCTGATCACGCTGGTGGTCAACGCCCTGATGCTGCTGCTCACGTCGTGGCTGGCCGACAAGCTCGACGTGAGTTTCCACGTCGAGGGGTTCTGGACCGCCGTCCTGGGCGGCCTGATCATCTCGGTCGTGTCCTGGGCGATGAACGTCATCCTGCCCGACGACAAGGACTGAGCCTTCCCCATGGCCCTCCCCACGGTCTTCTCCGTGTGCTTCGTCTGCACCGGCAACATCTGCCGGTCCCCGATGGCCGCGTCCGTCCTCCGCGCCCGGGTCGACGAGGCCGGACTCGGCGGCCTCGTCCGCGTGGACAGCGCGGGCACCGACGGCTGGCACGAGGGGGACGGCGCCGATCCGCGCACCGTCTCCGTCCTGGAGGCAGCCGGTTACGAGAGCGATCATGTGGCGCGTCGTTTCCAGGTCTCCTGGTTCTCCGGGCTCGACCTGGTGATCGCCCTGGACTCCGGGCACCACAGGACCCTGCGCCGCCTCGCGCCCACACCGGCCGACGCGGACAAGGTGCGGCTGCTGCGCTCGTACGACCCCGTGGCCGCGGGCCTCGGCGAGCTGGACGTCCCCGACCCGTACTACGGGGACGACGAGGGGTTCGACGCGTGCCTGAGAATGGTGGAGGCGGCGAGCGACGGTCTGCTCGACGCCGTACGTGAAGCAAGAGAAGGGCGGGCGGCATGACGGACTCCGCATCGATAGCCGCAGATAGCGGCGCGACAGCAGGCACCGGGATGGGCGACGGCACGAGAGCGGTGCGGGCCGGTCTGCCCGAGCCGGTGAAGTACGAGCCGACCCTTCCGGGCCCGGTGTTCGCCGCGCACTTCCACCTGCCGGGCGATCCCACGGGCCCGTACACCTACGGGCGGGACTCCAACCCGACCTGGACGCTTCTCGAACAGGCCATCGGCGAGCTCGAGGCACCGGAAGCAGCCGGTGACGCGACCGCCGCTACGGACGTCGAGACCCTGGTCTTCGCCTCCGGGATGGCCGCCATCTCGGCGGTGCTCTTCTCGCAGCTGCGCGCCGGTGACGCGGTGGTCCTGCCGGACGACGGTTATCAGGCGCTGCCGCTGGTCAGGGAGCAGCTCGCCGCGTACGGCATCGAGGTGCGTACCGCCCCGACCGGTGGCGACGCCCAGCTCGACGTCCTGGACGGCGCCAAGCTGCTGTGGATCGAGACACCGTCGAACCCGGGCCTCGACGTCTGCGACGTGCGGCGCCTGGCCTACGCGGCGCACGCGCGTGGAGCCCTGGTGGCGGTCGACAACACCCTGGCCACGCCGCTCGGCCAGCGCCCCCTCGAACTCGGCGCGGACTTCTCCGTGGCCAGCGGCACCAAGATGCTCACCGGCCATGGCGACATCCTCCTTGGTTACGTCGCCTGCCGCGACGCCGAGTTGACCGACTCCGTGCGGCGCTGGCGCAAGATCGTCGGTGCCATCCCGGGGCCGATGGAGGCCTGGCTCGCGCATCGCTCGCTCGCCACGCTCCAGCTGCGCGCCGAGCGCCAGAACGCCAACGCCCTGGCCCTGGCCGAAGCGTTGCGCGCCCGCGGCGAGGTGACCGGACTCCGCTATCCAGGGCTGCCCGACGACCCGTCGTACAAGATCGCCTCGCAGCAGATGCGGCGCTTCGGGTGCGTCGTCTCGTTCACGCTGCCCTCACGCGTACGCGCCGACCGTTTCCTCGACGCCCTGCGTCTGGTGGACGACGCGACGAGCTTCGGCGGCGTGCGTTCCACCGCCGAGCGGCGTGGCCGCTGGGGTGGGGACGCCGTCGCGGAGGGCTTCATCCGCCTCTCCGCCGGATCCGAGGACCCGGACGACCTGGTCGCGGACGTGCTGCGCGCGCTGGACGAATCGGCGGAGTGACGGCCCCCGCGTGCGCGCGGATCGCTCCCGGCTAGTACCGCGCTACGCACAACGAACGGTCCGAGCCTCCCCCCTCGTGGCTCGGACCGTTCCGGTTCTGCGCGCGAAGAACCGCGCGCACAAGGCTAGTTGACTCTGTGTCAGTGTCCAATCACAGTAGCGACAGAGACCTATCGACATATTTATAGTTGGGCTCGGCCTCGGGGCCGGGAGGGGAGGGCGCCGCCGTGGATCTGGCCCTGCTGCGCACGTTCGTGACCGTGCATCGGGCCGGTTCCTTCACGCGTGCGGCAGCCCTTCTCGGCCTCTCCCAGCCCGCCGTCACCTCGCAGATACGGACCCTCGAGCGGCAGCTCGGCCGCCCCTTGTTCCTGCGCCAGGCGCGCGGCGTGACCCCCACGACCATCGGGGACGAGCTCGCCCACAAGGCTGCCCCGCATCTCGACGCCTTGGTGGAGATCGCCGAGACGGGGCTCGAAGAGGACTCGTCGGTACGCACGCTCCACCTCGCGGGGCCTCCGGAGTTCACCGCTGCCCGCGCGTTACCCGCTCTCACCGCGCTGACCGGGCAGGACGGTCAGAGCTTCGCGCTGCGTGCCTCGTTCGGCAACGCGGAGGAGGTCCTCGAAGGCCTTTCTGCCGGGCATCACGACCTGGCCATCACCACCGCCAGGCCGCGGGGCGCGTTGCTCACCGCGAAGCCCCTCTGCGACGAGGAGCACGTCCTGGTTGCCAGTCCGCGCTGGGCGTCCCATATCGGCCCCGGCAAGCTGCGCCGCAAGGGCGCGTCCGTCCTGGAGAATCTGCCCGTGGTGGAGGTACACGAGTCTCTGCCGCTGGTCGCCCGGTACTGGGCCGCTGTCTTCGACACCCGTCCGGCCGCATCGGGCGCCGTCATTGTGCCGGACCTGCGGGCGGTGCTCGCCTGTGTCGCCACCGGGGCGGGGCTCGCCGTGCTGCCGCGCTATCTCTGTGCGCCCGACTTGAAGAGTGGCGAGGTCGTGGCCCTGCTGGACCCGGCGGTGCCGCCTCTACGCACCTATTTCCTCGTCGTACGCACCGGCACGCTAGCGATGCCGCACATCGCGCGGGCGCACGAGTGGCTGCTCCATGCTGCCGCTGACTGGGCTTGAGCGGTACTCCGGCTCATTCACCATGTTTCACGTGGAACAGTCCGGGCCACATTCCTCCCATGACCGTCCGACCCGTGGTCAAGCGCACCGCACGCGCCGTTCTGCTCGATGGCGACGACCTGATCCTGATCAAGCGGACCAAGCCCGGCGTCGATCCGTACTGGCTCACCCCTGGCGGCGGTGTGGAGCCGGAGGACACGACCGTCGTCGACGCCCTCCACCGTGAGGTGCACGAAGAGCTCGGTGCCAAGATCTCCGACGTGGTGCCCTGCTTCGTGGACACCGTCGAGCACATCGGCGAGGACGGCGGCGCGACCGGCGTCAAAGTCCAGCACTTCTTCGTCTGCCGGCTGGAGTCCATGGACCTCTCCCTGCGGCACGGCCCGGAGATCGAAGAGCCGTGCGGCGAGTACGAGATCGTCCACGTGCCCTTCACCCGGGTCGGGATCGCCTCGGTCCACCTCGTACCGCTCTCCCTGCGGCACTATCTGGACGGAAACATCGAGGGCGTACGCGCGATGCACGCCCCCGATCTCGGCTAGGTGCTTCTCGGGCTTGGCGCTCCTTGGGCTAGGCACTCCTCGGGCTTGGCGCCCATTGGGCTGAGCTAGTCGCCCGCGGAGACCAGTTCCTCCACGGAGTCGTGGCGGATGCGTCCCGCCGGGATGCCGACGTCCCGCAGCGCGTCCACCCCGCTGCGGATCATGCCGGGCGGGCCCGAGAGGTAGGCGTCGTACTCGTTCCAGGGGCCGTACTCGCGCACGGCGTCCGGGAATTGGGCGTGGCCGTCGACGACCGGGCGGACCGAGAGCCAGGGGTGGGTCTGCTGGAGCCGCAGCATCGTGTCGATGTCGTACAGGTCGTGGTCGGTGCGGGCGCCGTAGAAGACCTCGACCGGTCGCCGTTCCCCGTGCTCGGCCACGTCCTCCACGAGCGCCTTGATCGGGGCTATGCCGGTGCCGCCGCCCAGACAGAGCAAGCCGCTGTCGGTGGTGTGGTCGACGGTCATCGACCCGGCGGGCGCGCCGAGGCGCAGGACGTCACCGGGGCGTGCGTGATGCACCAGGGCGTTGGAGACCCAGCCCGCGGGGACGGCCTTCACGTGGAACGACAACAGTCCGTCGGAGCGCGGCGCCGACGCGAACGAGTAGTGCCGCCAGATCCGCGGCCACCAGGGCGTCTCCAGGCTCGTGTACTGGCCTGCCAGGAAAGGGTAGGGCTGGTCGGGGCGGACGGTGACGACAGCGATGTCGGGCGTCCTGAGGTCGTGCGAGACGACCTCGGCGAACCACCAGGCCGGGGCACGCAGTTCATCGGCGGCAGCCGCGTCGATCATGATCTGGGAGATCGTCGTGTACGTGCGGACCCAGGCGGCCTCGGTCTCCTCGTCCCAGATCGCGCTCGCGTAACGGCTGAGCGAGCCGATCAGGCACTCGCCGACCGCCGGGTAGTGCTCGGGCCGGGTGCCGTACTTGCGGTGTCCGCGGCCGAGGTTCTTCAGATACGCGGCGAGTACGTCGGCGTGGTCGATGTGCTCGGCCGCGGTCAGCAGCGCCTTGAGCAGCCGGTCGCGCTGGGTGTCCATCGCGGCGGGGAACAGGGGGCGCAGGTCGGGGTGCCGGGTGAAGAGCAGCGCGTAGAAGTACGACGTCACCTTGTCGGAGACGGGACCTATCTCAGCCATCGTGCGCTGGACGCGTATCGCGTCGGGGGAGCCCGAGGGGGACGACTGCCGCGGTTCCGGCACGCGCTCGGTGCGCGGCTCGGGGTGTGATGCGGGGGCGGCCTGAGGCGCGCTCCGGGGGGCGGCCTGCGACGCGTGCTGGTGCGTTGGGGCCTGGGGTGCGCTCTGCGGTGCGGCCTGAGCGGACGCCGGTGCCGGTGCCGGCGCCGGCGCCGGCGCCGGCGCTGTGGCTACTGCGGCTGTCCGGCCTGCCGGTATTCGTTCCTCGGCCGCGCGTTCGGGCTCAGGCACGTGCCGTGCCTCCGCCTCCGGTGCGGGCGCGGCCGCGCCGGGCCTGCCGACCGGACGTATGGCCGACACCCGGCGTCCCTCGGTCACCTCGGGCTCACCGCCCTCGGGGGATGTCGGCTGCTCGCCGCCCTCCGACGGTTTCGGCGCCTTCCGTGGGGTGAACCAGCCGCCTCCACCGCCGCTGTCGCCGGAAGTACCGTTACCCGCCGACGTGGTGGTCGGAGCGTCCATGCTGTGCCTCGCCTCGAACATCTCTCAGTCGGTCCGTGCACTTCCCTGTAGGAAGCCGCTTACTTTCCCCGCTCTGCCTCGGCAGCCAATGTGGCCACATTGAACCTCGGATTACCGGACCCTACGGACAAGTAGGTAAGAAATGTGACATTGCCCGCAGTCATCTCACCGCAGCGTCCCACCCCTTACCGTCACGCCGGTCGCATAACGGAAAGTTCAGGTCTTCGATCTCTATGCCCCGTTAGGCTGCGTTGACCTCCGTCCGCGCCCCCCAGAGATGCGCTGCGATGCACCCGGCGCGAACCGGACTCGACCATACCGGCAGCCGTCCGGCGCACAAGTCCCGCCGCCCTTCACCGGGAATTCAGCGACCCATGCCAGCCAATTGCCCCAATTACCGGGCGCCACGCACCAATTCATACGCCTTCCGCAGATCACGCCCGACATAAGAGTGGGTGGCGAGCCCGACCAGCCGCTGATCCGCATTGACAGCGACCGAGACAGGCACCGCTCCGAACAGCTCCAGGTCCGAGAGCGAGTCACCATAAGCGACGCAATCGGACCGCCCGACCCCGAACTCTTCACAGAGCCGGTCCGCGATCTTCACCTTGGCCGCGGCGTCGAGAATGCCGGTCGGATTCACCGGCTCGGTGAACGGCACTGAGGGGAAACGCGACCCGTGCGCGGCATGCGCACCCCAGCCGAGCAACCGTTCCACGAAGAACGACGGCGACAGTGAGATCACCGCGCAGTAGTCGCCGCCCTTCCGGATCTCGGCCCAGGTCTCCCGGATCCCCATCAGCCACGGCGCCCCCTCGAAGGCGGCGGTGACCTGCATATCCGTGAGGTCCGCCCACAGGGCGTGCACCCGGGCCGCGTACTGCGGTGAGTCGATCCGCTGCGCCACGAAGTCCCGTTCCAGCTCCGCGATCTCCGCGTCGAGGCCGAGCTGGCGCGAGATCTCCACGGGAGCCGCCGTGCCGTGCAGCAGCGTTCCGTCCAGGTCGAAGAGGTGAAGGCGTGCCATGTACGCCGAGGCTAGTACCCGCGGTTACTCCCGCTGTAAGACGCCTTCCGTCGCGGTTCCCGGCACCGTGTTTCACGTGAAACTAAGCCGCCCCGCTCGCCGGGCCACCCTCGTCGTCCATGTCATCGCCGCCTCAGGCTGGCTCGGGCTCACGCTCGGCCTGCTCGCGCTTGCGTTCGCGGCCATCACCACCGATTCGGCCGCGGTCACCGAGGCCGCCGCTCGCTCCATGAAGCTCTTCGCGGACTGGCTGGTGCTGCCGCTCGCGCTGCTCACCCTGCTGAGCGGCCTGCTGCTGTCCCTCGGGACTCCCTGGGGGCTTGCCAGGCATCGCTGGGTCTACACGAAGTTCTGGCTGACCCTGGCCACCACCGCCGCGTCGGCGTTCGCCCTGCGTCCGGGCATCAACGACACGGTCGCCACTGTGTCCGCAGGCGACCCGGTGACAGATCCGACCGGCCTGATCGCCGGACCCATCGTCTCCCTGAGCGCCTATCTCTTCATGACGGTCATCTCGGTGCTCAAGCCCTGGGGCCTGACCGGACGTGGCCAGAAGCAACGTAACCAAAAGAACCGTGCTTCTGCCCGCAAACCGGTGGACGCCAAGGTCATGCGTCAGACAGCCTGAGCCGAGTGTCGACACCTACCCTTTCCGCTCTGCCCATCCGCCGGCTGACCCTCCGCGATCTCAACGCCTGCGCCGACCTGTCGCAGGATCGAGGCTGGCCACGCGAGGACCACAAATGGGGGCTGCTGCTCTCGGCCGGTACGGGCTACGGCATCGACGACCCGGACGGCAACGGCCTCATCGCCGCCTGCGTGGTGACCGAATACGGACCGCATGAGGGCCCCGGCCTAGGAGCGATCGGCATGGTCCTCGTCGCCGAGCGGCACGCCCGCCAGGGCCTGGGCCGCCGCCTCATGGACTACGTCGTCGAGGGTGCGGGCACCACCCCGCTCACCCTCCACGCGACACCGACCGGCAGCCCCCTCTACGAGCAGCTCGGATTCAAGACCACCGGCCGCGCCGAGATGGTCCGCGGCCGGTTCGTCTCCGGCGGCCCCTTGCCGGATGTCGCCACCCGGCCTGCGATCGCGGAGGACCTGCCCGCGATCGTCCGGCTCGACACCGAGGTCTTCGGCCTCGACCGCACGCACGTCCTCACCCGGCTCCCCGCCTTCGTCGACCAGCTGCGGGTCGCGGAGACGGACGGCACGATCACCGGCTACGCGGGGGCCTGGCCGAACATGGAGACCCATGTCATCGGCCCCCTGATCGCCCGGGACACGGAGACGGCGAAGGCCTTGATCACCTCGCTCGCCGCCGGGTCGGACCGGCCGCTGCGCACAGACATCGATGTACGTCACGAAGAGCTGCTCGCCTGGGTGAAGGAGCGCGGCCTCGCGCCGATCGCCTTCAATGCCGTGATGACGTACGGCATCCCCGAGCTGCCCGGCGACTGGACCAGGCGCTTCGCGCCGCTGACGGTCGCGGCCGGCTGACCGCACACAGAGGCCCGCCCCCGAACACCGGATGGTTACCGGCACTTGGGGGCGGGCCTTCGTCATGTCCTCTCGCGCGGTCTCGTACTACGTACCCACGCGGTGTCGTACGTACTACGCGAGGGCCTCCACGGCCGCCGTGGCGAAGCCGTGGTCCTGCTCGGGTGCTCCGCCGCCGACGCCGACGGAGCCGATCAGGCGGCCGTCCCGGTGGACGGGTACCCCACCGGCGATGAAGAGCAGCGGCCGGTCGAGAGCGGTGGGCAGGGTGTGGAAGGGCCCATCGGGCTTGACCAGGTCGACGAGGTCGGCGGTGGGGGCGTTGAGCTGAAGCGCCGTGTACGCCTTGCGGGTGCTGGTCTCGCCGGAGATCAGCACAGCCCGGTCGTCACGCCGGAAGGCGAGCAGATGGCCGCCCGCGTCGAGGACGGTGACGCTGACCGTGACATCGGCCGCCTCGGCCGCACGGTTGGCCGCGGTGACGAGCGCCTCGGCGTCCTGCGTGGTCAGCGGGGCGACGGCGGGGGTGGTGGTGCTCATGAGGTTTCTCCTTGTGCGGTGGTGCTGATGGGGGGGCTGGAGGGGTCGGTCGGAGAGGCCGGCGGGTCAGTGGTGGACGGGCGTCGCCTGCTCGACGTGGGCCACGCCTGTGACGACCCGACTGGGAGCGGCCGTGCGGCGCTCGAGCGTGGCCGAGACGACGGCCAGGAGAAGCGCGGAGGCCGCGAGTGCCGCGCCCACCCAATTCGGGGCGGTGTAGCCGAGGCCCGCGGAGATCACGAGGCCGCCGAGCCAGGCCGAGAGCGCGTTGCCGAGGTTGAAGGCACCGATGTTCATGGCCGAGGCGAGCGTGGGCGCGCCGGAGGCCTGGTCGAGCACCCTCTTCTGCAGGGGCGGCACGGTGGCGAAGCCCAGCGCGCCGATCAGGGTGATGGTCACCGCTGCCGCGATCTTGTTGTGCGCGGTGAGGGTGAAGAGGGCGAGCACGACGGCCAGCGCGCTCAGCGAGATGTAGAGCAGCGGCATCAGGGCGCGGTCCGCGAACTTTCCACCGATCAGGTTGCCCGCGACCATGCCGAGGCCGAAGAGGACGAGAAGCCAGGTCACCGAGGAGTCCGCGTAGCCGGCGACGTCCGTCATCATCGGGGCGAGGTAGGTGACGGCCGCGAAGACTCCGCCGAAGCCGAGGATCGTCATCGCCATGGCCAGCAGCACCTGGACGTTGCGGAACGCGGCCAGCTCGTGGCGCAGCCTTACACCCTCGGGCTTGGGCAGGTCGGGAACGAGCTTGGCGATACCGGCCAGGCCGATGACGCCGAGCCCCGCGACGATGGCGAAGGTGATGCGCCAGCCGAGGGTCTGCCCGACGAGCGTGCCGAGGGGAACACCGACCACGTTGGCCACGGTCAGGCCCGTGAACATCATGGCGATGGCTCCGGCCTTCTTCTCCGGCGCGACCAGTTCGGCCGCGACGACCGAGCCGATGCCGAAGAAGGCACCGTGGGCGAGCGAGGCGACGACACGTCCCGCCAGCATGACGCCGAAGACCGGGGCCACGGCGGAGAGCAGATTGCCCGCGATGAACAGGCCCATGAGCAGCATCAGCATCCGCTTGCGCGAGATGCGGGTGCCCAGGACCGTCATCAAGGGAGCGCCGAGCACGACGCCAAGTGCGTAGCCGGTCACGAGCAGACCGGCCGTGGGGATGGAGACGCCGAAGTCACCCGCGACCTCAGGGAGCAGTCCCATGATCACGAACTCTGTGGTCCCGATTCCGAAGGCCCCGATCGCGAGGGCCAATAGCGCGAGAGGCATGGTTCTACCTTCCAAGACGGTTGCAGGTGCGCTTAGCTTGCGTCCACAATAGTTGCACACGCGGGTTAATTGCAACCGCCGGATATTGCGCTGGTGGCCTATCCTGGTTCTCAGCAGCTCCGGGACGGAGGAACAAGAGCCATGACAGCGACAGACCCCGCACTGACCGCCCTTGCGCAGGGCTGGTGCGCGCTCTCCCTGCTCCACGGGAAGATCGAGGCCCACATCGAGCGCGCCCTGCAGGCCAAGCACGACCTGAGCGTGCGTGAGTACTCCCTGCTGGACGTCCTCAGCCGCCAGCACGACGGAGAGGGGGGCCATCTACAGATGAAGCAGGTCGCCGACGCCGTCGTACTCAGCCAGAGCGCCACCACGCGCCTGGTCACCCGCCTCGAGGACCGCGGGCTCCTGTCCCGCTACCTGTGCCCGACCGACCGCCGCGGCATCTACACGGACGTCAGCGACTCGGGCGCCGCACTCCTCGCCGAGGCGCGCCCCACCAATGACGCCGCCCTGCGCGAGGCGCTCGACGAGGCGGCGCTGAACCCGGAACTGGCACCGCTGGTCAGGGCAGTGGAAGCGGTACGGGTCCCGGCGTAGGCCCTCTGCAGGTCGAGTGGACTGCCCTGCCGAAAAGGCGATCGGCTGCATAGGCTGCGTCTCATGGGAGATCTTGAGATACGCCCGGCGGTCGCCGACGACATCCCCGCCATCGTGGAGATGCTCGCCGACGACCCCCTGGGCAGCACACGCGAGTCGCCGGACGACCTCACTCCGTACCTCGCCGCGTTCGAACGCCTCACCGCGGACCCGAATCAGCACCAGGTCGTCGCTGTGCGCGAGGGACGCGTCATCGGCACACTGCAGCTCACGATCGTTCCGGGCCTGTCCCGGAAGGGAGCGCTTCGGTCGATCATCGAAGGTGTACGCGTCCACGCCGACGAGCGCGGCAGTGGTCTCGGCACCCGCTTCATCGAGTGGGCCGTCGACGAGTCCCGGCGCCAGGGCTGCCAGTTGGTGCAACTGACCTCCGACGCCACCCGCACCGATGCCCGCCGCTTCTACGAGCGGCTCGGATTCACGGCCTCGCACGTGGGTTTCAAACTTGAGCTCTGACGCCGCTGCCGAAGCGTCACGCCGCTGGGCGTCGTGTTTCAGCCGCTGGGCGTCGTGTTTCACGTGAAACACGACGCCCCACTGGCTCACCCGAGGTCTTACCGGGGAAGCCCGCGCCACCCCTCCGGATCCACACCGCCCGGCACGGGAGACCCCGCGTCGTACGGCTCCCGGGTGAAGAAGAACGAGCCCAGGTCGAGATGGCTCACCGACCCGTCGGGCCGCCGCACCGCCCGTAGCTGCTCCCCGGCGAAGTAGCCGTCGAGCCCGGTCCATGCACCGTCACCGTTCGGCAGGAATCGCGATCCGCGGCCCCCGCCCGCGAGGGGCGCCAGGTCGAGCGCTCCCTCGGCCTGCGGGCGCAGCACGAAGGTGCTCGTCCCCCAGTACCAGGGCCCCGCCAGCTTCAAGAGCCCCTCATCCAGCTCGGGCAGGGGGCGCCACGCCTCGGGAATCCGCGGCTCGGCCTCGGCCACGATCTTCAGCAGGTCGAGAGCCAGCGCCGTCACGGCGGGACCGGAAGTGCAGTTGGTCAGCGTGACCGCCACCAACCCGTCCTCCGCACTCGCCCACAACCCGGCCATGAAGCCCGGCAGCGAGCCCCCGTGCCCGACAAAGGTGCGCCCCTCCCCGCGGAGCAACTGCGTCCCCAGGCCGTACGTCACGTCCCAGTCCCCCGAGGGCAGCGGCGACCCCGGCGTACGCATTTCCCGCACCGAACCGGCGGACAGAACCCGGTCGTCGCCCTCCAGGAGGAAGGCGGCGAAGCGCCCCAGGTCCGCCGTCGTGGACCACAGCTGCCCGGCCGGAGCCATGAGGCCCAGGTCCTCGGCGGGTTCGGGCATCATCACGTCCGCCCACGGATGGACGGCCCAGCCACCCGCGTGCGGGGCCTGCGGCTGCGCACTCGTACGGTTCAGGCCCAGCGGCTCCAGGACCTCACGGCGCAGCACGGCCTCCCAGGAGTCCCCTCGCAGCGCCTCGATCAGTGAACCGAGCAGTGTGTAACCGGGGTTGGAGTAATGGAACCGACGTCCCGTGGGGTGCTTGAAGGGCTGCTCGCCCAGTACGTCCTCGAGCTCGGGGCGCTGCGACGCGGGCGTACGCTCCCACCACTCACCGGGGGTCTCGGCCGCCAACCCGCTGGTGTGCGCGAGGAGTTCCGCGATGGTGACATCGCCCGCCGCCGTCCCCGGGAGATGCTTCTCCAGGGGGTCGGAGAGGTCGAGGACGCCCTCGTCACGCAGCCGCATCACCAGTACGGCGGTGAAGGTCTTGGTGATCGAGCCGATGCGGTATTGGACGTTCTCGTCCGGTGCGTGCCCCTCGACGCAGGTGCGCCCCTCGGTCCACACCAACTCGCCGTCCCTGAGCACCGAGGCGACGAGCGAGGGCGCCCTCCCCTCCGACTGCGCGGTGGCGACGCGGTGCAACAGGGCTCGACGGGTACTGGGCAGCAACTCTTCACGCGGTGATGTCATGGCCCCAGTCCACCTTCGGAGAAGCCGCCCGTCGAGCGAATTCCGCCGACCGCGCTACGCGGCGCGCGTACCCGTCGCTTTGAAGAACGTGTAGTGGAACGTCCCGCCGTCGTCCGCGGTTCTGCGCAGGTCGGCGATCCCACGGTCCCAGTCGGCCTCGGTGATCAGGGATGAGGCGAGCGCGTCACCCCTGACGGATTCGATCATGGAGATGAACGTGCTGCGGGTGAAGCCCTCGACCAGCTCGGGCCGGGTCCGGTCCGCGTACACGGTGCGGGGCCGCACCCGGACACCGTCATAGCCGGCCTGTGTGAGGAGCGGTTGCAGCTGCCGCCCGACCAGGGCGTTTCCCCCACCGTCGGCCTGGAGCTGAACGAGGCAGTCGACCGCCGCGCGGGCGTAGGCGCTGTCGGGATGGAAGAACGCCGACCCGTGGTCCCCTTCAATCACGGTGATGGTCCCGCCGGGCCGCAGCAACCGCCGCAGTCCGGCGAGCGCACGCCGGGCCGCCGCCAGATGCTCCAGGACGAAACAGACGAAGATGTGGTCGAACTCGGCGTCCGGGAAAGGGAGAGCGAACAGGTCGGCGCGGCGCCACCGCACGTGTGCGTCGGGCGCGTGTGCCGCCACGCGGGCGGCGGCCTTCGCCAGTGAGTCCGCCGACCGGTCGACGGCCACGAAGTGCGCCCCGGGGCTGGAGTCGATCAGGTGGACGGTCTGGGCGCCGACCCCGCATCCGACCTCGAGGACCCGGCTCCCCGCCGGATACGCCGTGCCCTCGTGCAGCAGAGCGGCGAGGGTGTCCGCTTGGTCCCCCAGCCTGCGGGCCTCCCGAGGCGAGTATCCGTGGACGTACTCAACTGCCGTTCGGTGGGCGTGATTCGAGGTCGCGGTGGTCTCGGCGGCTGCGGTTGCTGCTGTCTGCATGACTTCACCCTGCTGCCACTATGGCCCGGTGAACAGGTCCAATGACAGCGCCTCTGACCGGTCCATAACCTGCGGGCCAGGGTCCCCGGCGCACAGGCCCGCATCACGCGAGTCGGCGGTCGGAGCCGACTTTCTCCAGCTGCACATCGACGAAGCCCCCGCGGGTGGCCGCGCGGACTGGCTGGCCCGACAGCTGCGCCTCGCGATAGCGGACGGCCGCCTGCCGGTGGGCAGCAAGCTCCCGGCCACCCGCGTCCTCGCGGGCGAACTCCGCGTCTCCCGCGGCCTGATCACCGAGGCCTACCAGCGCCTGAGCGAGGACGGGCACCTCGCCGGGCGCGGACGGAACGGGACCGTGGTGGTCGCCGCTCCGGCGAAAACCCGGCCCGAAGCACCCGCGGGCCCACCCCAGCAGCCCCCACAGCCCCAGCCGCACCCGAGCAGCCTGTTCGCAGCCCCGCCCGGCATAGATATCTTCGACGCCCTGCGCGCCGCCCCGGCCCGGATCGATCTCTCGCCCGGCATGCCCGATCTCGCCGCGTTCCCCCGCGCCGCCTGGCTGCGCGCCGAACGCACCGTACTCAAGGACCTATCGGCGTCTGCCTTCGGTTACGGGGACCCGCGCGGGGCCCCGGCGCTGCGCAGGGCCGTCACCGACTGGCTGGCCCGCAACCGCGGCATCCGCGCCGACCCGGGTGAGGTCGTCATCGTCGCCGGCACCGCCCAGACCCTCACCTTGCTCGGCCAGGTCCTGCACGGCGCCGGAATCCACACGGTGGCCGTCGAGGACCCCGGGTCGCTGGGCGCCCGCCAGCATCTGCGCAACGGCGGCCTCGCCACCCCACCCGTCACGGTCGATGCCGAGGGCATCCGCGTCGACGAGTTGCGGGCCACGGACGCCGCCGCGGTGCTGCTGACCCCTGCCCACCAGTTCCCGATGGGCGTGGTGCTCGGAGGGGAGCGGCGGCGGGACCTGATGCACTGGGCCACCGAGCGCAATGGGCTGATCATCGAGGACGACTACGACGCCGAGCACCGCTACGACCGCGCTCCCGTCCCCGCCCTGCGCTCCCTGCTCTCCGAACACGTCTGCTACGCGGGGAGCGTGTCCAAGCTGCTGGCTCCGGCGCTGCGCATCGGCTGGGTCCTCGCGCCGCCGCGGTACCGGGACGCGCTGGTCGCCGCCAAGCGCTTCGCCGACCTCGGCAACGCCGTACTGCCGCAGCTCGTCCTGGCTCAGCTGATGGAATCGGGCGCTCTGGAACGGCAGTTGCGCCTCCTGCGCGGCCGTCATCGACGCCACCGGGACGCGATGATCGCCGCGGTGAGGACTCATCTGCCGCGGGCCGTCGTGCACGGCGCAGCGGCGGGCCTGCACCTGACGATCACCTTCGACGCGGACTTTCGCGACACCGACCTCGCGGCGGCCGCCCTGACCCGCGGTGTGAAGGTCCAGCCCCTGTCCTGGCACAGCCAACGGCCGCACCGCCCCGGCCTGGTCCTCGGTTACGCCGCTCCCACCACCACGGCCATCGCCGAGGGCATGGAAATCCTCGGAGAAACCTTGCGGCGCCTGTCCTGACGCACCGCCAAAACTCCTGCCCGCTACGTCTGCGCCATGTCCACGAAGCGCGAATAGTGACCCTGGAAGGCGACCGTGATCGTCGCCGTCGGGCCATTACGGTGCTTGCCCACGATGATGTCCGCCTCGCCCGCGCGCGGCGACTCCTTCTCGTACGCGTCTTCGCGGTGCAGCAGGATCACCATGTCCGCGTCCTGCTCGATCGAACCGGATTCACGCAGGTCCGAGACCTGGGGCTTCTTGTCGGTGCGCTGCTCGGGACCACGGTTCAGCTGCGACAGCGCGATGACCGGGACCTCGAGCTCCTTGGCGAGCAGCTTCAGGTTTCGCGACATGTCCGAGACCTCTTGCTGGCGGCTCTCGGCGCGCTTGGAACCACCGGACTGCATCAGCTGCAGATAGTCGATGATCACCATCTTGATGTCGGCACGCTGCTTGAGACGGCGGCACTTCGCGCGGATCTCCATCATCGACAGATTCGGGGAGTCGTCGATGTAGAGCGGCGCCGCCGAGACCTCGGGCATCCGACGCGCGAGCCGCGTCCAGTCCTCGTCCGTCATCGTGCCGGACCGCATGTGGTGCAGCGCCACCCGTGCCTCCGCGGACAGCAGACGCATCGCGATCTCGTTGCGCCCCATTTCCAGGGAGAAGATGACGCTGGGCAGGTTGTGCTTGATGGAAGCGGCGCGCGCGAAGTCGAGGGCCAGCGTGGACTTACCCATGGCGGGACGGGCCGCGATGACGATCATCTGGCCGGGGTGCAGGCCGTTCGTCAGCGAGTCGAAGTCGGTGAAGCCCGTCGGTACACCGGTCATCTCGCCGCTGCGCGAACCGATCGCCTCGATCTCGTCGAGCGCGCCCTCCATGATGTCGCCGAGCGGCAGATAGTCCTCGCTGGTGCGCTGCTCGGTGACCGCGTAGATCTCGGCCTGGGCGCTGTTGACGATCTCGTCGACGTCGCCGTCGGCCGCGTATCCCATCTGTGTGATGCGTGTGCCGGCCTCGACGAGGCGGCGCAGGACCGCCCGCTCGTGGACGATCTCCGCGTAGTACTCGGCGTTCGCCGCCGTCGGCACCGTCTGCACCAGCGTGTGCAGATACGAGGCCCCGCCGACCTTGGTGATCTCGCCGCGCTTGGTGAGCTCGGCCGCCGCGGTGATCGGGTCGGCGGGCTCCCCCTTGGCGTACAGATCGAGGATCGCCGTGTAGATCGTCTCGTGCGCGGGCCGGTAGAAGTCGTGGCCCTTGAGCACCTCGACGACATCGGCGATGGCGTCCTTGGACAGCAGCATGCCGCCGAGCACCGACTGCTCGGCATCGAGGTCCTGCGGCGGTACACGTTCGAAGGCGGTTCCGCCGCCGTCCCAGCCACCGCTTTCACGGCCGCGCTCGTGCTGCTCGTCGCGGCCTCTGCCTCCTCCGTCACGGCGCTGTCGGGAGGCGGGCAGACGGTCACTGGCACCGCTGTCGGCCCAGGGGTCGTCCAAGGGCTCGGAAATACTCACCGGGCCACCTCCCTCACGTCCGCCGCGCGGACCTCGCCGTGCCCTTCTTTCTTACGGCACGACACTGACAAATAAGCGGCCCAACTCCGGTTCTGACGCGTCGGATTTACGGGCTTTCCGAGGCAGGATCACGAGGGGGGGCTCCGCCCCACGGTAGGCCCGTGGCCACCGTCAGCCAATCTGGTTATCCACAGGCGGTGTGGATGACGGGCGCGTTGCTGTGGAGAACCCCGCCAAACCTGTGCACGGCCCGGTGGACAGGCCTGTGAACAAGCACTCAGCCTTCTCCACAAATAGCCTCTGACCTGCATCTTTCGCATCCACCGGCTGTGCAGAAGAAAAACTTTCCCAGTCGGCTCAAGATCCTGCCGAACAGCGCCCCAAAGTGTGCCCGACTCGAGACCAGGTAAGGGTCCTATGGGCATTGCATCTCTTACCTGTGGAAGATTAGATTGGTGCCCATGACACCGGCTCCCGTGGCGACGAAGGTCGCTCGGCGACAGCATGACCGAGAGATCATCGCCCTCGCTGTTCCCGCCTTCGGCGCACTCGTCGCCGAGCCTCTCTTCGTGATGGCCGACAGTGCCATCGTGGGCCACCTCGGCACTGCACAACTTGCCGGACTCGGCGTCGCCTCGGCTCTCCTCACCACCGCCGTGAGCGTCTTCGTCTTCCTCGCCTACGCGACCACGGCCGCCGTTGCCCGCCGAGTGGGCGCCGGAGATCTACAGGCCGCCATCCGCCAGGGCGTGGACGGCATCTGGCTCGCCCTCCTGCTCGGGGCCGCCGTCATCGCCGTCGTCCTTCCCACCGCACCCGCCCTCGTGGAGCTCTTCGGCGCATCGGACACCGCGGCCCCGTATGCGATCACGTATCTCCGGATCTCCTCGCTCGGCATTCCCGCCATGCTCGTCGTGCTCGCCTCCACCGGTGTCCTGCGCGGACTACAGGACACCAAGACCCCGCTGTACGTGGCGGTCGGCGGCTTCGTCACCAACGGCGTCCTCAACGTGGCCCTCGTCTACGGCGCCGGCCTGGGCATCGCCGGCTCCGCCTGGGGCACCGTCATCGCCCAGTGCGCGATGGCCGCCGTGTACCTCTACGTGGTCATCCGCGGAGCCAGGCGCCACGGTGCCTCCCTGCGCCCCGACGCCGCCGGCATCAGGGCCTGCGCCCAAGCCGGCGCACCGCTCCTCGTCCGTACGCTCTCGCTGCGGGCAATCCTGATGATCGCGACCGCGGTGGCAGCCCGCCTCGGCGACGCCGATGTGGCTGCCCACCAGATCATCCTGTCGCTGTGGAGCCTGCTGGCCTTCGCGCTCGACGCGATCGCCATCGCCGGCCAGGCGATCATCGGCCGCTACCTGGGCGCGAACGATGCCCAGGGCGCCCGCGACGTCTGCCGCCGCATGGTGCAGTGGGGCATCGCGTCGGGAGTCGTGCTCGGCGTCCTCGTCGTCCTGGCCCGACCGCTGTTCATCCCGCTCTTCTCCAGCGACTCCGTCGTCCAGGACGCAGCCCTGCCCGCCCTCGTGGTGGTGGCGATCTCCCAGCCGATCTGCGGCATCGTCTACGTCCTCGACGGCGTCCTGATGGGCGCGGGAGACGGCCGGTATCTGGCCTGGGCGATGCTGGCCACACTGGCGGCCTTCGCCCCGGTGGCCCTCCTCGTGCCGACCTTCGGCGGTGGACTGACCGCGGTCTGGGCAGCGATGACCCTCATGATGGCGGTCCGCATGGCGACCCTCTGGCTGCGCACGCGCTCCGGCCACTGGATCGTCACCGGCGCGACCCGCTGAGCCTGCGCCTTCCCGCTGACCACCGGACGCTGTTTCACGTGAAACAGCGTCCGTGAAGCAGCACCTCAGAAACACATTGGGCCGCACCCTGAGGGTGCGGCCCAACGGTTGCTTCAGCCCTGCCAAACGCAGTGCTTAGGCGGAGACGACCTCGATGTTGACCTGAGCGGCAACCTCGGGGTGCAGACGCACGGACGTCGCGTGGGCGCCCAGCGTCTTGATCGGCGAGCCCAGCTCGACACGACGCTTGTCGATCTTCGGGCCACCGGCGGCCTCGATCGCCGAAGCGACGTCAGCCGGGGTGACAGAACCGAAGAGACGACCGGCGTCGCCGGAGCGGACGGCCAGACGGACCTTGACGCCCTCGAGCTTGGCCTTGACCTCGTTGGCCTGCTCGATGGTCGCGATCTCGTGGATCTTGCGAGCACGACGGATCTGCTCGACGTCCTTTTCGCCACCCTTGGTCCAGCGGATCGCAAAGTTCCGCGGGATCAGGTAGTTGCGGGCGTAACCGTCCTTGACGTCTACGACCTCGCCGGCGGCGCCGAGGCCGGAGACCTCGTGGGTGAGGATGATCTTCATTAGTCGGTCACCCTTCCCTTATCGCGCGGTGGACGTGTAGGGCAGCAGCGCCATCTCACGGCTGTTCTTCACGGCCGTGGCGACGTCACGCTGGTGCTGCGTGCAGTTGCCGGTCACGCGGCGGGCACGGATCTTGCCGCGGTCGGAAATGAACTTCCGCAGCATGTTCGTGTCCTTGTAGTCCACGTACGTGACCTTGTCCTTGCAGAATGCGCAGACCTTCTTCTTAGGCTTGCGCACAGGCGGCTTCGCCATGTGTTCTCTCCTGTTTGATCAAGAAGTGTGGGAACGGCCCACCCTTGGCCCTAAGGCCTAGAAGGGGGGCTCGTCCGAGTAGCCGCCGCCAGAGCCGCCGGAGCCACCGGAGCTTCCGCCCCAGCCACCGCCGCCGCCCTGCTGGCCGCCGCCGGCCGGCGCACCGGTCGCCCAGGGGTCGTCGGCGGGAGCACCGCCGCCGCCACCCTGCTGCTGACCGCCACCGGAGCCGCCGCCCCAGTTGCCGCCGCCCTGCTGGCCGCCGCCACCGCCGCCGAATCCGCCGCCCTGGCCACCGCGACCGGTGGTCTTGGTGACCTTGGCCGTGGCGTTCTTCAAGCTGGCGCCGACTTCCTCGACGTCCAGCTCGTAGACCGTGCGCTTGATGCCCTCACGGTCTTCGTAGGACCGCTGCTTCAACCGGCCCTGCACGACGACGCGCATGCCTCGCTGAAGCGACTCCGCGACGTTCTCCGCCGCCTGACGCCAGACCGAGCAGGTGAGGAAGAGGCTCTCGCCGTCCTTCCACTCATTGGTCTGACGGTCGAAGGTGCGGGGAGTGGACGCGACACGGAACTTCGCGACCGCCGCACCGGACGGGGTGAAGCGCAGCTCGGGGTCGTCGACAAGATTGCCGACTACCGTGATGACGGTCTCGCCTGCCATGGGGGAACCTCTCGGCGGGTTTGCTGCTGGCTGCTTTTGCTGCTGCTACTCGGATCCCGAGTACCGCTGAGCTAGGAAGCTCAGTGGGTCTCGGGACGGAGGACCTTGGTCCGGAGGACCGACTCGTTCAGGTTCATCTGGCGGTCGAGCTCCTTGACGACCGCAGGCTCGGCCTGCAGGTCGATGACCGAGTAGATGCCCTCGGGCTTCTTCTTGATCTCGTACGAGAGACGACGACGGCCCCAGGTGTCGACCTTCTCAACCTTTCCGTTGCCCTCACGGACGACGGAGAGGAAGTTCTCGATCAACGGGGAGACAGCGCGCTCCTCGAGATCGGGGTCGAGGATGACCATCACTTCGTAGTGACGCATGTGGAACCCACCTCCTTTGGACTCAGCGGCCACGGTCGTTCCGTGGCAGGAGGGTCGTGATGCGTACGCAACGGTATCGGCAGCCACTGACAATCGGGCTTCCCGATCAGTAGGCCGATCGGGAGTCCCTGCCATGGCCTGGGCAGACACCGGTGCAGACGGTACACAGTACCCGCACCGGGGCTTCCGGTTGAAATCCGGCTGCGGAAGGGCAGAATCTGTACACATCGGGTGTGTATGGCGCTACAGTGCGCCGCCTTCCGCAGGAGGTGCCTTATGGCACAGACATTGCGACCGAACACCGCCGGCTCTCTCTTCGCCACGGACGGCAAGGCCCATCCCATGCAGGACACGCTGCTCGGCGTGACCCTGATCCTGGGTGCGATCGCCTTCGTCACGGCGATGTTCCACAACCTCCACCTGCTCAGCTCCTGGGCCGGCCTGGTGGGAATCGCCACGGGTGCTTGGGGACAGTTCATCTCCGAGACGACCCGCGAACGCTTCGGCCTGATCCTCGGCCTCGGCGCATCGGCGGTCGGATTCTTCCTGGGTATGGCCCACGGCGGGCTCTTCGGCGGGCTTTGGTAGCCGCCCCTCGACGCCCCCGCCGCGCTTAGGGCGGGGGCGTAGGTCCCGTACGCCCAGACGGGGCGCTCTCGGGGCACAGTAGGCTTCGGCGCGAGAGCCGGAGCCCCTGTACCCATGGGGACACACCAGCCCGAGGAGCGCCCCGAATGAGTCTGACCCTGAGGACCATCAGTCGCGAGCAGCATCTGGCGTATATCCAGAGCCTGCCGTCGGCAAGTCATTGCCAGGTCCCGGCATGGGCGGATGTGAAGAGTGAATGGCGTTCGGAGAACCTGGGCTGGTTCGACGACCGGACCGGCGAACTCGTCGGTGCGGGCCTGGTGCTCTACCGGCAGCTGCCCAAGGTGAAGCGCTATCTCGCGTACCTCCCCGAGGGCCCGGTCATCAATTGGTACGCACCGAACCTGGACGACTGGCTGCAGCCGATGCTCGCGCATCTGAAGCGGCAGGGCGCCTTCTCCGTGAAGATGGGCCCGCCGGTCGTCATCCGGCGCTGGGACGCTCCCGCGATCAAGTCCGGGATCCAGAACCCGGACGTGAAGCGCTTGCGGGACGTCGAGGCCTCGCACATCGAACCGCGGGCCTTCGAAGTCTCCGACCGGCTGCGGAAGATGGGCTGGCAGCAGGGCGAGGACGGCGGCGCCGGCTTCGGTGACGTCCAGCCGCGCTACGTCTTCCAAGTGCCGCTGGCCAACCGCTCCTTGGACGAGGTCCTCAAGGGCTTCAACCAGCTGTGGCGACGCAACATCAAGAAGGCCGAGAAGGCCGGCGTCGAGGTCGTCCAGGGCGGTTACGAGGACCTCGCCGAGTGGCAGCGCCTGTACGAGATCACCGCGATCCGCGACAAGTTCCGTCCTCGGCCGCTGGGTTACTTCCAGCAGATGTGGCGGGCCCTCAACTCCGAGGACCCCAACCGCATGCGGCTGTACTTCGCGCGGCACAACGGCGTGAACCTGTCCGCTGCGACGATGCTCGTCGTCGGCGGCCACGTCTGGTACTCCTACGGCGCCTCGGACAACATCGGCCGCGAGGTCAGGCCCTCGAACGCGATGCAGTGGCGGATGCTCCGGGACGCCTACGCGCTCGGCGCCACCGTCTATGACTTGCGGGGCATCTCCGACTCCCTGGACGAGACGGACCACCTCTTCGGACTGATTCAGTTCAAGGTGGGCACGGGTGGAGAGGCTGTCGAGTACATCGGCGAGTGGGACTTCCCCCTCAACAAGCTGCTCCACAAGGCGCTCGACATCTACATGTCGCGCCGCTGACCGCACCGCCCCGGCACAACTCGCACCACCCGAAATAGTCTTCATATCTCTGATACACCGCAGCCACGAGAAAGGTTCCGGGATCCGGCCATGGCGCTCACGCTCTATGTCGACACCGCGCGCTGGCGGGCACACCACAAGCACGTGCTGGAGCAGTTCCCGGGAATCGTCCCGGTCTGCAAGGGCAACGGCTACGGCTTCGGTCATGAGCGCCTCGCGGAAGAAGCGACCCGCTTCGGCTCCGACGTCCTCGCCGTCGGCACCACGTACGAAGCAGCCCGGATCAAGGACTGGTTCAGCGGTGACCTGCTGGTCCTGACCCCGTTCCGGCGGGGCGAGGAGCCCGTGCCGCTGCCCGACCGCGTCATCCGCTCCGTGTCCTCCCTGGACGGCGTACACGGCCTCGTGGGCGCCCGCGTCGTCATCGAGGTCATGTCCTCGATGAAGCGGCACGGCGTGAGCGAGCAGGAGCTCTCACAGCTCCACGCGGCTATCGAGGACGTACGGCTCGAGGGCTTCGCGATCCACCTGCCGCTGGACCGCACCGACGGCTCGGACGCCGTCGAGGAGGTCATCGGCTGGATGGACCGACTGCGTGCCGCCCGTCTTCCGCTGCACACCATGTTCGTCAGCCACCTCAAGGCCAACGAACTCGCCCGCCTGCAGCAGCAGTTCCCGCAGACGCGCTTCCGCGCGCGCATCGGTACGCATCTTTGGCTGGGCGATCACGAGGCCACCGAGTACCGCGGCGCCGTCCTGGACGTCACGCAGGTGACCAAGGGCGACCGCTTCGGCTACCGCCAGCAGAAGGTCGCGTCCGACGGCTGGCTGGTCGTCGTCGCGGGCGGCACCTCGCACGGCGTCGGCCTGGAGGCTCCGAAGGCACTGCACGGGATGGTCCCGCGGGCGAAGGGCGTGGCCCGCGCGGGCCTCGCGACCGTCAATCGCAACCTCTCGCCGTTCGTCTGGGGCGGCAAGCAGCGCTGGTTCGCGGAGCCGCCGCACATGCAGGTCTCCATCCTCTTCGTGCCCTCGGACGCTCCCGAGCCGAAGGTGGGCGAGGAGCTGGTGGCCCATCTGCGGCACACCACCACGCAGTTCGACCGCATCGTCGACCGCTGATCACGACTGGCCGAACACAGCCTGAAGGGCCGGGAGCGACCGTCGTCTCTCCCGGCCCTTCAGTCGTTCCAGGCCATCCCGGCGGTGTGTTCGCTCAGGGCGAAACGTCGGTCGACGCCGACCTCGACCCCCACCGCACCTGGGGGCCCTCGGTGGAGTGCACCGTCTGCCGCGGCGGATGAGTTGCCTGGCCGAGGACGAAGACGTCCTGTGCGCCGTCCAGGACGCCTCCAGAGGGGTCATCGTCACCGGACCGCCGCACCGGGTCCCGCTCCGGCATCAGGATGTCGCGTACGACCACGGCGCACAGGTACAGCGTCCCCAGCAGGTGGATCACGATGGCGAGTTGATAGCCCTCGGTCGGCAGGCCCTTGTGGGCCTCTCCGCTCGTCGTGTACGCGAGGTACAGCCAGATGCCCAGGAAGTACGCGACCTCGCAGGCCTGCCAGATCAGGAAGTCACGCCAGCGCGGCCGGGCCAGCGCCGCGAGGGGGATCAGCCACAGTACGTACTGCGGCGAGTAGACCTTGTTGGTGAGGATGAAAGCGGCGACCACCAGGAAGGCGAGCTGCGCGAACCGCGGCCTGCGCGGCGCGGTCAGACCCAGCGCGCCGACCCCGAGGCAGGCAAGCAGCATCAGAGCCGTCGCCAGGGTGTTGACCGTGTCCGTGGACAGCGGTTCGTCCATGCGCTGCGAGAGGATCAGCCAGAACGAGCCGAAGTCGACGCCTCGCTCCTGGCTGAAGGTGTAGAACTTCGCCCAGCCCTCGCGGATGTGGAAGCCCGTCGCGTCGTGCGTGATCATCACGGGCAGGTTCACCACGAGCCAGGCCCCTACCGCGGCCCCGGCCGTCGTGAGGAACGGCCGCCAGCGCCCTGCCCGCCAGCACAGGATGAGCAGCGGGCCAAGCAGCAGCGCAGGGTAGAGCTTCGCGGCGGTCGCAAGACCCAGCAGGACGCCCGCCGAGAACGTGCCCCCACGCGCCCACATCAACATCGCGGCGGCCGTGAGAGCGACGGCGAAGAGGTCCCAGTTGATGGTGGCCGTCAGCGCGAATGCGGGCGCCAGGGCGACCATCAGGCCGTCCCAGGGGCGGCGCCTGTGGGTGCGGGCGACGCAGACGGCGATGACCGCCGTACAGGCCATCAGCATCCCGGCATTGACCATCCAGTAGAACTTCTCCTGGTGCTGGATGCTGCCGCTGCCCGGGGTCAGCCAGGAGGCCACCTCCATGAACACACCGGTCAGCACCGGATACTCGAGGTACTCCATGTCGCCGGGCAGCTTGTCGAAGTAGGGCACGAGCCCGTCGGCGAAACCGCGCCCCTCGTAGAGGTGCGGGATGTCGGAGTAGCAGGCATGCGTGTACTGCGAGCTCGCACCCTGGAACCATGCGCCGTCGTAGCAGGGCATCTTCTGCACCATGCCGAGTGCGAACATCCCGATGGCCACGAGCGCGATGACGCGTACGGGGGTCAACCGTGTCGCCGCGTACAGCACTCTGCGGCCGATGGGTCCACCGATCAGCTCGCTGCCGGCCGCGGCGACCTCATCCTCCTTGGTCGGCTGTACGGGCTCCGGCGGTTGCGCACTGGGGTTCTTGTGCACGCTCGTGCGCGCCGTCTCTGCACTGGGCATGCCGCACATCCTGCCGTACGCACCTGAGAACACGGAGAGGGCCGCCACACCGGTGCGGTGTGGCGGCCCTCGTCAACGCTCAGCGGCGCATGTTTCACGTGAAACAGTGCGTTTCACGTGAAACACACTCACGGGGGAGCAGCTCAGCCTCCCGGGCCCCCGAGCCAGCCTCCGTTGTCGTTTCCGTTGTTCCCTCCGCCACCGGTCGGTTCATCGGTGGCCGGTGGCGACTCCCCGCCGGTACTGCCCTCGTTCTCCCCGCCTTCCGACGTACCGCCGTTGTTGTTGCACTGCCAGTCCCAGTCGGCACAGGACTCACCGGGATCAGGACTGTCCGACGGGCTGGGGGACGGCCCACTGTCCGAAGGGCTCGGCGTGGGTGACGTCTCCGGCTCCTCCGTCTTCGACGGGGTCGGGGTGGGGGCGGGCGGTGGCGTCTCACCGACGACCGAACCGATCGGCTGCGGGACCGGGAAGTTCTTTACGGGCTCACCCTTCAGGGCCTGCTCCATGTAGCTCTTCCAGATCTGCGCGGGGAACGAGGCACCGTGGATCTTCTCCTCGCCACCCGTACCGAACATCTCGAGGAACTCGCGCTTCTTGTTCCCCTCGTTGTCGTCGAGGCGATACATGCTGATCGCGGTCGAAAGTTGCGGGGTGTAACCGACGAACCAGGCGGACTTGTTGCCGTCGGTCGTACCGGTCTTGCCCGCCACCTGGCGGCCGCTCAGTTGGGCCGCGGTACCCGTGCCCTTCTCGACGACCGTCCTGAGCACGTCGGTGACGTTGTCGGCGACCTCCTTGTCGAAGGCCCGCTTGGTCTGTGACCTGTGCTGCCAGACGTTGCTGCCCTTGTACTCGACTTCCTTCACCGAGTACGGCTCGTTCTGCTTGCCGCTGGCCGCGAAGGTGGAATAGGCACCAGCCATGCGGATCGCACTCGGGGAGGACGTGCCGAGCGAGAAGGACGGGTAGTTGGCGCTGGCCAGGCTGTTCTCCTTGATGCCGGAGGCGATGGCCGCGTCCTTCACCTTGTCCAGGCCGACATCCATGCCCAGCTGCACGTAGGCAGAGTTGACCGACTCCCGCATCGCCTCACGTAGGTCGATCTGGTAGGTCGGCGCGTTGTACGACGCATCACCGTCGTTGGTCTGCAGCCACTCCTTGCCTTCTCGGTCCTTCCAGACGGTGCCGTCGTAATTCTGGATCTTGAGCTCGTTCTTGCCGCTGTACAAGCTCTTGGGATTGACGATCGTGCGCTGGGCCTCCTGCACTTCCGGCCCGTTCTTGGCGCGCGTTCCGTCCTTGAAGGCCGCTGCCAGCACGAAGGGCTTGAACGTGGAGCCGACCTGCGCACCGGTCTGGTCCGCGTTGTTGGTGAAGTGCTTGGTCGCGTCCTCACCGCCGTAGATGGCCTCGATCGCCCCGTCCTCGGGATTAACGGACGCGCCACCGAACTGGACGTGGGTGTCCTTGTCCGGTCGCTCCTTGGGCTTGATCTTCGCCTTGCGGACCTTCTCCACGGACTTCTCGAGCTTGTCGACTTTCGACTTGTCGAAGGTCGTGTGGATCTCGTAGCCACCCTGCTGTAGGTCGTTGGCCGTGATCTTTCCACCGCTGTTGTTGATCACATACGCCTTGGCCAGGTCGACCAGATACCCGACCTGACCGCCCAGCTGAGCGTTGGAACGGGGGTTGTGCAGCGTCGGGAAATCCGTGTACTTCTTCCGAACCTCGGCGGTCAGATGGCCGTCCTTGACCTCTTCATCGAGGATCCACTTCCACCGCTTCGTTGCACGCGCGGTGTTGGCGTCCCGAGAAGCCGCGGGATCAACCTCGGGAGAGCCAGCCGGGTCGTAGTACGTGGCGCCCTTCAGGACCGTCGCCAGCAGCGCGCACTCGCTGGGGTTCAGTTTGGCGGCGTCCTCGTTGAAGTAGGCGCGGGCAGCTGCCTGGATGCCATAGGCACCTCGCCCGTAATAGGCGGTGTTGAGATACCCCGCCATGATTTCTTCCTTGCGGACCGTCCGGCCGACCTTTATGGAGATGAAGAGCTCTTTGAACTTACGCGTGAACGTCTGCGACTGGTCACCCAGGCGCGCGTTCTTCACGTACTGCTGGGTGATGGTCGAGCCACCCTGGGTCTCGCCGCCCTTGGCCATGTTGACCACGGCCCGCGCGATGCCCATGGGGTCGACGCCCTTGTCGTCCTCGAACGTCTTGTTCTCGGCCGAGATGACGGCGGTGCGCATCGCCACGGGGATCTTGTCGTAGTCGATGATCTGGCGGTTCGTCTCACCACCGGTCGCGACCATCGGCTTGCCGTTGGCCCAGTAGTAGACGTTGTTCTGCGCCTTGGCCGCTTCGTCGACCTTCGGCACCTCCACCAAGGCGTACGCGATTCCCGTGACCGCCATCAGGCCGCCGAGGAAGCCGACGAACAGGCCGGTGACCAGACGCCATGACGGCACCCAGCGGCGCAGACCGTCCTTGTCCGCACGCGGGTAGTCGATGAACCGCTTCTTGCGGGGCTCGTGGCCTCCTCGGCCGCGGCCGCGGCCGGGCCCGTTCGGGCCACCGCCACCGCGCCGACCGCCGCCGGCGCCTCCGCGCCCGGCACCGGATCCGTCGGCTGCTCTGCGTCGGCCGCCACCCGCACCGACAGCGCCACTGCGCTGCGCGGCGCGACGAGCCTCGGCACGGCCGCCGTAGGAGCGGTCCCCGTCGTCAGGGGCTCCTGCTCCGTGCGAGCCGGTTGAGGAAGTGGGCGATCCAGTGGCGCCACGCGGTGCCGCGCGGCGACCCGACGACGCGCCTGGGACGCCGCGTCTGGCCGCGGCGCGTCCGCCGCCCTGCGGCTGCGGCGGTTTGCGACGGTGCTCGCTCATCGAACGATTACTCCTCGGGCAGGCGCAGGTATCCGCGCCTGGAAACGGCGGCTGGTTTCCGGTCCCCCCGAAGTACGGATGCGCCCTTCTCAGCGCTCACCCGCACTACACCAGGGTCAACGACGCCCTCACGCGTCACTTGGTTCCCGGCGGTCTGCATGGCGCACAGACTACGCACCGTCAAAACCCTCTTAGGGCAGAAGTTCACCCCAAATCAGGCAAGTTACTTCCTACGAATCGGTGATGTGACGCCGTTCACCGTTTCCCCTCTTGTCTCAACAGGCGGGCCGTTCTATCGTCTCGATGTATCGAGTCGATACATCAGCTCGGCATAAAGACCGTGTCGACAGACGCTGGCAGACGGGAGGCGACGATGAGCAGACGCTCCGGCATCCTCGAGTTCGCCGTGCTCGGCCTGCTGCGCGAGTCCCCGATGCACGGCTATGAGCTGCGTAAACGGCTCAATACTTCGCTGGGAGTGTTCCGCGCCTTCAGCTACGGGACGCTCTACCCCTGCCTCAAGACGCTGGTCGCCAACGGCTGGTTGATCGAGGAATCGGGCGGCACCCCCGAGGAGGCCCTCGCGGCCCCCCTCTCCGGGCGCCGCGCCAAGATCGTCTATCGGCTGACGGCGGAAGGTAAGGAGCACTTCGAGGAGCTGCTCTCCCAGACCGGCCCCGACGCGTACGAGGACGAACACTTCGCCGCCCGCTTCGCCTTCTTCGGGCAGACATCGCGGGACGTACGCATGCGGGTCCTCGAGGGGCGTCGCAGCCGCCTCGAGGAGCGTCTGGAGAAGATGAGCGCCTCCCTGGCCCGTACCCGGGAGCGCCTGGACGACTACACGCTTGAGCTGCAGCGGCACGGAATGGAGTCCGTGGAGCGCGAAGTGCGCTGGCTGAACGAGCTCATCGAGAGCGAGCGCGCGGGGCGGGACCAGCAACGGTCCGCCCCGGACGGCTCCGCTCAGCACGACAGCACATCTGGGGAGTCGGGCGGCCTGCCCCGGCGGCGGGACACGAACCCGCCGCCGGATCCGTCCGATGACACCGCCAAGTGAGACCCCGCGGTCCGCGGGGTCTCATCCGGAATACACAGATCACACAGGGAGCAACCGGAATGGGTTCGGTTCGCGTAGCCATCGTCGGCGTGGGCAACTGCGCCGCCTCGCTGGTCCAGGGCGTCGAGTACTACAAGGACGCAGACCCGGACGCCAAGGTCCCGGGCCTGATGCACGTCCAGTTCGGCGAGTACCACGTCGGTGATGTCGAGTTCGTCGCCGCCTTCGACGTCGACGCCAAGAAGGTCGGGCTCGACCTCTCCGACGCCATCGGCGCCAGCGAGAACAACACCATCAAGATCTGCGACGTGCCGAACAACGGCGTCACCGTCCAGCGCGGCCACACGCACGACGGCCTGGGCAAGTACTACCGCGAGACCATCGAGGAGTCCGCCGAGGCCCCCGTGGACGTCGTCCAGATCCTCAAGGACAAGCAGGTCGACGTCCTCGTCTGCTACCTGCCGGTGGGTTCCGAGGACGCCGCGAAGTTCTACGCGCAGTGCGCCATCGACGCCAAGGTCGCCTTCGTCAACGCCCTCCCGGTCTTCATCGCCGGCACCAAGGAGTGGGCCGACAAGTTCACCGAGGCGGGCGTCCCGATCGTCGGCGACGACATCAAGTCGCAGGTCGGTGCCACCATCACGCACCGCGTGATGGCGAAGCTGTTCGAGGACCGCGGTGTCCGTCTCGAGCGCACCATGCAGCTCAACGTCGGCGGCAACATGGACTTCAAGAACATGTTGGAGCGCGACCGCCTCGAGTCGAAGAAGATCTCGAAGACGCAGTCCGTCACCTCGCAGATCCGCGACCGTGACATGGGCGCCGACAACGTCCACATCGGTCCGTCCGACTACGTCGCGTGGCTCGACGACCGCAAGTGGGCGTACGTCCGCCTCGAGGGTCGTGCCTTCGGTGACGTCCCGCTGAACCTGGAGTACAAGCTCGAGGTCTGGGACTCCCCGAACTCGGCCGGTGTCATCATCGACGCCCTGCGCGCCGCGAAGATCGCCAAGGACCGCGGCATCGGCGGCCCGATCCTCTCCGCGTCCTCGTACTTCATGAAGTCCCCGCCGGTGCAGTACTTCGACGACGAGGCCTACGAGAACGTCGAGAAGTTCATCAAGGGCGAGGTCGAGCGCTAAAGCCCGCCGCTTGAACAGCTGTTGAGGGTCCCCGGGCAATCCGCCCGGGGACCCTCCTCGTATGTGAGGCTGTGCCCCATGGCTGTCGTCGGTGACCTGCGCGTACTGCTGCGCCTGCGGGACTTCCGGCGCCTGCTCGCCGTGCGGCTCCTGTCCCAGGGCGCGGACGGCGTCTACCAGGTGGCCCTCGCCACGTACGTCGTCTTCTCGCCGGAGAAACAGACCTCGCCGGGCGCGATCGCCTCCGCGATGGCGGTGCTGCTCCTTCCGTACTCGCTGATCGGCCCCTTCGCCGGCGTCCTCCTCGACCGCTGGCCACGCCGACAGGTTTTCCTGTACGGCAACCTGCTGCGGGCCGCTCTTGCCTCGGTGACGGCGGTGCTGATGCTGGGCGGCGTGCCGGACTGGCTCTTCTACGCCTCCGCTCTCTGCGTCACGGCCGTCAACCGTTTCGTCCTGGCCGGACTGTCGGCGGCGCTGCCGCGCGTGGTCGACGACGAGCGGCTGGTGATGGCCAACTCCCTCTCACCGACCGCGGGGACACTGGCCGCCACGGTGGGCGGCGGTCTGGCGTTCGTCGTACGCCTGGTGGGCTCCGACTCGGACGCGGCGGTCGTCCTGCTCGGGGCGGCTCTGTACCTCTGCGCGGCGCTCGCCTCACTGCGGATGGCGCGCGACCTCCTCGGCCCGGATCCCGAGCTGGTGCGACCACGGCTCGGTGCTGCGCTCTCCGGTACAGCACGGGACCTGGTCGCCGGGGTGCGCCATCTGTCGCAGCGCCGCCCGGCCGCCCGAGCGCTCCTCGCGATGACGTTCATGCGGTTCTGTTACGGCGCCCTGACGGTCATGGTCCTGATGCTCTGCCGGTACGCCTGGTCGTCCACGGAGTCCGACGGGCTCGCCCTGCTCGGGCTCGCCGTAGGGATCTCGGGGGCGGGCTTCTTCGCGGCGGCCGTGGTTACTCCCTGGGCAGTGAACCAACTGAGCGCCTCGGGCTGGATCGTCACCTGCGCGGGGGCCGCGATGGTCCTGGAGCCGGCGCTTGCCCTCCCCTTCACCCCGGCCCCTCTGCTCATCGCCGCGTTCCTGCTGGGCCTGACGACACAGGGAGCCAAGATCGCCACGGACACGGTGGTGCAGTCAGCGGTGGACGACAGCTTCCGCGGCCGGATCTTCTCGCTCTACGACGTCCTGTTCAACGTCGCCTTCGTCGGCGCGGCAGCAGTAGCCGCGCTCATACTGCCGCCTGACGGTCGATCGGTTCCGCTGGTGGTCACGGTGGCCGTTATCTACGCAGCAATTGCTGCCGCTATGGCCAGATTTGACGCGCAGTAAGTGTCACATCAATGCCACAGAGGCCCTCTGGGCTACAGAGATGTCGTTGCCTCCCTATAACTTACGGACGTCGTATCCGCGCCATAGCGCTTCCGTTCGAGGGGGACCCCCAAGTGACTACTCCGCCCCAGGGCCAGAATCCGTACGGCCAGGCCGTGCAGCCGCAGCCCGGCCAGCCGGGTCAGCCCGGCCAGCCCGGCATGCCGCAGCAGCCCTACCCGCCGTACAACCAGGGGGCGCCGGTTCCTCCTCCGGCCGCTCCGAGCGGTGGCCGCAGCAAGAAGCTCATGCTGCGCATCGGCGGTTTCATCGTCGTCGCCATCCTCATCGCTGTCGGCAAGTTCTACCTGGGACAGAATGACGCGGAGACCACGGCCGTCGGTGACTGCCTGCACAACAAGGGCACGCAGTCGCAGCCGGACATGAAGGACGCCGACTGCTCTTCGAGTGACGCCGATTTCGAGGTCATCGAGAAGTTCGACGACACGAGCAGCGTCAGCAAGTGCGACACGGTCACGGGGACCGAGGTCGCCTACTACCAGACCGGCAGCGGCCACAACATGGTGCTCTGCCTTAAGAACAAGTAACGGTATGTAGCGGCATGCGCGAAGGGGCACTGTTTCACGTGAAACAGTGCCCCTTCGCGTATCCGGATCCGGTGCGATGTTTCACGTGAAACATGGCGCCGGGCCCCGCCTCACTCCTGCGCGGCCCACCACTCCTTGAGCGCCGCGATGGCCGCGTCCCGCTCCATCGGCCCGTTCTCCAGCCGCAGCTCCAGCAGGAACTTGTAGGCCTGGCCGATCACCGGCCCCGGGCGCACATCCAGAATCTCCATGATCTCGTTGCCGTCCAGGTCAGGCCGGATCGAGTCCAGCTCCTCCTGCTCCTGAAGCCGCGCGATGCGCTCCTCCAGGCCGTCGTACGCACGTGACAGCGCATTGGCCTTGCGCTTGTTGCGCGTCGTGCAGTCCGACCGGGTCAGCTTGTGCAGCCGGTCGAGGAGGGGGCCCGCGTCGCGTACGTAGCGACGTACGGCCGAGTCCGTCCACTCGCCTGTTCCGTAGCCGTGGAAGCGCAGATGCAGCTCCACCAGGCGGGAGACGTCCTTCACGAGCTCGTTCGAGTACTTGAGCTCCGTCATCCGCTTCTTGGTCATCTTGGCGCCCACCACCTCGTGGTGGTGGAAGGAGACCCGGCCGTCGTCCTCGAAGCGCCGCGTCCGCGGCTTCCCGATGTCGTGCAACAGCGCCGCGAGCCGCAGCGTCAGATCCGGGCCGTCCTCCTCCAGCGCCATCGCCTGTTCGAGAACGATCAGCGTGTGGTCGTAGACGTCCTTGTGACGGTGGTGCTCGTCACGCTCCAGACGCAGCGCCGGAAGCTCGGGCAGCACGCGCTCGGCGATGCCTGTGTCGACAAGTAGAGCCAGTCCCTTCGCCGGGTACGGCGAGAGGAGCAGCTTGTTGAGTTCGTCCCGGACACGCTCCGCGGAGACGATGTCGATGCGCTCGGCCATCGCCTTCATGGCGGCGACAACCTCCGGAGCCACCTCGAAGTCGAGCTGAGCGGCGAACCGCGCGGCCCGCATCATCCGCAGCGGGTCGTCGGAGAAGGAGTCCTCCGGGGTGCCGGGGGTGCGCAGGACACGCTCCGCCAGGTCCTCGAGCCCTCCGTGCGGGTCGATGAACTCCTTCTCCGGCAGAGCGACGGCCATCGCGTTGACAGTGAAGTCCCGGCGTACGAGGTCTTCCTCGATGGAGTCGCCGTACGACACCTCGGGCTTGCGCGAGGTCCTGTCGTACGCCTCGGACCGGTATGTCGTGACCTCGATCTGGAAGCTCTGATCAGCGTCTCCGACGCGAGCGGCCTTCTGGCTACCGACCGTGCCGAAGGCGATCCCGACCTCCCACACAGAGTCCGCCCACGGCCTGACGATCTTCAGTACGTCCTCGGGGCGGGCTTCGGTCGTGAAGTCCAGGTCATTGCCGAGCCGGCCAAGGAGCGCGTCCCTGACCGACCCACCGACCAGGGCAAGGGAGAACCCGGCCTCCTGGAAACGGCGTGCAAGATCGTCCGCGACAGGCGATACCCGCAGTAGTTCGCTGACCGCGCGGCGTTGCACCTGGCTCAGGGCGCTGGGATTTTCTTCATTGGCGTTCGGCACAACAGAAAAGGGTACGTGCCCCGGACGCCCCCTACCGCCCCGTTTTCGGTGGGGCCCTCGAAGCCGCGCGCCCCTCTCCGGCCAGGTCTTCCGATCATGTGGAGCAGTCCGCGGCACTTCGCCACAGCGCACCTCGTTACCATGCGTGGACGCACAACCGACGACCACTGACGACGACGAGGACGGGCAACGCGTGGCCGAGGCGGCAGACTTCCCGGGGACCAGTCCCTCACCTGCCCGCCGGTGGCTGCGGCGTACGGCAGCGTTGCTGGCGGGCGCCCCATTGCTGGCCGGCATGCTGCAGCTGTCGGCCGAGCCGACGGCGCACGCCGCGACGCCGAGCGCGCCGGCAGACGCCGCCGGGTCGAACACCGTCGATGTCTCGCTCAACAAACTCACACCCACCGCCCCGTCGGACGGAGACACGGTCACCGTCTCCGGCACCGTCACCAATGAGGGCAAGCAGGCGGTGACAGGCGCCCAGGTCGGGCTGCGCCTCGGGCCGACACTGAACGGCCGGAGCCAGATCGACTCCGCCGCCAAGCGCACCGGCTACCAGCCGGGAGCCGACGGCACGGAGGTCGGCGGCAAGTACGTCAAGAAGTTCTCCAAGCTCACCCCCGGGGTCCGCCAGGACTTCAGCATCTCCGTCCCGGTCAAGGACCTGGACCTCGGTGCCGACGGGGTCTATCAGCTCGGTGTCTCGCTCACCGGCCGGACCACCGCCCAGCCCTGGTCCCAGGTGCTCGGCTTCGAGCGGACCTTCCTGCCGTGGCAGTCTGACGCCGCAGGCACGAAGACGCGGACGACCTATCTGTGGCCGCTCATCTCCACCTCGCACCTCACGGCGGAGACCGGGTCCGACGAGCAGCAGACGCCCGTCTTCACGGACGACGACCTGGCCAAGGAGCTCGCGCCCGGCGGTCGCCTGGAGCAGATGCTGTCCCTGGGCCGCCAGCTCGACGTCACATGGGTCATCGATCCCGACCTGCTGGCCTCGGTCGACGCGATGACGCGGAACTACCGCGTACAGACCGCCGACGGCAAGGGCACCACGGCGGGCAGGAACCAGGCGGTCGCCAAGGAGTGGCTGAACAAGCTCGAGCAGACCGTGAAGGACAAGAAGGTCGTCTCGCTGCCCTTCGCCGATCCCGACCTGGCCTCGATCGCCCACAACGGCAGGACCGTCACCGGTTCCCTGGGCCGGCTCAAGGACGCCACCGATGTGGGGGCGAAGGCCGTCGAGGTCATCCTCCACGTCAAGCCGCAGTCGGACTTCGCGTGGCCCGTGGACGGCGCCCTCGATCCGTCGATCGTCGACGTCTCCACCTCGGCGGGTGCCCACTCGGTGGTCGCCCGCAGCGACAGCCTGCGTGAGGGCGACGCACTGCCGTACACGCCCAACGCCGCCCGGCCCATCGGCGGCGGTACGACGGCCGTGGTGGCCGACGCACGCCTCTCCACAGCCTTCCAGGGCGACATGACGGGAGCCGAGAGCTCCACGCTCGCCGTGCAGCAGTTCCTGGCCCAGAGCCTGATGGTCACGCTGCAGGACCCGGACAAGCAGCGCAGCATCGTCGTCGCCCCGCAGCGCATGCCGTCCGCCAGCCAGGCCCAGTCGATGGCGAAGGCGCTGACCGCCCTGTCCGACGAGCGCTGGTCGGAACCGCAGGCGCTGTCGACGGCGGCGAAGGCGAAGCCGGACCCGTCCGCCACGACCCAGGTGCCGTCGGCCAGGTCCTACCCGGCGGCACTGCGCAAGCAGGAGCTGCCGAAGTCGGCCTTCCAGTCCATTCAGAACACCCAGAATAAGCTCGACCGCTTCCAGACGATCCTCAGCGAGCCCGACCGCGTCATCACGCCCTTCGGGCGCGCCATAGACCGCGAGATGTCCACGTCCTGGCGGGGCAGGGCCGCCGAGGCGGCGACATACCGCCAGGGCGTGGAGAACTACCTGACCACGCTCACCAAACAAGTGGCGCTGATCAAGAAGTCCGACGCGAAGCTCTCGGGGCGCAGCGCGACGATCCCGGTGACGGTGCAGAACAACCTGGTCCAGGGCGTCGACCACATGGTTCTGCGCCTGACATCGGAGAACCCCACGCGTCTCAAGATCGGCGGTAAGGCCTACTCGGAACAGCCGGTCAAGATCGCGGGCGGGCACGCTCAGTCGGTGAAGTTCACCACCACCGCCAATGCCAACGGTCCGGTCCCGGTCTACGCCCAGCTCTACACCGAGGACGGCCAGCCGTACGGCAAGCCGGTCCGCTTCGACGTGAACGTCACCGAGATCACCCTCACGGTGATGCTGGTCATCGCCGGCGGTGTGCTGCTCCTCGTGCTCGCCGGATTCCGGATGTACACCCAGCGCAAGCGGGCCGCCCGGCAGCAGGCCGAGGAGGGCCCGGAGGACGGCCCCGACGGCGAGTCAGGCACGGAGCCGGGGGAGGACAACCCCGAGCAGCCGAGTGACCCGACACCGGACACCGCTCCGGAAAGCACCGACCCGTCGGACACGGGTGAGAGAGTGGACCGTTGAGCGATGTCGTGGCCGGTGGGCCCGGGGACGATGAGGTGGGGTAATCCATGAACGCGCCGTACGACGGTGACCGTGGCCAGGGCGCGGGCGGTTCCGGTCCCCCCGAGGACGGGCAGGTGCCACCCCAGCCCGCCCCGGATGTGTACCTCCAGGACGCCTACGACCAGGACCCCTACCGGGCGCAGGACCTCGCAGCCCAGGACCCGGTGACGGAGGCGCTGTACGACCGCGCCGCTCACCCCCCGCCGCCGCCCGGCTACTACCAGGACCCTCAGCCGCTCTACGCCCAGCCGCCCTCGCCTCAGCACGCCCCAGACCCCCGCGTGTGGGCACAGACCCCGGCCCCCGAGCCCGAAGGCCCGACCCGGCACCTCCCGTACGGCGACGACGCCCGTACGACGCAGTTCGTGGGCGTCGACGACCTGGTCACGCATTCCGGCGAGGAGCGCCACGAGCCGGACGCCTTCGCTCACCTCTTCCGGGACCAGCAGCCGAGCGGATACCGCGAACAGTCCGGCGAGTACCAGCAGGACGGCTACCCCCAGACCAATGGGTACCCCCAAGGCAACGGGTACCCCCAGGGCAACGGCTACCAGCAGCCGGGCGCCTACCAGCCCCCCGAGCCTCCGATGGTCCCGGCGCCTGCGGCTCCCCCGGCCCCCGCGCCGGCCCCGAAGTCGGGCGGCGGCGGACGGGCGGCGAGCCTGCTGAAGTCGAGCGCGGTGATGGCCGCGGGCACGCTGGTCTCCCGGCTCACCGGCTTCGCGCGCACCCTGGTCATGGCCGCCGCGATCGGTGTCGGCACCCTCAACGACTCCTACCAGGTCGCCAACGTCCTGCCGACGATGATCTACGTCCTCGTCGGTGGCGGCGCCCTCAACGCGGTCTTCATCCCGCAGCTCGTGCGCGCGATGAAGAACGACGAGGACGAAGGCGAGGGCTATGCGAACCGCCTTCTCACCCTCGTCATGGTCCTGCTGGCGAGCGTCACCATCATCTGTGTCGTGGCAGCGCCGCTGCTCGTGCGCATGATGTCGCCGACGATCGCCGACGACCCTGTCCGGATGGAAGTGACGGTCACCTTCGCCCGCTTCTGCATCCCGACGATGTTCTTCATGGGTGTGCACGTCGTCCTCGGCCAGGTCCTCAACGCCCGCGGCCGTTTCGGCGCGATGATGTGGACCCCGGTCCTCAACAACGTCGTGGTCATCGCCACCTTCGGCGCGTTCATCTGGGCCTTCGGCAGCTTCAACGCCACCGAGATCGACGCGAGCACCATCACACCCGAAGGCGTCCGGCTGCTGGGTATCGGAACCCTCCTCGGTCTCGCCGTGCAGGCGCTTTCGATGCTGCCGTATCTGCGTGATTCGGGATTCAAGCTCCGGCTGCGCTTCGACTGGCGTGGCCACGGGCTCGGCAAGGCGGCCCGGCTCGCCAAGTGGACCCTCTTCTTCGTCCTCGCCAACCAGCTCGGCATGATCGTCGTGACTCAGCTGGCCACCAGCGCGGGCGCGACCGCCGAGGATCTGGGTCACCCCGGCACCGGCATCACCGCCTACAATTACGCGCTGCTGCTGTGGCAGATGCCGCAGGCCATCATCACGGTCTCGGTGATGACGGCGGTGCTGCCCCGCATCTCTCGCTCCGCCAACGACGGCGACCCCGCAGCGGTCCGTGACGACATCTCCTACGGTCTGCGCACCTCGGCCGTCGCGATCGTGCCGTGTGCCTTCGCCTTCATCGCCCTGGGCGTGCCCATGGCCACGCTCCTCTACGCCAGCGCCGGCTCGGGCGCGCTGAACATCGGCTACACGCTGATGGCCTTCGGCCTCGGCCTGATCCCCTACTCGGTCCAGTACGTCGTCCTGAGGGGCTTCTACGCCTACGAGGACACGCGCACGCCGTTCTACAACACGGTCATCGTCGCGGCCGTCAACGCAGCCGCCTCTGCGGCCTGCTTCTTCGTCCTGCCCGCCCGCTGGGCCGTCGTCGGCATGGCCGCGTCGTACGGCCTCGCCTACACCGTCGGTGTCGGCATCGCCTGGCGTCGGCTGCGCAAGCGGCTGGGGGGCGACCTGGACGGTGCTCAGGTGGCGCGTACGTACACGAGGCTCATCGGGGCGTCGATTCCGGCGGCCCTCCTCGCCGGAGCCGCCGCATACGGGATTCTCAAGGCGCTGGGGGACGGTGCCGGTGGTTCGCTGATCGCGTTGGTTGTCGGTGGGATCATCCTCGGGGGCGTCTTCTTCGTGGCCGCCCGAAAGATGCGGATTGCGGAGCTCAACTCCATGGTCGGGATGGTCCGCGGCCGTCTCGGACGGTGAGATCCGGGGGTTCGCACAACCATCACCGGCCACCGCGTGTCGTGCATAGCGCCGGACTGTGGGCACAATTGGCTTTGGCGTCTGACGAAGCGCGATGGATGGGGAGGCAGGAACGACGGTGGCGGAACGGAGCACGGCTGCCGTCGACGTGGCAGACAACAGCGGCGACGAGCCGCTGACCGCGAAGGCGGACGAGGCCACGGCCGACGGGGTGGCCCAGACCCGGGAGCGGGAAACGGCAGAAGAAGGCACAGCGGAGACCGGTGAGTCCACCGGCCCGGGGGCGGCATCACCCCCCGAGCTGCACAGCGGTCACAAGCTCGCCAGACGCTACCGACTCGAAGAGTGCGTCACCCGTCTGGACGGTTTCAGCAGCTGGCGTGCGGTGGACGAGAAGCTCCGCCGGGCCGTCGGCGTGCATCTCCTGCCCGCCGATCACCCGCGGGCACGATCGGTACTGGCAGCGGCCCGCTCGTCGGCGCTGCTCGGCGACCCCCGCTTCGTCCACGTCCTGGACGCGGTCGAGGAGAACGACCTCGTCTATGTGGTGCATGAGTGGTTGCCCGACGCCACGGAACTGACCGCGCTGCTCGCCGCCGGTCCCCTCGAGGCGCACGACGCGTACCAACTCGTCAGCCAGGTCGCCCAGGCCATGGCGGCCGCCCACCGTGAGGGCCTCGCCCACCTGCGGCTGACCCCGAGCGCGGTGCTGCGGACGTCCTCCGGTCAGTACCGCATCCGCGGCCTCGCCGTGAACGCGGCACTGCGCGGCATCAGCTCCGACACCCCGCAGCGCACGGACACCGAGGCGGTCGGCGCGCTTCTGTACGCCTCGCTGACTCAGCGTTGGCCCTACGAGGACGACGCGTACGGCCTCTCCGGACTGCCCAAGGGCGTTGGCCTGATCGCCCCAGACCAAGTGCGCGCAGGCGTGCACAGGGGCCTGTCCGAGCTCGCCATGCGCGCGCTCGTGAACGAGGGGGCGACGGCCTCCCGCCAGGAGCCGCCGTGCACGACTCCGGAAGAGCTGGTGAAGGCGATCGGTGAGATGCCGCGCATCCGCCCGCCGGAGCCCGCATTCACCGCACCGCCCGAGTACCAGCGCACGACCTACCAGCAGGGCACCTACGGCCGTACCGCGCCCCGACCTGGTGGCGCCACCCAGCCGATCGCGTCCCCGCCGCCCCCGCTGCAGAGCCGTACCGGAAAGGCGCTCAAGTGGGCCGTGTCGGCGCTGCTCATCGCCGCCCTGGGCCTCGGCAGCTGGCAGCTCGCTGACGCGCTGATGGACCGGAAGAACTCCGACGACCCGGGCAACGCGGACACCTCCGACGAGGGCGACAAGAACAAGCCGAAGCCAACGCATCCGATCAAGGTCGCGGGCGCCGAAGAGTACGTCCTCGACGACCGCCCCCAGGACGTTCAGGGCGTCCCCAACACGTACGACGGCGACGACTCGACGTTCTGGCGGTCGAAGAGCTACATAGAGGGCCCTGCGCTGGCCCCGTACAAGCCCGGCGTCGGCATCGTCTACGACCTCGGCACGGAGCAGGACGTGTCGACCGCGTCGCTCGGTCTCCGCTACCCCGGCGACCACACGACGGTCGAGCTGTATGCCGCGAACTCGATGTCCTCGTCGACGCCTCCGAGCGCGATGAAGAAGATCGGCACCGTCACGACCACGGGTCAGAGCGCGAAGATCAAGGCGAAGAAGCCCGTCGCGACGCGGTACGTACTGGTCTGGCTCACCGATGTACCGCAGTCACCGCGTGATGAGTACAGCAGTGCCGGGTACAAGCAGGCCATCACGGATGTGAAGTTCACAGGCTGAGGCCGAGGCTCGCCGGGGGGAGGGGGTTCGACGGTGGATGACACCACACACAGCGAGATGAGCGATCAGGACCTCCTGGCCCGCCACGTGTCGGGGGACAAGGACGCCTTCAGCGAGCTCGTCCGACGCCATCGCGATCGACTGTGGGCCGTAGCCCTGCGCACGCTGGGCGACCGTGAGGAAGCCGCAGACGCCGTCCAGGACGCTCTGGTCTCCGCCTATCGCGCCGCACACACCTTCCGCGGGCAGTCGGCCGTCACGACGTGGCTGCACCGGATCACCGTGAACGCCTGCCTCGACCGGGCTCGCAAGGCGGCCTCACGGAAGACGTCGCCCATCGACGACACCGAACGTCTCGAGCAGCTCCTCGAACCGCATGAGTCAGCGGCGGCCCCCGTCGAGCGGGGCGATCTGCAGCGCGAGGTAGTCGAGGCGCTGGGCACCCTGCCCCACGACCAGCGCGCCGCCCTCGTCCTGGTGGACATGCAGGGCTATCCGGTGGCCGAGGCTGCCCGCGTGCTCGAAGTACCCACCGGCACCGTGAAGAGCCGCTGCGCGCGCGGCAGAGCCAGACTGCTGCCGCTGCTCACCCACCTTCGCCCGGAGCGCCGTACGAAGCGCGGAGACGGCGACGACGACACGGAAGGCAAGAAGTCGGGCCCGGGAAGGAACCGGACGCAGGGGACATCCGTCCCACCTGCAGCGGGACCACGGGATGCGGGACCAAGCGATTCAGCTGCTGTGAAGGGCGGAGGTGGGCGAGCGTGACAACCACGACCGATTCGGCCGGGCACCCGGAAGTCACCGAGCTCTCCGACCTCACGGAGGGGCTGCTCACCCCAACCCGAACCGTCGATGTGCGTCGGCACCTGGATGACTGCGCGCTCTGTGCAGATGTCTACGACTCCCTGGAGGAGATCCGCGGCATGCTCGGCACTCTGCCGGGGCCGCCACGGATGCCGACCGATGTCGCCGGGCGTATCGACGCCGCTCTGGCTGCTGAAGCGTTGTTGGACTCCATCGCACCCGGGTCCGTAGAGAGCTCACCTCACCCGAAGGCCGCCGGACGTGTTTCACGTGAAACAACGCCCGCCTCGGGGGGACGGGCTGAGCCCGCCGACAGGCCCGCAGGGCATGCCCGCGCCTCCACGGGGCCTGGACGCGGCAGCCGGTTCCGGAGTGGCCGTCGGCGCAACGTGGTGCTGGGTGCCGTCTTCACTGCGGCCGCGATCGGTCTCGGTTCCTTGTTGATCCAGAACGTGGGCGGCGAATCGGACGGTACGAGCGGCACCGCTTCGGGTCACACCGAATCCGCGCACGCCTTCTCCGAAGACACGCTCAAGGGCCAGGTGACGGAGCTGCTCGCCAAGGCGCCCACCAAGAAGCCCGATTCCACCGGCAGCGACGAGCCGTCCTTCGGCGTGCGATCCAGCCCGGAGTCACCGAAGAACCAGAAGATGCGCGAGGACGCGGTCACCGTCCCGGAGTGCATCCAGCTCGGCATCGGCGACAGGACACCGCTCGCCGCCGAAGAGGGCACGTATAAGGGGAAGGACGCCTACCTCGTCGTGGCGTCCCACGACTCCGACACCTCGAAGGTCTCCGCGTACGTCATCGACGCGACGTGCGTGGACAAGGCGTCGTCGGCCACCGCTGCGGGCAAGGTCCTGCTGACCGACTCCTACGCGCGGCCCTGACCCTCACCGCTGCGACAGGATACTCGGCTCAGCGTGGCATCCTGACGTCCCTGGCATGCTTCCGTGCGCTCTGACACGTCGGGAATGCATGCCCCGTAGGATCCGTTGGGTGGGGTGAGAGACCTGAGACAGGCACCCGCCAGCAGTACGCAGCAGTCTCCAGAGACGAGGAATCAAGCCGTGACCGACGTCCGTAACGTGATCATCATCGGCTCCGGGCCCGCCGGCTACACGGCGGCGCTCTACACCGCGCGAGCGTCGCTGAAGCCCCTGGTGTTCGAGGGCGCCGTCACCGCAGGTGGTGCGCTGATGAACACCACCGAGGTGGAGAACTTCCCCGGCTTCCAGGACGGCGTCATGGGCCCCGAGCTCATGGACAACATGCGGGCCCAGGCCGAGCGCTTCGGCGCCGAACTGGTGCCGGACGATGTGGTCTCCGTCGACCTCAACGGCGAGATCAAGACCGTGACGGACACGGCGGGCACCGTGCACCGCGCGAAGACCGTCATCGTGACGACGGGCTCGCAGCACCGCAAGCTCGGCCTGCCGAACGAGGACGCGCTCTCCGGCCGCGGTGTCTCCTGGTGCGCGACGTGCGACGGCTTCTTCTTCAAGGACCAGGACATCGCCGTGATCGGCGGCGGTGACACCGCGATGGAGGAGGCCACCTTCCTCTCCCGCTTCGCCAAGTCCGTGACGATCGTGCACCGCCGCGACAGCCTGCGTGCGTCGAAGGCCATGCAGGAGCGTGCCTTCGCCGACCCGAAGATCAGCTTCGTCTGGGACAGCGAGGTCGCCGAGATCAAGGGCGAGCAGAAGCTCTCCGGCCTGACGCTGCGCAACCTGAAGACGGGCGAGACCTCCGAGCTGCCCGTGACAGGCCTGTTCATCGCGATCGGCCACGACCCGCGCACAGAGCTCTTCAAGGGCCAGCTCACCCTGGACGACGAGGGCTACCTGAAGGTGGACGCGCCGTCGACCCGGACGAACGTGCCCGGCGTGTTCGCGGCCGGTGACGTCGTCGACCACACGTACCGCCAGGCGATCACGGCGGCCGGCACCGGCTGCTCCGCCGCCCTCGACTCCGAGCGGTTCCTCGCTGCCCTCGTGGACAACGCGACTGCCGCCGCCACCGTCTGACATTCCATCCTCCCCACCGCACCACCGAGTTAAGGAGCCCGCCGTGGCCGGCACTCTGAAGAACGTGACTGACGCCTCCTTCGAGGAAGACGTCCTGAAGAACGACAAGCCCGTCCTGGTGGACTTCTGGGCCGCTTGGTGCGGACCGTGCCGCCAGATCGCGCCGTCCCTCGAGGCGATCGCGGCCGAGCACGGCGACAAGATCGAGATCGTCAAGCTCAACATCGACGAGAACCCGGGCATCGCGGCCAGGTACGGCGTCATGTCCATCCCGACCCTGAACGTGTACCAGGGTGGCGAGGTGGCCAAGACGATCGTCGGCGCCAAGCCGAAGGCCGCCCTGGAGCGCGACCTCGCGGACTTCATCGCCGAGTAACGAGCGACGCCGCAACAGGCGACGCGTTGTTTCACGTGAAACACGAATGGGCCGGCCCTCCGGGGCCGGCCCATTCGCATGCCTAGAACGTCGGCCAGGGCGGGTCAGAGAGGCCGGAGCACGGGTTCCTTCTGGACCGCTCCGAGCAGTCGGTCGAGCGCCAACTCGACGTCCTCCTTCCAGGAGAGCGTCGTACGCAGCTCAAGCCTCAGCCGTGGATACGAGGGGTGCGGACGGACCGTCTTGAAGCCCACCGCCAGCAGATGATCGGCGGGCAGTACACAGGCGGGCTTCTCCCATCGGGCATCCCCGAAGGCTTCGATCGCCTTGAACCCGCGGCGCAGCAGATCCTTCGCGACTGTCTGGACGATGACACGGCCAAGCCCTTGACCCTGATAACCCGGCATGATCCAGGCAGTCATCAACTGGACGGCGTCGGGGGACACCGGGCTCGTCGGAAAGGCGGTGGCCCGAGGCACATAGGCCGGCGGGGCGTACAGCACGAAGCCCACCGGCACGTCATCGACGTAGACGACCCGACCGCAGGAGCCCCACTCCAACAGGACGGCGGAGATCCACGCCTCCTTCTCGAGATCGGGCGTACCGGCCTTTACCGCGGCCTGGCCGCTGACCGGGTCCAGCTCCCAGAAGACACACGTCCGGCAGCGCTGGGGAAGGTCCGAAAGGTTGTCCAGCGTGAGCGGTACGAGCCGACGCCCCATGAAGGCTGTTCCTCACTTCCTTCGCCCGCCGCATCACGGGCGGCAGTCAGAGCGCTCCGTTCCTTCAGCAAGCTGCCGACGAATCCGCCGACGGCTCCCAGCCCAAGGCCCGCAGTCATCAGTCCAGTGCGGCTCACCGATCGCATGGGCCCTCCCCTCCCCAATGAGGCGCCGTCAGCTGGATGTGCCATACCCAATCGCATCGTATCCACGATGCGATTGCACCGATACCGTAAGAAAGCAAAGAGCGGGCCGTGTTCCGGTACACACCGGACACGGCCCGCTCTCGGCGGACTGGCTGTGGAGGCTCAGGCCACTTCGCCCTCGGACCTGTCGTCCTCTGCGGAGTCCGTCGAGGAGTCCTCGGCGAGGCCGTTCTTCAGGACCGGCCCCTCACCCGGAGCGAGCGTCGCGAGGATGCGCTCCAGGTCCTCCAGCGAGGCGAAGTCGACGACGATCTTGCCCTTCTTCTGCCCCAGGTCCACGCGCACCCGGGTCTCGAACCGGTCGGAGAGACGAGTGGCAAGGCTGGTCAGTGACGGCGACACCCGAGCGCCCGCCCGCGGCCCCTTGGCCCGCGGAGCACTCTGCGGCCGCGAACCCATCAGGGTCACGATCTCCTCGACGGCCCGCACCGAGAGCCCCTCGGCCACGATCCTGTGCGCGAGGCGATCCTGCTCCTCCGAGTCCTCCACGGACAGCAGTGCGCGAGCATGGCCCGCGGAGAGCACACCGGCAGCGACCCTGCGCTGAACCGCCGGCGACAGCTTCAGCAGCCGCAGCGTGTTCGAGACCTGCGGGCGGGACCGGCCGATCCGGTCCGCCAGCTGGTCGTGCGTGCAGTTGAAGTCCTTGAGCAACTGGTCGTAGGCGGCCGCCTCTTCCAGTGGGTTCAGCTGCGCACGGTGCAGGTTCTCCAGGAGCGCGTCCAGGAGGAGCTTCTCGTCGTCCGTCGCGCGGACGATCGACGGAATGCGCTCGAGTCCTGCCTCACGGCAAGCCCGCCAGCGCCGCTCACCCATGATGAGCTCGTAGCGCGAGGCCCCTACCTGCCGTACGACGACAGGCTGGAGAAGCCCGACCTCCTTGATGGAGGTCACCAGCTCGGCGAGGGCGTCCTCGTCGAAGACCTCACGCGGCTGCCTCGGGTTGGGCGTGATGAAGTCGAGAGGCAGCTCGGCGAAATGCGCACCGACCGGGTTCTCCTCGCCCTCCACCGCTCCATTCAGCGGCTCCGTTTCATGTGAAACAGGGCTCTGCGGGAGCGCCGCCACCTTCGCGGCCGCCACTCCCCGCTCGGCTGTGAGTACCGGTCCAGCGCTGGGTGAAGCCGTAGCTCCCCCCATGGCCTGGGCGGCCGACTTCTCCGTCGGGGCCGCAGGGATCAGGGCGCCGAGGCCACGACCCAGCCCTCTCCGTCGCTCGCTCACTGCATCCCCTCCGTCGTGCTGTGCTGATCATTCTGGGCGCCCACGTGGGCGTGCTGTACGTCGTAGCGAATGCCGACGCCGCGGAGTGCGATCTCCCGCGCCGCCTCGAAGTACGAGAGGGCACCACTCGACCCCGGATCGTAGGTCAGTACGGTCTGCCCGTAACTCGGCGCCTCCGAAATGCGGACCGAGCGCGGAATGCTCGTCCGCAGGACCTCTTCGCCGAAGTGGCTGCGTACCTCGTCCGCCACCTGTGAGGCGAGCCGGGTCCGGCCGTCGTACATGGTGAGCAGGATGGTCGAGACATGCAGATGAGGGTTGAGGTGCCCCCGCACCAGGTCGACGTTGCGCAGGAGCTGACCAAGGCCCTCCAGTGCGTAGTACTCGCACTGGATGGGGATCAGTACCTCCGCGCCGGCAACCAGGGCGTTGACCGTCAGCAGGCCGAGCGACGGCGGGCAGTCGATGAGGATGTAGTCCAGCGGCTGCTCGTACGCCTGGATAGCCCGCTGCAGACGGCTCTCCCGTGCCACCAGCGACACCAGCTCGATCTCCGCACCGGCGAGATCGATGGTGGCCGGGGCGCAGAAGAGTCCCTCGACATCGGGGACCGGCTGTACGACTTCGGAGAGCGGCTTGCTCTCGACCAACACGTCGTAGATGGACGGGACTTCGGCGTGGTGGTCGATACCCAGAGCCGTGGAGGCGTTGCCCTGCGGGTCGAGGTCGACGACCAGGACGCGCGCGCCGTGCAGAGCGAGCGAAGCGGCAAGGTTGACGGTTGTCGTCGTCTTGCCCACTCCGCCCTTCTGGTTGGCGACCACCATGACTCGGGTCTGCTCGGGTCGTGGCAGGCCCTCGCCTGCACGGCCCAGGGCTTCTACCGCCAGTTGGGCAGCACGACCGATTGGGGTGTCGTCCATCGGGGGCGGTGTTTCACGTGAAACATCCTCCCCCGCCGACTCGGTACGGGGACCGGGGACCGGATCGGTCATCGGTCCCGCGATGTTGGCGTCGGACCGCAAGGATTCACTCTCCTCGACTTCAGGCTCGCAATGAACAGAGCCTCCCATGCTTTGAGGGTCGTGAACCAGCGAGGCCCGGTCTTCTGTGGACGAATCCACCTCTGTGGACAACTCCGTTCCCTTATCGAGGGAACCGAGTGGCCGACGCTCGCGAGGTTCCGCAGCGCGGCCGCGACTGATGATGCCATGCAGCAGTGAGCGACGTTTCACGTGAAACACGATGCACGGCAGCCGGGGTGCCGCTTGCGCGACACCCCGGTATGCGTACGTTTGGCAGCTTTTGTGGAGTACGGCTCGTCGTCAGGACGGATCAACGACGACGCCGAGTCCGTCCCGTACGTGCGGCCTTCGCGCGCTTCGCCGCGAAGCGCACACCGCCGGGGCTCTCCCCGACCTCGACCCGCACGACCGTGGACAGCGGGTCCACCACGCCCTCACCGACATGCAGCACCGAGGTGGTCACCGCGCCGAGCTTGCTCAGCGCGGACCCCGCGGCCTTGACCTCTTCCTCTGCCGTGTCGCCCTTGAGCAACAGCATCTCCCCGTAGGGACGCAGGAGCGGCACGCCCCAGGCCGCGAGGCGGTCCAGCGGCGCCACCGCTCGCGCAGTCACCACGTGGACGGGAGGCAGCTTCCCAAGGACCTCCTCGGCGCGCCCCCGCACGACGGTCACATGGTCGAGACCGAGCAGCTCGACCACCTCGGTGAGGAAGGTGGTCCGCCGCAGCAGCGGCTCAAGCAGCGTGATCTTCAGGTCCGGGCGGACGAGAGCCAGCGGAATCCCCGGCAGTCCCGCTCCCGAGCCGACATCGCACACCATCACGTTCTCGGGCACGACCTCGGAGAGGACCGCGCAGTTCAGCAGATGCCGCTCCCACAGCCGAGGCACTTCGCGAGGGCCGATCAGGCCCCGCTGCACTCCCGCATCGGCCAGCAACTCCGCGTACCGGACCGCGTCCGAGAAGCGCTCACCGAATACCGCCCGGGCCTGCTCGGGCGCCGAGGGGAGCTCCGCTGCCTCCGTCACGGGGACCGTCCTTCCGTACCGCACTGGGGTGGCTGACTATCAGGCTGACAAAGACCGGCCCCGCCTGCGAACAGACGGGGCCGGGGAAACAACGTGCGATCAGGCGGGAAGCACGACGACGAAGCGCTGCGGCTCCTCGCCCTCGGACTCGCTGCGCAGACCGGCGGCCTTGACCGCATCATGCACGACCTTGCGCTCGAAGGGCGTCATCGGCTTGAGGTTGACCGGCTCACCGGAGCTCTTCACCTCGGCCGCGGCCTTGGCGCCCAGCTCGGAGAGCTCCTCGCGCTTCTTGGCGCGGTAGCCCGCGATGTCCAGCATCAGGCGGCTGCGGTCACCGGTCTCGCGGTGCACCGCGAGACGCGTGAGCTCCTGAAGCGCCTCCAGGACCTCACCGTCACGGCCGACGAGCTTCTGCAGATCGCGACTGTTGGAGTCACTGATGATCGAGACAGCAGCGCGGTCGGCCTCGACGTCCATGTCGATGTCGCCGTCGAGATCGGCGATGTCCAGCAGACCCTCGAGGTAGTCCGCCGCGATCTCACCCTCCTGCTCAAGACGGGTGAGAGTGTCGCCGGCCTCGACCTCGGCCTCGACGACCTCGGCGGGGGCGGTGGTGCCTTCCGTCACGGGATGGACTCCTTCTACTTCTTGGACGGGTGCTTGGGGCGCTGCTGGCCCTTGCGCTGCCCGGACTTGGCTTGGCTGCGTGCGTTCCCTGACCCGGTCTTGCCGCCCGCGGCCTTGCCCTTGGGAGCGGCGTCCTCAGGCTCGTCCGGAGTCTTCTCCAGCGACGTCTTCGCATCCGAAGGCGTCTCCGCGTCGCTCTCCGCCTTGCCGTGTGCGGCGGCGGTCTGGCGCTGCGACTTGCTCTGACGCTTGGGCTGCTGCCTCTTCGGGGCAGCGCCGCCCGCGGCAGTGGCGCCACCCTCGGTCTCCGTGGCGACAGCGGAGTCGCTCTGCGCGACGGTGCCGTCGGCCTGGGCCACCAGGCCTTCCTTGCTCAGACCGTTGATGAACTTGCGCTCGAACTCGTTGCGGTCGCGGCCCTTGGCGACGATCGCCTTGATGACGTTCGTGTTGCCACGTCCCCGCACCTTCTTGGAGTGCGTGAGCTGCTTCTGCAGGCGCTCCAGGAACGCGGCCTGAGCCTTGGAGCCGGGGGTCGGATTCCGGCGGATCACGAACATCTGCTGGCCCATGGTCCACACGTTGGTGGTCAGCCAGTAGACGAGGACGCCGACGGGGAAGTTGATGCCGAACACGGCGAACATGATCGGGAAGACGTACATCAGCATCTTCTGCTGCTGCATGAACGGCGTCTTGACCGTCGTGTCCACGTTCTTCGTCATCAGCTGGCGCTGCGTGTAGAACTGCGAGAACGACATCAGGACGATCATGATCGCGGTCACGACGCGGACGTCGGTCAGCGAGGCGTGGAGCGCCGCGACCTTTTCCTCGCTGTCCATGAACTTCGCGGCCAGCGGGGCGCCGAAGATGTGCGCCTTCTGCGCGCTCTCCAGGAGCGGCTTGTCGATGACGCCGATGGTGTCGTTCGACGCGATGCCGGAGAGCACGTGGTACAGGGCGAAGAAGAACGGCGACTGCGCCAGGATGGGAAGGCACGAGGAGAGCGGGTTGGTACCCGACTCCTTGTACAGCTTCATCATCTCTTCGGACTGGCGCTGCTTGTCGCTCTTGTGGCGCTCCTGGATCTTCTTCATCTCGGGCTGCAGCGTCTGCATCGCCCGGGTCGCCTTGATCTGCTTCACGAAGAGCGGGATCAGGCAGATACGGATCAGGACAACCAGGGACACGATGGACAAGCCCCAGGCCCAGCCCGTGTCAGGACCGAAAATGGCCCCGTACAGCGAGTGGAACTGGACGATGACCCAGGAAACGGGTGTCGTGATGAAGCTGAACAGACTGGCAATCGTGTCCACTAATCAGGCTCCTTGAGCATGGGACGGGGTCTCGGCGGCCGGGCCAGGGGTATCCGGGGAGGCATCCCCGGAGGGCACGCCAGCGGCGGAGGGCCCGCCCTTGCGTTCACGCCACATGGCGCGCAGCATCTCGTGCCACCGCGGACGCTTGCGCGGCGGGACATGGTCGACGCCACCGAGCGACCACGGATTGCACCGCAGGATGCGCCAGGCAGTGAGCGCCGTTCCCTTGATCGCACCGTGCCGGTCGATGGCCAGGTAGCCGTAGCGGGAGCACGACGGGTAGTACTTGCACACCGGACCCAGCAATGGACTGATCGTCCACTGGTACAGCTTGATCAGAGCCAGCAGTGGGTACTTCATCGAGCGCCCCCTCCCAGCAGCCGCTGTAGAGCGGCATCCAGGTCTTGGGCCAGCTGTGCATGGGCGGCGTCACCCGCACCGGGCAACGCTCGTACGACTACCAGGCTACCGGGGGGCAGCTGAGCCACCCGGTCACGCATCAGATGGCGAAGCCTGCGCTTCACCTTGTTGCGTACGACGGCTCCGCCAATGGCCTTGCTCACGACGAAACCCGCACGCGTCGGGGAAACGCTCTCCCCAGGCGCGTGCGGGTCCGTTGCACCGCTACGTAGATGGACGACGAGAAGCGGGCGTCCGGCCCGTCGTCCTCGGCGTACCGCGGTCGCGAAGTCTTCGCGCCGCCTCAGCCGATGCTCGGTAGGCAGCACGACGTCATGACCTTAATGCGATTAAGCGGAAAGGCTGGCGCGACCCTTGCCACGACGGTTCGCGAGGATCGCGCGGCCGGCACGGGTGCGCATCCGCAGGCGGAAGCCGTGGGTCTTGGCGCGACGGCGGTTGTTCGGCTGGAAGGTGCGCTTGCTCACTCGGGGGCTCCAGAAATGATTGTGTGGTGGCGGGACATCGCCTGGCTGTCACCGTGCGCCCACGAGAAGCTCGCGAATACGCACCGAGTGCACCGCTTCACAATCACAGATCGTGATCTTTGCCCATCGGAGGCAGGCGGCAGCAGCCATCGACAACTCGACCTGGTCACGGTACGCGGGGCTACGCCATCCGGTCAAACCGACCGCCAGGGAGAGACACTGTGCACAGCCTGTGGACAACAACTTGAACCGCAGCCGTTGCCCTGACTACCGTGGCCAAACTCCGATTCATTCCCTTCTCCCTCCCCATCCCGATTTCCGTCCCAAGAACCACACCTTCGTGGGACCCCGTGAGAGAGCGTGCCTTGTGGCTGACGTACCTGCCGATCTTGCCGCAGTGTGGCCACGAGTTCTGGAGCAGCTGCTGGGTGAGGGGCGGGGGCACGGGGTCGACGCGAAGGACGAGCGCTGGATCAAGCGCTGCCAGCCGCTGGCGCTGGTCGCCGACACCGCACTGCTCGCCGTACCGAACGAGTTCGCCAAGGGCGTGCTCGAGGGACGCCTGGCACCCATCGTCAGTGAATCGCTGAGCCGCGAGTGCGGCCGCCCCATCCGTATCGCCATCACCGTGGACGACTCGGTCGGCGATCCCATGGACCGGCCCGGCCCGTCGGCGCCGCCGTACCAGCAGTCCGGCCAGCAACAGCAGCAGCGCTATGAGGAGCCCGAGCAGCACCCGGGCCCCGGTCAGGGACACGAGTCGTACGACAGTTACGGCCGTCGCACCTCGGACGAGCACGCCCCGGGCCGTGGGCCCGACCAGCTGCCGACCGCCCGCCCCGCGTACCCCGACTACCAGCGCCCCGCACCCGGCGCCTGGCCGCAGCAGCAACCCCAGCAGCAGGACGACTACGGCTGGCAGCAGCAGCGGCTCGGCTTCCCCGAGCGCGACCCGTACGCGAGCCCTCAGCAGCCCCAGCACGACTACCGGTCGCAGCCGCCGCAGAACCACTCCCCTTACGACCAGCACCGCCAGGACCGCCAGGACCGGCAAGAGCGCCAGGACCGGCAGGACCAGCAGGACCGCCACGATCGGCACGACCGCCATGACCGGCGCGAGCGTCACGACCAGTCACCGGGCCCTGGCGGCCACGACCCGAGGGGCGGCGGCGGCAACGGCCACGGCGTCCACGGCAGCGGCGCCCCCGGCCCACTGGCCGCGCAGCCGGCCCCCGCGTCGGCGCCCGGCGAGCCCACCGCGCGCCTCAACCCGAAGTACCTCTTCGACACCTTCGTGATCGGCGCCTCGAACCGTTTCGCGCACGCGGCGGCCGTCGCCGTGGCCGAGGCGCCCGCCAAGGCGTACAACCCCCTCTTCATCTACGGAGAGTCCGGGCTCGGCAAAACGCACCTGCTGCACGCCATCGGTCACTACGCCCGCAGCCTCTACCCGGGCACGCGCGTGCGCTACGTGAGCTCCGAGGAGTTCACGAACGAGTTCATCAACTCCATCCGCGACGGCAAGGGCGACACCTTCCGCAAGCGGTACCGCGAGATGGACATCCTGCTCGTCGACGACATCCAGTTCCTCGCGAGCAAGGAGTCGACGCAGGAGGAGTTCTTCCACACCTTCAATACGCTCCACAACGCGAACAAGCAGATCGTGCTCTCCAGCGACCGGCCGCCGAAGCAGCTGGTGACCCTGGAGGACCGGCTGCGCAACCGCTTCGAGTGGGGACTGATCACCGACGTCCAGCCGCCGGAGCTGGAGACGCGTATCGCCATCCTTCGTAAGAAGGCGGTGCAGGAGCAGCTCAACGCCCCCCCGGAGGTCCTGGAGTTCATCGCGTCCCGCATCTCACGCAACATCCGTGAGCTCGAGGGCGCGCTGATCCGGGTCACGGCCTTCGCCTCGCTCAATCGGCAGCCGGTGGACCTGGGTCTGACGGAGATCGTCCTCAAGGACCTGATCCCCGGGGGCGAGGACGCTGCTCCGGAGATCACGGCGACGGCCATCATGGCCGCGACCGCGGACTACTTCGGCCTCACGGTGGACGACCTCTGCGGATCCTCGCGCAGCCGCGTCCTGGTGACGGCCCGCCAGATCGCGATGTATCTCTGCCGGGAGCTGACGGACCTCTCCCTGCCCAAGATCGGGGCGCAGTTCGGCGGCCGCGACCACACGACGGTCATGCACGCGGACCGCAAGATCCGCGCGCTGATGGCCGAGCGGCGCTCGATCTACAACCAGGTCACCGAGCTCACCAACCGCATCAAGAACGGCTGACAGACGCCGGCACACACCTCTGAAGGGCGCCCCGGGACAACTTCCGGGGCGCCCTTCGCCGTTGTGCACGCGCGCGTGGAGGCCCGTCGTCCCTCTCCGCTGTTCGATTTCCCCAGCTGAGAGGCCTGTTCTCCACAGATGTGCGCACTTTTTCCCCTCCACACCCTGGGGACCCAGAAGTTGTCCAGACGCTGTCCACAGGGGACCCTGCTGAAGGATCATCAAGCCAGGTCAAGTGGTTGTGGATTGGTGGACGACGGCCCTCCACAGGCTGTGGAGGAAAAACTCGTCCACAGGGTGTGCATGAACTTGTCCACCGGCAACCCACAGGCTCGGGCCGGTTGTCCCCAGCTTTCCCCAGCTTCTCCACACGGCTGTCCACTGTTCGGCAACGCAACGCGCCCTGTCACCGTGCCGAGTGAAAGGCGTCACACCAAGGTGGTCGGTTGGCCTGTGCAGAAGGTGGGTAAAGCTGGGGACGGCGCTGGGGAGAAGTACCCCTTCCCTGTGCATCGGGTGTGCAGAACTTTCGCCCGTCCACAGAAACCACCGGTTGTCCACCGCCTCCGCCCACAGGCGCGGTGGATAAAAAACCGGCACTGACCTGCACATACGCGGTTATCCACGGTTTCCACAGCCCCTACTACTACTGCCCCCTAGAGTCACCGGGGAATTGGCTTCGAAGAGGGGCCTGTGCACAACTCGCGCTCCGGACCTCCGACACCGCTCGTCACGACTTGACCCCGACGGGCACCCACTGTCAGTGCGGTGCGTCAGACTGGTCCCCAGTGCCAGCAACAGCAGGAGGGCGGCTAAGTGAAGATCCGGGTGGAACGCGACGTACTCGCGGAGGCAGTGGCGTGGGCGGCGCGCAGTCTCCCGGCCCGGCCACCGGCACCTGTCCTCGCGGGCCTGCTGCTGAAGGCCGAGGAAGGCGCACTGAGCCTTTCCAGCTTTGACTACGAGGTCTCGGCACGCGTCTCCGTGGACGCCGAGATCGACGACGAGGGCACGGTCCTCGTCTCCGGCCGGCTGCTCGCCGACATCTGCCGCGCCCTTCCCAACCGTCCGGTGGAGATCTCCACAGACGGTGTGCGGGCCACGGTGGTCTGCGGCTCCTCGCGATTCACACTCCACACACTTCCTGTGGAGGAGTACCCCGCGCTGCCGCAGATGCCCACCGCGACCGGCACGGTCCCCGGTGAGGTCTTCGCCTCCGCCGCCGCCCAGGTGGCCATCGCCGCGGGCCGCGACGACACGCTGCCCGTCCTGACCGGCGTACGCATCGAGATCGAGGGCGACACCGTCACGCTGGCCTCCACCGACCGCTACCGCTTCGCGGTCCGCGAGTTCCTGTGGAAGCCGGAGAACCCCGAGGCGTCCGCGGTCGCCCTGGTGCCCGCCAAGACGCTCCTGGACACCGCCAAGGCGCTCACGAGCGGCGACACGGTCACCCTGGCGCTGTCCGGCTCCGGTGCCGGTGAGGGTCTGATCGGCTTCGAGGGCGCAGGACGGCGTACGACCACCCGTCTGCTCGAGGGCGACCTGCCGAAGTACAAGACGCTCTTCCCCACGGAGTTCAACTCGATCGCGGTCATCGAGACCGCCCCGTTCGTCGAGGCCGTGAAGCGCGTGGCCCTGGTGGCCGAGCGGAACACTCCGGTGCGGCTCAGCTTCGAACAGGGTGTGCTGATCCTGGAGGCCGGTTCCAGCGACGACGCACAGGCTGTGGAGAGGGTCGACGCCCAGCTCGAGGGCGACGACGTCTCCATCGCCTTCAACCCGACGTTCCTGCTCGACGGCCTGAGCGCGATCGACTCGCCGGTCGCCCAGCTGTCGTTCACGACGTCGACGAAGCCCGCGCTCCTCAGCGGCAGGCCGGCGCTGGACGCGGAGGCCGACGAGGCCTACAAGTACCTGATCATGCCGGTACGTCTGAGCGGCTGAGCCCACAGGTGTGAGCGAGCGTCCGGGCGTAGGCTCGGACGCGGGTACGAAGGTGCCTCCACGCCACATCGCTACTTAAGGAACCACTGATGGAGCTCGGTCTCGTCGGCCTCGGCAAGATGGGCGGCAACATGCGCGAGCGCATCCGCCGCGCAGGCCACACCGTCATCGGATACGACCGCAACCAGGACGTCGCGGATGTCCACAGCCTCGAAGAGCTTGTGGGCAAACTCAAGGGTCCGCGTGTCGTATGGGTGATGGTTCCGGCCGGAGCCGCGACCCAGTCCACCGTCGACGAGCTCGCCGAGCTGCTCCAGCCCGGTGACGTCGTCGTGGACGGCGGGAACTCCCGCTGGACGGACGACGAGAAGCACGCCGAGGAGCTGAAGGCCAAGGGCATCGGCTTCGTCGACTGCGGCGTCTCCGGCGGCGTGTGGGGCCTCCAGAACGGCTACGCCCTGATGTACGGCGGCGCCGCCGAGGACATCGCGAAGGTCCAGCCGATCTTCGACGCCCTGAAGCCCGAGGGTGACTTCGGCTCCGTGCACGCGGGCAAGGTCGGCGCGGGCCACTTCTCGAAGATGGTCCACAACGGCATCGAGTACGCCATGATGCAGGCCTACGCCGAGGGCTGGGAGCTCCTGGAGAAGGTCGACTCCGTCACCGACGTGCGCGAGGTCTTCCGCTCCTGGCAGGAGGGCACGGTCATCCGTTCCTGGCTGCTCGACCTGGCGGTCAACGCCCTGGACGACGACGAGCACCTGGCGAAGCTGCGCGGCTTCGCGCAGGACTCCGGCGAGGGCCGGTGGACGGTGGAAGCCGCGATCGACAACGCCGTGCCGCTGCCCGCCATCACGGCCTCGCTGTTCGCCCGCTTCGCCTCGCGCCAGGACGACTCCCCGCAGATGAAGATGATCGCGGCGCTGCGCAACCAGTTCGGCGGGCACGCAGTCGAGTCCAAGAGCGAGCACTGATCCACAGCCTGTGGGGAACTCCAGCCGTTTCCCACAGGCCTCTCAGCAAGTGAAGTAGGGCCGGGGGAGGTCGGCGCACACCATGCACGTCACGCATCTGTCGCTGGCCGACTTCCGCTCGTACGCCCGGGTCGAGGTGCCTCTCGATCCGGGCGTCACCGCGTTCGTGGGCCCGAACGGCCAGGGCAAGACGAACCTCGTGGAGGCCGTCGGCTATCTCGCCACGCTCGGCAGCCACCGTGTCTCGTCGGACGCCCCCCTGGTGCGTATGGGCGCCGAGCGCGCCGTCGTCCGAGCCGCGGTCCAGCAGGGCGAGCGCCAGCAGCTGGTCGAGCTCGAACTCAATCCGGGCAAGGCGAATCGTGCCCGGATCAACAGGTCCTCGCAGGTCAGACCGCGTGACGTGCTCGGGATCGTGCGCACGGTGCTGTTCGCGCCCGAGGACCTGGCGCTGATCAAGGGCGACCCGGGTGAGCGGCGGCGCTTCCTCGACGAGCTGATCACGGCGCGCTCCCCGCGCATGGCGGGCGTCCGCTCCGACTACGACCGCGTGCTCAAGCAGCGCAACACCCTCCTGAAGTCCGCGGCCCTCGCGCGGCGGCACGGCGGTCGCACCATGGACCTGTCCACACTCGACGTCTGGGACCAGCACCTCGCGCGCGTGGGCGCCGAACTGCTCACGCAGCGGCTCGACCTGATCGCCGCGCTGCAGCCGCTCGCCGACAAGGCGTACGAACAGCTGGCACCCGGCGGCGGCCCCGTCACCCTTGAGTACAAGCCGTCGGCGCCGGGCGACGGCCACACGCGGGAGACGCTGTTCGAGCAGCTGATCGCCGCCCTCGAAGAGGCACGCAAGCAGGAGATCGAGCGGGGCGTCACGCTGGTCGGCCCGCACCGCGACGACCTGCTCCTAAAACTGGGCCAGCTCCCCGCCAAGGGGTACGCGAGCCATGGCGAGTCCTGGTCGTACGCCCTGGCGCTGCGCCTGGCCTCGTACGACCTCCTGCGCGCCGAGGGGAACGAACCGGTGCTCGTCCTGGACGACGTGTTCGCGGAGCTCGACGTGCGGCGCAGGGAGCGGCTCGCGGAGCTGGTGGCGCCGGGCGAACAGGTGCTGGTCACGGCCGCGGTGGACGACGACGTGCCGGGCGTGCTCGCCGGGGCCCGGTTCGCGGTGGCGGACGGCGCGGTGGAGCGCGTATGACCTGCCTGAGCCGGGAGCGCGTATGAGCGCCGAAGAGCCCGCCAAGGACGCGCCTCGGGACGCCCCCAAGGAGACGCCGAAGACGCCCGAGCCCTCCGGCGTCGACCTCGCCAGGGTCGCCCTCCGCGCCGCCAAGGAACAGGCACGCGCGCGTGGCGACGCCGCGCAGCAGAAGAAGCAGGCCCGCAGGGGCGGCCTCCGCTCCGGCGCGCGCGCCGACGGGCGTGACCCCCAGCCGCTCGGCTCCGCCATCAACCGCCTGATCACCGAGCGCGGCTGGGAGACGCCTGCCGCGGTCGGCGGGGTGATGGGCCGCTGGCCGCAGATCGTCGGCGAGGACCTGGCCAACCACTGCGTCCCGCAGCGCTACGACGAGAGCGAGCGCGTCCTGACCGTCCAGTGCGACTCCACGGCCTGGGCGACGAACCTGCGCCTCCTCGCCCCCCAGTTGGTCGCGCGCCTCAACGAGGACCTCGGCCACGGCACCGTGCGCCTCATCAAAGTCCTCGGTCCCGGCGGTCCCGCGCGCCGCTTCGGACCCTTGCGCGCGCCGGGCAGCACGGGCCCCGGGGACACCTACGGCTGAGGCGGTACCGGGTGGTAGCTCAAGGTTGACACCTCGAAGCGCTGAGTGCCGCTGTGAGCCTCTTAGAGCCCCGGGCCGCATATGGGGAGTCGGATGATGCCGGTTCAGGACGGCACATGCGGACTCAGGTACCGGCAAACCCCCATCACTGTCGGCGCTACCGGTAGACTGGAAGCTAATCCCGCCCCACTTGTGGGTCGCACCGAGCAACGCTGACTATCGCTGAACGACGCAGCCGCTCCGGCCACCGCCGGGTGCTTGGCTTGTGCTGTGCCAGAAAGGGCGCTTCGTGGCCGATTCCGGCAACCCCAACGAGAACATCCCGTCCACCGTCGCTGGCGAGAAAGGCGAGGTCACAGCCTCGTACGACGCCAGCGCGATCACCGTCCTCGAGGGTCTGGACGCGGTCCGCAAGCGACCCGGCATGTACATCGGTTCGACCGGTGAGCGTGGCCTGCACCACCTCGTGCAGGAAGTCGTCGACAACTCCGTGGACGAGGCCCTGGCCGGCCACGCGGACACGATCGACGTCACGATCCTCGCCGACGGCGGCGTGCGCGTGATCGACAACGGCCGTGGCATCCCGGTGGGCATCCACCCCGTCGAGAAGAAGCCGGCCGTCGAGGTCGTGCTCACCGTGCTGCACGCGGGCGGCAAGTTCGGCGGCGGCGGTTACGCCGTCTCCGGTGGTCTGCACGGCGTCGGTGTCTCCGTCGTGAACGCCCTGTCCACCAAGCTGGCCGTCGACATCAAGACCGACGGCTACCGCTGGACGCAGGACTACAAGACGGGCGCCCCGACCGCCCCCCTGGAGCGGCACGAGGCCACCTCGGAGACCGGCACCACGGTCACCTTCTGGGCCGACCCGGACGTCTTCGAGACGACCGTGTACTCCTTCGAGACGCTGGCACGGCGCTTCCAGGAGATGGCGTTCCTCAACAAGGGACTGACCATCACGCTCACCGACGAGCGCGAGTCGGCGAAGGCGACGGCGGGTGCGGACTCGACCGAGGCCACCGACGACGAGGCCGCCGAGGCCCGCACGGTGACGTACTTCTACGAAGGCGGCATCGTCGACTTCGTGAAGTACCTCAACTCCCGTAAGGGCGAGGTGATTCACCCGACCGTCATCGACGTCGAGGCCGAGGACAAGGAGCGCATGCTCTCGGCCGAGATCGCGATGCAGTGGAACTCGCAGTACACCGAAGGTGTCTACTCCTTCGCGAACACGATCCACACGCACGAGGGCGGTACGCACGAGGAGGGCTTCAGGGCCGCGCTGACGGGCCTGGTCAACCGGTACGCGCGCGAGAAGAAGCTGCTGCGCGAGAAGGACGACAACCTCACGGGCGAGGACATCCGCGAGGGTCTGACGGCCATCATCTCGGTGAAGCTGGGCGAGCCCCAGTTCGAGGGCCAGACCAAGACCAAGCTGGGCAACACCGAGGCGAAGACCTTCGTGCAGAAGGTCGTGCACGAGCACCTCACGGACTGGTTCGACCGCAATCCGAACGAGGCCGCGGACATCATCCGCAAGAGCATCCAGGCCGCCACGGCCCGCGTCGCCGCCCGCAAGGCGCGCGACCTGACCCGCCGCAAGGGCCTGCTCGAATCGGCCTCGCTGCCCGGAAAGCTCAGCGACTGCCAGTCGAACGACCCGACGAAGTGCGAGATCTTCATCGTCGAGGGTGACTCCGCCGGTGGTTCGGCGAAGTCCGGCCGTGACCCGATGTACCAGGCGATCCTGCCCATCCGAGGCAAGATCCTGAACGTCGAGAAGGCGCGGATCGACAAGATCCTGCACAACCAGGAAGTCCAGGCCCTCATCTCGGCCTTCGGCACGGGCGTGCACGAGGACTTCGACATCGAGAAGCTCCGCTATCACAAGATCATCCTGATGGCGGACGCCGACGTCGACGGTCAGCACATCAACACCCTGCTCCTGACCTTCCTGTTCCGCTTCATGCGGCCGCTCGTCGAGTCCGGCCACGTGTACCTCTCGCGCCCGCCGCTCTACAAGATCAAGTGGACGCGGGACGACTTCCAGTACGCGTACTCGGACCGCGAGCGCGACGCCCTGATCGAGATCGGCCGTCAGGCCGGCAAGCGCGTCAGGGACGACTCGGTCCAGCGATTCAAGGGTCTCGGTGAGATGAACGCCGAGGAGCTGCGCGTGACGACGATGGACCAGGATCACCGCGTTCTCGGCCAGGTCACCCTGGACGACGCGGCGCAGGCCGACGACCTGTTCTCGGTGCTGATGGGCGAGGACGTCGAGGCGCGGCGCTCGTTCATCCAGCGCAACGCCAAGGACGTCCGCTTCCTCGACATCTGAGTCGGCCGCACAAGCCGCACCTCGAAAGGACTTTGACCAGCAATGGCCGACGAGAACACCCCTGTGATGCCCGAAGAGGAGCCCGCCGTCCCCGGCGTGGGCATGCGTGTCGAGCCCGTCGGGCTCGAGACGGAGATGCAGCGCTCCTACCTCGACTACGCGATGTCCGTCATCGTGTCGCGCGCGCTGCCCGACGTACGGGACGGCCTGAAGCCCGTGCACCGCCGCGTCCTGTACGCGATGTACGACGGTGGGTACCGCCCCGAGAAGGGCTTCTACAAGTGCGCCCGCGTCGTCGGTGACGTCATGGGCACCTACCACCCGCACGGCGACTCCTCCATCTACGACGCCCTGGTCCGCCTGGCCCAGCCGTGGTCGATGCGGATGCCCCTGGTGGACTCCAACGGAAACTTCGGCTCTCCGGGCAACGACCCGGCGGCCGCCATGCGGTACACCGAGTGCAAGATGGCGCCGCTGGCCATGGAGATGGTCCGTGACATCGACGAGGAGACCGTCGACTTCACGGACAACTACGACGGCCGCAATCAGGAGCCGACGGTCCTGCCGGCGCGCTTCCCGAACCTGCTGATCAACGGTTCGGCGGGCATCGCGGTCGGCATGGCGACGAACATCCCGCCGCACAACCTCCGCGAGGTCGCGGCGGGCGCGCAGTGGGCGCTCGAGCACCCGGACGCCTCGCACGAGGAGCTGCTCGACGCGCTGATCGAGCGCATCAAGGGCCCCGATTTCCCGACCGGCGCACTAGTAGTGGGCCGTAAGGGCATCGAGGAGGCGTACCGCACGGGTCGTGGCTCCATCACGATGCGCGCGGTCGTCGCGGTCGAGGAGATCCAGAACCGCCAGTGCCTGGTGGTCACCGAGCTCCCCTACCAGACCAACCCCGACAACCTCGCGCAGAAGATCGCCGACCTGGTCAAGGACGGCAGGGTCGGCGGCATCGCCGACGTCCGCGACGAGACGTCGTCGCGCACGGGCCAGCGCCTCGTCGTCGTCCTGAAGCGCGACGCGGTCGCCAAGGTCGTGCTGAACAACCTCTACAAGCACACCGATCTGCAGTCGAACTTCAGCGCCAACATGCTGGCCCTGGTCGACGGCGTGCCGCGCACCCTCTCCCTGGACGCCTTCATCCGCCACTGGGTGACGCACCAGGTCGAGGTCATCGTCCGGCGTACGAAGTACAGGCTGCGCAAGGCCGAGGAGCGGGCCCACATCCTGCGCGGCCTGCTCAAGGCCCTGGACGCGATCGACGAGGTCATCGCGCTCATCCGGGCCAGCCAGACGGTCGACGTCGCGCGTGAGGGCCTGATGGGGCTGCTCTCGATCGACGAGATCCAGGCCAACGCCATCCTCGAGATGCAGCTGCGCCGACTGGCCGCCCTGGAGCGCCAGAAGATCGTCGCCGAGCACGACGAACTGCAGGCGAAGATCAACGAGTACAACGCGATCCTGGCCTCGCCCGAGCGGCAGCGCCAGATCATCAGCGAGGAGCTCGCGGCGATCGTCGACAAGTTCGGCGAGGACCGTCGCTCGGCGCTCGTGCCCTTCGACGGCGACATGTCCATGGAGGACCTGATCGCCGAGGAGGACATTGTCGTCACCATCACGCGCGGTGGCTACATCAAGCGCACCAAGACGGAGGACTACCGCTCGCAGAAGCGCGGCGGCAAGGGCGTGCGCGGCACGAAGCTGAAGCAGGACGACATCGTCGACCACTTCTTCGTGTCGACGACCCACCACTGGCTGCTGTTCTTCACCAACAAGGGCCGGGTCTACCGCGCGAAGGCGTACGAGCTTCCCGATGCCGGACGTGACGCGCGCGGCCAGCACGTGGCGAACCTGCTCGCCTTCCAGCCGGACGAGCAGATCGCCGAGATCCTCGCGATCCGCGACTACGAAGCGGTGCCCTACCTGGTTCTCGCCACCAAGGGCGGCCTCGTAAAGAAGACGCCGCTCAAGGACTACGACTCGCCTCGCTCCGGTGGCGTCATCGCCATCAACCTCCGTGAGACGGACGACGGCAAGGACGACGAGCTGATCGGCGCCGAGCTGGTCTCCTCCGAGGACGATCTGCTGCTCATCAGTAAGAAGGCGCAGTCGATCAGGTTCACCGCAACGGACGATGCGCTGCGTCCCATGGGCCGCGCGACCTCGGGCGTGAAGGGAATGAGTTTCCGCGGTGGCGACGAACTGCTCTCGATGAATGTCGTCAGGCCGGGTACTTTCGTCTTCACCGCAACCGACGGTGGGTACGCCAAGCGCACCAACGTCGACGAGTACCGCGTCCAGGGCCGTGGCGGCCTCGGCATCAAGGCCGCCAAGATCGTGGAGGACCGCGGCGAACTCGTGGGCGCGCTGGTGACGGAGGAGACGGACGAGATCCTCGCCATCACCCTGGGCGGCGGTGTGATTCGTACGCGAGTCAACGAGGTCAGGGAGACGGGCCGTGACACCATGGGCGTCCAACTGATCAACCTGGGCAAGCGCGATGCCGTGGTCGGTATCGCTCGTAACGCCGAGGCCGGGCGCGAGGCTGAGGAAGTCGACGGTGACATCGTCGTCGAATCGGCCGACGGCGAGCCGGCCGCCGGTACGGACGAGGGCACGGAGTCCACGGCCGAGTAGCGCGAGGAGAGAGTCATCGTGAGTGGAGCCACGGGCGCCGGAGCAAGTGGAACCGGCCAGACCGCCGGTACAGACGGTGTCCGTGGCTCCGCCACTGATTCTCCCGACTCGCATGAGCCTCGTGGATCCCAGGGGGGAACCGTGACCGACACCCGAGGGCCGCAGCCGGCTCAGTCAGCGCAGTACGCGGGCGGGGCCGGGGCCCAAGAGGCCCAAGCAGGCCAGGCGGCTCCGGGGGCTCAGGGGCCCCAGAACGCCACCGGTGCTCTGCCCGGTGAGCGCCAGCCCCAGCAGCAGGCCTCCCAGCCGTACCACCCGCCGCAGGCGTATCAGCAGGGCGGCGCCCAGACGGGCTCCGTGCGCAGGCCGCGGACGGGGGCGCGCACGATGCCTCGTACGCGCAAGGCGCGACTGCGGGTGGCCAAGGCCGACCCGTGGTCGGTGATGAAGGTCAGCTTCCTGCTCTCCATCGCGCTCGGCATCTGCACGATCGTCGCGGCCGCCGTGCTGTGGATGGTCATGGACGCCATGGGCGTCTTCGCCACGGTGGGTGGCACGATCTCGGAGGCGACGGGCTCGAACGAGTCCAACGGCTTCGACCTGCAGTCCTTCCTGTCGCTGCCGCGCGTCCTGATGTTCACGACGATCATCGCGGTCATCGACGTGGTCCTCGCCACGGCGCTCGCGACGCTCGGCGCCTTCATCTACAACCTCTCCGCGGGCTTCGTGGGCGGCGTCGAGCTGACGCTGGCCGAGGACGAGTAACTCTCTCCCTCGCTCTCCCCGGTTCTCTTCTCCGAGGTGAGCTGAGCTGAGCTGGGCTGGGTCAGCTCAGCCTTCCGCGTTCCACCGGCCCCGGGGCTCCGCTCCGGGGGTCTTCGTGGCCAGGGCCCCGCCCTCTCAGGGCGGGGCCCTGTCGCGTGTCACGGCCTGTGCGGTGCCCCCGGAGGTATCGATTTTGGGACTGGCCCGCACGTGCGCTAATCTTCAGAGGTCAGCGCGCGGGACACACCGCAGCGCGGCGGGGCTATAGCTCAGTTGGTTAGAGCGCATCCCTGATAAGGATGAGGCCACAGGTTCAAATCCTGTTAGCCCCACAGACACGAAGAAGACCCCCAGCCCGTATCGGCTGGGGGTCTTCTTCGTGTCTGTGGGGGTCCCTGGGGGACGGCGGCCGGGGTGGCCGGGGTGTGACTACGGCTCCGCGGCGAGCCTGCCCGGATGGGCCTCGGCCTCAACTGCTGTCTCCGTGTCGTCCGTGGGGAGGTGGCGGCAGCTCGGGGACGAGCCGTGGGCCTCGGCGCGGATGCGTTGCTTCATCGTGGGCGGCAGGGACCGTTCGTACGCTGCTGCCCAGTAGGCCGCGAGTGGGGCCGTCATGGTCGGCGTGCTCTTGCACGTTTCCGTGGCCTGCTGTACCGGCGTGGCCGCCGCTGCCGTCGTCGTGAATCCCAGTGTGGCGAAGAGTGCGAGGAAGGCGGTGATGAGCGTGGTCCACAGCTTCATGGCCTTGGTGCCGGTCATGGCTTCTCACTTTCGGGTTGGGCGATTTGCGTACTTTCCTCATGATGTGTATGCGGGGCCGAGAGTGGGGGACCGACGCTCGTGGCGCGTCGATGTTCAGATGAACACCACACGAATGGCCGTATATGGCCTCTGAAGGGCCTGGGAGAAGCTCGGATGAGAGCGAGGGCGGCGAATGTCGCGGCGGGCCGTGAGCGGCCTGGGAGTGGCGACGCCCGATTCGACTGCTGTGTTCGGGGCGGGAGTTGGGGTGGATCCAGGTCACCGATCGGTATCGATCGGTGTGTATAGTCGGGCGCCAGAGGTCCCTTACGTCAAGAAAGACGAGGTCGCGCGGTGAAGAAGCTTCTCCTGGTCACACTGGCCGCCATCGGCGGGCTCCTCGTGTACCGCCAGATCCAGGCGGATCGCGCCGAGCAGGATCTGTGGACGGAGGCGACTGACTCCGTGCCCACGGGTTCGTGAGTACCGACAACAGTCTCTTAACAGGGCCCCGATCGCTTCTGTGGTCGGGGCTTTGTGCTGTCCGGATCTCGTTGTTCACCCGACTCCTGTCTCGTGGGTCGCCCGACTCCTTGGGTTTGCTCAGGCAAGCTCTTGCCTTGCGTGAGCAAAGGTTGTCGGGGCCTCGCGTGGGCATAGTGGGCGGGACGACTGGGGCTCAGGGGAGGGGTGGCACGTGATGGGGCGGCTGCGCGGAGGCCGGGCGTTGCCGGCCGTGGGAACGGCGCTGTGCGCGGTGATGGCACTGCCCGGCCAGGCCGCGGCGGAGGGCACATCGGGACCGAGCCCGTACGTCTTCGCCGAGGGGGCCGCGGCGGTCGACGGCGCGCGGAACAGCATGGACAGCGTGAGGCTGACGCCCGGGTCGACGTACAAGAGCTCCCTCGCGCGTGGGGGCAAGGTCTACTACCAGCTGCAACTCGACGCCAGAGAGACCGTGTACGTCTCCGCCACCGCCGTCCCCGGGCTCGATGCCAAGGTCGCCTATGGGGACGGCGTCGAGGTCTCCTTGGAGGACACGAACGGCAACAACTGCAACTCCGGAGACGCGCGGTTCGGTACGTCGCAGAGTCCGCGGCCCATCTCCGCCTGGGCGGTACGGGCGGTCGGCCCCATCGAGAACAGGTGCAAAGCAGCGGGCACGTACTACGTAGTGGTCGAGCGGAACAGTGAGCCCGGTTCCAGTACGGAGACGTGGGACACGGAGCTTCGCGTCGTCTCGGAACCCGGAGTGGCCAAGAACGCCTCCACGACACCGCCCGAGTCGTGGAACTCCGCCTCGCCCACGCCGCCCGGCGAAGCGCGCAAGGTACGCAGAGGTGGCACGGGCTTCAACGACGCCCGTGCGCTGGGCGCAGGTGTCTGGGGTGACCGGATCAAGCCAGGCCAAACCCTCTTCTACCGCGTGCCGGTCGACTGGGGGCAGCAGATCTCCGCCGGGGCCGAGCTGGGGAGTGCGAGCGGGGGCCGGGGCGAGTACGTCACGTCGGCGCTCGTGATGTCCCTGGCCAATCCGGTACGTGCACGCATCGACGACGCCGACACGGCGTACGACGGCCAGCAGAAATCGGCCGCGCTGAGACCCCTGGCCCCCGTGGCCTACGAGAACCGCTACTCCCCGATCGACAGCGTGACCGGAACACGGTTCGCCGGGTGGTACTACCTCTCGGTCCACCTCAATCCGCAGGTCGCCCGGGAGTTCGGCGATGACCCGCTCGATCTGACGCTGCGGGTGAACGTCGACGGTGCGGCGAAGGAGGGGCCGGCGTATGTGGGGGCGGCGCGGCCGGCGGAGGAGTTCAGCGTCACCGGTGAGGACGAGGATGCGGCGGCGCGGGGCGAGACGGGCGCGGGTGCCGGCGCCGGGAGCGGTGACGGGGGCGGAAACAGTGGTGGGGACGGCATGAGGATCGTCGCCGCCGGTGGGTTCGGTGCTGGGACCGTGCTCCTGGCGATCCTTGGCGTGTGGACGCTGATCGGGCGAAGGAGGGCGGTGGGCCGGGTGGGCGGCTGACTCGTGTGACCCGTGAGCCTGGTTCGTATGTGATCCGAATCCATTGAGGGGTCAGATCTGGGTCAGGGCCCAGATGCCCACCGCGAAGCACGCCAGAGAGGCCAGCAGCATCGGGATCGCCACCTTCGGGGGCGGTCCCGGTCGTTTCTGCCGGTGTGGAACCGGTTCGCGCTGGAGTGGAACCTGCGGGGCGTGAGCGGTGTATGGATAAGTAGGGGCGGATACGCGATGCGCTGCGGGCATCACAGAGGGTGATGGATCGTAAGCCGGGTGGGGGGAGGGGACATGCGGGGAATGAGCAGGGGGCGCATGCAGGGCCTGAGCAGGGGGCGAGGGGGGAGGTGGTGGCGTTGCCGGTTGCTGCATCCGCTGCCCGGACGGTGGCGTGGCCTGTCCCGACAGTGGCGTGGCCTGCGGTGGGGGTGGTGGAGCGAGCGGGAAGGTGCCGGTCTGGGGCGCGGAGAGGGGCGCGGGCGGTACGGAGGGGGGAGCGAAGCCCGGCTGGGGCGGAGCCGTGAGGGGCCCGTCCGGGCCGAAGCCCTGGGGAAGGGGGCCCAGTTGGTCGAAGATCTCGACGATCTCGTCGTCGGGCTCAGGTTCCGGCAGCAGCTCGACGGCCGCGTTCAGCGCCTTGCGCGCGCCCGTGGCGGTGCGGAACCGCGCTTGCGGATCCGGCTGGAGAAGCGTGGCGACGACCTGCCACAGCGGCTCAGGAACACCCCGCGGCGCCCCGGGGGTGCCGTGCTCGGCGAAGCGCTCGATCAGGGCCTTGGCATCCGGCCTCGCGCCCTGCAGCAGATAGAGGGCCACCAGGCCCACGGCGAACAGATCGGCGGTGAAGTCCGGTTCCGCTCCCAGCATTTGCTCGGGCGCGAAGTAACCGGGCGTCCCCACGACGTAGTTGGTCTCGGTCAGCCGTGGCTCGCCCATCCGCATCGAGATGCCGAAGTCGGAGAGCCGCAGATGCGGCCGTGCGATGCCGGTCGCCTCGAGCAGGATGTTCGCGGGCTTGATGTCACGGTGCACGACCCCCTCGGCGTGCACCGCCGTGAGCCCGGAGAGCAGCTGGTCCAGGAGCGTGCAGACCAGGCGGGGCGGCAGCGGGCCGTAGTCCCCGATCACATGGGCCAGCGAGCCGCCGGCGACCAAGGCCATGGTGAACAGGACCTTGTCGTCGTCGGCGGCCCAGCTGGCGGGCGCGAGCACATGGGGGTGGTCGATCCGCAGCGCCTGTTCCCGCACGAAGCGCAGCAGCGCGTGCGCGTCGCTCTGTTGCAGGACCTTGGCTGCCACATATCGTCGCCGCCGGTGGTCCCAGGCGCGCCAGACCGCTCCGACTCCCCCGCGGCCGACCGGGTCGACCAGTTCGTAGCGGCCGGCGAAGACCTCACCCATGGTCGCGCATCGCTCCCCCTCCGGGCCGCCCGGTGGCCCGGCCGACGGCTCAGTTCTGGTGCGCCTCGTAGTGGGCGACCGCGTCCGCGGTGCGTCCGGCGCCGTATACCCGGAGGAACTCTGCCAGTTCCGGGTGGGTCGGTGCGAGGGAGTCAGCGGCATCGATGATGTCGCCCGCCGCCGCGACGGAGCGCAACAGCGACTGGATCTCACGCACCACGCGTTTCACCGTGGGCGCACCCGAACTCGTCGTCGACTGCGAGGTGTTGGTCAGGACGGAGCCGCCCTGGGACTTCTTGATCTCGTCCATGCGGTCGGTGGCCTCGGCGGCGCTCACACTGCCGTCGGCGACCTGGCCCGCCAGCTCCTGGAGGAGCTGGACGCGCTGGACGACCGCGGGGTTGCCGATCTTGGCGCGCTGTCCGCTCATCAGCTGGGACAGCATGGGCGCGGACAGACCGAGGACGCCGGCGAGGCGTGCCTGGTTGAGGCCCAGATCATCGATGAGACGACGGAAGAGCGCCCCCAGCGGCTCCCCGTACCAGTTCCGCTGGAGCTCTCGTGCTCTCGCGGTCGTCTCTTGTTGTGCGGCGTCCATTGCGTCTCCCCATCGCTTCCCCAAAAACCGCGGTTCGCTGCCGCGAACCACGCCGAGCATCTTACGGAGCGTGGTCGTTCACCGGGACCCCCAATCCTTTTGCGAGATCTGGGGGGTGACCCGGTACTCTGGTCTGCGTCGCCCACCGGAGCGAGATTCTTCCGGCTGGGTGCACCGTTTTCGGGGCCTTAGCTCAGTTGGTAGAGCGCTGCCTTTGCAAGGCAGATGTCAGGAGTTCGAATCTCCTAGGCTCCACACACAAACGCCGTTGGGCGGGACCACCTCAACTGAGGGGATCCCGCCCAACGGCGTTATCAGTGGGTCAGTGGCAGCTCAGCGCAGATCGTCGCGCTCAGAGGCCTCCGACTCGGCCTGCTTGGCCTGGACCTCGGGGTCGAGGGAGGCCTGACCGCTGCCGTCGACCGAGGTCAGCGGCGCGCTGTCGGGGATTTCCGTGGCGGCCGGCGGCTCGACGAGCCAGTCCGGGTTGGCCTGCTTGTCCCACCACTTCCAGGCGGCGACCGCACCACCCGCCACGACGCCGAGGACGACGAGGCCCTTGGCGAAGCGGCCGGCGCGGGCCCGGCGGTTGTGCTTGCGCACCAGCCGCTGGATCTCCTTGGGAGAGACCTCACCGCGCAGTGCGGCGAGCGCCGCGGTCCCGCGGGACGCCGCCTCCTCGCGGACGGGCTGCGCCACGGCCACGGCGTGCTCGATGCGGGGCTTCGAGTAGTCGGCGGCCTGCTGGGCTGCCTTGCGGGTCTGCTTGGCGGCCTTGCGGGTGCGGACAGCGGCTTCGTGCGCGGCGTGGTCCACCTTCGGCGGCACATGCGTACGAGCCTGCTCGAGGCGCGGGCCGACGTGAGCGCCGTACTGAACACGGGCTTGCTCGGCGGCCTGCGACACCTTGGGTGCGAGGCGTGCACGGCTCTCGTGTGCGTAGTGGACGGCCTGGTCCTTGGCCGTCCCGGCGTAGGGGGCCACCGCCTCCGCGGCATGCCGCACGCTGTCCCTAGCCGAACCGGTCGCGGCGCGCACGCTGTCGATGCGGGTCACAGGATCCTCCTCCTCGGTGGCTTATAGGTATGTCACCTTTCCACCCTTTCAAGGATCATGCCTTCCGGATCGCTCCGAGGCATGACGCAGCCGGGCATCCGGGTGCGATCATTTTGATCAAATCGGTACAAGGAGAGTGCTTTGCCGACAATGCCACGGATCGTCGTGGAGCGCGCCCACTCCGTGACTACTCGTCGCAATCCGGTCCGTGGGAGGATCGGGGCGTCACAGAAGACAACGGAAGGCAGACCGTGGCCGAGCAGCTTTACGCCACCCTGAAGACCAACCGAGGCGACATCGAGGTGCTGTTGCACCCCAACCACACGCCGAAGACGGTCAAGAACTTCGTCGAGCTCGCCCAGGGCGAGCGCGAGTGGGTCCACCCGGAGACCGGCAAGAAGACCACGGACCGGCTCTACGACGGCACGGTCTTCCACCGCGTCATCAGCGGCTTCATGATCCAGGGCGGCGACCCGCTGGGCAACGGCACGGGCGGCCCCGGCTACGAGTTCGAGGACGAGTTCCACCCCGACCTCGCCTTCGACAAGCCCTACCTGCTCGCCATGGCCAACGCCGGTCCGGGCACCAACGGCTCCCAGTTCTTCGTGACGGTTTCTCCGACTGCCTGGCTCACGCGCAAGCACACGATCTTCGGCGAGGTCACGGACCCGGCGAGCCAGAAGGTCGTCGACGACATCGCGGCCACGCAGACCAACCCGCGCACCGACCGCCCGGTGAACGACGTGGTCATCGAATCCGTCGTCATCGAGACCCGCACCGCCTGACACCGGCGCGCACCGCCTGACACCGGCGCGCCCCACCAGGGAACCAAACCGCCCCGCCCATCCGTAAAAAGGAGGGCGGGGCGGTGCGTTCGCGCGCGTGGGCGCGGCCGTGCCGTCGTACGGACATTGAGGGGACCCCATGGACCAGGCACCAGGCAGCCCGCAGGGGCCACAGGACGCATCGAACCTGCCCCGCTGCTACCGCCACCCGGACCGCGAGACCGGCATCAGCTGCACCCGCTGCGAGCGTCCGATCTGCCCGGAGTGCATGATCAGCGCCTCGGTCGGCTTCCAGTGCCCCGAGTGCGTGCGCGAGGGCTCGGGCACCGGACACGCACCCGAGGCGAACCAGCCGCGCACCATCGCCGGCGGCTCGATCGCCACCGACCCGCGGCTGATCACCAAGATCCTGCTCGGTCTGAACGTCGCGGTGTTCATCGCGGTCCTTGCCATGGGGGACCGTCTGGTCAATGAGCTGGTCCTGGTGGGCCAGTGGCCTCCGTATCCCTATCTCCCGGAGGACGGCGTCGCCGAAGGCCAGTGGTATCGCCTGGTCACGTCGATGTTCACGCACCAGGAGATCTGGCACATCGCGTTCAACATGCTCGGCCTGTGGTGGCTCGGCGGTCCCCTGGAAGCGGCACTCGGCCGCGCCCGTTTCCTCTCGCTCTACGTGCTGTCCGGCTTGGCGGGCGGCGCGCTGACCTACGTCGTCGCGGAGCCGGGCCAGGCCTCGCTCGGGGCATCCGGGGCGATCTTCGGCCTGCTCGGCGCGACCGCGGTCCTGATGCGGCGCCTGAACTACGACATGCGCCCCGTCATCGCACTGCTCGCGCTGAACATGCTCTTCACCTTCACCTGGAGCGGCATCGCCTGGGAGGCGCATGTCGGCGGCCTGGTCGCCGGTGTCGCCATCGCGTACGGGATGGTGCACGCGCCCCGCGAGCGGCGAGCGCTCGTGCAGTGGGGGACCTGCGGTGTGGTGCTGGCCGTGGTCCTGGCGGCTGTGGTCATCAGGACCGCGCAGCTCGTCTGAAGCCCGCCGTTGTCATCCGATGGCCAGAGTTGTCCACAGCGTGTGCCCGCGGTTGTGCATTCTGTGGGGAACAACAGTGCCCCTTGTCGCTGACCTGGGTTTCCCCAGGAAGGACAAGGGGCCTGTGAGGGCTTGCATGGCGATCAGCCAGTCATACCGGCGTCAACGCCCGGAGAGTTATCCACAGATCGTCTTTCTTTTCCCCAGTCGGGGCCGGGGTGTGGATAGCGCTGTGGATAACTCAGGGCAAGGCTTGCGCGCGGCGCCGTGGATGTGACCCCGGAAGGGGCGCTACTTCCACTGCGTGGAGACGCCGAACCCCGCGGCGATGAAGCCGAAGCCGACCACGATGTTCCAGTTGCCCAGCGGGTCGATCGGCAGCTTGCCGTCGGTGACGTAGAAGACGACGATCCAGGCGAGCCCGATGAGGAACATCGCGAGCATCACCGGAGCCACCCAGCTGCGACTGGTCAGCTTGATGTTCGTCGCCTTCTTGGCGGGCGGCGTGTAATCGTCGGCCTTCTTGCGGATCCGTGACTTCGGCACGAGGGTCTCTCCTGTCGATACGGGGAGCTGAGCCCTCCCCCGGGCGTCCGTTAGCGTAGTGCTTCCGCGGCGCTGAAGGAGATAAGGGTACGTTGAGCAATTCCGCCGACTCCCCCACAGGTCCGGGTCGCCGCCCCCGCTGGCGGCCGGTCCGGTTGCTGACGGCCGCCGTTTTCGCGCTCGCGGGCCTCATCTTCTTCACCAGCTTCAACACGGCCAAGGGCACGAACATCCGCACCGACGCCTCGCTCCTGAAGCTCTCCGACCTGATCGAGGAGCGTAGCCACAAGAACGGCAAGCTGGACGAGTCCAACGGAACGCTGCGCGACGACGTCGAGTCCCTCGCCGAGCGCGACAACGGCGGCACGAAGGCCGACGACGCGCGGCTCAAGGCCCTGGAGAAGAACGCGGGCACCAAGAAGCTCAGCGGCGACGCGGTCTCCGTCACTCTCGCCGACGCCCCGCCGAACGCCACCGCCAAGCTCCCCGGCTACCCCGAGCCACAGCCCAACGACCTCGTCATCCACCAGCAGGACCTCCAGGCCGTGGTCAACGCGCTCTGGCAGGGCGGCGCCGAGGGCATCAAGGTCATGGACCAGCGGCTGATCTCCACCAGCGCCGTGCGCTGCGTGGGCAACACCCTGATCCTCCAGGGCCGCGTCTACTCACCCCCGTACAAGGTGACCGCGGTCGGTGACCCGGAGAAGCTCAAGACGGCGCTCGCCGCGTCCCCGGAGATCCAGAACTACATGCTGTACGTCAACGCCTACGGCCTCGGCTGGAAAGTCGACGACGATGGGGCGGTGACTCTTCCCGGCTACTCGGGCACAGTGGATCTCCACTACGCGAAGCCCGTGGAGTAAGCCGCTGGGGGAGCCTGTGCCGGTGCGAGTGCTGTTGAGGACGTTCAGCGAACTGTGCATCACCGTCGGCACGTTGATCGTGCTCTTCGTGGTGTACGTCCTGTTCTGGACCGGTGTGAAGGCCGACAACGCCATGGACAGCCAGATCGACACCCTGCAGGACCGGTGGGCGCAGGGTTCGGTGCCCTCCGGGACGGACGACAAGCCCGCCGAGAGCACTCCGAAGAAGCCCGGCCCCTACGAGGACGGCAAACCCTTCGCCGTCATGTACATCCCGCGGCTTGGTTTCACGTGGAACAAGCCGGTGCTCCAGGGCACCGGGACCGACGTGCTCAAGAAGGGCCTCGGCCACTACGGGGACACCGCGCAGCTCGGCCAGAAGGGCAACTTCTCCGTGGCGGGCCATCGCCGCACCTACGGGGACCCGTTCAAGGACTTCCCGAAGCTGCGGCCGGACGACGCCGTGGTCCTGACCGACGGCACCACGTGGTTCACGTACCGCATCGACAACAAGCCCTACAAGACGCTGCCCGGCGACATAGGGGTCATCGACGCGGTACCACGCAAGTCCGGATTCGACGGGCCGGGCCGTTACCTCACCCTTACCACCTGTGAGCCAGAGTGGGGACACAGCCACCGGTTGATCGTCTGGGCGCACCTCGATGCCACCCAGCCCGTCGAGGCCGGGAAACCGGAGGCACTGCGCCGTTAGTCTGGTGCCGTACGGCTACGGAAGGGACGGTATGTACGGCTGGATCTGGCGGCATCTGCCGGGAAACGCATGGGTAAGGGCACTGCTTGCGCTGGTGCTCGTCTTCGCTGTGGTCTACGTGCTCTTCCAGTACGTCTTCCCCTGGGCCGAGCCGCTGCTTCCCTTCAACGATGTGACGGTGGACGGCCAGTGAGCATCGACGGGCGGCCGGGCCGCATCCTCGTGGTCGACAACTACGACAGCTTCGTCTTCAACCTCGTCCAGTACCTCTACCAGCTGGGCGCCGAGTGCGAGGTCCTGCGCAACGACCAGGTCGAGCTGCGCCACGCCCAGGACGGCTTCGACGGCGTCCTGCTGTCGCCGGGACCTGGGACGCCCGAGCAGGCGGGGGTCTGCGTCGACATGGTGCGGCACTGCGCCGACACCGGGGTGCCCGTGTTCGGCGTCTGCCTCGGCATGCAGTCGATGGCGGTGGCGTACGGCGGGGTGGTGGACCGGGCGCCGGAGTTGCTGCACGGCAAGACGTCCTCGGTGGTCCATGACGGCAAGGGCGTCTTCGCCGGGCTGCCGTCGCCGTTCACCGCGACGCGCTACCACTCGCTGGCCGCCGAGCCGGCCACGATTCCGCCCCAGCTCGAGGTGACCGCGCGTACGGACGACGGCATCATCATGGGCCTGCGCCACCGTGAACTGCTGGTCGAGGGCGTGCAGTTCCACCCCGAGTCGGTGCTCACCGAGCACGGTCACCGCATGCTGGCCAACTGGCTGGTCGAGTGCGGGGACGCGGGAGCCGTTGGCCGATCGAGTGGTCTTGCCCCGGTGGTGGGCAGGGCCACGGCGTGACCGCCTTGCGTCCCGAGCGCGATTCCTCCGGAGTTCCGTACGACGAGCAGTACGCGTCGTACGGGGAGCCCGGGGCTTTCGAGCAGCCCGGGGCGTTCGAGGCGGCTGTCGATCACCTCGCCGATCCGCTGACCGACCCGCTGCCGGGTCAGCGGGGGCAGCATCCTTCGCCGTGGTTCCGCAGCGGGCCTGCCGAGCCGGAGCCGCAGCCGCAGCCGCAGTCTCAAGAGCAGGAGTGGTACGACCCCGAGGGGTACGCCCGCGACTGGCAGGTTGAGCAGCAGCAGCAGCAACAACAACAGCAGCCGCCGCAGCCGCAGGAACCGACGTACGAGGAGCTGTACGGCGCGTACGCCCCGCGGCGGACCGCGCCGGTGTACGAGCCGATTCCAGAGGCCGCACAGCCCCACACGCAGCCCCACACGCAGCCCCCGGTCGACGACGAGACCGTCGGACTGCGGACGTCGGACACCCGCCGAATAGTCGAGCCCTCCGCGTACGAGGACGGGTACGAGCCCGAAGCCGCGCCCGAGCCGGAACGCCCCACGGGAGGCCGGGCCGCCCGTCGTAAGGCCGCCAAGAAGGGCGGCGCCCCGCGATCGTCCGCAGGCGAGGCGTCCGCCGGCGCGACGTCCGCCGCCCCCCTCTCCCGCGTGGAGGCGCGTCGCGCCGAGCGCGCCCGTAAGCCCTCAGCGGGCGCCGTGGCGAGCCGGGGCATCGGTGAACTGTTCATCACCGTCGGCGTCCTGATGCTGCTGTTCGTGACCTACCAGCTGTGGTGGACGAACATCCGCGCCCACCAGCAGGCCAACGGCGCCGCCAGCGACCTCCAGGAGAAGTGGGCGAAGGGCAAGGGCAAGCCGGGCGCCTTCGAGCCCGGACAGGGCTTCGCGCTCCTGCACATCCCCCGCCTCGACGTGGTCGTGCCGATCGCCGAGGGCATCGACAAGTCGAAGGTCCTGGACCGCGGCATGGTCGGGCACTACAACGAGGGCGGCACCAAGACGCCCATGCCGGACGCCGAGAAGGGCAACTTCGCGGTCGCCGGGCATCGCAACACCCATGGTGAGCCGTTCCGTTACATCAACCAGCTCGAACCGGGCGATCCCATCATCGTCGAGACGCAGGACAAGTACTTCGTCTACAAGATGGCGAGCATCCTGCCGCAGACCCAGCCGAGCAACGTCTCGGTGATCGGCCCCGTTCCGCCGGGGTCGGGCTTCACCAAACCGGGCCGGTACATCACACTGACCACCTGCACCCCGGAATTCACGAGTAAGTATCGAATGATCGTCTGGGGCAAGATGGTCGAGGAACGACCGCGCAGCAAGGGCAAACCGAGCGCGCTCGTCAACTAGAACGGTGAGAACGGGGCAGATCCAGTGGCAGCCACGACCGACCACGACGAGGAGCGGGCCGAAGCCGATGAGCAGGCCGAGGCGCCCGCGCCCGCCCGCACGCGACGGCCACGGGGACGAGGCCCCGTCGCCACCGCGGTCAGCGTCTTCGGTGAACTCCTCATCACCGCGGGCCTGGTGCTCGGCCTCTTCGTCGTCTACTCCCTGTGGTGGACCAACGTCGTCGCGGACCGCGAGGCGCACAAGCAGGGCGACAGGGTGCGCGACCGCTGGGCGGGCGGCCCGGGGAACCTGAACACCAAGGACGGCATCGGCTTCCTGCACGTGCCCGCGATGGGCAACGGCGACATCCTGGTCAAGAAGGGCACGAGCAGCAAAGAGCTCAACAACGGCATCGCGGGCTACTACCAGGACCCGATCAAGTCGGCCCTTCCCCAGGACAAGGAAGGCAACTTCACCCTGGCCGCGCACCGCGACGGGCACGGCGCGAAGTTCCACAAGATCGACAAGATCAAGAAGGGCGACGCGATCGTCTTCGAGTCCCGGGACAAGTGGTACGTGTACAAGGTGTACTCGACGCTGCCCGAGACCTCGAAGTACAACGTGAAGGTCCTGAACCCGGTCCCGAAGGAATCAGGCGCGAAGAAGCCCGGCCGCTACATCACCCTGACGACGTGCACGCCGGTCTACACGTCCAACTACCGCTACGTGGTGTGGGGCGAGCTGGAGCGCATCGAGAAGGTCGACAACAAGAGGACGCCTCCGGCCGAGCTGGAGTGAGCCCGGCGCCGCGTACGGAAAGGGCCCCGGACACCGCCTGCCTGGCGGGTGTCCGGGGCCTTTCCGTGTACTGGACGAGGCGGGGCCGGAGGGGCTAGTCCTCGTTGTTGCGGGAGAAGCCGGCGTTGCCTCCGATGAAGCCTCCGCCGTCCTCCCCGCCGTTGCCTCCACCGTTGTCGCCGGGGTTACCACCCGCCGTGGTCAGGTTGATCGCGGTGTCGGGTGCGACCTGCTGGCCCGCGGGCGGATCCGAGAGGACCACGAGGGCCTCGTCGTCCTGCGGCCCGGTGATGGTGCCGACCGTCAGACCGGCGTCCTCGACCGCCTTGCGGGCGTCCTTGAGCTTCTGACCGGTGAGGGCCGGAACGGATGCCTGCTCGGCCTTCTTGGCGACCTTCAGCTTCACCGTCGAACCCGGATCGGCCTGGCTCTGCGGGGTGAGGCTCTGCGAGATGACCTTGCCGGCCTCGACCGAGTCGCTCTCCTCCTCCTCGCAGGTGCCGACGAGGTCATTGGACTTCAGCTGCGCCTTGGCCTCTTCACAGGTCTTGCCGGTGACGTCGGGGACCGTGGCCTTCGCGGCTTCCTTGGCCACCTCAAGGGTGATCTTGCTGCCCTTTTGCACCTCGCTGCCGAAGACCGGGTCCGAGTCGAGGACCTCGTCCGGCGTACCGGAGGACTCCACAGGCTTGATATTGACGTCGAACTCGTACTTGGGGCTCTCGAGCTTCTTGGTGGCGGTGTCGACGTCCAGGCCGATGACCTTGGGCACGGACACCTTCGCCGCCCCCGTGGAAACCGACACGGAGATCGTGTCGCCCTTGTTGACCGTGGCGTTCGCCCCCGGGCTCTGGGTGCAGATCTCACCCTTCGGGTACTTCTCGCACGGCTTGTGCTCGGAGGCGTCGAGTACGAGGTCCACGTTCTTGGCGGACTGCTTGGCGTCCGCGAGCTTCTCGCCGACGAAGTTCGGAGCCTTGATCGAATCGTTTCCGCCACCGCCCCCGGTGAAGGCCCACTTCCCGATCAGGATCGCGCCCACCAGGACGAGGAGCCCCGCAAGGACCAGCAGGATCGTCGAGGTGTTGCTCTTCTTCTGGCGGCGGCGCGAATGATCGTCGTAGCCGTCGTCCGGGCCGACCGGCGGCATCATCGACGTCTGGCCGCCGCCGTTCTGCGGGCGCAGCATCGCCGTCTGCTGGTCGTCCGGGTGGCCGCCGTACCCGACCGCGCCCATGGCCGCGGTGGCCTGCACGGGCTGGCCGTCGAGGCAGGCCTCGATGTCGGCGCGCATCTCGTCGGCCGACTGGTAGCGGTAGTCCGGGTCCTTGGTGAGCGCCTTCAGGACGATGGCGTCCATCTCCGGCGTGATCTCACCGTCGAAGACGCTCGGGGCCTGCGGCTCTTCCCGTACGTGCTGGTAGGCGACCGCCACCGGGGAGTCCCCGACGAAGGGCGGACGCACCGTGAGGAGCTCGTAGAGCAGGCAGCCGGTGGAGTAGAGGTCGCTTCGCGCGTCCACCTGCTCGCCCTTGGCCTGCTCCGGCGAGAGGTACTGCGCCGTGCCGATGACCGCCGCGGTCTGCGTCATCGTCATCCCGGAGTCGCCCATGGCGCGGGCGATGCCGAAGTCCATGACCTTGACCTGGCCGTTGCGCGTCAGCATGACGTTCGCGGGCTTGATGTCGCGGTGGACGATGCCGTTGCGGTGGGAGTACTCCAGGGCCTGGAGGATGCCGATGGTCATCTCCATGGCGCGCTCGGGCAGCAGCTTGCGCCCGGAGTGCAGCAGCTCACGCAGGGTGGAGCCGTCGACGTACTCCATCACGATGTACGGGATCGAGACCCCGTCCACGTAGTCCTCGCCGGTGTCGTAGACCGCGACGATCGCAGGATGGTTGAGCGAGGCGGCCGACTGGGCCTCACGGCGGAACCGGGCCTGGAACGACGGGTCACGTGCGAGGTCGACCCGCAGCGTCTTCACCGCCACGGTGCGCCCGAGGCGGGTGTCGTGCGCGAGGTAGACCTCCGCCATCCCGCCTCGGCCGAGCACCTGGCCCAGCTCGTACCGCCCGCCGAGGCGACGCGGCTCTTCCATAGCTAATCCAGCCCTCTCCGTCAGTCCCGACCGCACCCTTGTGTGGTCCGGCGGTGTGCTGTCCGGGCATACCGTACCCGGCTCGCCTTACGTGACCCGGCCACGACCGTCACCCGATACAGGACCGGTATCGCAACGTGCACTGATGTGAAGAGGCCGTGACAGGGGTCACTTCTTGCTGTCCAGAACCGCCTTCATCACGTCCTTGGCGATCGGGGCTGCCAGACCACCACCGGAGATGTCGTCACGGCTGGCGTCGCTGTCCTCGACGACCACGGCGACGGCCACCGGCGAACCGGAGGCGGTCTTGGCGTAGCTGATGAACCAGGCGTAAGGGTTTTCGCTGTTGTCGACGCCGTGCTGGGCCGTACCGGTCTTGCCGCCGACGGTGACGCCGGGGATCTTGGCGTTGGTGCCGGTGCCCTCGTTGATCACCGTCTCCATCATGTCCTGGAGCTTCTGCGCGTTCTCCTCGGACAGCGGCCGGCTCATCTCCTTGGGCGCGTGCTTCTCGATCACGTCGAGGTTCGGCGCCTGCAGCTCGCTGACCATGTACGGCTCCATCAGCTTGCCGTCGTTGGCGATGGCCGAGGCGACCATGGCCATCTGCAGCGGCGTCGCGGCCGTCTCGAACTGGCCGATGGAGGAGAGCGCGGTCTGCGGCCTGTCCATGTCCTCGGGGAAGACGGAGGCGTTCGAACGGACGGGCACGAACTGCTCTTCGTTGAAGCCGAACTTCTCGGCCGTCTCGAGCATCTTGTCCTTGCCGAGGTCCGAGCCGATCTTGCCGAAGACGGTGTTGCAGGACACCCGCAGCGCGTCACGCAGCGAGGCGTTCTTGCAGGGAATGTCGCCCTCGTTGGGCAGCGGTGTCTGAGTGTCGGGCATCGTCCAGGGCAGCGGCGACTTGGTGGGCGCGTCGACGTCGGTGTAGAGCTCGTGCTCCAGGGCCGCCGCCGCCGTCACCGCCTTGAAGGTGGAGCCCGGCGGGTAGGTCTCGCGCAGGGCGCGGTTGAGCATCGGCTTGTTCTTGTTCTTGTCCAGCTTCTGGAAAGCCTCTCCGTCGGCTCCCGCGAAGGTGGAGGGGTCGTAGGACGGGGCGGAGGCCAGCGCCAGGATCGCGCCCGTGGACGGGTCCAGGGCGGCGACCGCACCCTTGCCACGGCCCTTCAGGCCCTCGTACGCGGCCTTCTGCGCGGCCGAGCTGAGGGTCGTGACGACGTTGCCGCCTTCCTTCTTCTCACCGGTCAGCATGTCGAGACTGCGGCGGAAGAAGAGGCGGTCGTCGTTGCCGGTCAGGATGCCGTCCTCGATGGACTCCAGCTGGGTCGCGCCGACGCTCTGCGACGCGAAGCCGGTGACCGGGGACCACATGGAACCGTTCGTGTACGTCCGCTGGTACTTGAGGTCGTTTCCGCCACTCGTCTCCTTGGAGCCGGTGATCGGTTTGCCGTCCACGATGATGTTGCCGCGCGGAGTGCCGTAGCGCTCGATGGTGACGCGGCGGTTCTTCTCGTCCTTGGCGAGCGTGTCGGCCTGCACGTACTGGAGCCAGTTGTCCCGGGCCATCAAAGCGAGGATGAGCAGACCACAAAACATCGCGATCCGGCGTAGCGGCTTGTTCAACGGTCCGAACCTTTTCGACTTGCGATCACCATGGGCCAGGTCCAGGGGATCCTAGTACTTACGGGCGATCGCTTGACGGTGAGTGAGGGGTCAGGGCGGGATGGTCACTCGGACCGGACCACCTGGGTCATTTCCGCGTCGGGGTTCGGGGCGGGGGTGGGCGCCGGTCGGCGCGCCGTATCGCTGATGCGGATGAGGATTCCGATCAGCGCCCAGTTGGCGATCACTGATGAACCGCCGTACGCGAGGAAGGGCATGGTCATACCCGTCAGCGGGATCAGGCTCATGACGCCACCGGCGACCACGAAGACCTGGATGGCGAACGCGCCGGACAGGCCGATCGCCAGGAGCTTGCCGAACGGGTCGCGGGCCGCGAGCGCGGTGCGCACACCGCGTTCGACGATCAGGCCGTAGATCAACAGGATCGCCATGATTCCGGCGAGGCCGAGCTCCTCGCCGAAGGTGGCGAGGATGAAGTCCGAGTTGGCGGCGAACTTGATGAGGTCGGAGTTGCCCTGGCCGAGGCCGGTGCCCAGCGTGCCGCCGGAGCCGAAGGCCCACAGGGCCTGCATCGCCTGCTCGGAGTGGCCGACGACGCCGTCCTGGCTCAGCGTGTACTCGCGCATGGGGTCGAGCCACGCGTCGACGCGCTGCTTGACGTGCGGCTCGAAGGACGCGACGCCGACCGCACCGACCGCGGACATCATCAGCCCGAACACGATCCAGCTGGTGCGCTCCGTGGCGACGTACAGCATGACGACGAACATGCCGAAGAACAGCAGTGAGGTACCGAGGTCGGTCTCGAAGACCAGGATCAGGATCGAGATGATCCAGATGACGACGATGGGACCCAGGTCACGGCCACGCGGCAGGTACAGGCCCATGAAGCGGCGGCTGGCCAGCGCCAGGGCGTCGCGTTTCACCATGAGGTAGCCGGCGAAGAAGATCGCGATGACGATCTTCGCGAACTCACCGGGCTGGATGGAGAATCCACCGACCCGGATCCAGATCTTGGCACCGAACACGTTCATGCCGAGGCCGGGGACCAGGGGCAGCAGCAGCAGGATGATGGCGCCGACCATCGAGATGTACGTGTAGCGCTGCAGGACACGGTGGTCCTTGAGCAGGATCAGCACGCCGACGAACAGGGCGATGCCGATCGCGGAGTACATCAGCTGGTTCGGTGCGGCAGCACTGAAGTTGGGCAGCTGTTGCAGCCGCTTCGACTGGTCGAGTCGCCAGATGACGACGAGACCGAGGCCGTTGAGCAGCGTCGCCAGGGGCAGCAGCAGAGGATCGGCGTACGGCGCGAACTTGCGCACCACGAAGTGGGAGATGCCGGCGAGGAGACCGAGCCCCGCCCCGTAACCGAGCATGCCTGTGGGCAGTTCGCCGTCGATCGCCAGGCCCACGTTGATGTAGGCGAACAGCGGGATGACGACGGCGAACGCGAGGAGCGCGAGCTCGGTGTTGCGCCTGCTCGGCGCTCCGATCGCGCCGATGGTCGACGTGTGTGTAGTGCTACTGCTCATGGCGTGCAAAGGCCCCCAACGGCTGCTTACTGCTTACCGCACAGCGGGACCAGCTTCTCCTCGTCCTCGGAGAGGCTGGGGCCGGGTGTGGGAGTCGGTGCGGTCTTGGACTTGTTCTTGTCGGTCGAGCTGTTCTTGTCGTCGTTCGAGTCGCTCGGGTTGTTCGGGTCGTTCTTGTCCGCCGGGTCGGTCGGATCGTCGGTGGGCGCGGTGGGCGCCTTGGCCGAAAGGCCGGTCGTGCCGCCCGCCTCACCCTCACCGGGCTTGGCGTTCTCGCGCTCGGCCTCGCGGCGCTCGGCGTCCTTCTCACAGGCGGAAGCCTGCAGGCCGAGCTCCTCGATCTTGCTCTTGGCGTCGTCGAGATTGCCCTCGGGAATCGTCCCCTCGACCTGCTTGCGCTGATACGGCGGCAGGTACTTGAGTTCGATCTCGGGGTGGTTCTCCTCGACCTTCGACAGGCTGACCCATGCCAGGTCCTGGTCGATGCCGCGGTAAAGGGCGATGTTCTCGTCGTTCGTGCCCACGTAGTACTGGGTCTGGGTCCAGCGGTAGCCGCCGTACAGACCGGCGCCGATGACCGCCAGGGCGAGCACGGTGTAGAGCGATCTCTTGAGCCACTTGCGGCCGCCGCCGGGCTTCACGAAGTCCTCGTCGCTGTACGCGCCGAAGCTCCCCTCGGGGGCGTAGCTCGCTGTGTCACCGCTCCCGGGCGGCCCGAAGCCGCCTCCGGAGGGCTGCGGCGGCACGGGGCGGCCGAGGCCGGACGCGCGGCCCGCCGGAGTCTGCATGGCGCCGTTGTCGTCCTGCGCCTGCAGCTGATTCTCGGCGACCGCGCCGACGACCACGGGGGTGTCGGAGAGCTGGCCGGCGAGGGTGTCGCCGCTGTCGATGTCCAGGACATCGGCGACGATCACCGTGATGTTGTCGGGGCCGCCGCCGCGCAGCGCGAGCTGAATGAGCTCCTGCACGGTCTCCTGGGGGCCCTGGTAGCTCGCGAGGGTGTCTTCCATCGTCTGGTGGGAGACGACGCCGGAGAGACCGTCGGAGCAGATCAAGTAACGGTCGCCGGCGCGGACTTCGCGGATCGAGAGGTCCGGCTCGACATGCTCACCACTGCCGAGCGCGCGCATCAGCAAGGAGCGCTGCGGGTGGGTGGTGGCTTCCTCTTCGGTGATCCGGCCCTCGTCGACGAGCCGCTGCACCCAGGTGTGGTCCTGGGTGATCTGCGTGAGGACGCCGTCCCGCAGGAGATAGGCGCGTGAGTCACCGACGTGTACGAGACCCAGACGCTGCCCCGTCCACAGCAGCGCGGTCAGGGTCGTCCCCATGCCCTCGAGCTGGGGGTCCTCCTCGACCATCAGGCGCAGCTGGTCGTTGGCGCGCTGCACGGCGGTACCGAGCGACGTGAGGATGTCCGATCCCGGCACGTCGTCGTCGAGGGTGACGAGCGTCGAGATCACCTCGGAGCTCGCCACCTCACCCGCGGCCTGGCCCCCCATGCCGTCGGCGATCGCGAGGAGACGCGGACCGGCGTAACCGGAGTCCTCGTTCCCCTCTCGGATCATGCCTTTGTGCGATCCGGCGGCGAAGCGCAAAGACAGACTCATGCGCACCTCGCCCGTCGGCTCCGGGTACATCCGCACGGTGCCCACCCTCCGGTCGGGAGCGCGCCGGCGTCCAGTGTCTGGACCGCCGTTTCGGCTCGCTCGCTCCGCTCGCGCTCTGTCATGACGTAGTACTACTTCCGCAGCTCGATGACGGTCTTGCCGATGCGGATCGGCGCGCCCAGCGGAACGGGCGTCGGGGTGGTGAGTCGGGTCCGGTCGAGATACGTGCCGTTGGTGGACCCGAGATCCTCGACGATCCACTGGCCGTCACGGTCCGGGTAGATCCTGGCATGCCTGCTGGACGCGTAGTCGTCGTCCAGGACGATCGTCGAATCGTGCGCCCGGCCCAGCGTGATCGTCTGGCCCTGCAGGGCGACCGTCGTGCCCGCGAGGATCCCTTCGGACACGACCAGCTTGCTGGGGGCGCCGCGGCGCTGCCGCCCGCCGCCCTGCTGCTGGCGCTGGGGAGGTGGAGTTGTGGCCGCCTGCTGTTGCTGGCGTGCGGCCTGCTGCGGTCGCGCGTTCTCACGGCGCGAGCCGCGCTGTGTGACGCGCGTACCGAACAGGTCGCTGCGGATGACCTGGACGGCCACGATCACGAACAGCCACAGAACGGCTAGGAAACCCAGCCGCATGACCGTCAGGGTCAGCTCTGACATTGCCCCCGCTTCACCCTTCGGCTTGCCGGTAAACGATGGTGGTTTGGCCCACGACGATCCGCGAGCCGTCGCGGAGCGTAGCGCGGGTGGTGTGCTGCCCGTCTACCACGATGCCGTTGGTAGACCCGAGATCCTGGATCGTCGAGGGCGTTCCGGTCCGGATCTCACAGTGCCGACGCGATACGCCGGGGTCGTCGATCCGCACATCGGCGTCGGTGCTGCGTCCCAGCACCAGCGTCGGGCGGGAGATCTGATGGCGATTGCCGTTGATCTCGATCCAGCGCCGCACCTGCGCACCCGGAAGAGGTCCCGCGCCGGGCCCCTGAGGGCGGCTCGGCACCGGGGCGGGCCCGCCCGCGTGGCCACCCGGAGGCGGCGCTGCGGGCATGGGGGGAGGGCCTGCGGGCTGGGCGGGCTGTGGGTAGCCATAGCCACCGCCTCCGCCCGCGGGGGGTCTGGCGGGGCTGTGGCCGGCGCCCGCGGGGCCCGTGGGGGCTGCCGGGGCGCGCTCGGGGCTCTGCGAGGTGCTGGACGCGAGCGTGCGGCTGCGCACTCGGTACAGCCCCGTGTCGAGATCCTCGGCCTTCTCCAGATGGACCTTGATGGGGCCCATGAAGCTGTACCGCTGCTGCTTGGCGTACTCGCGCACCATCCCGGAGAGCTCGTCGCCGAGCTGTCCCGAGTAGGGGCTCAGCCGCTCGAAGTCGGGCGCGCTGAGCTCCACGATGAAGTCATTGGGGACGACGGTCCGCTCGCGGTTCCAGATCGTCGCGTTGTTGTCGCACTCGCGCTGCAGGGCGCCGGCGATCTCGACGGGCTGGACCTCGGACTTGAACACCTTGGCGAAGGTGCCGTTGACGAGACCTTCGAGTCGCTGCTCGAACTTCTTCATGACTCCCATGGGGCACCTCCTCCGTCGTAGTCATCCTGGTACTGCTTACTGATCGTATCCACGCGCCGGGAAATCGGCTGGTTCCCCCTGTCCGCCCAGTCGATGAGTGTCGCCTCTCACAAGGCATGCCCGCACCAGGGCTCCGGGATCCTTCCGGGCTCCTCTCAGGCTCCTCCACCAGGGATCGTAGAGGGGCCTCGAAGAGGGGGCCTCAAACCAGTGTCCCGCACCTGACCGCGGACCATCGCCGAGCAGGGCGCAAGTCGGTCGGTCGGTCCCGGTTCTCTCCGGATCACCTGGGCAGGTGCCCCCGGATCACCTGGGCAGGTGCCCCCGGATCACCTGGGCAGGTGCCCCCGAATACGGATGTGAATCCACCCTCGGCAGCGTGCTAATCTTCTGGATGTCGGAAGGCGCTCGCACCACACAGTGTTCGCACACAGTGTCTGCACGAAGTGGTGAAGAGACCCAAGACAACACCCATGCGCGGGTGGCGGAATAGGCAGACGCGCTGGATTCAGGTTCCAGTGCCCGAAAGGGCGTGGGGGTTCAACTCCCCCCTCGCGCACCATGTGGAGCGGGTCTCCACCAGGATGAAAGTCCTGGTGGGGGCCCGCTTTCGCGTTCTGGGTCGGGTGGGGCCGGGGGTACGCAGAGTGCTTACGGGAGTGCTTACGGGAGCGCTCACAGGAGTGAGGGCCCGGCGGTGAGATAGCTCACTGCCGGGTCCTGTTCCGTACGTGCGGCGGGGCTTATGCGGGTTCGGTGGCCTGGCGGCGGGCCAGTACCACCAGGCCGCCGCAGACCGCCATGGCCACCAGGGCGATGCCGAAGATCGTCGCGCCGCTGGTCAGGCCGACCGCGTCGCTGAGGAACCCGGCTGCGACCGGGAGGATGCCGGCCGGCACGTAACCCCCGACATTGAGCGCCGCGGTGGCCTCGGCCAGCCGTTGCGAGGGCACCACGGCGTTGAGCAGGGAGAGCCCGCCGAGCTGGCCCATGCCCTGACCGGCCCCCGCGAGCAGGGCAGCGGCGATCAGCAGTCCGACCGACGAGGTGTGCACGGCGGCCATCAGGGCGGCCATACCGACCGTCGTACTCACCGCACCGGTGAGCAGGATGGTGCGTACCCGCAGCTTCTGTACCGCGAACTGGACCCCGGTCGCGGCCAGGAACATCACGAAGGCCATCGCTCCGGCGACGATGCGGCTGGTGGTGCCGAGGAGGCCGGAGAGCAGCGAGGGGCCGAGCGACAGCACGAACGAGGTCGCGGTGATACCGGGGGCGAACACGGCGATGCCGAGCAGGAGTTGGCTGCCGTTGCCGCGGGGGACTGCCGGGACGCGGAGCCAGGTTCGGGGGGTTTGGTGGGTGGGAGGGCTGGGGTTGGTGGCGGTGGCCTGGGGAGGGGCGGTGAGGGTGGCGTTGCTGGTGGCCTTGGTCGAGCGGGACTTCGGCTTTACCGGTAGCGGCATGCGCAGTACGGCCACGAACGCGGCGGCGAGGAGGGCGATCTCCACCACGAAGACCGTCACGGTGGGCGCGGGCGCCGTCTCGGAGAGCACGCCGGCCAGAAGCGGGCCGAGGCCCGCGCCCAGGACCATGGCGCACGACGCGAGCAGGGCGCCGAGCCGCTTGCGCGCCGGGCCCGCCACGTCCGAGACCGCCGCCATACCCGCCGAGACCACGGCTCCGACCGCGATACCGGTGAACAGCCTGGCGATGATCAGGGCGACCACCGAGGACGCTGTAGCGAAGACCAGGCAGGCCACCGCGGCGAGCACGAGGGCCGGCAGCAGTACGGGCTTGCGTCCCACGCGGTCCGAGACCACTCCCGAGACCAGCAGCGAAGCGATCAACCCCACGATGTACCAGGCGAAGATCACGGTCAGCATGCCCTTGGAGAAGCCGATGTCGCGCTGCCAGAGCACGTACAAGGGCGTCGCCGCGTTGGAGAGGACGAAGACGGCGGTGACGGGCCAGGCGGCCAGCCAGATCCACCACCGGGGGGTGGTCGCCGCGCTTCTTGAGTCCCTACCCGCCGAGCCCCTGGTCCCGGTGCTTGCGCTGGTCGGCTGATGCGGCGGCGTTAGCTGATGTGGCGCCGTTTGGGCGTCCGTCACTGCGTCTCCCCTGCTTGTCTCCAGTACGAGTTGAGTCGAACATACCTCCTGTACGATTGGAGTCGTACATAGGGACCGCGCTTGTACCGCGTGACAGGAAGATGCCGATGGCCACGTTCAACATCCCGCCCGCCCTCGCCGATCCGCCCCCGCCTCTCGCTGAACCGGCGGTCGAAGAGCTGCGCCTGGAGGTCGTCATGGGGGCGCTGAGCGATCCGCTGCGGATGGGGATCGTCCGCAAGCTCCTCCTCGACTCCGAGGACTTCGACCACTCCTGCGGCTGGTTCGGCCTGGCCCGGCCGAAGTCCTCACTCACCCACCACTTCCGCGTGCTTCGGGACGCGGGCCTCACCCGGCAGCGGCAGTACGGACTGGAACGGCGCAGCCAGGTACGGATCGACGACCTCAACGCGCGCTTTCCCGGACTGCTCGACCTGGTGGCCGCCTGGCAGCCGGCAGATGGCGCGGGGAGCGGCGGTGCGTAGGTGTAGTCCGGCGGGAGGGAGTAGGGGGAGGAAGGGGGAGGGGAGGAGGGGGGATTGGTGAGCGGAAACGAGGTTATCCACAGGCTCTGACGCCGTCCGGCGGCCGGGGGTACCTTCGATTCCAGGCGGGGCCCACGAGGGCCGGCTAGACGCGGGGGATGCGGGGGCGAGGCAATGGTCAAGGCGGGTGTCGACGGGGTGGGTACGGCCAGGGTGGGGTCCGGTGGTGCGGGGGCGGCCGGGGCGCGGCTTCCGTACGTTAAGGGGTTCGCTCAGCGGTCCTTGCAGGGCGGGGCGGGGTCGGCGGGACCGGTGGGTGCGGCCGGTTCGACGGTTTCGCCGAAGCGGGAGGGCAAAGCGCTGCGGGCACGCGTCAGCCGTGCCTCGCACGAGCGGTTCGTCGAGGACGACGGCCGTCCCGATCCCGTCGATGCCGTGGAGGAGTCCAACCGCTGCAGGCTCCCCGAGCTCACGCCCATCCGGATGGGCAGGATGGCCGCGTCGCCCTTCGCCTTCCTGCGCGGAGCCGCCGGCCTGATGGCGTACGACCTCGCGCGGACCCCTGTGACGGGGATCGGCGCCCAGATATGCGGTGACGCCCACGCCGCGAACTTCGGTCTGTACGGCGATGCGCGGGGCGGCCTCATCATCGACCTGAACGACTTCGACGAGACGGTGCACGGGCCCTGGGAGTGGGACGTGAAGCGGCTCGCGGCCTCCCTCGTGCTCGCGGGGCGTGAGGCGGGGGCGAGCGAGGACGTCTGCAGGGAAGCCGCGTTCGACGCGGTGGGCGCCTATCGGCGCACGATGCGGCTGCTCGCGAAGCTCCCCGCGCTCGACGCGTGGAACGCCATCGCGGACGAGGAGCTGGTCTCGCACACCGACGCGCGGGACCTGCTCGGCACGCTGGAAAGCGTCTCCGAGAAGGCACGGCAGAACACGAGCGCCCGGTTCGCCGCCAAGTCGACCGAGCGCGTCGAGGACGAGGGCGGTCGCGTGGGGCGCCGCTTCGTCGACGCCCCGCCGGTGCTCCGGCGAGTACCGGACGCGGAGGCGGCCGAGGTCGCCTCCGCCCTCGAGGAATATGTGGGCACGCTCTCGGAGGACCGGCTGCCGCTTCTCGCGCGGTACGCGGTCCAGGACGTGGCGTTCCGCGTCGTGGGCACAGGCAGCGTCGGCCTGCGGTCGTACGTGGTGCTGCTGCTCGACCACCGGGGCGAGCCCTTGGTGCTCCAGGTCAAGGAGGCATGTCCCTCCGCGCTGCTTCCGCATCTGCCCACGGCCGGCTTCACGGTGCCTTCGGTCAGGCACGAAGGGCACCGGGTGGTGCTGGGGCAGAAACGGATGCAGGTGGTCAGCGACTTCCTGCTGGGGTGGACGACGGTGGCCGGGCGGGCTTTCCAGGTACGGCAGTTCAGGAACCGCAAGGGCAGCGTGGACCCGGCGGCGCTGGCAGCCGACCAGATGGACGACTACGGCCGGATGACGGGAGCCCTGCTGGCCCGCGCGCACGCGCACAGCGCCGACCCTCGGCTCATCGCGGGGTACGTCGGCAAGAACGACGAGCTGGACACGGCGGTGGCCGCGTTCGCGGTGACGTACGCGAACCGCACGGAGGCGGACCACACGGAACTGGTCCGCGCGGTCAAGGAGGGGCGGGTGGCGGCGGAGGCGGGGGTGTGAGCGCCGCTCGGTCGGGGTGGTGGTGCGGTGGCCTAGGCTGGACGGGTGACGACCCCGGAAGCCGAGCCCACGCAGCCCCAGACGCCCGACCCCGGGCCCGCGACCGCCGGTCGTGAGGCTCCTGACGGGGCCGGGACGGCGGCGGGGCAGGAGGGCGCCGCGCGGCCGGAGGACCGGCTGGAGAAGGCGGTCCGGGCGGCGGAGCAGGCGCTGATCGAGTACGAGATCGCCGTCGAGACGTTCCGGGTCGAAGTGGAGAACTTCTCCCGGCTCCACCACCAGAAGCTCGGCCCGATGTACGCGCGTCTCGACGAGCTGGACGCCGAGATCGCCGAGGCCCTGGCCGCCCGCAGTGGCGACCCCGAGGACCGGCGCAAGGCGGACGAGGCGCGGGCGCGGGTCATGCCGATGCCGGGGGTCGAGGAGTTGTTCCACGGCTGGATGGACGGCGACGGCCTCTACCCGGAGGCCGCCGCGATGCTGACCGATCAGTCGGTGCGGCCGCCGCAGCGGGTGCGGCCCAGCGACGAGGCCCGCAAGCTCTACCGCGAGCTGGTCCGCAAGTCCCACCCCGACCTGGCTCAGGACGACCAGGAACGCGGTCGCCGCGACGAGTTCATCACGCGGGTGAACGCCGCCTACGCGCGTGGGGACGAGCCCCTGCTGCGTGAGCTGTCCGACGAGTGGGCGGCCGGCCCCGTGGCCGAGCAGCGGTGGCCGAGCAAGAGCGAAGAGCTCTATGCACGCCTTGAGTGGCTCTCCCAGCGCAAGGAGCTGCTCTCCGTGGTCGCACGGGAGCTGGAGGAGGGTGCGATCGGCGCGATGCTGCGGATGGCGCCGGACGATCCGGACCAGCTCCTCGACGAGATCGCCGAGCAGCTGCTCGCCCAGGTCACCGAGCGCGAGGCGGAACTCGCGCGGCTGACCGCCTAGCCCGTCGGGTAGCGTCGGAGGCATGGCTTTCGGATCTCACGTGCCCACGGTCGGCGTCGACGACCTCGCGAGCGGCGACTTTCTTCTTGATGTCCGCGAGGACGAGGAATGGCAGGCAGGCCACGCCGAGGGCGCGCTGCACATCCCGATGAGCGAGTTCGTCGCCCGCTACGGGGAGTTGACCGAGGCCGCGCCGCAGGACGGCAAGGTCAACGTCATCTGCCGGGTCGGTGGCCGCTCGGCGCAGGTCGCCATGTACCTCGTCCAGCAGGGTGTCGACGCGGTGAACGTCGACGGCGGCATGCAGAGCTGGGAGGCCGCGGGCCGGCCCGTCGTCGACGACAAGGGCCGGCCGGGCGTCGTGATCTAGTTCAGCGGCACCGTCTGCAGTTCGGTACTCCAGCCGTTCGCGTTTTCAGCCGTTCGGGACTTCTACCCCTTCGCGTTTCCTCAGCCGAGTGGGTGGGCGGCCAGTAGCTCGCCCAGTGCCTCCTCGTGTGCCGCAGCCGGGCCGAGGGACAGCTCCAGCTGTTTGGCCCATGCGTGGTAGCGGTGCAGGGGGTAGTCGGTGTCGGATCCGAAGCCGCCGTGCAGGTGCTGCGCCGTCTGCACCACTCTGCGTACGCCGTCCGACGCCCAGATCTTGGCGACGGCGACGTCTCCCGTGGCGGGCAGGGCGCCGCTCGCGCCGGTGCTGATGCGCCAGGCGGCCTGCCAGAGGGTGACCTCCATGGCGCGTAGGTCGATGTAACGGTCGGCTGCCTGGACCGCCACCGCCTGGAAGGTCGCGACGGGGAAGCCGAACTGCTCGCGTTTTCCGGTGTATTCGCTGGTCATGCTCAGCACGCCCTCGCCGAGGCCGAGCGCGAGGGCGCAGGTCCCGGTGGTGAGCAGATCGCGCAGCCAGTCCCAGGCCCCTTCGGCCTGGATGACGTCGGCGTCGCCGATCCGTACGGATTCCAGGCCGAGCTCGCCCAGGTGCTCACCATTCGTGGAGACCTGCTCGGCGAGGGTGAGGCCTTGGTGCGCGCGGGGGATCAGGGCGAGGACGGTCCGGCCGGACGATGTGTGGGCGGGCACCACGATGAGGTCGGCGTTCTGTGCCCAGGGCACGGCTGTCTGGGTGCCGTCGAGCAGCCAGTCGTCGCCGTCCTGCCGTGCGGTGACGGCGAGTTCGGCGGGGTCGTGTCCGCTGCGGCCGTTCGCCGCGACGGTCAGGACGAGCTCCCCGCGGGCGGCTCCCGGCAGGATGCGCTGCTTCAACTCGGCGCTGCCGTAGGTCTGTACGGCATACGAGGCGGCGCTGCTCTCCAGGAGTGGGACCCGCGCGAGCTTCCTCGCGGACTCGCGCAGGATCAGGCAGAGGGCGATGGCGTCCAGGCCCGCGCCGCCGTACTCGGGGTCGAGGAGCAGGCTCAGCAGGTCCCCTCCTGCGAGCTTGGTCCACAGCGCGCGGTCGAAGTCCTCGGCGACGGCGCCCGGTACGAGGGCGGGGCTCGGCACTCCGTCGGGCGCGACGGAGGCGAAGAGCGCCTTCGCCGCCTCGACGGCCGCCTGCTGTTCCTCGGTGAAGGTGAAGTCCACTGCTTGTCCTCCCGCGCACCGGCCCGACGATTCTGTCTCTGGTCTGTCTCTGGCTACCGCGCCCGTTGTTTCTGACGGGCCGTCAAGATGAGACGTCAAGATAGAACAGGTTCTACGGGAAGGGAACACACCCGCGCCCGGAGCTCTCAGCGGTCGAAGTCCAACTCCACTGTGTCCGTGGCCGGATGGGACTGACACGCGAGTACATATCCCGCCTCGGTCTCCTCCGGCTCCAGCGCGAAGTTGCGGTCCATCCGCACCTCACCCGAGACCCGGAAGGCCCGGCAGGTCCCGCACACCCCGCCCTTGCAGGCGTACGGCGCGTCCGCGCGGTTGCGCAGCACGGTGTCGAGGAGGGACTCCCCGTCCTGGACCGGCCAGGTGCCGGAGCGGCCGTCGAGCGTCACCGTCACGGTGCTGTGCGCGGGGGTGGTCGCCGTCGCGGCGGGTATCGGGGCGGCGAGGCCGCCGTCCACGTGGAAGATCTCCTCGTGGATGCGCTGACGCGTCACGCCGAGGCCGCGCAGCGTCTTCTCCGCGCCCTGCACCAGACCGAACGGGCCGCACAGGAACCAGCCCGCGACCTCATCGACCGGCAGCAGCGCGGGCAGCAGCCTGCCCAGCCGCTCCTCGTCGAGCCGTCCGGAGTCGAGCCCCGACTGCTGCTCCTCGCGGGAGAGCACCGTGACCAGCTGGAAGCGGTCCGGCCAGCGGTCCTTGAGGTCGGCGACCTCCTCCAGGAACATCGTCGACGCGGCGGTGCGATCGCTTCGGATGAGGCAGAACGTGGCCTGCGGGTCGCGCTCCAGGAGCGTCGTGACGATGGAGAGCACCGGTGTGATCCCGCTGCCGCCGACCACCGCCGCATAGCGCCCGGGTGCCGGCTCCAGCGTGAAGCGACCGGCCGGGGTCATCACGTCGAGAACATCGCCGACGGCGACTTCCTTGAGGGCGTACGTCGAGAAGGCGCCGCCTTCGACGAAGCGCACCCCCACCCGCAGAGTCCGTGGCTCCGACGGGCTCTCGGGGTGGGGCGCGGGGGCGCAGATCGAGTACGTACGCCGGATCTCCGTGCCGTCGACGAAGCGGCGGACGGCGAGATGCTGGCCCGCCACGAAGCGGTACTCCTCGCGCAGGGCGGGGGGTACCTCGAAGGTCAGCGTCACGGAGTCGTCGGTGAGCTGCTCGACCGCCGCTACCCGGAGCTGGTGGAAGCGTGCCATCACAACTCCTTGAAGTGGTCGAACGGTTCACGGCAGGCAGTGCACCTGCGCAGCGCCTTGCAGGCCGTCGACGAGAAACGGCTGAGCAGTTCGGTGTCGGTCGAGCCGCAGTGCGGGCAGCGGACCGAGAGGGTGAGGGGTATCGGTCCGTCGGCGCTGTGCGGGCGCGGGGGCGCGATGCCGAACTCGGCGAGTTTGCGGCGGCCCTCGGCGCTGATGTCGTCCGTCGACCAGGCGGGGGAGAGCACGGTGCGCACGGAGACCTCCGCCATGCCGCGCTCACGCAGGACCTGCTCGATGTCGGCGATCATGGTCTCTATGGCCGGGCAGCCGGTGTACGTGGGGGTCAGCTCGACGTCGACCTTGCCGATGCCGCGGACGTGCACACCGCGCAGGACCCCGAGCTCGGCCAGCGTGATGACCGGTAGCTCCGGGTCGGGCACGGAGCCCGCGAGGGCCATGAGTTCCTCTTCGAGGGCGGTGGTCACCATGACGCCCCCGGGTGGCTGCGGTGCAGGTGCTGCATCTCGGCGAGCATCGGCCCGAAGGATTCGGTGTGCAGCCCCTGGCGCCCCGCGCCCGCGGCCCAGGCCCCTTCCTGGGGGCCGACGGGCACGGTCAGTGTCGCCTTCTCGATGACGGCGGTCACCGATGCCGTCCAACTCTCGCGCAGCGCCTGCCGGTCGACGCTCACTCCTTCGTCCGACCCGGCCGCCCCGTCGAGGCCTTCCACCGGCTGGAACATCTCGCCGGTGAACCGCCAGAGCGCGTCGAGTCCGCGCTCCATGCGCTCATGGCTCTCCGCCGTCCCGTCACCGAGCCGCAGCGTCCACTGCTCCGCGTGGTCCTGGTGGTAGGCGACTTCCTTGACCGCCTTCGCCGCCAGCGGGGCGAACGTGCTGTCCCCGCTCGCCAACTGGCCGTACAGCAACGTTTGGTACGTGGAGAAGTAGAGCTGGCGGGCGATGGTGTGGGCGAAGTCGCCGTTCGGCTGCTCGACCAGCTGGAGGTTGCGGAAGGCGCGTTCCTCGCGCAGGTAGGCCAGTTCGTCCTCGTCACCTGCCAGGGAGAGCAGGACGCGTGCCTGGCCGAGCAGATCGAGGGCGATGTTCGCGAGGGCGACCTCTTCCTCCAGGACGGGCGCGTGGCCCGCCCACTCCCCCAGCCGGTGCGAGAGCACCAGCGCGTCATCACCCAGGGCGAGGGCGGCTGCGGTGGCCGTCGGGGCCGGCGGCGGGGTCACAGGTGCTTCACCCCGTCCGGGATGTCGTAGAAGGTCGGGTGGCGGTAGGGCTTGTCGCCCGCCGGTTCGAAGAAGGAGTCCTTCTCGTCCGGCGAGGAGGCGGTGATCTGTGTGGACGGCACGACCCAGATCGAGACGCCTTCGCTTCTGCGGGTGTACAGATCGCGGGCGTTGCGCAGGGCCATTTCCGCGTCCGGCGCGTGCAGGCTGCCCGCGTGGGTGTGGGAGAGCCCGCGGCGGGAGCGCACGAACACCTCCCACAGCGGCCAGTCGGTCGAGCTGCTCATGCCTTCGCCTCCCCGTGCTTGGCGGCGAACGCCGCTGCTGCCTCGCGCACCCAGGCGCCTTCTTCATGCGCGGTCCTGCGCTGCGTGAGCCGCTGTTCGTTGCAGGGGCCGTTGCCCTTGAGGACCGCCCAGAACTCCGTCCAGTCGATCGGGCCGAAGTCGTGATGCCCCCGCTCCTCGTTCCACACGAGGTCCGGGTCGGGGAGCGTGAGCCCGAGGGACTCGGCCTGGGGGACGCAGATGTCCACGAAGCGCTGGCGCAGCTCGTCGTTCGAGTGGCGCTTGATCTTCCAGGTCATCGACTGCTCGGAGTGCGACGACTCGTCGTCGGGCGGGCCGAACATCATCAGGGAGGGCCACCACCAGCGGTCCACCGCGTCCTGCGCCATCGCGTGCTGGGCCTCGGTGCCCCGGCTGAGGGCGAGCAGGGATTCATACCCCTGGCGCTGGTGGAACGACTCCTCCTTGCAGACGCGGACCATGGCGCGGGCATAGGGGCCGTACGAACAGCGGCAGAGGGGGACTTGGTTCGTGATCGCGGCGCCGTCCACCAGCCAGCCGATCGCGCCCACGTCGGCCCAGGTCAGGGTCGGGTAGTTGAAGATCGACGAGTACTTCTGGCGGCCCGAGTGCAGCTTGTCGAGCAGCTCGTCGCGGCTGGTGCCGAGGGTCTCGGCAGCGCTGTACAGATACAGGCCGTGACCGGCCTCGTCCTGCACCTTGGCCATCAGGATCGCCTTGCGCCGCAGGGAAGGGGCGCGCGTGATCCAGTTGGCTTCCGGCTGCATGCCGATGATCTCGGAGTGTGCGTGCTGCGCTATTTGCCTGACCAGCGAGGCGCGATACGCGTCGGGCATCCAGTCCCGCGGTTCGATGCGCTCGTCGGCCGCGACGGCGGCGTCGAAGGCCGCTTCATGGGCCGCCGTGCGTGCGGCATCGCCTGCTGCCCCGTCCGGCTCGGACCGGGCCGTCTGATGCTCGGCTGCTGTCGCCATCGCGGTCCCCCTCGACCTTTAGCTGGCTACCGACCGATCGTTCGGTTCGTGGAATTCAATGGTGCGGCTCAGCGCCATAGGGTGTCAACCCTGTGGATAACTTCACGGACGCTGTAACTGGCGCGTCGGCATGAGTACCGTTCCGCTGCGACGGGCGGTAGAGAGCCGTGTGACGGGCGGGCCGAGGGGCGCACCAGCGTGCGGGATCGGGAATCGGGGCGGAATGGACGCGAACGACGACAACGCGAACGAGCCGCCGTCCCCATCCTCGGAATTCGTGGCGGTCCCGCCCCCGCCCCCGCCCCTGCCCCCGCCCCCGCCCCGCGCCGGTATCGCAGCCCTCTCCCCGCGCTACCAGATGGTGGCCGTGCTCGCGCTCGCGCTCATCGCCGTCACGGCCTGCGTCCACGTCGGGATGCTCTTCCTCCACGTCGCCCCCGCGAACACCATGACCAAGCAGCACGGGCAGGCCGTCGACGACTGGATCTATCCCGAGTTCGAGCAGAACTGGAAGCTCTTCGCCCCGAACCCGATGCAGCAGAACATCGCCGTCCAGGCCCGCGCCGAGATGCGCACGGACAGCGGATCGACCCGGACCACCGGCTGGTACGACCTCTCCGCGCGCGACGGAGCCGCCATCGACGGCAATCTGCTGCCCAGCCACACGCAGCAGAACGAACTGCGCAGGGCCTGGGACTTCTACGTCGGAGCACACGACGCGCAGAATCGTCCCCGCGGTCTGCGCGGGGAGCTCTCCGAGCGCTACATCCGCCGCATCGTGATGATGCGCATCGATCGTGAGGAGCCCCTCGGTACGGGCGCCACCATCGAGCGCGTCCAGGTCCGCTCCAGGACCACGAACGTGCCGCCCCCCGAGTGGAGCGATGAGAAGGTCTCGACGAAACCGGTGCTCCGCCAGCTGCCGTGGTGGTCCGTGGAACCCGACGACATGCCTCTGGGCAAGGCCCACCAGTCCGAGGGAGATGCCCGATGAACCGCTTCGGCTCCGTGCTCGGACGCGGCATGGAACGGGTCACCGCGTCCGCTCTGGGCCCCTACCAGACCGCCGTGGTCCGCATCGGATTCGCCGCCACCTGGCTGCTCTTCCTGCTGCGCGAACTCCCCCACCGCCAGGAGTTGTACGGGCCCGAAAGCCCGTGGAGCTGGGACATGGCCCAGCAGCTCATCGCGGAGAACGACGCCTTCACGGCCCTGATGTGGTCCGACGGACGCATCTGGTTCGAGGCCGTGTACGCAATCGCCGTCCTGAGCAGCGTCCTGCTGCTGCTCGGCTGGCGCACGCGCACGATGTCCGTGATCTTCATGATCGGTGTGCTCTCGCTGCAGAACCGCTCCATCTTCATGGGCGACGGCGGCGACAACGTCATCCACCTCATGGCCACCTACCTGGTGTTCACGCGCTGTGGCCAGGTCTGGTCACTCGACGCCCGGCGCGCGGCACGCGCGCGTGCGGCGTCTGTCGACAAGGCCGGGCCCGTGCTGTGGTGGGTCCTCGGGCTCGCCCTCTCCTTGGTTACGTTCATGGGGGAGCTCGGCGGAGGCTGGCTGCTGCTCTTCTGGGGTCTGTGGATCGCACACGGCCTGTGGTGGGCCGTCGGCCGGCGCGCGCCCGACGGTGAGACACGCAAGCTGCTCGACGTCATCGTCAAGGTCGCGCACAACGCCGCACTGCTGGTGATCATGGTCGAGGCGTGTCTGATCTATGCGACGGCCGGCTGGTACAAGATCCAGGGCAGCCGCTGGCAGGACGGCACGGCCATCTACTACCCGCTGCGTCTCGACTACTTCTCCCCCTGGCCCGCGCTGTCCGACCTGCTCGCCTCACACGGCCTCATGGTGATGCTGGTGACGTACGGGACGGTCGCCGTGCAGGTCGCCTTCCCCTTCACCCTCTTCAACAGGCGGGTCAAGAACGTCCTCCTGGCCGCCATGATCTTCGAGCACGCGGTCATCGCGGTCGTTCTCGGCCTGCCGTTCTTCTCGCTGGCGATGATCGCGGCCGATGCCGTGTTCCTGCCGACGTCGTTCCTGCGCCGCGTCGGCGGATGGACGGCACGCGCGCGTGCAGCGCTGTTGTCGCGGCTCTCGCGGGGCGGCGCGGTGCCGGGGCAGCGCGGGGCGGACGAGGAACAGGCCGGGGAAACCACCGAGCACGCGCGCGTAGGCTTCCCTTCATGAGCGGGACTTACCAGGGATGAACGGCGCCGTACAAGCGATGAGCAGGACGTGCGCCGGATGAACGCGACCCAGCAGCGTGATCCGGACGGGGCCGTGCGTGACTGGCGGGCGGCCGCCGAGAACTCCGTGCTGCTCGACGGCTTCCATGCCATCAAGCACGCGCTGCGCTTCGGAGCGCTGATCCCCTCGGCACTGACGAGCGACAGGGCCGCTGTCCACGCCCTCGCCGAGGAGCTCGCGCCCGACGTGCAGGACGCCCTGGACGCGCTCCTCGTTCAAGTCCCGGACAGCACCCTGCGCGCCCTCGTGCCGCGTCTGCATCCCACGGGAGTGGCCGCCCTCGCGGTACGTCCTTCCCGTGCGGCCAACCTGGACGCGCTGGCCCGGATGCCCAGGACCGCGCCGGTCGTCGTTCTCGACGACCCCCGCAATCTGGGCAACGCCGGGGCCGTCATCCGGCTCGCCGCGGGGTTCGGGGCGACGGGAGTCGTCACGACGGGCACGCTCGACCCCTGGCACCCCACGGTCGTACGCGGTGGCGCGGGCCTGCACTTCGCCACGGCCGTCGAGCGGATGGACGTCTCCGAGCTGCCGCCTGGGCCCGTCTTCGCGCTCGACGCGGAGGGCGAGGACATCCGCGGCCTGAAGCTGCCGGACGACGCCGTGCTGGCCTTCGGGTCGGAGCGAAGTGGCTTGTCCGCGCAGCTGCGGGCGCGCGCCGACCATCTGGTGTCGCTGCCGATGCGGCCCCAGGTCTCCAGCTACAACCTGGCCACCAGCGTCGGAATGACGCTCTTCCACTGGTCGGCGGGGTCGGCGGGGTCGGCGGGGTCGGCGGGCAGGCCTCCGGGCACGGAGGCCTGAGCCCGCCGCCGGACGTCAGGCGTCCCTGCGCACCTCCACCACGCGGAAGCGGTTGGCCACGAAGGCGCCGTCGCACAGGGCGGCGTTCGCGGCGGGGTTGCCGCCCGAGCCGTGGAAGTCCGAGAAAGCCGCCGTCTGGTTCACATAGACGCCGCCCGTGAGGTTCAAGGAGAGCTGGGCGCACTCCTCCAGGCAGGTCTCCTCCACGGCGCCGGACACCTCCTCCGACGTCGTGTACGCGCCGACCGTCATGGCGCCCTTGTCGCGCACCGTGCGGCGCAGCAGTTCCACGGCGTCCGACGCCGAGTCGACCGCGACGGCGAACGAGACGGGGCCGAAGCACTCGTTCAGATAGACCGCCTCGGCGTCCGGCTTCGCGCCGTCCAGCTTGACGATGACGGGGGTGCGGACCACGGCGTCCGGGAACTCCGCGTTGCTGATCTCCCGTGAGGGGAGGGCCACTTCACCGAGCCCCGCCGCCGCTTCCAGGCCGGCCTTCACATCCGGGTTGACCAGGGCGCCGAGGATGCCGTTCGCACGGGCGTCGTCGCCGAGCAGGCCGTTCACCGACGCGGCGAGGTCGGACACCACGTCGTCGTACGTCTTCGCTCCGGCGTCCGTCGTGATGCCGTCCCGGGGGATAAGGAGGTTCTGCGGGGTCGTGCACATCTGGCCGCTGTACAGCGAAAGGGAGAAGGCGAGGTTGGCCAGCATTCCCTTGTAGTTGTCCGTCGAGTCGACGACGACCGTGTTCACGCCGGCCTTTTCCGTGTAGACCTGCGCCTGGCGGGCGTTGGCCTCCAGCCAGTCACCGAAGGCGGTCGACCCCGTGTAGTCGATGATCTTGATCTCGGGGCGGACGGCGAGGGTCTTGGCGATTCCTTCGTCCGGCCGCTCGGCGGCCAGGCACACCAGGTTCGGGTCGAAGCCCGCGTCGGCGAGGGCCTCGCGCGCGATGCGCACGGTCAGCGCGAGCGGGAGCACCGCGCGCGGGTGGGGCTTGACCAGCACTGGGTTGCCGGTGGCCAGGGAGGCGAACAGGCCGGGGTAGCCGTTCCACGTCGGGAAGGTGTTGCAGCCGATCAGGAGCGCGATGCCGCGGGCCACGGGCGTGAAACGCTTGTTCAGGCCGATCGGGTCGCGCTTGCCCTGGGGCTTGGACCACTCGGCGTTGTCGGGGGTGCGGGACTGCTCGACGTACGCATACGCCACCGCTTCGAGGCCGCGGTCCTGGGCGTGGGGCCCGCCAGCCTGGAAGGCCATCATGAAGGCCTGGCCGCTGGTGTGCATGACCGCGTGCGCCAGCTCGTGCGTGCGCGCGCTGACGCGCGACAGGATCTCCAGGCACACCATCGCGCGCACTTCCGCACCCGCCTCGCGCCAGGCGCGCATCCCGGCACGCATCGCAGGCAGCAGCGTGTCGATGTCCGGGTGGGGATAGGTGATGCCCAACTCGGGTCCGTACGGCGAGACTTCCGCGCCTGTCCAGTCGTCCGTGCCCGGCTGGTCGAGGTCGAAGCGGCTGCCCAGGAGAGCGTCGAAGGCGGCCTTGCCCTCGGGCAGGCTCAGGCTGCCGTTCTCTCCATAGGCCTTGGGGTGCTCGGGGTGCGGCGACCAGTACGCGCGCGTGCGGATCGTCTCCAGCGCCTGGTCGAGTGTGGGCCGGTGCGTGGCGATCAGCTGGTGCGCGGTGAGTTCGGCGGCCATAGGGGACCAACTCCTCGTCGAGCCGGCTCTTCGTCGAGCCGGCGAGCTGGGCAGGGCGGTGGGCAGGAACGGACAGACAGAGCTAGAGTAACCGAACGATCGGTCGGGACAAGGGGGTCCGCCGAACCTGTGGACAACTTCTCGCCGGGCACCCCGCACCCTCCGGCGGACACCTCGTGCGGGAGGATCGCGAGCATGACAGCACTCGAGCTCAGCAGCCCCGTTGCCGTGGTCGGCACCGGCACCATGGGGCAGGGCATCGCCCAGGTAGCCCTGCTGGCGGGCCACCCCGTGCGGCTGTACGACGCCGTCGACGGCCGGGCGAAGACCGCGGCCGCCGCCATCGCCACACGCCTCGACCGGCTCGTCGACAAGGGCAGGCTCACGGCCGCCGACCGGTCCGCCGCGGGGGACCGGCTCGCGCCGGTCGCCGGCCTCGCCGAGCTGGCCGGGTGCGGACTCGTCATCGAGGCGATCCTGGAGGAACTGTCCGTAAAGCAGCGCCTCTTCGAAGAGCTGGAAGAGATCGTCGCCGAGGACTGCCTCCTCGCCACGAACACGTCTTCCCTCTCCGCCACCGCCATCGCCGGCACGCTCAAGAAGCCCGGCCGCTTCGTCGGCCTGCACTTCTTCAACCCCGCACCGCTCCTCCCCCTCGTCGAGGTCGTCAGCGGGTTCGCGACCGAGGAAACGGCCACCACGCGCGCGTACGAGACGGCCCGGAGCTGGGGCAAGACGCCCGTACGCAGCGCGGACACCCCCGGCTTCATCGTCAACCGGATCGCCCGCCCCTTCTACGCCGAGGCGCTGCGCCTCCACGAGGAGCGGGCCGCCGACCCGGCCACCATCGACGCCGTCCTGCGCGAGTCCGGCGGCTTCAAGATGGGCCCCTTCGAACTGACCGACCTCATCGGCCAGGACGTGAACGAAGCCGTCACTCGCTCCGTGTGGGAGTCCTTTTTCCAGGACCCCAAGTTCACCCCGTCCCTCGCCCAGCGCCGCCTCGTCGAATCACGCCGCCTGGGCCGCAAGTCCGGGCAGGGCTGGTACGCCTACGGGGACGACGCCCCGCGCGCGGAGCCGCACACGGCGGCGCCCGCACCGGCCCCGGCGTCCGTCGCGGTGCACGGCGAGCTGTTTCAGGCGCACGCTCTTGCGGAGCTGATCGACGGCTCCGGGATCGACGTCGCGCACAAGGAACCCATCGACCCCGACTTCCCCGGCTGGATCGAACTGCCCAGCGGTGTGCGGCTCTTCCTGGCCGACGGTTCCGCCGCGGACGACGCCGAGGCGCCGGTGATCCACTTCGATCTGGCGCTCGACTACCGTTCCGCGACCCGGATCGCCCTGGCGCCCTCCGGGACGGTGAGCGCGGACCAGCTCCGCGAGGCGGTGGGCCTCTTCCAGGCGCTGGGCAAGAAGGTCAGCGTCGTCGCCGACGTCCCCGGGCTGATCGTGGCCCGTACCGTCGCCATGCTCGTCGACTTCGCCCAGGACGCCGTCGCGCGCGGTGTCGCCGACGGGCAGGACATCGACACGGCGATGCGCTTGGGCGTCAACTACCCGCGCGGGCCCCTCGCGTGGGGCGAGGAGCTCGGCGCGAACTGGGCCGCCGGCACCCTGGAACGCCTGCACCTGGAGTACCCCACCGGCCGCTACGCGCCGTCCCAGGCGCTACGCCGGGCGGCAGCGCGAGAGGACCACTTCGCATGACCACCACCAGGCGCGACACGTACACCCCGGACACCCTCCTGACGGTGGCGGTCCGGGTCTTCAACGAGCGCGGTTACGACGGCACGTCCATGGAGCACCTCTCCAAGGCGGCCGGCATCTCCAAGTCCTCGATCTACCACCACGTCTCCGGCAAGGAGGAATTGCTGCGCCGCGCGGTGAGCCGGGCGCTCGACGGGCTCTTCGGGATCCTCGCCGAGGACCACGCGCGCGTGGGCACCGCGGTGCAGCGCCTGGAGCACGTCACGCGCCGCACCGTCGAGGTGCTGATCGCGGAACTGCCCTATGTGACGCTGCTGCTGCGCGTGCGCGGCAACACCGACACCGAGCGGTGGGCCATGGAGCGGCGCAGGGAGTTCGACCAGCAGGTCGCCGATCTCCTCAAGGAGGCCGTCGCCGACGGTGACCTGCGCTCGGACATCGAGCTGCGCCTCGCCACCCGGCTGCTCTTCGGGATGATCAACTCCATCGTGGAGTGGTACCGCCCGGACGCCCGTGGTGCCTCGTCGGGCGAGCAGGTCGCCGACGCCGTCGTGCAGCTGGCCTTCGCGGGGCTGCGCAGCGGCGGCTGACAGGCGGCACGCACCCGGCTGACAGGGTCAGCTCTCCGGATTCAGGTCGTCCTCCTCGAAGACCAGCAACGTACGCGTGCTGAGTACTTCGGGGATGGACTGCAGCCGGGTGAGGACCAGTTCGCGCAGCGCGCGGTTGTCCGGCGTGTGCACCAGGAGCAGTACGTCGAAGTCGCCGCTGACCAGCGCGATGTGAGAGGCGCCCGGCAGCGTGCGCAGATGCTCGCGGACCGTGCGCCAGGTGTTCTGGACGATCTTGAGCGTGATGTAGGCGGACGCGCCCTGGCCTGCCCGCTCGTGGTTGATCCGGGCTCCGAAACCACGGATGACGCCGTCGTCGATGAGCCGGTTGATGCGTGCGTACGCGTTGGCCCGGGACACATGGACGCGCTCGGCCACGGACCGTATCGACGCACGACCGTCCGTGTGCAGGATGTGCAGGATGTCGCGGTCGATCGAGTCCAGCGGCCGGGGCAGGACCTCCCGGCGGTCGCCGGACCGGCTCTCGGGGCGATCGCTGTCGCTCCCGTCGGCCATTCGTTCAGATGCCATGTCCCCCCGCCTCCCTACCATGGACGTACTGCATCCATCCCAGGCTGTGCAGAACCGTTTGTCCACAGCCTGGAGGTGCCTGTAGCCAAAATGTGCCGACGACCGAACAATCGGTAGGTGAGGCGCCTCACATTGCCGCGCCTCTTTTGCCGCTCCCACGAGGAGACCGGTTCCACATGGAGGTGCCGACATGACGGTCATGGAGCAGCGGGGCGTCTACCGGCCCACCCCGCCACCCGCATGGCAGCCGAGGACCGATGCCGCGCCGCTGCTGCCCGACGCGGAGCCGTACCGCGTCCTGGGCACGGAAGCCGTCGGCAAGGCCGACGCGGAGCTCCTGGAGCGTCTGTACGCCCAGCTGGTGCGCGGACGGCGGTACAACACGCAGGCGACCGCCCTGACCAAGCAGGGCAGGCTCGCCGTCTACCCCTCCAGCACCGGTCAGGAAGCGTGCGAGGTGGCCGCCGCGCTCGTCCTCCAGGAGCAGGACTGGCTCTTCCCCAGCTACCGGGACACCCTCGCCGCGGTCGCCCGCGGCCTCGACCCCGTCCAGGCGCTGACCCTGCTGCGCGGCGACTGGCACACCGGCTACGACCCGCGTGAGTACCGCATAGCGCCCCTGTGCACCCCTCTCGCGACCCAGCTCCCGCACGCCGTGGGGCTCGCGCACGCCGCGCGCCTGAAGGGCGACGACGTGGTGGCGCTCGCCATGGTCGGCGACGGCGGCACCAGCGAGGGCGACTTCCACGAGGCACTGAACTTCGCCGCCGTCTGGCAGGCGCCCGTCGTCTTCCTGGTGCAGAACAACGGCTTTGCCATCTCCGTGCCGCTCGACAAGCAGACGGCCGCCCCGTCCCTGGCCCACAAGGCCGTCGGGTACGGAATGCCGGGACGCCTGGTGGACGGCAATGACGCGGCTGCGGTGCACGAGGTGCTGAGCGAAGCGGTCTCCCGCGCCCGCTCGGGCGGCGGTCCCACGCTCGTCGAAGCGGTGACGTACCGCATGGACGCCCACACGAACGCCGACGACGCCACGCGCTACCGCGGGGACGCCGAGGTCGAGGCCTGGCGCGCGCACGACCCGATCCTGCTCCTGGAGCGGGAGCTGACCGAGCGCGGCCTTCTCGACGAGGAGCGGATGCGGGCGGTCCGGGACGACGCCGAGGCCATGGCGGCCGACCTGCGGCAGGGCATGAACCAGGACCCCGAGCTCGACCCCATGGACCTCTTCAGCCATGTGTACGCCGAGCAGACCACCCAACTGCGAGAGCAGGCCGCCCAGCTGCGGGCCGAGCTCGAAGCGTCGGAAGACGGCACGGACGGCGAGGAGAACGCGCGATGAGCACGGTCGCGGCCGAACGGGCCGCCAAGAAGGCAGCCAAACCGGCCACCATGGCGCAGGCGCTCGGGCGCGCGCTGCGTGACTCCCTGGCCGAGGACCCGGCCGTACACGTCCTCGGAGAGGACGTCGGGGCGCTCGGCGGTGTCTTCAGGGTCACCGACGGACTCACCAAGGAGTTCGGCGAGGACCGCTGTACGGACACTCCGCTGGCCGAGGCGGGCATCCTGGGGACAGCCGTCGGCATGGCCATGTACGGGCTTCGGCCCGTCGTGGAGATGCAGTTCGACGCGTTCGCCTACCCCGCCTTCGAGCAGCTGATCTCCCACGTGGCGCGGATGCGCAACCGCACCCGGGGCGCGATGCCGCTGCCCATCACGGTGCGCGTGCCCTACGGCGGTGGCATCGGAGGCGTCGAGCACCACAGCGACTCCTCCGAGGCGTACTACATGGCGACTCCGGGGCTCCATGTCGTCACGCCTGCCACGGTCGCCGACGCCTACGGCCTGCTGCGGGCCTCGATCGCCTCCGACGACCCGGTCGTCTTCCTGGAGCCCAAGCGCCTCTACTGGTCCAAGGGCGACTGGAACCCGGACGCCCCCCAGAGCGTTGAACCGATAGGCAAGGCGGTGGTGCGGCGCCCCGGCCGCAGCGCCACGCTCCTCACGTACGGGCCGTCCGTGCCCGTCTGCCTGGAGGCGGCGGAGGCGGCCGTCGCCGAGGGGTGGGACCTCGAAGTCGTCGACCTGCGCTCCCTCGTTCCCTTCGACGACGAGACGGTGGCCGCCTCCGTGCAGCGGACCGGGCGCGCGGTCGTCGTGCACGAGTCCGGCGGTTTCGGCGGGCCCGGCGGGGAGATCGCCGCCCGCGTCACCGAGCGGTGCTTCCACCACATGGAGGCGCCGGTCCTGCGCGTCGCCGGGTTCGACATCCCCTATCCGCCGCCGATGCTCGAGCGGCATCATCTGCCGGGCGTGGACCGGATCCTGGACGCGGTCGCGCGGTTGCAGTGGGAGGCGGACAGCTGATGGCGCCCGGTCTGAATGTGAACAGCCTCGAGTTCAAGCTGCCGGATCTCGGCGAAGGACTCACGGAGGCGGAGATCACCCGCTGGCTCGTGCAGGTCGGCGATGTCGTCGCCGTGGACCAGCCCGTCGTCGAGGTGGAGACGGCCAAGGCGATGGTGGAGGTGCCCTGCCCGTACGGAGGCGTGGTGACCGCCCGCTTCGGTGAGGAGGGGACGGAACTGCCGGTGGGGGCTCCGCTGTTGACGGTCGCTGTCGGCGCCCCCGGCGGGGGTGGAGCCGCGGCTTTCGCCACGGCCACGGCCCCGGCTCCGGAAGAGCCCGCGGAGCGAGCCCTGCAGACGGCTGCCGCCGAGGAGTCCTCCGGCAACGTCCTGGTCGGGTACGGCACGGCCGCGGCGCCGGCGCGGCGCAGGAGGGTGCGGTCGGCGGGGTCGGTCACGAGGACGGGGTCGGTCACGAGGACGGGGTCGGTCACGAAGACCGCGCCTGTCGTGGAGGCGGCGCCGGTCGCGAAGGTAGCGCCGAAGCCTGCCGCGCAGCCTGTATCGCAGGTTCCGGTGGCCCACGAGCCCGCTGGGCCGTCCAGGGTCGCGAACGCGGGCACCACGCTGACGGACGGGGCTCCTCACCCGGACGGGCCGATACCGGTGATCTCACCCCTCGTACGCAAGCTGGCCCGCGAGAACGGGGTGCAGTTGCGGGAGTTGACGGGCACGGGCCCGGACGGGCTGATCATGCGGGCCGACGTGGAGGCCGCCATCGCGCCCGCGAGCACGAACGGGCACCCTTCGCCGACCACGACCACGACCACGACCACGACCACGACCACGACCGCCACCGCCGCCGCGGTGGACGCGCAGGCGCCGGTGACGGCGGGCCAGGAGACGCGCCTCGCCTCGGCAGGGGCGGAGGTCCGCTACCCGCTGACCGGCATCCGGGGTCTCGTCGCGGACAAGATGTCCCGCAGCAGGCGTGAGATACCGGAAGCCACCTGCTGGGTCGACGCCGACGCGACCGAACTGCTTGCCGCGCGCGCCGCGATGAACGCCTCCGTGAAGGAGGGAGGCGGGCAGAAGATCTCGCTGCTCGCGCTGTTCGCCCGCATCAGCGTGGCCGCGCTGGCGCGCTACCCCATGCTCAACTCCACCGTGGACATGGAGGCGCGCGAGGTGGTCCGGCTCGCCGACGTCCACCTCGGCTTCGCCGCGCAGACCGATCGTGGCCTGGTCGTCCCCGTGGTCCGGAACGCGAACACGCGGACCACCGAATCGGTCAACACCGAGCTGGTCCGGCTCACGGAGTCGGCGCGGGACGGGAAGCTGACGCCAGGGGAACTGACGGGCGGCACGTTCACGTTGAACAACTACGGGGTCTTCGGGGTCGACGGCTCCACGCCGATCATCAACCACCCCGAGGCGGCCATGCTGGGCGTTGGCCGCATCGTGCCCAAGCCATGGGTGCACCAGGGTGAGTTGGCGGTGCGGCACGTCGTGCAGCTCTCCCTCACCTTCGACCACCGGGTGTGCGACGGCGGCACGGCGGGCGGGTTCCTGCGGTTCGTGGCGGACTGCGTGGAGCAGCCTGCGGTTCTGCTGCGGGGAGTGTGAGGAGGCTCCGGGCAGTAGCGGGAGGCCCGGGGCAGTGGGGTGAGTCCTGGTGCGGTGATGTGAGACCCCGTACAGAGGGGTGGCATTGATCCTTCGTGCGCCCATACTCGGGGGATGACCGCGCAGAGGGCTCCGGGTGGCGCCGAATCCGCCGCATCGGACGCCGCCCCGACCGATCTCCCGCACGCCATTCCGCACGACATCTCGCACGACATTCCGCGCACTGCTTCGGCCGACGCCCCGACCGCCTCGCCGCGCGCCACCCCGTACGACGCCGTAGTGCTCGCGGGTGGTGGCGCCAGGCGGCTCGGCGGTGCGGACAAGCCGGGGCTGCGGGTCGGCGGCCGTGCGCTGCTCGACCGGGTGCTCGGCGCGTGTTCCGGCGCCGGGACCACCGTGGTCGTCGCCGAACCCCGGCCGACCGCCCGCCCTGTGGTGTGGGCGCGTGAGGAACCCGCGGGGGCGGGGCCGCTCGCCGCGCTCGACGCGGGGCTGCGGAGTACCGGGGCGGAGCACGTCGTGGTGCTCTCCGCCGATCTGCCGTTCCTGGAGGCGCGGACCGTGGACGCCCTGCTCGCCGCGCTGCGGGAGAGCGGTGCGGACGGTGCGGTGCTGAGGGACGCCGACGGCCGCGACCAGCCGCTGGTCGCCGCCTATCGCAGTGCTTCGCTGGAGCGCGAGACGCCGAAGCTCGCCGCCGAGCACGGCGGTCTGACGGGGCTTCCGCTGCGGGCGCTCACGGCGCGGCTCCAACTCACCCGGGTCACCGACGCCGTAGCGTCCTTCGACTGCGACACCTGGGATGACATCGCCGCCGCCAGGGCGCGTATCAGGGAGCATGGTCACGTGTTGGATGAATGGATTTCCGCAGTCAAGGACGAACTGGGCATCGAGCTCGACGTCGACACCGGCTTGCTGCTCGACCTCGCCCGCGACGCCGCGCACGGCGTGGCAAGGCCTGCGGCTCCGCTGACCACCTTCCTGGTGGGGTACGCGGCGGCGCGGGCCGCGGAGGGCGGTGGCCCCGAAGCCGTGGCCGACGCGGCCCGCAAGGCTGCGGCGCTGGCCACGCGGTGGGCGGAGGAGGGCGAGTCCGGCTCCGCGCCGGACGCGACGCCACCGCACACCGGCTCCGCGCCGGACGCGACGCCACCGCACATCGACTCCGCGCCGGACGCGACGCCACCGCACATCGACTCCGCAGCCGAAGCGACGCCACCCCACGCCCGCCCCGACCCGGGGCAGGATGCCAGGGACGACATGCGGCCGGACGCCGGATGAGTGGGCAGCCCACGCCGGATGCCGAGCTCGACGAGGCTCTAGCCCTGGTGAACGACGACCACGGCCGCAGGACCGGCAGGCGCCCCGTCGCCGAATCCGTAACCGGCGACCCTCGAAACAATCCAGGCACCTCAGGCCCCTCAGGCACCTCAAGCACCCCGGGCCCCTCGGGCGCACCAGATAGCGACACCGTGCCCCAGCCTCAGTCTGAACCCGAACCCACCCCGCAGGCCCCTCAGACGCCCCACACTCCCCAGCCCCCCCACCGCGACATCACCCCCTGGCCCGCCGCCCGCACCGCAGCCGCCCACGCCCCGCGGCCCGTGACCACCGCCTCCGCGCCCGACACCACCCCCACCGCCCCCCTGGGGCAAGCGCTCGGGCTCGTTCTTGGCGCGCCGCTTGTCGCCCTCACCGATCTGCCCTCCTTCGACACCTCCGCGATGGACGGCTGGGTCGTCGCCGGGCCTGGGCCCTGGGATGTTCGGGCCGAGGGGATTCTTGCCGGGCACGGGCGCCCGGAGCCGCTCTCCGACGGGGAAGCCGTGCGGATCGCGACCGGGGCGCGCGTCCCGCAGGAGGCCACCGCCGTCATCCGCAGCGAGCACGGCCTCATCGACGACAAGGGGCGGCTGCACCCCCGGCGTGACGTCACCCACGGGCAGGACATCCGGCCGCGCGGTCAGGAGTGCCGCTCCGGTGACCAACTCCTGCCGCCCGGCTCCCTGGTGACCCCGGCGGTGCTCGGGCTCGCGGCAGCCGCCGGGTACGACGAGCTGCCCGTGGTGCCGAGGCCCACGGCCGAAGTGCTGATCCTGGGCGATGAGTTGCTGACCGAGGGGCGCCCCCACGAGGGCCTCATCCGTGACGCGCTCGGCCCCATGCTGCCGCCCTGGCTGCGCTCGCTCGGCGCCGACGTCATCGCCGTACGCAGGCTCGGTGACGATGCCGAGGCGCTCCACCGGGCGATCACCACCTCCGCCGCCGACCTCGTCGTCACCACCGGCGGTACCGCATCCGGCCCGGTCGACCACGTCCACCCCATCCTGCGCCGCATCGGCGCCGAGCTTCTCGTGGACGGTGTCGCGGTGCGCCCGGGGCACCCCATGCTCCTCGCCCGCATCCGTCCCGACCAACACCTCGTCGGCCTGCCCGGCAACCCGCTCGCCGCGGTCTCCGGTCTGCTGACCCTGGCCGAGCCCCTGCTGCGTGCGCTCTCGCGGCGCCCCGCCCCGTCGGCGTACACCGCTGTTCTGCGCGAGGACGTGCACGGCCACCCGCACGACACCCGGCTCGTACCTGTGACGCTTCGTGCCGACCACGCGGTGCCCCTGCACTACAACGGCCCGGCGATGCTGCGGGGGATCGCCGTGGCGGACGGGCTCGCGGTCGTCCCGCCGGGAGGCGCGCGGCACGGTCAGGAAGTGGAGGTCCTCGACCTCCCGTGGACCGGGCCGGAGCTGCATACCGACACGGCCGGGGAGTGTTTCACGTGAAACTTCCCGGCCATGACGCCATTGCCCGCAATCCCGACGAGCACCTCGTCACCCACCGGATCAAGCTGCCGCGCCAAATCGTCGAGCGCCCCTTGCGGCAGGTGGCCAAGCGGCTCCTGATGGCGCTCGCGGTGCTCGCCCTGACGACCTTCATCGTCTGGATCGACCGCGCCGGCTATCACGACAACTCCGACAACAAGCTCGACTTCCTCGACGCCGCCTACTACTCCACCGTCACGCTCTCGACCACCGGATACGGCGACATCGTCCCGTACAGCGACAGCGCGCGGCTCTGCAACATTCTCCTGATCACACCGCTGCGCGTGCTCTTCCTGATCATCCTGGTCGGCACCACTCTCGAAGTGCTCACGGAACGTACGCGCGAGGAATGGCGTCTGAACCGCTGGAGGTCCAACTTGCGTGAACACACCGTCGTCGTCGGCTTCGGCACCAAGGGCCGCTCGGCGATCCAGACCGTCTGCGCGACCGGCCTCAAGCCCGAGCAGATCGTGGTGGTCGACCCGAGCGCGAAGGTCGTCGACGCCGCCACCGCCGAGGGGTACGCGGGCGTCATCGGCGATGCGACGCGCAGTGACGTGCTGCTCCGCGCCGAGGTGCAGCGCGCCCGGCAGATCATCATCGCGACCCAGCGCGACGACACCGCCGTCCTGGTCACGCTGACCGCCCGGCAGATGAACCGCGGGGCGAAGATCGTGGCCGCGGTGCGCGAGGAGGAGAACGCGCCGCTGCTCCGCCAGTCCGGCGCCGACGCGGTGATCACCAGCGCCAGTGCGGCGGGCAGGCTCCTCGGTCTCTCCGTGCTCAGCCCCAGCGCGGGCATGGTCATGGAGGATCTGATCCAGCAGGGCAGCGGGCTCGATCTCGTCGAGCGGCCGGTGATAAAGGCGGAGGTGGGCCTGGGGGTCCGGGAGACGGACGACCTGGTCGTCAGCGTCGTACGCGGGCACCGGGTGCTCGGTTACGACGATCCCGCCGTCGGGAAGCTGCAGTTGATGGACCGTCTGATCACCATCGTGCGAGCGACGAAGACGTCACCGATGGCGCCGGACGCCAAGTCGAGTCCGCCGCGCGGAGGTCTGCGCACGTAGTCGGACCGACGGGAATGGGCAGAGAGTAGCCTCGCCCGCATGCATGCGATCACGATCCCCGAAGCCGGTGGACCCGAAGCGCTCGTATGGGCCGAGGTCCCCGATCCCGTACCCGGCGAGGGTGAGGTGCTGGTCGACGTCGTCGCCAGCGCCGTGAACCGCGCCGACCTGCTCCAGCGCCAGGGCTTCTACAACCCGCCACCCGGATCGTCCCCCTACCCGGGGCTGGAGTGCGCGGGCCGCGTCACCGACATCGGTCCCGGCGTCTCGGGCTGGAAGATCGGCGACGAGGTGTGCGCGCTGCTCGCCGGCGGCGGCTACGCCGAGCAGGTCGTCGTCCCTGCCGGGCAGTTGCTGCCCGTGCCGGACGGCGTCGACCTCGTCACCGCGGCGGCGCTGCCCGAGGTGACGTCGACCGTCTGGTCCAACGTCTTCATGATTTCCCACCTCAGGCCCGGCGAGACGTTCCTCGTGCACGGCGGCTCCAGCGGTATCGGCACCATGGCGATCCAGCTGGCGAAGGCCGTCGGCGCCAGGGTGGCGGTCACGGCGGGCACCAAGGAGAAGCTCGACTTCTGCGGGGAGCTCGGCGCGGACATCCTCATCAACTACCGCGAGCAGGACTTCGTCGAGGAGATCAAGAAGGCCACGGACGGCGCGGGCGCGGACGTCATCCTCGACAACATGGGCGCCAAGTACCTGGACCGGAACGTGCAGACACTCGCCAGCAACGGCCGTCTCGCGATCATCGGCATGCAGGGCGGCGTCAAGGGCGAGCTGAACATCGCCACGCTCCTCGGCAAGCGGGCCGCCGTCACCGCGACCTCCCTGCGGGGCCGCCCCGCCGAGGAGAAGGCGGCGATCGTCGCGGCGGTGCGCGAACACGTGTGGCCGCTGATCACCACCGGACACGTACGGCCGATCGTCGACCGGACGGTGCCGATGAGCGACGCGGCGGCCGCCCATCGCGTACTGGAGGAGAGCTCGCACATCGGGAAGGTGCTGCTCGTCCGCTGAGCGCCTCGCTGGTCAAGATGCCGGAGTTGTGTCGCTGTGTAACTCTTTATGCAGCTTCAGTGATCTCTCTGGATCTTGATCTTGGCGACCCGGTAGCGGGAGGGAGTCAGCGCGGTGACTCCATGGCTTCGCCCCTTGGTGATGGTGATGGTGCTGATCGCCGTCTCCCCTGTCTCCCTCTCGTACGCGGCCGACCTTCCGTACGCGGCCGACTCCCTCCCGTACGCCGCCGAGCCCTCGCCCACGGCGACACGCGCCGGCAGCGCCCCCGGTGAAGGCCGGGCCAGGCCGGGCCGGGACGAACCCGCGCCGCCCACCGGGGTGTCCGTGCCGCCCCGCGAGCCGCCGCGTCAGCTCCCCACGCCGCCCCCCACCCCGCCCCCTGCCGTGCCGCCCCTCGGCGAGACGACCACCGCGTCCGACGCCACCCGGCGCACGGCTGCCGAACCCGTCCTGCCCGGACTTCGCGTCCTGCCGCTCGGCAGCGGCCTGGTCCTCATCGGCCTCGGTCTCGGGTTCTTCGCCGTCCGGCTGCGCCGCGGCTGACGCGGCCACGCTGACACGGCCGGGTGCTCCGTACACGGTGGATCAGCGGCAAATGGGGGCACCACCGATGTGTGACGTACGGGTGCGAGAGAATGGCGGCATGGAAATGCCGAGGAACGAAAGGTCGCCCGAGAGCCCCCAGGTCCTGGTCGTGGGCCAGGATGGAATGGCACTCGGCGGCGGCGGAGACGACGAATCCCGCGAGGTCCCGGTGACGGACATGGTCGAACAGCCGGCGAAGGTCATGCGCATCGGCAGCATGATCAAGCAGTTGCTCGAGGAGGTGCGGGCGGCACCTCTCGACGAGGCGAGCCGGGTGCGGCTCAAGGAGATCCACGCCAGTTCGGTCAAGGAGCTCGAGGACGGCCTCGCCCCCGAGCTCGTCGAGGAACTGGAGCGTCTCTCCCTCCCCTTCACCGACGACGGAGTACCCAGCGACGCCGAACTGCGCATCGCGCAGGCCCAGCTGGTGGGCTGGCTCGAAGGGCTCTTCCACGGGATTCAGACGGCCCTCTTCGCGCAGCAGATGGCGGCGCGGGCGCAGCTCGAATCGATGCGGCGCGCACTGCCGCCCGGAGTGGGCGGCGGCGAGGAGGAAGAGGACGGCGGCATCGCGGGGCGGACCGGAGGGCCTTACCTCTAGGCGGTGGCCAGGCAGTACCGATGAGACGTGAAGGGCCCGGTCACCTCGTGACCGGGCCCTTCACGTGATGTCTGCGCCACCGCGTCGGATCAGGCGGGGTTTCCCGTGGAGACGGTGAACTCGATGTCCACGTCGTCCGGGTCGACGTCAGATTCTTCCTTCGGGGACTGCTGCATGACCGTGTCCTCCCCGTAGGTGTTCTCGTCGATCGTGCGCTTGTCGTACTGCCAGCCGGCCGCCTGCAGGCACTTCTGCACGGACTTCCAGTCCCTGAACGTGAAGTCGGGGACCTTGATCTTGTTCTCGTCGTTGTACGCCGTATCGGGATCGGTGCACTCTTCGGTCTCGATCGTGTTGGAGCGGTCCGGACCCCGATGCCCCGCCACCGGCGCGTTCGACTCCTTCTCCTCCTTGCCACCCTTGCCGCCGTCGTCGCCGCTCAGCGACACCGCGGCGATCACACCGCCGATGGCGAGCAGCGCGACGACGATCGAGCCCACGACCACGGGCATGTTCCGCTTGCCGCCACCCGAGCCGGACCCGCCGCCCTGCACGGACGTCTGCGGGGGCTGCGGCGAGAGGGTGTACGGCGGCGGGGTCTGCGAGGCCTGGGGGGCGTACGCGTTCGTGGGCGCCGGGGTCTGGTAGCCGCCCTGCTGCGGGTAGCCGTAACCCGGCGTGGGGGCCGGCGTGGGCGGACCGTAAGGACCGGGCTGGTACGGCGTCTGGACGCCGCCCTGCTGCGGCAGCGAGGAGTCGACCGGCGGGAAGACCGCGGCGCCGACGCCCGCGCCGCTCGCCGTCTGGGCGCCCGGCACGATGCTCGGCGCGGCCGTCTGCAGGGACTGGGCGACGCGCAGGCACTCGTCGCGCATGGCCTCGGCGGTCGGGAAACGCTCGTTCGGGTTCTTCTTCAGCGCGCGGGCGACGATCGCGTCGACGGCGGGCGGCAGCGAGCGGTTGATCGAGGACGGAGCGACCGGCTCCTCCTGGACGTGCGCGTACGCGATGGCCAGCGGCGAATCCGCCTCGAAGGGCAGCCGTCCGGTGGTCAGCTGGAACAGCATGATGCCGACGGAGTAGAGGTCGGACCGGGCGTCGACGCCGCGGCCGAGCGCCTGCTCCGGCGAGAGGTACTGGGGGGTGCCGACGACCATGCCGGTCTGCGTCATGGAGGTGACGCCGGACTGCATGGCGCGGGCGATGCCGAAGTCCATGACCTTGACGACGTTGCGCTTCGTCATCATCACGTTGCCGGGCTTGATGTCGCGGTGGACCAGGCCCATCTCGTGGCTGATCTCCAGAGCGGCGAGCACATCGGCGGTGATCTTCAGCGCCTGGTCGGTCGGCATCGCGCCGAACTGGGTGACCGACGCGTCGAGCACGGAGCCGAGCGGCTTGCCCTCCACGTACTCCATGACGATGTATGGCATCGTCGTGCCGTCAAGATCGTCCTCGCCCGTGTCGAAGACCGAGACGATGTTCGTGTGCGTGAGCTTGGCCACCGACTGGGCCTCGCGGCGGAAGCGCTCGCGGAAGGACTGCTCGCGGCCGAGCTCGCTGTGCAGCGTCTTGATGGCGACCTGACGGTCGAGTACGGAGTCGTACGCCAGGTGAACGGAGGCCATGCCGCCTTCACCGAGAAGATCGCGCAGCTGGTACCGGCCACCGGCCAGCGAGCGCCCCGCATACCGTCCCTGTGCGCCGTCCTGGCTGCTCATGTCGTGCGTCCCCCATCGGCGCGGTGTGCCGGACGGCTCCGCGATCGGTGATCGATTCCCGCTATTCCTGGCCAAGTCTGCCCGAGGGCACCGACACGTCAAGCTCGATGCCCGTTCCGTGACCGTACGCGCAAGAAGCGTCTCGGAAGCGTTACAAGTTTGCGCGTGAGGGCACCCGGCGGGTTTGATGTCCGGTCCACCTCGAACCGCCGCGCCACGCGAAGGCTGTAGCGTGGCCCGGCGGGGTTCCCCCGGTACCACCGAGCACCACGACCAGAAACGACGGCGAGGACTGATGGCACAGACGCAGCGCGCTCAGGGCCCGTCCGACCCCGAGGCGAGTGGCGGCGGTATGTCAGACGCGCCGGAGTTGTGGGGTAACGGCGGCCTTGTGGGAGATGGCCGGTATCGGCTGACCCGCAGACTCGGCCGGGGCGGCATGGCCGAGGTGTTCGCGGCCGAGGACGTACGTCTGGGCCGTACGGTCGCCGTCAAGCTGCTCCGCTCCGACCTCGCGGAGGACCCGGTATCCAAGGCCCGCTTCACACGCGAGGCCCAGTCGGTCGCGGGGCTCAACCACCATGCGGTGGTGGCGGTCTACGACTCCGGTGAGGATGTCGTCGGGCCGAACGTCGTCCCGTACATCGTCATGGAGATCGTCGAGGGACGGACGATCCGCGATCTGCTGCTCAACGCGGAGGCGCCGGGTCCCGAGCAGGCCCTGATCATCGTCTCCGGGGTGCTCGAGGCGCTCGCGTACTCGCACCAGCACGGCATCGTGCACCGCGACATCAAGCCCGCGAACGTGATCATCACCAACACCGGCGCGGTCAAGGTGATGGACTTCGGCATCGCCCGTGCGCTGCACGGCGCCCAGTCGACGATGACCCAGACCGGCATGGTCATGGGTACGCCCCAGTACCTCTCCCCGGAGCAGGCGCTCGGCAAGGCCGTCGACCACCGTTCCGACCTGTACGCGACGGGCTGTCTGCTCTACGAACTTCTCGCCCTGCGCCCCCCGTTCACCGGTGAGACGCCGCTCTCCGTGGTCTACCAGCACGTCCAGGACATCCCGGTGCCGCCGTCCGAGACCTCGGACGCTGCGCCGCCGGAGCTGGACGGCCTGGTGATGCGTTCGCTCGCCAAGGACCCGGACGACCGGTTCCAGACCGCCGAGGAGATGCGCGGTCTGGTCCAGTACGGGCTGCAGATGCTGCATGAGCAGGGCAGCCACACCGGGACCTGGAACACCGGCCCCGTCGATGTCGCGGGCATGCACGAGGGCGGCAACACCCCGGCGATGGGCGTCGCGGGCACCGCGGCGATGCAGCACCCGGGCGACTCCGGCACCGCGCAGATCCCGGGCGCCATGCTGCGTCCTCCGGGCGGCGACGACGGCGGCTTCGACGGCAGCCACCGGGACGGCAACGGCCGGGGCGGCCGGGGCAAGGTGTGGATCCTCGCCGTGCTGGCGATCATCGCGATCGCGGTGGGTGTCGCGTACGCCCTGACGGCGGGCGACGGCAAGACGAAGGACAAGGACACCCCGACGAAGGCGCCGACGAAGCAGTCGGAGACGAAGAAGCCGAGCAAGAGTCCCGAAGAGGACACCTCCGAGGACGAGACGCTGCCCGGCGACGGCTCCGGCGGTCAGGGCAGCTACACGCCGGAGCAGCCGAACACCACCGGCCCGACGACGCCCACGACGCCGACCCAGAGCGAGCCGACGGACGACCCGACGGAGCCGACGGACGAGCCGACCGAGCCGACGGACGACCCGACCACGCCGACCGACGACCCCACCCCCACCGACGGTGGTGACGAGTCGCCGGTGACCGGCGGCCCGGAGGGCGGGGCCAACACCGGCGCCGAAGGCTGAGCCGAGGCGTACAGCCCGTAGTACAGGCCCGTCGTACGGGACCGTGAACGAGACGCACGCGCGCGTGGAGCCTGAAAAGGCCCCACGCGCGCGTGCGTCGTTCCAGCCGTCCCAGTCGTTCAGACGGTGCGCTGAAGCTGCTGCTGTCGCCCGCCGTGGAGGGTGTGCACGGTGGCCACCTGCGGCTCGATGCGCATGTAGACCGGGTCGTAGAGCTCGCCGTCCACGTAGTGCGGGCCCGAGCCGAAGAGTTCCAGTTCGGCGGTGGTCGGCTCGATGGCCTCGCACAGGCCGACGAACTGCACGGTCCACTGCCCGGTGCGCGCGGTCCCGGCGCTGAGGTTGTCCGCCCCGTAGGCGACGACACTGCCGATGCAGGCCTCGTGGTAGCCGTATCCCTTGTGCATGCGCAGCAGGATGCGGCCGTCCATGACGATGTGGCGGGCCGCGGCGAGGAAGGGCAGCGCGCGCATGCTGGTCGCGACCCGGCCGTAGGCGGTGCGGCCGAGCAGTTCGAAGGCGAGGCGTTCGTCCTGTTCCTGATCATCGGAGGGCATGCGTCCACCCTCTGGCACCGGCGGGCGGCCGGGGAAGGGGATCCCGCCCCTAGGGGACGGGGACGTAAGTCCCGTTCATGGTCACGAACCGTGCCGCCGGATGACGCGGCGTGTCAGTGCTGCTGTTCCGCCTGCATACGGGCCACGTACGCGGCCGCCTGGGAGCGTCGTTCCATGCCGAGCTTGGAGAGCAGGCTCGAGACGTAGTTCTTGATCGTCTTCTCGGCGAGATGCAGCCGTTCGCCGATCACCCGATTGGTCAGGCCCTCGCCGATCAGGTCCAGGATCTTGCGCTCCTGGTCCGTGAGGTTCGCCAGCCGGTCGTCGCCCTTGGGGGTGTTCCCGTCGCGCAGCCGCTCCAGGACGCGGGCCGTGGCGACGGGGTCGAGCAGGGACTTTCCCGCTGCCACGTCGCGTACGGCGGAGAGCAGTTCATTGCCGCGAATGGCTTTCAGGACATAGCCGGAAGCGCCCGCCATGATCGCGTCGAAGAGCGCCTCGTCGTCCGCGAACGAGGTGAGCATCAGGCATTTGATGTCCTCGTTCCGTGAACGGATCTCGCGGCACACCTCCACACCGCTGCCGTCCGGAAGCCGCACGTCGAGGACGGCCACGTCCGGCCGGGTCGCGGGGATCCTGACCAGGGCGTCCGCCGCTGTTCCCGCCTCTCCGACGACTTCGATGTCGGACTCCACGGAGAGCAGCTCATGGACTCCTCGCCGGACCACTTCATGGTCGTCGAGGAGAAATACCGTAATTTTTCCGTCTTCGCGCACGGTGTCAGTCTCACACACGATCTCTCGCAGTGCCCGAGCTGAACTCTTCCCGTCCATGGGGTGGCCGGGATAACGTGCCGGTGTTCCGGCCCCCTGCCAGGCTGTGATCAGTGCTGTGACCAGGAACTGTTCCCGACTTTCTGCATTTACTCGGAAATCCAAGCAGTCAGATACTTGGAAATCCAAGCAAATTCGCAGGTCAGATGGGGTTTCACAGAATTGGGAAGCACTGGGTAACGTGCATTGTGCAGGGCGCTCGCCGGGGCACCTGTCACGCCTGTTTCCCGGCCGAGTCGCACCCACCCCGTGCGCGGGCACGGATCAGGCGAGCCGCACTGGCTTACCCGGTAATCCCGGGGGCCGGACCGACGGAGGAGCACACGTGACCGTGGAGAGCACCGCCGCGCGCACACCGCGCCGCAGCAGTACCAGCGGCGGCAAGCGCGCCGGCGCCAAGAAGGCCGCGCCGAAGAAGAGCACGGAACCCCAGCTTGTCCAGCTGCTGACGCCTGAGGGCAAGCGGGTCAAGCACGCGGAGAACTCCGTGTACGACGCGTACGTCGCGGACATCACCGCCGACGAGCTGCGCGCCCTGTACCGCGACATGGTCCTCACCCGCCGCTTCGACGCCGAGGCCACCTCCCTGCAGCGCCAGGGTGAGCTGGGCCTGTGGGCGTCGCTGCTCGGCCAGGAAGCCGCCCAGATCGGCTCCGGCCGTGCCACGCGCGAGGACGACTACGTCTTCCCGACCTACCGCGAGCACGGCGTCGCCTGGTGCCGCGGGGTCGACCCGACCAATCTGCTCGGCATGTTCCGCGGCGTGAACCACGGCGGCTGGGACCCGAACACCAACAACTTCCACCTGTACACGATCGTCATCGGCTCGCAGACCCTGCACGCCACCGGTTACGCCATGGGCGTGGCCAAGGACGGCGCGGACTCGGCCGTGGTCGCGTACTTCGGTGACGGCGCCTCCAGCCAGGGCGACGTCGCAGAGGCGTTCACCTTCTCCGCGGTCTACAACGCTCCCGTCGTGTTCTTCTGCCAGAACAACCAGTGGGCGATCTCCGAGCCCACCGAGAAGCAGACCCGGGTGCCGCTCTACCAGCGCGCGCAGGGCTACGGCTTCCCGGGTGTGCGGGTCGACGGCAACGACGTCCTCGCCGTGCTCGCCGTCACCAAGTGGGCCCTGGAGAGGGCGCGTACGGGCGAGGGCCCGGCGCTCATCGAGGCGTTCACCTACCGCATGGGCGCGCACACCACGTCCGACGACCCGACCAAGTACCGCAACGACGACGAGCGTGAGGCCTGGGAGGCCAAGGACCCGATCCTGCGCCTGCGGACCTACCTCGAGACCGAAGGTCACGCGGATGAGGGATTTTTCGCGGAACTCGAGGCGGAGAGCGAAGCGTTGGGCAAGCGAGTGCGAGAGGTGGTGCGGGCGATGCCGGATCCGGATCTGATGGCGATCTTCGAGAACGCGTATGCGGACGGGCATGCGCTGGTCGACGAGGAGCGCGCGCAGTTCGCCGCGTACCAGGCGTCCTTCGCGGACGAAGGCGGTAAGTGACCATGGGCGTACAGAAGCTTCCCCTTGCCAAAGCGATCAACGAATCGCTGCGTACGGCGCTCGACACCGACCCCAAGGTCCTCATCATGGGCGAGGACGTCGGCAAGCTCGGCGGCGTCTTCCGGGTGACGGACGGGCTGCAGAAGGACTTCGGCGAGGACCGGGTCATCGACACCCCGCTCGCCGAGTCCGGCATCGTCGGCACGGCCATCGGCCTGGCCCTTCGGGGTTACCGCCCGGTGGTGGAGATCCAGTTCGACGGCTTCGTCTTCCCGGCGTACGACCAGATCGTCACGCAGCTCGCGAAGATGCACGCCCGCGCGCTCGGCAAGATCAAGATGCCGGTCGTCATCCGCATTCCGTACGGCGGTGGCATCGGCGCCGTCGAGCACCACAGCGAGTCGCCCGAGGCGCTGTTCGCGCACGTGGCGGGCCTCAAGGTCGTCTCGCCCTCGAACTCGTCGGACGCCTATTGGATGATGCAGCAGGCCATCCAGAGCGACGACCCGGTGATCTTCTTCGAGCCGAAGCGGCGTTACTGGGACAAGAGCGAGGTCGACACGGACGCCATCCCGGCGCCGCTGCACAAGGCCCGGGTCGCCCGCGAGGGCACCGACCTCACCCTCGCCGCGTACGGCCCCATGGTGAAGGTCTGTCTGGAGGCCGCCGCGGCCGCCGCCGAAGAGGGCAAGTCCCTTGAGGTCGTGGACCTGCGCTCCATGTCGCCGATGGACTTCGACACCGTGCAGACCTCGGTCGAGAAGACGCGGCGGCTCGTCGTGGTCCATGAGGCCCCGGTCTTCCTGGGGACGGGTGCGGAGATCGCGGCGCGCATCACCGAGCGCTGCTTCTACCACCTCGAAGCTCCCGTTCTGCGGGTCGGCGGCTTCCACGCGCCGTATCCGCCGGCGCGGTTGGAAGAGGAGTACCTGCCGGGCCTCGACCGGGTGCTCGACACTGTCGACCGCTCGCTGGCGTACTGAGGGAGAGGGTCGTGACGACGATGACAGACGCTGCGCTGGCCGAGTTCAAGATGCCCGACGTGGGCGAGGGGCTCACCGAGGCGGAGATCCTCAAGTGGTTCGTGGCGCCCGGCGACACGGTCACCGACGGGCAGGTGGTGTGCGAGGTCGAGACGGCCAAGGCCGCCGTCGAGTTGCCCATCCCGTTCAACGGTGTCGTGAGTGAGCTGCGCTTCCCGGAGGGCACCACGGTCGATGTCGGCCAGGTGATCATCTCGGTGGACGTCTCCGGCGCAGGCGCGTCTGCCGCGCCCGCGGAGGCCGCCGCTCCGGAGCAGCCCGCCGCCCCGGTGGAGCAGCCCGCCGCCCCTGAGCCCGAGCAGGAGGCCGCTCCCCAGGGCCGCCAGCCCGTGCTCGTCGGATACGGGGTCGCCGAGTCCTCGACGAAGCGCCGCGCGCGCAAGGCAGCTTCGGAGCAGGCCGATGCTGCCGGGACGTACTACGCGGCGGCGGTCCAGGCCGAGTTGAACGGCTCGGGCACGGCTGACGCCGCCGCCCCCGCCCTCGTCGGTGACCGCCCGCTGGCCAAGCCGCCGGTGCGAAAGCTCGCCAAGGATCTGGGAGTTGACCTCGCGACCATCGTCCCGTCCGGGGCCGACGGGATCATCACGCGCGAGGACGTGCACGCGGCGGCGGCTCCCGCAGCCGCCCCGGCCGCCACGGCACCCGCCGCCCCGCAGCCGGCAGCCGCCGAAGCCCCCGCTCCCGGGACCGCCACCGAAGCCCCCGCCCCCGCGGCCGACGCCGGCGCCCGGGAGACCCGTATCCCCGTCAAGGGCGTCCGCAAGGCGATCGCCCAGGCGATGGTCGGCTCCGCCTTCACGGCGCCGCATGTCACGGAGTTCGTGACGGTGGACGTGACGCGGACGATGAAGCTCGTGGAGGAGCTGAAGCAGGACAAGGCCTTCGCGGGCCTGCGCGTCAATCCGCTGCTGCTCATCTCCAAGGCGCTGCTCGTGGCGATCCGGCGCAATCCGGACGTCAACGCGGCCTGGGACGAGGCGAATCAGGAGATCGTCCGGAAGCACTACGTGAATCTGGGCATCGCCGCCGCGACGCCGCGCGGCCTGGTCGTCCCGAACATCAAGGACGCCCACGCCAAGACGCTGCCGGAACTGGCCGGGTCCCTCGGTGAGTTGGTGTCCACGGCGCGCGAGGGCAAGACATCGCCGGCCGCGATGCAGGGCGGCACGGTCACCATCACGAACGTCGGTGTCTTCGGCGTCGACACCGGTACGCCGATCCTGAACCCCGGCGAGTCCGCGATCCTCGCGCTCGGCACGATCAAGCTCCAGCCCTGGGTCCACAAGGGCAAGGTCAAGCCGCGTCAGGTGACGACGCTCGCGCTCTCCTTCGACCACCGCCTGGTCGACGGCGAGCTCGGCTCCAAGGTCCTCGCCGACGTGGCGGCGATCCTGGAGCAGCCCAAGCGGCTCATCACCTGGGCGTAGCGACACGTAGCGCACGTAGCGACACGCGCGAGCGACGCGACGGGGCCCCGCCACACACTGTGGCGGGGCCCCGTCGGCGTACCGCGCGGGCCTGCGCGCGGGATTATGCGGAGCTACTTCTTGAAGCCGTAGTCCATCAGCTTCTTCGCGTCCTTCGTGCGGTTGGTCGACGAGGTCGAGGTGAGGACCGTGCCGATGACCGTCTTGCCGTTCCGGGTCGCGGCGAAGACCAGGCAGTACTTGGCCTGCGGTCCTGAGCCGGTCTTCACGCCGATCGTGCCGCTGTAGCTGCCGAGGAGGTTGTTCGTGTTCGACCACGACATGTAGCGGTAGCCGCCGCTCTTCGTGGTGACCTTCTGCTTCGTCGACTTCGTCTTCACGACCGTACGGAACGTGGAGCTCTTCATCGCGCTGCTGGCGAGCTTCGTCAGGTCGCGCGGCGTCGAGTAGTTGCCCGCGCCGCCGATGCCGTCGAACGAGTCGAAGTGGGTGTTCGTCAGGCCGAGGCTCCTGGCCTGGGCGTTCATCTTGCCGATGAACGACTTCACGCGTGCGGAGCGGGTGGAGCCCTTGCCGAACTTGTCCGCGAGCGCGTACGCCGCGTCGCAGCCGGACGGCAGCATCAGGCCGTACAGGAGCTGGCGGACGGTGACCTTGTCGCCGACGATCAGCCGGGCGGACGAGGCGGTGTTCCTGACGATGTAGTCGCTGTAGGCCTTCTCGATCTTGACCTTGGAGTTGAGGTTGAGGTTCGCCTGTGAGAGGACCACCTTCGCCGTCATGATCTTCGTGGTCGAGCCGGTGGAACGGCGGGTGTCCGCGGACTTGGTGAAGAGCGTCTTGCCCGTGCCGTTGTTCATCACGAAGCCACCCTTGGCGGCGATGGACGGCTTCGGCAGCGCGGCCGCCTGGGCCGGCGTCGTGAGGGCCCCGCCCGCGATGACGGCACCCGCGGTGACGATAACGGCCGATGCACGGCGAATGCCCTTAATGGGGGTTTTCAAGTTCAATGCTCCAAATGCCCCTGGAATGCGGCCACATGAGGGTGCCGCTCGACAGGTAAGACACTCCAGGGAAGCAAATGGATGCACGGTGGCGGGGGTGATGTCCGGATCGTGAAATGGACGACCTCATGAGTACGTGTTGTATCTATGCTGTGCGCATGCCTGTCGCACCCGCCTCGTCCCCCTCCCGGACCCCTGCTCGAACGCTGAAGCAGCCACCCGCCGCGGAGCGGGTGTACGCGCACGTCAAGAAGGGTGTGCTCGACCGTCGGTACGAGGGCGGCACGCTGCTCACCGAGGGCGAGCTCGCCGAGGCCGTCGGGGTGTCCCGCACCCCGGTGCGCGAGGCCCTCCTGAAGCTGGAGGTGGAGGGGCTCCTGCGGCTCTACCCGAAGAAGGGTGCGCTGGTCCTGCCGGTGTCCGTGCAGGAGATCACCGACGTCGTCGAGACGCGGCTACTGGTGGAGACCCACTCGGTGCGCAAGGCGGTGCCCGCGCCGCGGGGTCTCATCGCCCGCCTCGAAGAACTGCTGGCCCAGCAGCGGGAGCAGGCCGCCGCGGGGGATCTCTCCGCCGCCGCCGTGACCGACCGGTGCTTCCACGCGGAGATCGTGCGAAGCGGCGGCAACGAGATCCTCGCCCGCCTCTACGACCAGCTCCGTGACCGGCAGTTGCGGATGGGGGTCGCCGTGATGCACTCCCACCCCGACCGGATCGCCAAGACCCTTGCCGAGCACAAGGAGATCCTCGACGCGTTGCGCGCCGGGGACGCGGACGGGGCGGTCTCCGTGGTCACCCGGCACGTCGGGTGGTTCCAGAACCTGGCCAGGGGCGAAGTCCGATGAGCGCGACCTCCGCCCCGGTCTCCCTCCCCGGCGATCCCCCCGGCGGCAGGAAGGCCATGCTCGTCTGGGGCATCGGCGTCGCCGTCTACTTCGTCGCCGTCATCTTCCGGACCTCGCTCGGCGTCGCCGGACTCGACGCCGCCGACCGGTTCCACGTCAACGCATCCGCGCTCTCGACCTTCTCGATCCTCCAGCTGCTCGTCTACGCGGGCATGCAGATACCCGTCGGCCTGATGGTCGACCGGCTCGGCACCAAGCGCGTGCTGACCATCGGCGTCGTGCTCTTCACGCTCGGACAGCTCGGCTTCGCCTTCTCGCCCTCCTACGGGATGGCGCTCGCGTCCCGCGCGCTGCTCGGCTGCGGTGACGCGCTGACCTTCATCAGCGTGCTGCGCCTTGGCACCCGCTGGTTCCCCGCCCGCCGCGGCCCACTGGTCGCCCAGCTCGCGGGCCTGGTCGGCATGGCGGGCAACCTCGTCTCCACCCTCGTCCTCGCCCGGCTGCTGCACTCCGTCGGCTGGACCGCGGCCTTCGCCGGCAGCGCGCTCTGCGGCGTCGTCGTCCTCGTACTGATGACGCTGTTCCTCAAGGACCACCCCGAGGGGCACGCGCCGGAGCCCGCGCGGCACACCGGTGGGGCCTTCGTGCGCAAGCAGATCGCCCTGAGCTGGCGCGAGCCCGGCACCCGGCTCGGCCTGTGGGTGCACTTCACCACGCAGTTCCCCGCGATGGTGTTCCTGCTCCTGTGGGGCCTGCCGTTCCTCGTCGAGGCGCAGGGACTCACGCGCGGGACGGCCGGGGCGCTGCTCACCCTCGTCGTGCTCTCCAACATGATGGTGGGCCTGGTCTACGGCCAGATCGTCGCCCGCCACCACGCGGCCCGCACGCCGCTGGCCATCGGCACCGTCGCGGCGACGGCCGTGATGTGGGCGGTCACGATCCACTACCCCGGCGACCACGCCCCGATGGGGCTGCTCATCGCGCTCTGCGTCGTGCTCGGCTCCTGCGGCCCCGCATCCATGATCGGCTTCGACTTCGCGCGGCCCGCGAATCCGCCGGAGCGCCAGGGCACCGCGTCCGGCATCGTGAACATGGGTGGCTTCGTCGCCTCCATGACGACGCTGCTCGCGATCGGCGTCCTCCTCGACGCGACCGGCGACAACTACCGGATCGCCTTCTCCGCCGTCTTCGTCCTCGAAGCGGTCGGCCTCAGCCAGATCCTGCGGCTGCGCACGCGCGCGGTGCGTCGGGAGAAGGAGCGGCTCGTCGCCAGCCGCGTGGAGGCCGTGCACGTGCCCGTCTGAACCAAGGGCCTGGGGCTACGGCGTGACCGCGAACTCGCGCAGGATCGCCTCGCCCAGGCCGTGATCGCCCTCGACCTTGATCCGGTCGGCGACCGAGGCGTACGCAACGCGGCCGCACGCCAGGCGGAAGTACGTCTCCCAGTCCAGGCTCAGCGTGGCGAGCGGGCCGAGGGAGGGGGCGCCGTCGACCGTGGCGTGGCCCTCGGCGTCGACACGGACCGTGCGCAGGAACTCGACGGGGCCGCTCACGTCGAAGACGACCGCCGAATTCGCCGGTGCCGCGGCCTTCTTGGCGACGACCTTGGGCAGCCCCTGCAGCAGGAGGTCCCGCGCCACGAGCGCTCCCTGGGAGTCCAGATTGCCGGGCTTCCGCAGCGTCGTGCGCAGATCCTGCTCATGCACCCAGACGTCGAACGCCCGCATCCGCGTGGCCAGTTCGAGGGTCTGCTCGGTGCCGAGCGGGCCGCGGATCTTGTGGGAGGGGTCACGCGACTCGTTCCGCAGCTGCCGCGAGCGGCGGATGATCGTGTACTCCAGCTCGGAGGTCATCTCGGGCGCGGTGTGGTGGCGCCGGACGTCGACCTGCACCTCCATGTAGCGCTGGCCCTCGGTCTGTACGTGGTACAGGTCGCGGGGCAGGGTGTGGATGGGGCGCGGGTCGCCCAGCATCTCGCAGTCCAGGCCTATGACATGGGAGACGACATCCCGGACCGACCAGCCGGGGCAGGGCGTGGCCCAGTTCCACTCTCCCTCGGCGAGCGGTGACACCAGCTCGGATATGGCTGATACGGATTGGGTCCAGGCGTCGGCGTAGGTTTGCAGGCTGGGATGGAGACTCACGGGACCCCTCGACGGTCGTACGCGGGCGGTGGGTGTCTGAGACGTTAAGTTACGCTGCCCGCAGGCACCCCGGCAGTGCTTTCGTGTGACGATCGTAGGCCTGCATTGACGGCTCGAATGCCAGGACGGTGGTAGTGTGCGCGCCTCCCTCATCCAGATCGCCGTAGACGAGGGCGAATCGGTCAATTCCCGCCGGGTGCGGGTCTCTTCACTGGTACGTGAGGTAGCGGAGCGTGAGCGGCCGGATCTCGTCGTTCTCCCCGAACTGTGGACAACGGGCGCATTCGCGTACGAGTCGTTCGCGGACGAGGCGGAGCCGCTCGAGGGGCCCACGTACGAGGCAATGGCCAAGACCGCGCGTGACGCGGGCGTCTGGCTGCACGGGGGGTCGATTCCGGAGCGGGACGCCTCGGGAGACCTCTACAACACCTCGCTCGTCTTCTCGCCCGAGGGCGAACTGGCCGCCTCGTACCGGAAGATCCACCGCTTCGGCTTCGACAAGGGCGAGGCCGTCCTGATGGGGGCGGGCAGCGAGCTGGTGACGGTGCGGACGCCCGACACGGTGATCGGGCTCGCCACGTGCTACGACCTCCGCTTCCCCGAAATGTTCCGTGGGCTCGTCGACGCGGGCGCCGAGATGTTCGTCGTCCCCGCGGGCTGGCCCGCGCGGCGGCGTGAACACTGGACGCTGCTCGCACGGGCGCGAGCGGTCGAGGACCAGGTGTACGTCCTCGCGTGCGGCACGGGCGGTACGCACGCCGGGGTTCCCCAGGCCGGGCACAGCATCGTCGTCGACCCGTGGGGCGCGGTGCTGGCCGAGGCGGGGGACGGCGAGGAGACCCTCACCGTCGAGCTCGACCCGGCGAAGGTCGCGGCCACGCGCGAGCAGTTCCCCGCGCTGAAGGACCGCCTCCTCGGGCTGGACGCTCCCCGGCGCTGACGGCGCGCCGGCCCCGCTCAGTCGTCGTCGCCCCGCTCCTTCTCGGCCAGGCGGATCACGCAGACCGCGACGGCGAGCAGGAGGGACGCGTCGGCGTCGTCCCGGACGATCTGCAAGCCGTACGTGTCGCGGACCCGGAACCAGCGGCGGGAGATGTCGGCCAGGAGCTCGCCGTCGTACTCGATGGCGAACTCGCGGTCCAGGATCTTGCCGCTCACGTCGAGCTCGGTGCCGTCGACCAGGTCCACGCGGTAGTGGTTGCGCAGCAGCGAGAGCCGTTTGCGCTTGACCGTGGCCAGCGCCTCGCCGTCCCGCTCGATCACCATCGTGTCGCGCAGCGAGAGCATCTTGGCGTGGATGTCGATGAGGACGCGGCCCTCCATATCCTTGAGCTCGAAGGTCTCGCGCAGGCGCATCGCCTTGCCGTCGACGAGGAAGACCTTCTGACCCTGGTCGTCCTCGATCCAGTAGTCGTCACCGATGCCGAGCAGCCGGTCGCGTACGAGAAGTTTCATGGGGCGATGCCTACCCCGTGGCGGGCATGACACAGCCGGCCCGTGCCACTCGGGGGAAAGTGGGACACAGACCGGCTGTGGATCAGGGGAGGACGCGCAGTCTTTACGACGTGGCGTCGTCGTCACGGCGTGGTGTCGTCGTTACGACGTGGCGTCCTCGGTTGCGGGCGACGCGAGCGGTACGAGCGGTGGTGCGCATGGCGGTGACTCCCCCGTGAGCGGCGGTCGTTCGGGCTTGCTCCGCTGAGCCTGCCGCCCGCCGCTGGCGTTCCGCTAACACCTGGCTAATGGATCGTCAGCGCCGGCCCGGGGTCACGTGGAGGAGTCGGGGACGGACCGCCGCAGCTCCTCGGGGCGGGGCCGACGGAGCGTCGTGGTCACCGGCGCGTCCAGGGCGCGGGCGAACAGCCGCACCAGGTCGGGCAGGACGTAGCGTCCCGCCCCCTCTTCCCGGATCAGATGGACCGCGGCGAGACGGTCGAGGCCTTGGCGTGCGGTGGACACGTTCGTGCCCGCGAGCGCCGCCGCCGCGGGTGCGTCGACCTCCGGAGCGGCGGACCGGGTGAGCGAGGAGAGCAACCAGGCGTCGCTGCCGGGGAGTTGCGCCACCGACGTACGCAGGGCGGCCGCGACGCCGGTGTCCTCGGCGGAGAGCAGGGCCAGCCTCTGCTCCTCGTCGGCGAGTTCCGCGGCGAGCCCGGCCACGGTCCGCCGGGGGCGCCCGATGAGCCTGGCGGCGGCGATGCGCAGGGCGAGCGGGAGGCCGTCGCAGAGGCGGGCGACCTGGCGTACGTCCTCGGGGTCGGCGGCGTCGGCGCTCTGCCCCAGGGCGCGCAGGAACACTTCGGCGCCGTCGCTCTCGCTGAGCGGGTCGATGTGCACCGGGCGGGCGCAGTCGGAAGCGACGAGGCCGTCGAGACGGACGCGGCTGGTGATGAGGGTGGTGCAGCGGGTCGCGCCGGGCAGGAGGGGGCGGACCTGGGCGGAGTCGTGGGCGTTGTCGAGTACGACGAGGAGACGCCGCTCGGCGAGGAGCGAGCGGTACAGCGCCGACGCCGGTTCGATGCCGGCCGGCACGTCCTGCGACCGCACGCCCAGGGCGATGAGGAACTCGCGCAGGATGCGTTCGGGGTGGGCGGGGGCGCCGCCGCTGAAGCCGCGGAGGTCGGCGAAGAGGTGCCCCTCGGGGTGGAGGGCCGTGTGCTGGTGCGCCCAGTGCAGGGCGAGGGCGGTCTTTCCCACGCCCGCAGCGCCGGTGAGGACGACGATGGGCGCTTCCGTCTCCTCGGCGAGTACGGCTTCCAGGGCAGCGAGTTGTTCCCTGCGGGCGGCGAAGGCGCGGGGCGCTCGCGGTAGGAGGCGGGGGATCGTGGGGCCGTCCGCGGGTGCGGAGGCGGGGGCGTCGGGAGCGCCGGGTGCTGCGGGCGAGGCGGGTGTGGTGGACGTGGCGAGGGTGGCGTTCTGGCCTTCGGTGCCCTGGCCTTCGGCCCCCTGCGTCGAGGTCCGCGCCTGCGCCTGCCCGCCGCCGGACTCGCGGCTCTGCCCGGCCGGGGAGGCTTCCGCTCGCTGTGGGGGACGGCTTCCCCCGGCGGCTCCGGCGGTTCCGGCGGAGGCCGCAGGGCCTCCGATCCCCGAGGGCGTCGCGGCCGTCGCAGGAGCCGCCTTCGCGCCGCTCAGGCCCAGGTCGTACCGCCCCCGGCGCCGCGGCGGAGGAGCGCCCAGCGTCGGGTGGACCCCGGTGTCGGGCTCACCGGCGAGGATCTCCTCGTACGCCCGGCGCAGCTTCTTGCCGGGGTCCACGCCGAGCTCCTCGGCGAGGAGCTCCCGCGTCCGGTTGAAGTACTCCAGTGCCTCGGACTGCCGGCCGCACCGCTGCAGCGCCCGCATCAGGGCCGCCACCAGGCTTTCCCGCAGCGGGTGCTGGACCGACTCCGCGGTCAGCAGGCCCACGGCCTGCCCGTGCGAGCCGAGGCGTCCGTACGCGTCGGCGAGCTGCTCGACGGTGACGAGGCGGCTCTCCTCCAGGCTCCGCGCGGCGGCCAGCATCGGCTCCGTGGCGACGGTGCCGGTCAGCGCGGGCCCGTTCCACAGCGCGAGCGCCTCCCGCAGCATCAGGGCCGCGTCCGAAGGCTCCTTCTGCCGTCCGGCGAGTTTGACGAGGTCCTCGAAACGGCTGACATCGAGCAGGGATTCGGGGAGCTGGAGGGCGTACGCGCCGCCCTGCGTGGCGAGTTCCACGCCGTACGCGTCCAGGCCCGCCTCGACGAGCAGGGCGCGCAGCCGGGAGATGTGCCCCTGGATGACGGTGCGTGCGTGCAGCGGCGGTTCGCCGTCCCAGAGGGTCTCGGTCAGGGCGTCCACGGAGACCGGGGTGCCCGCCCGCAGCAGCAGCGCGGCCAGCAGACTACGGCGCTTGGCGGGGCCCAGGGGGACCGCTCCGCTGCCTCCGGCGACGCTCACCGGTCCGAGCAGCTGGAACTCCACCTGGCCTCAACTCCTCTGTCGCGCCTGCGCCTCGCGCGTCGGATCACGCTTCGAACAAGGCCCAAGAGTATCGCCGGGCCCGGCGGCCATGGAGGCGGCTGCCGGGCCCGGCGACGAGGAGTGGCTGAAACGCCCCCCGCGAGAGGGAGCGGACGTCAGTAGCGGTGGTGGTGGTCGTCTTCCGTCTCGACCACCGTCGCGCCCGGCGGCACGACCGTCTTGCGGCGCGCGTTGGTGAACGCGGCGACACCGATCACGCCCACAGCCATCATGATCAGACCGGTGACGGTGAGGTTGATGCCTTCCATCTCCCAGTCGGTGGCGAACGCGAGGATGGCGCCCGCGGCGATCAGAATGATGCATCCGCCCAGGCCCATGAGGACCGCCTCCCTAAGTCGTGGCAGGGCAATCGGGTACCCGGACCTCGCGAGGTCACACGGAGAAGCGGAAATCGGCGTTCAGTTCACGGAACTCGCCCTTCGTTCGCGGAACTCAGCCTTCCAGGAAGGCCACCAGGGCGTTGGCGAGCAGGTGAGGGTCGTCCGCGCCGCACAGCTCGCGCACGCTGTGCATGGAGAGGATCGCGACGCCGATGTCGACGGTCTTGATGCCGTGCCGTGCCGCGGTGATCGGCCCGATCGTCGTGCCGCAGGGCATGGCGTTGTTCGAGACGAAGCTCTGGAAGGGCACCCCGGCCTTCTCGCACGCGGCGGCGAACACGGCCCGTCCGGCGCCGTCCGTGGCGTACCGGTTGTTGACGTTGACCTTGAGGATCGGGCCGCCGTTGGCGCGCGGGTGGTGCGTCGGGTCGTGCCGCTCGGCGTAGTTGGGGTGCACGGCGTGGCCCGTGTCGGAGGAGAGGCAGACGGTGCCGGCGAAGGCGCGGGCCTTGTCCTCGTACGTGCCGCCGCGGGCGAACACGGACCGCTCCAGGACGCTGCCGAGCAGCGGGCCGTCGGCGCCGGTGTCGGACTGGGAGCCGTTCTCCTCGTGGTCGAAGGCGGCGAGCACCGGGATGTACGGCAGGGCGTCGGCGTCGTCCCCGGTGGCGACCGCGGCGAGCGCCGCCGTACAGGCGTGCACGGAGAGGAGGTTGTCCATCCGCGGGCCCGCGATGAGGTCGCGGTCACGGCCGAGGTAGGAGGGCGCCTCGATGGGGTGCGTCATCAGGTCCCAGCCGGTGATGTCGCCGGGGTCGAGCCCCGCCTCCTCCTCCAGGAACTGGATGAGGTCGCCCTCGTGCACGTCGTCGCCGAGGCCCCAGATGGGCTGCATGTGCTTCTGCTTGTCGAGCTTGAGGCCTTCGGTGACGACTCCGCGGTCCATGTGGATCGCCAGCTGCGGGACGCGCAGCAGGGCCCGGTCGATGTTCACGAGGCGCGTGGTGCCGTCCCGCAGCGAGAGCCTGCCGGCGAGGCCGAGGTCGCGGTCGAGCCAGGAGTTGAGCAGCGGGCCGCCGTAGATCTCGACGGCGACCTGCCGCCAGCCGTGCGCGCCCGTGTCCGGCTTCGGCTTGACGCGGAGGTTCGGGGAGTCGGTGTGGGCGCCGACGATGCGGTACGGGGCGTGCGCGGGGGCGCCTTCGGGGACGTACCAGGCGATGATTGCGCCGCCGCGCAGCACGTACTTCCCGCCGGTTGCCCCGTCCCAGGCGTCGGTCTCCTCGACCTGCCGGAAACCGGCCTTCTCCAGCCGCTCCGCGGCGGAGGCCACCGCGTGGTACGGCGAGGGGCTTGCCGCCAGGAAGGTCAGGAGGTCGTCGGAGTGGCCGCGGTCGAAGCGGGCGGGGGTGCTCATGGCTTCCAGCCTAGCTAGGGGGCACCCCCTGGCGCGGGGCGCCTTTTCCGGGAGTTTCCGTACCGGATCTGCCCGTATCCCGGGCCGGGGTACCGCGCTCGGCGCCGTTCCTCCAGCCTCGCGGCCTGAACCGCCGCCTCGCGCCGTTCCTCCCGCCCCGGCCGGCCGCGGCCACCTGGCCCGGCGCTCCGCACCGGATCTCTCCCACCCACCCACCCGATCACCCGGCGTCCTGCCGGTTGCCCGCCGGTGACCTGCGGCGCCGTCGTCACTAGGCCGGGCGCTCCGCGCCGGATCTCTCCCACCCACCCACCCGATCACCCGGCGTCCTGCCGGTTGCCCGCCGGTGACCTGCGGCGCCGTCGTCACCTGGCCGGGCGCTCCGCGCCGGATGTTTCCAGCCCATCCGCCAGATCACTCGGCATCCTGGCCGCTGGCCGTCTTGGGAGCGGTGCCGCTGGCGAAGGGCGGTCAGCCTAGGGCGCGGGGTGATCGGGTGGGTGGGGGAGATCCGGGAACCGGCGCGCAGCGGCGCCCCAGCAGGGGAGCGAGAGCGGAGTGGCCCGCCCCCCGAAGCGGGAGCGGGCCACCCTCGAAGTGAGGCCGTGAGGCTAGAACGCTGCCTCGTCCAGTTCCATCAGGCCCAGGTCGACGCCCTCGGCCAGCTTCCGCTCGGCGGAGACGCCCGGCAGGACGTTCGCGGCGAAGAACTTGGCCGCGGCGATCTTGCCCTCGTAGAAGGCCACATCCTTAGCAGACACAGCCCTGGCGGAAGCCGTGCCCGACTCCAGCTTCTCGGCGGCGACCGCCGCGCCCCGCAGGAGGAGGTAGCCGACGACGACGTCGCCGGAGACCATCAGGAGGCGGGTCGTGTTGAGGCCGACCTTGTAGATGGACTTGACGTCGGACTCCGTGGCCGCGAGGTCCGTCAGCATGACGCCGACGATGGCCTCCAGATCGACCGCGGCCTTGGCCAGCTCCTCGCGGGCCCCGGCCAGCGTGTCACCGCCCGTACCGACCGCGAGGAACTTCTTGATCTCCTCGGCGAGGCCGTTCAGCGCGGCACCCTGGTTGCGGACGATCTTCCGGAAGAAGTAGTCCTGGCCCTGGATCGCCGTCGTGCCCTCGTAGAGGGTGTCGATCTTGGCGTCACGGATGTACTGCTCGATGGGGTACTCCTGGAGGTACCCCGAGCCGCCGAACGTCTGGAGCGACTGCGCCAGCTGCTCGTACGACTTCTCCGAGCCGTAGCCCTTGACGATGGGCAGCAGGAGGTCGTTCAGGGCGATCAGCGCCGACGCGTCCTCGCCCGCCGCCTCCTTGACCTGGATGTCGTCCTGGACGGCCGCGGTGTGCAGGACCAGGGCGCGCATGCCCTCCGCGTACGCCTTCTGCGTCATGAGGGAGCGGCGGACATCGGGGTGGTGGGTGATCGTCACCTTGGGCGCCGTCTTGTCCATGAACTGGGCCAGGTCCGGGCCCTGCACGCGCTCCTTGGCGTACTCCAGGGCGTTCAGGTAACCCGTCGAGAGCGTCGCGATGGCCTTCGTGCCGACCATCATGCGGGCGAACTCGATGATCATGAACATCTGGCGGATGCCGTCGTGTTTGTCGCCGATCAGCCAGCCCTTGGCGGGGTGCTGGTCGCCGAACGTCATCTCGCACGTGTTGGACGCCTTGAGGCCCATCTTGTGCTCGACGTTCGTCGCGTACACGCCGTTGCGCTCGCCGAGCTCGCCGGTCTCCCAGTCGAACTCGTACTTCGGGACGAGGAAGAGCGAGAGGCCCTTCGTGCCGGGGCCGTGGCCCTCGGGGCGGGCGAGGACGTAGTGGAGGATGTTCTCCGACATGTCGTGCTCACCGGACGTGATGAAGCGCTTCACGCCCTCGATGTGCCAGGAGCCGTCCTCCTGCAGAGTCGCCTTGGTGCGGCCGGCGCCGACGTCCGAACCGGCGTCCGGCTCGGTCAGGACCATCGTCGAGCCCCACTGCTTCTCGACGGCGATCGCGGCGATCTTCTTCTGCGCGTCGTTGCCCTCGTCGTGCAGGATGCCCGCGAACGCGGGGCCCGAGGAGTACATCCAGACGGCCGGGTTGGCGCCGAGGAGCAGCTCCGCGTAGCCCCAGATCAGGGAGCGGGGCGCGGTCGTGCCGCCGATGCCCTCGGGCAGGCCGAGGCGCCAGTACTCGGAGTCCATGAAGGCCTGGTAGCTCTTCTTGAAGGACGCCGGTACGGGAGCGGTGTTGGTGGCCGGGTCGAAGACCGGCGGGTTGCGGTCGGCGTCCTCGAAGGACTCGGCCAGCTCGTTCTCGGCGAGGCGGCGCAGCTCCTCGAGGATGCTCTTCGCGGTGTCGACGTCCATCTCGGCGAACGGGCCGGTGCCGTACAGCTTGTCGCGGCCGAGCACCTCGAAGAGGTTGAACTCGATGTCGCGGAGATTCGACTTGTAGTGCCCCATGGCGACGGCTCCGTAAGCAGAAAGGGATCAACAGGATCTGTACCAGCAAGTAGCTACGATGATGCTACCCGCCAGTAATAAGAAGCAACCCCTAATAGGGCATCTGTGACTCAGTCCTCGTGCGGGCTCAGTAGTCTTGCGGGCATGTACGGCTACGACCAGAGCCCAGGCGCCCAGCAGCAGTACGCCCCGCCCGGGGCACAGCCGCCGCCGCAGCAGATGCCGGGCGGCGCGCAAGGGTACGCACAGCAGCCTCCGCTCTACCCCGAGCCGTCGCCCCCGTCCCTGGCGGACGCGGTGCGCGCCTTCACCACGGGCTCGATGTCCGCCGAGGACTTCCAGCAGGCCTTCGCCACCTCGAAGGTCTACTGCCCGCGCGGCGACAACCCCGGCTTCCTCGCCCTGCACAACACCCAGCAGCCGGTCATCCCGATGTTCACCTCCCTCAAGGAGCTGCGCCGGTACGCGGGCAAGGAGTCCAAGTACTTCGTGATCACGGGCGCGGAGGTCATCGACCTCCTCCCCACCGGCTACGGCTTCGTCCTGGACATGGAGGGCGAGCACCGCATGGTCTTCGACGCGAAGGCCGTCGAACAGATGGTCGACTTCGCGATGCGAAGGATGTATGGCTAGACGCCATTGCTGCGCAGACGGCTAGCCGCCGCCCGCGACATCAAGCCACCCGGAACGCCCGGAGGGAATTCCCTCCGGGCGTTCCGCGTTCCCGGTGGCAAGAAGTTCTACGTTCAACTAAAGTGGACGTACGAAGAAGGAGGCACCGACATGCCCGCTGTGACCGTCGAGAACCCGCTGACCCTGCCCCGTGTGGCCGCGTCCGGCGACGCCGTGGCCCGCCCCGTGCTCGCCGTGACGACCGCGCCGAGCGGCTTCGAGGGCGAGGGCTTCCCGGTGCGCCGGGCCTTCGCGGGGATCAACTACAAGTACCTCGACCCGTTCATCATGATGGACCAGATGGGTGAGGTGGAGTACGGCGCCGGGGAGCCGAAGGGCACCCCCTGGCACCCCCACCGCGGCTTCGAGACGGTCACGTACCTGATCGACGGGACCTTCGTGCACCAGGACTCGAACGGTGGCGGCGGCACCATCCAGAACGGCGACACCCAGTGGATGACCGCAGGCAGCGGCCTCCTGCACATCGAGGCGCCGCCGGAGTCCCTCGTCCAGTCCGGCGGCCTCTTCCACGGCCTCCAGCTGTGGGTGAACCTGCCCGCGCGGGACAAGATGATGGACCCCCGCTACCAGGACATCCGCGGCGGCCACGTGCAGCTGCTGACCTCCCCCGACGGCGGCGCGCTCCTGCGCGTCATCGCCGGTGAGCTCGACGGACACCAGGGCCCCGGCATCACGCACACGCCGATCACGATGATCCACGCGACGGTGCGCCCCGGCGCGGAGGTCACCCTGCCCTGGCGCGAGGACTTCAACGGCCTCGCGTACGTCCTCGCCGGGCGCGGCACGGTCGGTGCCGAGCGCCGCCCGGTGCACATGGGCCAGACGGCCGTCTTCGGGGCGGGCTCATCGCTGACCGTCCGCGCGGACGAGAAGCAGGACGGGAACACCCCCGACCTGGAGGTCGTGCTGCTCGGCGGACAGCCGATCCGGGAGCCGATGGCGCACTACGGACCGTTCGTGATGAACAGTCAGGCCGAGCTCCAGCAGGCCTTCGAGGACTTCCAGAAGGGCCTGCTCGGCACGGTCCCCGCCGTGCACGGCATGTAGCCGCGCATAAGGTGCGGCGCCGCCCGCGCCATGCTCGGGTAGGAGGGTGAGCACCCTTCTGCCCGAGCCCGTACGCCGCGCCGCCGCCTGGTGCGTCGTCCTCCTGCTCGTCGCCGGCGTGGCCGCCGTGGCGATCTGGCTCTTCGTCACCTTCAAGACGGCCGTCACCCCGGTGCTGCTCGCGCTCCTCGGCACGGCACTCCTCGGGCCCGTCTACCGCTGGCTCCTGAAGATGAAGGTGCAGCGGTCGCTGGCCGCCGGGCTGACCTGCGCGGTCATCGTCGCGGTCGTCGGCGGCGCCATGTACATCGTGGTCAAGGCCCTGGTCGACACAGGTGACCAGATCGTCGCCTCCCTGAAGCAGGCCGCGGCCGACCTCACCGAACACTTCGGTGCGGCGGGGACCTCCCTGGACGACATGGCGTCCAACGCCAAGGAGCTGCTCGGCAAGTTCGGCGGCTCGGCCGCGTCCGGGGTGATCAGCGGGCTCAGCGTCGTCGGCGAGATGATCGCGATGGCCGTTCTCGCGCTGCTGCTCGTCTTCTTCTTCCTGCGCGACTCCGAGCGGGCCCTTGGCTCCATGCGCTCGCTCGCGCCGCGCGGCCGTGCCGACACCGTCGAGGCGATGGGCAGGCGCGCCTTCGAGGCCGTCGAGGGGTTCATGCGCGGCACCACGTTCATCGCGCTGATCGACGCCATCTGCATCACCGCAGGGCTGCTGATCCTGCGGGTGCCGGGGGCGTGGGGGCTCGGCGCGCTCGTGTTCATCGGCGCCTACATCCCCTACCTCGGCGCGTTCATCTCCGGCGCGGTCGCCGTCCTCGTGGCGCTCGCCGACCGGGGCTTCGTCATCGCCTTGTGGGCGCTGGGTGTCGTACTCGCCGTGCAGGTCCTGGAGGGGCACGTGCTCCAGCCGGTGATCCAGTCGCGGACCGTGCAGATGCATCCGGCGGTCGTCATGCTGGCGATCGCCGCGGGGGCGTCCGTGGCGGGGATCTTGGGGATGCTGCTCGCGGTGCCGGTGACGGCTGCGGTCTTCGGGGTGATCTCCGAGCTGCGGGAACGCAATGCGGCGGGGGATGTCGCGGGGGAATCAAGCACGTCCGGCGTCTGAGGACGAACTCGGCGGAGCCGGTGAGCGACGGTGCCCGGAGCTTCGGGCGCCGTCGCTCACTCGCCCGCGCTCCCCTCGTACAGCTCGAACCAGATGCTCTTGCCCTCGCCCCTGGGGTCCACCCCCCACTCGTCGGCGAGCAGCTCCATCAGGACCAACCCCCGCCCTGACGAGGCCAGTTCACCGGGGTGGCGCATGTGCGGCAGGTCGTCGCTGCTGTCGGAGACCTCGGCCCGCAGGCGGCGCGAGCCCGGCTCCCCGATGACCTCGGCGACAAGGAGCGCGTCGCCGTCCGTGTGCACCAGTACGTTCGTGATCATCTCGGAGACCATCAGGACCGCCGAGTCGACCTGATCGGCGACGGCCCAGTCGTGCAGCAGCTCCCGCACATGGCGCCGCGCCCCCGCGATGCGCTCCGGCTCGGCCTGCGCGACGGTGAGGACGGTGCGGCGGGCGGGCGTGCGATGGGCGGGATGGCCGGCCCTGCGCAGCAGCAGGACCGCTATGTCGTCCTCGCGGCGGTCCACGAGCGGCCCCGTGTTCTGGTGCGACGAGGGCCCGTGCACGGCCTGCACGAGGGTGTCGGCGAGCTCTTCGAGGCCGTCGTCGTCGCCGTCGCCACCGCCGCCGTCCTCCTCCAGGATCTTGCGGATCCGCTTCCAGCCGCTGTCCAGGTCGTGGCCACCGGTCTCGATGAGGCCGTCCGTGCAGACAAGCATCGTCTCGCCCGGCTCCAGGACGAGGCGGGTCGTGGGGTAGTCCGCGTCCGGGTCGATGCCCAGCGGCAGGCCGCCCGCCGTGGGGCGCAGCAGGACCGTGCCGTCGCTCATCCGTATCGCGGGCTCCGGGTGGCCCGCGCGGGCGATCTCCAGGACGCCGGTGGCCGGGTCGGCCTCCACGTAGAGGCAGGTCGCGAAGCGCGGGTCGGTGGGGTCGGTCGCGTCGTCATCGGAGGCGCCGTCCGAGCCCACCACGATGCCGTCCGTGATCCCCGACAGGAAACGGGTGGCCCGGGAGAGCACGGCGTCCGGCCGGTGGCCCTCGGACGCGTACGCGCGCAGGGCGATCCGCAGCTGCCCCATGAGCCCGGCCGCACGCACGTCGTGCCCCTGCACGTCACCGATGACGAAGGCGATGCGGCCGTTGGGCAGCGGAATCATGTCGTACCAGTCGCCGCCCACCTGGAGCCCGCCACCGGTCGGCACATACCGCGCGGCCACGTTCATCCCCGGGATGCGCGGCCCGAGCAGCGGCAGCATCGAGCGCTGCAGGCCCTCCGTCAGCTCCCGCTCCGACTCGGCGACCCCGGCCCGCGACAGGGCCTGGGCCAGCATCCGGGCCACCGTCGTCAGGACGGAGCGCTCGTCCGGCGTGAACGAGACGGGGTAGGCGAAGGCCGCAAGCCACGCGCCCATCGTGCGGCCCGCGACGGTCAGCGGCAGGAACGCCCAGGACTGCCGGTCGAAGGGCTGGGCCAGCGGCCAGGTCGCGGGGTAGCGGCGGTGGTACTCCTCGGGCGAGGAGAGGTAGACCGCGCGGCCCGTGCGGACCACCTCGGCGGCCGGGTAGTCCGTGTCCAGGGTCATCGCCGAGAAGGGCAGGTCGTCCCCCGGCTGGTGCCCGTAATGCCCGATGACCTTGAGCCGGTCGCCCTCGACCCCGAAGACACCGAGCCCGTCCGGCGAGAACCCCGGCATGGAGAGCCCGCTGGCGACGCGGAGCACCTCCTCCGTCGACCGCGCCTCGGCGAGCGCGCGCCCCGCGTCGAGCAGGAACGCCTCGCGGGAGCGCCGCCAGTCGCCGGTGACCGGGCTGCGGGCGGCGGCGCCCGGCGGTGGCTCGGTGACCTCCTGCAGGGTGCCGATGAGCTCGTACGTGTGCGTGGCCGCGTCCACGACTGGCTTGGAGCGGCTGCGCACCATGCGCACCACCCGGCCCTGGTCGTCCATGATCCGCAGCCGGGCCTCGGCGAGGGTGCCCTCGGCGACGGCGAGCTGGACGATGCCGTCGATCTCGTTCCAGTCAACCGGGTGGAAGCGGGAGCGCACGCCCGCCTCGGTGAGCGTCTGGGTGTGCGGGGGAAGCCCGAGGAGCCGGGCCGCCTCCGCGTCGAGGGTGACGGTGCCGGCCGCGTTGTCCCAGCGCCACAGGCCGGTGGCGATGGCCGCCAGGACGTCCCCTACGGGAGGCAGGGGTTCGTCCCCCGCCTGCTGCAAGGGATCGTCGGTGCGCATTGACCCACTTTAGGAAGATCGGTGGACAAGTCGCCACCGCCGGGGGTGGCGATGAGCGCTCCGGAGTGATCCGCGAAGTAATCCGGAAAGCGATCTCCGCCCGGACGGTAGCCTTAAGGCCTGTCTGCTCTCTCCCCTATTCGCGAAGACTGGATGAACGAAGATGCATCGGTACAGGTCCCACACCTGCGGCGAGCTCCGCGCCTCTGACGTCGGCTCCGACGTCCGGCTGAGCGGCTGGCTGCACAATCGCCGAGACCTGGGCGGCATCCTCTTCATCGATCTGCGCGACCACTACGGCATCACGCAGCTGGTTGCCCGCCCCGGCACGGCCGCCGCCGAGACGCTCGACAAGCTCTCCAAGGAGACGGTCGTCCGTATCGACGGCAAGGTCGTCTCGCGCGGCGCGGAGAACGTCAACCCCGAGCTGCCCACCGGCGAGGTCGAGATCGAGGCCGCCGAGGTCGAGGTGCTCGGCGCGGCCCAGCAGATCCCGTTCACGATCAACGCGGACGACGGCGTGAACGAAGAGCGGCGCCTGGAGTACCGCTTCCTGGACCTGCGCCGCGAGCGCATGCACCGCAACATCATGCTGCGGTCCTCCGTCATCGCCTCGATCCGCTCGAAGATGGTGGCCCTCGGCTTCAACGAGATGGCGACGCCGATCCTCGCCGCGACGTCCCCCGAGGGCGCCCGCGACTTCGTGGTGCCGTCCCGTCTGAACCCGGGCAAGTTCTACGCGCTGCCGCAGGCCCCGCAGCAGTTCAAGCAGCTGCTCATGATCTCGGGCTTCGACCGCTACTTCCAGATCGCGCCGTGCTTCCGTGACGAGGACGCGCGTGCGGACCGGTCGCCGGGCGAGTTCTACCAGCTCGACGTCGAGATGAGCTTCGTCGAGCAGGAAGACGTCTTCCAGCCCATCGAGAAGCTGATGACGGAGATCTTCACGGAGTACGGAGGCGGCCGCGAGGTCACGTCCCCGTTCCCCCGCATCCCGTTCCGCGAGTCGATGCTGAAGTACGGCAACGACAAGCCGGACCTGCGCGCGAAGCTCGAACTGACCGACATCACGGACATCTTCGCGGACTCCGAGTTCAAGGCGTTCGCGGGCAAGCACGTGCGCGCGCTTCCGGTCCCGGACACGGCGTCGCAGTCCCGCAAGTTCTTCGACGGCCTCGGTGATTACGCGGTCGAGCAGGGCGCGAAGGGCCTGGCCTGGGTGCGCGTGGCCGAGGACGGCTCGCTGACGGGCCCGATCGCGAAGTTCCTGACGGAGGCGAACGTGGAGGAGCTCACGAAGCGCCTCTCCCTGGCCCCCGGCCACGCGGTGTTCTTCGGCGCGGGCGAGTTCGACGAGGTCTCGAAGATCATGTCCGCCGTCCGCGTCGAGGCGGCCAAGCGTGCGGGCCACTTCGAGGAGGGCGTCTTCCGCTTCTGCTGGATCGTCGACTTCCCGATGTACGAGAAGGACGAGGAGACCGGCAGGATCGACTTCTCCCACAACCCCTTCTCGATGCCCCAGGGCGGCATGAAGGACCTGGAGGAGAAGGACCCCCTCGACATCCTCGCCTGGCAGTACGACATCGTCTGCAACGGCATCGAGCTGTCCTCCGGCGCGATCCGTAACCACGAGCCCGAGGTCATGCTGAAGGCCTTCGCGATCGCGGGCTACGAAGCGGAGACGGTGGAGCGGGAGTTCGCGGGCATGCTCCGCGCCTTCCGCCTCGGCGCCCCGCCGCACGGCGGCATCGCCCCCGGCGTCGACCGCATCGTGATGCTCCTCGCGGACGAGCCGAACATCCGCGAGACGATCGCCTTCCCGCTGAACGGCAACGCCCAGGACCTGATGATGGGCGCCCCCTCCGAACTGGAGGAGTCCCGCCTGCGCGAACTGAACATCCAACTCCGCAAGCCGGTCGCCTCCGGCAAGGGCGAGACGGACAAGTAGCGCCGCCTGCAGACGAGTCGAAGGGCCCCGGACCAATTGCGTCCGGGGCCCTTCGCCGTGCGCCGAGCCGTTAGTTGCCCGGCACCGGCCACGGCTCGTCCGGGAGGGGGGTGCCCGTCTCCAGGAGCGATGTCTGCCACGCGCGGGAGTCTGGCACCGTGCACTGACACGCGCCGTGCGCGCGCGGCTGGTTTGTGGTGGGGGTTAAACCGCCGGGGAGTGCGAGGCCGCTGATGCCGTTGCCTCGGCCCACTCCGCGACGAGCTTCTCGTACTCAAGGTGCTGCTCGGGCCGGAGATAGCCGCCCGTGCGCAGCCAGAGCGCACGTATCTCCTCGTTCACCTCGGCCGCTGTGCGCGGCCGGTCGGGGGTGTCGGGAGTCGTGGTCATACAGTGAAGCGTACGTACGAAGATGTGAAGACGGCGTGAGTTCTGGTCGAATGTGATCGGTATCGCTATTGGACCCGCATAAACCAGCCAAGTTGGGCAAGCAGAAGGGGCCCGCGACGTGAATCGCGAGCCCCTTCAGGGCAGTTCAGGAGAGCGTTGGCCCCCGGTCTGGCCGGTTGTCCGCCGGTTTCAGGCGGTTACGACTGCTTCGGTTCCTCCAGGCGCGGGAACAGCACCGCACCCTTCGTCACCGTCGCACCGACCGGCAGCTGCCCCCACGTACCCGCGTCCTGGACCTTCTGCCCGGCGAGCGCGCCGAGCGAGGCCTCCGCGCCGAGCGAGTCCCACAGCTTCTGCGAGGTCTCCGGCATGACGGAGTTGAGGAGGACGGCCACCGCGCGCAGCGACTCCGCCGCCGTGTACAGGATCGTCGCCAGGCGGGCCTGGCCCTCCGGGGACTCGTCCTTGGCCACCTTCCACGGCTCCTGCTCCGTGATGTAGCCGTTGACCTGCTTGACGAAGGCGAAGACCGCCAGGATGCCGGCCTGGAAGTCCAGCTCCTCGCCGATCTTCAGGTCGGCCGTCGCGACCGCCTTGGCGAGGCCTTCCTGGACCGCCTGCTCAGCGGCGCCGACCGCCGTCGCCTCGGGAAGCGCGCCGCCGAAGTACTTGCCGACCATGGCGGCCACGCGCGAGGCGAGGTTCCCGTAGTCGTTCGCCAGCTCGCTCGTGTAGCGGGCGGTGAAGTCCTCCCACGAGAACGAGCCGTCCTGGCCGAACGCGATGGCACGCAGGAAGTACCAGCGGTACGCGTCCACACCGAAGTGGGACGTGAGGTCCTGCGGCTTGATGCCCGTGAGGTTCGACTTCGACATCTTCTCGCCGCCGACCATCAGCCAGCCGTTCGCCGCGATACGGCCCGGCAGCGGCAGACCCTGCGCCATCAGCATCGCGGGCCAGATGACCGCGTGGAAGCGGAGGATGTCCTTGCCGACCAGGTGGACGTCGGCGGGGAAGGTTGACTTGAACTTGTCCTCGTCCGCGCCGTAGCCGACGGCCGTGGCGTAATTGAGGAGGGCGTCGACCCAGACATAGATGACGTGCTTGTCGTCCCACGGGACCTTGACGCCCCAGTCGAACGTCGAGCGCGAGATGGAGAGGTCCTGGAGGCCCTGCTTGACGAAGTTCACCACTTCGTTGCGGGCCGACTCGGGCTGGATGAAGTCCGGGTTCGCCTCGTAATGGGCGAGGAGCTTCGGGCCGTACTCGCTCAGCTTGAAGAAGTAGTTCTCCTCCTTGAGGAGCTCCACCGGCTTCTTGTGGATGGGGCAGAGCTTCTGCCCCTCGAACTCGCCGCCGGCCTCGCCGTCGATGAGGTCGCCGGGGAGCTTGTACTCCTCGCAGCCCACGCAGTACGGGCCCTCGTAGCCGCCCTTGTAGATCTCGCCCTTGTCGAAGAGATCCTGGACGAACTCCTGGACGCGGTCGGTGTGACGCCGCTCCGTCGTGCGGATGAAGTCGTCGTTTGCGATGTTCAGGTGCTCCCAGAGAGGCCGCCAGGCCTCGTCCACGAGCTTGTCGCACCACGCCTGGGGCGTGACGTCGTTCGCCTCGGCAGTGCGCATGATCTTCTGACCGTGCTCGTCCGTGCCGGTGAGGTACCACACCTTCTCGCCGCGCTGACGGTGCCAGCGCGTGAGCACGTCCCCTGCAACGGTCGTGTAGGCGTGGCCCAGGTGAGGAGCGTCGTTTACGTAGTAGATGGGGGTCGAGACGTAGAACGCCTTCGCGTTCTCGCCCGCTCCCTGCTTCTCGGATCCAGTGGCCGCCATGGTCGAAATCCTAACGGCCCCGGAGCGGGCGATTCACCTCGATTCCAGGGGGTGGACCCTGACGGGTCCACCCCCTGGGGTTCCTTTGAGGTTACGGGCGCCAGGCCGCCAGCAGGCCCTCGTACAGCTCCGCGTCCGTGAGCTCGCGGGGGGTGGGGCCCGCGTGGAAGAAGGCGGCGTTGTCCGCCTTCAGCTTGCGGAGGTAGTCGAAGCCCTTCGCCTCGTGCTCGCCGAACGCGACGAACTGGAAGAAGAGGGGGTGCTTGGCCGCGTCCGCGAGGGCTTGGTTGGCGGGGCCCTTCGCGTCCGGGGGGCCATCCGTCTGGAAGACGACGAGGGCGGGGCTGCCCTTGTGCTCCGACTTCTCGTAGTGGGCCACGACCTCTTCGATCGCGGCGTGGTAGCTGGTGCGGCCCATGCGGCCCGCCGCGGCGTGCAGCTCGTCGATACGGCCCTCGTGCATGGGGAGGGTGAGGGTGCCGGTGCCGTCGATCTCGGTCGAGAAGAGGACGACGTGCACGGTGGCTTCCGGGTCGGTGTGCGCGGCCAGGGCCAGCACCTGCTCGCCCAGGCTCTGGGCGGAGCCGTCCTTGTAGTACGAGCGCATGGAGCCGGAGCGGTCCAGTACGAGGTATACGGGGGCGCGGACCCCCGTGAGCTCCCTCTTCTGGAGGGCTTCGGCTGCCGCCTTGTACGCGGCCGCGAGGGCTGGCTGCGCCAGGGCTTCGGCGGTCTCTCCCCCTCCCGAAGCTTCGGGCTCCGCCGGGACGGCTTCCTCCACCACGGGTGCTTCGGGCTCCGCCGGGGTCACGTGTACTTCCGCCGCCACAGCGGCGGCGTCGACGTCGACGTCCTCAGCCTCGGGGGCGGGCGTGGGGGTCGCCTGTTGTGGGCATTCGTCCCGCTGGGCGGGACGGGTGGGCACAACTGACGGTTCCGGTTCAGCGGCGTCGGCGACAACTGCGTCGGGGGCGACAACCTCGGGGGTCACGACCTCGGCCTCGGGGGCGGTCGCCTCGGGCTCTGCGTCAGCCACGGGCTCGTCGGCGACCTTCGGGGTGACGACCTCGGTCTCCGGGGCGTCAGCCTCGGGCTCAGTGGCGACCTCCGGGGTGGCGGCCTCCGCTTCCGGCTCCGCTTCGGGCTTAGGAGTCAGATCCGGTTCCGGGGACGGCGAAGGTACCGACACCCGGTCCCGGTCGAACGCCGCGGCGACGAGATCATCCACCGCCGAAGGCGAAGGCTCGGACGACGGAGCCGGAACCGACGCCTTCGGCTCGGCCGCCGGAGGCACCCGCTCGGAGGAGGGCGCCGGCACCGTCGCGGACGCGGAGGCGGACGCGGCAGCCTCAGGCGTCTCGGAGGCCTCCGGGGGCGCCGCCTGAGGCTCCGGAGCCTGATCCCCCTTGCGTGACGACCGTCCGAACGCATTCCGCAGGACACTCAGAATGCCCATGGGTGCACCCCTTCGCGTGAGTTGATTCCCGATAACCCCTGGCCAGGGCGGACACGTAAGGTTAGCCGCCGCAATCCGTGATCTTCGTGAGGGTCGCCCAAGCATCCCTCCGCCGTCACCCTTACCGCGCACACGCAGCTCAACTGCCCTCTGTGCGCTCGCGGTTCACCTCTCGTTCACCCTCAGGCCGTTGCCCTGCCGACCACCGCGCCTAGCGTCTCGGCGGAATCAAGCCACGCCAGGCACACGCCAGACACCCGCCAGGCACACGCCACCCAACGGAGGAACCCGTGCGCAAGCTGCTGCCGATCATCACCTCGCACCAGGGGAGCGGCAACCGTTCCGCCCTGACCTGCCGGTTCCGTTGTGGTGACGCCTGCTTCCACGAGGTGCCCAACACCAGCGACAACGAGTACGTCGGCGACGTCATAGCGGGAGCCCTCAGCCGCCGTTCCATGATGCGCGCCGCCGCGGTCGTGACCGTGGCGACCGCCGCGGGCAGCGCCGTCGTCGCGGGCCCCGCCGCCCCGCAGGCGGCAGCCGCGCCCCGGAAACCGGCGTCGCACAAAAGCAAAAAGGGGGCGCGTGGTCTCCGCTTCACGCCCGTCGCGCCCAACACCACCGACTCCGTGACGATCCCGGACGGTTACGCCCAGAACGTCGTCATCCGCTGGGGCGAGCCCATCCTCCGCGGCGCGCCCGCCTTCGACGCCGACAAGCAGACCGCGAAGGCGCAGGCCGGGCAGTTCGGCTACAACAACGACTTCCTGAGCCTCCTGCCGCTGCACCGCGAGCGCGGGCGTCAGGTCCTCGTGGCCAACCACGAGTACACCGACGAGATCCTGATGTTCAAGGGTTACGACGCCGCCAACCCCACCCGCGAGCAGGTCGAGATCGCCTGGGCCGCGCACGGCCTCTCCGTCGTGGTCGTCGAGGAGGAGCGCAGGAGCGGCAAGCTGTCCGCCGTAAGCCGCCACCAGCTCAACCGCCGCCTCACCGCCACCAGCGAGTTCCGGCTCACCGGACCCGCCGCGGGCGGCAAGTACGTCCGTACGAAGGCCGATCCGCGCGGTACCAAGGTCCTCGGCACGCTCAACAACTGCGCGGGCGGCACCACCCCGTGGGGCACGACCCTGCACGGCGAGGAGAACTTCAACCAGTACTTCGCCAACGCCGAGAAGGTGACGGACCCGGCCGCCGCCGCGCGCCTCAAGCGCTACGGCGTCATCGGCGCCGCTTCCGAGAGGAAATGGGAGCGGTTCGACGATCGCTTCGACCTCGTCAAAGAGCCCAACGAGGCCAACCGCTTCGGCTGGGTCGTCGAACTCGACCCGTACGACCCCGAATCGACCCCGCGCAAGCGCACCGCGCTCGGCCGCTTCAAGCACGAGGCCGCGCAGCCGCGCCTCACGCACGACGGGCGCCCGGTGGTCTACATGGGCGACGACGAGAAGTTCGACTACTTCTACAAGTTCGTCAGCAGCAAGCGCGTCGACAAGGGGAAGTCGCGTGCCGCGCACGCGCACAACCTCACGCTCCTCGACGAGGGCACCCTGTACGTCGCCAAGCTGACCGGCGACTCCCCCGCCGCCGACATCGACGGCACCGGCAAGCTGCCCGCCGACGGCGAGTTCGACGGCAGCGGCGTCTGGATCCCGCTCGCCACCGCGGGCCCCAAGGGCCACGCCGTCTCGCACGTCGACGGCATGACCGCCGAGGAGGTGTACGTCTTCACGCGCCAGGCCGGTGACAAGGTCGGCGCCACGAAGATGGACCGCCCCGAGGACATCGAGCCCTCCCCGCACACCGGCAAGGTGTACGTCGCGCTCACGAACAACTCCGACCGCGGCAAGGAGGGCAAGGCCGGGGCCGACGAGGCCAATCCGCGCAACCTCAACAAGCACGGGCAGATCCTGGAGCTGACCGAGCGCCGTAATCGGCCGGAGTCGACGGTCTTCGCCTGGTCGCTCTTCCTCGTCGCGGGCGACCCCGAGGACCCGGCGACGTACTTCGCGGGCTTCCCGAAGGACGAGGTCAGCCCGATCTCCTGCCCGGACAACGTCGCCTTCGACCCGCACGGCAACCTGTGGATCTCGACGGACGGCAACCAACTCGGCTCGCACGACGGCCTGTTCGGTGTCGCGGTCAAGGGCGACCGGCGCGGTGAGCTCAAGCAGTTCCTGACCATGCCGAAGGGCGCGGAGACCTGCGGCCCGCTGATCCAGGACAACCGCGTGCTCGTCTCGGTGCAGCACCCGGGCGAGATCGACGGCGCGTCCGTGGAGAAGCCCGCGAGCGCCTGGCCCGACGGCCCCGGCAAGATCGTCCGCCCCTCGGTCGTGTCCGTCTGGCGCGAGGACGGCTGCGACATCGGCATTTGAGGTACGTACGGTACTTACGCGATGGGGCACCCCGCGCCCGCGGGGTGCCCCATCGTCGTATCGCCGCCTCCGCGACGTCAGTTGTTCTGCTTGCGGCGGTACAGCGCGAAGCCGAGGCCCGCCGCGCCGAGCGCCGCCATGCCGCCGCCCGCCGCCATCAGCGGGGCGCTCTCACCGGCGGGGGTCATTCCCTCGGAGCCGGCCTTGACGCCGCCCTTCGGGACGACCTGGGAGGTGCCGTTCCGCGGCTGGGACTGCGGCTGCGGCTTCTGACCGTGACCGCTGTTGTTGTTGCTGTTGCCGCCCGTGTGGGACTTGCCCTCGGTCCAGCCCTTCATGGTGCCGTCCGGGTTGAGCACGAAGTGCGCGCCGTTGTGCTGGCCGTAGGCGGGCTTGTCGCCCGACTGCTTGAGGGTGTCCCAGACGCTCTTCTTGCCGGTGTCGGGGGCCTTGGCGATCATGTCGGCCTCGTAGCCGCTCTTGACCTTGTAGACCTTCGCGTCGAAGCCGGAGCCGCCGAGGTTCGTGTACTGGCGGACCAGGACGCGCTGGTGGTCGGGCTTGGGCTGCGGCTTCGGCGGGGTCGGCTTGCCGCCCGTCTTGGTGAGGGTGCCGTCCGCGGTGAGCTTGAAGGTGCAGCCGTCGATCTTGGCGGTCGAGGGATTGATGTACGCCTTCAGGGAGCCCTTGACGGCCTTGTGGAGGTAGATCTCCGCCTTGGCGCTGCGGGCGGAGGCGTTCACGTCGACCTTCGCCGACCAGCCGTTCCCGAGGTCGGTGGTGCCCTTGGAGACCCAGCCGCCGGGGACGGGCTTGTCCTTGTCCTTGTCCTTGTTCACGAGCTTGGCGGTGACCTGGCCGTCGGGCGTCAGGGTGAAGGTGTTGCCGTCGATGGTGGTGCTCGCGGACTTCTCGTATGCGGTCAGGGAGCCCTTGGCGGCGCCGTCGAGGGAGAGGGCCGCCTTGGCGGTGCGTGCGGACGCGTTGACCTCGACCTGCGCGGACCAGCCCTTGCCGAGGTCGACCGTGCCCTTGGACTCCCAGCTGCCCGGCTTGGGCGTCTCGTCGTCCTTCTTCTCGTCCTGATCCTTCTTCTGGTCCTGGTCCTGGCTCTTGTCGTGATCCTGGTCCGTGGCGCCGTTCTGGTCTCCCGGTGAGACCTGGCCCTGCGGGTTCGACGGGGCGTCGGCGGCGAAGGACGCTGTCGTCGGGACGGCGAGAGCGGCTATCGCTCCGGTGGCGATGGCGGCGGTGCGGAAGGTACGGCGGGTGGCGCGCATAGCGGATCCCTTGTGACTGGTCGGTCGAACTGTCCGTCTTTGTGCCTGTTTGCGGCAGCGACAGACCTGAAGCTACGGGCGCCGTGTGTGCGTCATCCGTAGAGAACGTAACAACCAGCCGCATACGGTGACGCGGAGCCGTGAAACCGGCAAAAGTGCAGGTCAGGCAGGGTGAGGCCGAAGGTCACCGGTTCTCCGGGACCTAGGTCACGCCGCCTTCTCCGGGGCCTGGCTCACGCCGCCTTCGCGCGCCCCTCCAGCCACTCCCCGTAGGCGGGCGCCTGGCGCGCAGCCTCCCAGTACGAGGCCTCCAGGTCCTCGTACACCGCGTCGAGCTCCCCCTCCGTACGGGCCGCCACGAGCAGCCGCACGCCGAGCGGGTCGCCGTGCAGCGGTCTGACCGCCATGTCGGGTCTCGCGTGCGAGGTCGGCTGGCAGACCGTGACGACCTCGCCGGTGGCGACGAGGGAGGACGCGGTGAGGTAATCGCCGTGCAGGACACGGGGGTTGAGCCCGGCCGCCCGCAGGACCCGGAGCAGCCCGTCCCACTCGCCGTCCACCGTCGGGTCCACCATCCACCGGTCGGCGGCCAGGTCGGTGAGGCGTACGACGGGCTGCGCCGCCGCCGGGTGGTCGGCGGCGAGGAAGACGAACTGCGGTTCACGGTCCACCAGTACGCGCCGCCGCAGCCCCTCCGGCATCCGCAGCGGGCTCCCCTCCACCTCGTGCACGAAGGCCACGTCGAGTTGCCCGCCCGCGACCATCCGCAGCAGCGCGTTCGCGGAGACGTCCATCTGGAGCGAGGTCTCGGTGCCGGGCAGCCGCAGCCGCAGCCTGCGCAGCCAGCCCGGTATGGCACGGCTCGCCGTGGAGCCGATGCGCAGCTGCGGGCCCTCCGAAGCGCGGGCGGCGGCCGCCTTGGTCTCGTTGACCAGCGCGCGCATCTCGCTGACGAGGGGGCGGGCGCGGCTGAGGGCGACGCGGCCGAGCGGGGTCGGCCGGCAACCGGTGCGTTCGCGGGCGAAGAGCTGGCCGCCGATCTCCTGCTCGATGCGGCGCAGCTGTGTCGTCAACGAGGGCTGGCTCATGCCGAGTTGGCGCGCCGCCTTGTGCAGGCTGCCGGTGTCGGCGATGGCGCACAGCGCGCGGAGGTGTCTCACCTCGAGCTCCATGGCTGTGAGCGTAGAGCGGCAGAGGGCGGCGCACCAGACTCACAAATCCCACGGGAACCACCTGAGTTGGGCACCGCCGTGGCCCGCCGCGAAGTTGGCGAAGGGCGGGCGATAGTCCGGCGCTATCGCCACTTGCCATCATCCCCGGACGCCCCTGGCTCCCCGACACTCCCGGTACCGAACCGTTCACCTTTCACCGAACGAGTAGGGAGCCCCCCACATGAACAAGCGTTACCTGTCCGCCGCAGCCGTCTTCGGCCTCACCGCCGCCGGCCTCGGCACGACATCGGCGACGGCCGCGACCCCCACCGCGCCGTCCACCACTGCCGCGTACGCCAACTACGCCGGGTCCGGTGAGGAAGCCGCGGCCAACAAGGCGTTCTTCGAGGCCGTCCTGAAGTCGGTCGCCGAGAAGCGCGCGGCCAACCCGGGCGCGAAGCAGGTCACGGTGGTGTACGACGCCTCCGGCGCGCCGACCTTCGCGCAGCAGATAGCCAGCAGCACCTCCATTTGGAACAGCGCGGTGTCCAATGTGAAGCTCCAGGAGGGGAGTGGCGGTGCGAACTTCGAGTACCGCGAGGGGAACGACCCGCGTGGTTCGTACGCGAGCACGGACGGCCACGGCAGCGGGTACATCTTCCTGGACTACGCGCAGAACCAGCAGTACGACTCGACGCGCGTGACGGCGCACGAGACGGGCCACGTCCTCGGTCTTCCCGACCACTACGAGGGCCCGTGCAGTGAGTTGATGTCCGGAGGCGGACCGGGCACGTCGTGCACCAACTCGCAGCCCGACGCCAACGAGCGTTCCAGGGTCGACCAGTTGTGGGCCAACGGTCTCGCGAAGGCGCTGGACAAGCTGGACAGAATGGAGAAGGTCGGCTGACCTTCCGCTCCACAGCCTGTGCCCGCCGGCGTCGCTCGATGCCGGCGGGCACAGTCGCGTGACGGGGGTAGTTGCGTACGGAGGAGCAGTGGCGCCCGGGGCGGACGTCTACTCGTGCGTGTAGTACCGGTAGAACATCATGGCCAGCACGCCGCCCGTCACTCCGAGCGACATGAACACGGACCGCAGGATCGTCGCGTCGGTCAGGCTGTAGAGATAGCCGAACGCGATACCGGCGAAGGCCGCCCAGGCCGCCGCCCGCAGCTCGCGCGGCAGCCGCGGCGCGATGGTGCGCAGCCCCATGAACACCGCGCCGACGACGATTCCCGCCACGATGCCGAGCAGCACGTTCCCGGTGGTGATGGGGCCCGCGTCCCGCGCGATGCCCGCCGCCCAGATGCCGTAGACCACGGCGAGGAGCGCGGTGGCCGTGGCGGCTCTGGAAGCCGCGGAGCCGCCGAGTACCCGAGGTCCTGCCGAAGTGGATGCCACGTGAGCCATGACGGGTTCCTCCAGACAGTCCGGAATCAGCCGGAATCAGCCGCCCCCGGGAGGACGGTGCAGCACATCCGCCCCACCATCCAGGGCACACCCACCGGCGCCGCCCGGCAACTCGGCGGCCTCAGTGGTAGCGGTTGTAGCCGCCCTGGCACGTGTCCCAGCACGGCTTGTACTCCTGGCACGGGTCCGACGTGGCGCAGCTCGGCACGTGCCGTCCACCGGTGTCCACATAGGCGGCGCTGGCCCAGCCCTGCACCCCGCCCAGCCAGTACCAGGTCGTGTCGCCCCAGACGCTGGCGCCGCGTGTCTGGCATTCGACGCGGTCCTGGCTCTCCGCGGGCAGCTTCGCGACGATCGAGGCGCTGGTGGAGGGCGCGTCCCGGATCTTCAGGTCGACGGGGGCGGTGATCGTCCCCCAGACCACATCGTGGGTGTTGTGCGTGGGTGACGCGGTGGCGGATGCTGGTGATGCACCTCCGAGGGACAGCGCGCCCGCGGTCAGGAGCGCGGTGACGAGAGTTCCCAGGGCGGCCGGAGTGGCCCTCAGGGCCGGAGTGGTCCGCATGTTCGACCTCCTCTTTCCCCCCGTCCCCCCACCCCTCTTCCCTCCTCCAGCAAACACCCGTTCGGTCTAAGGCTCCACCGGACGATGAGTTTGCGCCTCGGCGAGGGTCTGCCCTCGTGACGGACGACGACCGATCGGGAGAGGGCGTACGACATGAACAGCGTGGCCATCGAGACCGCGGGCCTGGTGAAGACCTTCGGTGACAACCGCGCCGTCGACGGCGTGGACCTCACCATCCCGGCCGGCACGGTCTACGGCCTGCTCGGGCCGAACGGCGCGGGCAAGACCACCACCGTGAAGATGCTCGCCACCCTGCTGCGCCCGGACGGCGGCGACGCCCACGTCTTCGGTCACGACGTCGTGCGCGAGGCCGACGCCGTACGCAGCAGGGTCAGCCTCACCGGGCAGTACGCGTCGGTGGACGAGGACCTGACGGGCACCGAGAACCTCGTGCTCCTCGCCCGCCTCACCGGACACGGCAAGAAGGCGGCGTACAGCAGGGCGGCGCAGCTCCTGGCGGCCTTCGGCCTGAGCGACGCGGCCGCCCGCCAGGTGAAGCACTACTCCGGCGGCATGCGCCGCCGCATCGACATCGCGGCGTCCATCCTCAACACCCCCGACCTGCTCTTCCTCGACGAGCCGACGACGGGCCTCGACCCCCGCAGCCGCAACCAGGTCTGGGACATCGTCAGGGCGGTCGTCGCGCACGGCACGACGGTCCTGCTGACCACGCAGTATCTGGACGAGGCCGACCACCTCGCCTCCCGCATCGCCGTCATCGACGACGGCAAGGTCATCGCGGAGGGCACCAAGGGCGACCTGAAGGCGTCGGTCGGCGCGGGCTCGGTGCACGTCAGGCTCCGGGACCCTGAGCAGCGCGACGACGCCGCGCGGGCGCTGCGGACCGCGCTCGACGCCGAAGTCCAGCTGGAGCCCGACCCGGTGGCCCTCACCGCCCGCGTCGGCAACGGCGAGGCGAACGGCCAGGGCGCCGCGGAGAAGGCCTCACGCGCCCTGGCCGAACTGGCCCGCGCGGGGATCATCGTGGACAACTTCTCCCTCGGCCAGCCCAGCCTGGACGAGGTGTTCCTCGCCCTCACCGGCACCCCCCATCACGCGACGGACATGGCGGAGAAAGAGAAAGAGGCACAGGCATGAGCACCGCGACCACCACATCCGAGGCCCAGGACCTGGCGCCCGTCAGCACCGAGTCCCTCGCCGAACTGCTGATCGCCGGCGAGAGGCCTGCGCGCCCCAGCGCGTTCTCCGCGTCCCTGACGTTCGGCTGGCGGGCCATGCTCAAGATCAAGCATGTCCCGGAGCAGCTCTTCGACGTGACGGCGTTCCCGATCATGATGGTGCTGATGTACACGTACCTCTTCGGTGGCGCGCTCGCCGGATCGCCGGGCGAGTACATCCAGTACCTGCTGCCCGGCATCCTCGTGATGTCCGTCGTCATGATCACGATGTACACGGGCGTCTCGGTGAACATCGACATCGAGAAGGGCGTCTTCGACCGCTTCCGTACGCTGCCGATCTGGCGCCCGTCGGTGATGGTCGGCTACCTGCTCGGCGACATGCTGCGCTACGCGATCGCGTCCCTGGTCATGCTGGCCGTCGGCATGATCATCGGCTTCCGCCCGGACGGCGGCGTCCTCGGCGTACTGGCCGGGGTGCTCCTGCTCCTGGTCTTCTCCTTCGCCTTCTCGTGGGTGTGGACGATGTTCGGCCTGCTGCTGCGCACGGAGAAGTCGGTGATGGGCGTCAGCATGATGGTGCTCTTCCCGCTGACGTTCCTCAGCGACATCTTCGTGAAGCCCGAGACGATGCCGGGCTGGCTGCAGGCCTTCGTGAACAACAACCCGATCACCCATGTCGCGTCCGCCGTCCGCGATCTGATGGCGGGTACGTCACCGGGCTCGTCGCTCATGTGGGCGCTCGGCTGGGCGGTGCTGCTCGTCGCGGTCTTCGGCCCGGTGACGATGCGGCTCTACAACCGCAAGTAGCGAGGCGGTCCGACAACCGCAAGTAGGAGTTTCTTGCCCCGTATGCACTCGTCCCGGTCGCGCCAGGCGTGACCGGGACGTCGACCGGCGTCTCCTGGGAGACGTGTTCAGACGCCCGCTGTCCGCCGTCCTCCTCGTCATCGCCGTACTCCTCGTGCCGCTCGGCACGCTCTCCACCTGGGCGAAGTACGAGATCGAGGACGCCGACGCGTACGTCGCCACGATGGCGCCGCTCGCCTCCGACCCCGACGTGGGGGACGCGGTGGCCGGGGCGGTCACCGACTCGGTGATGAAGGAGATCGACGTCGGCCCGCTGCAGGGCACCGTCGAGTCGTTCGTACGGGACGCGGTGCGTTCCTTCACCGGGACGAAGGCGTTCAAGACGGCCTGGAACGCGGCGAACCGCGCCGCGCACGACGCGGTGCAGGACGCGCTCAGCGACCGGTCCGACGGCGGCGCGGTCACCATCGACCTGGCTCCCATCACCGAACAGGTCAAGCGTCAACTGGGCGCCGACGGCGTGCCGTTCGCGGACCGCATCCCCGTCACGCACACCGAGGTGACCCTCATGGAGTCCTCGGACCTCGGCCCCTTCGGGAAGGGATTCCACATGCTCCAGGTGGCGGGCCTCTGGCTCCCGGTCGCGGCGGTACTCCTCGCCGTGGCGGGCATCTTCCTGGCGGTGCACCGCCGCCGCGCGGTCATCCGCACGGCGCTGGGCGCTGCGCTGGCCGGGGCGGTGCTTGCCGTGGCGGTCATGGTGGGCCGGGGGCTGACTCTGGACGACCTCCCGAAGGACGTCTCCCGCCCTGCCGCGGAGGCGGTCTACGACGCGTTGACGCTCACGCTGAGTGTGGCGGGGTGGGTGATTCTGGGGGTGGGTCTTGCGGTCGCGCTTGCCGCGTGGTTGCTTCGGCGCCGTCGGGCTGAGAAGTCCAGCCCGTCCGGCGTTTGAGGACATCTTGCGGGGGTCCAGGGGGCGGAGCCCTCTGGTTTCGGGAAGGGGCGGGATTGGGGACATGCAACCCTCACCCCCACCCCGCCGTCTCTAGGGGAAGATTCCCGCAGTACCCCACACGGAGAGGCCGGCCTTGGACAGCGCAACGGCAGCGAGGACGGCACCCCGAGAGGAGTGGCCGGAGCCGCAGGCGAAGCGGCGCCCCCGGCACCGCCCCTCCGCCTGGCTCGCCGCCCTCCTCCTGGCCGGCGTCAGCACCATCCTCGGCCACCGGATCGCCGACTCCGACGGCCCCACCCCCGTACCGCAGATCCTCGCCTTCCTGCCCTGGCTCCTCGCCCCCACCATCGCCGGACTGCTGCTCGCGGCGCTCGCACGCTGGCGCGTCGGCCTCGTCTGGGGCGTCGTCGCGCTCGGCGGCGTCGCCTGGTTCATGGAGCCGTACGGCAAGACGGACGACCCGGCAGGGCCGGCCGTCGCCGAGCTCCGCGTCATGGCGTCGAACGTCGAGTTCGGCCAGGGCACCCCCGGCCTGCTCAAGGCCGTCCGCGAAGAGAAACCCGACCTCCTCTTCGTCCCGGAGTGCGACTACACCTGCTCGGACACCCTGCGCGACGAACTGCCCCGCTCCGACTACCCCTACCGCACCGCGAGCGAGGCGAGCGGCGCCGAAGGCTCGGTGATCGTCAGCAAACTGCCCCTGAAGAAGGCGAGCGGCCTCGCGGGCACCCTCGGCATGCCCGGCGCGGTGGCCGAGCTGAAGAGCGGCCACCAGATCCGCATCCAGCTCGCCCACCCCATGCCGCCGCTGCCCAAGCAGCTCGGCACCTGGCGCACCGAACTCGCCGAACTCCGCGACTACGCCGCCGAGGGCAGGCGCGCGAACCGCTCCACCATCATCGCGGGCGACTTCAACGCCACCCAGGACCACGCGGCCTTCCGCGACATCCTGGACACCGGCGGCGTACGCGACGCCGCCCGCCTCGCCGGATCCGCCCGAGCCCCGAGCTGGCCCGCCGACCTGATGTCACCGCTCGGCACCCAGATCGACCACGTCCTCGTCACCCCGGACTTCTCGGCCCGCGACGCCCGCTTCCTGGACATCGGCGGCACGGACCACCGGACCCTGGTGGTGGACCTGACGCTGCACGGCCAGAAGCGGTAAAACGCAGGTCAGGCAGCCGGGCGCAGCGGCGACGCGGGGGCCACCGCGGTGGCGATAATGGCCGCATGCGCCCCCGCGAGTCACCCGCACCACCGGGCCCTCTGAGCGCCCTCGCCCCACCTCCCTGGCTGGTCAGGACCCTCAAGCCGCAGGCGGCGCCGATCCCGTGGGCCGCGGTGGCGCGCGCGTCCGTCGCCATGGCGCTGCCCCTCCTCATCGGCCTCGCGGCGGGACAGCCCGCGTACGGGGCGCTGGCCTCCATGGGTGCGCTGTCCGGCGTCATCGGCGACACCGCGGACGCGTATCGCATGCGGATCTTCAACATCGCCGTCCCGCAGCTGTTCGGCGCGCTCGGCGTCACCATCGGCTCGCTCGTCTTCGGCCACGGCTGGGTCGCGGTCGGCGTGGTCACCTTCGTGGCGCTGGTCTCCGGGATGATGTCCACGATCGGCGCCGTGGCGTCCGTGTCCGGTCTGCTCCTGCTGCTCAACTCCGTGGTGGGGGCGGGGCTTCCGATGCCGGGGCCATGGTGGCTGGCCCCCGCCCTCATGACGGGCGGCGGCCTCCTGGTCCTCGCTCTCGGGCTCCTCGCCTGGCCGCTGCGCTCCGGCGTCCCGGAGCGGGCGGCCGTCGCGGCGACCTACCGCAGCGTGGCCGCGCTGCTCGAAGCGGCGGGCACCGAGCGGTACGACGAGGCGCGCGCCGCGGTGACGACCTCGCTGAACCAGTCGTACGACCTGGTCCTCGCCCGGCGCACCCGCGCGCACGGCCGCAACCCGGACCTCGTACGCCTGGTGGCCCAGCTGAACGCGATCACGCCGGTCGTCGAGGCCGCGCCCGCCGCGCACCAGTGCGGGGTCCCGATGCCGCCGGAGTACCCCGCGGAGGTGCGGCGGCTCGCGGAAGCGGTGGCGGCCCCCGGAAAGACCCCGATCCCCGAACCCGACCTCCCCGCCCCGCCCGACCCGTCGGCCGACGCGGTCGACCACGCCCTGCGGCACGTGGCGGAACTCCTCAACGACTCGGACCCGCACGGCGCCGTCAACGTCGACGACCGCCTCGGCCGCCCCGCCGCCCTGCGCGTGCGGGCCCGCAGGGCGACCCGCAACGTCCTGCTGTCCAGCACGTCCTGGCGCTACGGCCTGCGCCTGGCCCTGTGCATCGGCATCGCGCAGTCACTGGTGTCCCTGATCGACGTGCCGCGCTCGTACTGGGTGGCGCTCACCGTCACGTTCGTCCTCAAGCCCGACTTCGGCTCGGTCTTCTCCCGGGCGGTGCTGCGGGCGCTGGGTACGGCGGCGGGCCTGGTCGTCGCGGCGGCGGTCCTGTCGGAGGTGCCGCGCGGCTGGTGGGACGTGCCAGTGATGTTCGTCCTCGCGGCCCTGATCCCGGCACTCACGACACGGGGCTACGGCTTCCAGACGGCCGCGATCACCCCGGTGATCCTGCTCCTGTCCGACGTCCTGAACCACCAGGGCTTCGGGCTCGTCGTGCCGCGCCTCGTGGACAGCCTGATCGGCTGCGGAATCTCGCTGGTCGCGGGGTACTTGCTGTGGCCGGAGAGCTGGCACACGCGGATCGGCGACCGCCTCGCGGACACGGTGGCCGACACGGCGTCGTACGTCGAGAGCGCGTTCGGCACGGCGGTGGACGTGGCCGAGCGGGCCCGCATGCGGCGCGGCCTGTACCGCGACCTCTCCGTCATCCGCACGGAGTTCCAGCGCGCCCTGACGGAACCGCCCCCGATGGGGGCGCGCGCCGCGGCGTGGTGGCCGCTGGTGATCGCCGTCGAACGCATCGTGGACGCGACGACCACTGCGCGGGTGCGGATCCGCCATGGGGCGGGAGAGCCGAGCCTGACGGAGGTGGGGGAGGTGGCCCGCCAACTTCGGGAGTTGGCGGAGGGGTTGCGGGGTTCGGAGACGCTGGAGGAGGTCCCTGCGGAGTTCTCCGGGCCGCAGGACAGCGTCCTGGAACCACTCCGCCAGGAGGTGGTCGCTGCGAGGGCGATTGCGTCGCCGGGCAGGGGGTGAACCTTCAGCCCGTCCGGCGTTTGAGGACGAACTCGGCGGAGCCGGTGATGACGGCCACCAAGGCCCTCGCGCCGAGCGAGTTTTCGGGAAGGGGCGGGGTTGGGGACTAAAGCTGTTCGAGGTTCACCGCGTGGGCCATCGCCCGATACCCCGCATCGTTCGGATGCAGATGGTCGCCACTGTCGTACTCAGGGGCCATCCGCTCCCCGTCGGCGGAATCCGCCAGAGCCCGGTCGAAGTCCACGTACGCGTCGTACTCCCCAGACGTCCGCACCCACGCGTTGAACTCATCGCTCACCTTCGCCGCCCGCTCCCCGTAGTGATCAGAGCCCCCCAGCGGCAGCAACGTCGCGCCCACCACCCGCACCCCCTTCTTCTTCGCGGCCCGGATCAACTTGCGGTGGCCCGCGATGAGTTCAGCCGCGCTCACCTTCGGCGCGGGCTTGTAGGTGGGCGTATCGCTCTCGCTGAAACCGATGTCGTTCAGGCCCTCCAGGACGACGACCGTCCCCACCCCCGGCAGATCCAGCGCGTCCCGCCCGAAGCGGGCCGTCCCCCGCTCCCCGTACCAGGCGGAGTCGTTGAGGACGAGGTTGCCGCCGATACCGGCGTTCAGGACCGGGCGACGCGTCCCCGCATCGGCGAGCCGCTCGGCGAGGGCGTCGGACCAGCGGCGGTTGCGGTCGGTGGAGGAGGCGAAGCCGTCCGTGGTGGAGTCACCGAAGAGCACGACGCCTCCGCTCCGGCGCGGCTTCTCACCGGCACCGGCACCGGCAGCGGCGCCGCCCCCCGCGACATCCACCCCCGACAGGAAGTACCAGGACTCCGTCGACTCGTCGAACGCCCCGCCCCCGGCGTCCGCCACATGATCCCCGTCCGCCCGGTAACTCGTCGCGAACGACTGCGCGTGGAACGTGGCGGGCCCCGTCGTACGGGCCAGATGCAGGGTGACCGTCACCGACTCGAAGGGCTTGAGGTCCAAGCCCACCTGGTCGCTAGAGAGTTGGCCGTGCGCCGGGATCGCCACCGACCTCCTCCCCTCGAAGGTGAGGCGCCGCACCGAACCGCCCTCGACCGCTGCCCCGCCCCCCTTCTTCGTCCGCGCGATGGTCGCCCCCGCGATGTGCAGCGGCGACGTGCCGTACGCGTTGGAGAGCCGGATACGGGCTCTGTCGCCGCCCTCGGTGACGCGGACGACCTGGCGCAGGGTCTGGCCGGAGAAGCCGTCCTCCGACCAGTTGGGCTTGAAGCCGGTGCTGGCACGCTGCGGCGACGCGGCCCATGCAGCGGTCCAGGCGGAGCCGTGCGAGGACTCCGAGGACCCCGACGGCCCCGACGGCTTCGAGCCCGAGGCGTGGGCCCCCGTGACGGTGAGACCGAGACCGGCCGTCAGGGCGAGCGCGGCGGTGGCGGCGACAACGGAGGTGCGAGTACGCGAGAACACAGGGATCTCCCGGGAGTTGGAGGAAGCGGTGCATGCCCCGGAGGGGGACTCCTCCAAGATCCGCCCCCACCGCCCCCCGATCAACGGCGATCCATGAAACGATCGGTGCGTTCAGCTTATCGATGCAGGTCAGACGGACGGGGTGGCGGGGATGGAACGGCAGGAGCTCGAAACCTTCCTGACTCTCGCCGAAGAGCTCCACTTCGGCCGCACCGCAGAGCGCCTCCTCCTCTCCCAGGCCCGCGTCAGCCAGACCGTGAAGAGGCTGGAGCGCAAGATCGGCGCCCCGCTCTTCGAGCGCACGAGCCGCAGAGTGGAGATGTCCCCGCTGGGGCGGCAGTTGTACGACGACCTGGCGCCCCTGCACCTGCGGATGGAGGCGGCCGTCGCCCGCGCCAAGGACGTGGCGCGCGGCGTCGACGGCGAGTTGACCGTTGCCTTCCTCGGGGCGGGCGCGGGCACGCTGACCTCCGCGATCCTGACGACGTTCCGCGAGCGCTGCCCGCGCTGCGACGTCCGGATGCGGGAGACCCAGGTCGGTGACCCGCTCGGCGCGCTCCGGAGCGGTGAGGCCGATGTCCTGTTCACGTGCCTCCCCGTCGAGGAGCCGGACCTCACGGTCGGGCCCGTCGTCATCAACGAACCCCGCATGCTCGCCGTGCCGCTCGGCCACCGCTTCGCCGGGCGCGCCGGCGTGTCCCTCGAAGAGTGCGCGGGCGAGACGTTCTTCGGTGTCGTGAACGGCGCGCCCGCCTACTGGTGGGACTTCCACATCCCGCCCCGCACCCCGAGCGGCCTCCCGATCCGCCGCGGCCAGGCCGTCGCCGGGTTCCAGGAGCTGATGACGCTGGTCGGCGCCGGGCAGGGGGTGTCGCCGGTGGTCGCCTCGGTGGAGAAGTACTACGCGCGGCCCGGCATCACCTTCGTACCCCTGACCCACGTCCCGTCGGCCGACGTCGCGCTGATCTGGCGCACGGCCGCCGCCGGGACCCCCCGCGTCGAGGCCTTCGTCCGCGCGGTGCGCGACACGGTCACGGCGAACGGCGGGCCCGCCGCGTTCTAGGGCGCGGCGCGGTACAGGATGCCGTGCGTGACCGCTGCCCTGACCTATTCCGCCGCTTTCATCACCTTCTTCTCCGTCGTCGGGCCGCCCAAGGTGCTGCTCGCCTTCGGCGGCCTCGCGCAGAACCATCCGGTCCGCGAGCTGCGGACGATCGCGCTCGTCTCGTCCGGTGCCGCCGTCGTGGTGGGGCTGGTCGCGGGCTTCACCGCGCCGTGGCTCCTGGAGCTCTTCCACATCTCCACGCCCGCGCTCCAGCTCGCGGGCGGCGTCATCTTCTTCATCTACGCCGTGGGGCTCGTCCTCGGCGTCCACCTCGGCTCGGACCGCGCGGACCTGGACGCGCCCGATCTCGTCAGCGGCGTACGCGAGTTGCTCATGCCGTACATCGTGAGCCCGCTCGCCATGACGGCCGTGCTGATCGAGGCGGCTGCCCGCGACACCTGGTCCTGGCGCTCCACGGTCGTCGGCGCGTACGTCACCGTCATCGCCCTGGATCTGCTCTGCGTGGTCCTGCTCGCGCGCATCCTGCGCGGTACGCACCACGCGACGATCGAGCTCCTCGGCAGGCTGCTCGGCCTGCTGCTCGCGGCGGTCGGCGTGGACCTGGTCCTCGACGGGCTCGCGTCACTGGGCGTGCCCGGCCTCGACCGCACCTGAGTCGTCCTTCGCGATCAGCATCTCCGGGCGCCCCGTCACCAGCAGCCAGGCGGGCAGGGCCGCGACGCACAGGAGCGGCAACACGGCGAGGTCCATCACCACGACCGACGCCGTGAACAGGCTCAGCCAGCCCTGCCGTGTCGTGGCGAGCAGCACGCCGAGGATGGCGCAGGCGATCCCCAGGGCGGGCGGCACCGAGTCGACGAGGGCGTGCGCGAGCATGCCGAGCGCCACGCCCACGAAGACCGCGGGAAAGATCCGCCCGCCCCGGAAGCCGCAGGTGGCGGCCACGCAGAGCGCGAGCAGCTTGACCACGGCGAGCAGCAGCAGATTGCCCGCGTCGTGGTCGGCGGCGTGCGCGGTCAGCTCCTTCATCTCCTCCAGGCCCTTGAAGAGGGTGAGATGGCCGCCGAGCGCGCCGAGAACGCCCAGCACGAGCCCGCCCACCGTCAGCATCAGTACGGGGTTGCCGAGCTGGCGGAAAGCGCGGTGGAGGTGGGGGAAGGCGTACACGGCGCACAGTGCGACGGCCGCCGCCCCCGTACTGATGACCATCGCGGAGAGTACGTCGCCCCAGTGTGGCCCCGTGTACGCGGCGACGTCGATCTGGAACGTCGGGTGCGCGATGAGCACCGTGGTCAGCGCGCCCGCGCCCGCCGCGACCAGCGGCGCGAACAACCGGTCCCACAGCGGACGCGGGTCGGGGGCGACCATCGTCTCGGAGAGGATGAGCGCCGCCGCGACCGGCGTGCCGAACAGGGCGCCGATCGTGCCCGCCGCGGCGAGGGCGACCCACTCGGCGGCCGGCGTCCGCGGCATGGCCTTCATGCCGAGTGTGTACGCGAGGGCGATGTTGATGGCCGTGATCGGGTTCTCCGGGCCGAGGCTGACGCCGCCCGCGAGCCCCACGACGACGGCGAGCGCGAGGCCGGGCAGCAACCGGACGGGCAGCGGCGGATCGACCAGGCCGAGCGTCGCGGGGTCGGGCCCGGCGTGCCCCGGGATCTTCCACACGATCAGGCCGACGACGAACCCGGCCGCGGTCAGGACGCCGATGATCCACCCCGCCGACGTACCGGACACGCCGAGCGCGTCCGGCAGCGTGTCCCACAGCAGATCCTGCAACCGCTCGGCCACGAGGCTGAGCAGCAGCAGGATCAGGCTGGACCCGACGCCCACGAGCAGGGCGGGCAGGACGAACGGAAGCAGGGCGCGGGCCTGCGGTGTCATGGGCCCTCCGGGGGCGGCCGCTGCCTCGCGTCCGGTCAGGTCGTGGGCGGCGGAGTGCGGTCGGAGCCGCGGGGCGGGCCGGGGTCGGCGCCACGTGCGCCCTCGGCGAACGGGCCGGGCCCGCTGGAGGTGGCCCGGGGGCCCCAGCCGCCCGCTGCCGTCTCGCCGCCCGGCGGTACGCCATGGCCGTCGCCGCGTCCGGCACGTCCCGAGTGGTCCGTGCACAGCGCCCAGATGACGAAGATGCCGATCGCGATCGCGATCAGCGCCCAGATCGGCTGGTAGGGCAGCCACATGAAGTGCAGGACGACGGAGATCGAGGCGAGCGCGACACCGCACGCCTTGCCCCAGGTCGCGCCCTTGAGGATGCCGTAGCCGGTGACCGCGACGAGGATGCCGAGGACCAGGTGGATCCAGCCCCACGTGGTGAGGTTGAACTTGTAGACGTAGTCCCCGATGCGTGCGTAGACGTCGTCCTTGGCGATGCCCGCGATGCCTTCGAGGATGCCGAGGATGCCGCTGACCAGCATCAGGACACCCGCGAACATCGTGCCGCCCGACGCCCAGGGGCTGGTGCCCCGCGGGTTGTTCGCTCCGCTGCTCATGGGCTCCCTTTCTTCGTCGGTCAGGAGTTCACAGCGTGTGACAGCCCTGAGGGACGCGCGAGCGGGATTAGCCCGAATGATTTCGCCTCCGGCGGTGGGCGGGGCGTCAGCCCGCCTCGCCCACCGCCCGGGTGATCTCCGCGGTCATCCGGCGGATGCCGGGGGAACGGGCCGGGCAGGGGCGGGACTTGGCCGTGGTCGGCGCCAGGCAGAAGTGCAGGTAGTCGTCACCGCGGTGCAGGGCGGTGCGACCGCTGCCCGGCTCCGTGCAGTACGCCGGGTTCTTCTTCTCGTACGCCGTGCACGGCAGCTGCTCCACCCACGTGTAACGGCCCGCCGCCGGCGCGACCGCGCGGCCCGCGTCGGCGACGATGCCGCCCGAGGCCCGCGCCTGCGCTGCGTAGATGCCGTTGACGCGCCGCACGCGGTCGGGCGTGATCGGGTCGGGGCCCTGGAGGACCCAGACGATCCGCGGCCCGTCCGCACCGCCGGCCTCACCGATCTGCGCGGCCAGCGCCTTCGCGTCGGCGGCGTACCGGTCGAAGTACTTCTGCCGTTCCTTGTCGTACGTGATGCCGTCCATGCACGGCGTATAGCCCCAGGCATTGCCCCAGAACTGCAGCACCACGACGTCCGGACGCTCCTCGCGGACCAGCGCGGCGGCCTTGTCCTTGTCCGGCACGAGGGAGTCCTCGCCGGTGCCGTCGAGGTAGTCGCAGAGGGTGGTGCCGGAGTAGGGCGCGCTGCGGTAGCGGGCGCCGAGGCCGGTGCGCAGGAGATCGCCGAGGACGGTCTGGTTCTCCATCGCGAGGGAGTCCCCGAGATAGAGCACCTTCGGGGCCTTCGCGTGGGATGTGTCCGCGACGCGTTGACGGGCCGTGGGGGAGGCGGAGGGGGACGCAGGCGCGGAGGGCCCCGGGGACTTGGAGGGACCCGCGGCCGGCGGGGGCTTGGGAGCGGCCTCGTTCGACGTACCCCCCGACCCCGGGTCGCCGCACGCCCCGAGCAGCAGCACAGCGGCCAGCACCCCACCGATCCACGGCTTGCGCATACGCCAACTCCCGTCCAGGCAACCGAAAGAGCCCCTCAGGCAAGCACAGACACCCTCGCGTGAGAAGACCGCATTACCTCGGACGTAATCGCCCCCCGGCGGTTGGCGCGGCAAGCTCAAGGCATCGAAGGAACAACCCGGTTGGACGAAGCAACCCCGTGTTCCGAACATCCCAGCCCCAGGAGGCACCCGCCATGTCCGCAGCTACACCGACCCGATGGCCGACGTCTCCGGTCACGAGGCAGTCGCCGCCGTCATCGCGGGGTCCCACGAGCAGTTCCCGGGCTTCGAGTTCCGGCAGACGGGAGCGGTCGACGGCCACCACCACGTGGCCCGCTTCGGCTGGGAGCTGGTGTCGCTCGCGGACGGCTCCGCTCCCGTCGCCGGCTTCGACGTCATCACACTCGCCGACGACGGCCGCATCCGTACGGTGCACGGGTTCCTGGACCGCGTGCCCACGGCCTGACCGCGGGCACGCGCCCCGACGGGCTTTCGCTCAGCGCGCCACGTACTGCGTGAGGATCGCCTGCACCTCGTAGATGTCGACGCCCTTGGTGAAGGTCTTCTGGATCGGCTCGGGGGTCCCGGAGATCCAGATCTTCAGCTCGGCGTCGAGGTCGAAGTGCCCGGCGGTCTCCACGGCGAAGTGCGTGATGCTGCGGTACGGGACCGAGTGGTACTCGACCTTCTTGCCGGTTATCCCCTGCTTGTCGACGAGGACGAGGCGGCGGTCGGTGAAGAGCATGGTGTCGCGGATCAGCAGGAACGCGGCCTGCACCTGCTCCCCGTGGCCCAGCAGACGCGCGTAGTCCTGCTGCGCGGTCATTGGATCGATGGTGTGCGCGTTTCCGAACAGCGCCATGAGAGACCCCCCATTTAGTTGAATTCGCAGGAACGTCCGACTGTAACGCGCGCCCTGCGGGGGCGGACCGCCGAACGTGATCCTGCTCCTCCTGTCACGTCTTGGCGCGCGCCTCCGTCACAGGAGTGCAAGCATCGGCACTGGCAAGGGAGATCACCATGGATGCTCGGCTGAACCTCTTCGGCAGCCCGCTGGCGGGCAAGGTCCTGAAGCACATCAACGCGGCGAGCAAGGTCGTGTCGGACTCGACCCTGCCCCCCGCGACGCAGGAACTGGTGAAGATCCGCGCGAGCCAGATCAACGGCTGCGGGTTCTGCACCGACATGCACACCAAGGACGCCACGCACGCGGGGGAGACCGCGACGCGCCTCAACCTCGTCGCCGCCTGGCGCGAGGCCCAGGTGTTCACCGACGCCGAGCGCGCCGCCCTGGAGCTCACGGAGCAGGGGACGCGCGTCGCCGACGCGGCGGGCGGGGTCACGGACGCGGCGTGGGCGGAAGCCGCCAAGCACTTCGACGCGGACCAGCTGGCCGCCCTCGTCTCGCTCATCGCCCTCATCAACACCTACAACCGCGTGAACGTCATCGTCCAGCAGCCGGCGGGCGACTACCAGCCGGGCCAGTTCGGCTAGCGCGTCCCCCCCGGACGGTGAAACGGGTGAAGTGGGGCATCCTCCCCGCTTCTTCCCCCGGCGATAGCATCGCCACCGGGGACTGCTCCCCATGTGCTGAGGGAGAGTGACGATGACCGGCGGCTCACACCGCGTGACGCCCCCGCGGCGACGCGACGCGCGGCGCAACTGGGACCTCCTGGTGGGGGCCGCCCGCGAGGTGTTCGCGGAGCAGGGGCTCGAGGCGCCGCTGGACGTGATCGCCCGCCGGGCGGGTGTGGGGAACGCGACGCTCTACCGCAACTTCCCCACCCGCGCCGCCCTCGTCGACGCCGTCTTCCACGACCTCCTGACCGGCACGATGGCCGCGGGCGAGCGGGCCAGGACGGCCCCGGACGCCTGGGCGGCGCTGCACGAGTACCTCCGGGCCGTCTTCGTCACGCTGGCCGCCGACCGCGGCACCAACGACCTCATGACCACCCGCCTGGAGGGTGTCGAAGCGCTGCGGGCCGTGCACGCCCACAACCGCGAGACGATGGACGTCCTGCTCGGCCGCGGCCGCGACCAGGGCACGGTCCGCGCCGACGTGACCACCGAGGACGTCCTGTTCGCCCTGGCCGCCCTGGGCCGCGCCATCCCGGCGCTGACCACCGCGACCGCCCCCGACGCCTGGCGCCGCCCCCTGGCCCTGTTCCTGGACGGCCTGCGCGCCGCGCCGGCCGCGCCACCCCTCCCGGGCGCCGCTCTGACCGCCGACCAACTCGGCGGAGCACTCCAGGAGTTGGGCCGAAAGCCCTAGGTGTGGGTGCGCCGTGGTGGCCTGCGGGTGAGGTGGTACATGGCGTATGTCACAGCGATGATGAAGTCCGTCGCCAGCCAGACCGCGACGATCAGGCCGACCCCGATCGTGGTGCCGGCGGCGTCGGAGTCCTCGCACAGCTTCAGGGCGTCGCCCGTCAGGCGCGAGCAGGAATCCGGCGTTCCGCTGCCGGTGGCGGCGGCTGCCGCGACCCAGGCGAGAAAGACGACCTGGATCGCCAGAAAAACCCAGAAGACGGCGCGATGACCCTTCCTCGGGGAGTGGATCTCGCTCATGGCCTCCTCCTTCCATGAGGCACTACTTCCCATTGTGCTCTTGTGCTCTTGGGCTCGTGTGATCGAGTGGGATCGAGCTCCGGGGCAGCAAAAAAGGCCCAGGTCACCGACCTGGGCCTCTGGGCCTCAACTGTGGAGCGGGTGACGAGAATCGAACTCGCACTCTCAGCTTGGGAAGCTGATGTTCTACCACTAAACTACACCCGCGAAAGACACCGTCTGTGGCGGTGTCGTAACGTCGCACACTCTACCTCATCCCAGGCCCCGGGCGCTTTTGCCGCGGGGCCGGCGTGCTGTCCGGGGCATGGATGGCGCTTCGGGACGCGGGAGTTGGGGCGTACGGTGAGAGACCGGAGTGCCGCCTGGAGGGGCGCCCCTTTCGTCCCGTAATGTGGCCTTTCGTCGTCAGCTCGCGTACGAGCAGGTGCGGGACGCTGCGAGCTCAACTACGGCTTTGGGGAAGGGACTCGAGGACTTGATGGAGCGCACCGTCGTCCGATGTGCCGAAGGGCACGTGTTCAGCACTGCTTCGTTCCCGATGCAGAAGGCCGACCGGCTCGGACCCGGCCGTCTCATCCGCTGTCCACGATGCGCCCGATTGCGGCATGCCGTGCCGGTCGCGTCGCAGAAGCGGTAGCGCGGGCACGGGAGAGCAGCGAACAGGAGCGCGTGGGGCCGTCCGATTGGGGCGGGCCCGCGCGCTCTGCGTATCCTCGGTGCGTGCTTCTCTCAGACAAGGACATCCGGGCCGAGATCGACACCGGACGAGTGCGGATCGATCCGTACGACGAATCCATGGTGCAGCCCTCAAGCATCGACGTGCGGCTCGACCGCTACTTCCGGGTGTTCGAGAATCACCGTTACCCCCACATCGATCCCTCCGTGGAGCAGGCCGACCTGACGCGGCTCGTCGAGCCCGAGGGCGACGAGCCGTTCATCCTGCACCCCGGCGAGTTCGTGCTGGCCTCGACGTACGAGATCATCAGCCTGCCCGACGACCTCGCGAGCAGGCTGGAGGGGAAGTCCAGCCTGGGGCGGCTCGGCCTGGTGACACACTCGACGGCCGGTTTCATCGACCCCGGTTTCTCCGGGCACGTGACGCTCGAGCTCTCCAACCTCGCGACGCTGCCCATCAAGCTCTGGCCGGGCATGAAGATCGGGCAGCTCTGCCTGTTCCGGATGACCTCACCCTCCGAGGCGCCCTACGGCTCGGAGCGGTACGGATCGCGATACCAGGGACAGCGAGGCCCCACCGCCTCCCGCTCCTTCCTCAATTTCCATCGGACACAGGTGTGACATCCAGCATGAGTGACGTGCGCGAGAACCTTACGTACGAGAATTTCGGCGGCGCGGTGCGTGAGCTCGCGCAGATGATCGCCGACGACGGCTACCAGCCCGACGTCATCATCTCCATCGCCCGAGGTGGCGTCTTCGTCGCGGGCGGGCTCGCGTACGCGCTCGACTGCAAGAACATCCACCTGGTCAACGTGGAGTTCTACACCGGGGTCGGGACGACCCTGGAGATGCCGGTCATGCTGGCGCCCGTGCCGAACGCGATCGACTTCACCGACAAGAAGGTGCTGATCGCTGACGACGTCGCGGACACCGGCAAGACGCTGAAGCTCGTGCACGACTTCTGCCTCGACCACGTGGCGGAGGTGCGGTCCGCCGTCATCTACGAGAAGTCGCAGTCGCTCGTGAAGTGCGAGTACGTCTGGAAGCGCACCGACGAGTGGATCAACTTCCCGTGGAGCGTCGAGGCGCCCGTCGTGAAGCGTGCCGGTCAGGTTCTCGACGCCTGAGCGGCCAGACGCAGAGGGCCCCGGCGGAGTGATCCGCCGGGGCCCTTCTCCGTCTCCAGTACTAGAGAGCCGTCCCAAGTACTAGAACGTGCCGAGCTTGATGATCGCGAGCAGCGCGAGCAGTTGGATCGATGCCGCGCCCAGCGCCTTCGGCCACGGTAGGTCGTGGGACTTGTTCACCATCGCCGTGAGCAGCGCGCCCGCGGCGACCCAGGTCAGCCAGCCGAGGAGCTGGACGAAGGGCTGGCCGCCGCCGAGGAACATCGCGACGACCACGCGGGGCGCGTCCGTGAGGGACATGATCAGCATGGAGAGGCCGACCGTCGGCTGCCAGGCGCCGTCGCCGCCGAGCTGGCGGGCGAGGGTGTGCGTGACCACGCCCAGGATGAAGGCACTGATCGTGATCGCGACGGCCGTCGTCAGGACGTACGGGACGGCCGTGGAGAGCGTGGCGCTGATGGCGTCCTCGCGGGCGCCGTCGAAGCCGAAGATCGCGAGCAGGCCGTAGAGGAACGTCACGATGACGGCCGGGGCCCACATCGCGTAGTCCCGCATCTGGAGGAAGGTCGGCCCCGGGCGCAGCACGATGCCCCGCAGCAGGTCCTTCCAGTGCAGACGCGGGCCCACCGGCGCCGGGGCCTGGCCCGCGCGGTAGGTGTCCCCCTGGGTGTAGGGGTCCTCGCCCACGGAGAAGGCCTGGGTGTGACCGGGGTTGTTGGCGGCGTACGGATCGAAGCCGCCCTGACCGCCTCTCCGGCCGCCCTGACCGGGATCACCCGGTCCGCCGAAGTACTCCGGCTCCCCGTGGTTGCCGTGGTTGCCGCCCGCCTGCGGCCATTGCTGCCCGCCGTATCCGCCCTGGCGGCCTTGGCCGCCCTGGCCCTGGCCGTACGGGGGCTGCTGCCCGCCGTACGGCTGGGAGGGCGGCTGAGGGTAGCCGTACGGAGGCTGCTGGCCCTGGGGGGCCTGCTGCCCGTACGGCTCCTGCCGCGGTCGTTGTTGGGGTCGCGCTTGCGGGGTGCGGTTGTCCCGGCCGCGTCCGATCCTGAATCCAGCCACGAATCGAACGTACCTGGTCTGAAGGGCCCGGGTCGTCCCTCCCCGGGAGGAGAGCGGCTTTGCCGCTGACCTGTGACAACCCCTAGGGGGACCCTGAGGGGTTTTCCCCAGGGTCCCCGGTGCCGCGCGTGAGCGGCTACTTACCGAGCACCGCTCCGTACGCCAGCGGGTCGGAAGAGGCGGGCAGGCCGAGGGAGTTGGGGGTGACGACCGAGCCGCCCGCCTTGCCGCCCGGCAGGTCCCAGACACCGCCCGCGGCGGAGTTCTCGCCGGGCGCGGCGACGGACAGGTCCGGGGCGCCGTCGCCGTTGTGGTCACCGAAGGCGAGTGCCCCGCCGAAGAGGTCGCCCGCCTGGGCGACGCCCAGGATGCCGGGTGAGTTCTGCTGGTAGGCGACCGTGCCCGGGTTCGCGGCGCCCGCCGGGTCGAGCAGGCCCATCTCGCCGCCCTTGAGGACGGTGACGCTGCCCGCCTTCGCCGCGCTGCCGATGGCTTCGCCCGGGGCGCCCGCGATCAGGTCGTCGTGGCCGTCGGCGTCGATGTCCGCCGCGGCGAGGGCGTCGCCGAAGCCGTCTCCGGTCTCGGCGACTCCGGGCATGCCCGCGGTGTCCTGGTTGAACGTCTGCTGCTCCCAGCCGAAGCTGCCGTTCGGGCCGCCGAAGCGGATGTGGATGCCGCCGCCCTTGGTGAGCTCCTCGGGGCCGCACGGGTCGTCGATGTTCTCGTCGGCGATCTCGCGGCAGTTGCCGACGGCGAGGTCCTCGTAGTTGTCGCCGTCGAAGTCGCCGGCGACGAGGGCGTTCGCGGCGCCGTTGGAGTTGTTCCAGAAGTTGCCCATGGAGCCCTCGTCCTTGTTCCAGCCGTAGAGGCGGAGGTGGGACTGGGTGTAGGGCTGGTTCTTCGTGTAGTAGGCGAGGGCCAGGTCGGGGAGGCCGTCGGTGTCGAAGTCGCCGGTGGCGAGGAGGGGCGCGCGGCCTCCCATGCGGTCGCCCATGAGCGGCTCGGTCCGGGCGGCGAGCGGGTTGAAGTTGGCGACGACCTGGTCCTTGCCGCCGATGGCGAGGTCGACGTCCGTGTCACCGGTGAAGTCGGCGGCGGCGAGGGCGTTCCCGTACACGTCACCGGACTTCGCACCCCGGGCGGCGGTGTTGGCCTGGGCGAAGCCGTCGCCGGTGCCGTACAGGACGGTGACGGAACCGGCGTCGGCCGCGGCGTCGATGTCCTCGCCGGGAGCGCCGATGACGAGGTCGGCGTACGGATCGTCGTCCACATGAGCGGCCACGACGGACCCCCCGAACCGGTCACCGCCCTCCGGGGTGCCGGGCACCTCGACGGTGGCCTGCGTAATCCGCCGCACACCGTGCGGCCCCGGCCCGTACTCCCCACCGAACACCACACTCACGTACCCGGCCTTGGCCTTGCCGCCGACGGTTCCACTGGGCACCCCGACGAAGAGGTCCTCGTATCCGTCACCGTTGAAGTCGGCGGAGAGCGGGGCGGCGGCGGGCGCGGCGGTGGCGGTGGCCGCGAGGGGGAGGGCGAGACCGGTGGCGGCGAGGGCGGTGGCGGCGGCGAGGGCGACGGTTCGGGCACGCAGGGGCACAGTGGGCACGGTGGGCTCCAACTTGTTCATGGGTACGGGGAGTTGACGGAGAGCCAGGCGTGACGGCCCGGCTGCACGGCCGCACTGGTTCACCTGTGTGACACGCGGAGTTGGGCAAGGGTTGCCCCCGGGATGCGCCCGGAGGGGGAGTGCCGGTCCCGCACGGAGGGGTGCGGGACCGGCGGCTGAGAGGGGGATGCGCTGCGCTGCTAGTCGGCGAAGTTGGTGCCGAGGCGGGGCGTGCCCGTGGACGAGATGCCGACCGTCGACGTGTAGGTGCCGGACGTGCCCGCGAGGGAGCCGTCGGGGAGGGCGTCCAGGATGTACACGGCTCCGTTGTCACCGTTCTCGCCCTGCGCGCCGATGGCCACGTCGCCCCGGCCGTCCGCGTTCAGGTCGTCGATGTGGACGTCCGAGCCGAAGAAGTCGTTCTTCTCGTTGGCGTTGGGGACGCCGGGGGTGTTCTGGCTGTAGAGCACGGAACCCTGCGTGGAGAGGCCGGAGCCGTCCGCCGCTCCGTAGATGACGGTGACCGAGCCCGCGTCGGAGACGCCCTCCAGGTCCTCGCCGGGGGAGCTCGCCACGAGGTCGAGGTGGCCGTCGCCGTTGATGTCGCCGAGGTCCAGCTCCGCGCCGAACGAGTCGCCGTTCTCGCCGCCGCCCGGGACGCCCGGCGATTCCTGGGTGATGGCCTCGCTGCCGCCGTACGGGCCGTTCGCGTTGCCCTTCACGACGTACACCGTGCCGCCCTTGTTGGCTCCGGCGATGCCCTCGTCCCAGGTGAGGCCGATGATGACGTCGCCGTAGCCGTCGCCGTCCGTGTCACCCACGTCGGTGATGTGGCCGGCGGGCAGCCGCTGGACGCCGTTCGTGGTGACGCCGCCCGCGCTGCCCGGCAGCCAGAGGTTGGCGTTGTAGTCGTCGGCGGTGGAGAAGCCGTTGACGAGCAGGTCGTCCTTGCCGTCGCCGTTGACGTCCCCGGAGTGCAGGTTGAAGGGGCCCGCGTCCTCACCGCTGTGGATGGGCGGGAGCACGGTGTAGCGGCCGCCGGTGGCGCCGCTGCGGGAGATCCCGCCGTCGAAGATGTCGAGGGTCGCGGCGCCCGATGCGGAGCCCACGGCGAGGTCGTCCTTGCCGTCGCCGTCGAAGTCACCCGCCTGGAGAGGGCCGCCGAAGCGGTCGTGCTTGGTGGGCCGCGGGTCCTTGATCGTGGCGCCGCCGGACAGGCCGCCGGGGGAGCCCCACAGGACCTGGACCGTGCCGCCGTCGACGTCCGTGCCGACGTCCTCGCCGATGGCGCCGACGACGAGGTCGTCGTAGCCGTCGCCGTCGAAGTCCCCGTACTCGGTGTCGGCGCCGAAGAAGTCGCCGGTCTCGGCGGTGCCGGGCACGCCCGCGCTGTTCTGGCTGTAGGTGACGTGGCGCTGCTCGGCACCGCCGTACGTGACGACGACCTGGCCCGCCTTGTCCTTGCCGCCCACGTTGGCGTGCGGGGCGGAGGTGGCGAGGTCCGCAGCCCCGTCGCCGTTGAAGTCGGCGTCGTCCGGCTGGGTGGCCGCGGGGGCCGCCGTCGCGGTGGTCGCCGTGAGGGTGAGGAGTCCGCCTGTGAGGGCCGCGGCGGCGGCGGTCGCCACGGCCAGGCGGCCGGGTCTGTGGGTGGGGGTGGTGCGCTTGTGCTTGGGCACGGGGGCTCCTGGATGGCTGGTCGTTGAGTGTTCGTTGGTTGCTCAGGGGGGTGGTCGAACCCCGGCCGGGAGAGGCGAGAACCTCCCCCGGCCGGGAAAACTCAGCTCGCTCGCTATCGGCTCAGCACGGCCCCGTAGCCACTGGCACCGGAGAGCCCCAGCTTCCCGGGGGTCACCGAGGTCATCTCCGGGCCGGGGTCGTTCGTGGGCGTCCTCGCGTACCAGACACCGCCCGACTTCGCGTCCTCGCCGGGCGTGCCCACGGCGAAGTCCGGCAGCCTGTCGCCGTTGTAGTCGCCCGCGGTGACCGCCGCGCCGAAGCGGTCGCCCGTCTCCGCCGTGCCCGCCACTCCCGCGGAGTTCTGGCTGAAGGCGGGTCCCGCGAGGTCCGTGCCCGTGCCGGTCGCGGTGAGGAACCAGAACGTGCCCGCGTTCTCGGCGGTGCCGACCGCCTCCGCCTCGGAGCCGGCGATCAGCTCGTCGCGGCCGTCCTGGTCGGTGTCCGTGGACGCCAGACGCGCCCCGAAGTCGTCCCCGGCCTCCGGGCTGCCGCCGACCTGCGGGCCGCTCTGCGTCGTGCAGGAGGAGGGCCCGCCCAGCGTGGACCCCTGCTTCCCGTAGACGGTGAGGATCGCGCCGCCGAGACGGTCCTCGCAATGCGTGGACTCCGACTCGGGGTTGGGCTGGACGTTGCCGATCGCCAGATCCGCCGTGTCGTCCCCGTCGAAGTCACCGGTGGCGAGACCGGTGTCGGTGCTGTCGCCCGTGGACCACGTCGTCCGCCACTCGCCCGTGCCCGCGTCGCGGCTCTTCACCGCCGTACCGCTGACCTCCATGCCGTCGTAACTGAACGCGAGGTCGTCCGCGCCGTCCCCGTCGAAGTCACCGGCGACCAGCGCGCGCGGCCCCGCGAAGTGCCAGCCCTCGACCCGGGACAGGCCTGCGGGAGAGCCCGAGGTGAAGGGGCCGGGGCGCACCGAGACCGAACTGGTCTCGTCGAAGTGGGTGTTGAGGGCGATGTCCTTGTCGCCGTCCTCGTCGAAGTCGCCGCTGGCGAGCAGCTGGCCGTAACTGCCGCCGCTGAACGCGCCGTTGGCCGCGGTGAAGCCGCCCTTGAAACCGCCTGCGGCGCCCCACACCACGGCGACGGTGCCCGCGGAAAGACCCGCGTCGTTGTCCTCGTCGGGTGCGCCCACGATCAGGTCGCTGTAGCCGTCGCCGTTCATGTCGTTCGAGTCGACGGCCGTGCCGAACGCGTCGCCCGCCTCCGCCATGCCGGGCACGCCCGCCGTGGCCTGGCTGACCGTGGTCGAGCCGTGCTTGCCGAGGCCGGACGCGCCGCCCCACACCACGTTGACGTAACCGGCCTTGGCCTTGCCGCCGACGGTCGCGCCGGGCACACCGACCGCGAGGTCCGCGTAACCGTCGTTGTTGTAGTCGGCCGTCGGAACGGCGGGCTCGGCGGCGGACGCGCCACCGGCGGTCAGGCCGGCGACGCCGAGCACGGTCGCGGCACAGAGCGCGCCCGCCGAAAGGATCTTGGTCCGTGCGGGCTTCCGCACGTGGTCAGCCTTCGAGGCCACGGGTATCTCCAACTCGCTTGAGCAGTAAGGGGGTCAGGTGTGAGGGAGGCAGAGGTGAGGGAGGTGGCGCTGTCAGCGCAGCGTCTCGCCGAAGCTGGTGGCGCCGAGACCGAAGTCCGTGCCGTTGAAGGACGCCGCGTACGACGACGTCAGGCCCGTCGTCGTGCCGCGCAGGACCCACACGGCGCCGACGTCCACCGTCGTGCCGATGTCCTCGCCGATCGCGCCGGTGGCCAGATCCGCCTTGCCGTTCTTGTTGATGTCCTTGAGGCGTACGGACGCACCGAAGCTGTCGCCCGCTTCGGCGACGCCGGGCACGCCCGCGGTCTCCTGGTGCCAGGCCTTGCCCGAGGTGAATTTGCCCGCGGTGGACTGCAGGAGCGTCACGCTGCCGGCGCCGTCCACCGTGCCGACCTGCTCGCCGGGCGCGCCCACCGCGAGGTCCGCGAGGCCGTCGCCCGTGACGTCGCCGGCGGCCACGGACCAGCCGAAGCCGTCGTCGGCTTCGTCGGCGCCGGGGATGCCGGTGGAGGACTGGTCGTACGTCACGGGGGCGCCGAACGTGCCGCTGCCGCCGAACCGCACGGTGACCGAACCGCCCTTGGCGTCACGGGGGTTGCCGGTGACCAGGTCCGCGTAGCCGTCGCCGTTGACATCACCCGTGGCGGCGGCGTCGCGCGTGGCCGTCGGGTCGGCGCCCTCGCCGAGGACCTCGGCCCCGTAGCCGTAGTCACCGGCGCCGCCGCTCATGTGCGCGGTCCAGGCGCCGCCGTCCGCGCGCTCGCCGTACAGGACGAATCCGCTGCCGTCCTTGCGCTTGAAGTTGCCCGCGATCATGCCGTCCAGGTGGGCGCCCTCGGGGATGAAGTCGACCTCCAGGCCGAACGCCTGGTCCTGCGTCTCGGAGTAGTACCACCAGTTGTCGCCGCTGATCACGGCAAGCTGGGGCGCGCCGTCGTCGTCGAGGTCGCTCCAGGTGGTGGCCTCGCCGAAGCGGCCCGCGGTGTCGCCGGGAGCGTTGATCACGTGGCCGCCGGAGGTGAAGGCGTTTCTGCCGCCCTTGATCACGGTGACCGAGCCGGACGGCTTGCCCTCCACCTGTTCGCCGGGTGAGCCCACGATCAGGTCGGCGTAGCCGTCGCCGTTCGTGTCGCCGCTGGTGACGTTCTCGCCGAACTCGTCCTCGTCCTCCAGGACTCCGGGTACCCCGGCGGTGTCCTGGGTGACGGTGACGGAGCGGCCCCCGGAGACCCCGGAGGCCGAACCGAACGTCACCGTCACGGAGTTGGCGCGGGGCGTCCCGACGGCCAGGTCGCGGTAGCCGTCCCCGTTGTAGTCGTCCTGGAGCGTGGACGCGGCGCTCGCCGTGCCCGCGAGGGGCAGCGTCAGACCCGTGGCGGCAAGGGCCGCCACGCTCGCGGCGATGGCCAGATTACGTACGCGCACGTGGGACTCCCGGGAGTGGGGGATTCTTCCGGGGGTGTGACTTGTGGGGCGTACGAATGGTTGTGCGACGGAGGAGACGAGGTGACGTTCAGGTGAACGGGGGCCCCGCTGCTACGCCCCGCTGTTACGCCCCGTCCCTAGGCCTCGCCCCTACGCCCGGCCCTTACGCCCCGTCCCTACGCCCCGTCCCCGAGGGCCAGGAACTCCTGCGTGGAGAACGTGAGCCGAGGCTTGCGCGCGACCAACTCGCCCTTCACCCCGGGGTACACCCCCACGGTGTCCTCGCCGTCTCCCCGAGCCGTCCGCAGGACCAGGTCGGCGAGCTTGTCACCGTCGAAGTCCGCGACGCCCAGCACCTGCGTGGTCCCTTCCGCGGACTCGGAGGGCGTCACCGTCGCCGTCGCGTCGGCCGAGAGGCCACCCGCGCGCCCACGGAAGACCCGCACCTCACCGGCGCCGCCGCCACTCCCGCTGCCGCCCCCGCTCAGGACGAGCTCGCTCAGGCCGTCCCCGTCGAAGTCGCCCGCGTCCACGGCCACGTCCTTCGCCTCAAGCGTGGAGCGCAGGGTGCCGGGCACGTCGTACCGCAGCGCGACCCCCGCCGGGCCCGCGACGGCCGCGTCCATGCCCTTGCCCTTGCCGAAGCGGCCGAACGCGGTGTCCGTGCCCGCCGGGAAGAGCACCCCGGTCTCGGCGGGTCCCTTCGGGCCGCCCAGGACGAGGGCTCCGGCGGCAGCGCCGGACGCGTTCGCGGCCTTGCGGACGAGGAGGTCGTCGTAGCCGTCGCGGTCGACGTCCGTGGCCCTGCCGGTGACGAGGTCGTTGCCGGGCGCGGCCAGCGGCTTGCCGGCGGCGCGCGGGGCGCCGGTGCGCTTGAAGGGGCCGCGCAGGAACGTGAGCCGGGCGCCGCTCGCGTGCAGGACGAGGTCGCTCGCACCGTCACCGTCGAAGTCGCCGCACACCGGCTGGTCGGACCAGTCGTTGCCGATGCGGGACTGCTTGGGCACCTGCACCTTCACGGCCTTGCCCGTCAGACCCCGGGCCGAGCCGAAGAGGATCTGCAAGGGCACGGGCGGCTGGCCGATGCCGTCGTAGGGCGGGTCGGTGGAGACCAGCAGATCGGTGAACCCGTCCTTATCGAGGTCGCAGGCGGCCTCCGACTCGAAGGCGGCGGGCAACTCACCCTTCGTACGCGCTCCGTTGGCCTGCGCGCTCAGCAACTGCCGGGCCCCGGGGCGCAGTCCGCTCTTCGACCCGTAGACGACACCGATGCCCGCGTCGTCGCCATGGCCGCTGTGCACCAGTTGGTCGAGTACGAGATCGGGGGCGTCGTCACCGTTGAAGTCGTCGTCGGCCTTGCTGCCCTTGCCCCGCGGGACGGGCTGCTGGGGAGCGCCCTTGCCGGCCATGCTGACGGGCTTGTGCCGGGCGTCGGGCTTGCCCGCCTCCTCACCGCCGCCCCCGCCGCAGCCGGCGAGCAGCAGCGCGCAGCTGACGACGGCTGCCGTGCCCATGACACCCCCGCGCCGCGTCCGTCTGCCCTCGCGCACGCCACGTATCCCGGCACTCCGCATGCCCATCACCCGCCCCGACCGCCCCAACCGACAACAACCAGCACATGATGCTCCCCCATGCGTCACAAACGAAAGGCCGGTCCCGCCCAAGGGGCGGAACCGGCCTGAAGCCGAACAGTTTTCGCTACTTCACCGGCTGGGGCTCCGGCTCGTCCGCGGTCTCGGACTCACCGGCGGGGTCCACCGGGGTCTTCACGGAGTCGAGCAGCAACTGCGCGACGTCCACGACCTGGAGGGACTCCTGGGCCTTGCCATCGTTCTTCTTGCCGTTGACGGAGTCGGTGAGCATCACCAGGCAGAACGGGCAGGCGGTCGACACGATGTCGGGGTTGAGGCTGAGCGCCTCGTCGACCCGCTCCGTGTTGATGCGCTTGCCGATCCGCTCCTCCATCCACATCCGCGCACCACCGGCGCCGCAGCAGAAGCCGCGCTCCTTGTGGCGGTGCATCTCCTGCTGACGCAGGCCGGGGACGGCGGACATGATCTCGCGCGGGGGCGTGTAGATCTTGTTGTGCCGGCCGAGGTAGCACGGGTCGTGGTAGGTGATGAGGCCCTCGACGGGCGTCACCGGGATCAGCTTGCCCTCGTCGATGAGGTGCTGGAGCAGCTGCGTGTGGTGGATGACCTCGTAGTCGCCGCCGAGCTGCGGGTACTCGTTGCCGAGCGTGTTGAGGCAGTGCGGACAGGTCGCGACGATCTTCTTCGCGGTCTTCGGCTTGGCCGTCTCGGGCGTGACCTTGCCGTCGTCGTCCAGCTCCTCGCCGAACGCCATGTTCAGCGCCATCACGTTCTCCTGGCCGAGCTGCTGGAACAGCGGCTCGTTGCCCAGGCGGCGTGCGGAGTCACCGGTGCACTTCTCGTCGCCGCCCATGATCGCGAACTTGACGCCCGCCATGTTGAGCAGCTCGGCGAAGGCCTTGGTGGTCTTCTTCGCGCGGTCTTCGAGGGAGCCGGCGCAACCGACCCAGTACAGATACTCGACCTCGGTGAGGTCCTCGATGTCCTTGCCGACGACCGGCACCTCGAAGTCGAGCTCCTTGAGCCACTCCAGACGCTGCTTCTTCGCCAGGCCCCAGGGGTTGCCCTTCTTCTCCAGGTTCTTGAGCATCGTCCCGGCCTCGGACGGGAACGCGCTCTCGATCATCACCTGGTAGCGGCGCATGTCGACGATGTGGTCGATGTGCTCGATGTCCACCGGGCACTGCTCGACGCAGGCGCCGCAGCTGGTGCAGGACCACAGGACGTCGGGGTCGATGACGCCGTTCTCCTCGGCGGTGCCGACGAGGGGGCGCTCGGCCTCGGCGAGAGCGGCGGCGGGAACGTCCTTGAGCTGCTCCTCCGTCGCCTTCTCGTTGCCCTCCATGTCCTTGCCGCCGCCCGCGAGCAGGTACGGGGCCTTGGCGTGCGCGTGGTCGCGCAGCGACATGATCAGGAGCTTCGGGGAGAGGGGCTTGCCGGTGTTCCAGGCGGGGCACTGCGACTGGCAGCGGCCGCACTCCGTACACGTACTGAAGTCGAGGAGGCCCTTCCAGGAGAACTGCTCGACCTGGCTGACACCGAAGACGGCGTCCTCGGCCGGGTCCTCCCAGTCGATCGGCTTGCCGCCGGACGTCATGGGCTGGAGCTCGCCGAGGGTCGTGGAGCCGTCCGCGTCGCGCTTGAACCAGATGTTCGGGAAGGCGAGGAAGCGGTGCCAGGCGACGCCCATGTTCGTGTTGAGCGCGACGGTGATCATCCAGATGAAGGACGTCGCGATCTTCACCATGGCGAAGAAGTACGTGAGGTTCTGCAGCGTGGAGAGATCCATGCCGCCGAACCACGAGACGAACGGGTACGAGATGAAGAACGACGCCTCGTAGCTGTCCACGTGGTGCTGGGCACCCTCAAGGGCGTGCAGCGTGAAGATGCAGACGCCGACGATGAGGATGACGGCCTCGACGAAGTACGCCTGGCCCTTCTTGGAGCCCGCGAACCGGGACTTGCGGCCCGGCTTGTCGGGGTTGCTCAGCTGCCGGATGACGATCAGCGTCAGGATGCCGACCACCGTCATGGTGCCGATGAACTCGACGAACATGTTGTACGGGGCCCACTCGCCGATGATCGGCAGCATCCAGTCGGCCTTGAAGAGCTGGCCGATGGCGTTGACGATGGTCAGGAGCAGCGAGAAGAAGCCCACCGCCACGAACCAGTGCGCGACGCCGACGACGCCCCAGCGGTTCATGCGGGTGTGGCCGAGGAACTCCTTGGCCACGGTGACGGTGCGCTGCACGGGCTGATCGGTGCGGGTACCTGCGGGGACGGACTGTCCGAGCCGCATGTACTGGTAGATCTGCACGATGGCACGGCCGAACAGCGCGACGCCGACCGCGATTAGGACCAGCGACACGATGATCGCGGCGAGTTGCATTTGGGGGCTCCTCGGGCCTGCGAGGCGAACTATTACTAAGCGGTAACTTATGCAGTCCGTCTGAGACTACCCACTTACTCAGCCGCACTGTAGCCAGCAGGGCGGTGATCTGCGTCGCTCAGGTCACCCTTGCCGAGTCGGTGCCGCCGGGGTGCCCCGAAGGGGCCGCGGGCGCATGCATGCGGGCTCGGTGTCGGGGCACGGGTTGCGCGTAAGCCCGGGATAAGAGTTGAGCCCCCCAGACTCACATCTGTTGACGCAAGCGCAGCGCTCATGCATCCTTGAGCCAGATCCACTCAAGAAGTACATCTGGAGGAACCGAAATGGCACGTGCGGTCGGCATCGACCTGGGCACGACTAACTCTGTCGTCAGCGTTCTTGAAGGCGGCGAGCCCACCGTCATCACCAACGCCGAGGGCGCCAGGACCACGCCGTCCGTCGTCGCCTTCGCGAAGAACGGCGAGGTGCTTGTCGGCGAGGTCGCCAAGCGCCAGGCGGTCACGAACGTCGACAGGACCATCCGCTCGGTCAAGCGCCACATGGGCACTGACTGGAAGGTGGACATCGACGACAAGGGGTTCAACCCCCAGCAGATCTCGGCGTTCATCCTGCAGAAGCTGAAGCGCGACGCCGAGTCGTACCTGGGCGAGAAGGTGGCCGACGCGGTCATCACCGTCCCGGCGTACTTCAACGACTCGGAGCGCCAGGCGACGAAGGAGGCCGGCGAGATCGCGGGCCTGAACGTCCTGCGCATCGTGAACGAGCCGACGGCCGCCGCTCTCGCGTACGGCCTCGACAAGGACGACCAGACGATCCTCGTCTTCGACCTCGGTGGCGGCACCTTCGACGTGTCCCTCCTGGAGATCGGCGACGGCGTCGTCGAGGTGAAGGCCACGAACGGCGACAACCACCTCGGTGGTGACGACTGGGACCAGCGCGTCGTCGACTACCTGGTCAAGCAGTTCAACAACGGCCACGGCGTGGACCTCGCCAAGGACAAGATGGCGCTCCAGCGCCTGCGCGAGGCGGCCGAGAAGGCCAAGATCGAGCTGTCCTCCTCCACGGAGACCACGATCAACCTGCCGTACATCACGGCGTCCGCCGAGGGCCCGCTGCACCTGGACGAGAAGCTCACGCGCGCCCAGTTCCAGCAGCTCACGTCCGACCTTCTGGAGCGCTGCAAGACGCCGTTCCACAACGTCATCAAGGACGCGGGCATCCAGCTCTCCGAGATCGACCACGTCGTTCTCGTCGGTGGCTCCACCCGTATGCCCGCCGTCGCGGAGCTCGTCAAGGAGCTGACCGGCGGCCAGGACGCCAACAAGGGCGTGAACCCGGACGAGGTCGTCGCCATCGGCGCCGCGCTCCAGGCCGGTGTCCTCAAGGGCGAGGTCAAGGACGTCCTGCTCCTCGACGTCACCCCGCTGTCCCTCGGTATCGAGACCAAGGGAGGGATCATGACCAAGCTCATCGAGCGCAACACCACGATCCCGACCAAGCGCTCCGAGATCTTCACGACGGCCGAGGACAACCAGCCGTCCGTCCAGATCCAGGTCTACCAGGGCGAGCGCGAGATCGCGGCGTACAACAAGAAGCTCGGGATGTTCGAGCTCACGGGCCTGCCGCCGGCCCCGCGCGGTGTCCCGCAGATCGAGGTCGCCTTCGACATCGACGCCAACGGCATCATGCACGTGACCGCGAAGGACCTCGGCACGGGCAAGGAGCAGAAGATGACCGTCACCGGCGGCTCCTCGCTGCCGAAGGACGAGGTCGACCGCATGCGCCAGGAGGCCGAGCAGTACGCGGACGAGGACCACAAGCGCCGCGAGGCCGCCGAGTCCCGCAACCAGGGCGAGCAGCTCGTCTACCAGACGGACAAGTTCCTCACCGACAACGCGGACAAGGTCCCCGGTGACGTGAAGACCGAGGTCGAGTCGGCCGTCGAAGAGCTGAAGGAGAAGCTCAAGGGCGACGACACGGCTGAGATCCGCACGGCCACCGAGAAGGTCGCTGCCGTCTCGCAGAAGCTCGGCCAGGCCATGTACGCGGACGCGCAGGCCGCCGGCGGCGAGGGCGCTGCCCCGGGTGCCGAGGGCGACGAGGCCCCGAACATGTCCAAGGACGACGACGTGGTCGACGCCGAGATCGTCGACGACGAGAAGCCGAACGACTCGAAGGGCGGCGCCGCATGACCGAGGAGACTCCGGGCTTCGGCGACAACGCCGAGAAGCCTGACGTCCCCTCCGGCGCCACCCCTGATGACGCGGCGCCGCAGGCCGCCGAGCCCTCCACCGAGGAGGGCCCGGCGGCCCCGGCCGGGGACGCAGCAAGCAGCACGACGGCTCAGTCCGCCCAGGACGCGGGTCTGATCGCCCAGCTGGACCAGGTGCGTACGGCGCTCGGCGAGCGCACGGCGGACCTCCAGCGGCTCCAGGCGGAGTACCAGAACTACCGCCGCCGTGTGGAGCGGGACAAGGTCACGGTCAAGGAGATCGCCGCGGCGAACCTCCTGTCCGAGCTCCTCCCGAGCCTCGACGACATCGGCCGCGCCCGTGAGCACGGCGAGCTGGTCGGCGGCTTCAAGTCGGTCGCCGAGGCCCTGGAGACGGTCGTCGCCAAGATGGGCCTTCAGCAGTTCGGCAAGGAGGGCGAGCCCTTCGACCCGACGATCCACGAGGCCCTGATGCACTCGTACGCACCGGATGTCACCGAGACGACGTGCGTCGCGATCCTGCAGCCGGGGTACCGCATCGGCGAGCGCACCATCCGCCCCGCGCGGGTGGCCGTGGCCGAGCCGCAGCCGGGCGCGCAGACGGTCAAGGGTGAGTCCGAGACCGCTGCTCCCAAGGACTCCGCCGACGCGGCGGAGGACAAGGAGACCGGTGGCGGCCCGGACGAGGGCTGACACATCGGAGTTGTTGTGAAGCGAGAGGAGGGACGTCGGGGATGAGCACCAAGGACTTCATCGAGAAGGACTACTACAAGGTCCTCGGCGTCCCCAAGGACGCCACCGAAGCCGAGATCAAGAAGGCGTACCGGAAACTCGCACGCGAGAACCACCCGGACGCCAACAAGGGCAATCCCAAGGCGGAAGAGCGCTTCAAGGAGGTCTCCGAGGCGAACGACGTCCTCGGCGACCCCAAGAAGCGCAAGGAGTACGACGAAGCGCGTGCTCTCTTCGGCAACGGCGGCTTCAGGGCCGGTCCCCCGGGCGCGGGCGGCGGCGGTTCGTTCAACTTCGACCTGGGCGACCTCTTCGGAGGCGGCGCCCCGGGCGGGGGAGCGGGCGGCGCCGGCGGCGGCTTCGGGGGCGGTCTGGGTGACGTCTTCGGGGGCCTGTTCAACCGAGGCGGCACGGGAGCGGGCGGCGCGGGCACGCGTACGCAGCCGCGGCGGGGCCAGGACATCGAGTCCGAGGTCACGCTGAGCTTCACGGAGGCGGTGGACGGGGCCACGGTCCCGCTCCGGATGTCATCGCAGGCTCCCTGCAAGGCCTGTTCCGGCACCGGCGACAAGAACGGCACACCGCGCGTGTGCCCGACCTGCGTCGGCACGGGCCAGGTCTCGCGGGGAGGCGGCGGCGGATTCTCCCTCACCGACCCCTGCGTGGACTGCAAGGGGCGTGGGCTCATCGCCCAGGACCCGTGCGAGGTCTGCAAGGGCTCGGGCCGCGCGAAGTCGTCGCGCACGATGCAGGTGCGGATCCCGGCGGGCGTCTCGGACGGCCAGCGCATCCGCCTGCGCGGCAAGGGCGGCCCCGGTGAACGGGGCGGCCCGGCGGGCGACTTGTACGTGGTCGTGCACGTCGACACCCACCCGGTCTTCGGCCGCAAGGGCGACAACCTCACGGTGACGGTGCCGGTGACGTTCACCGAGGCGGCACTGGGCGGCGAGGTGAAGGTCCCCACCCTGGGCGGCCCGCCGGTCACCCTGAAGCTGCCTCCGGGCACCCCCAACGGTCGTACGATGCGGGCGCGGGGCAAGGGCGCGGTCCGCAAGGACGGTTCGCGGGGCGACCTGCTGGTGACGGTGGAGGTATCGGTCCCGACCGAGCTCTCCGACACGGCGAAGGAAGCCCTGGAGACCTACCGCGAGGCGACTGCGGACGACGATCCGCGGGCAGAACTGTTCCAGGCCGCGAAGGGAGCATGAGATGGACGGCCGTCGTCGACAGTCCAATTTCGGGCGGGCGTACCAACTGACCGATGAGACGCCGGTCTACGTCATCTCGGTGGCCGCCCAGCTTTCCGGCCTGCATCCGCAGACCCTGCGCCAGTACGACCGCCTCGGTCTGGTCTCCCCGGACCGCACGGCGGGCCGTGGCCGGCGCTATTCGGCCCGCGACATCGAACTGCTGCGCACGGTGCAGCAGTTGTCGCAGGAAGAGGGCATCAACCTCGCCGGCATCAAGCGCATCATCGAGCTGGAGAACCAGGTCGCGGCGCTGCAGGCGAGGGTGGTCGAACTGTCCTCCGCCGTGGAGGGCGCCGCCGCGGCGATGCAGCAGCGCGAGGCGGCGGTGCACGCGTCGTACCGCCGCGACCTGGTCCCGTACCAGGACGTGCAGCAGGCGAGCGCGCTGGTGGTGTGGCGGCCCAAGAGGTCGTCGGAGCAGTAGATTTCGTACGCTCTTGTCGGGGCCGGGAGGTGTCAACCTCCCGGCCCCGACGTCTTTATGTCTATCTGCCGGGGGAAGTGGAGGACTCACCATGGCCATGGTGGGACTGTTCTGGATCGCCGAGGGCGATGTGTACGTGGGCGCGAAGCCGTCGGGGCTCGCGGCGGGGGTGCGGCTGACGCCGGAGGGCGTGGTGGCCCTGGGGGACAAGCAGGACGGCCTGTGGCCCTGGGAGGACGTCCACGCGCTGGTGGCGCGGGACGTCCCCGTGAAGTCCCTCAAGCGCAACGTGGGCGTGCTCGTGGGCCTGGCGCTGACGGTGGGCCTGGGCGGGGGCGACGAGGCGCCGACGATGACACTGCGCGTCTCGGACGCCGACGGCGACACGGACCTTACGGTGTACACGGCGGCGGCGACGGGTTACTCCCGGGCGGAGTACGAACTCTCCCGCGAGCTCCTGTCCCGCCTGACGCAGGGCGCGGGCACGCTGCTGACGACGCTGGCGGCGATGGCGGAGTGGGGCAGGCGCCACGAGGGCGGGACGCCGAGGGCGGCGGAACGCGAGGACCTACTACGAACGTGGACGGAATCCTGATGGACGAACGGGACCTGAAGCATCTGCGCCGCTGTGTGGAACTGGCGCGGGAGGCCCTGGACGCGGGCGACGAACCCTTCGGCTCACTCCTGGTATCGGCGGACGGCGAGGTCCTCAAGGAGGACCGCAACCGAGTGGCGGGCGGCGACCACACCCGCCACCCGGAGTTCGAACTGGCCCGCTGGTCGGCGCGGCACCTGCCCCCCGAGGACCGCGCGAAGGCAACGGTCTACACATCGGGCGAACACTGCCCCATGTGCGCGGCGGCCCACGCCTGGGCAGGCCTGGGCCGCATCGTGTACGCGGCGTCATCACAGCAACTGTCCCAGTGGCTGACGGAACTGGCCGCCCCACCGGCCCCGGTCAACCCCCTCCCGATCGGGGAGATCGCACCGGGGGTGAGGGTGGAGGGCCCGGCCCCTGAACTGGCCTCGGAGATCAGGGAGTTGCATCGGCGGTTGCATGTGGGGGGCTGAGGGGTTCAAGGGGCGTCGCGGGCCCTGCGGAGAAAGGTCTTCCTTCGCCAGGGAGTTGCCGCGGTCGCGGTGACTCCGAGACCCAGAGCGATCGCGGCAGCAGCCCAGCTGAAGAGGTCACCGGGCGGATTGGCCGTCCAGTCCCACCAGTCGTGGGGGAACCACACCAGGAAGAGAACCGACGTCAGCGGGATGGCCCACCCGAGCTGCTGCCCCAGTACACGGGCCGACAGCAGGGCGAGCCCCAGCCAGATCAGGGTGGACCGGACGAACACGGTCCCGGAGCCCAGGCCGTTGACGAAGGCCTCGGCACCGAACGAGAAGGCGCAGACCGTCGCTGTGATCGCGACACAGTAGGCGACCCGCAATCGATGCATCGTGGACGCGCCCATTGCGTCATGGGCCGACATGGCACCGTCGAGAGCGGCGGAGAGGAAGACCGCCGACAGCAGCGGAAGCTCATGTCGGTAGGGCACGCCTGTGGTGACTCCTCCGCTGCCGATGGAGGGAAGCGCGATGGTGGTGCCACCGAAGAGCGCCGACAGCAGGGCGACGACTGTGGTTCCGGTGAGAACGGCCGCGCCCCGGTGCACTCTTGCGTAACGGAACAGATCGGCGCCGCTGGTGCGGCTAAAGCGGTTCATCAGGCTTGCACCATGAGCTCTCACGTATAACTCGGGCGCGTTCCCGCTCGGCCCACGCGGTGTCCACTCCTTCGACGTGGAGCCCTTCGTCGGCGATGGCCGGGTCCCGTCCCATGGCCTCGTATTCGAGCCACAGGTGGATGTTGTCCACGGACTGCCATGCACGGCGCTCGTCCGGGGGCGGGCGGCACTGGCCGAAGGAAGCAGTGAACACCTGGTCGGCCATGGCGATGGCCGCGGTGCGTACGTGACCTTCGGCGATGTCGAAGCCTCGGTCTCCCAGGTCGGTCCGCCGAAGGCCGAACTCGCGGAAGACGCTGGGTACTTTGACCCAGGGCAGCCCGGTCCGTTCGAGATGCCGAGCCATGTGCGTCAGTTCGGGCAGGTACTTCCGGTGCTCTGGCCAGACGCACACCCGTGGGGCACCCTCGTCGGCACGGTCGCACAGCGGCGCGGCCGCCGAGGCCGGACGCTCCACGCGCAGCTCTCCGGCGGCCGGAACCGCGGCCAGGGCGGTGAGGGAGCAGACCACCGCTCCGACGGCGATGCCGCGTACATGCCGTGGCAGGTTCCGGCGGGGCGTCCGGCGCTCGGCTCTCCCCTTCAGCGGCGGTGCCGTCACCGCAAGCACCGCGAGAGCGAGGGCGCACAGCAGGCGAAGGGCGACCGGCAGCGGATTCACGTGGGTGTCCGGCGGCCCCGCAAGCACGTTGAACTTGAACGGCAGGGTCAGCATGCTGATGAAGCAGCCCAGTGCGCACACGACGGGTGTGAATCCCGCAGAGGGCCACCAGCGACCGGCCAGATGCCCCACGGACGCAAAAATGATCAGGGTCGAGGCGCCGAGCAGAAGGTAGGACGGCCACAGGAAGCCCGGTCCTGCGTCGCCGAGCGAGACAGCCGCGGCGGTGAGGCATCCGACCCCGTACGCGAGGAATCCGAGCGTCAGGGTGGCGGCCAGCCTCATGGCCTCGATCTGCCAGCCCGGCCGGGCAGCCGCAACAAGGAACTCGGGCATCCCCGCCCGGGAGGAACGACCGGCCTGCCAGGCGGAGACGCCTGCGAGAACGGGTCCCAGAAAGAGCGTGACGACCTGTGCCGCAACGCTCGCCTCGGGCCACACGCCGATCCAGTACCGGGAACGCCCGAAGAGCACGAGCAGGTCCACGGCGATCAACACGGGGAACGCGGTGAGCAGGGGCGAGCGTCGCAGTTCGATGCGGAATGCGGTCAGCACGCGGCTCCCTCCGCCGACCCGCGGTCGCGCAGCACGGTCATGTAGCCGCGCTCCAGGGGACTGTCTCCGGGGGCTGCCGGTGTGGACAGTGCCGCCAATTGCTGGGGTGTACCGCTGTGGACCACGTGGCCTTCGTCGAGTACGAGGACGGAGTCGCAGGCAGCGCCCACGTCCTCGACCAAGTGCGTGCTGAGCACGACGGCGGCTCCGGCGCGGGCGAGCGAACGAATGAGGTCGCGAAAGTCGAGGCGCTGGGCGGGGTCGAGGCCGACGGTGGGCTCGTCGAGAAGGAGCAGGGACGGAGAGCCGACGATGGCCGCGGCGATACCGGCTCGACGGAGCATGCCGCCGGAAAGGGACTTCATACGGTCGCGGGCCCGGCCGGCGAGCCCGACGGCGGCCAGCGCCTCCTCGGTCGCCGACGCGGCTTCCTTGGACGGCACCTCACGCAACCAGGCGCAGTAGCGGACGAAATCGCTGACGGAGAAGGCCGGGTAGTAGCCGAAGTCCTGCGGGAGGTAGCCGATGCGAGGGCGGACGCGCCGCACATCTCGTTCACCGAGGACAACCCTGCCGAAGAGTTCCAGGCCGCCGCTCTGTGGTGGTGCGATGGTGGCGAGGGCACGGAACAGGGTGGTCTTGCCGGCCCCGTTCGGCCCCAACAGCCCTGTGACACCGGGCTGGATGGACAGATCGAGCCCCTCGATGACACGGCGGCTGCCGTACCCCTGCGTCAGAGCCGTGAGCCGGGCGATGGGACAAGTCGTCATGGATTGGCTTCCCAAAGTACGGGGCGGGGTCCGCCGGAGCCGACGGGCTGTCCTACTCAGCTCTCTGCCTCCAGGAGCCCTGACTGCCCGATGAGATATCCGAGTTGGGCGCGACTGTGGCTTCCGAGGGTGGAGGCTAGCTTGGCGATGTGGACGCGGGCGGTGCGGATGTTCATGCCCAGGCGGGCGGCGATCTCGGAGTCGGTGTGGCCTTCGATCAGCAGGCCGGCCACGGCCCGTTGGCGGGTGGTGATGCCGTTGTCCGAGGGCTGCGGTGCGGCCCGGGGGAACATGGGTGTGGCCATGTGCCACTGGCGCTCGAAAGCGTTCACGAGGTAGCCGACCAGGGCGGGGTGGCGGACTTCGAGCGCCCGGGTGTTGCTCCGGTGCGCGGGGATGAATGCCACCGCGCGGTCCAGGATGACCAGGCGGTCGGTGATCTCGTCGAGGGTACGGACCTCGACGTCCCCGTCCAGTTGCTCGTAGTGCGCGAGGACGGGCAACGAGTGCCGTGAGGTGTGCTGGTAGAGCGTACGCATCCGGCAGCCTCGCGACAGCATGGCCTGCTCCCGGGGCAGGGCGGCGGCGAGGACCTCGGGCGGGCGGCTCCCTCCCGGTTGCACGGTCAGCAATTCCTCCGTGGCCTCGGCTGCGGCGCGTGCGATGGCATCGTTGATGAGGGGGAGGCCGTCGAGCGCGGTGATCGCAGGAGGCTCCGTCCGCGAGGAGCGTGGGGTGTCGCGCTTCGGGGGTGGCTCGAAAGCATCGGCGGGGGAGGAGGGACACAACCACTCCGCGTCGTCGGCTTCGTACGCGTGGGGCTTCGTCATCGCGTCCCGCTCACTCCCTGACCAACTTCAGTGATCCCTCTCCAGGATTCCGGACTGGGCGATCAGGTAACCGAGTTGAGCTCGGCTTCCGCTGCCCAGGGCGGCGGCGATCTTAGCGATGTGGGAGCGGCAGGTGCGGACGTTCATGCCGAGGCGGCGGGCGATCGCCTCGTCCACGTGGCCCTCGATGAGGAGCCTGGCTATGGTGCGCTGGACGCCGGTGATGCCGTTCGTGGGTGGCGCGTAGGGCACGTCGTCGACCAAGGGGGTGGCTCGGCTCCAGAGTTGCTCGAAGACCTTGGCCAGGTACTCGATCAGGCCCGGGTGACGCAGCTCCAGGGCCGCGTCCTGACGGGTGTGCGCGGGAATCAGGGCGACGGTGCGGTCGAAGATCATGAGTCGGTCGACCAGCTCCTCCAGCGTCCGTACCTCGACGTTTCCCTGGGCCATCCGCGCCGCGTAGGCCAGCGTTCCCTGGCTGTGCCTGACGGTGTGCTGGTAGAGGGTGCGCATGGTGATGCCACGGTCGATGACGGTCTGCCCGCGTTTCATCGCCAGATTGAGGACGTTCTCGCTGCGGCCGCCGCCCGGCTGGATGGTGAGGATCTCCGAACGGCACTCCGCCGTGGCCCGCTCTATGGCCGCGCCGATGCGGGTGTCGCCCTCCAGCACGGTGAACCCCTGGGTGGTGGGCTCCACCTGCGAGGTAATCGCCATGAATGGCTCGAAGGTATCGGTCAGTTCAACGGCGATCCTTCGCCGTTCCTGTATCTCGCGCTCGATGGGGTGCAGTCGCTGGGCGAGCGCGGCGGACGGCGGGACGGGACGCAGCCAGTCCGCGTCGTCGGGGTCCGGGTGCACGAGCCCGGATTCCACTAGGCAGGGGACCTTCTCGGCCTCGGCTCGTGTCAGGCGACCCGTACGCAGCGCGGTGGCATACAGCTCTGATCCCTCGGCGCAAAGGGGGGTTGCGGGGTGAGGATGTGTCGGTATTGCGCCTCTTGTAAGCAAATCTCCACCCCCCAGGGTCCTGAACGTGCAGGAACATGATGCATCCACCCTGTGGCTTTGACGTGCTGAATTGAGACATCGTCTTGTTGAGCCGGGGGAGAGGAACCTACCAAGTGAGGACGAAGCCGACCATGTTTAAGCGCATGCTTCGCTCGGTGCTTGTCACCACCTTCTCCGCAGGACTGGCCCTGGGTGCGGTGAGTACGTTTGATCTCGTCTGGGGGTCCGCGCCCGCGAAGGCGACTTCCGTTTCGGCCTTGCCCGGGGATCTCGTCTGGGGCGTGGCGCCGGCAGGGGGCGACGCATGAGCACCCCTCCCGACGACCGCACCTTCCGCCGGGAAATGGCCACCGCCTACCGCTCAGGTTGGCACTTCATCGATCTCGCCACAGCGATACCCCACGCCGGCGACTCGTTGATGGTCACGCTCCTCGGTGAGCCAGTTGTCGTCACCCGTGACGACGAGGAGGAGATCCGGGCCTACCGGTGCCTCCGTAAGCCGCGTGGCGCCCCCCAGCCCGTGCGGTGTGCCATTCGGTACGGGATGGTCTTCGTCAATCTCGACCGGCGTGATCACCAGCTGGTCGGTGAGCCGGGGCAGCCGGGTGGCGTACAGCAGCAGGACCAGCAGAGTTCCACCACTACAAGAGCCATCACAGCCACCCCCCGCAGCGCCTGACGCGATCCCCCGTCGTTGTACATCGCGCAGGTGCTTCCCCCAGCAGCGGCGCCACCGTGGACCTGAACACGGTGGCGCCGCTGTGGTGTGTGGTCAGGCTGTGGTGTGCGGTCAGGGGGCGAGCAGCGCCTTTTGGCCCATCGCCCGCGTCAGCGTGATCTCGATCAGCGCCCGGTGCGGATTCGGCCTCGGCGGCCGCCCGTACCGCTCCTCGAAGCGACGCTCGCCCTCCGCGATCTCCGCCGGCCCGGTGCGCACGCGCGCGTACCCCTCCAGCGTCGCCCAGCGCCGCCCGTCGACCTGGCAGACCGCCACCCGCGCCCCCGCCCCGTCAGCCCCGTCCGGTCCCTCCGCCGCCAGGACGTGGCGGACCTTCGCGCTCGACCTGTTGGCGAGCACGCGGGCCACACCCGCCTCCGGGTCGTACGTCACGCAGACCGGGACGACGTGCGGGGTGCCGTCGGGGCGCGGCGTCGTCAGCGTGCACAGGTGCCGTTCACGCCAGAAGCTGAGGTAGGCGGGGGTCGGGTGGTGCGGGTCCATGGCCATGGAACGGAATTTAGCCGCTCGGACGTCTCGCGTAGCCGCTCGGCCGTCTCGCGCTTCCCTTGCCCCTTGAGTGGAATAGACTCAACTTTATGTACGCTGTTTAGGTCAGGTGGGTTCGCGGAACCCGCCGACCCGTAGGCCACCCCGCCGACCCGTACGTCATACGGATCGCACGGACGCAAGGAGGAGACGACACCCGTGGACGCCGAGCTGACCAACAGGAGCCGGGACGCGATCAACGCGGCCAGCAGCCTTGCCGTGAAGGACGGGCATCCGGACCTGACCCCCGCGCACCTGCTGCTCGCGCTGCTGGAGGGGCAGGACAACGAGAACATCACCGACCTGCTCGCCGCGGTCGACGCCGACCAGGCCGCCGTCCGCGCCGACGCCGAGCGGACCCTGAGCGGACTGCCCAGCGTCACGGGATCCACCGTCGCGCCGCCGCAGCCCAACCGCGACCTGCTCGCGGTCATCGCCGACGCCTCGCAGCGCGCGAAGGAGCTGGGCGATGATTACCTCTCCACCGAGCATCTGCTCATCGGTGTCGCCGCCAAGGGCGGCTCCGCAGCGGAGGTCCTGAGCCGACACGGGGCCACCGCCAAGAAACTGCTCGACGCGTTCGAGAAGGCAAGGGGAGGGCGCCGGGTGACCACCCAGGACCCGGAGGGTCAGTACAAGGCCCTGGAGAAGTTCGGTACCGACTTCACCGCCGCCGCCAGGGAGGGGAAGCTCGACCCCGTCATCGGGCGGGATCAGGAGATCCGGCGCGTGGTGCAGGTGCTGTCCCGGCGCACCAAGAACAACCCCGTCCTCATCGGCGAACCCGGCGTCGGCAAGACCGCCGTCGTCGAAGGGCTCGCGCAGCGCATCGTGAAGGGCGACGTCCCCGAGTCCCTGAAGAACAAGCGGCTCGTCTCCCTCGACCTGGGGGCCATGGTCGCGGGCGCGAAGTACCGCGGTGAGTTCGAGGAGCGGCTCAAGACCGTCCTTTCCGAGATCAAGGAGAGCGACGGGCAGATCGTCACCTTCATCGACGAGCTGCACACCGTCGTGGGCGCCGGGGCCGGCGGCGACTCCGCCATGGACGCCGGCAACATGCTCAAGCCCATGCTCGCCCGCGGCGAGCTGCGGATGGTCGGCGCGACCACCCTCGACGAGTACCGGGAGCGGATCGAGAAGGATCCGGCCCTGGAGCGCCGCTTCCAGCAAGTCCTCGTCGACGAGCCGTCCGTCGAGGACTCGATCGCCATCCTCCGTGGGCTCAAGGGGCGCTACGAGGCCCATCACAAGGTCCAGATCGCCGACAGCGCGCTCGTCGCCGCCGCCGCGCTCTCCGACCGGTACATCACCTCCCGCTTCCTGCCCGACAAGGCCATCGACCTCGTTGACGAGGCGGCCTCCCGGCTGCGCATGGAGATCGACTCCTCCCCCCTCGAGATCGACGAACTCCAGCGTTCCGTCGACCGGTTGAAGATGGAGGAGCTCGCCCTCAGCAAGGAGACCGACCCCGCGAGCAAGGAGCGCCTCGAAAGGCTGCGGCGCGACCTCGCCGACAAGGAGGAGGAGCTGCGCGGGCTCAACGCCCGCTGGGACAAGGAGAAGCAGTCCCTCAACCGCGTCGGTGAGCTGAAGGAGAAGCTCGACGAGCTGCGCGGGCAGGCCGAACGCGCCCAGCGCGACGGCGACTTCGACACCGCGAGCAAGCTGCTCTACGGCGAGATCCCCACCCTCGAACACGACTTGGAGGTCGCTTCCGAGGCCGAGGAGGAGGTCTCCAAGGACACCATGGTCAAGGACGAGGTCGGGCCCGACGACATCGCCGACGTGGTCGGCGCCTGGACGGGTATTCCGGCCGGGCGGCTCCTCGAAGGCGAGACGCAGAAGCTGCTCCGCATGGAGGACGAGCTCGGCAAGCGCCTCATCGGCCAGACCGAGGCCGTACGGGCGGTGTCCGACGCCGTGCGCCGCACGCGCGCCGGGATCGCCGACCCCGACCGCCCCACCGGGTCCTTCCTCTTCCTCGGGCCGACCGGCGTCGGCAAGACCGAGCTGGCGAAGGCCCTGGCGGACTTCCTCTTCGACGACGAGCGCGCCATGGTCCGTATCGACATGAGCGAGTACGGCGAGAAGCACAGCGTGGCCAGGCTGGTCGGCGCCCCGCCCGGGTACGTCGGCTACGAGGAGGGCGGCCAGCTCACCGAGGCCGTACGCAGGCGCCCGTACAGCGTGGTGCTCCTCGACGAGGTGGAGAAGGCGCACCCGGAGGTCTTCGACGTGCTGCTCCAGGTGCTCGACGACGGACGCCTCACCGACGGGCAGGGCCGGACGGTGGACTTCCGCAACACCATCCTCGTCCTGACCTCCAACCTCGGCAGCCAGTACCTCGTCGAGCCGCTGACCTCCGAGGAGGAGAAGAAGCAGCAGGTCCTGGAAGTCGTACGGGCCTCTTTCAAGCCGGAGTTCCTGAACCGGCTCGACGACCTCGTGGTCTTCACCGCGCTCGGCAAGGACGAGCTCGCGCACATCGCCCGGCTCCAGATCGACCGCCTCGCGGCCCGGCTCGCCGAGCGCCGGCTCACGCTGGAGGTCTCCCCCGAGGCCCTGGCATGGCTGGCGGACGAGGGCAACGACCCGGCCTACGGCGCCCGCCCGCTGCGCCGCCTCATCCAGACGTCCATCGGCGACCGGCTCGCCAAGGAGATCCTCTCGGGCGAGGTGAAGGACGGCGACACGGTCCGCGTGGACACCTTCGAGGATGGCCTGATCGTCGGACCGGCGACGGCCGAGAGGGCATAACCCGGTCACATCGGGGGCGGGGGTTGCGGGCCCCCGCCCGACATGGGGCAGGATGGCGGAATCCGTACGAAGGGACTAAGCACGTGAGCATCGACCCGTCCTCGATTCCGAATTTCGGGGGACAGCCCGAACCGCAGCAGGGCGATGGACCGGCGGGCCCCGTTGTCCCCGACCAGGACCTGGTCAAGCAGCTCCTGGACCAGATGGAGCTCAAGCACGTCGTCGACGAAGAGGGTGACCTCGCGGCGCCGTGGGAGGAGTTCCGCACGTACTTCATGTTCCGTGGCGAGGGAGACCAGCAGGTCTTCTCGGTGCGGACCTTCTACGACCGCGCGCACGGCATCGAGGAGAAGGCCCAGATCCTCGAAGCGATCGACGACTGGAACCGCCGCACCCTGTGGCCGAAGGTCTACACGCACACCCACGACGACGGCACCGTCCGCCTCATCGGCGAGGCGCAGATGCTGATCGGCACGGGCGTCGCGCTCGAGCACTTCGTGTCGTCCACCGTCAGCTGGGTGCGCGCCGCGATCGAGTTCGACCGCTGGCTGGTCGAGCAGCTCGGCCTGGAGGCCGAGGTCGACGGCACCGAGGGTGAAGAGAAGCCCGGCGACGACCAGGCCTAGGCCTGGACCACGCGAGACCGAGAGCCCGGCCGGGTCACCCCGGCCGGGCTCTCGTCATGACGGTCATCACGGTCACGACCGTCATGACAGGAACTACAGCGACTTGAGCCGGGAGACCGCCTCGGCGAGGACCTCGTCCTTCTTGCAGAACGCGAACCGCACGAACGGCGCACCGGCGTCCCGGTGGTCGTAGAAGACGGCGTTCGGGATGGCGACCACGCCGACGCGCTCGGGCAGGGCCCGGCAGAACGCGAAGCCGTCCGACTCGCCAAGGCGGCGGATGTCGGTCGTGACGAAGTACGTGCCCGCCGGGCGGTAGACGTCGAAGCCCGCGGCCGTCAGGCCCTCGCTCAGGAGGTCCCGCTTGGCGCGCATGCCCTCGGCGAAGCCCGTGAAGTACGCGTCGGGCAGGGCCAGGGCCTCCGCGATCGCGTACTGGAACGGGCCCGCCGACACATAGGTGAGGAACTGCTTCGCCGAACGGACCGCCGTCACCAGCTCCGGCGACGAGGTGATCCAGCCGACCTTCCAGCCGGTGTACGAGAACGTCTTGCCGGCCGAGCCGATCGTGACCGTGCGCTCGCGCATGCCGGGGAAGGAGGCGAGCGGGATGTGCTCCGTGCCCTCGCCGTCGTCGAAGACCAGGTGCTCGTACACCTCGTCCGTGACCACGAGCAGATCACGCTCGACCGCGAGCTTAGCGATCTCGGCGAGCTCGGCGCGGGTCAGGACCGTGCCGGTCGGGTTGTGCGGGGTGTTCAGGAGTAGCAGCCGCGTGTGCGGCGTGATCGCGTCGCGCAGCTCGTCCAGGTCGAGACGGAAGCGCCCCTCCGCCGCGTCCGGGCGCAGCGTCACGGGGACCCGCTTGCCGCCGGCGAGGGCGATCGACGCCGCGTACGAGTCGTAGTACGGCTCCAGGGCGATCACCTCGTCGCCCGGCTCGACCAGGGCGAGCAGGGACGCGGCGATCGCCTCGGTCGCGCCCGCCGTGACCAGGACCTCGCGGTCGGGGTCGTACGCGAGACCGTACCTGCGCTGCTGGTGCGCGACGATCGCCGCGCGGAGCTCGGGGACGCCGGGGCCCGGCGGGTACTGGTTGCCGCGGCCGTCACGCAGGGCGCGGACCGCGGCCTCGCGGATCTCCTCGGGACCGTCCGTGTCGGGGAAGCCCTGGCCGAGGTTGATCGCGCCCGTTTTCACGGCAAGCGCGGACATCTCGGCGAAAATCGTCGTACCGAACTCGGCGAGGCGGCGGTTGAGCAGCGGCCGCCCGCTTCCGGATGTGGAGGTCATGGCCGCCATCCTGCGCCGAACCTCTGGACTTCCTCAACTCTGCTTTGGGTCGGCATGCGCGGGGGCATTTCCCTGTCACGCAAGAACAGCACGCAAGGAACAGCGCAAAAGAACAGCACACCAGAACAGCACACAAGAACGCGGACCCACGGGGGGCCTGCTTCGGGGGAACGGAAAGGGGCGTGGACGTCATGACTGGGGTCTTCGTGTTTGTCGGTCTGGTCGTAGTCGTCGTCGCACTCGTGGCCAAGGGCGGCTCACGTGGGCGCGGCGGTCGCTCGCGCGGGGCCGGCGGGGCCGGTGCGGCGAGTTCCGGCGGCAGCTGGTGGGTCGGCGGTGGCGACAGTGGCGGTCACCACGGAGGTGGCTCCTGCGGCGGCGGTTCGTCCTGCGGCGGCGGCTCTTCGTGCGGCGGCGGTGGTGGCGGTGGCGGTTGCGGCGGTGGAGGAGGCAGCTGACACGGGGCAGCTGGTCCGTCCATCTGTTGAAGTGCCCGGCAGGAGGCAACTCCTGTCGGGCACTTCGTCGTTGAGTCATTGAACAGTTGAACTGTGCAGCCCCCGCGGGGGTGGAAACCCTCCGAAGTTGGGTAAAAGCGCAGTGGCAGTGCAGCAGTCCATGATTCCCTCTTAACCGTCAGCACCGCCCTCGGACGGACGACTTGGACATCAAGGACGTTCTCGTGGGCACGAGCCGGCATTCCGACCTCCCGGTCTCCGACCGGGTGCGCCGGCACCACCTCCATTGCGTGTTAGCGGAGCCGACCCATGCTCACGACCCTGAAGACTGTCTATACCGACACGTGCGCCGCGGACCTCGCCTGGACCCTGGGGCGCGAGCCGCTGCCCGCGCTCGCCACACTCGAACTGGAGCTTGCCGACGCGAAAATGGAGCTGCGGCTCCTCGGGGCATCGCACCAGGTGATCCTCGAAGAGGAGCAGGGCACCTGTTCCGAGACCGTCGCCTGCATCCCCGGCAGCAGTACGCCACTTCCGCTCGGCGTCTCCAAGCGCCTCGGCGAGTGGGAGTACGAGTTCGCGGCGCGCGTCGAGACCCTCTCGCGCGGGCAGTTCGCGGGCCGCGCACAGGAATTGCTCGCCCTGGTGGCCGAGCACCCGCACGGTCTGGCCGGGGTGTTCCCGGGCAGCCCGCACGCGTTCACGGCCATGCTGGCGCAGCGGCACGAAGGGGCCGTGCAATGGCGCACCTGGCACGCCTACCCGCAGGACGGACAACTCGTGGCGACCCGCACGCGGGTGGGTGTGCGCATGCCGGCGGTGCTCTGAGGGCCGCCGGCCGCTCCTGACCGTCGCGCCCCAGCTACACCTCTGGCGCTCAGGTGCACCCTTGTGGGTGACCTGATGTGTGTGTTCGGTGACGTAGCGTTCCCAGGATGATGGAGCCGTCAACGCACTTACCGGTGACGCCCCGGACCGGACGGTTCTTCGTCCTGGCGGGCGTCTTCGTCTGCGCGGCCTGCGGTCTGGTGTACGAACTCGAACTGGTCGCCCTCGCCTCGTACTTGATCGGTGACTCGGTCACCCAGGCGTCGGTGGTCCTCTCGGTGATGGTCTTCGCCATGGGCCTCGGCTCCCTGCTCGCCAAGCGGCTGCGGCGCCGGGCCGCGGCCGGGTTCGGCCTGGTCGAGGCGGCGCTCGCGCTGGTCGGCGGACTGAGCGCCATGGCGTTGTACGCCGCGTTCGCCTGGACCGGCGACCGGGGCGAGGTCTGGGCGGGTGGCTCGCGCTATCTCCTCGTCGCCTTCTCGCTCGCCATCGGTCTGCTCATCGGCGCCGAAGTGCCGCTGCTCATGGTGCTCATCCAGCGGATCAGACGGCAGGACCCCAGCGGCGCCGTGTCGGACCTCTTCGCCGCGGACTACGTGGGCGCGCTGGTGGGCGGCCTCGCCTTTCCCTTCCTCCTGCTCCCCCTGCTCGGCCAGCTGACCGGGGCGCTGATCACCGGCGCGGTCAACGCGGTCGCGGGCGGCGCGCTGGTATTCGGCCTGTTCCGGCACGACTTGAGCGTGCGCGGCCGGTGGATCCTGATCGTCGCGAACGTCACCGTCCTCGGCCTGCTCGCGTCGGCCGCCGTCCTGGTCGGTGACTTCGAGGCGGCCGCGCGCCGGGCGGTCTACGGCAAGGAGGTACGGGTCGCCGTGCAGACCGGCGTCCAGGAAGTCGTCCTGACCGGTGGCAGGCACGATTCTCTCGACCTCTACCTCGACGGTCGCCTGCGGGTCAGCGGCCGTGACGAGCACCGCTACCACCGCGCGCTCGTCGGCCCCGCGATGAGCGGCAGCCACGCGCGCGTGCTGATCCTCGGCGGTGGTGACGGCCTCGCCGCGCGCGAGGTGCTCCGCCATCCGGGGGTGCGGCGGGTGGACGTCGTCGAACTCGACCCGGGGGTGGTGCGGCTGGCCCGCCACGACCCGGCGCTGAGCGAACTGAACGGGCGGGTCTACGGCGACCCCCGGGTGCGGGTGGTGCACGCCGACGCGTTCCACTGGCTGCGCTCACCCCCTCGTACGTACGACGTGGTGATCTCCGATCTGCCCGACCCCGGCATCACCGCGAGCACCAAGCTCTACTCCCAGGAGTTCTACGGCCTCGCGTCGCGGGCCCTGGCCGACGGCGGGCGCCTGGCCGTGCACGCCGGGCCGATGACGTCCAGGCCCCACGTCTTCTGGACGGTGGAGGCCACGCTGCGGGCGGCGGGTCTGCGGACGGAGCCGTACGGCGTCGGGAGCAGGCTCTCCGCGTTCGCTGCGGGCCCCGACCGGGCGGCGGAGGGTTCGTCCCGGCCACGTGACTGGGGCTTCGTCCTGGCGGCCAGATCCCGCCCGGCCCTCGATCCGCCCGGGATGGCGGCGCTGCCGCGGGTGGCCGTCGCCTCCGCCGAACGGACGCGGATGCGGGGCCTCGCACCCTCCACACTGGTGCACCCGCGGTACACGAACTGACGAACAGGCGTACATGTTCTCGGCCACGTGGGTAGGCTCGACTGCCATGGAGCATGAGGTGTTCGTTCCGGTTCCCGCCGACCGTCTTCAGCAGGTGCTGAGCGACCCCGAGCAGGTCGCTGGGGCGGTGCCCGGACTGCAGCGCGACGCGGACGGCACCGCGTCGCCGCTCTCCGGCCGGCTCAAGGTGCGGGTCGGCGGTCACACCATCACGTACCGCGGCGCGGCGCGGGTCGCTCCGCGCGGCGACGGTTCGTACGCGATCGAGGGCGAGGGCGTGGAGGTGCGGGGCGGCGGCTCCGTGAAGCTCTCCCTCACGGTGCGGCTCGATCCCGCCGAGGACGGTGCGGGGACCCAGCTGGTCTTCTCCGGGACGGGTGCGGGGGAGGGGCGCGTCACGGAGGCTTCTCCACAGGCTGTGGAGGGGGCGGTGCGGCGGCTCCTGGAGCGGTTCGCGGAGGGGCTCGGCCGGGCGGCCGAGCCGGAGCCTGAGCCCGTGACGCCCGAACCCGAGCCCGTCGAGGCGGCGACCGTCTTCGAGACGGAGGTGCCGCCGTCGTTCGAGGAGACCGCCGAGGATGTCGTGGACGAGGTCGTGGTGCCTCCCGCTGAGGCCGCGCATGCCCGGCGGACGATGATCGGCCGGAGCGCCGAGGAGGTCGACCACGCGCCGCCCCGGGGGCGGTACGCCCCCGCGCCCGCCGCGGAGTCGCTGTCCACCTCCGCCACGCTGCGGTGGGCTGCGCCCGCTGCGGCGGTGGTGCTGGCCTCGGCGATCGTGGCGGGGCGAGCGCTTCGCCGCAGGCGCTGAGAACGGGCCACCCCGAAGCCTTGCGTGCCGCCATCACCGGCTCCGCCGAGTTCGTCCTCAAACGCCGGACGGGCTGGTTCTTCCAGCCCTCCGGCGTTTGAGGAGCGGGGGTCTGGGGGCGGAGCCCCCTGCGCGGCGCAGCCGCCAACAGATGCAGCCGGGAAGGGGCGGGGTTGGGGAAATGTCCCTGCCCGTAGGGTCACATCCGTGAGTATCGAAGACGTGACACTGACCGCGGGCGACGCGGAAGTCGTTGTGCAGCCGGGCAACGGCTGCCGAGTGGGGAGCCTCAAGCTCGGCGGCAGGGAACTGCTGAGGCAGGGAGCGCGCTACGGCTGCTTCCCCATGGCCCCCTGGGCCGGCCGCATCCGCGAGGGCAGGTTCCGCAACGGCGGCACGACCCACCAGATGCCCCTCAACTCCCCGCCCCACGCCATCCACGGCTTCGCCAGGGACGCGCCATGGCGCACCGCCCGCGCCGGCAAGAGCGAGGCCGCGTTCACGTACGACCTCACCGATCCCTGGCCCTACGAAGGCCGCGTCACGCAGATCGTCGCGCTCACCGAGGACTCCCTCACCCTCACGCTCGGCATCGAGACGTACGGCGACAGCTTCCCCGCCCAGGTGGGCTGGCACCCCTGGTTCAACCGCAGCATCGGCGGCGAGAACGTACAGGTGGACTTCAGTCCCGCCTGGCAGGAGGAGCGGGGCGACGACCACCTGCCCACCGGCCACCGCATCGCCCCCACCCCCGGCCCCTGGGACGACTGCTTCGGGATGCCGGACGGCGTCGACGTCACCCTGACCTGGCCCGAGCAGCTGGCGCTCACGGTGCAGAGCCGTGAGCAGTGGGTCGTCGTCTACGACGAGCAGGAAGCCGCCGTGTGCGTGGAGCCGCAGACAGGGCCGCCGAACGGGCTCAACACCCTGCCCCGCCTCGTCACCCCCATCGAGCCCCTCGAGGCGTCGACGACCTGGACCTGGACGCGGCTCTGAGCCACTGGACGCGGCTTTAAGCTGACAGGCATGACTGACGACGTACGTGGCGCCCTGCTGCAGCAGATCAAGGACAAGGCCGTGGTGCACGGCAAGGTGACCCTCTCCTCGGGTCTCGAAGCCGACTACTACATCGACCTGCGCCGCATCACCCTCGACGGCGAGGCCGCCCCCCTGGTCGGCCAGGTGCTTCTCGACCTCACCGCCGACCTCGACTTCGACGCCGTGGGCGGCCTGACCATGGGCGCCGACCCCGTCGCCGGCGCGATGCTGCACGCCTCCGCGGCGCGCGGCAAGCGCCTCGACGCCTTCGTCGTGCGCAAGGCCGCCAAGGCGCACGGCATGCAGCGCCGCGTCGAGGGCCCGGACATCAAGGGGCGTCGCGTTCTCGTCGTCGAGGACACCTCCACCACCGGCGGCTCCCCGCTCACCGCCGTCGAGGCCGTGCGCGAGGCCGGGGCCGAGGTGGTCGGCGTCGCGACCATCGTGGACCGTGCCACCGGGGCCGGCGAGAAGATCACCGAGGGCGCCGGGGTGCCGTACCTCTTCGCGTACTCCAAGGACGATCTCGGCCTCAGCGACTGAGGAACCCGGTCCGGGCCGAGCCGCCCGGCGGATCTGGAAAGATGGGGGCGACGATGACGTCGCCCCCTTAGGTCAGGGCCAAGCACACACCCGCACATCACAAGGAGCGGACACATGCCCATCGCAACCCCCGAGGTCTACGCCGAGATGCTGGACCGGGCGAAGGCAGGCAAGTTCGCCTACCCGGCCATCAACGTGACCTCCTCGCAGACGCTGCACGCCGCACTGCGCGGCTTCGCGGAGGCCGAGAGCGACGGCATCATCCAGATCTCCACCGGTGGTGCGGAGTTCCTGGGCGGCCAGCACAACAAGGACATGGTGACGGGCGCCGTGGCCCTCGCCGAGTTCGCGCACATCGTCGCCGCGAAGTACGACATCACCGTCGCGCTGCACACCGACCACTGCCCCAAGGACAAGCTGGACACGTACGTCCGTCCGCTGATCGACGTCTCCGCGGAGCGCGTCAAGGCCGGCCGTAACCCGCTCTTCCAGTCGCACATGTGGGACGGCTCCGCCGAGACCCTCGCCGACAACCTGGCCATCGGCCAGGAGCTGCTCGCGAAGGCCGCCGCCGCGAAGATCATCCTTGAGGTGGAGATCACCCCGACCGGTGGTGAGGAGGACGGCGTCACGCACGAGATCAACGACGAGCTCTACACCACCGTGGACGACGCGCTGCGTACGGCCGAGGCCCTCGGCCTGGGCGACAAGGGCCGCTACCTCCTGGCCGCGTCCTTCGGCAACGTCCACGGCGTCTACAAGCCGGGCAACGTCGTCCTGCGCCCCGAGCTCCTCAAGGACCTCCAGGAGGGCGTCGCCGCCAAGCACGGCAAGGCCGCGGGCGCGCAGCCGTTCGACTTCGTCTTCCACGGCGGCTCCGGCTCCACCGCCGAGGAGATCGCGACCGCCCTGGAGAACGGCGTCGTGAAGATGAACCTCGACACGGACACGCAGTACGCCTTCACGCGTCCCGTCGCCGACCACATGTTCAAGAACTACGACGGCGTCCTGAAGGTCGACGGCGAGGTCGGCTCGAAGAAGACCTACGACCCGCGCACCTGGGGCAAGGCCGCCGAGGCGGGCATGGCCACGCGCGTCACCGAGGCGTGCGCGAACCTGCGCTCCACGGGCACGAAGCTGAAGTAACCGCCCCGGCGGTCCGCACGGGCCCGGCACCCTTCCCTGGGTGCCGGGCCCGTGCGCGTATGGAGCAGACTGGAACCCATGGCCATTCACAAGGATCTGCTCGGGGGACCGCCCCCGACCCACCTGCCCGACGACCCGGAGCCGCGCGAGCTGCTCGCGAACGGTGCGGCGCCCGCCGACGTCGCCGCGAAGTACCCCACCTCCTCCCTCGCCTGGGCGCAGCTCGCCGACGAGGCGTTCGAGCGCGGCAGCGTCGTCGAGTCGTACGCGTACGCCCGCACCGGCTACCACCGCGGCCTCGACTCGCTGCGCCGCAGCGGCTGGAAGGGCCACGGCCCGGTGCCGTGGGAGCACGAGCCGAACCGCGGCTTCCTGCGGGCCCTGCACGGCCTCGCACGCGCCGCGCAGTCGATCGGTGAGCAGGAGGAGTACGAGCGCTGCGCCGGCTTCCTGCGGGACTCCTCCCAGACGGCGGCGGACACCCTGGGTTAGCCCCGGCCCGCCCCGAGGACGTGCCTGACCTGCCTGGACGCCGCTGTGACCAGGCAGGTCTTGCCGTTTTGTGGGATGTTGCGGAGGATGCCGTTGGGGACCGGGGCCCCCGTGTCGGTAACGGCAGGGGCGGACCGCTACCCGGAGTACGTATCAAGGAGATCGCGATGTCCCAAGAGGCGGACACCCCGAACCTCGACTTCGCAGGAACCACCCCTTACGAGGACTACGTCCAGGCGGACGTCCTCACGCACCTCCAGCACCTGCGCTCCGACGATCCCGGAGAGATGGTCTTCCTGGTCACCACCCAGGTGATGGAGCTGTGGTTCACGGTCATCGTGCACGAGTGGGAGACCGCGTCGCACGCCCTGCGCCGCGACGACATCCCCACCGCCGTGGCCGCCCTCAAGCGCAGCCTGCGCGAGCTGGAGGCGCTGAACGCCTCCTGGCGCCCGCTGGCGCAGCTCACCCCCGCCCAGTTCAACTCCTACCGCGGTTCGCTCGGCGAGGGATCCGGATTCCAGTCCGCGATGTACCGCCGCATGGAGTTCCTGCTCGGCGACAAGTCCGCGTCCATGCTGGTGCCGCACCGGGGCGCGCCGCGCGTCCACGCGGAGCTGGAGAAGGCGCTGCACGAGCCGAGCCTGTACGACGAGGTGCTCGCCCTGCTCGCCCGCCGCGGACACGCCGTCCCGGACGCCGTGCTTCAGCGTGACCTGACGAAGAAGTACGAGCCGTCGCCCGAGGTCGAGCAGGTGTGGACCGACCTCTACTCGGGTGACGAGAGCGCTGAACTCGCCCGCCTGGGCGAGGTGATGACGGATGTCGCCGAGCTCGTGTGGCGCTGGCGCAACGACCACCTGGTGGCGACCCGGCGCGCGATGGGCTCCAAGACGGGCACGGGCGGCTCGGCGGGCGTGGCGTGGCTGGAGAAGCGCGCGACGAAGAACGTGTTCCCCGAGCTGTGGACTGCGAGGAGCCATGTCTGAGGCCGACCTCAAGGCGATAGCGGCGAAGCGGGACGCTGACGACGAACTCGGCCCCAAGCGCGCGGAGTTCGTCCTTGACGACACCGTCTACCTGGACGGCAACTCGCTGGGCGCCCTGCCCGCGGTCGTGCGGGAGCGGGTCGCGGACGTCATATCCCGCCAGTGGGGCCAGCTCCGCATCCGCTCCTGGGACGAGAGCGGCTGGTGGACGGCCCCCGAGCGGATCGGCGACCGCATAGCCCCGCTCGTGGGCGCCGCCCCCGGCCAGATCGTCGTCGGCGACTCGACGAGCGTGAACGTCTTCAAGGCCCTGGTGGCCGCCGTACGCATGGCCCGTGACTCGGGCGAGGGGCGGGACGAGATCGTCGTTGACGCGACGACGTTCCCCACGGACGGGTACATCGCCCAGTCCGCGGCGCGGATGACGGACTGCCGTCTGGTGCCGGTCGCCCCGGGTGAGGTGCGCGGCGTCCTCGGCCCGCGCACGGCCGTGGTCCTGCTCAACCACGCCGACTACCGCACCGGGCGCCTGCACGATCTGCCCGGTCTGACGGCGGCCGTGCACGACGCGGGCGCGCTGGTCGTCTGGGACCTGTGCCACACCGCCGGTGCGCTGCCCGTCGGGCTCGACGCGCACGGTGTGGACCTCGCGGTCGGGTGCACGTACAAGTACCTGAACGGGGGGCCTGGTTCACCTGCCTACCTCTACGTACGGGCGGACCTTCAGCCCCGCTTCGACTCCCCGCTGCCCGGCTGGAACTCGCACGCCGAGCCCTTCGGGATGCGGCCGGAGTTCGAGGCGGCGGACGGCGCCGTGCGGGGCCGGGTCGGTACGCCCGACATCCTGTCGATGCTGGCCCTGGACGCCGCCCTCGACGTGTGGGACGGGGTGTCCATCGAGGCCGTACGGGCCAAGTCCCTCGCCCTGACGGACTTCTTCGTCGAGTGCGTGAGCGCCTACGTCCCCGATGGCAGGGTCGAGGTGCTCACCCCGGCCGCCCACGCGGAGCGCGGCAGCCAGGTCGCGCTGCGGTGCCACGACGCGGGTGACGTGATGCGGCGCCTGGTGGAGCAGGGCGTGGTCGGCGACTTCAGGGCGCCGGACGTGCTCCGCTTCGGCTTCACGCCGCTGTACGTCGGCTTCGCCGATGTGGAGCGGGCCGCAGGGGTGTTGGCGCGGACACTGGGCGACTCCGCGAGCTGACGGCGACAGGCCGTTCCCGGGCAGGGGCGGGGTAGGGGAAGATCAAACGGACACCCCGCTGGGGAGGCCGGACGAACCCCCCGCCCCAGCTCCTGGCACCCCACCCCGCAGAGAGGCCCTCGTATGCCGGACGACGCCGCCGCCGTGGCCCGCGATGCCGCCGAGGCCGCCGCCGCCTTGTCGCACCCCGCGGTGACGCCCGACGCCACCGCCGCGTACGGCGAGCACCCCGACCAGGTGGTCGACTTCTACGAGCCCCGGACCGGCGGTGAAGCCCCGGCCCCGCTGGTCGTCGTGCTGCACGGGGGCGCCTGGCGCGCTCCGTACGACCGCCTGCACATCACGCCCTTCGCGGACTTCCTCGCCCGGCGCGGCTTCGCCGTGGCCAACGTCGAGTACCGCCGCGGCAGTTCGATCCCCGCGCAGGGCGATGGGCCCGTCGCGGGGCGCTGGCCCGAGACCTTCGACGACGTGGCCGCCGCCTTCGACGCGCTGCCGGGTCTCGTACGGGAGCATCTGCCGGTGGCCGACACGCGCCGCACCGTCGTCACCGGCCACTCCGCGGGCGGCCACCTCGCCCTGTGGGCCGGAGCCCGGCATGTGCTGCCCGATGGCTCCCCCTGGCGCATCGGCAGGCCCGCCCCCTTCCGGGGTGTCGTCGCTCTCGCGCCCATCGCCGACTTCCGCGCGGCGCAGGAGCTCGGCGTCTGCTCGGACGCCTCCCTGCAACTGCTCGGCGGCAAGGACAAGTTCGAGGAGCGGCTGCCGCACGCCGACCCCGCGGCTCTGCTGCCGACCGGTATCGCCACGACCGTCGTCCAGGGGCGTACGGACATCGTCGTGCCGCAGGCGGTCGCCGAGGCGTACGCCGACGCGGCGGCCAAGGCGGGCGAGGTGGTGGGGCTGACGCTCCTGGAGGACGTGGGCCACTTCCCGCTCATCGACCCGGCGGCCGACGCGTGCGCGGTGGTGGCGGAGGAGATCGCGCAGCTGGCGTTCTGAGAGGGGGGCTACGGGACCTGTACGAGGAGCTCCCGCAGCCCCCGGATCACGAAGTTGGGCTTGCGCTCCGGCTCGGCGGCGAGCGTCAGGCCGGGCGCCCGGCGCAGCAACGCACCCAGCGAAGCCGCGAGTTCTATGCGGGCCAGGGGTGCGCCGATGCAGTAGTGGATGCCCGCGCTGAAGGAGATGTGCGGGTTCTCGGCGCGGGCCAGGTCCAGCTCGGCCGGGGCGGTGAACACCGCAGGGTCGTGGTTCGCCGATCCGAAGAGGAGGGCGACCTCGCTGCCGCGCGGAATCACGGTGTCGTCGATCTCGATGTCGTCCAGAACCCACCGCTCGAAGAGCTGGAGCGGGGTGTCGTACCGCATCAACTCCTCCACGGCGGTGGGGATCAGACGCCCGGGATCGGCGCGCAGGGCGGCGAGTTGCGCCGGGTTGCGGAAGAGCGCGTACCAACCGTTGACCGTCGCCTCGTGCCCCGCGTTGAGCAGCAGCACGCAGGTGGAGATCATCTCCTGCTCGCTCAGGGACTCCCCTCCTTCGTACGCGGCGATGAGCCCCGAGATCAGGTCGTCGCCGGGCTTCTCGCGGCGCACCGCGATGAGTTCGCGCAGGTACGCGGAGAATTCGAGCGAGGCTGTGACCGCGCGCCCCGCGGTCTCCTCGGACGGGTTCAGCTCGTACATCCCGCAGATGTCGGCCGACCAGGGCCGCAGCTGCTCCCGGTCGGTCTCCGGGATGCCCAGCATCTGCGCGATGACGGCGACCGGCAGCGGCTCGGCGACGCGGGCGGCGAGGTCGCCGCCCCCGTCGGCCACGATGTCCCGTACGAGCCGGTCGGCCAACTCCTCGACGTACAGCCTGAGTTGCTCCACGGTGCGAGGCGTGAAGGCCTTCGACACCAGGCGGCGGATGCGGGTGTGGGTGGGTGCCTCCAGGTCGAGCATGCCGTTGTCGTTCAGGACGTGGAACGGCTCGTGCTCGGGTGGCGGTGCCTGCCGCCCGAACTCCTCGTGCGTGAACCGGTGCAGATAGGTCCGCCCGAGCCGCCGGTCCCGCAGCAGCGTGGACACGTCCGCGTGGTGCGGGATCAGCCACTGGTCGGTGGCCCCGAAGTAGTGCACGCGCCCGGCGTCCCGCAGCCGTGCGTAGGCCGGGTAGGGGTCGGCGATGAACTCCGGGGACCAGGGGGCGAAGTCGGCGAGAGGGGCGTCCATGGAGGGACGCTAGTCGCAGGCGGGCCCGCCCCGGAAGAGGTCAGCCCGGGGTGACCAGCCGCGCCTCGTACGCGAAGACCGCCGCCTGGGTGCGGTCCCGCAGGCCCAGTTTCACCAGGATGCGGCTCACGTGCGTCTTGATCGTGGACTCGGCGACCACGAGGCGCGAGGCGATCTCCCCGTTGGACAGGCCCTGGGCGATGAGGACGAGCACCTCCGTCTCACGCTCGGTGAGCTCGCCGTACGCCTGGGCCTGCGCGGTCGCCGAGAGGCGCGGCGTCTCGCCCAGCTTGGAGAACTCCGTGATGAGGCGGCGCGTCACGGAGGGCGCGAGCAGGGCCTCGCCGGCCGCCACGACCCGTACCCCGTCGGCGAGTTGGCGCGCGGAGGCATCCTTGAGCAGGAAGCCGGAAGCGCCCGCCCGCAGCGCCTGGTAGACGTACTCGTCCAGGTCGAAGGTGGTGAGGACGAGGACCTTCGACGTGACGTCCGCCGCGACGATCTCGCGGGTCGCCTCGATACCGTTCAGCACGGGCATGCGGATGTCCATCAGGACGACGTCCGGGCTGAGCTCGCGGACGCGGTCGACCGCCTCGCGGCCGTTGACGGCCTCGCCGACGACCTCGAAGTCCGGCATCGCGTTGAGCAGGACGGAGAAGCCTTCGCGGACCATCATCTGGTCGTCGGCGATCAGTACGCGGATCGTCATTCCTGGCCTCCGGTGGGTTCCGACGCGGACGCGACCGGCAGGAAGACGGTGACTTCATAGCCCCCGTCGGCGGTCTCCGCGGTCGTCATCTCGCCGTCCAGCATCGTGACACGCTCCCGCATGCCGGTGAGGCCGTGCCCCGCTCCGGGCGAGGGCTTGACCAGGCCGGTCGCGGGCCCGTTGACGATGCGCAGCCCAAGGCCGCCCAGCACATAACCGACCTCGACACGGGCCGTGGCGCCGGGCGCGTGGCGCAGGGTGTTGCTCAGCGCCTCCTGCACGATGCGGTACGCGGAGAGCTCGACGCCCTGCGGGAGTTCGCGGACGGCTCCGGTGACGACCTTCTCGACGTCGAGGCCGGTCTCGCGGACGTTCGCGATGAGCCGGTCGAGGTCGCCGAGCGTGGGCTGCGGGGCGTCCGGGGCCTCGTAGTCCTCCGCGCGTACGACACCGAGGACGCGGCGCAGCTCCGTCAGCGCGGCCACGGCGTTCTCGCGGATCGTCACGAACGCCTGCTCGAGCTCCGGGGGCGGGTTCTCGACGCGGTAGGGCGCGGCCTCCGCCTGGATGGCGACCACGGACATGTGGTGGGCGACCACGTCGTGCAGCTCGCGCGCGATGTTCGTCCGCTCCTCCAGGAGGGTGCGCTTGCCGCGCTCCATCTCGGTGACCGTCCGCTGGACGCTGACCTCGTGCTTGGCCTCGCGGCGGATGTGCACGAGGGAGGCGGCGAGGAGGGCGAGCGCGGAGAAGAACAGCATCTCCGGCAGGTTGGTCGAGTACCCCGGGCTGAGGAAGACCTCGGCGGCGATGCCGTAGAGGGCCGTGCCCACCCACATCCAGGCGCCGGTGCGGGGGCGGGTCCGCAGGGTGATCACCGTCATCACGGTGAGGTGCGCGATGAAGACGCTGTCGGCCCAGGGATAGCCGCTGTCCCAGTGGCTGCCGATGGCGCCGGAGAAGGGCGTGCTCGCGACCAGGACCCACCAGGCGGCGATGGGCCTGAGCAGGGTCATGGCGACGGCGGCGGCCGGTACGAGCCCGGTGAGGACGTAGTCGAGGCCGCCGGAGTCGTCCGCGTACGCGACGAGGAAGGTGAAGAAGGCGGCCGTCAGGACCGCCGCGTGCGGGGCCCAGCCGGCGTACTGGCGTATGCGGGCCGGGAGGCGCCGGGTGAGGGGCCCGTCCGTACGCATCGCTTGCAGCGGGCGGTAGTCGAAGGCGCCCCGGAAGAGGTCCTGCCGAAGCCCCCCGAGCGCACCCACGGCCAGGCGGTACTCCGGGCTGCGGTTGCTGCTGGGGGCGTTCTTGGTCGCGTCAGTCACGCATACGAAGGTACGGGGACGGGGGAGGGAGGTCGTCCCGCCAGGGAGGGGTCCTCGGGGGTCCGTCGCAGGTACTACGTGGGGCTACGTGGTCAGGTCCCTGTGGCGCAGGCCCGCCAGGCCCGTGGCCGTCAGGGCCGCCGCCAGGGCGAGGAGCGTCCACACCGGCCCCCAGGCCATCGCAGAACCCGGCACCTTCGGGAGGTGGCCGAAAGGAGACACGTCCAGCGCCACCGGGGGAAGGTCCAGGGCCGGGCCGATCCAGCCGAGCGCCAGGCAGAGCCCTGCCACCCCCCAGGCCGCCACCGCCGCCCGGGGGAAGGCCCCCACCAGCAGTACCGTGAGCCCGCCGAGCACGCAGACCGCCGCCACCTGCACCAGGCACGCCCCCAGGACCGGCCCGAGGTCCTTCCCGTACCCGAGGGCGAGACCGAGCCCGCCCACCAGCATCAGCAGCACCGCCCCGCCGAAGGCGATGACCAGGTGGCCCCCGGCCCAGCGGAGCCGGCCCACCGCGCCCGCGAGCACCGGCTCCGCCCGCTGTGACGTCTCCTCGCCGTGCAGCCGCAGGACGGAGGCGACGACGTACAGCGAGGCGACCATCCCGAGCAGGCCGACCATCGTGGCGAGGAAGGCGTCCGTGAGGCCGGACTGCCCTCCCATCCGCTCGATGATCTCCCGGGTACCGGCGTTGTCGCCGACGATGTCCGCCACCCCCTCGACCATCCCGCCGAAGACGACACCGGCGACCAGATACCCGAGCGTCCAGCCGAGCACGCTGCCCCGCTGCAACCGCCAGGCGAGCCCGCCCGCCGTGCCGATCGCACCCTTCGCGGGCCCCGGCCGGGTCGGCAGGAAGCTCATCCCGACATCGCGCCGACCCGCCAGGCCGTACGCGAAAGACCCCTGCACCACGATCGCGGCGGCGATCAGGAGCAGCACCCACCACCGCTCACCGGCGTAGGCCCGCAGGTTCTCCGTCCAGCCGAGGGGCGAGAGCCAGGTCAGCACGGACTGCCCGCGCTCGCTCCCGGCGTCACCCGCGGCCTTGAGCACGTACGCGGCTCCCAGCACCCCGGACGTAAGACCCTTGGCGAGCCGCGCGCTCTCCGTGAACTGGGCGACGACCGCCGCCGCGGTGGCGAAGAGCATGCCGGTGCCCGCGACGCCGAGCCCGAGCGCGAGCGCCCCCGCCGAGCCCTGCCCGGCCATCCCGCCGGCGATGAGCAGCCCCACGGCCGCGTTCGCCACGAACGCGGCGAGCAGCGCGGCGGTCAGCGGCGCACGCCGCCCCACCATCGCGGCGGAGATCATCTCCTGGCGGCCGGTCTCCTCCTCCTCGCGCGTGTGCCGTACGACGATGATCAGGCTCATCACGGCGGCGAGGATCGCTGCGTAGACACCGATGCGCCAGGCGGAGAGCGCGCCGATCGAGTCCCCGAAGACCGGCGAGTACAGCGCCCGCATCGAGGAGTTGGCGTTCATCGACCGCATGGCGTCGGCCCGCTCGGCGGCGGTGCCGTACGTCTGCTCCAGGGAACCCGGCATCGCGAGGACCAGGCCGGCGACGACGAGGACCCAGACCGGCATCATGACGCGGTCGCGTCGCAGAGCGAGCCTCAACAGGGCGCCGGTGCCCGCGAGTTGACGTGAGCCGCGGGGAGCGAACCCCGGTGCTCCGGTGACGGCGGTCATCGCGCGACCGCCCCCGCGTCGTCCTGGTAGTGCCGCAGGAAGAGTTCCTCCAGCGTCGGCGGCGTGGAGAGCAGCGAGCGGACCCCGGACTCGGTGAGCGAACGCAGCACGGCGTCCAGCTTGTCGGTGTCCACCTGGAGCTTGACGCGATGTCCGCCCGCGTCACCCTGCCCCGACACGTCGACGTCGTGCACACCGGGCAGCCGCGCGAGCCCATTGGGCGGCCCGGCCAGCTCGGCGGTGACGCTGGTCCGCGTCAGATGGCGCAGGTCGGCGAGCGAGCCGCTCTCGACGGTCTGCCCCTTCCTGATGATGCTGACGCGGTCGCAGAGCGTCTCCACCTCGCTGAGGATGTGCGAGGACAGGAGGATGGTGCGGCCCCGGTCGCGCTCCTCCTCGACGCACGCCTGGAAGACCTCCTCCATGAGCGGGTCGAGCCCGGATGTGGGCTCGTCGAGGATCAGGAGGTCGACGTCCGACGCGAACGCGGCGACGAGGGCGACCTTCTGCCGGTTGCCCTTGGAGTACGTACGCCCCTTCTTGGTCGGGTCGAGTTCGAACCGCTCGACGAGGTCGGCCCGGCGCGCCCGGTCGAGGCCCCCGCGCAGCTTCCCGTACAGGTCGATGACCTCGCCGCCGGAGAGGTTGCGCCACAGGGTGACGTCACCCGGTACGTACGCCACGCGCCGGTGCAGCTCCACCGCGTCGTGCCACGGGTCCTTGCCGAGGAGCTGGGCGGCGCCGGAGTCCGCGCGGAGCAGGCCGAGCAGGACGCGGATGGTCGTGGACTTCCCGGAGCCGTTGGGGCCGAGGAAGCCGTGGACCTCGCCGGCCTCGACATCGAGGTCGAGACCGTCGAGCGCGTGGGTCCGGCCGAACGACTTGTGCAGCCCGGAGACGGTGATTGCCTTCGTCATGTTTTGGAATCTACGCTAGTTTCACAAAGTTGTGAAGTTAAGGAAGCGTATAAACTCGGCGGCGAAGGACCGCACAGGGGAGATGATCAGCAGATGCCCAAGGAGTCAGCGCCGCCGAGCGATCGTGATCGTGACCGTGACCGTGACGGCGAGCGCGTCGGCCGGTTCGTCGAACAGTTCGCCTCGCAGCTGGTCGAGGCCGGAATGCCGAGGATGCCCGCCAGGATCTTCGCGGCGCTCCTCGCCGCGGACTCGGGCGCGCTGACATCGGCCCAGCTGGGCGAGCAGCTCCAGGTGAGCCCCGCGGCCGTCTCGGGGGCGGTCCGCTATCTCACGCAGCAGCACATGGTGTCCCGGGAGCGCGAACCCGGCTCGCGCCGGGACATCTTCCGGGTGCACAGCAACCAGTGGTACGAGGCGCTGGCCAACCGTGACGGCATCCTCAAGCGCTGGGAGAGCGCCCTGAGCGACGGTGTCGCCAGCCTGGGCGCCGACACCCCGGCGGGCCGCCGCTTGGCCGAGACGCTCGCCTTCTTCGAGTTCGTCGAGCACGAACTGGCGCAGATGCTGGAACGCTGGCGGGTGCACCGGGAGAGCCTGTTCGGCAAGCAGGCCCCCCGGCGCGAGTAGCCCGGCCGCCCGTCGCGCCGCCCTCAGCGAGGCAGCGTCAAGCCCCAGGCCCCGGCCCGCACCGACCACGTACGCGTGCGCACGGGACCCCCCACCACCGTGTCCGCCCGGTAGCGGAAATCCGCCCCCGAGACCGTCACCGTCCGGGCCCGCACCCGCAGCGGCGACGCCTCGGCGCCCACCGACGAGGGGCGCACCTCCACCTCGGCGAAACCGTCCTCGGCGGGGTTCACCGCGACCCCCTCCACCGGCTGGTCGAGGTCCACCACGACCACCCCGTCGGCCTCCACCCGCAGCCGCGCCGGAGCGGGCCCCGGCGCCGAGGCGACCCGGGAGGGCCGCGCGGCGAGCGTGCGCACGAGGGACTGGCAGGTCCGCAGCCACGGGTGGCCGTCCATCGGCACGCCCCCGGCGGCCGAGGCGGCGACCGGCGGGATGCGCAGCTCCCCGATGACCACCCCGTCCCGGTCGTCGACGAGCAGATCCAGCCGCCGCTCGGCCCCTTCGAGCACCGCCCGCGCCGCCGCGACCGCCCCGGCGGGCACTCCGAGCGCCCGCGCGAGAGTCTGCGACGCACCTACGGGAACTACGGAGAGTGCGCATCGAGCGAACTCCCGCTCCCGGTGGAGGAACCCCACCGCCCGTGCGAGAGCACGGTCGTCCCCGATCACCACAGGACGCCGCGCACCCCGCCTGGCCAGGGCTTTCGCGAAGTCTTCGGGGCTTTCGGGCAGGCAGACGCGAACGGAGGCGCCCGCGCCGAGCACATCCTTCGCGATCCTGACCGACTCACCGTCCGTGCGCCGGGCGACCGGGTCGATGACGACTAGCAGCTGGTCGCGAGCCGACAACGTGCGCCCCTTTTCTGAGACCTCGGGTAGCATCTTTGTGCAAGAGCCCCTTGCGCTATTGCGCCAGGGGCTTCGTCTATTCCGGGGCAGCATCCAAGGCACACCCATATGGCGGCTACGGCCCCTGACCTTGGACATGCCCCGCCCGGAAGGGGTGTACGCCTGTGCCCGCACTTGTGCTGCTCGGTGCTCAGTGGGGTGACGAAGGCAAGGGAAAGGCCACCGACCTGCTCGGTGGCTCCGTGGACTATGTAGTGCGATACCAGGGCGGCAACAACGCCGGCCACACGGTCGTCGTAGGCGACCAGAAGTACGCGCTGCATCTCCTCCCTTCCGGGATTCTCTCCCCGGACTGCGTGCCTGTCATCGGCAACGGAGTCGTCGTCGACCCGTCGGTCCTGCTCTCCGAGCTGAGCGGTCTGAACGAGCGCGGCGTCGACACGTCGAAGCTGCTGATCAGCGGTAACGCGCACATCATCACGCCGTACAACGTGACCGTCGACAAGGTGACGGAACGCTTCCTCGGCAAGCGCAAGATCGGCACGACCGGCCGTGGCATCGGTCCGACGTACGCCGACAAGATCAACCGCACCGGCATCCGCGTCCAGGACCTCTACGACCAGTCGATCCTGGAGCAGAAGGTCGAGGCGGCTCTCGAGATCAAGAACCAGCTCCTCACCAAGCTCTACAACCGCCGCGCCATCGAGGTCGGCCAGATCGTCGAGCAGCTCCTTGAGCACGGCGAGAACATCAAGCGGTACGTCGCCGACACCACCCTGATCCTCAACAACGCGCTCGACGAGGACAAGGTCGTCCTGTTCGAGGGCGGCCAGGGCACGCTCCTGGACGTGGACCACGGCACGTACCCCTTCGTCACCTCCTCGAACCCGACCGCGGGCGGCGCCTGCACGGGTACGGGCGTCGGCCCGACGAAGATCAGCCGCGTCATCGGCATCCTGAAGGCGTACACCACGCGTGTCGGCGCGGGCCCGTTCCCGACCGAGCTGTTCGACCAGGACGGCGAGGACCTGCGCCGCATCGGTGGCGAGCGCGGTGTCACCACCGGCCGTGACCGCCGCTGCGGCTGGTTCGACGCGCCGATCGCCCGTTACGCGACCCGCGTGAACGGCCTGACGGACTTCTTCCTCACGAAGCTGGACGTCCTGACGGGCTGGGAGCAGATCCCGGTCTGCGTCGCGTACGAGATCGACGGCAAGCGCGTCGAGGAACTCCCGTACAACCAGACGGACTTCCACCACGCGAAGCCCGTCTACGAGTACCTCCCCGGCTGGTCCGAGGACATCACCAAGGCCCAGACCTTCTCCGACCTGCCGAAGAACGCGCAGGGTTACGTGAAGGCCCTGGAGGAGATGTCCGGCGCCCCGATCTCCGCGATCGGCGTGGGTCCGGGCCGCACGGAGACGATCGAGATCAACTCGTTCATCTAGCAGCCGCCGCTGTACGAGAAGGGGGCGCCCCGGCCGAGCCGGGGCGCCCCTTCCGTCTTCGGCGAGCGCGTCGTCAAGGAGGCTCAGCCCTCCTTGTCGTACGTCAGCCCCTTGTCGGTGCCGGTGTTCTCGCGGTGCAGCCTGCCGTTCGGGAGCAGCGTCACCGTGCTCGGCTGGCCCGGTCTGCAGGAGCTCGCGGGCTGCCCGACGACCACGTCCGTCGGGCCGATGCGCAGGGTGTTCCCGCTCGCCGAGACCAACTTGCCCTGGAACACGCAGTGATACGTGCCGCCCGTGTCGGTCGGGCCGTCGGCGGTGATCGAGACGACGGTGTCGCCGACGTCGCCCTGCTGGAGGACGAGGCGCCGTGAGTTGCTGCCCAGGTTGTTCTGGATGGAGCCGTTCCAGGTGCCGAGGAACTTGTCCGGGACCGTGCCCTCGTCGTTCTTTTCGTCGTCCTTGGACGCCGGGGAGGTGGGCGTGGTCCCGGGCTCCGACGACCCGTCATCGCTCGGCGTGCCCGGGGTCGAAGGCGCGTTGCTCGACGGAGACTTGGAGTTCGTGCCGCCCGCCTTGGGGGAGCCGTCGCCCTTCATCACCGCGTACACCGTGCCGCCCGCTCCTATGGCCACTATGACGGCCACCGCGATGAGCGCCGCGGTGGACCGCCCGCTGCGGCGCGGGGGCTCGCCCTGGGGGTGGACGAGGGGGCCGTACGGAGGCGTGGGGCCGTACGGGCCCTGCTGGGGGTAGCCGTAGCCGGAGGGGGGTTGCTGCGGGTGTGGCTGCGGGTGCTGTTGGGGATAGCCGTACGCCGAGTTCGGCGGGGGAGTGGGCGGCGGTGTCTGGCCGGTGATCATCGTGGGGAGATGGTCCAAGGGGGCCGCCTCGCCCGGTCTGCCGGGCGGCGGTGGAGTATCGCCGACGGCGGGGGCGGGCCTGGCTCCGTTGCCTTCTGGGGAGGGGGAGGGAGGAGAAGCGGGAGGGGGAGGGGGAGATGCGGCTGCGGCGCCGGCCGCAGCGGCACCAGCAGCGGCAGCCGCCGCCTCGGCCTCCGCGACGGCCGCCTTGGGTGCGCCGCCTCCAGCTGCGCCCCCGCCCTCGTCCGGGTTCTCCGTGTCCAGCAACTGCACTGCGTGGCGCCCCAGTTGGGCCACGAGCGCGCCCGGAAGCCACGGGTCCCGCGTCCGGCCGCCGTCGCCGAGTGTGTCCTCGGCCCCCGTCCGCTCAAGGATCTGCTCCAGCGAAGGGCGGTCCGCGGGGTTCTTGCGCAGGCAGTCGCCGACCAGCTCGGCCAGCTCCTCCGGCAGCCCCTCCAGGTCCGGCTCCTCCTGCGCGATACGGAACATCAGCGCGTGCACACCGCTGTTGGCCGTGCCGAAGGGCAGCGCGCCCGAAGCCGCGTACGCGAGGACCGATCCCAGGCAGAACACGTCGCAGGCCGGGGTGATCCGGTCGCCGCGCACCTGCTCGGGCGCCATGAAGCCGGGCGAACCGACGAGCGCTCCGGTGCGCGTCAGGCCGCCGTCGGTGACCGTTTCGAGCGCGCGGGCGATGCCGAAGTCGATGACGCGGGGCCCGTCGATCGTGACGAGGACGTTCGACGGTTTCAGGTCGCGGTGGATGAGGCCCGCCGCGTGGATGTCCTTGAGGGCGTTGGCGAGCCCGGCCGCCAGTATCTTCACCGACCGCTCGGGCAGCGGCCCGTGGTCGTGCGAGACGACGCTCTGCAGGGAGGGCCCCGCGACATAGCCCGTGGCCAGCCAGGGGATCGTCGCCTCGGTGTCCGCGTCGAGCACCGGCGCCGTCCACGCGCCGCCGACCCGCCGTGCCGCCTGCACTTCCTGCCGGAAGCGGTTCCTGAACTCCTCCTGCTCGGCGAGCTCTTCACGCACCAGCTTCACCGCGACCGTACGTCCCCGGTCGGACCTGGCGAGATAGACGTGCCCCATGCCGCCCGCGCCGAGTCGCGCGAGCAGCCGATAGGCGCCTATTCGCTGTGGGTCCCCGGGCCCGAGCTTCTCCATCGCCGCGCCGACCTCCCCCGTTGGTGTGCAACAGATCGAGGATAGTGCGGCGGTAGGACATCGGGGCACGGACTGCCTGCTACGGCTCCGTAACGGGTTGTTCCGTATCCACGTCGGACAGGACGTCGGAAAGCCGCTCCAACACCCGTACGGTCTCGGCGAACTCCTCGTCGCCGAGCGCTTCCGCGAGCCGGGCGGCCCATTCCGCGTGGCCGGGGTCGATCTTCCTGACGGCGGCCAGGCCCTCGTCCGTGGGGCGCAGGAGCTTGGCGCGGCGGTGGGCCGGGTTCGGCACGTACTCGGCGAGGCCGCGCCGCACGAGGAGGTCGGCGACGCGCTGCACGCTCTGCCGGGTGATGCCCATCGCACGGGCGATCCCGGCGACGGGCAGCGGCTCGCGCAGGACGGCGCCGAGTACCTGCCACCAGGCGGCGGTGAGTCCGCCCGCCGTTGCCAACTCGTCGGCCACGGAGAGGAACTGGCCGTTGAGCCGGAAGACGCCGAGGGCGGTGCGGGAGAACAGGTCCTGCTGCTCCCGCACCCGCTCCTCATGAACGCGCTCGCGGTCGGCGCTCACGATTCGAGCACCTCGTACGCGGACGCGTCCGAGTCGTGGAACAGGCGGTACCAGGCGTCGAGCTTCGCGCCCTCGAAGGCGCCGAGCCGCCCGAGGATCTCGCGGGCGAAGGCCACCGGCTCGGTCGGTCCCGCCGTGGTGAGCCCGCCGTCGGTGACGGCGTCCGCGTCCACGTACCGCTCGCCGCCCTTGTATCCCGTGGCCGCGAGGTAGAACGACACCGCGCTGGTGTGCGCGCGCTCGTCCAGGAGCCCCTCCCGGGCGAGCCCGGCGGTGGCCCCGCAGATCGCGGCGACCGGCACGTCCGCGTCGAGGAAGGCGCGGGCGGTGCGGCCGAAGGGTGCCAGGTCGTCGCCGGTGTCCCACAGGTCGGCTCCCGGCAGGATCAGGAGCGCGCTGTCCTCGGGCCGCAGTTCGGCGAGGGTCAGGTCGGGCTGGATGCGGACGCCGCCCACCGTGGTGACGGGGTCGAGGGAGTCCGCGGCGACGGTGCGGATCTCGTACCCGGCGCGGGCGAGGTACGCGGTGGCGTGACCGGGCTCCCAGTCGGCGAGGGTGTCGTAGACGGCGAGGTGCACGGGCTTGCGGGACATGGCTGCCTCCGTTGGACGGGCTCCGTGGTGCGCTTATGTAAGCATGCTGTCATCAAGACAGCATGCTGTCAATAAGTACCCACGGGCCGGCTCCGGCTCGTTAACCCTCACCGGGGGCGGCCTTAACCCGCCGATCCCTAGCGTCCTGGTCATGGACAGCGCAGAGAACCTCGGACAGATGGCGGCCCACCTCGGCCTCGACCTGGTGGCCGTGACCCTCCTGACCTTCGGGGTCTTCTATCCACGCCACCGCAGAAGGGAGTTGGTCCCCGCCTATCTCGCCCTGAACGTCGCGCTCTTCGCGGTCGTCTCCGCCCTGGCGAGCGCCGGCGGCAACGGCGGGCTCGCGCTCGGTTTCGGGCTCTTCGGGGTGCTCTCGATCGTGCGGCTGCGCTCGGACGCCGTGCAGCACCAGGAAGTCGCGTACTACTTCATCACCCTCGTCCTCGGCCTGCTCTGCGGCCTTCCGGGCCTCGACCTGCCGGTCGCCGCCGGGCTCGCGGCCGTGCTGCTCCTGGTGATGTACGGGGCCGACCATCCCCGCCTCTTCGCCGGTGACCGGCGCGCGGTCATCACCCTGGACGCCGTGTACCGCGAGGAGAGCGCGCTCCGTGCGGAGCTGGCGCGGCGCCTGGGGGAGCCGCTCGGCTGGACCGTCCAGGAGATCGACTACGTACGTGACCTGATGGTTCTGGAAGTCCGCTTCCGGCAGCCGGAACCTTCCGAGCGGGCCGGGGAGTTCATACGGACAGCACCACGACGCCGCACGACCCGGTCACGCACGCCTGCCGTCCCCCACCAGAAGGAGACCGTGTGAACCCCGCCGTACGCGCCATCGGACGCGCCGCGCTCGCCGCGCACCCCATCTCGCTCGACGAGGTCAACGCGCGCGCGGAGCTGCTCGCCCGCTACGACAACAGCTATCTCGTGCCGGTCGAGATCTTCGACGACCTGGCGGCGCTCCTGACCGATCCGCGCCGCGCGTCGGGGCCCTTCCGGGCGCTGAGCATCGGCGGAAAGCGCTGGTTCAGCTACCACTCGACGTACTACGACACTCCTGAGCTGCTCACCTACCACCACCACCGGCAGGGCAGGCGGCTGCGCTACCGCATCCGGGAGCGGGTCTACCAGGACAGCGGGGAGCGGCAGTTCGAGATCAAGCTGAAGAGCGGCCGCGGCGAGACGGTCAAGCACCGTCAGCGTCTTGACGGCGACGACCGCGTGCTCGACGCCGAGCGGCAGGGTTTCCTCGCGGGGGTGCTGAGGGGGTCGTACGGCATCGAGGCGCCGGGCGGTCTGACCACGGCGCTGGTCACCGAGTACCAGCGGGCGACGTTCGTCGCCGACGGCCAGCGGATCACGTGCGACGCGGGGCTCGTGGTGCGGGACGTGGCCACGGGCCGTTCGGTGGAGGCGGACTCCGGTCTCGTCCTGGTGGAGACCAAGACCCAGGGGCACCTGACGGAGGCGGACCGGGTCCTGCACCGGTACGGGGTGCGGGCCGCGGAGTTCACGAAGTACTGCGGTGGGTTCGCGGCGCTGCGGCCCGAGCTGGGGATCAACCGGTGGGCTCGGGCCGTCCGGGTCGCGTTTCCGCGGGCGCCCGGGGGAAAGTGAGGGACACCTCGGTGCCGCGGGCCGCGTCCGAGGTGATGGCGAAGGTGCCGCCCGCGTCCTCCGCCGTCCGGCGTGCGATGTCGAGGCCGAGTCCCGTGGATCCGCCGCCGCTGGTGCCGCGTTCCGCCGCGTAGGTCGGCGGGAGGCCGGGGCCTTCGTCGGCGACGGTGAGTTCGGCGGTGCCCTCCGGGGTCGTGCGGACGGCGATGCGGAAGGGGGTGCCCTGGGGGGTGTGGTCCAGGACATTCCCGATGAGGGCGTCGATGGCCGCGGTGAGGTCGTCCTCGGGGACGGGCACGGGAACCGAATCCTGCCCGGCCGACGTCTCCGCCGCCCGCCCCTGATCCTCCGCCAACGGCAGCCAGAACGTGGCGCGTTCGCGGGCCACGGCGGCCAGGTCGGCGTACGGGGCGTCGCGGAAAGGACGGCGGGCCTTGCGGATCACGTCGTCGACACTGCGCTCCAGGGCGGCGACGTCCACGGCGATGCGGTGCGCCTCCTCGGAGTCGCGCAGGGTCTCGGCGTCCAGGCGGAGGGCGGCGACGGGCGTGCGCAGGCGGTGGGCGAGGTCGGCGGCGTTCTCGCGCTCGGCGGTGAGGAGTTCGTCGATGCGGGCGGCGAGGCGGTTCAGCTCGCCCGCGACCAGGCGGAGTTCGGGCGGCCCCTCCGGCGTGGCGCGGGCGGTGAGGTCACCGGCGGCGAGGCGGTCCGCGGTGCCGGCGAGCCGTCGGGTGGCGCCGACGAGCCGGGCGCCGAGCCGGTCGGCCAGAAGCAGCCCGATGAGAACGAGACCGACCCCGATCCCGGCGAGTACGAGCCAGGAGGTCATGGTCCCGGCGTACAACTGCCGCTCGGTGACGGCGACTTGCACGACGGCGGTACCACCGGCCGCGCCCTGCACGGGTACGAGGACCTGCCGCCCGCCCGTCGAGGGCTCATAGGTGAAGGCCCGCCCGGTACGCGCGAGCCGGATGGCATCGGTGACACGAGCCCGGTGCCGCCCAGGGCTCGGCCCGATGACGGTCCCGTCCCCGAGCACGAGCGAAGTAACGGGCAGATTCCGCGCGTTGACGCTCTCCACGGTCTGCTCGGCGGTCTCCCGCTCGTCCGCCGTGGCGAGAGCGGGCCCGAGCGCATGCGCCACCCACTGGGCACGGGCGGTGGCCTCGGCGGTGGTGCGGTCGGCGGCGTGCGAACGGGTGAGGAGGGTGAGGGGAACAAGGAGGGCGGTCAGCACGAGGGCGGTGGTGGCAGCGGTAAGAAGAAGAAACGTCCGCCGCATCAGCTGGCCCCTGGGCCTTGGGCGGACTCGCCGCCGCGGTTGCTGGCGCCCGGACCGCGCGAGGACTCGCCACTGCGGCTGCGCGCCTCGTGGGTGCTGGCCCCCTCGGCGCCGTCGGGCGCCGGGTTGTGGCCGGGTGTTGCGGGGCCGGACGCCTGGTCGTCGCTGGGCCCCTCGCCGAGGCAGGGGCCTTCGTCGCTGGGCGGCTGGCTGTTGGCGGGGTCCTCGATGTGGTGGGGGGCCTCGTCGGCGTGGGGGGCCTCGCGTTCGTTCTGGGGCGGGCCGTTGTCGTGGGGGCGGGGCCGCGCCGGTATGCCCGTCCTCGCTGTCTCGGTCCGGGCGTCGCGTGCTTCGGCTGGGGAGTCCTGCTTGCTGTGCTCCGGGCGGACATACCGGCCCGTCCCCCCGCGTGCGTCGCGCGACTGCGGGGATGTGGGGGCCGGGGTCTCGTCAGGGGGTGTGAGTTTGACTCCTACCGTGCGGACCGTGTGGAGGTAGCGAGGGGACTGGGCCGTCTCGCCGAGTTTTCTGCGGAGCCAGGAGAGGTGGACGTCGACCGTCTTGTCGGCGCCGCCGAGGGGCTGTTGCCATACCTCGGCGAGGAGTTCGCGGCGGGAGACGACCTGGCCGGGGCGGTGGGCGAGGTAGGCGAGGAGGTCGAACTCACGGGGGGTGAGGTCCACGGGGGCGTCGTCCAGGGTGACTTCACGGGAGGCGGGGGCGATGGCCAGGCCTCCGACGCGCAGCGGCTCCTCCGCGGCATCGGCGGCGCCGAGGCGACGCAGGACCGCCTTGACGCGGGCGTCCAACTGGGCGGCGCCGAACGGCTTGACGATGTAGTCGTCGGCCCCGCCCTCCAGGATCGCCACCATCTCCGGTTCGTCGTCACGCGCGGTCGCGACGATGACGGGTACGTCGCTGACGGCGCGGAGCATACGGAGGATCTGGGCACCGTCGACATCCGGCAGCCCCAGGTCGAGCACGACGAGGTCGGGGCGGTTGGTGACCGCCGCGTCCAGACCTGCCATGCCGCTGGGCGCGGTGGCGACGGCGTGCCCTTTGTCGCGCAGCGCCCGCACCAGGGCGCCGCGCAGCTGGGGATCGTCCTCCACGACGAGAAGATGGGCCATACATCCACCGTAGTCAGGTGCTTTGGGCGGCCCTTAACCGGGCGTTAGGAAACTGTGCGGCACAGTGGCCGGATGAGGAAGTGGCGGAGCGCGGTGGTGACCGCGGCATGGGTGGCGGTGGGCACGGCTGCCGGGGCGCTCGGCGCCTGGCAGTTGGCCACGTCGGACAGCGGGGGAGGCGCGGCGCACAGCCGGCCCCTGGACGAAGGCGCGGTGGAGAGGGCGTTGGCGGCGACGTCGGCGTCACCGCGGACCTCCTCCCGGCCCACGTCACCGACACCATCACCGTCCGCGACGCCCTCGAAGTCGCCGCCCGACCGCTCCACCCTCCGCTTCACCGGAGGGACGGCGACGGTCGAATGCCGGGACGACGGGACGGTCTACCTCGTCTCGTGGAGCCCGGCGGACGGTTTCCACATCGACGACGACGTGGCACGGGGCCCGGCAGCGGTGGCCCGCCTGGAGGCGGAACCGAGCGATGACGACGACGAGCGGGACGATCTGCCGTACGAGATCAGGTGCGGGGAGGGGGGCGAGCCGCGGGCGAGGGTGGTGGCGGATGACTGAGGGGCTGAGTCCCAGCCCGTCCGGCGTTCGAGGACGAACTCGGCGAAGCCGGTGATGTGGGCACGCAAGGCCCCCGCGCCGGAGAGGGCCCCGACACACTGTCCAGTACCCCCCGCCCCCACAAAACAGGACGCCCATGTCGAGTCCACACCCTGGACACTTACCCTCGCCCACATGACCCCTCAGCCGAACCCGAACCCCCAGGTCGGCGCCGCCGTAAAGGCGGCGGACCGCGCGCACGTGTTCCACTCCTGGTCCGCACAGGAGCTGATCGACCCCCTCGCCGTAGCCGGCGCCGACGGCTCGTACTTCTGGGACTACGACGGCAACCGCTACCTCGACTTCACCAGCGGCCTCGTCTACACCAACATCGGATACCAGCACCCGAAGGTCGTCGCCGCGATCCAGGAGCAGGCGGCGAAGATGACGACCTTCGCCCCCGCCTTCGCCGTGGAAGCCCGCTCCGAGGCCGCACGCCTCATCGCCGAGCGGACCCCCGGCGACCTGGACAAGATCTTCTTCACCAACGGCGGCGCGGAAGCCGTGGAGAACGCGACCCGCATGGCGCGCCTCCACACCGGCCGCCCCAAGATCCTCTCCGCCTACCGCTCGTACCACGGCGGCACCTCCACCGCGATCAACCTCACCGGCGACCCCCGCCGCTGGGCCTCCGACACGGGCTCGGCGGGCGTCGTCCACTTCTGGGCGCCGTTCCTCTACCGCAGCGCCTTCTACGCCGAGAACGAGCAGCAGGAGTGCGAGCGCGCCCTCCAGCACCTCGAGGAGACCATCGCCTTCGAGGGCCCGGGGACCATCGCGGCGATCATCCTGGAGTCCGTCCCCGGCACCGCCGGCATCATGATCCCGCCGCCGGGCTACCTCAAGGGCGTACGCGAGATCTGCGACCGGCACGGCATCGTCTTCATCCTGGACGAGGTGATGGCGGGCTTCGGCCGCACCGGCAAGTGGTTCGCCGCCGACCACTTCGACGGCGGCATCGTGCCCGACCTCCTCACCTTCGCCAAGGGCGTGAACTCCGGTTACGTACCGCTCGGCGGTGTCGCGATCTCCTCCGCCATCGCCGAGACGTTCGCCCGCAGGCCCTACCCGGGCGGTCTCACCTACTCCGGGCACCCGCTGGCCTGCGCCGCGGCCGTCGCGACGATCAACGTCATGGAGGGCGAGGGAGTGATCGAGAACGCGGCCCGCGTCGGTTCGGAGATCATCGCCCCTGCCCTCGCGGACCTCGCCGAGCGGCACCCGAGCGTCGGCGAGGTACGCGGGCTCGGCATGTTCTGGGCCCTGGAGCTGGTCAAGGACAAGGCGACCCGCGAGCCGCTCGTGCCGTACAACGCCACGGGCGAGGCGAACGCCCCGATGGCCGCATTCGGCGCCGCCGCGAAGAAGCAGGGCCTGTGGCCGTTCATCAACATGAACCGCACCCACGTGGTCCCGCCGTGCAACATCACGGAGACGGAGGCGAAGGAGGGCCTCGCGGCGCTGGACGCCGCGCTGAGCGTGGCGGACGAGCACGTGTCCTGACCCGGGGGTCCGACACTCACCCTGGGCTGTCGGCGACGTGCAGCCACTCGCCCGCCACCTCGCCCGCCGCTGCGCGACGGATCACCCCACCCGCCCACCCATGACCCCACCGGGCGATCGAGTGGGCGGGCGGGAAGGATTCGCCGCGCGGCGACGGCACAGGCGCAGACGGCGCCGCACCCGAAAGCGCCCACCGGCCCCCCGGAACCCCGACCGCGTAGTCTGACGTGCTCGTAAGCGAACGACGACCACCTAGACGACTCCGCGAGGGAACCCAGATGCCCGGCACCGACGGCTCCGCCGTCATCCGCAGCACTCTGCGCCAGCAGATCGCCGACGCGCTGCGCGACGAGATCCTCGGCGGCCGTCTGGAGCCGGGCCAGGAGTTCACGGTCAAGGAGATCGCCGAGCAGTACGGCGTCTCCGCGACCCCGGTGCGCGAGGCCCTGGTGAACCTCGCCGCGCAGGGCCTCCTCGACGCCGACCAGCACCGCGGTTACCGCGTGCGCGAGCACTCCCTCGCCGACTACCGCGGCATGCTGGAGGCGCGCGGCCTCGTCGCCGACGGCATCTTCCGGGACCTCGTGAAGAAGGGCACCCCGCTCGGGCCCAAGGGCCAGCAGGAAGCTTCCGCCGCCCTCGTCTCCGTACGCCGCCGGGGCGAGGAAGCCGCACGCGCCGCCTGCGCGGGCGACCTGAACGTCCTCATCGGCTACGACCTGCGCTTCTGGCGCGAGCTCAGCGCCCTCTTCGGCAACCCCTACCTCTCGGACTTCCTGCACCGCATCCGCGTCCAGGCCTGGGTCTGCGCCGTCACCTACCTGCGCCGCGCCGCCGAACGCGGCGACGGCGACCTGCGCGGCACCCTCTGGGCCCGGCACACCGAGCTCGTCGACGCCCTCGCGCACCGCGACCCCCAGGCCGCGCACGCGATCGTCGAGGAGTACAACGCCCACTCCCTCGCCCTCATCGAGCGGCTGGCAGCTGCATGAGCGTGGATCTGACCGTCGTCGTCCCCGCCTACAACGAGGAGCGGCGCCTGGCCCCCACGCTCGCCGCGATACGGGCGTATCTGGAGGGCGGTACCGAAGGGGGCGACCGGGACCTCCGGTGGGAGCTGATCGTCGTGGACGACGGCTCCACCGACGGCACCCTGGACATCGCAGCCGACGCCGAGGCCGCCGACCCCCGCGTCCGGCTCATCCACTCCGACCGCAACCGCGGCAAGGGCCACGCCCTGCGCATGGGCGTCCTCGCCTCGCACGGCGACCGCGTCCTGGTCACCGACGCCGATCTGGCCACCCCCATCGAGGAGCTGGAGTGCCTCGACAAGGCGCTCGCCGACGGCCACGCGGCGGCGATCGGCTCCCGGGCGGGAGCGGACGCCACGATCGAGGCGCACCAGCACCGCGTGCGCGAACTCCTCGGCCGCAGCGGCAACTTCCTGATACGAACGGTCGCCGTCCCCGGAGTCCGCGACACCCAGTGCGGCTTCAAGCTCTTCGACGGCGACCGTGCACGTGAGGCCTTCGCCGCGTCGCGCCTGCGCGGCTGGGGGATAGACGTCGAGATACTGCAGTACTTCCGCCGCTCGGGCTGGCCGGTCGCCGAGGTGCCGGTGCGCTGGGCGCACCAGGAGGGCTCGAAGCTCCGGCCGTTCGACTACCTGAAGGTCCTGGCCGAACTGACCGCGCTCAAGGCCCGCGCCGTCCGCCCGATGGACCTGCTCGTCGCGGCGCTCTTCCTGGCCATGGCGATCACCCTCTACTCGGGCCGCTGGGTGGCACCGGGCGAGCGCTATCTCCCGGACTCGCTCCAGGACCAGAACCAGTGGGAGTGGTTCTTCGCGGTGACGGCGGACAACATCCGCCACCTCCAGAACCCCCTCTTCACGACCCTCCAGAACCAACCCGACGGCGTGAACCTCATGGCCAACACGGTCATGCTCGGCCTCTCCGTCCCCTTCGCCCCCGTGACCTGGCTCCTCGGCCCCGCAATCGCCCTGAACGCGGCGATGACGCTCGGCCTGGCCGCAACAGCGGTCGCCTGGTACTGGCTGATCCGCAGGCGTCTCGTACGGCACCGGGGCGCGGCGGCCGTCGGCGCGGCGCTTGCCGCCTTCGCGCCGCCGATGATCAGCCACGCGCACGCGCACCCGAACTTCATGGTCCTGTTCATGATCCCGCTGATCATCGACAGGGCGCTGCGGCTCTGCGAGGGGGGCGGGGGCGGGGGCGCGGGCGCCCGGGTCGTACGGGACGGGGTCGTCCTCGGGCTCTTCACGACGTACCAGATCTTCCTCGGCGAGGAGCCGCTGCTGCTCGCCGCGGTGGGCATGCTGCTGTTCGCGGTGGCGTACGGGGTGGTGCGAAGGGACGTGGCGCGGGCGGCGATCCGCCCCCTGGCGCGCGGCCTCGGGGTGGCCGTGGCGGTCACCGTCCCCCTGGTGGCCTTCCCCCTCTACTGGCAGTTCTTCGGGCCGCAGAGCTACACGAGCGTGCTGCACGGCGACAACGCGGGCAACAGTCCGCTGGCGCTCATCTCCTTCGCGGAACGCTCACTCGCGGGCAACGAGGAGACGGCGAACGCGCTCTCCCAGAACCCCACCGAGCAGAACGCGTTCTACGGCTGGCCCCTGGTCGCGCTGGCCTTCGCGATCGTCGTACGGCTGTGGGAGCGGACGGTGGTGAAGGCGCTGGCGTGCACGGTCCTCGCGGCGGCCTTCCTCTCGCTGGGCCCGAAGTTCCGCATCCCGCTGACGGACATCGTGCTGCCCGGCCCCTGGGCGCCCCTCTCGCATGCCCCGCTCTTCGAGTCGGTCATCGAGTCGCGGGTGGCGATGGTGTGCGCCCCGGCGCTCGGCATGCTGGTGGCGCTCGCGCTGGCCGGGCTCGTCGCTCCGGCGCGCGGGATGACGGCCGCGCGGTACGCGGGCGTGGCCGCGGTCGTCCTCGCGTTGCTGCCGATCGTGCCGGCGCCGCTGCGGGCGGTGGAGCGGGCCGAGCCTCCCGAGTTCATCGCCGACGGGACCTGGCGGCAGTACCTGGGAGAGGGCGAGTCGCTCGTACCGGTACCACTGCCGGACCCGGCGGGCGCCGAGGCCCTGCACTGGCAGACCACGGCCGACCTGGGCTTCTCCCTGCCCGGCGGCTACTTCAACGGGCCGTGGGGCCCGGACCGCGTGGGCATCTACGGGGCGCCGCCCCGCAATCTGTCGACCCTCCTGCGGGACGTCCGCTCGGCGGGCCGCGCCCCGCAGATCACGGACGCGTGGCGCAGGGCGGCGCGGGCGGACCTGGCGCACTGGAACGCGGGCGTCGTGGTCCTCGCGCCGCAGGAGCATGACGCGGAACTGCGGGTGACAGTGCAGGAACTCCTTGACCGCCCCGGAAAGTGGGTAGACGGGGTGTGGATCTGGGATCTGCACAAGGGGAGCTAGGGGCCCTCCGCCCGCACTACGCTGCCTGAACGCGAGGCACATCCGACGTCCGATATGCCGTCCCGGTACGAGACCGCTTATGAGCCCGACCTGAGGAGCACCCTTGGCCTGTGATCTGTGGCTGGTCCCGCTCGTCGACGTGCTGTGCCACAGCCCCGACAATCCCTTTGCGGAGGAGATCGCGGCGTACGACAAGGCACTGCACGAGGCAGGACTGCCCCCCGTCCCCGTCTTCGCCTACATGCCGGGCCTCTCCGGGGACGTGGCCCCGGTCGCGGGCTTCGACTACGACGCGCTGCATTTCCTGCGCCGGGCGTATCTGCTCCAGGTCTGCGGCCTCGAGGTCACGCCGGTGGACGAACTGGGCGGGGACTACGAGCAGTTGCTGGAGATGTTCGACTCGACTGCTCAGCAGTCGCACCTGGTCTGGCACTACGACCATGCCGGGGCGTACGTTCCTGTCGACTTCCCCGCGCCGCTCTCGAACGACGAACTTCTGTCGGGCGGTGGGCCGTTGGGCTCTTCCCAGGCGTTGCTGCGGGAACTGGAGTTCGTGGCTCCGTCGATCGGTATCGACGCGTCCAACCCTCCTCGCCCGCCGACTCCGCCTCAGGCGCCGACGTCCCTGGAGGAGCCGGCGGCTCCGGCTCCGCCGGACGACAGCCCCTTCGCGAGGGAGCGCCACGTATGGCTGGGCCTGCACGCGGCGACCACCCGAAGCCTGGCGCAGGGCTCGATGATCATCTACAGCTGACTCCTGGCCCCTGGGCCCTGAACCGCGGGCCCTGGACCTCGGGCCTGCTGGCATCTGGCCCTGGGCCCTGGACCGCGGGCCTGCCGGAAGCGCCGTCTCGCCCTCCCCGGCAGGCCCACCCCTCTCCCACCCACCCACCCGACACCCGGCGGCAGCCCTCCGCGTTGAGCCGGCCCGGCAGCAGCCCAGCCCCGCCCGGCTGGCCCGCCCCTTTCCCACCCACCCACCCGGCACCCGGCAGCCGGGGGTGATTTTTCAGCCCCTCCGGCGTTTGAGGAGCGGGGTCTGGGGCGGAGCCCCAGTTTCGGG
>NZ_JBITEU010000010.1:0-470707 GCF_044455475.1 Streptomyces sp. NPDC051218 | reverse complement strand
GAGTCCCGCTCCTGGGCCGTCCGGTCGTCTTCCCTCGCGTGGTGGAGGGGCGGGTGTCAAGGGTGGAGCGCAGCGGAATCGGCGTAGCCGACGCGACGGAGGAGCGCCCTTGACTCCCGGACCGGAACCACCAACCTCGGGACACCGGATGGCCCCGGCACGCAGCAAAGCCACCGGCCCCGCAAAGCCGCCCTTCGGTGACCGAAGCCCCCTACGGCGCCCGGCGTACGGAGCGGCCCGCCAGGATGTCCGTGCGGCGGCCGTCCCGCATCACGAACTTGCCGTCGATCAGGACGTGCGGGATGCCGGTCGGCAGGGTGCGGGGAGCGTCGAACGTGGAGCCCGCCGCGACCGTCTCCGGGTCGAAGAGGACAAGGTCGGCGCGGTAGCCCTCACGGACGAGCCCCCGGTCGGGCAGGCGCAGGCGAGCCGCCGGGCGCCCGGTGAGGTGAGCGACGCAGTCCTCCAGGGTGAGGACACCGAGCTCACGTACGTAGCGGCCGAGGTACTGCGGGAACGTGCCGTACGCGCGCGGATGCGGCTTGAAGCCCTGGAGGATGCCGTCGCTGCCACCGGTGTGCACGGGGTGGCGCATGATCGCCTGGACGTTCTCCTCGTGGCCGACGTGCTGGAGGATCGTCGACCCGAGCTTGTCGTTGACGAGGAGGCGCCGGGCGGTGATCCAGGGCGCCTCGCCGCGCTGGACAGCCGACTCCGCGATGGTCTTGCCCACGCAGGAGGCCAGACCGGGGTCGCTCACACCAGAGATCTCGATCTTGTCCCACTCGATCGGTACGCCGTGACAGCCGTCGGCGCCGATGACCTCCATGTGGTGGCGGATCTTCTCGGCGGTCTCGTCGTCCTGGAGCCGGGCGAGGATCGCGTCGGGCCCGCCCTCGCTGGCCCAACTGGGCAGCATGGCGACGAGAGTGGTGCAGCCGGGGGTGTAGGGGTAGGTGTCGAGGGTGATGTCGGCGCCGCCGGCGAGCGCGGAGTCGAGGAGCGCGAGCAGATCGGGCGCCTTGCCCTTGTTCACACCGAAGTTCATGGTGGCGTGGGCGAGGTGAAGGGGGCAGTTCGCGGTGCGGGTGAGGTTGACCATCTCCTCGTACGCCTGGAGGGCACCGGCGCCGTAACTGCGGTGGTGGGGGCAGTAGTAGCCGTTGAACTGGGCCACCACCTTGCAGAGCTCGGTGAGTTCGGAGTCGTCGGCGTACATGCCGGGGGTGTAGGTGAGCCCGGAGGACATGCCGACGGCACCCTGCTCCATGCCCTCGGCGACGAGCTGCTTCATGCGCTCGACCTCGGCGGCGGTGGCCGGGCGGTCGTCCCAGCCGACCGCGTACATGCGGACGGTGCCCTGGGGGATGAGGTAGGCCGCGTTCACGGCGGTGCCCTGCCGGTCGAGGCGGTCCAGGTACTCGCCGACGGTGCGCCAGTCGAAGTCGATGTCGCTGCCGTCGCCGTTCCAGCCGGTGATGGCCTGGCGGACCTGGGCGAGGGTGCGGTCGTCGACCGGGGCGTAACTGAGGCCGTCCTGGCCGATGACCTCCAGGGTGACGCCCTGGGCGGCCTTCGCGCTGTGGTCCGGGTCGCGGAGGAGGGCGAGGTCGCTGTGGGCGTGCATGTCGATGAAACCGGGGGCCAGCGCAAGGCCTTGGGCGTCCACGGTCCTGGCCCCGGTCAGCCGGGGGCCTTCGCCCTCCCCCTCCCTGCGGATCTCGGTGATCCGCCCCTCGTGTACGCCGACGTCGGCTCGGTAGGAGGCACCTCCGGTGCCGTCGATGACGCGTGCGTCCCGGATCACCAGGTCCATGGGGGGTGCCTCTCTTTTCGCTTGCCTGCGAGTTGTACGTGGTGCACCCGGCCTCCGGCCGGGTTGTGTCTCCCACCCGCACCACCCGTGCGACTCTCGTCGCCGACTGCGGGTGGCCCTGGTGGGGGCGAGCCACCATCGGCGACTGTCCCATCGCGCTGCGGGGCAATCGGGTGGGTGGGTGGGAGACATCCGCCGCGAAGCGGCGGTTCAGGCTCTTCGCCCGCGGACCCGGCTGCGGGGCAATCGGGTGGGCGGGCGGGAGAGACCCGCCGCGGAGCGGCGGCCCAGGGACCCGCCCAAGACCCAGGGGTCAGAACAAAGTACGGATGTAATCCGTGACCGTCCCGTCCGCCTCGACCAGAGGAATCAGCTGCCACTTGTCGAACGCCGTGCAGGGATGGGAGAGACCAAGGCCCACCCAGTCACCCACGGCAAGATCCGCCTCGGGCGCCGTACGAACCCACCCGTGCTGATCGGAGAGCCCCGTCACCGCGACCCCCGTGGCGGGCCGGTCCACCCCGTCACGGTGGACGACCTGCGCCTCGGGCAGATCGAGGTCGTACGCCGCATCCCGCTTGCCCGCGTTGATGAACGCCTGCTCGGACGTGGGCCGGGACACCACCTGCGTCCAGAGCCGGAACGCCGGGTGCAGCGCGCCCTCGTCCGGGATGCGGTTGAAGGGGGTCAGGTGGCGGTAGTGACCGTCGTCATGAGAGACGTACGCCCCGGAGCGGAGCAACTTCACCACCGGCACCGACAGTTCGGGAAGCTCCGCGAAGACGTCCGCGACCGCGTCGAACCACGCACTGCCACCCGCGCTGACGACGATCTCGTCCAGGTCGGCGAACCGGTTCGCCTTGTCGAACTCGACCGCGAGCGCGGTGAGGCGGCGCAGCCAGTCCCGCACGCGCTCGGGCGTCGCGTCCGGCACCTCGCCCTCGTACCCGGCGACACCCACCAGACGCAGCGTGTCCGCCGCCGCGACCGCGTTGGCGATCTCGACGCACTCGGCCTCGGTCCGCACACCCGTGCGCGCCCCGTCACCCGCGCCGAGCTCCACCACGACGTCGACGGGACGCGTCGCGCCCGCCTCGCGCAGCGCGGCGTCCATCAGGGCGACGCCGGGCACGGAATCGACGTAGCAGATGAAGCGGAAGGAGGGGTCCGCCGCCAGCTCGCCGGCGATCCAGCGCAGGGCCGCCGCGTCCACCAGTTCGTTGGCGAGGAAGATCCGCTCGACGCCGTAGGCCCGCGCCACCCGCACCTGGTGCGGCACGGCGAGGGTGATGCCCCACGCGCCCCGCTCCAGCTGACGCGCGAAGAGCTGCGGCGCCATGGACGTCTTGCCGTGCGGGGCGAAGGCGAGGCCGTGCCGCTCGGAGTACGTCTCCATCAGCGCGAGGTTGTGCTCGAGGCGCTCGGCGGAGAGTGCGAGGACGGGGGTGGTGAAACCGTCCGTGAAGAGGTTCCTGCGCTGGGCCGCGAGCTCGCCGACCGTCAGGCCCTCCGCGTCCGGCGGAAGGCCCTTGAAGCGGTGGTCGACCCGCTCTTCTGCGAGCCGGTCGAGCTCCCGGGCGGAACGTCCGGCGGAGCGGTCGGCTGCGTTGTCGGCGGCCATGGCGCCTCCTCGAAAAGGTGCGTTGCGTTGTGTGCAACGGTCATTGCGTATGTCGCTTACTGCTGTCTAACATCCGAGCCAACGCCGGGTCAACGGATCCGGACCGTCGGTTGAGGGGCAGGAAGATCGTGACCGCAGAGGCCGCAAACGCCGCAGAGGCCGCACAGGCTGCAGTGGCCACGCAGGCAGCCGTGGCCGCGCAGACGACAGTGGCCGCACAGGCGGCAGTGGACGTCGTCGCGCTCGGCGAGTCCATGGTCACGTTCCTGCCCTCCCGCGCGGGCCGCCTCGCCGACGTCCCCTCCTTCGATCGCGGAATCGGCGGCGCCGAGTCGAACGTCGCCTGCGCGCTCGCCGCGGCCGGCCACCGCACCCGCTGGGTCAGCCGCGTCGGCGCCGACGGCTTCGGGGACCACCTCGTCGAGGCCATCGCCCGCTACGGCGTCGACACCCGGTGCGTCGGCCGCGACCCGCACCGCCCCACCGGCATCTACTTCCGCACCGCCGATGACCGCGACACCGACGCCCACGAGGTCCTCTACTACCGCGCGGGCTCCGCCGCATCGGCGATGGCACCCCGCAGCGTGGACCGCGAGGCCCTGGACGCCGGCCGCATCCTGCACCTCTCCGGCATCACCGCGGCCCTCTCCGCGGACTGCCTCGCCCTCCTGCGCGACCTGACCGCACCCCGCCCCGGCCGGCCGCTCGTGTCGTTCGACGTGAACTACCGCCCGGGTCTCTGGAGCGCTGGGACCGGCGAAGGCCCGGCTGTCCTGCTCGACCTCGCCCGCGGCGCCGACCTCGTCTTCGTCGGCGAGGACGAGGCCGCCGACGCCTGGGGCGTCACCGGCGGCCCCGACGCCATCCGCGCCGCGCTCCCCGAGCCCGCGACCCTCGTGGTCAAGCAGGGCAGCGGCGGCGCCACCGTCTTCACCGAAGGCGAGCCCGCCGTCTTCCAGGCCGCGCTCAAGGTCGACGTCGTCGCCCCCGTCGGCGCCGGGGACGCCTTCGCCGCCGGGTTCCTCTCCGCGACCCTGCGCGGACTGGACGCCGAGCGGCGCCTGCGCCACGGGCACCTCATGGCGGCCGCCGCGCTCACCGTCCCCGGAGACCTCGCGACGCCGCCGGCGAGGGCGCACACCGACCGTCTCGCCGCACTGGACGCCGACGCCTGGGGGACACTTCGTCTCGGCCCGGGATGGACGGACGGCGTCCCCGGAAACGTTCCCGGAGACGTTCCCGAGAACAACGCCGTGAACACCGAGGCCAAGGAGGAGGCACGTACATGAGCCAGACCGTCGACCGCGCCCTGTCGATCCTGCCGCTGCTCGCCGAAGGCCCCGCCGACCTCGGCCAGGTCGCCGAGCGTCTCGAGGTGCACAAGTCCACCGCCCTGCGGCTCCTGCGCACACTCCACGAACACGGCCTGGTCTACCGCCAGTCCGACCAGCGCTACCGCCTGGGCGCCCGCCTCTTCGCGCTCGCGCAGGAGGCCGTCGAGAACCTCGACGTACGCGAGATCGCGCACCCCCACCTCCTCGCGCTCAACGAGAAGTGCGGTCACACCGTGCACCTCGCGGTCTACGAGGAGCAGGAAGTCCTCTACATCGACAAGGTCGAGAGCCGCTACCCGGTGCGGATGTACTCGCGCATCGGCAAGCCGGTGGCGATCACGGTCGCCGCCGTCGCCAAGCTGCTGCTCTCCGACTTTCCCGAGGCCGAGCGCCGCGCCATCGCGGAGAAGCTCGACTACCCCACATACACGTCCCGTTCGACGCCCAACGCCGCCGCGTTCCTCAAGGAACTCGGCACCGTGCGCGAACAGGGATGGGCCACCGACCTCGGTGGCCACGAGGAGTCCATCAACTGCATCGGGGCCCCCATCCGCGGTGCGGACGGGCGGGTCGTCGCCGCCATGTCGGTCTCAGCGCCGAATGTCGTCGTCACCGCCGACGAACTCCTCACGCTGCTCCCGCTGGTGCGCCGTACGGCGGACGCCATCAGCCGGGAGTACTCCGGCAAGTCACCCCTGAAGGAAGCCTGAACGACCATGACCGAGAAGACCGCGCTCACCCCGGCCACCCACACCACCCCGCCCGCGAAGTTCTCCCACGGCGTGAAGAAGGGCAACATCCTTCAGGTCGCCGGTCAGGTCGGCTTCCTCCCGGCGGAGGAGGGCAAGGCCCCCACCCCCGCGGGCCCCACCCTGCGCGAGCAGACCCTCCAGACCTTCGCCAACGTCAAGGCGATCCTCGAAGAGGGCGGCGCGACCTGGGACGACGTGATGATGATGCGCGTCTACCTCACGGACGTGGACCACTTCGCCGAGATGAACGAGATCTACAACGCGTACTTCGAGGAGCAGGGCCTCAAGGCCCCCGCCTCGGCCCGCACCACGGTCTACGTGGGCCTGCCCAAGGGTCTGCTCATCGAGATCGACGCGCTGGCCGTCCTCGGCTGATCAGCCGGGCGCCACGCTCCTGAACTGAACAAACCCCCGCAAGCCGTACGTCTTCACGGTGCGGCGCCAACTCCCCTGGTGGCGCCGCGCCGTGATCCCCCCTGCCCCGAAAGCCCCATGCACTTACGAGGTCAAAGATGTCCCCGTCCCTCTCCACCGCGCTCGCGGCCGCCGCCCCCGAGGCCCCACCGCACACCGGCGGAATCCTCACCCTGATCGACGGCACCGCCGGCCTGCTGACCGTCGCCGCGCTCGGCATCGTGCTTCTCCTCTTCCTGATCATCAAGGTCAGGCTGCAGCCCTTCGTGGCGCTGCTCGCGGTCTCCATAGTCGTCGGCCTCTCGGCCGGCCTCTCCGTCACCGAACTCTTCGGCACGGTCCAGAAGTCCGACGCGGTCTCCGTCATCGAGTCCGGCATGGGCGGCATCCTCGGCCATGTGGCGATCATCATCGGCCTCGGCACGATGCTCGGCGCGATCCTCGAAGTCTCGGGCGGCGCAGAGGTGTTGGCCTCCCGCCTCCTGGGCCTCTTCGGCGAGAAGCGCGCCCCCCTCGCGATGGGCCTGACGGGCCTCATATTCGGTATCCCGGTCTTCTTCGACGTCGGCATCTTCGTCCTCGCGCCGATCGTGTACGCCGCCGCCAAGCGCAGCGGCAAGTCGATCCTGCTCTACTGCCTGCCGCTGCTCGCGGGTCTCTCGATGACCCACGCGTTCCTGCCCCCGCACCCCGGCCCCGTGGCCGCCGCCGGTCTGCTCCACGTGGACCTCGGCTGGGTCATCCTGATGGGCCTGATATGCGGCATACCCGCCGTCATCGCGGCCTGGGTCTACTCCGCCTGGATCGGCAAGCGCATCTTCGTGCCCGTCCCGCAGGACATGGTCGAGGCCGCCGAGGAAGCCAGGTCGGCCGTCGTCGCCGAGCAGCGCGCCGCGGGCGTGGAGCCGGGCGAGAAGCCGGTGCCGCTCGGCATCGTCTTCGCGATCATCGGAACGCCGCTGTTCCTGATCCTCCTCGCGACCTTCTCGTCGATCGCCTTCGACCCCTCGACCCTGCGCAGCGTCATCGAGTTCTTCGGCAGCCCCTTCGTGGCCCTGACGATCGCCCTGCTCATGGCGTACTACCTTCTCGGCATCCGGCGCGGCTGGTCCCGCAAGTCCCTTGAGACGGTGTCGACCTCGTCCCTCAAGCCGGTCGGCAACATCCTGCTGGTGGTCGGCGCCGGCGGCATCTTCGGCGCGGTCCTCAAGGCGAGCGGCGTAGCCGGGGCCCTCTCGGAGACCTTCCAGGACGTCGGCCTGCCGATCATCGTCCTCGCCTACCTGCTCTCCCTGGTGCTCCGCGTCGCCCAGGGCTCGGCCACGGTGGCGATCGTGACGACGGCGGGCATCGTGGCCCCGCTCCTCTCCGAGGGCGACTACTCCCAGGCCTTCATCGCCCTGGTCATCATGGCGATCTCGGCGGGCTCGATCTTCGCCTCGCACGTCAACGACGGCGGCTTCTGGATGGTGGCGAAGTACTTCGGCATCTCGGAGCGCGACACACTGAAGACGTGGACGGTCCTGGAGTCGGTCCTCTCCCTGGCCGGCTTCGCGGTTGCGGCCGTGGTGAGCCTGTTCGTGTAGCCCCGTTCGCGCAACACCGACACCCCGCAACACCGACACCCCGCAACACCGACACCCCGAAACCGCGACACCCGGCGGGCCCGGACGCGTGAGGGCGTCCGGGCCCGCGGTGCCGTCTTCGGCCAACCCCTTGTGCCGCGCGCCGCCATGCGGTTTCTTGATCGGCATGGCAGATACGACAGGCAGTGGCACTGCCACAGGAGATGCGGCTCCCCAGCCCCGCAAGTCCAGCTGGAAATACATCGGACCCGGCATCGTCGTCGCCGCGACCGGCGTCGGCGCGGGCGACCTGGTCGCCACGCTCATCGCGGGCAGCAACTTCGGCTACACCCTGCTCTGGGCCGCCGTCATCGGCTGCGTGGTCAAGATCTCGCTCGCCGAGGCGGCCGGCCGCTGGCATCTGGCGACCGGCCGCACCCTGTTCGACGGCTGGGCGAGCCTCGGCCGCTGGACGACGTGGTTCTTCGTCGTCTACGTGGTGATCTGGGGGTACGTCTACGGGGCCGCGGCCATGTCGTCGTCGGGACTCCCGCTCCAGGCGCTCTTCCCGGACGTCATGGAGCTGAAGTGGTGGGGGATGCTGACCGGCATCGTCGGCCTGGTCTTCGTCTGGTTCAACAAGTACGCCGTCTTCGAGAAGGTCATGACGGTGCTCGTCGGCATCATGTTCGTCGTCACCGTCTATCTCGCCATCCGCGTCACGCCGCACCTCGGTGACGCCTTCGCGGGCCTGCTGCCGGTCCTGCCCGACGAGAAGGACTCCATCCTCAACACGCTCGGCCTGATCGGCGGCGTCGGCGGCACCATCACCCTTGCCGCGTACGGCTACTGGGTCAACGCCAAGGGCTGGACCAACACCGGCTGGATGAAGGTGATGCGGCTCGACAACCGCGTCGCCTACATCACCACCGGCATCTTCGTCGTCGCCATGCTCTTCGTCGGCGCCGAGCTGCTGCACTCCGCGAACGTCGCGATCGCCAGCGGCGACAAGGGCCTCGTGCAGCTCTCCGGCATCCTGGAGAAGGAGTACGGCGACGCCACCGCGAAGCTCTTCCTGATCGGCTTCTTCGCCACGTCCTTCACCTCGCTGATCGGCGTGTGGCACGGCGTGAGCCTGATGTTCGCCGACTTCGTGGAGCGCTACCGCAAGCAGCGGGCCGGCGCCGACACGAAGGCCCTGACCGGCGAGGAGGTGGCGTCCGGGGCCCGCGAGAAGTCGGTGCCGTTCCGCGCCTACCTGCTGTGGCTGACGTTCCCGCCGATGATCCTGCTCTTCCAGGGCCAGCCCTTCCGCCTCATCATCCTCTACGGCGTGCTCGGCGCGGCCTTCATGCCCTTCCTCGCCCTCACCCTGGTCTGGCTGCTCAACTCCTCGCGTACACCGAGCGAGTGGCGCAACGGCTGGCTCAGCAACGGCATGCTGGCGATCGCGGGCCTGCTGTTCCTGGTCCTGTGCGTCAAGCAGATCACGGACCAGGACTGGAGCAGCTTCTTCTAGCGCCCTGCCGTACGTGCCGCAGCGCCGCCGGGGGAGCGGCGGCGCTGCAGGTGTGGGGGAACGACGGGCGGATGCCGGCTACGGCAGCCCGTGGACGTGCGGGCCGACCGCCTTGGACCAGGCGTTGCCGTCCGCCGCGTCCCAGTTCGTCGACCAGGTCATCGCACCCCGGATGTCGGGGTACGTCTTGGACGGCTTGAAGGAACCACAACTGGTGCCCTTCGCCAGGCAGTCGAGGGCCTGGTTCACCACGGACGGCGATACGTAACCGCCGCCGGCCGCCTTCGCCGACGCCGGGACGCCTATGCCGACCTGGGACGGGGCGAGGCCGCCCTCCAGCTGGATGCAGGCGAGCGCGGTGAGGAAGTCGACCGAGCCCTGGCTGTAGACCTTGCCGTCACAGCCCAGCATCGAACCGCTGTTGTAGTACTGCATGTTGACGACGGTGAGGATGTCCTTCACCGCGAGCGCCGTCTTGAAGTACTCGTTCGACGTCGACTGCATGTCGATCGTCTGCGGCGCCATGGTCAGGACGAACCCCGAACCCGCCTTTCCGGACAGGGACTTCAGGGCCTGCGACATGTACGTCGCGTTGAGCCCGTTCTCCAGGTCGATGTCGACGCCGTCGAAGCCGTACTCCTGCATGAGCTTGTACGCCGAGTCGGCGAAGGCGGTCGCCGACGCGCCGTCGTTGACGGACACCGCGCCCTTCTCGCCGCCGACCGAGAGGATCACGGACTTCCCGGCCGCCTGCTTGGCCTTGATGTCGGCCTTGAACTGGTCGACGGTGTAACCGCCGAGCCCGGCCGAGTCGAGGTTGAAGGCCAGCTCGCCCGGTGTGGCGGTCGCGTCCGCGAACGAGACCGCGATGATGTCGTATTCGTCCTGTACGTCGCTCAGCTTCTGGACCGTGGCGCCGTTGTCGAAGTTCTGCCAGTAGCCCGTCACCGCGTGCTTCGGCACGGCGCGGGTGTCGGCGTCGGCGCTGTCGGCGCCGCCGGTGAGCAGGCCGGTGAGCGCGAGGGCGAGTGCCGTTGTCAGACCGATGACGGACCCTGCCTTCCTGCGAGTCCTGCCGCGTGCGTGGTCCACTTCTGCCTCCGGTGGGGGGAGTTGGGGCTTTCGGAGTGTTCCTGTGGGGGCGTTCTTGGTCGTACAAGCTGGTCCAGACCAATCAGGGTTGTCAATACCTCTGACAACACCTCTCACGACACCTCTGACGACAGCTCCGGTGACACCTCTGAGGCCGCCTCTCACGCCACCCGGGCCCCGCGAGTCCGGCCAACCTCTGCGTGAACAGTGGGAAGTTGGGTGTTGAGGTGGCGATGACCTGGATAAGGTGCTGAGGCAGAAGTGCACGAAGACCGGGGGGTGTGCGTATGCCGACCGCCATAGCCGTCACCGGCCCTGACCTGGTGCTGCCGTCGCCCGACCGGCACACCCCGTCCGCGGCCGTACTGCAGAGCGCCGTCCAGTCACCGCGGACGTACTCCCTCGACCAGGCGCTCACCGAGATGCACACGCTCATCGAGCACCACGGCTATGTGATCGTCCTCTGTCCCGCGTCGGCGCCGCCCGCCCTGGTCCAGCGCATGCACGCGATCCGCTCCGTCCTGGAGAGCGACCGCATCGCCATCCTGCGCCCGGACCTGCCGCCGCTCGGCCTCGCGGTCCTCGCGCTCCAGCTCCGCCAGCTCTCCATCTGCGACTTCAGCCCCGGCGTACTCGCCTCGGCGGCCCGCCTCCTCTCCCACTACATCTACGCGGGCGCGCTGCTCGGCTCGGTGGCGAAGCTGGACCGGGTCCCGGTCACGCTCCAGTCCCACGCCAAGTCATGGATGCCGAGCACCCAGTTCGCCGTCCTGGCGACTCCCCGGCCCGAGCTGATCAAGGTGACGGGGGACGCGATGCTCCCCGGCCCCGGGTTCGGCACGAAGCTGCTGTACGCCACCGGGCAACTGGGATCCGACTGGGTCACCGAAGCCCTCGCCCCCGCCTGGCGGACCCAGGGGGTGGCGGAGGCGCGCCTTCCGGGGGAGTCCGCGCGGTGGTGGGCGACGGGCAAGCTCGTCGAGTTCGCCGCGGCGATCCCCGACATCTCCGTGCTCTACCAACTGGTGTCGTCCGTCCGCCGCGACGACTGCCACTGGTGCGGGCTCGAACTCATCGGTGACCGCTGCGGCTTCTGCGCCGCGCCGTTGCTGCCACCGCCGGAACGCGCGGCGCCGGCACCCGCGGCCCGTGTCTCCGCCTCCGCTTCTCCTGTACGGGCGCTGCTGCCACGAGGCGCGACGTAGCACCAAACCCCGACCCTGTGCACTGCCCGAACTGAACGCGCGCCATCCCGCTCACTGTCCGTAGCCGTCCGCACTCGATCGAGGTAGTCCGGTTCATGAACTCACGCCAGCGCCGCGGCGTCATCCTGCTGGTCCTTTCGGTCCTGGCCGCGTTCGGCGCGTTCGCGGGCGTCCTCTCGGTGATCCGGGACGTGAACTCGAAGGTGGGGCCCGAGGTCGCCGCGTACAAGCTCAAGGGGGACATCGCCCCCTACAAGGAGTTGAGCGTGGACCAGTTCGAGAAGGTCGAGATGCCGGAGCGCTGGCTATCGGAGAACGCCGTCACCGACCTCCGCCAGGTCCGCGGCAAGATCGCGGTGACGGAGCTGCGGGAGGGCTCGCTGCTCCAGACGGACATGATCGTGGACCGCCCCGAACTCGATCCGGGTCAGCAGGAGATCGCCATCATGATCGACGCGGCGACGGGCGTGGCGGGCAAGATCACGCCCGGCGCGACGGTCAACATCTACGCCACCTTCAAGGCCGAGACCGACAACGCCAAGGACCAGTCGAAGGTCATCGTCGAGTCCGCGAAGGTGATCGACGTGGGCAAGCTGACGGCGCTGGACCCGGACCAGGACGACCGCAGCAGCCGTCGTACGGCGACGGAAGCGGTGCCGATCACGTTCGCCCTGGACACGGCGGACGCGCAGCGCGTGGCGTACGCGGAGTCGTTCGCGACCCACGTCCGCCTCGCCCTGGTAGGCCAGGGCGAGGAACCCGCCATCCCCCGGGGCGACCGAACATACACACTCGACGAGGACAAGTAGGGGGCCTGCGGATGTGCCACACATCTACACCACGGCGTACCGCTCCCGCGGGGGGCGACGCTCCTGGGTTGCCGCTGCGCGGCGGGGCTTTCGCTTGCGATGTGGGCAGGTGCCCTGCGCCGCCGCTTCGCGGCGGATCCTTCCCGCCCACCCACCCGATTACCCCGCGGGGCAATCGGGTGGGTGGGCGGGAAAAGCCTGTGCGGCGGCACCAACTGCGGGGTGACAGTGGCCGGGACGTCCAGCCCGCCGCAGGCGCAAGGCGCCCCCCGCCGGGTAGAAGCACCAGGAACGTCCAGCCCGCCGCAGGCGAGGTGGGCCTACTCCCGGGGGGTAAAACCCAGGACGTCCAGCCCGCCGCAGGCGCCCCGCAGCCCCTGCCGGGAGGCGAGGCCGTATGACGACCCGGATCCTGCCCGCCGTGGGGGACCTGGACGCGGCCCGCGCGCTGTCGACGCTGACGGGACAGCTGCCGGACGCCGAACCCGCCCTGCCCGTCGCAGACTCCACCGCCCTGCTCGACCACCTGGCAAGACTCGCCGCGGAGTCACTCGACGAGCTCCCCGAAGTCGTCATCATCCACGAGCGCATCGGCCCCGTCCCCGCCCTCGACCTGATCCGCGACCTCGTACTCCGCTTCCCCGCGGTAGGCGTCATCCTCATCACCGCCGACACCAGCCCCACCCTCCTCACCGCCGCGATGGACTCCGGCGCCCGCGGCATCGTCGGCTTCCCCCTCGCGTACGACGCCCTCGCCGAGCGGGTGCACGCGGCGGCCGCCTGGTCGGCGGGGATGCGCAGGCACCTGGGCAGCGCCGGCATAGAGCTCTACGCCGGGCCGGGGGAGACCCCGGGCGGCGGCCACGTCGTCGCGGTCAGCGGGGCCAAGGGAGGCGTGGGAACCACCCTCGCCACCGTCCAACTCGCTCTCGCGGCAAGGGCGTCCGGCCGCAGCGTCGCCCTCCTCGACCTGGACCTCCAGGCCGGCGACGTCTCCTCGTACCTGGACGTGCAGTTCCGCCGTTCCATCGCCGACCTCGCGTCGATCACCGACATCACCCCCCGCGTCCTCCAGGACGCCGTCTACACCCACGAGACCGGCATCGGCCTCCTCCTGGCCCCCGGCGAGGGCGAGCGGGGCGAGGAGATCACCGACCGGGTGGCCCGCCAGACGCTCGGCGCCCTGCGCAGCCGCTACGACGTCGTGCTCGTCGACTGCGGAACGTACGTCACCGGGGCGAGCGCGGCGGCCATCGAACTCGCCGACCAGGCGATCCTCCTCGTCACCCCGGACGTCGTCTCCGTACGCGCCGCCAAGCGCATGGTCCGCCTGTGGGACCGCCTCCAGATCCGCAAGGCGGAGGAGACGCTCACCGTCGTCAACCGCCACGGCAAGGGCGCGGAGATCCAGCCCTCCCTGGTGGAAAGGGTGACGGGGACCCGCGTGGCCCGCACCACCGTCCCCGCGAACTTCAAGGAACTGCAGGGCGCGGTCGACGCGGGCCGCATGCAGGACCTGGACAGCAAGTCCTCGGTGAAGCAGGCGCTGTGGGCGCTGGCGGGCGAGCTGGGCCTGGTGGAGCCGGAGGCGGCGTCCACCGGGTCCAAGCGGCTGACGCTCCGCAAGCGGGCCGCGGCCGTACACCAGAGCGACCGGGGCGCCGTAACCCTGGAGTTCGCCGGGATGTTCCCGCTGCTGCTCGCCGTGATGGGCCTCCTGTGGCAGTGCGCGCTGTACGGCTACACCTTCTCCCTGGCGGGAAACGCGGCGGACGAGGCCGCGCGTGCGGCGACGGCGGCGTACGCGGTGGGGGAGGGCGGCGCGGCGGCATGCGAGGCCGCGGCGAAGGAGCACCTGCCGTCGGCGTGGCAGGGCGCGGAGGTGGCCTGCACCGACGAGGGAACGGTGTGGAAGGCCCACGTGGACGCGGACGTACCGCTGTTCTTCCCCGGGGTCGACGCGGGGTGGAGCGTGAGCGGGGAGGCGGGCGCGGCGAAGGAGGGCGAGGACGGTGATGGGTAACCCGGCAGCGCCGCGTACCGCCGGTCACCGGCTTCGCCGAGTCCGTCCGCAACCGCCGGCCGGGCTGAACCACCGACGCCGAAGCGTTCGGCACCCGCAGAGCCAGGAGCGGACCCGGCACCCCCTGCGCAAGAGAAAGCGCCTCGACGACGACCGAGGCGTATCCATGCTCGAATTCGCCGGCTTCCTCCCCATCCTGCTCCTCATCGGCCTGGCCGCCATCCAACTGGGCCTCGTCGGTTACGCGGTGAACCAAGCAGGATCAGGCGCCCGCGCCGCGGCACGCGTCGCATCCCAGGGCGAGGGCGGCGAGGCGGCGGGCCTCGCGGCGATGGACGGAAGCCTCGACGCCGGGGTCGTCATCAGCGGCGGCGGCGACACGACGAAAGCCGACGTCACCGTCCAAGTCCCCACGCTGCTCCCCTTCGTGGATGGCTGGTCCGTCACGAAGTCGGCGACCATGCCCAACGACGACGACGAAGACGGGAGCTGAGAGAGAACAGATGAGCCTCCGCGACCGCATAGCGACCCCGAACGACCACGGCAAGGGAAACGACCCCAGCCGCGACGACAGCCTCGTGGCCGTCTACCGCTCCAAGCTCCTGGAAGAGATCGACCTCGCCGAGATGTCGTCCCTCACCGCGGCGGACCGCCGCGTCCGCCTCGAACGCGTCATGGGCCACATCATCAGCCGTGAGGGCCCTGTCCTCTCGACCTCGGAACGCTCCCAGCTCATCCGCCGCGTCGTGGACGAGGCGCTGGGACTCGGCGTACTGGAACCGCTCCTCGCCGACGCCTCCATCACGGAGATCATGGTCAACGGCCCCGACTCGATCTTCGTCGAGCGCGCCGGACGCGTCGAACAGCTCCCCCTCCGCTTCGCGTCGAACGACCAGCTCATGCAGACCATCGAACGCATCGTCTCCACGGTCAACCGCCGCGTCGACGAGTCGAACCCGATGGTCGACGCGCGCCTGCCCACCGGCGAGCGAGTGAACGTGATCATCCCCCCGCTGGCGCTCACCGGTGCGACGCTCACCATCCGCCGCTTCCCGCGCGCGTACACGCTGCACGAGCTGATCAGCCTCGGCTCGCTCGACGAGCACATGCTGCTCCTGCTCTCCGCCTTCGTACGGGCCCGCTTCAACATCATCGTCAGCGGCGGAACGGGCTCCGGGAAGACGACGCTCCTCAACGCGCTCTCCGGCCTCCTCCCCGCCCACGAACGCATCATCACCATCGAGGACTCGGCCGAACTGCAACTCCAGCAGGACCACGTGATCCGCCTCGAATCCCGCCCCCCGAACGTCGAGGGCAAGGGCCAGATCACCATCCGCGACCTGGTCCGCAACAGCCTGCGTATGCGCCCCGACCGCATCATCGTCGGCGAGGTCCGCGGCGGCGAGACCCTCGACATGCTGCAAGCCATGTCGACGGGCCACGACGGTTCCCTCGCCACGGTCCACGCGAACACGGCGGAGGACGCCCTGATGCGCCTGCAGACCCTCGGCTCGATGTCGGAGGTGCAGATCCCCTTCGAGGCGCTGAAGGACCAGATCAACTCGGCGGTGGACGTGGTCGTCCAGCTGGCCAGGCACGCGGACGGCTCCCGCAAGGTCGCCGAGATCGTCCTGCTCGTCTCGCACGGCCGCGAACAGTTCCGCATCGCCCCGGCGACCCGCTTCGTGCCGCACCAGCCGGGCGGCAACGGCCTGGACCGCCGCGTGCACGGCTACTTCGAGCACCTGCCCCTTCCGCGTTCCGTCGCCGAGCGGCTGTACGTCGCGGGAGAGCCGGTGCCGCCCGGTTTCGGTGTGGCCCAGGCCATCGACGTACTGAACACGAGAGAGGCCATCGGCTGATGGAGAACCAAGCCGCCCTCCTGGCCCTGGGCGCCACGATCCTGACGGGCACGCTCGCCGTCGCGGGAGTCCACGCGTACGCGTCCGGCCGTGCCCAGCGCCAGGCCCTGGTCGACCGCCTGGCGATCGGCCCCGGCACCGGGAGCACCTCGGGCCGCGGCAGGCGCTTCGGCGCGGTCGACCGCCGTCTGCGCCGCACCCGCCTGGGCCGCTCCATCCAACTGCGCCTCTCGGCGACGGGCCTGGACCTGACGGCGGGCGAATTCTTCGTCTACGTCGTGGCCGTCGTCACCGCGCTCTGGCTGATGGCGGCGGCCACACTGGCCCCCTTCTTCGGTCCGATCGCCGGCCTGGTGGCGGTCTGGAGCGCGGTGGTCTTCCTCAACTGGCAACGCCAGAAGCGTATCGAGGCCTTCATCAACCAACTCCCGGACGTGGCACGCATCCTGGCGAACGCCACGGCGGCGGGCCTGGCCCTGCGCACATCACTGGCGATGGCGGCGGAGGAACTGGAAGCGCCGGCGGGCGAGGAACTGTCCATGGTGGCCGACCAGTTGACGCTGGGCCGCTCGATCGACGACACGCTGGGCGAACTGGCGCAGCGCCTCCCGTCCCGCGAACTGATCGTCCTCGTCACGACCCTGGTCCTCTCCAACAAGGCGGGTGGCTCGGTGGTGAACTCCCTCCGCAACCTCACGCAGACCCTGGAGGACCGCAAGGAGACGCGACGCGAGGTCCGCACGATGCTCTCGGAGGTCCACGCGACGGCGTTCACGGTCCCGCTCCTGGGCCTCGGCTCGCTGCTCCTCATCAACTCCTCCAACGAGGGCGCACTGGCGAGGGTGACAGGCTCCCCGATGGGCCAGATGCTGATCCTGATTTCACTCGGCCTGTACGCGGTGGGCTTCTTCGTGATCAGGCGCCTCGGCAAGATCGAAGTGTAGGGAGCGGTCGACGTGTTCGGTCTGGCGATGGCGGCCGTGATGGGCCTGGCGGTGGCCGGGGTGTGCCAGGGCATCCGCATGTACCGGGCGGAGGCGAAACTCCCCTCGGACCTGGCGATCGCCCTGGAGGTGGGCGCCACCCGCGTCTCGACGGCGGGCTCGGCGGTGGACCGCCTCGGCATACGCTTCGCGCCACTGGTCCTGCGCCTGATGGGCCCGAAACGCGTGGACGCCAAGCGCCGCAAGATAGACATGGCAGGCAATCCCGGAGGCCTGACGATCGACCGCTACGCGGCACGCAGAGCGGTGTACGGCATCTTCGGCACGGTCATGGCCCTGGTCTTCCTCACCAACGGCTCATCCCTCTTCGGCCTCCTGACCTTCGCCTTCGGAGTGACGGCGGCGGACGGGCTGATCTGGCAGGCGATACGGGAACGCCGCGAGGTCATCGACCGCACCCTGCCGGACTTCCTGGACGTCCTCGCGGTGGTGGTCTCGGCGGGCCTCGGCTTCCGCCAGGCGCTCGACCGCGTGGCGGAGCGCTACGAGGGCCCCTGGGCGGACGAACTCCGCATCACCCTCCGCCAGATGGACATGGGAGTGAGCCGCCGCCAGGCCTTCGACGAACTCCGCCGCAGGAACGCCTCCGAACAGGTCTCCCAGTTCGTCTCGGCGCTCCAGCAGGGCGAGGAACTGGGCTCACCGATCGCGGACACCCTGATCCAACTGGCAACGGACATGCGCCGCACGGACGCCCAGAACTCCCGCCGCAGGGCGGCGAAAACGATCCCCAAGGCGACGATGGTGACGCTGGTGTTCATGCTTCCGGCCACGATGATTCTGATCGCGGCGGGGATGTTTCTCGGTTCGGGCTCGGACTTCGGCTCGATCCTGGGGAAGTGAGGACGCCATGACCGGTTCGCGGAGCAGCGAGACAAACGCCGGTATCAAGCCACTGCCCCAAACCCCTTCGCGCCTGCAACCAACTATGGGACAGTCGCCCGGAGGGTGGGAGGGTTGCGGTGCCCCCGGGGACGGCCCCAGCCGAGCCCTGCTCGCCCTACCAACCTTTGCAAAAGGTGAGTTCACGGTATTCACGGGAGGGGAAGTCGTGAAACGCAAGGAACCACCACCGGCCCCACCAAGGACCTCCACCGCACACCCCCGGGGTGCGTGATGACCTCGCCCCCGGGGAAGAGAACTCGCCAACTTCCGCGTAACAGAAGGCATTGGTTGCGGAGAGTGGCTGTTGGGTCACAAGATCTCGCGTACGTTGCCTATGACGACAGCGGCGTCGGAAGTGGTTGCGCCAGCAGTGCGGGTATCGGGTGGGAGAGAAGGGGCCGTCGTGCTGAAGGATCGCGTACTCAGAGTCTGGATCGACTGGACGGTGACCGTTGCTTCCCGGGTTCGGGGGAAGGGGCGGGATGCGGGGGCTGGGTTTGTGGAGTATGCGGGGTTGATGATTTTGATCGCGGGGATCTATACGTTGATCGACAGTCTGGCCCTGGACAACAAGATCTCCACGGCAATTGGCAACGCGGTGGGCGACGTAATCGGCGGGTGACACCCCGCCCCTCCCTGCGAAGCGATCGCGGGCAGACTCTCCCCATCTACATCTGGATGACGGGGATTCTGCTTTTCGTTGCGTTCGCCTTCTTTGCGTTTGCCCAAGCGGCTTCGGCGCGTAACGGCGCGCAAACTTCGGCCGATGCAGCAGCGTTGGCTGCTGCGCAGGACTCCAGGGATGAACTGGTCGATGGACTGGGGCAGGCCATTGGTGACGGTGACGCTTGGCTCGACTGGCTGGACGGCGACAAGTTCACCGGTGAGGGGGCCCAAGAGGCGGCTGACGCGTTGGCCGCTGATAACGACTCGGCTGTCACTGGCTTCGGTCCGGAAGAAGTGAACGGATACCCGGGCTACCGGGTAGAGATCGAGACCAATTACACCGTGGGCGACTCGATCATCCCCGGTACGGAGTCCCAGCACGCCAAGGCGTCGGCGACTGCGGTCATCAAGCCGCGCTGCGGCATCACCCCTGCCTCCGACCCGGAGAAGGAAGTGGAGTTCGAGTGTGACGGCGGAGCTTCCTTCGAGATCGATCCTGAAGACTTCGATCTAGAGGATCTGCCGGACGCGTCTGCTCTCTTCTCCGTGCACTTGGCCGACTGACACAGCGATCGACGAAAGAAGGAAGCCGTAGCGATGAACATTCGGCGCACCATGAAGACTCGCAGAGCGATGACCGCTGTGGCGATCACTACTGGGCTGGTCCTCACGGTCGCTGGCTGCGGCGGCGGTGGCGGTGACGACAAGTCCGACCAGGATTCCAAGCCCTCCGCGCCAACAAAGAGCGACGACGGTGGGGGTGAGAAGAAGGAGTCGCAGGTTCCCCCCGCCGACGAGACGCTGGCCGAATCCAAGGGGGACGGGGTGACGCTGGTAATCAACTCTGCCAAGCGTGATGAGGGCGGCTTTCTTACCGTTGCAGGCAAGGTGACGAACACCTCTGGTGGTCTATGGACCGGAGGGCAATGGCGCGGAGATGAAAAGGAGTTGCAGAAGAACGGCGGCTCCATCGCTGGTGCCAGCCTGGTGGATGAGGAGGGGAAGAAGCGGTACCTGGTCCTGCGAGACACCTCCGGGCGCTGCCTCTGCACCAAGTTCGAGGGCGGCATCGACTCGGGGAACACCGTCGACTGGTTCGCGCAGTTCCCCGCCCCTCCGGAGGGGACGAACAAGTTGACGTTCCAAGTGGGCGGGATGGCCCCGGCTGCCATCGAACTCTCCGAGGGCGAGTGACCCATGGCCCACCCACGATCACGCACCCTCGCGACAGCCACGCTCACCCTCACGGCCCTGGTCCTCCTCACCGGCACCCCCGCCCACGCCGACGACGAAGACCCCAGCGCCCCCCCGGGCAGCACCACCACATCCCCACCCCCCGAGGTCGACTCCAACAGCCCCGGCCTGAAGCTCGCCGACGGCGCGACCCTCGCCCCCGCGAAGGTCCTGGACATCAAGTCCGTGGTCGAAGACCTCGGCGGCGAGGAACGCCGCGAGGACACCAACACCGACGTCAAGTTCGCCCTGCAGGCCGAGGTCCTGTTCCCCAAGGACAGCAACAAGCTGAATCCGGAGGCCAACGCCCGTATCAAGGCGATCGCGGAGGAGGCCAAGGCGCAGAAGGCGACGAACGTCAGGGTGTTCGGCTTCACGGACAACCTCGGCTCGTACAGCCACGGCAAGACCCTGTCCCGCAAGCGCGCGGAAGCGGTGCACGACAAGCTGGCGAGCTACCTGGGCCCCGAAGTCACGTACTCCGTACGCGGCTACAGCGAGGACTATCCGATCGCGGACAACACCTCCGAGCAGGGCCGCAAGAAGAACCGCCGAGTCGAGGTCACGTTCCCGAGGGGAACGGCAGAAGGCTCCGACGCGGGTACGCAGAGCTAGGCGCGGACCGTGCCCCTGCCCCCTGCCCCCTGCCCGCGGACCACACGGCCAGGCCAGTGAGCCCAGTAAGAGCGAGTGGAAGAGGATCCGAGAGGGGCTGCGCTTCGGGCAGGTCATCACGGGAATGGTGGTCCGCGTCCCCAAGCCTCCCGCCGCTGCCGACGGCAGCGGAGGCCTGGCCCGCCGGAGGCACGGTCACCGGCTCCGAGGTGTGGTGGGCGGCCCGGAGCGAATTCAGATCCGGTCGGCCTTCACCCGCCTGGAACGGGCCACGCGAGCCGCTGCGGGGCCCAGCGGATCAAGGGAACCGTACGACCACGTCGTAGAGCCCCGGGTTCGCCGTGACCGGCGTCTCCGCGGAATCGCGGGCGGCGTTCGCGCGGTTCGCGAACTGGGGGTCGGCAGTGGCCGCTTCCCAGGCCTCCTGGCTCTCCCAGTGGGCAACGTTCACGAGCTGGAAGCGGCCATCGGGGGACTGGGCGCGATGCAGCCGGGTGTCGATGAAGCCCGACTGCTTGCTCATGATGGCGGCCCGTTGCTCCCACTTCTCCGCGAAGGCGTCGACGTCCTCGGGGGCGATCTCGAAAATGTTGATGAAGGTGACGGCCGAGGCGTCCGACACGTCCATCGGCTGCTGCGGCTGCTGCTTCGGCTGCTGGCTTTCTGTGGTCATGATCGGACCCTAGGGGTGTCCTAATTAAGCCTGAATAAGCGCGAGTTGACGGCCCATGGTGCCACCACCCCTCACCCCTCACCCTTCCTCACCCCAAATCCCCTCGCAGGACCCCGTACCGCACCCCGTCCCGCCACTGACCGTCCCGGAAGAGCACGCTGCGGGAGACGCCCTCGGCGGTGAAGCCCGCTTTCTCCAGGGCTCGTTGTTCGGCGGTGTTGTCGGTATCGGTCTCCGCTTCGATGCGCGTCACGGGGGTGTGCGCGAAGAGGTACCGCACCAGGAGCCGCTGGGCTTGCGTGCCGACGCCGCGGCCACGGGCCTCCGGCAGGAGCTGGATGCCGACGTTCCAGTAGTACGAGGTCCGGAAGGTCACGACCTTCCGCCACGCCACGAAGCCGAGTGCCTCATCACCGGAGCGGAGCGGCTCGTCACCCTCGGAACGGAGACGCTCGGCGTCCGAGACGACCATCAGCGTGCCCTTGTCGTCGCCGAGCATCCGGTCGTCCTCCCAGCGCCGCCGGAAGGTGCGGGGGTCCCGCCACCCCTGCCACTGGAACTCCCCGCAGGCCTCCGGGTCGGTGAGGAACCGGTCGAGGAGATTCAGATCCTCCTCACGGACGGGTCGCAGCCGCACTTGCGTCGCAAGATCGTCGTCGCTCATCGCGCCACGGTAGGACGAACTCCGTTGCAGCGCCCCCGCTTTACTCATCCCCGGGGGCTCGCCTACCCCTCCCCGAAGGCCTGCGCGACCGCGAGGCGCGGCCCGTTGACCGAGCGGTCTGGCGGATCTCGCCGAGTACGACGGCGTCGCCGCCGTCCACGAGAATGTGCTCCACCTGGGTCGCCGCCTCCCCGGGCACATGGTGCTCGGCAAGCTCGCGATAGTGGGCGGCGGCGTCGACGCGTGTGGCGCGGTGGCGGATCCACGGCGTCGCGGCCCGGCCGTGCTCGTCCTCCGGCCAGTCCAGCTTCCAGTCGGCGCCGGCGGCGTACGGCTCGGCGATGCGCTCGGGGTCTCCCTCGCCGATACGGCCGCAGCAGGTCCTCCATTCCCTCCTCGTTGTCGTGGCGCCCGGCAGCCGGGACGCCGTGCAGCCGGAGTAATGGGCGCGAGCTCCGGCCCCGTGCGATGCGAAGATCGGTCCATGAGTAGTTTCGACACACTTGTGGCGGAAGCCGAGTCGGCCCCGACCGAAGGCTGGGACTTCTCCTGGTTCGAGGGGCGGGCCTCGGAGCAGCGGCCCTCCTGGCGGTACGCCCACGCCATGGGGGAGCGGCTCGGGCATGCCACCGCCTCCCTCGACATCCAGACCGGCGGCGGTGAGGTCCTCGCCTCCGCGCCCTCGCTCCCGCCGCTCGCCGTCGCCACGGAGGGGTGGGCGCCGAACGTCGCCAAGGCAACCGCCCTGCTGCATCCGCGGGGCGTGGTGGTCGTGTCCTCGCCGGAGGACGCGCCGCTGCCCTTCGCCGCGGAGGCCTTCGACCTGGTCACGAGCCGGCATCCGGTGAAGGCACATTTCGACGAGATCGCACGCGTGCTGCGCCCCGGCGGCACGTACTTCGCCCAGCACGTGGGCCCCGCCAGCGTCTTCGAAGTCGTCGAGTACTTCCTCGGACCCCAGCCCGACCACGTACGGAACGGGCGTCACCCCGACGGCGAACGCGCCGACGCGGAGGCCGCCGGCCTGGAGATCGTCGACCTGCGGGCCGAGCGGCTTCGGATGGAGTTCTACGACATCGGGGCCGTCATCCACTTCCTGCGGAAGGTCGTGTGGATGGTGCCGGACTTCTCGGTGGAGCGGTACTGGTCGCGGCTGCGGGAACTGCACGACCAGATCGAGGCTGAGGGCTCGTTCGTGGCCCACAGCACGCGTCACCTCTTCGACGCCCGCAAGAAAAGCTGACCGTCCGGGCGGACGGCCTAGGAGTGAGCTAGGCGTGACCTAGGCCTGAGCCCCGCAGGGACGACCGCGGGGACGACCGCGGCGCCACGCCACCCAGCCGTAGCGCCGCCCCACGCCACGCAGCCGCAGCGCCCCCACCCACACAGCGCCCGCCACCTCGATTAATCCCTTAATCCCTCGACAGCGGTCAGGGTGATCAGGGAAGCTTCGCGCGATGACCAGAATCAACGACACGCCGCCCGCCTGGGACGACCGTACCCAGCTCACCACATTCCTCGACTACGCACGGGGGACCGCCCGCGCCAAGTGCGACGGCGTCTCCGCGGAGAACGCCCGCAAGGCGCTCCTGCCGGGTTCGCCGCTGATGACCATGAGCGGAGTGATCAACCATCTGCGCTGGGTCGAGTACTACTGGTTCCAGGTGATCTTCCTCGGCGAGGAAGACCAGGCCCCCATGACGGACGAGGACCCCGACCGCGAGATGCGTATCGCCGTCGACTTCCCGCTCACGCAGTTGCTCGACGAGTACGCCGAACAGAGCGCCCGCTACCGCGAACTGGTCGCAGGGAACCCCCTGGACAAGCAGGCCCAGCGGACCATCCGCAACGGCCTCTACGTCGACCTCCGCTGGATCCTCCTCCACCTCACCGAGGAGACGGCCCGCCACAACGGCCACCTGGACATCCTGCGCGAGATGCTCGACGGCACGACCGACAACTAGGCAGGACTAAGGCGCGGCTGGGGCGCGGCTGAGGCGTGACTGGGGGCACGACCAGGTACGACGACCTAGGCGTGCGCTCCTACCGTCACCTCGCCCACCACCAACTCCGCCGCCCCCTCCAGCACTTCCCCCACCCGCTCCACCTGCCCCGCGAGCTCCCGCTCCTGGGCCGCGTTCAGTGCCCCCAGTGGCTCCACCGTGACCGTCAGCCTTCGCCCGGAGCGGCGCTGGTGCCAGACTCCCGCGACGACCCCGTCGACCAGCATCACGGGGAAGTTGCCGGCCTGGCCCCCGGCCAGCGCCCGCTCGTAGGCCCGGCCCGGGAAGAGCCGCTCACGCGGGTGTGAGGCGATCACGTACGCGTCGAAATACGGCAGCAGCCGCACTCCCCGCACCAGTTCCTCTGTCTCGCCTGGCTCCCGGGGAAACTCCGCGTCACCCGCAACCACCCACGCCGAAGCGGGCGCCGACGACATTGGCGGCCCCCCGCCCATCTCCACTCCTTCGATCTCCCCGGCAGCCGCCAACCCCCCGAACACGTCCTTCGCCCAACCACCAGGCGCGGCAGCCCACTTGGCGAACTGGGCCGGCGTCGCGGGGCCGTACGCGTACAGGAAGCGTCGTACCAGACGCGCCGTCGCCTCCTCGGCGGAGAGCTCCGGCTCCCCGGAGTCGGACGTGGGCGGGCGCGTGTACGTCACCTTGCGGCCCCGGTTCGGCGCAAAGCACAACGCCCCGCGGTGGCCCGCCAGATGCATCACCGAGCGCCAGCGCGGCCACATCCCCTGGAAGGCGGGCATCACCAGATCGCCAGCCCAGGGCCCCGTACGCGCCACGACCTCGTCACCGAGCTCGTCGATGGTCAGTTGGGCCCCGTCGAGCGCCTCTCCGATCGCGCTCACGATCTCCTCCGTCTGGGCAGGAGTCAGCCGGTCGCCCGCCTTGAAAGGGCTCGCTCCACCCGGGATCGCCGACAACGCGGCTGTCCACATGGGGAGTTGAGCAGTCGGCAGCAGGTGGATCGTGCCGCGTGGCCCGTACGTCTTGACCAGGCTCGGCTCGTCGCCCCACAGCGCATCCCGTACGTCCTGCCGGTTCGCCCCGTCCATCCGCAACCCCACCGAGAGCTCGGCGGCGGACATCACCTGTGCCTGCGCGGCAAGCATCGCGTCGACCACCTCGCCTGCCCCCGCCTGGCCCGGTTTGGCCGGTGTCCGCAGGAACTGCCGCTCCATGCGACGGGCGTTGGCGGCGCTCCATGAAACAACGGCCCCGGTCATCGGCGTTCCCCTTCAGTACTCTCGATCCAGTCAGTGGCTCTGCGGACACGAGGAGTGGACCATGCCGAAGAGCGGCGCGGAGGGTGATTCGGGGAGCGTCATAGAAGGCACGGGGGTTGCCAGGGAGAGCGTCACGGGAAGCGGCAAGGTCGGCAAGACGCTGTATGCCTGCGGCCTCGACGCTGCCGTGGACGTCGTCGGCGGCAAGTGGAAGCCGATGATCCTCTGGGCGCTGTACTCGGGCACGACGATGCGCTTCGGCGAGCTCCGCCGGAACATCACCGGCATCAGCGAGAAGGTGCTCATCCAGCAGCTGCGCGAGCTGGAGTCCGACGGCATCGTGCACCGCGAGGTGTACCGGGAGGTGCCGCCGAAGGTCGAGTACTCGCTGACCCCCCTGGGCCTGTCCCTGAACGAGGCGCTGATCCCGCTGGGTGTGTGGGGCGACGAGCACATGCAGGAGCTGGTGGCCAACAGGGATTGCAAGAAGTCGGGCAAAGTCGCCTGACGAAAAAACGCCACTGATGGTTGCGTGGCGCGCCGATCGTTAGCCAAGTGATCCCGGAACGGGCGGCGTTGATTCCGCATCGTTATCGCCACCGGCTCGATCTGAGGCCACGCATCACGTAAGTTCAGACCAAGGCGAATTCGCGTGAGCAAAGCCACGTGTGCGGTGCCGCGCGGCGGAGGGGGCTGCGCGGCCCCGCGCGCCTTCCTCCATCTACTCCCGGCCTGCTCCCGGCCTGCTCCCGGTCCACTCCACCCGCAGCCGCGCGCCCCGGCCGACGCCCCACCCCGCCATCGCCCCGGCCTCCGCCTCCAGCACGTGCCGGGCCCGCAGCCGGGGGCGCCCGATCCGCCCCGGACGCATCGTCCGCACCGCGAGCACCCGTAGCCCCCGGTCGAGGTAAGCCACATCCATGGCGAACCGCATCCGCACGGTGTGCACACTGTTCGCCGGGGTCAGCAGCAGGGCCCCGGTCACCCCGTCCCGGCCGAGCAGTCCGCGTCTCCGCGCACCGGGGGAGTCCGCGATCTCCAGGGGGAGGGCCCGACCGCTCGGCAGAAGAAGCGACGCCATGCGAGCCGAAGCTAGCGCCCCACCCGCCCACTGCGTCAAGCACCCCACCCGCCCGCCGCGTCAAGGGCGCGCCCTGCCTCCGTCCCTCCTGTGGGCTACCGCCATACGGGGCTGAAATTTGTCGCCGGGGGCCAAAATCCGGTGGCAGAGCAGGGTCGCGGAGTTGTCGGGCGGTTTCGGAGAGTAGTTGTGGCACGCCGATGTGGGCGGCATCCCTTACGAAGGGTTATGGTGGAAACCCCCCCTCGGGCCGGTCCATCTCCCCCCCATGGACCGGCCCGATTTTTTTGTGCCGGATATGGTCAGGGACATGTCGAACCAGTCCCCTCCGCCACCGTCCCCGCATGAGAACCCCCAAGCGGGCCTGCCCCGCTACACGGGCCCCGCGCAAGACCCCTACAACGGCTACGGCTACGGGTACGGGTATGGCTACGGTCCGGTCCCGCCGCAGAAGATGCCGGGCGGCGTCCGCGCCGCGCAGGTGATCATCTGGGTGCTCTCGGGGATGTGCCTGCTCGGCTCCGTCCTCGGCGGCGTGCTGTACGGGCCTCGGGTCGCAGGCGCGGTTCTCGGGGGCAACTTCCTCCTGATACCGCTGTGCGTCCTGGCCTTCTGGTACCACCTGCCGGGCCACGGGAAGCGTGTCGCGTCGATCGTGCTCAGCAGTGTGCAGATCCTGGTGGGATTCGGTGCCCTTGGCCGAGGGGGTGGCCCGGGTGCCCTCATCCTCGTCGGCTGCTCGATCGCGCTCGTGATCCTGCTGAGTCAGGGGGCCGCGGGCGCCTGGTTCAAGCGCCCGCGCACCCCCGCCCCGGGGCAGGGATACGCGGGCTGAGGCGTTCCGCCAGGACCCGCCCCGCCAGGCCTAGCCCCGCCCGGCCCAGATGTTGGTGCCGGGCGTGGACACCGCGAACGTGTCGATCTCGGCGAGCTCCTCGTCCGTGAGCTTCGGTCCCGCAAGCGCCGCCACGTTCTCCTCCAGCTGCTTCACGCTGGAGGCGCCGATCAGCGCCGAGGTCATCCGCTCGTCGCGCAGGACCCAGTTGAGCGCCAGCTGCGCGAGCGACTGGTCGCGGCGGGCCGCGATGTCGTTCAGGCCGTTGAGGCGGCGTACGACCTCCTCGCTCAGGAGGTCGGGGTCGAGCGACTTGCCCTGCGTGGCGCGCGACCCATCGGGGATGCCCTTCAGGTACTTGTTCGTGAGCAGGCCCTGCGCGAGCGGCACGAACGAGATGCAGCCCATCCCCGCGTCCTCAAGGGTGTCGAGCAGGCCGTCGTCCTCGGTCCAGCGGTTGATCATCGAGTACGAGGGCTGGTGGATGAGCGCGGGCACGCCCATCTCCCGCAGCAGCCGCGCCGCTTCGGCGGTCTGCTCGCTGTTGTAGGAGGAGACGCCCACGTACAGCGCCTTGCCCTGCTGGACGGCGGACGCGAGCGCGCCCATCGTCTCTTCGAGGGGGGTCTCGGGGTCGAAGCGGTGCGAGTAGAAGATGTCGACGTAGTCCACGCCCATCCGCTTCAGCGACGCGTCCAGGGACGACAGCAGGTACTTGCGCGAACCCCACTCGCCGTACGGGCCGGGGTGCATGAGGTAGCCCGCCTTGGTCGAAATGACCAGTTCATCGCGGTACGGGGCGAAATCCTGGGCGAACAGCTTGCCGAAGTTGAGCTCGGCCGAACCGGCGGGCGGGCCGTAGTTGTTCGCCAGGTCGAAGTGGGTGACGCCCAGGTCGAAGGCGCGGCGCAGGATCGCGCGCTGGCTCTCCAGGGACTTGTCGTCACCGAAGTTGTGCCACAGGCCGAGGGAGACGGCGGGCAGCTTCAGGCCGCTGCGGCCCGTGCGCCGGTACTCCATGGCGTCGTAACGGTCCGTTGCCGCTCGGTACAGAGACGTGTCGTTCATGGGTACGAAGCTACTTCAGCGAGGGATCTTGCGGGGCCGGTGCCCGCGTCCCCCCAGGGCGGAACCCCGCCCTCACAGCGGTAGGCTTTCGCCTTCGGGGACTGCCATCTGCATGGAGGGGCTGACAGAAGTGAACCTGCGCGACCTGGTGTACGGACTTTACGCACGCCGGGTGGAAGGCCGCCTCGACCACGATCAGGTGCCCAAGCACATCGGGGTCATCCTCGACGGCAACAGGCGCTGGGCGAAGGCGTCCGGCGGGACCACCGAACAGGGCCATCAGGCGGGCGCGTACAAGATCGAGGAGTTCCTCGGCTGGTGCGCAGAGACGGACGTCGAGGTCGTCACCCTCTGGATGCTGTCGACCGACAACTTCGACCGCCCCGAGCGGGAGCTCATCCCGCTGCTCGGCATCATCGAGGACACGGTCCGCAGCCTCGCCGCCGACGGCCGCTGGCGCGTGCACCACGTGGGCACGATGGACCTCCTTCCCGCCCGCACCCAGGCCGTCCTCAAGGAGGCCGAGCAGGCCACCCACGGCAACAAGGGAATACTGGTCAACGTGGCCGTCGGTTACGGCGGCCGGCAGGAGATCGCCGACGCGGTCCGCTCGCTGATCCTGGACCACGCGGAGAAGGGCACGAGCCTGGAGGACGTCGCCGAGACCGTCGACGTCGACCTGATCTCCAAGCACCTCTACACCCGGGGCCAGCCGGACCCCGACCTGGTGATCCGAACGAGTGGTGAGCAGCGTCTCTCCGGCTTCATGCTCTGGCAGTCGGCCCACTCCGAGTACTACTTCTGTGAAGTCTTCTGGCCGGCCTTCCGCAAGGTCGACTTCCTGCGTGCGCTGCGTGATTACGCGGCCAGGCACCGGCGCTACGGCGGCTGACGCCCCACGCGGCACGCGAGGTGCTCACGTCGGTGAGGCGCGAGTAACCCAGAGTTCATGGACGCGCCGTCATATGCCATGGCATGGCTGCGCTTGTTCGAGGGAATAAGCCTTCCAGGTCGACATCCGATTCACGGATGTCGTATCTCAGCGGGCGGCATGGGGCCGTCCGCCCGGGAGGCCCTTTGCACCAGGACGACCGTGCGGTGAGTACGGGCGAAGTGGAGGGCCGGAGCTCGGCCCGCGCACTGCGGCACGAGACCGGTCCGGACTTCTCCCGGCATCCTTCCCGTCGCTCCCCGACCTCATCCGAGGGGGTACGTCCTTCCGTGGTGACCAGCACAAAGCGCCGCATGCCCGACAGGCGCACCTATGTTCTCGACACCAGCGTTCTGCTCGCAGACCCGAACTCCATGTACCGCTTCGACGAGCACGAAGTCGTGCTGCCCGTCGTCGTGGTCACGGAGCTCGAGGCGAAGCGGCACCATCCCGAACTCGGCTACTTCGCCCGGCAGGCCCTGCGCCTCCTGGACGACTGCCGGGTCAGGCACGGTCGCCTGGACGCGCCGATCCCGATCGGCGATCTGGGCGGCACGCTGCGCGTCGAGCTCAACCACTCCGATCCCGGCGTGCTTCCGGCCGGCTACCGGTTGGGGGACAACGACTCACGGATTCTCGCCGTAGCGCGCAACCTCCAGGCAGAGGGATACGACGTCACCGTCGTGTCGAAGGATCTGCCTCTGCGGATCAAGGCGTCCTCGGTCGGTCTCCTCGCGGAGGAGTACCGCGCCGAACTCGCCATCACGGACTCCGGCTGGACCGGAATGTCCGAACTGACCCTCTCCGGCGAACAGGTGGACCTCCTCTTCGAGGAAGAGACCCTGTACGTCCCCGAGGCGGCCGATCTGCCCGTCCACACGGGCCTCACCATCCAGTCGGAGAAGGGCAAGGCCCTCGGCCGTGTCACGGCCGACGGCAACGTCCGTCTCGTACGGGGCGATCGTGAGGCCTTCGGCATCAAGGGGAGGAGTGCGGAGCAGCGCATCGCGCTGGATCTGCTGCTCGATCCGGACATCGGCATCCTGTCGATGGGCGGCCGGGCGGGCACCGGCAAGTCGGCTCTCGCGCTCTGCGCGGGACTTGAGGCGGTCCTGGAGCGCCGCCAGCACCAGAAGGTGATGGTCTTCCGGCCGCTGTACGCGGTGGGCGGGCAGGAGCTCGGCTACCTGCCCGGCACGGAGGCCGAGAAGATGGGCCCCTGGGCCCAGGCGGTCTTCGACACGCTCGGTTCGGTGGCGGGCAAGGCGGTCATCGAGGAGGTGACGGCGCGCGGCATGCTCGAAGTGCTCCCGCTCACCCATATCCGCGGGCGCTCGCTGCATGACGCGTTCGTGATCGTCGACGAGGCCCAATCCCTGGAGCGGAACGTTCTTTTGACCGTTCTGTCCAGGATCGGGGCGAACTCCCGTGTCGTCCTCACTCATGACGTCGCCCAGCGCGACAACCTCCGAGTGGGGCGGTACGACGGGGTAGTTGCCGTCGTCGAGAAGCTGAAGGGGCATCCGCTCTTCGCCCACGTCACGCTCACCCGCTCCGAGCGTTCGCAGATCGCGGCCCTCGTGACCGAAATGCTGGAGGACGGTTCGATCTGACCGAGTTCACCCTGGTTGCAGGGGAGTTGGCGCCGCCCGGCGAAGCGAAGGAGCTTAGCCGGGCGGCGTCTTGGCGTTCGCCCTTTTCCGAAAAACTGCTGGGGCAAACGAGGTGTGAGCTTTCACACGCAACGGGGAATTGCCTTGCGGCGTCCGGCTGGGGCAGAGTCTGGGTCCTGTCAGGCCCCGCATGCGACACACCTGTACCCCCAGCGGTACCGCAAACCGGAAACACCAGAACTTCATAGTGGCCGTCGCATGCCGCCCGAGCACCACGAGGCGCTCCCGTAACGGGGGTTGCCCATCGGGCCCGTGCCTCCCGTGACCGATACCAAGTGGAGGCCAGCGCAAGGGGCAAGATTGCGTCCGCGAGGTCACCTAGCGGGCGATGCTGGAAGGAAACCGTGTGAGCCGGATTTCGGTCCGGGGATTCGCCGTGGCATCCGCCACCGCGGTCACCACTGTTGGCGCTGTCGTCGGTGTCGCCTCGGGCAGCACCCCGGGCGCCTCGAATGACAACGACTTCGAGGCGACGGCAAGCGACGCGACTCTCCTCGCAGACATCCCCGCGGGTCAGCAGGCCCAGGTGCAGACCGCGTCCCTGACGCAGCAGGCCGACGCGCAGGCCATGGCCGCCGACACGGCCGCGAAGAAGTCCGCGGCCGAGGCGGCCCGCAAGCAGGCCGCCGAGTCGGCGATCGCGAAGCAGAAGGCCGCCGAGAAGGCGGAGGCTGCCGAGAAGGCGGCCGCCAAGAAGGAGCGCGAGGAGAAGACGGAGGTCAAGGCCAGCCGTTCTTCCGCGCGCGACGCCTCGGACTTCGCCCCGCAGTCCTCGTACTCCGTCTCGCAGGTCCAGGCGATGGCACGGCAGATGGTCCCCGGTGACCAGTTCCAGTGCTTCAGCAACATCGTCAACCACGAGTCCACCTGGAACTACAAGGCCAGCAACCCCTCTTCGGGTGCGTACGGCCTCGTCCAGGCGCTCCCCGGCTCCAAGATGTCCTCGGCCGGAGCCGACTGGCAGACGAACCCCGCCACGCAGATCAAGTGGGGCCTCGGCTACATGAACGACCGCTACGGAAGCCCGTGCGGAGCCTGGGATTTCTGGCAGGCGAACAACTGGTACTGAGCCGCTCCACGCTCAACCTTCAGAGGCCCCTCACCGTCCTTCGGTGGGGGGTCTCAGCCGTGTACGGTCAGTCCGACAACTCCAGGGGGGAGTGGCGCGGAAAGACGGGGGAAGAGGACGGATCATGTCGCGAGTACCAGGGTGGATCGGCCGGCTCGGAGACGGACTGTCTCAGTTGAGCGAGCGCAGGAGCGAGCGTTCCCGGTCGGACGACGACTTCGAGGACGACGCCGGGCGCTCGCGACGGTCGTCCGCCGGTGACCCCTCCGACGAGGCCCCCCAGGAGGCGGAGACGGTGGTGCCCGCGCCACCCGCGTACGCCCCGGACATAGCGGCACGGCCCGACCCCGTCGCCGCCGTGCCGTGGGGGATGCGGGTCGCGGCCGAGGCCGGCTGGCGCCTTCTCGTACTCGCGGGCACGCTCTGGGTGTTGATGAAGGTGATCAGCGCCGTGCAGCTGGTCGTCTTCGCCTTCGTGGCGGCGCTGCTCGTCACCGCGATGCTGCAGCCCACGGTGGCCCGGCTCAGACGGCTCGGTCTGCCCAGAGGGCTCGCGACCGTCCTCACGGCCGTACTCGGCTTCGTCGTCATAGGGCTCGTCGGCTGGTTCGTCGTCTGGCAGGTCATGGAGAACGCGGACACGCTCTCCAGCCAGCTCCAGGACGGCATCGACGACTTGCGCAACTGGCTCCTGAACAGCCCGTTCCATGTGACCGAGGATCAGATCAACGAGATCGCCAAGAGCCTGCGGGACGCGGTCGGCGCGAACACCGAGGAGCTGACGACGGCGGGGCTCGAAGGGGTCACCGTCATCGTGGAGACCATGACCGGCATCCTCCTCGCGATGTTCTCGACGCTGTTCCTGCTGTACGACGGCAAGCGCATCTGGCAGTGGGTCCTGAAGCTGGTCCCTGCGCCCGCGCGGCCCGGCATCGCGGGCGCGGGGCCGCGTGCCTGGCGCACGCTGACGGCCTATGTGCGCGGCACGGTGATAGTGGCCCTGATCGACGCGATCTTCATCGGGCTCGGGATCTACTTCCTCGGGGTGCCGATGGCGGTGCCGCTGGCCGTCTTCATCTTCCTCTTCGCGTTCATCCCGCTGGTGGGTGCGGTCATCTCGGGCGCGCTCGCCGTGGTGGTGGGCCTGGTCACCCAGGGGGTCTTCACCGGTGTGATGACCCTGGTGGTCGTCCTCGCCGTGCAGCAGATCGAGGGGCACATCCTCCAGCCGTTCATCCTCGGGCGTGCCGTACGGGTGCATCCGCTGGCCGTGGTGCTCTCGGTGGCCGCGGGCGGGCTCGTCGCCGGGATCGGCGGGGCGGTGGTGGCCGTGCCGCTGGTCGCCGTGACGAACACGGTGGTGGGCTATCTGCGGGCGTACTCACGCGAGGCCGCCTTGAAGCAGGCGCCGCAGCCGCGGGGGGCGACGGCGGTGGAGGTTGCTCCGGTGGAGCGGGAGCGCACCGCCGAGTAGACCGGGCACACGTAGGGCCCCTCCGACCAGTGGTCGGAGGGGCCCTTTCGCACGGGACAGCGCGTCCTACTCGGAGAGCACTGCCTCGGAGTCCAGCGTGACGCCGACCGCCTGGATCACGGCGGCGATCTTGAAGGCTTCCTGGATCGTCTCGCGATCCACGCCCGCCTTCCGCAGCACCTGCTCGTGCGAGTCGAGGCACTGGCCACAGCCGTTGATCGCGGAGACCGCGAGCGACCACAGCTCGAAGTCGACCTTCTCCACGCCCGGGTTACCGATGACGTTCATCCGCAGGCCGGCCCGCATCGTCCCGTACTCCGGGTCCGAGAGGAGGTGGCGCGTGCGGTAGAAGACGTTGTTCATCGCCATGACGGCCGCGGCCGACTTGGCGGCGGTGTACGCCTCGGGGGAGAGGTTCGCCTTCGCCTCGGGCTCCAGCTCGCGCAGCACCTTCGGGGAGCGGGAGGCGATCGCGCAGGCGAGCACCGTGCCCCACAGCTGCTGCTGCGGCAGGTCCGAGTTGCCGATGACCGAGCCGAGGTTCAGCTTCAGGTCCTTGGCGTAGTCCGGTACGGCGGACTTCAGTTCGTCGAGTGCCATGTCAGTACCTTTCCGTTCACTCGCCCGAGAGGAGCGCGACCGGGTCGAGGGTCTCGTCGCCCTGGGTCCAGTTGCAGGGGCAGAGCTCGTCGGTCTGGAGCGCGTCGAGGACCCGGAGGACCTCCTTGGGGTTACGGCCCACGGAACCGGCGGTCACCATCGTGAACTGGATCTCGTTGTTCTGGTCGACGATGAAGACGGCGCGCTGCGCGAAGCCGTCCTCGCCCTCGATGCCGAGGTCACGCATGAGCTCGTGCTTCGAGTCGGCCAGCATCGGGAAGGGCAGGTCGGTGAGGTCCGGGTGGTCCTTGCGCCAGGCGTGGTGCACGAACTCGGAGTCACCGGAGAAGCCGAGGACCTGGGCGTCGCGGTCGGCGAACTCGTCGTTCAGCTTGCCGAAGGCGGCGATCTCGGTCGGGCACACGAAGGTGAAGTCCTTGGGCCAGGCGAAGACGATCTTCCACTTGCCCTCGTAGGTCTTGTGGTCGATCTGCTTGAACTCAGCGCCCTTCTCCAGCGAGACGCAGGCGGTCAGATCGAACTGGGGGAACTTGTCACCGACAGTGAGCACGGACTCTCCTTGCAGCATAGGAACCCCGGTAAGGGGCTCCAGGGGGTTGGACTGCTGTCGATCGTGGCACAGAGTGCATTGATTCGGGAAATAGCTACACTCTGTCCCGTTGATCGGAGGTGGCTATCAGTGCAAGCCATAAATAGGGGCAAGCAACCCAGCCTGGCGCAGCTGCGCGCCTTCGCGGCCGTGGCCGAACATCTGCACTTCAGGGACGCGGCGGTAGCAATAGGGATGAGCCAGCCCGCGCTCTCCGGTGCCGTCTCCGCCCTGGAGGAGACACTCGGTGTCACCCTGCTCGAACGTACGACCCGCAAGGTGCTGCTCTCGTCGGCCGGCGAACGCCTCGCGGTGCGGGCCAGGGCCGTGCTCGACGAGGTCGGGGCGCTGATGGAGGAGGCCGACGCCGTGCGCGCGCCGTTCACCGGTGCGCTACGGCTGGGCGTGATCCCGACCGTGGCGCCCTATCTGCTGCCCACGCTCATCGGGCTCGTCCACGAGAAGTACCCGGATCTGGACCTTCAGGTGCACGAGGAGCAGACGTCCTCGCTGATCGAGGGCCTCGGTGCCGGACGGCTCGACCTGCTGCTCCTCGCCGTGCCGCTCGGCATGCCCGGCGTCAGCGAACTCCCCCTGTTCGACGAGGACTTCGTGCTCGTCACGCCCCTCGACCACTGGCTCGGCGGACGCGAGGGCATCCCGCGCGACGCCCTGCGCGAGCTGAACCTGCTGCTGCTCGACGAGGGGCACTGCCTGCGCGACCAGGCCCTGGACATCTGCCGGGAGGCGGGGCGCGCGGACGCCCCGGTGACCACGACCGCCGCCGGGCTCTCCACGCTCGTACAGCTGGTGGCGGGCGGGCTCGGCGTGACGCTGCTTCCGCGCACCGCCGTCCGCGTCGAGACCAGCCGCAGCAATCAGCTGCTCACCGGGTACTTCGCGGACCCGGCGCCGACCCGGCGCATCGCGCTCGCGATGCGTACGGGGGCCGCGCGTGCGGCGGAGTACGAGGAGCTTGCCGCCGCGCTGCGGGGGGCCGTGAAGCCGTTGCCGGTGCGGGTGTTGTGACCCCGCACCGGCAACGCATCGCCCTGTATCGCTTCCCTCTTACGGGAGTTACTCCGTGCGCAGGCCGTCCGGGCGCATCATGCGCCACAGCGGCGGCAGGCTGAGCAGCGTCACGACGGCGACGAGGGCGGCGCCCGCGGCCGTCAGCGGGGCGAAGAGCCACCAGTCGGTGACCGTCTTGTCGATCATGCGGACCATGACCCACCCCAGACCGAGGCCGCCCGCGACGGCGAGCACGAGGCCGATCGCCACCGGGATCGCGGTCTGCCACAGGATCGACCAGGCCATCGACGCGCGGCGCGTGCCGAACGCGGTGAGCGCGGCCAGCAGACGCTTGCGCTCCCGCAGTTGCTCGATCATCGAGACCAGCAGGGACGCCGCGATCAGCCCCATCGTCGCCATCGCGCCGATCTGCAGACCGGTCTGGATGGTGGCGTACTGCTTGTCGCGCTCGACCGCGCGCAGCGTCATCACGGAGAGGAACGGGTCGACGTGGGCCGCGGTGTTGCGGATGAACTCCTCGCCGTCCTCGACCTCCGGGTCGACCTGGATCATCGCGGTCGTCGAGGCGTTGGTCATCCTGGAGACGTCGATCGCGCCCGGCGTCGCGTAGATGCCATCGTGCAGGTCGCCGCCCGGGTCGGGGCGCGCCTGGACCGTGCGGGAGTCCGCGGGCAGCGTCCACGGGACGTGCTTGCCCGCTCGGTCCCAGCTGTCGGAGTTCAGGTCGATCGGCTTGCCCGGACGGGCCGACTCGTCGACCCACTTGTTCATCCTGGCGTTGCCCGTGTGCACGACGAAGGTGTCGCCGTCCTGACAGGTACCGATCCGGGCCAGCTCGCGCAGGTTGGCGCAGGTGCCGACCGTCAGCTCCGTGGTGGGCCGGATGTCCTCGGGGTTCTTCATCGTGCCGGGCTTCACGACGTACGAGGTGACCGTGCCGATGACGTTCTTGACGCCCTTGGTCGTGCGGAACCTGTCGATCATCCGCTGGGCGAGCTCGCCGTCGCCGACGTCGGCCCGGACCACCAGCTTGGCGCGGCCGGGGTCGGTGCCGGTCACCCGGTTGAAGTCGTCGTGCATCGCGACGAACAGCATCTGCAGGGCGACCGCGCCGGCCACCGCCACGGTGATGCCGCTCACCGCGCGCGCCGCCGTACCGCTGCTCAACTGAAGCCTGCGAGTGGCCAGTTGCCAGGGCACGGGGCCACCGCCGCGCAGCCGGGCCACGCTCGCCTCGACGAGCCAGGGCAGCAGCGCGGCCAGGCCCACCAGGGTGAGCGTCGCGCCGGCGCCGATGGCGAAGACCGGCGGCGCGTAGTCGCCCCCGACGCGGCCCGCGGCCAGCAGGATGCCGAGGCCGAGCAGCGGCATCACGATGCGCCACCACAGGCGGCGCTTGCGGGGCTTGGTGCTGCGCACGACCCCGAGCGGTTCGATGGAGACGGCCCGCAGCGAGATCAGCGTGACCACGACGGCCGTGAGCGGCACGGCGAGCAGGATCAGGGCGCCGAGGGCCGGCACCGGCACCACGTCGGAGGGGAAGGCGCTGATCCGCCACCCGTCGAGGGTGCCGACCAGCTCGCGTACTCCCATGAAGAACAGTCCGCCCGCGGCGAGCCCGAGCAGCGCGCCACACAGGGCCTCGCCCGCCGCGATCCGCCGCACGCTGTGCGCGTCCGCTCCGACCAGGCGCAGGGCGGCAAGACGCCGGTCGCGCCGGTCGCCGCCGAAGCGGACCGCCGTGCCGATGAAGATGACCACCGGGGTGAGCAGCACCACGCAGATCAGGACCACCAGGACGATCAGCATCGGGTCCATGGGTTCCGCGGGCTCTTCGTAGCCGTAACTGTCCACGCGGTGGCCGCCCTTGGCCGGGGTGAGGGCGTCGGAACCGGCGTAGTAGTAGAGCTCCTTGGGGTTGGTCAGGCCCGCGTCGCCGATGGTGCCGGTGACCTTGTAGTCGCCGTACCGCTCCTTGAGGAGGGCGCCGTCGGAGCTGTTCAGGAGATCGCGCAGGGCGGGCGACACGACCATCTCGCCGTCCGCCGGCATCTTGTCCAGGCCGGGCGGCAGCACCGGGTGGGAGCCCTCGGCGCGCAGCACGCGGCCGCTCACCGTCGAGTCACGGAAGTCGGTCGGGACGTCGCGCTGAAGGACCGTGGAGTCGGAGGGCTTGATCTTCTCGCCCGAGAACTCACCCTCGGCCGTGCGGGCCACCGAGCGGTCCTCGCGCTCCTTGAGCAGGTTGGGCACGGATGCCGCGCCGAGCAGCAGAGCCACACCGAGGCCGACGCCGACCGCCGTGAGCAGGGTGCGGGTCCAGCCCTCACGGCCGCCGCCGACGGCGAAACGTAGGCCCATCACCAGGTCACGGGCGAAGGCGCGGGGACTCATATCGCCCGCTCCATGTCGCGGGCCCTGCCGTCACGTACGACGATCTCGCGGTCGGAGTAGGCGGCGACCCGCGTCTCGTGCGTGACCAGGACCACGGCGGTGTTCGCCGAGCGCGCGGCGTCGGTGAGCAGCTCCATGACGCGCTCGCCGTTGAGGGAGTCCAGCGCGCCGGTCGGCTCGTCGGCGAAGATCACGCGCGGGCTCGTGGCGAGCGCGCGGGCCACGGCGACGCGCTGCCCCTGGCCGCCGGAGACCTCGCCCGGCCGCTTGGCGCGGACGTCGTCGACCTCCAGACGCTCCATCCACGTACGGGCGGTCGCCTCGGCCTCCTTGCGCTTCGCGCCGTTGAGCCGCAGCGGAAGCGCGACGTTCTCCACGCAGGTCAGCTCGGGGACCAGCTGGCCGAACTGGAAGACGAAGCCGAACTCGCTGCGGCGCAGGGCGCTCAGCGTGGCGTCCGGCAGATCTGTGAGCTCGCGGCCGTTGTAGGTGATGGAGCCCGCGTCGGGCTTCACGATCCCCGCGAGGCAGTGCAGGAGCGTGGACTTGCCCGAGCCGGACGGGCCCATCACGGCGACGACCTCGCCGGGGTGGATGGAGAACCCGGCGTCGTCGAGCGCGGTCGTCGGACCGTACGTCTTGCGCAGGCCGGATGCGGTCAGGAGGGAGCCGGCGGGCGTCATGCGGAGCGAACCTCCTGGGCGAGCTTGCCGAGGCGGGCCGCGGCCAGTTCCAGCCAGCGCAGATCGGCTTCGAGGTGGAACAGCGCGTGGTCGCAGATCAGCTGGTCGGCGAGGTCACCCTTGCGCTTGCGGTCGGTGAGGATGCGCATCAGACGCAGATGCTCGGCCCGCTGGGCGTCCAGCATCTCCGAGGCGTCGCGTTCGGTGAGGAGCGCGAGGACGACCTTCGTGTAGAGGGTCGACTGGAGGTAGGGCTCGGGCTTCTCCGGGGTCGCGAGCCACTGCTCGACATCGGTGATGCCGGCGTCGGTGATCGCGTACCGCTTGCGCTCGGGGCCGCCGCCCGCCTCTATGCCGTCGACCTCGACGAGGCCGTTCTTCAGGAGGCGGGACATGGTCGAGTAGACCTGCCCGTAGTGCAGTGGCTTGTCGTGACCGAACTTCTCGTCGAAGGTGCGCTTGAGGTCGTAGCCGTGGCGCGGGCCCGACTCAAGGAGGCCGAGGAGGGTGTGACCGATGGACATGCGGAGCACTCTACACCGTGTGTATACGTGCCATGTATACACACGGTTCGGAGTTGACCGGTGGCTCACAGGTTCGAGAAGCGGGCAACCTTCTGAGGCCTGTGTTCGTCGGTTCTTAAGGGCAGGTGCTCATTGTCACGTCCGGAAAAGACCGGATCGGCAGGAGTTTGTCCCAGGGTGCGGTGTTAGCTTCGTGAGCTGACTCGACGTACGCACTCTGCGTACGCACTCGACGTACGCATGAGGACTAGACGGAAGCGGAGCACACGGGACCATGGGCCGAGCGGAAGAGCGACAGGCGCGGCAGCGCGGCGCGCGCCGGGCATCGCGCGGGCGCCCCGCCGGTGGCGGCAAACCCAAGCGCACGGGCATACGCCGGTTCTTCACGCTGAAGAAGATCCTGGGCACGTTCTTCGGGCTCTGCCTGCTGGGCATGCTCTCCTTCGTCGTCCTCTACATGGTGGTCGACGTGCCGGAGGGCAACGCGGCGGCCAAGCTCCAGAGCAACGTCTACAAGTACAAGAACGGCGACGTCATCGCCAGGACCGGCGAGCTGAACCGCGAGGTCGTCGACCTGGACAAGGTGCCCAAGAAGGTCCAGCGCACGTTCGTGGCCGCCGAGAACAAGTCCTTCTACAAGGACAAGGGCGTCGACTTCAAGGGCACGGCCCGCGGCCTGATCAACACCGTCTCCGGCAAGGGCAAGCAGGGCGGCTCGACGATCACCCAGCAGTACGTCAAGAACTACTACTTGACGGCGGACCAGACGGTGACCCGCAAGCTCAAGGAACTGGTCATCTCACTGAAGGTGGACCAGAACAAGAGCAAGGACTACATCCTCGCCGGGTACATCAACACCAGCTACTACGGCCGCGGCGCCTACGGCATCCAGGCCGCCGCCCAGGCGTACTACGGCGTCGACGCCGAGGAATTGTCCGTCTCGCAGGGCGCCTACCTCGCCGCTCTCCTCCAGGCCCCGAGCCAGTACGACTGGACGTCCGCGACGCCCGCCAGCAGGAAGCTGGTCGAGGCGCGCTGGAACTACGTACTGGACAACATGGTCGAGGAGAACTGGCTGTCCGCGAGCGAGCGCGAGGGCATGACGTTCGACAAGCCGGAGCCGCCCAAGGCCGCACCCGGCCTCGAAGGCCAGAACGGCTACCTCGTGAAGGCGGCCAAGGACGAGGTCATGAAGGCCGGCCACCTCAGCGAGGAGCAGTTCGACGCGGGCGGCTACACGATCACGCTCAACATCGACAAGAAGAAGCAGCAGCAGCTCGAGAAGGCCGTCGACAAGAAGCTGAACGACCAGCTCGACCCGGACAAGCGCAAGGCCGACGCCCGGGTGCAGGCGGGCGCCGCGTCCGTCGACCCCAAGACCGGCAAGGTCCTTGCGATGTACGGCGGCCGGGACTACGTGAAGCACTACACGAACAACGCGACCCGGCGTGACTACCAGCCCGCCTCCACCTTCAAGCCGCTGATCCTGGCCGCCGCCCTGGAGAACGGCGCCAAGACGCAGTCGGGCCAGCCGATCACGGCCAACACGATCTACGACGGCACCAGCGAGCGCCCGGTCAAGGGCAGTGACGTCGCCTTCGCGCCGCCGAACGAGGACGACAAGAGCTATGGCCCCTCCACCGTCCAGAAGGCGATGAACAAGTCCATCAACTCCGTCTTCGCGCAGATGGGCGTGGACGTCGGCATGGACGAGGTCCTGGAGACCGCGGGCAAGCTCGGCATGGACGTCGAGGATCTGCCCGCCGTGCCCGCCCAGACCCTGGGCACCATGGGCGCCAGCCCGCTGGAGATGGCGGGGGTCTACGCCACGCTCGACAACCACGGCAAGAAGGTCACCCCCGCGGTCGTGGCCTCCGTGGAGCACAAGGACCGCACGATCGAGCTGCCGGACCCGATCGGCGAGCAGGCCGTCGAGCGCGGTACCGCGGACTCGCTCACCTCGGTCCTGACCGGCGTGGTCGACGACGGCACGGGCCGCGCGGTGCGCAGCCCGGTGCAGGACGTGGCGGGCAAGACCGGTACGTCCGACGACAACAAGTCGGCCTGGTTCACCGGCTACACGCCGAAGCTGGTCACGTCCGTCGGTCTGTTCGGCGAGGGCGCGGCCGGTACCGCAGAGGAGAGCAAGCAGGTCTCCATGAAGGGCGCGGGTGGTCTGCCGCGCGTCGACGGCGGCAGCTTCCCGGCGCAGATCTGGGCGGCGTACACCTTCGACGCGATGGGCTCGCCCAGCGAGTTCGACCTGGACACCTCCATGGGCGCGGCGATCGCACCGCCGCCGGAGCCGACGACACAGGCCCCGAAGGAACCGACGCAGGAGCCCACGAAGACCAAGGACCCGACGACGAAGCCGCCGACGGACGACCCGACGACGGACAAGCCGACGGAGACTCCGACGACCGAACCGCCGACGGACGACCCGACCACCGAGCCGCCGACGGGTGACCCGGAGGAGCCGGACCCGACGACCTCCATCGAGATCCCGGAGAACCCGAACGGGCGGCCCGGCAGGGACTGACGGACACATGGCACGGCGAAGGCCCCGGAAGCACACGCTTCCGGGGCCTTCGCCGTGAACTGCTCGGCGCTCAGCTGTGGTTCAGCTCGAACCACACCACCTTGCCGGTGCTCAGCCGCGTCGCGCCCCAGCGCCGGGCCAGCTTGTTGACGAGATAGAGCCCCCGGCCGCCCTCGTCCGTGGCCCGCGCCTGGCGAAGGCGCGGCAGTTGCGGCACGTCGTCGCCGACCTCGCAGCGCAGCACGTCCGTGCGCAGCAGGCGCAGGGTCACCGGCCGCGACGCGTACCGCACGGCGTTCGTCACGACCTCGCTGACCAGGAGCTCCACGGAGTCGGTCAGCTCCTGGAGGCCCCAGCGCTCCAGGGCGCTGCGGGCCAGGCGCCGGGCGCGCGAGGGCGTGGCATCCTCCGGCTCCAGGAACCAGTACGCGACGTCGCTCGGCGCGATGCCGTCGAAGCGGGCGGCGAGCAGCGCGATGTCGTCGTCACGGTCGCCGGGGCCGAGCATGTCGAGCACGTCGTCGCACAGGGCCTCCAGGGGCGGCGGATGGTCGGGGCCCGTCAACTGCGCGGTGGCGGCGAGCCGTTCGCGCAGCTGCTCTATCCCGGTCCACACGTCACGCAGGCGGGACTCGACGAGGCCGTCCGTGTAGAGCAGCAGGGTGGCGCCCGCGGGCGCGTCCAGCTCCACGGCCTCGAAGTCGACACCGCCGACGCCGATGGGGGCGCCCGGCGGGACCCGCAGGACTTCCGCCCGACCGCCCAAGTGCAGCAGGACGGGCGGCGGATGGCCGGCGTTGGCGATGGTGATGCGGTGCGCGACCGGGTCGTAGACCGCGTAGAGGCAGGTCGCCATGCGGTCCGAGCCGAGGCGCTGCGCCTGCTCGTCCAGGTGGTGCAGGACCTCTTGGGGCGGCAGGTCGAGCCCGGCCAGGGTCTGCGCGGTCGTCCGCAGCTGGCCCATGATCGCCGCCGATGTCATGGAGTGCCCCATGACATCGCCCACGACGAGCGCGACCCGGCTGCCGGGCAGCGGGATCGCGTCGTACCAGTCGCCGCCGACCCGGGCCGTCTCGGCGGCCGGGAGATAGCGGGACGCCAGGCGCACGCCGGTCGGGCGCGGCAGGGTCTCGGGCAGCATCGTGCGCTGCAGCTCGTCCGCGATGTACGCCTCGCGGCCGTAGAGCACGGCCTTGTCGATGCCGAGCGCGCTGTGCGTGGCCAGTTGGGCCGCGACGAGGAGGTCGTCGCCCTCGAACGCGGGGCGGTCGGGGCGGCGCAGGAACACCGCGGCGCCGATCACCCGGCGCCTGCCGCGCAGCGGGGCGAGGATCGTCCGCTGCCCGGAGGGGACCGTGCGTCCCTCGCCGAGCAGTTCGGGCAGGGCGGCGCGGGCCGCGGGGGCGTCGGCGAAGACCGGGCGCACCCCGCGCAGGACCTCGGCGAGGGCGCCGCCGGGGCGCACTTCGCACAGTTCGGCGGTGGTCACCAGGTCGGTCTGCACCTGGAGGGCGGGCAGGGGGCTGCCGCCCTCGGTGTCGGGGTCCTCCGCGCCTTCCTCGATCGAGCGCAGCCGGTCGGTGCGGCGCAGGCGCAGGATGAGCGCGCCGCTGGGCCGCTCCTCGCCGACCGGCAGCGGGTCGCGCAGGTAGACCAGTATCGCGTCGGAGAACGTCGGCACCGTGGCCCGGCACAGGCCCATCACGATCTCGTCCAGGTCGATGCCGCGGGCGATGCGCCGGGTCGCGGCGCCCACGAAGCGCAGCCGGTCGCCGTCGCGTCTCATCGCCGCGGGGCCGGAGCCCGGCGGCCGTGGCTGTCCCGTACGCCGCTCCTCACCGCCGGGGGCGCCCGCGGGGGCGCCATCGGGATCGTCGTGCCCGCCGCCCTGGCCCGCCCCCTGGTCGGGGCGCGGCCGGTGGGGGTCGGGTTGCTGCCCCGAGGGGCCGGGCGACTGCGCGTGCTCGTCGCTGGGGCTCGCGGTGGAGTCGCCCGTGCGGGCCTGGGACTGTGCGGGTAAAGCGGCCGCGCCCGGGGTGTCCCGCGCCTTCGGGGCACGCACCAGCGCCCCGCGGGGGTCCGCGGGGGCGGCGGGCCGGGCAGCTCGGGGCTGTCGGCCCTCGTCGGGGATGGAGTGCTCCGTCACGCGTTTCGAATCCGTCCGTCCGGGGCTGCGCCTTGATGTCCGGTGGCTACGTTGGTCAGCCGCGTCGGCAGTGCAGGAAAACCTGGTGTTCGGGTGGTACGTCGGTGGTCGCCGGGGCGTAGGAGTACGTGTCCTCGTCGACGATGTCGAAGCCCGCGTCACGTACGACCTGCCGCAGTTCGTCCCGCAGGTATCCGGATACCCGGATTGTGTGCCCCAGGAACGGAATTCCCGCGTCGTCCAGGTCCGCCTCGACCATGGAGAGCGCGAGCAGACCCCCGGGGCGCAGCAGTCCGTGCAGCAGCCGCAGAGCGTACGGGATCTCGGCGCGCGGCAGCATGAGGAGCGCGAAGAATGCCGCGATCCCGTCGAACTTCCCTACGCCGCCCGGCCCTTCGGAGCGCAGTGCCGCCACGTCGAGCTGCCGGAATTCGACGTTCTGCGCGGGTACGTTCTTCAGGGCGAGGTCGAGCATGCCCGAGGAGAGGTCGATGCCGAGGACCGAGTGCCCGGCGTCGGTGAGCTGCCGGGCGGTAGGCAGTCCGGTGCCGCACCCCACGTCGAGCACCCTGGAGCCGGGCGGCAGTGCGTCGGCGAGCCTGCGCCCGGCGGCCAACTGGCCGTCCTTGTGCGGGAACGCGTCGTCGTAGTGCTGTCCGATGGCGTCGAAGGCCTCGGCCTGGCCCGTCCGGTCGGGCAGCATGCCGGATGGCCCGCCGTACCTGTCGAACCCGCTCGGCTCGCTCACGTTCTGCCGCCCTTCGATGACATCCTGTCAGGCAACGCGCAAGCTCAGGGAGTTGCTGCTGAGTTGCTGCTGTGCGCCCTTGCGGAGGACGATCCTACGTTTGAACCATGGGGGCGCATCAAGGGTCTCATGACGTCACATGTACGGGCGTGCGATCCCAGTCGTCCGGTAGGGGCGGAATCGCCCAGTCCGGATCGGGGCGCCAGTGCGGCCAGTTGTCCGAAAAGGGCCGCCCCCACGAGCGGATCACGTCGATGGCGGCGTCCCCGGCGGCCCGCACTTCCCGCGCCTTCCCCGCCCCCATGAGTCCGGCGTGCTGGGCCTGCACGAACTCGTCCTCGTCGTGCCAGAGCCATGACCGATCGGGCCGCACGGAGATGTCCAGAAAGTGATCCTCCGAGTCGATGCCGCCGGCCCAACGGGTGCGCGGCTCCTCAAGGTTCACGTACCAGTTCTTGAAGCGCCATCCCGGGTCCCAGAACAGCCACACCGACCACGGCTCCGTAGGTCGGGCCAACTTCAGTACGCCCGTGCCGGACCAGCGGCCCCTGCGCAGGGCGCGCGGCTTCGTGTAGCGGGTGGCGAGTGGTTCCTGGTGGACGGAGGTCCCGTCGGCCATGACGGGTTTCACGCATTCCGTGCCGGGGGCCATCCAGACGGCGAGCACGTCTTCGGTGTCCCGCACGACCGTGACGGGCCGGCAGATGTGAATGCCGTTCCCGGCGTTCTCCTTGTACCGCCACAGGACGTGGGAGCCGGGGGCCCAGCGTGCTGCTTCGCTGCTCGTCGTTGGCGGCGTGGTGAGGTCTGTCATGCGGAGATATTAGTCGGCGCCCGGACAAGCTCTTCGGAACGTGTCCGGGCGCACAGGAAAACAGCTATGGATGCGTCATCCGCAGCACGTCCAGAGCCTCGTCCAGCTGGGTCAGGGAGAGCTCGCCCCGCTCGACGTACCCGCCTTCGAGCACGACCTCCCGGATGGTCTTCCGCTCGGCCAGGGACTTCTTGGCGACCTTCGCCGCCTCCTCGTAACCGATGTACTTGTTCAGCGGCGTGACGACGGAGGGCGACGATTCGGCGTACTCCCGTGCCCGCTCGGCGTTCGCGGTGATGCCGTCCACCGTCCGGTCCGCGAGCAGCCGCGACACATTGGCGAGGAGCCGCACGGACTCCAGGACGTTCTTGCCGATGACCGGCAGCATCACGTTCAGCTCGAAGTTGCCGGCGGCCCCCGCGGCGGCGACCGTCGCGTCGTTGCCGGTGACCTGCGCGGCGACCATGAGGACCGCCTCCGGGATGACCGGGTTCACCTTTCCCGGCATGATCGAGGAACCGGGCTGGAGATCGGGAAGGTTGATCTCGGCGAGGCCGGTGCGCGGTCCCGAGGCCATCCAGCGCAGATCGTTGGCGATCTTCGTCAGGCCCACGCCGATCGTGCGCAGCTGCCCGCTGGTCTCGACGATCCCGTCGCGTGCGCCCTGCGCCTCGAAGTGGTCCCTGGCCTCGGTCAGCGGCAGGCCCGTGGCCCGCGCCACCTCGTCGATCACGGCCGCCGAAAAGCCGGGCGGGGTGTTGATGCCGGTGCCCACCGCCGTGCCGCCGAGGGGCAGTTCGGCGAGGCGGGGCAGCGAGGCCCGGAGCCGCTCGACGCCGTAGCGCACCTGGGCCGCGTACCCGCCGAACTCCTGGCCGAGGGTCACGGGCGTGGCGTCCATCAGATGCGTGCGGCCCGACTTCACCACGTCGGCGAACTCCGCGGACTTGCGCTCCAGGGCGGTCGCCAGATGTTCCAGCGCCGGGATCAGGTCCTGCGTCACGGCGCCGGTGGCAGCGACGTGGATCGAGGAGGGGAAGACGTCGTTCGACGACTGGGACGCGTTCACGTGGTCGTTCGGGTGGACGTCCCGGCCGAGGCGCTCCGTGGCCAGCGTCGCGAGGACTTCGTTCGTGTTCATGTTGGACGAAGTGCCGGAGCCGGTCTGGAAGACGTCCACGGGGAAGTGCTCGTCCCAGCGCCCTTCGGCCACCTCGCCCGCGGCGTCCGCGATCGCGTCGGCCACGTCCTTGTCGAGCACCCCGAGCTCCGCGTTGACCTTGGCCGCGGCCGCCTTGATCCGGGCGAGAGCGGCGATGTGCGCGCGCTCCAGGCGCTGCCCGGAGACGGGGAAGTTCTCCACCGCCCGCTGCGTCTGCGCACGCCACTTGGCGTGTTCGGGGACCCGCACCGCGCCCATGGAGTCGTGTTCGATCCGGTAGTCACCGCTGTCGCTTGCGCTGGCGTCGCTGGTCATGCCTCGAACCTACCTCTCCGTCAAACCTCGCTGAAAAGTTGAGCACTTGTCTTGTTCCAGGTATTCCCAAGGCTCTTACCGACCAGTAAAAACCGTGGGTAACACCAAACCGGGGAGGCGCAATGAAGCGCATCAGACGCGGCCGCCGGAGCAGCCTGCGATGTACGTTCGCGGCGGCCGTGGCGATGGCGGCGGTAGTCGGGACGGCCGCCGCCATGCCGGCCCAGGCCGCGGAGGAGGGGAACAGGGCGCCGGTGTCCACGCCCCTGCCGCCCGAACTGGAGAAGATCAGGGCGGCCGAGGCCACCGAGCTCTACGGCGACCCGGCCGAGCGCCCGCTCGCCGAACGGAAGACCGGGCTCATCTCGCTCGGCGACAGCGAGATCTCGGGGGAGGGCGTCGGAACGTACGAACCGGGCACCGACGGCCCCGACAACTGGTGCCACCGCTCCCCGGACGCCGCCATCCACCGCACCGGTATCCCCGCCGACGTGACGTACAACGTCGCCTGCTCGGGGGCGCAGACCGTCAACATCAAGATCGGTGGCGAGCAGCAGTACCCCGACGAGCTGGTGCAGAGCGACAATCTCGCCGTCAAGGCGCGCAACACCAAGATCAAGGCGGTGATGCTCGTCATCGGGGCCAACGACGACCTTCAGTTCGCCCCCGTGATGACGGACTGCGTGACGCGCTTCCTGCTCAGCCAGGGCGCCTGCGCGGGCAAGTACAACGACGGCTGGCAGGCGCGGGTCGACGCGCTCGTGCCCAAGGTCGAGCAGTCCATCCGCGACCTGAAGACCGTCATGAGGGACGCGGGTTACGCGGGCGACGACTACAACCTGGTCGTCATGGGGTACCCGAGCCCGATCGGGCCGGACTTCCGTGACAACCCCAAGTTCCCCGGCAAGCTGATCTGCGGCGGCCTCGGTTACGACTCCGACACCGAGTGGGGCCGCAACTACGCCGTCCCCGCCTTCGAGACCGGCATGCGCAAGGCGGTCAAGGCCGCGGGCGCGACCTACCTCGACAACTCCCGCCTCTTCCACGGCCATGAGGTCTGCATGGAGGACACCTGGGCGCGCGGCCTCTACGTGGACCTCTCCAACCCCTTCCCGCCGGACTCCAATTCGGTCCGCCAGTCCTTCCACCCCAACGCCCGCGGCCACGCGGCCTTCGCCTCCTGCCTGACGCAGATCTACAACTCCGGCTGGAGCGAGGGTGGTTGCGCGGACCCGGCGAGCACGGGCAGCCCGAAGCTGTACCAGGGCGGATGGGACGACGCGTACAAGCCGCTGAAGAACGCGGGCACGGGGACGTGCGTGGATGCCGACGCCTCGAAGAGCCGTAACGGCACCAAGGTCCAGGGCTGGGACTGCACCGGCAACAGGAACCAGACGTGGTGGTACGACGCGGGGCAGAAGTCGCTGCACACCGGTCTGACGCAGGACCGGTGCGTGGATGTTCCGGGGACGGCGCAGGAAGGCACCGCCGTGACTCTGTGGAACTGCCACGGCGGGGCCAACCAGAAGTTCGTGCGTGAGGCGGGGACATTGCGTCCCGCCGCCGCGAGCGGGCTCTGTTTGACCCTGGCCGGGGCGAAGGAGCCGCTGCGGCTCCAAAAGTGCACCGGGGCGGCGAACCAGCGGTTCGCCTGAGCAATGAAGAGGGGCCCTCTCCCGGGAGAGGGCCCCTCTTGGCGCTGCGTACGTGCTAGGCCAGGCCAGGCCCCCGCACCGGGATGGACGTGAACGTCGGCTCCGGGGCCGGGTTCTGGAAGAAGTCGTTGCCCTTGTCGTCGACCACGATGAAGGCAGGGAAGTCCTCCACCTCGATCTTCCACACCGCCTCCATGCCGAGCTCCTCGTACTCGACGACCTCGACCTTCTTGATGCAGTCCTGGGCGAGGCGCGCCGCCGGGCCGCCGATCGAGCCCAGGTAGAAGCCGCCGTGCGCGTCACAGGCGTCGGTGACCTGTTTGGAGCGGTTGCCCTTGGCGAGCATGACCTTGGAGCCGCCGGCCGCCTGGAACTGCTCCACGTAGGAGTCCATCCGGCCGGCCGTCGTCGGGCCGAAGGAGCCGGAGGCGTAGCCCTCGGGGGTCTTCGCCGGGCCCGCGTAGTACACCGGGTGGTCCTTCAGGTACTGCGGCATCTCCTCGCCGGCGTCGAGGCGCTCCTTGATCTTGGCGTGCGCGATGTCGCGGGCCACGACGAGGGGGCCGGTCAGCGAGAGGCGGGTCTTCACCGGGTGCTTGGTGAGCTCGGCGAGGATCGCGTCCATGGGCTGGTTGAGGTCGATCTTCACGACGTCCGCGGACTCGTCCAGGTGGGAGTCCTCGGTCTCCGGCAGGAAGCGCGCCGGGTCCGTCTCCAGCTGCTCCAGGAAGACACCTTCGGCGGTGATCTTCGCGGTCGCCTGGCGGTCGGCCGAGCAGGAGACGGCGATCGCGACGGGCAGCGAGGCGCCGTGACGCGGCAGACGCACCACGCGCACGTCGTGGCAGAAGTACTTGCCGCCGAACTGCGCGCCGATGCCGATCTTCTGCGTCAGCTCGAAGACCTTCTCCTCAAGATCCTTGTCCCGGAAGCCGTGGCCGGTCGGGGAGCCCTCGGCGGGCAGCTCGTCCAGGTAGTGCGCGGAGGCGTACTTCGCGGTCTTCAGGGCGAACTCCGCGCTGGTGCCGCCGACGACGATCGCCAGGTGGTACGGCGGGCAGGCGGCCGTACCCAGGGAGCGGATCTTTTCCTCCAGGAACTTCATCATGGAGGCCTCGTTCAGAACGGCCTTCGTCTCCTGGTAGAGGAATGACTTGTTGGCCGAGCCGCCGCCCTTGGCCATGAAGAGGAACTTGTAGGCGCCACCGTCGGTCGCGTACAGCTCGATCTGGGCCGGGAGATTGGAGCCGGTGTTCTTCTCCTCCCACATGGTCAGGGGAGCCATCTGCGAGTAGCGCAGGTTCAGCTTCGTGTACGCGTCGAAGACGCCCTTCGAGAGCGCCTTCTCGTCCTCACCTTCGGTGAGGACGTTCTGGCCGCGCTTGCCCATGACGATGGCGGTGCCGGTGTCCTGGCACATGGGGAGCACGCCGGCGGCCGCGATGTTCGCGTTCTTGAGCAGGTCGAGCGCCACGAACTTGTCGTTGCCCGACGCCTCCGGGTCGTCGACGATGCGCCGCAGCTGGGCCAGGTGCGCGGGCCGCAGATAGTGCTGGATGTCGTGGATCGCCTCGGCGGCGAGCGTGCGCAGCGCCTCCGGGTCGACCTTGAGGAACGTCCGCCCGTCGGCCTCGAAGGTGGAGACACCCTCGGCGGTCACCAGCCGGTACGGCGTGGTGTCCTCTCCCAGGGGGAGCAGATCGGAGTACTCAAACTCTGGCATTACGGCCATTCCTCACTCGGCAGACAGCGGCGCGGCCTCCATTGGCGACGCGCCAACCAGCGTAGAACGCCACAGGACGGCCGGGTCTGTGAGGTAAGGCTCAGTAGCGCCCGTCCGGTGTTGCCGCGAGCGCTCGCCCGGGGTCGCGCGGGTGTGCGCGGGTTGTCCACAGGGGGTAGTCGCGATCTATCGCGTTTGGGTACGCTGAGTGGTGTGGACCTAGAGAAGCGCCCTCAGCCCCCCGAGCAGACCCACCCGGAACCGCAGCCCACAGGCATGCGCGCGTCGGACGCCGACCGGGACCGCACGGCGGACATCCTCCGCGAGGCCCTTGCCGAGGGCCGGCTGACCGCCGAGGAGCACGGCGAGCGGATCGACGGGGTCTATCGCGCCAAGACCATGGGTGAACTGGAGCCGCTGGTCAGCGACTTGCCCGCGGCGGGCGGTGCCGCGCGCCCGACGGTGACTCCCGAGCCCGTCCCCTCCCGGCCCTCGGACGGCGTGGTGCCGCCGGTCGCCGACGAGAACCTGGTCGCGGTCTTCAGCGCCTCGGTCCGCAAGGGACGCTGGCGCGTGAGCCGCCGCATGCACGCGTACGCGATCTTCGGCAGCGTGGAGATCGACCTCAGCGAGGCGATCTTCGAGCAGCGCCAGATCGTCATCAGGGCGATCTCCGTCTTCGGCAACGTCGAGATCCGCGTCCCGGAGAACGTCTCGCTGCGCGGGAACGGCACGGGCGTGCTCGGCAACTTCGAGGTGGACATGCTCGATTCGGCCGAGCGGGACGCGCCGGTCGTCTTCGTCGACGGGTTCGCGGTCCTCGGCAACATCGAGGCGAAGGCGAAGCGGGGCAAGCTCGTCCGGGACCTGCACAAGCACCTGCGCAAGCATCTCGGCCACTGAGGGGCGCATTAGGGCCACTGACGGCGCGAAGTTCCGCTAATCGGAACTCAGTGCATAGGCGCATGCACAGCGGGTAGAGCTGCTGCATCGTCTCTCGCTCGCGAAGCCGTCGTCAGGAGTAGACCCGTGCTGCAGCCGTCGCATCAGTCCCTGCAGGTCGCCGCCGTTCCGGCCCAGCGTGGACCAGTGCGAGATCGCAACCAAGACGCCCCATGGCACACCGAGGCGGTGTGCCGACGAGACGAGGCCGGGCTGTTCTTCGCCCCGTCGAAGGAACCGACCGCCTCACGCCTGTCCCGGGAGGAAGCCGCGAAGCGCGTCTGCGGCGGCTGTCCGGTGATGGTCGAATGCCGGGAGCACGCCCTGCTCCAGCCCGAGCCGTACGGCGTCTGGGGCGGCCTCACGGCCGCGGAGCGCCGCGTGGTGCTGGCCAGGCGCCGACGCCGCGAGGTCGAGCTCAAGAAGGCCGCGCACACGACCGCGGGGCCGATCGCCGCCGCCGGATAGGCCTGTTCCTCTGTACGCCGAAGGGGGCGTCCCCCGCACGGGGCGCCCCCTCCGGTGTGCGCAACTCGCGCTCTATGAAGCCTACTTGGCGGCTCGGCTACTTGGCGCGGTCGAAGTCGATGGCGCTGTAGGCGCGCAGCTTCGCGAGGCGGTGGTCGGAGTCGATCTTGCGGATCGTGCCCGACTTGGAGCGCATGACCAGGGACGAGGTCGAGGCCTTCTCGGCGGCGTAGCGCACGCCTTGGAGCAGCTCGCCGTCGGTGATGCCGGTCGCGACGAAGAAGACGTTGTCCCCGCGGACCAGGTCGGTCGTCGACAGCGTGCGGTCCAGGTCGTGTCCCGCGTCGAGCGCGCGCTGGCGCTCCGCGTCGTCCTTGGGCCACAGCTTGCCCTGGATCGTTCCGCCGAGGCACTTGATCGCACAGGCCGAGATGATGCCTTCGGGGGTGCCGCCGATGCCCATGAGCATGTCGACGCCGGTGCCCTCGCGCACGGCCATGATCGAACCGGCGACGTCGCCGTCCGAGATGAACTTGATGCGCGCGCCGGTCTCGCGGATCTCCTTGACGATGCCCTCGTGGCGGGGGCGGTCGAGGATCATGACCGTGACGTCCTCGGGCGAGCGGCCCTTGGCCTTGGCGACGCGGCGGATGTTGACGGACGCCGGGGCGTTGATGTCCACGTAGTCGGCGGCTTCCGGGCCCGTGACCAGCTTGTCCATGTAGAAGACCGCGGACGGGTCGAACATTGCACCGCGGTCGGCGGCGGCGAGCACGGCGATCGCGTTCGGCATTCCCTTCGCGCACAGGGTCGTGCCGTCGATCGGGTCGACGGCGATGTCGACCTCGGCGCCGGTGGTGTCACCGATGCGCTCTCCGTTGAAGAGCATCGGGGCCTCGTCCTTCTCGCCCTCACCGATGACGACGACGCCGTTCATCGAGACGGTGGAGACGAGGGTGCGCATGGCCCTGACGGCGGCACCGTCGGCGCCGATCTTGTCGCCGCGGCCGACCCAGCGGCCGGCGGCCATGGCGGCGGCCTCGGTGACCCGGACGAGCTCCAGGGCGAGGTTGCGGTCGGGAGCCTCGGGAGAGACTTCGAGCTCGGACGGGAGATGATGCTCGGTCATCGGAGCGCACCTTTCTGCTGATACGACGACGGCCGGATGAGGGTGTGCGACGACTCTATCCGTAGGTCGACAAAATGAGCAGAGGGCCCCACGCATGAGCGGATAGGGCGGTCGGGCTCAAGCGGAAAGTGCGCTCGGGCTCAGGCGGATCGGCGCTTGGGGAGCACCGGGGGAAGCGCGTTGTCCGGGGCCTGAGAACATGGGGGGCGTGGCAGGCAGACAAGGCAAGCAGACCGTACGGAACATGCTGTGGTCGATGGCGGTGATCGCCCTCGTGGCAGGCGCGATGTACCTCTTCATCCCGCACGACGACTCCAAGAGTCCCGTCAAGCGCGTCGACTACCGCGTGGAGCTGCTGTCCGCGCGCCGGGCGGCGGCGTATCCGGTGGTCGCCCCCGAGGGCCTGGCCAAGACGTGGAAGCCGACGTCGGTGCGGTTCGACGGCTCCAAGGGCGACAGCTGGCACCTGGGTTTCCTCGACCCGTCCGGTGAGTACGTCGTGGTCAAGCAGTCCACGGCCAAGCCGGTCAAGTTCATCGAAGATGCCACGCAGCGGGCCGTGCGGACGAAGGCCACCGAGAAGATCGGCGGCCAGACGTGGCACCGCTACAAGGGCCAGACGTACGACGCCCTGGTGCGCGAGGACAAGGGTGCGACGACGGTGGTTGCGGGTACGGCGTCGTTCGGTCAGCTGACGGAGATGGCGCAGGCGCTGAAGACGTCCTGAGTCTCTCGGGTGGCCTGAGTCCTTCGGGTGGTACGAGTCTCTCGGGTGGTACGAGTGAGGGCCCCGGCGGCAGTCGCCGGGGCCCTCACTCGTACTGCCTGCTCGTCGGCAGGCGTCACTCTCAGACGGTCTGGATGACCTGGTCGAGCTCGAGGCGCGGGGAGCGCGGGAACCAGGCGTTCTCGGCGGGCTTGCCGATGTTGACGACCATCAGCGGGGTGTGGTCGCCGTCCAGGAACTCCTTCTGGACGCCGGCGGCGTCGAAGCCGGTCATCGGGCCCGCGGCCAGGCCGGCGGCGCGCACGCCGATGATGAAGTAGGCGGCCTGCAGCGCGGCGTTGAGGTGCGCGGCGCCCTCGCGGGCCGGGCGCTCCGAGAAGAAGACGTCCTTGGCCTGCGGGAAGTGCGGGAACAGCGTCGGCAGCTCCTCGTGGAACTCGTTGTCCGCGGAGAGGATCGCGACGAGCGGGGCGGAGGCGGTCTTGGGCTGGTTGCCCTCGGCCATGTGCTGGACCAGGCGCTCGCGGGCCTCGGGCGAGCGGACCAGCGTGATGCGCAGCGAGGACAGGTTGAAGGCGGTCGGGCCGAACTTGACCAGGTCGTAGATCGCCTGAACCTGCTCGTCGGTGACCGGCTCATCGGTGAAGGAGTTCGCGGTGCGGGCCTCGCGGAAGAGCAGGTCCTGTGCGGCGGGGTCAAGGACGAGAGACATGGATCAACCTTCTCGGTGCGTCGTGCGTGGATCAGCTTGCTTCGTCGACCGTACGACGCTGCGGTTTAATCTTCAACCAAATCGGCGGTTTGGTGATCCGCTTCACAACGCACCAGGTCAGGGGGCGAGGATCTGCGGCGGGTCGTGCGGTGCCGAAGTGCCGACGCGCTAGTCGCGCTAGTCGCGCTAGTCGTCCTGGGCGTCCGCGCCCTCGTTCGCGTCGGCGTCCCCGTCGGGACCGGCCAGGGCAGCGTCCAGGCGGGCGCGGGCGCCGTCCAGCCAGCGGCGGCACACCTTCGCCAGTTCCTCGCCGCGCTCCCACAGGGCGAGCGACTCCTCGAGCGTGGTGCCGCCGGTCTCCAGGCGGCGTACGACCTCGATGAGCTCGTCCCGTGCCTGCTCGTAGCCGAGTACGTCCGCCGGGCTCGTGGCCTCGTCCGTCTTGCTGGTCATGTGCCCCACCCTAAATGTCGGTTCGTGTGGTCTCTGTGGCCCGTACGGTGAACTCGCCCTCGGCGACCCGGGCCCGCAGCTCCTCGTCGGGGGCCACGTCTTCCGGGGCCCGCACCACGGCGCCGTCCGCCTTCTGCAGCACCGCGTACCCCCGCTGGAGCGTCGCGGCGGGGGAGAGGCCCACCACGCGCGCGTGGGTGTGCGTCAGCTCCGACTCGGCGCGGTCGAGGAGATGCCCGAGCGTGCGGCGGCTGCGGTCGACGAGCGCGGAGACCTGCTCCTCGCGCTCCTCGATCATGCGGTGCGGATTCTCCATGGAGGGGCGGGCGAGGGCGTGCGCGAGGCCGCGGTCCTCGCGGTCGAGGAAGGCGTCCATGCAGCGCCGGGCCCGGTCCCGCAGCCACCGCACGCGCTCGTACTCCTCGCCGACGTCCGGCACGACCTTCTTGGCGGCGTCGGTGGGGGTGGAGGCGCGCAGATCCGCCACGTAGTCGAGCAGGGGGTTGTCCGGCTCGTGGCCGATCGCGGAGACGACGGGCGTACGGCAGGAGGCGACGGCGCGTACGAGCTGCTCGTCGGAGAACGGCAGCAGGTCCTCGACGCTGCCGCCGCCGCGGGCCACGATGATCACGTCGACGGCGTCCAGCGAGTCGAGATCCTTCACGGCCTGCACGACTTGCGTTACGGCGTGCACGCCCTGGACGGGGACGTTACGCACCTCGAAGCGGACGGCGGGCCAGCGGTGCCGGGCGTTTTCGAGTACGTCCCGCTCGGCGGCGGAGGCGCGTCCGGTGACGAGGCCGATGAGCTGGGGAAGGAAGGGCAGCGCCTTCTTCCGGTCGGCGGCGAAGAGCCCCTCCCCGGCGAGGCTCTTCTTCAACAACTCGATGCGCGCGAGCAGTTCACCCACACCGACGGGCTTTATCTCGACGGCCCGCAGGGACAGCTGCCCCCGGGGTGCGTACCACTCGGGCTTGGCGTGGACGACGACTCGGGCGCCCTCGGAGACGAGGTCCGCCACGGCGTCGAACACCTGGCGGTAGCAGGTGACGCTGACGGAGATGTCGTGCGAGGGATCGCGCAACGTCATGAATACGACGCCGGCGCCGGGCCTGCGGGACAGCTGCGTGATCTGCCCCTCGACCCACACGGCACCGAGCCGATCGATCCACCCCCCGATGAGCCGCGACACCTCACCCACGGGCAACGGGGCATCAGCGGACGTATTCAAAGCCATGCCCGGAGCGTATAACCCACCACCGACACCCCAACCCCCACGCACACCCACGAAGCCCACCCTCAGCCCTCAACAACCGCGGCCCTATGCCCGCACAACTCCCGAGCGCGGACCTCCGCTCGGCCTCGCCCCGCACAACTCCCGCGCCCCGGCCCCCGCCCGCGCGGCTCCCGCGCCCGGGGCTCTACCCGGGCCCCCACCCGCGCGGCCCCTGCCCGGCCACTCTTGTCCGCCCGTCTGCTCAACTAGCGCTATCGAGGCCCGCCCCGGCACTCGCACCACCCACCCACCCACCCACCCGCCCACCCAGCTCCCGAGCACGCACCTGACGGCCAGTCGCCCCACCTGCTCAGCTTCCGCCCTGCGCTCACCGCCCCGCCCGGCCACAAGCTCAACCAGTGCCGGCACAACCAGCGCTCCTACATCGAGGACCGGACGCGGAGTATCGGGTGGGTGGGCGGGAAAGATCCGCCGCGAAGCGGCGGTTCAGGCCCCGCCAAGGCGCCCCCGCCAGGCTCAGCGGCGGTTCAGGCCCCGCCAAGGCGCCCCCGCCAGGCCCAGCGGCGGTTCAGGCCCCGCCAAGGCGCCCCCGCCAGACCCAGCGGCGGTTCAGGCCCCCGAAGGCCCCCCGCCAGCCCCGGCCCCCACGCCCCCGGCGGGGCCAACGCCGACCAAGTCAGTGACCCCCCGGCGGGGGCGGGAAAGCCCCCCGGCGACCCCGCTGGCCGAACAGCACCGCGAGCCCCGCGGCGAACCACACCGCCCCCACCACCTGCGCAGCCCCCGAAGCCTCGACAATCACGGCAATGGTGATCGCCGCCCCCAGCACCGGCACCAGAAGATGCCGCCACCAACTGACCGCCCCGCCCCGCTTCCGTACCGCGAACCACCCCACCACGCTCGCGTGCAGCAACACGAACGCCGTAAGCGCCCCGACATTCACCACCGACACCAGGTGATCCATCCCGTCGTCCCGCCGAGCCGCCCACACCGCCGCCACCATCGTGATCACAGCCGAGCACAGCAACGCGAGCCGAGGCGTCCCCGAATCCGTCCTCGACAGAGCCCCCGGCAGCCGCCGGTCGCGAGCCATGGCGAACAGGAGCCGCCCCGCCGCGGCCTGCCCGGCCAGCGCGGCGAAGGCCGCACCGATCGCCTTGCTGACGGCCACCAGGTCATGGAGCCAGTCCCCGACCGCCGAGTCGACCGCATCGTAGAAGGCGGACCCCTGCTTGGCCGGCTCGGCGGCCAGCTGCGCCGACGACATCGGTTCGAGCAGAGCGACCAGATACGTCTGGGCGACGAACAGCACACCCGCGAGCGCCAAGCAGCACAGCACCGCCCGCGCCACCTTCGCCGAGCCCCCCGTCACCTCCTCCGCGAACGAGGCGATCGCGTCGAAGCCCAGATACGACAGCACCGCCACCGACACCGCCCCCACCACGGCACCCAGCGCGAACGCCCCCTGCGAGCCGTCCCCGCTCAGCGGCGAGAGCCAGTCCCGCTGCGCCCCGTCCTGCGCAAGGACGACGATCGCCGACACCACGAAGACAAGGAGGACCACGATCTCCATGGCGAGCACCAGGAACCCGACCCGCGCGGCCGCCCGTACGCCCCACAGGTTCAGCGCGGTCGTCACCAGGACCGCGATCGCCGTCCACACCCACCGGGAGACGGAGGGCACGAGCGCCTCCATCGCGATCCCGGAGAAGAGATAGGCGACGGCCGGGATGAGGAGATAGTCGAGCATCGCCATCCACCCGGCGATGAACCCGGGGCCGTTGCCGAGCCCCACGCGCGCGTAGGCGAAGACGGAACCCGCCTGGGGGACCACCTTCACCATCTGGGCGTAGCTGAATGCGGTGAACGCCATCGCGACCGTGGCGATGAGGTAGACGAGCGCCACCGCGCCGTGCGACTTGGCGTCGAGCGTCCCGAAGACGCCGACCGGCGCCATTGGGGCGATGAACAGCAACCCGTAGACGACCAGATCACGGAAGCCGAGACTGCGCCGAAGGCCGTCGCCCTCGGCAGCGGGGGCGGTGTGGGCGCCGCCCGTCGTGTCTGAGTCGCCGGGGTTCCCGGACTGGTTACCGGACATCGTGCCTCCGTAAGTGAACGCAGGCCCCCAGTCTCCCCAAGAAGCCGATCTTTGACGCGCTGGGCTCGGCCTTACGATGGGGGCATGACTGCTTCGACTCCTGCCCGCCGAGTCCTGCTCGCCGCCCCCCGCGGCTACTGCGCGGGTGTGGACCGTGCCGTGATCGCCGTCGAGAAGGCCCTTGAGCAGTACGGGGCCCCGATCTATGTCCGCCACGAGATCGTGCACAACAAGTACGTGGTGCAGACCCTGGAGAAGAAGGGGGCCATCTTCGTCGACCAGACGGCGGAGGTCCCCGAGGGCTCCATCGTCATGTTCTCCGCGCACGGAGTGGCGCCGACGGTCCACGCCGAAGCCGCCGAGCGGAAACTGGCGACGATCGACGCGACGTGCCCCCTGGTCACGAAGGTCCACAAGGAAGCCGTCCGGTTCGCCAAGGACGACTTCGACATCCTCCTGATCGGCCACGAGGGCCACGAGGAGGTCATCGGCACGTCCGGTGAGGCCCCCGACCACATCACGCTGGTCGACGGCCCCGACGACGTCGCGAACGTCGAGGTCCGCGACCCGGACAAGGTCGTCTGGCTCTCCCAGACCACCCTCTCGGTCGACGAGACCATGGAGACGGTCGACGCCCTCAAGACCAAGTTCCCGGGCCTGATCTCCCCGCCCAGCGACGACATCTGCTACGCCACGCAGAACCGCCAGGTCGCGGTGAAGAAGCTGGCGGAGGACGCCGAGCTGGTCATCGTGGTCGGCTCCAAGAACTCCTCGAACTCGATCCGCATGGTCGAGGTCGCCCTCGACGCCGGCGCGGCCGCCTCGCACCTCGTCGACAACGCCGAGGAGATCGACGAGGCCTGGCTGGAGGGCGTGACCACGGTCGGCCTCACCTCGGGCGCCTCGGTGCCCGACATCCTGGTGGACGGCGTCATCGAGTGGCTCGCCGAGCGGGGCTACGGGGACGTGGAGACGGTGAAGACGGCCGACGAGTCGATCACCTTCTCGCTGCCCAAGGAGCTCCGCCGCGACCTGCGCGCCGAGGCCGCCGAGCTGTCACAGAAGTAACGCGGCTGTCGGAGGGTGGCCGTACGGTGGGTCTCATGCAGATCTTCGGTGTGGACATCGGCGGATCAGGGATCAAGGGCGCGCCCGTTGACCTGGACCGTGGAGACCTGGCACAAGAGCGGCACAAAGTACTGACCCCGCACCCGGCCACGCCCGACGGCGTGGCCGACAAGGTGCGGGAGGTCGTCGAGCACTTCGGCTGGACGGGCCCGATCGGCGCCACGTTCCCCGGCGTGATCACCGACGGTACGGCGCGCACCGCGGCCAACGTGGACAAGAGCTGGATCGGCACGGACATCGAGAGCCTGGTGTCGGACCGGCTCGGCGGCGACGCCCCCATCACCGTCCTGAACGACGCGGACGCGGCGGGCGTGGCCGAGATGCACTTCGGGGCGGGCCGCGGCCGGACGGGCACGGTCATCCTGCTCACCCTCGGCACGGGCATCGGCAGCGCCCTGTTCACCGGCGGCCGCCTCGTCCCGAACACCGAGCTCGGCCACCTGGAGCTGCACGGTCACGACGCGGAGAAGCGGGCGTCGTCCAAGGCCAGGGAGGACGAGGACCTCAGCTGGGAGCACTGGGCGCACCGCGTCCAGAAGTACCTGGCGCACGTGGAGATGCTGTTCTCGCCCGAGCTCTTCATCATCGGCGGCGGCGTGAGCCGCAAGTCGCACAAGTTCCTGCCGCTGATCAAGGACATCAAGGCAGAGATCGTCCCCGCGGAGCTGCAGAACAACGCGGGGATCGTGGGCGCGGCGATGGCAGCGGCGGAGAAGTAACCACGCGGACGCGGGAACGCGGCCTCCCCGGCGGGTGCCCATCTCCCCGCCGGGCCCCAGGCTCGCGCGATGGACTCACGCGGTGGGCATACGCCGCTTGGCCACTCCCCGCGACCCCGCGCCCATCCCCGCCCCAGTTCCCGGCCCCGGCCCCTGCCCCGGCCCGGCTGCGGCGGGGGAGACGGCCCGAGCCCGGCGCCGCTGCCCCATGAGCTTGATCCGGCGCCCGGCCACGATGAGAGCGGCGACGATCGTCCCGCCGTACAGCCAGCCCGCGTGCAGCGCGAGCGCGGTGATCAGCCCCATGAAATGCCCGCTGAAGCCGCCGCCGTTGCCCCCGGAGATCGGGATCAGACCCACGGCGAAGGCGATCGGCACAGCCACCGGCGCGGTCACCAGATCGGCGGGCCGCACCCAGAACGCGGTGAGGATGCTCACGGGCACGAACAGAACCCCGTACGCGACGGCCGAACTGCCGAAGAGCAGCCACAGCAGACAGGCGAGCAGGAACATCACCGTGGCGCAGAAGAGCCCGCTGCCGAGCCCCGTGAGGCGCGGGTTCGGCATCGCGCGCAGCCTGCGGTAGAGGGGCAGCGCGCGCAGTTTGCGTACGAAGGGCGGGGCCGGGCGGCGGGGGCGGGGTGCGGCGCGGTAGACCGCCGCCGCGTCGGATGGCCTGCCCTGCGGCGGCAGGGGCGCGGTGCGTCGCGGCCGGGCCGGAGACTGGGGGGGACGCGTCCTGTGTTGCTCCACCGGACCAACCTAGGTCGAGCCATACCGATAATCCTGCATGGGACACGCCCTTTGGCCGACCTTGGCCAAGCGTTCGATACAAGTCCGGTACGCCGACGAGTGCGGGGCCCGCACGCCGTAGACTGGGGGATCGCCCTACGGTCGCTCCGGCCCTCCGGGCCGTCCACCCACAGCACTCACGTACGGGAAGTCGCAACGTGTCGCTCACGATCGGAATCGTCGGCCTGCCCAATGTCGGCAAGTCGACCCTTTTCAACGCCCTGACCAAGAACGACGTCCTTGCGGCCAACTACCCGTTCGCGACGATCGAGCCGAATGTCGGCGTGGTAGGAGTCCCGGACCCCCGCCTCACGAAACTGGCGGAGATCTTCAGCTCCCAGAAGGTCCTCCCGGCGACGGTCGACTTCGTCGACATCGCGGGCATCGTGCGCGGCGCGAGCGAGGGCGAGGGCCTGGGCAACAAGTTCCTCGCGAACATTCGCGAGTCGGACGCGATCTGCCAGGTCATCCGCGCCTTCAAGGACGAGAACGTCGTGCACGTGGACGGCAAGGTCTCGCCCAAGGACGACATCGAGACGATCAACACCGAGCTGATCCTCGCCGACCTCCAGACCATCGAGAAGGTCCTCCCGCGCCTCCAGAAGGAATCGCGCATCAAGAAGGACATCGCTCCGAAGGTGAAGGCGGTGGAGGAGGCCCAGGCGATCCTGGAGAAGGGCGACACGCTCTTCTCGCAGGGCATCGTCCAGGGCTCGGGCCGGGAGGAGCTCCTCCACGACCTCCACCTCCTGACGACGAAGCCCTTCCTCTACGTCTTCAACGTGGACGAGGACGAGCTGACGGACGACGCGTTCAAGGCCGAGCAGAGCGCCCTGGTCGCCCCCGCGGAGGCGATCTTCCTCAACGCGAAGCTGGAGTCGGACCTCGCGGAGCTGGACGAGGAGGAGGCCCTGGAACTCCTCCAGTCGGTAGGCCAGGAGGAACCGGGCCTCGCCACCCTGGCCCACGTGGGCTTCCGCACCCTGGGCCTCCAGACGTACCTGACGGCGGGCCCGAAGGAATCCCGAGCCTGGACGATCCCGAAGGGCGCGACGGCCCCCGAGGCGGCCGGCGTGATCCACACGGACTTCCAGAAGGGCTTCATCAAGGCCGAGGTCATCTCCTTCGAGGACCTGGTCGAGACGGGCTCGGTGGCAGAGGCCCGCGCGAAGGGCAAGGCGCGCATGGAGGGCAAGGAGTATGTGATGCAGGACGGGGATGTGGTGGAGTTCCGGTTCAACGTGTGACCGGACCAGCCGACACCACGCCGTCGGCACGGGGATGGCCCCGCTCTCACGAGCGGGGCCATCCCTTTGTGCAAGGCGGGGCCATCCCTGGCGCTAACGGGCCGGGGCCTCGGTGAACACACCGACCGGCACCCCCGCATACCCCACCCCCCGAGTAGAGAACGTCCCCCTCCCCTGGGTGCGGCTGCGTAGGCGGGTTGCGTAGCCGAAGAGTTCGGACAAAGGCACCGTTGCCGTGATCGTGGCTGTGCCGGAGCGCGTGGTTGAGTTGGTGATCCGGGCTCGGCGGGCCGCCAGGTCGCCGAGTACTCCGCCCACCGCCTCCTCCGGGAGCGTTGCCGTCAACTCCACCACCGGTTCCAGGAGTTGCAGCACCGAAGCCCGGAGTGCCGCACGCAGGGCGAATCGGCCCGCCGTGCGGAACGCCATCTCCGAGGAGTCCTTGGAGTGGGTCGCCCCGTCGGTGAGCGTGACCCGCAGGCCCGTCACCGGGTGGCCGCCCAGGGGGCCCTCGGCGAGAGCGTCCCTGCAGCCTGCCTCCACCGCGCGGATGTACTCCTGCGGCACCCGGCCACCCGTCACCGTGGCGTCGAACGTGAAGGTGTGAGCCATGCCCGGTTGCGCCTCCAGAGGTTCGACGTCCAGGACCACATGGGCGAACTGCCCTGCCCCGCCGTCCTGTTTGACGTGCCGGTAGACCAGACCCGACACCCCGCGCACGACCGTCTCGCGGTACGCCACCTGCGGGCGGCCCACGCCGACCTCGATGCCGTGGGCGCGGCGGATCTTCTCCACCGCCACCTCCAGGTGCAGTTCACCCATGCCGGAGAGCACCGTCTGGCCCGTCTCGCGATCGACCCGTACCGCCAGCGACGGGTCCTCCTCGACCAGACGCGCCAGTGCCGAGGACAACCTGCCGGTGTCCACGCTCCTTTGCGCCTCCACCGCCACCGAGACCACCGATTCCGCCACCGTGGGAGGTTCAAGGACCAGGGGCGCCGCAGGGGAGCACAGCGTGGTGCCGGCGCGGGCCGTCTTCAGGCCCACCACGGCCACGATGTCGCCGGCCGTCGCCCGGTCCAACTCCGCGTGGCGGTCGGCCTGTACGCGCAGGATGCGGCCGATCCGTTCGGTGCGGCCCGTGCCCGCGTCCATCACTGTCTCTCCCTTCGCGATCGTCCCCGAATACACGCGCACGTACGTCAGCCGCCCCGTCGCCGTCGCGTTCACCTTGAACGCCAGGCCCGCGAACGGCGCCCCCGGATCGGCCGCACGCTCCTGCACGGTCTCGCCCAGCGTCCCGCGTACCGGCGGAACGTCCGTCGGTGACGGCAGGTAGGCCACGACCGCTTCGAGCAGCGGCTCGATGCCGCGGTTCCGGTAGGCGGAACCACACAGCACCACCACGCCCCCACCGCTGAGGGTGAGGTCGCGCAGCGCGGCCGTCAGGGTGGCGGTGGTGAGCGTCGATGTCGTGCAGTACTCCTCCATCGCCGCCGGGTGCAGTTCCGCCACCCTCTCCTCCAACTCCCGTCTGCGTGTGCGGGCTTGGATGATCTGGGCCTCGGGGATCGGTGTTGTCTCGTACGAGTCGTTGCCCGCCTGCCAGAGCAGTGCGCGCATGCCCAGCAGGTCCACCACCCCGGTGAACTCGTCCTCACGACCGATCGGCAGCTGCACCACCAGCGGGACCGTGTGCAGGCGTTCCCTGAGCGACGCGACCGCCGTGTCCAGGTCCGCGCCCGCGCGATCCAGCTTGTTGATGAACGCGATCCGCGGCACGTCGTACCGATCGGCCTGGCGCCACACCGACTCGCTCTGCGGTTCGACGCCCGCGACGGCGTCGAACACCGCCACCGCGCCGTCGAGCACCCGCAGCGAGCGCTCCACCTCGTCGGCGAAGTCGACGTGACCCGGGGTGTCGATCAGGTTGATCCGGTGCCCGTCCCAGGCGCAGCTGACCGCCGCCGCGAAGATGGTGATTCCCCGGTCGCGTTCCTGCGCGTCGAAGTCGGTGACGGTCGTGCCGTCATGGACCTCACCTCTCTTGTGGGTGGCGCCGGTCAGGTACAGGATCCGCTCGGTGACGGTCGTCTTGCCGGCGTCGACGTGGGCGAGGATGCCGAGGTTCCGGACGTCGGTCGATGAACTGCCAGGCTGAAACGGGGGGTTGGTGTTGGTGTTGGTGCGCACGGCCCTTGGCCTTTCGGTGTGATGCGGGGCGGGGCAGCGCGATTGAGGGCGGGACGGAGCCGGACCGAGGACGACGACCTCCTTGCCCGGACAGGTGCCCAAACAGGTGCCCGGACAGGCAGAGGCTCGTTGGTACGTCGGAGGGTTCGCCCCGAAGGTTCAGTGACGGCCGCGCAGCCGGCACCGCACGCGCGAAGACACCAGGATCACGTCGAACCGCGACCGGGGAGCGCAGGCAGCTGTGCGGTGACGCATGGCCCGGCTCCTCCCTCACTGGCTGATCATTCGGCTGCCCGAAGTCTAGGCAGCCGTGACCGTGCACCGCATCGGAATATCGCCGCCGCACCGGAATATCACCGGCCGGTGGGCGTTGCGGCCGTTCGCGGCAGCCGGGTTACGCGAACGCCCCCGGCGCGGCCGTCGGTCGAGGCAAGATCGTGACGCACGCCGCTGACCTGTGAGGAGCGACATTCATGACCGAGTCCATCGCCCATCTGCCCTCGGGTCACCAGACGATGCTGCTGGCCCACCGTGCCATGGTGCGCGATCTCGACCGCGTGGCCCGCAGCGCCGAGCAGCTCGCCCGTACCCCCGACGCCGAACAGGCCGCCGCCCTCCTCGACTACGTGGACAAGCTGTTCCAGGTGATCGAGCACCACCACGAGGGCGAGGACGACTACCTCTGGCCTCGGCTACGTGAACTAGGCGCAGACCAGGAGGCGTTGGATCTCATGACCGCCGAGCACGAAGAGCTGGCGAAGGTCCTGCACACCTGGCACGAGACAAGTGAACGGCTCGGCACGGACCCCGCCGTCGCGACGGAACTCGCCAGACGTACGGAGGAGGTGCGCGAACAACTGGCGGGGCACGCGGGTGACGAGGAGCGCGAGCTGCTCGGCCGCCTCGCCCCGGCGCTCGGCCAGCAGGTCTGGAAGGGCTTCGCGACCCACATGCGCAAGACGGCCCCCGGCTGGACGCTGCGCTTCATGCCTGCCTGGCTGCTGTCGGTGGCAGGACCGGGTGAACAGGGCGGCGTCGCGGCGGCGCCGATCGGCCGACTGTTCAGTGGCTGGCTGGAGAAGCGCCAACGAGCCGCCTTCGGCGACAACTACTGAGATCCATTACTAGATCCCATAGATCCCATAGATCCATTACTAGATCCACCGGGCCGCCGGCGTCGGCCATGCGTGAGGCGGGGCCGGGACCGCTCGGGCCCGGCCCCGCCTCTCCTCGCACGTGAGACGTGCGGTTACTACTGGATGCCGCCCAGCAGACCCGTGACCGGCGCGGCCATGTCGGTCAGCTGGTGCAGCTGCTGCAGCTCGTACAGACCGTTGAGTCCCTTGAGCTGCTCGGTGACGGACGGCACCTCGGCGCGGTGCTCCTCGGGGATCGAGGACGCGGCGAGCGAGTCGATCGTGCCGGTGGGGGAGATGGGGGCGGCGCTCGCGGCGGGCGCGGCAAGGGCGGTGGCGCCCGCTGCGAGAGCGAGGGCGGCGGCCATGCGTCGTGTTGAGATCATGTGATGCGCAACGGATCGGAACAGCGCTGGACACGGTCGCCCGGACGAATTCACCGACGATTTCACCAATGATGTACCGATCGGTGCCGTTACCTGCGGTCGATGACGCCGTTGAAGGGACAGTAGGGCCGCGTACATGCGGCTGTACTCGTCAATTCAAAGGAGAACGTGATGTCTCGCATCGCGAAGGCAGCCGCTGTTGCCGTCGGCACGGGCGCCGTGGTGCTCAGTGGCACCGGTATGGCCATGGCTGACGCCGGCGCCGAGGGTGCGGCCGTGGGCTCGCCCGGCGTCCTTTCGGGCAACCTCGTCCAGGTCCCGGTCCACGTCCCGGTCAACGTGTGCGGCAACACTGTGGACGTCATCGGGCTGCTGAACCCGGCCTTCGGCAACACCTGCGTGAACGCCGACGGCGGACACAAGGGCGGCCACGGCGGCTACGGCAGCTGACCCCCGTACGTGAGCCCCCGGCGGTCGACGGCCGCCGGGGGCTTCGTCATGCCGGTCACGCGTATCGGTGGATGCCCCGGCACGCGTAACGATGGATGCCCCGTCACGCGTAGCGGTAGATGTCCCGTCACGCGTAGCGGTAGATACCACGGTGGCTGATCAGCTGGTCCGGCTTCGCGTCCCACGGCGGCATCCCCTCGTAACGCGCGCAGATACGGCCGCGCGGCGGACCGTTCCCGGCCCGCGGTGGCTTCTCGGGCAGGTAGGGCGCCGAGCGGGGGTGGCGCGCCTGCCAGCGGTCCCACAGCAGGTCCACGAAGGCGTGGTTCAGCCAGAAGACGGGGTCGTTGACCGACGCGCCGCCAAGCATGTGCCCGCCGACCCAGCGATGGACGCGGTTGTGGTTGCGCCACTTGCTGTTGCCGATGCCGGACGTCCACCCCTCCAGCTTGTTGCGGAAGCCGGTGGACGAGGTGGAATCCCAGGGCGCCTTGTCGTACAAAGGGTCGCGCATCGCCCGGGACAGCTCCGCCTCGGTGGGCAGCTCGATCGGGTTCTGCGGCCGGCCGAAGTCGCGCATCAGGAAGTCACCGCTCGTCTCCCCTTCCTTGATGATCCAGGCCCCGTTCGTGCGGGCGAACGGACCGGTCATGACCTGCCGGTCGGTGCGGCGCCCGTTGCCGCCCATGAGCCCGCTGCCCCAGAGCGAGGCGCCGGGTGCCCTGTCCGCCGTCCAGTCCCAGTACGGGACGGTCACCGCGGAGTCCACCCGTTGCAGGGCCCGCTCGAACTCCAGGAGGAACCGGCGGTGCCAGGGCAGGAACGAGGGCGTCATGTGGGCCACCCTCAGTCCGTCGTCCCCGTCGGACACGTAGTGCTCGATGTGGACCCGGACGAACTCGTCGTACTCGCCCTTGCGTTTGAGCTCCAGCAGCGCGTTGACGAAGCGCCGCTTCTCGGCGCTGGTGAGCCGGGCCTGGTTCTTGCGCGTGTGGACCACGTCGGTTCGCTCCTCCGGTCCGGGCGTGCGGGGCGGTGATCAGGTGTGCACGGCGCGCAGTTGTTGTCCGGGGCCGAGTTCGTCCACTGCCCTGCGGGTGGCGATGAGAGGCGTCGGATACGACTGGTAGTGGTCGATCATGCTCAGATAGCCACCGTCGGCGCGTCGTATGAGGTGGAGCGGGCGGCCGTCGACGGTGATGTCCCAGGAGGCGCCCGTGTGGGGGCCGTTCGCGGCGGCTTTCGACCCGCGGATGTGCCAGCCCGCGTAGATCTCGTCGAACGAGCCGTCACCGAGGTCGTCGGACGGCGGGTCCTGAGCCGGTTGCCTGGTCCACCAGTGGAGGGCGGCCTGCCCCGTCACCGCGGTGACGGCGACGGCGATGAGGTTCCGCATCGTGGCTCTGCGGGTGAAGGATGTGATCGGCATCAGCTGGTCCAGAAGTCCCACCAGCGGGTGAGGACCAGCATGCCGATGATGCCGACGTGCAGCACCGGAAGCACCCAGGTGAACTCACCGAAGAACGTACGCAGCCAGGGCTGCGCGGGCAGAAGGCCGTTACGGACGTTGAACGAGGTGACGTACCAGAACATGACGATCGTGGCGACCCAGGCCAGGCAGCACCACAGGCACAGCGAGTTGATCTCGTACAGCGACTGGTACATCAGCCAGGTGCAGAACCCGACGCCGAAGAGCATGCCCGCGTTCAGCGTGAGCCAGTACCAGCGCGGGAAGCGCGCACGGCCCAGCAGACTCATGCCGACACAGATCACGACGGCGTACGCGGCGATGCCCAGCATCGGGTTCGGGAACCCGAAGACCGACGCCTGTTCGCTCTTCATGATGTTGCCGCAGGAGACCACCGGGTTGAGGCTGCACGCCGGCGTGTAGTCCGGGTCCTCCAGGAGCTTGAACTTGTCCAGGGTGATGACCCACGCCGCGAGCAGCCCCGCCGCTCCCGTGATCACCAGAAGCAGCGCGAGCGCACGGCTCCCACCGGTGTCACCGGACGGCGGATCCACCCGCCCTAAAGGGGCTTCGGGCTTACGGGCCTCAGGAAGAGACGTCTTCGTGTACATCGCTGCGATCCTCACTGGGTTCACCGGGGCCCGTCGGTTCGTCCCGAGCGGCGGGCCCCGGTCGTGTGCGGGCTCCGGTGCGGCTCCTAGCCGCGCAGGCTCTTCGCGGTGAGCAGGCAGTGCGCGGACCGCGTCATCGTCTCCTCGGTGCCCGCGAACGCCGCGAGTGCCTCCTCGGAGAGGGGTACGCCGGGCTTGGCCTCGGGCCAGGGGCGCGTGGTGAACATGAAGTAGGCGTGCCCGCGCTCGCCCACCGCGGCGAGCCACTCCGGCGGTACGACGCACTGGGCGTTCAGGTGCGGCATGTTCAGTACGGCCTGGCCTGCCTCGACGAGGAGGGTAACGGGCAGGCTCGGATTGCGGGAACTCTCCACGACGGGACCGCCGATAGGGAGTCCGGTGTTCTCAAGGAGGAGCTCGATGGCTTCGGTCGCGCCCTCAGGACCGCCTTCGCCGTCGCCGAGCGAATAGGCGAGCAGGAAAGGCATGTCCTTCTCGTCCTCGGGGTGTTCACCACTCCAGGCGACCACCGTGAGGGTGCCCAGATCGGCGGCTCGGAAAGTGCGGGTCTCGCTCGATGTCGACGTCATCCCGGAACCGTATCGATGTGTCCTGATTCCCCGACTACGGCTGTCACTTGTTTGGGTGAGTACGGGCGAGCGATCACACGATCGGGGCACGCGCGGCTCGAACTCCGGCTCCCCGCAGTCGAACTGAGGGGCAACGGCGGAGAAGGGGCGGCCCGGGAAAGGCCTGAGGGCCGGTTCCGCAGAATGTTTCCGCGGAACCGGCCCTCACTGTCGCGTGTTGTTTCACCGCGGCAATTGCACCGAATGAAGGAGCGGGAAAGAGCTCTACTTCGAGACGGGAAGTCCGCCGAGGAGCTTGCCGGCGCCGCCGCCCGCGTGCAGGCTCTTCGCCGCACCCGAAACGGTGTTGACGACCGAGTCCTTGTTCTCGGTGTCAAGGGCGTTGGTGGCGAGCGGGGCCGCGTCGAGCTGCGACGAGTGGGCGGCGAGCGTGTCGACTGCACCGTTCAGGCTGGTGGGCGTGAGGTCGGCGGCAAAGGCGGGTGCGGCGGCACCAGCGATGACCATGGATCCGGCAACGACGGCGGCAGCCTTCAGGGGCTTCATCATGTTCCTTTCTGCGGCGACGGACGGTCGCCAGAGGGGATTTTCACTTCGCCATGGGTAACGAGCGCTGTGTACGGCGGAAACTCTGTGCGGCGGAAAATCCCGGAACCCACCCGAACGAAGGCGGGGTCTTTTTCTCGTATGAGATGGACACGTGCGCGAGATGGACACGTGTGAGATGGACACGTGTGAGACGGCACGTGCGGTACGGGCACATGAGAAACCCGTCGCGCCGGACGGAGGTCCGACACGACGGGCAGGGGGCGACGCTCAGGAAGCCGCGGGCTCCTTCGGCAGGGCCGGCAGGCCTGCCAGGTCGGGCGCGGGGAGGCCGCCGCCGACCAGCGTGGCGGCGAGGACGTTGACGAGACCGGTGAGCACGGGCGGGACCGCACCCGCCGCCTTCGCGGCGTCGCCGCCGGTGGCCGCCTTGAGCAGGGCGTCGACCGTGGTCTGCAGCGCCTTCAGGGCGTCGGCCTTGGGGTCCGGCGCCGCCTTGTCGGTGCCGGACGGGGCCTGGGGGAGCGCAGGGGCCTGCGGCACCGTGGAGGTGTCGGGAGCGGCCGGTGTCTGGGGGAGCGCCGGTGTCTGGGGCGCCGCGCCGGTGGCCTCCGTGATGGCGTCCTTCGCCGAAGCGGTGAGCTTCGTGGCGTCCGCCTCGGGAAGTTGACCCTTCTCGGCCTTGAGCACGGCGGTGAGCAGATCGGTGACCGGGGTGAGGACGCCGCCGACGTCGCCCAGGGTCTTGACCTGGGCCAGCAGCTTTTCCACGTCGGGGACGGGCTCGCCGGCCGCTTGCCGGGTGCTGCCATGCGAGGAGTCGCTCTCGGCTGCGATGGCGGGAGCGGCCGCCCCGAGGAGGAGCGTGGCGGAGAGGACGGTGGTCGCGATACGCCGTACGGGCAGAGCGCGCATGGATGTTCCCTTCGGTGATGCGTCTCGGTGCTGTGTCGGATCTTGTGTTCACCGTGAAAGCGGTGGACATCGGCCGCAACCGAGCGACTGCCATTCGGGGGCATGGCGCACACCGGGGGTGTGGAGGGGAACGCAGGACGGCCGTCCTCCTCGGGGGAGAACGGCCGTCGCGCAGAGCGTGCAGCGGTGCTGCCGGAGCGTCAGGCGTTGACGCAGGTGTTGCCGAACGCCGGGTTCAGCAGACCGATGACGTTGACGGTGTTGCCGCAGGCGTTGACCGGCACGTGGACCGGGACCTGGACGGCGTTGCCCGAGATGACACCGGGGGAGTTGACGGTGGCACCGTGGGCACCGGAGTCGGCGGCGGCGACGCCGGCGCTGCCGGCCATGGCGGCCACGGCAACGGTGGAGAGGGCGAGGGCCTTCGCGGTACGCGACATGGAGTGTTGCTCCTTGGTCAGTTGATGCATCGGCAGGGCGGGGTGCCCGGCGCATGGATCAACGGACTTCGCCCGCAGGGGTTGTGGGCCCAAAAGGGTGATCTGCTGGCGCAGGGTTAACGCGACGGCCCCCGCGCCCGTGTTCCGGGAAGGCTCCGTGCGTTACGCACTTCACGATTCCGACACACTTGTCAGCCTTCCTGGATTAATGCAAAAAGCGGCTAGTGTTGCTCTCCTCCTGAAGCCATTTGAATGAACAAGTGCGGGAAGTTGCGAGTTGCGTGTGACTGTCGCATGAAATTCTCGCTCCTGGTTCGGAACCTTTCCCGAAAGGGCAACGCCGGTCATGCGTTATTCCGTGCGGCTCTCCCATGTCATCAACTGACCCCCGGCTGAGCGTCCTTCACGTCTCGCAGCCCGTCGACGGCGGAGTGGCCCGCGTGGTCACCGACCTGGTGAAGTCCCAGCTGTCCACCGGGATGCGGGTCGACGTGGCGTGTCCGGACCGTGGCGGCCTGCCGGCTGCCGTGCGCGGCACGGGATGCGGTGTCCACAGGTGGGCGGCGACCCGCTCCCCGGGGCCGGGCCTCGCGGACGAGGTCCGGCGCATCTCCCGCATCGTCGACGAGCTCGGGCCCGACGTCGTGCACGCCCACAGCGCCAAGGCCGGACTCGCCGCCCGGCTCGCCCTGCGCGGCATGGTGCCCACGGTCTTCCAGCCGCACGCATGGTCCTTCGAGGCCGTCGGCGGCGTGACCGCGGGGCTCGCCCGGCGGTGGGAGCGCTTCGGGGCGCGCTGGGCCACGCACGTGGTCTGCGTCAGCGAGGCGGAACGGCGGACCGGGCAGCGGGCCGGGATCGAAGCGCCCTGGTCCGTGATCCCGAACGGGGTAGACGTCGAGCGCTTCCGGCCCGAGGCCGCCCAAACCGCGCGCACGGCTCTGGGGCTCTCCCAGCGGGAGCCTCTGGTGGTGTGCGTGGGACGGCTGTGCCGGCAGAAGGGACAGGACGTCCTGCTGCGGGCCTGGGCCGCGGTCGCCGAGCGGATGCCGCTCGCCCGCCTCGCCCTCGTGGGGGACGGACCCGACGCGGCAGGACTGCGGGAACAGGCGCCCGCATCCGTGCGGTTCGTCGGAGACGTCCAGGACGCCGCCCCCTGGTACCGGGCGGCCGACCTCGTGGTGCTGCCGTCCCGGTGGGAGGGCATGGCGCTCGTACCCCTGGAGGCGATGGCCTGCGCACGGCCCGTGGTGGTCACCGACGTGGACGGCGCGCGCGAGAGCCTGCCGCCCGGCCTCGCGCCCCATGGCCTCGTCCCCCCGGAGGACCCGGAGGCACTGGCGCGCGCCCTCCTCGGACTGCTCGGCGATCCGCCGCTGCGTGAATCCCTCGGCCGTGCGGCGCACCGCCACGTTCTGAACACCCACGATGTGCGGCACACCGCGGAAGCTGTCGCGTCCGTGTACCGCGAGCTACTGGACGTGGGGCCCATCAAGAGCAGGGAGTCCAGCAACCCGTGAGTGCGGAACGAACCGTCGCCCCTGCCGCGCAGCCACGGGCGGCCGACCAAGCCATCGCCACCGCCTCGGTCATCCCACCCCGCGGGGGCGGGGGGCTCCGTAGGACGAGCAGCAAACGGGGGCCTTCGGCACGCCGCTCATCGGTCCTGCCCCTGCTCACCGTCGACTGCGCGGCCGCCCTCCTGGGGACCGTGCTGCTCACCGGGGCGCAGCGCCACCCCCTGCTGGTGGTCCTGCTGCTCGCCGGGGTGACCGGCCTGAACGCACGCGCCGCGCTGTACCGCCCGCTCGCCGTGCCGAGCGCCCTCGACGAACTGCCCTCGCTGGCCTGGCAGGCCCTGCTGAGCTGGTGCGCCGTGGGGCTTCTGGCCGCGAGCACCTCCGTACTGAGCCCGCTCTCCCTGGCCACTCTGTGCACGGCGGCGGCGCTCCAGAGCGTGCTGAGCTGCGCGGGCCGCGGCGCCCTGTACTGGTGGGCCCGCAGAGCGGTGCTCCGGCAGCCGCGCCCGGCCCTGGTGGTCGGCCCCTGCTCCGTCGCGCGGCGCGTGGCGGACGCGGTCCTGCGCCACCCGCAGGCCGGGGTGCGGCCCGTGGGCATCGTGGGGGAGGCGCCTGCCGGGCGCACGGAGTCCGATGGCGCCGAACTGCCGGTGCTCTCCACGATCGAGGAGCTGCGCCGCGCGGTCATCCAGAACGCCGTGCGCACCGTTCTGGTCGTCGGACCGACCCCCGGCCCCGAGCAGATCGGGTGGCTGCGGACGCTGAGCGGTTCGGGCTGCGACGTATGGGCGATCGACGCGACGCAGCCGCCGGGTTACGACGCGCCGGGGCGGCAGGCGAGATCCGCGCGGCTCGCCGGGTTCCCCTGCCGGCCGCTCGTGCCCGTGCGGCGCAGCCACTTCAGTGTCAGCAAGCGTGCCCTCGACCTCGTGACCTCGGGGGCCCTGCTGCTGCTCATCAGCCCCGTCCTCCTCACCTGCGCCGCGGTCCTGCGGGCCACCGAAGGGCCCGGGGTGATCTTCCGTCAGGAGCGGATCGGCAGAGGCGGGCGGCCGTTCACCCTGCTGAAGTTCCGCACCCACCGTCCCGCGGACCCGCACGAGGCGGCGACCAGGTGGACCGTCGCGGGCGAGCAGCGCATGAGCCGCTTCTGCCAGTTCCTGCGCCGTACGTCGCTCGACGAGTTCCCCCAGCTGTGGAATGTCCTGCGGGGCGACATGAGCCTGGTCGGACCGCGGCCCGAACGACCTTATTTCGTCGGCCAGTTCAGCAAGGCACACCCGGGTTACGCCGAGCGCCACCGCATGCCGACCGGTATCACCGGGCTCGCCCAGATCCAGGGGCTGCGGGGCGACACCTCGATCGAGGACCGGTGCCGCTTCGACAACGCCTACATCGACAGCTGGTCGTTCTGGCAGGACCTGTGCATCCTGCTGCGCACCGCCGCGTCCCTCGTACGCCCGACGGGGAGCTGACCCGGTTGAACGCCGCCCCGATCACGATCTTCCCGGCCGGATCGCCGGCCGCGGCACTGGCGTCCGCACTCCGGAGCGCGGGGCCCGTGCTGCCCGTCATGGCCCTTGTCGCCCTGCTCGCGCTCCCCGCGGCGCCGGGCGACGGCGGCTCCGGCGGCGGCTCCGGTGGCGGCACGATCGCCGACGCGGCCTCCGCTCTGGTGGTGCTCTGGTGCGTGGCCCGCACCGTGCGCGCGGCGCGTCGGCCGCTGACGCGGACCGCCGCCGTCGTGCTCGGTCTGCCGGTGCTCGGCATCGCCGTCGCGGCGGTCGGCGCGAGCACCGGGTCCGCCGGGGTGACCGGCCTGGTGCGCTACCTCCAGATCTTCGTCCTCGTACCGGCCGCCGTCCTGATGCTCGTGCGCGACCGCCGCGACTTCCGCCTGGTGGCCTGGTCCCTCATCGCCCTCGCCCTCTTCCAGGGCTCGATCGGCGTCTACCAGTACGCCACGGGCACGGGCGCCAGCTACATGGGTTCGGACGTCCGGGCCGTGGGCACCTTCGGCCCGACGGACGTCATGGGGATGTCGACCGTGGTGGCGTACGGCCTGGTGTGCGCGGTCGCCCTCGCGCTCGGCCCGGCTTCCCCGATGCAGCGTCAAATGGTGGTGAGCCAAAGGCAGTTGGCTCTGGTGTGCGCGCTGCTTCTGATCGTTCCGCTCGCGCTCTCCTTCAGCCGTGGCGCCTGGATCGCCACCGTCGTGGCCTGCGGCGCGCAGCTGGGCCTCGCGGGCGTACGGAACGCGCTGCGGGCCCTCGCGGTGGCGGCGGCCGCAGCCGTGGTCCTCGTGGGCGGGTTCGGCATCGGCACGCAGATGCTCCAGGAGCGCGTCGCCAGCATCACGCAGGTCACCGACGCCCCCGACCAGTCGGTCACCGACCGGTACACCATGTGGGCCGCCGCGGTGGACATGTGGCGTGCCGAGCCGGTGACGGGCGTGGGGCTCAAGGCCTTCCCCGACCACCGCGACAGCCACGCCTCGCTCGCCCTTTCATCGGCCAGCGACACCGCGGGCGCGGGCGCGAAGTTCAGCCGCCAGCCGCTGCTCTCCCCGCACAACATGTACCTGCTCGTCCTCGGCGAACAGGGCCTGCTCGGCCTGTGCGCCCTGGTGGGCAGTTGGGCGGCCTTCCTGCTGCTCGGCCTGCGACGCCTCACCCGGGTGCGCGGGGGCGTCGGCGCGGACTGCGCGCTCGCCGCGTGCGGGCTCCTGGTCTGGCAGCTGGTGGACTTCAGTTACGCCGACATCGGTGGCCCGTCGACGGTGCTCACGGCCGTGGTCCTCGGGCTCGTGGCCTGGTGGGCGCTGTCCGGCAGCGCCCTGTCCGCCGTGGCGCCGGGGGAGGTACCGCGATGACCTCCACGACCCACTCCGTGAACACGGAAGCGGCAGGCACGGTGCCCGCTCCGGCGACCGGGGCCGAGCCCGTCAGGGGCGCCGACCCCTCCAACGGCTTCCTCGCCAAGGCCGCGCTGGTCACCGCGTTCCTCACGGTGGCCGGATCGGTGCTCGGGCTCGTACGCGACCAGGCGCTCGCCCACTTCTTCGGGGCGGGCCCCGAGACCGACGCCTTCCTCGTCGCGTGGACCGTCCCCGAGGTGGCCACCACCCTGCTCATCGAGGACGGCCTCGCGTTCGCGCTCGTCCCCGCCTTCAGCATGGCGCTGGCCCGCCGCGGCCGTGGCACGGGCCGCGACCCGGTCCGCGCCCTGGTCGCCAAGTCGCTGCCCCGCCTGATGCTGGCCTCCGGGGCCGTCGCGCTGATCCTGATGGCCGGGGCGCCCGTCCTGGTGGAGATCCTCGCGCCGGGGCTGCCCGACCCGCGGCTCGCCGTGGACTGCACGCTGCTCACCGCCACCTGCGTCTTCACGTTCGGCCTCGCGGGGTACTGCAGTGCGGCCCTGCGCGCCCACCGCAGGTTCGTGGCCCCGGCGGGCATCTACGTCTTCTACAACATCGGCATCATCACCGCCGTGTTCGTCCTGGCCCCGCGCTACGGCGTCCGGGCGGCGGCCCTGGGCGTCGCGGTCGGCGGCGTACTCATGGTGCTCGTCCAGGCCCCCTCGCTCTGGAGGCAGCTCACCCGTGACACGGCGGAAGCGCCCGTCGAGACGGAGCCGGGTCTCCCGTCACCCGCGCTGATGAGCGGCGCCCTCGTCGCCACCGTGCTGCTGTTCGCGCTGTGCCGGCAGTCGCAGGTGCTCATCGAGCGCTTCCTGGCGTCCTCGCTGGAATCGGGGGCCATCTCGCACCTCAACTACGCCCAGAAAGTGGCGCAGGTGCCGATGATGCTCTCCCTGATGCTGTGCACGGTCACGCTCCCCGTCGTCGCACGCGCCCTGGCCGACGGCGACGTCAAGCGCGCCAGGTCGCGCGTGGAGCGGGACCTGGGCCTGGCCGGCTGCGTGGTCCTGCTCGGCACCGCCGTGGTGATCGCCTGCGCGCCGCAGCTCATCCAACTCCTCTTCCAGCGCGGTGCGTTCACCGCGGACGACACGGTCGCCACGGCCGCCGTGATGCGCGTGTACGCCCTGGGGCTCCTCGGCCACACGCTGGTGGGAGCGCTCGTCCGCTCCTACTTCTCCGGCGGGCGCGCCACCTGGTTCCCGCTGGGCGCGATGGCGGTCGGGGTCACCGCGACCGCGGGGATCGGCAGCTGGACGGTGGACCTGTGGGGCGTACGCGGCATCGCGCTCGCCAACGCGGCGGGCATCAGCGTCACCGCCTTCGTGCTGCTGTGCGGGATGGGTCCGCGCAATGTGCCGATCCGGGTCCGCAGGGTGGTGGGCGAACTGCTCAAGCCGGTGACCGCGACGGGGTGTGCCACCGCCGCCGGATGGGCCGTCGCGGGCGGCTTCGGCTCGCCGTTCGCCGCCTTCGCCGCCGGTTCGTCGGCCGTCGGCGCCGTCTTCGTCCTGGTGCTCTGGGTCCTGAAGGCCCAGGCCGTCGCGCCGGTACTCCGCTCCGTCACATCCGCCACACGAAAGCTCACGCATGTCCGTTGACACAGCACTCGGTGAGACCCCCCGTACCCGGCGCCCGCGGCACTGGCTGCCCGAAGCGCCGATGTGGGTGGCGATGTACCACTCCGTGGCCAACTGCGCGGACGACCCCTACAAGATCACCGTCTCGCCCGAACGCCTCGCGGCCCAGCTGCGCTGGCTGCGCCGCCAGGGCCTGCGCGGGGTGAGCATGTCGCGGCTGCTCACGGCCCGCGCCCGTGGCGAGGGGCGCGACCTGGTCGGCCTCACCTTCGACGACGGGTACGCCGACTTCGTCACCAACGCCCTGCCCCTTCTGCACCACTACGACTTCGACGCCACCCTCTTCGTGCTCCCCGGCCGCCTCGCGGGCGACAACGCGTGGGACCCGCTGGGCCCGCGCAAACCGCTCCTCGACGCGGAGGGCATCCGCCGCGCCGCCGCCGAGGGGATCGAGGTCGCCTCGCACGGCCTCACCCACGTCGACCTCACGCAGGCGGACGACCGGCTGCTGTGGCAGGAGACCAGCGGCAGCCGGGTCGCTCTCTCCGACCTCATCGGCCGCGAGGTCGAGGGCTTCTGCTATCCGTACGGCACCGTCGACCAGCGCGTCATCGAGTCCGTACGAGCGGCCGGCTACCGCTACGGGTGCGCGATCTCCCCGGGCGCCCTGACCGGAGTGCACGCCGTGCCGCGCGTCCACATCGGGCAGGAGGACACCGCCCTGCGGCTCCAGCTGAAGCTGCGGCTCAACCGGCTGCGCCGCCGTACGGTCCGCGAACCGGCGGTGACCGAATGAGAGCCCTGCACATCATCACCGGCCTCGGGGTCGGCGGCGCCGAGCAGCAACTACGCCTGCTCCTACGTCATTTGCCGGTCAGCAGTGACGTCGTGACGCTCACCAACCCGGGGCCGGTCGCCGACGGCCTCACGGCGGACGGAGTGCGCGTCATCCACCTGGGCATGTCCGGCAACCGCGACCTGGGTGCGGTGCCGCGCCTCGCGAAGGTCATCCGGGGTGGCGGATACGACCTCGTGCACACCCACCTGTACCGGGCCTGCCTCTACGGCCGCATCGCAGCGCGTCTGGCGGGGACGCGCGCCGTCGTGGCCACCGAACACTCCCTCGGCGACTCGCAGATGGAGGGCAGGCCGCTCACCGCGGGGGTCCGCGCGCTGTATCTGACGGGCGAACGTCTGGGGCGGGCCACGGTGGCGGTCTCTCCGTCCGTCGCCGAGCGGCTCAGGAGCTGGGGTGTGCCCCGGCAGCGCATCCACGTCGTACCGAACGGCATCGACGTCGAGCGGTTCCGCTTCGACCCGCGGGCCCGGATCGCCGCGCGCCGTCAACTGGGCCTTCCGGACGAGGCGTTCGTCGTCGGCGGGGTCGGCCGCCTCACCCCCGGCAAGCGGTTCGACGTCCTGCTGCACGCCCTGGCGAGGCTGCCACGTGACGTGCGTGTACTGCTGGTGGGGGGCGGGCCCGAGGAGGCGGGTCTGCGGGCGGCGGCGGCTCAACTTGGCGTTGTGGACCGGGTGTTGTTCGCCGGGGAGCGGCCTCACACGGCAGAGGCGGGGCCTTGCGAGGAGGGGCGTTTCGCGGTGGGGCTCTCCGAGGCGGAGGCCGACCTCCCGGCGCTCCTCGCCGCCATGGACGTCCTCGCATCGCCGTCGCCCGAGGAGGCCTTCGGCCTCGCCGTCGTGGAGGGTCTCGCCGCCGGGCTGCCGGTGCTCTACGTCCGGTGCCCCGCCGTCGAGGACCTCCCGCCGGACGCGGCCGTCGGCGCCGAACGCGTCCTGGGTGACCCGGATTCCTTCGCGCGGGCGCTGCTGCGGGCCCGGTCGGCGGGCCCACGGCCGCGCCTGCCCCTGGAGGCCGCGCACCGCTACAGCATCACCCGCAGCGCAACACAGCTGATGCACGTATACGAGGCAGCCGCCTCCGGCTCGACCCCGAGAGTGAGTTCCTGATGACCGATACCCTCAGCAGGCGGTTCCGCCCGGCCGACGCGGCCCCGATGCTGGCCCGCGTGAAGCGCCTGCCCGCCTGGTGGCTCCTGCCCGCGGGCGCCACGCTCGGCGCCCTCACCGGCGGCCTGTACGGCGCGGTCGCGACACCCGAGTACACCGCGACCAGCTATGTGATCGCCGTACCGCAGAAGGACTCCGACCCCGCCGCCGCGCTGGGCTTCGCCACGGCGTACGGCCGGGTCGCCACGCAGCTCGCGGTGCTCGGCGACGCACAGGTGGAGTCGGGCGTCTCGCCGCGGACACTGCGCGAGAGCGTGCAGGCCGCCACATCGCCCGACGCCCCGATGATCTCCATCTCGGCGTCCGCGGCCAAGCCGGGCAAGGCCGCCGACATCGCCAACGCCGTGGCGCGCTCCCTGACCAACAACGCGAACCACACCAAGGAGAGCACGCAGGTACGCCTCCTGCAGCTCTCCCGGGCTGTCGAGCCCGATGCGCCCGCTTCGGCGACCGCGCCCATGACCGCCCTGGTCGGGGCCTGCGCGGGAGGGCTGCTCGGCGGGCTCGCCCTCCTCGTGCGCCCCCGCCGCGGCGAGGACACGCCGTCGGCCGCGGTGCCCGGCCCCGCGCAGTCCGCCGACCTCAACCGGGACAGGTGATGGGGGTGGCCGACAGTGCCCTGACGGTCGAACTCTGCACGGACGAGGCGGAATTCGGAGCGCTCGCCACGGCGTGGGCCGGGCTGCACCGCAGGTGCCGGACGGCGACACCGTTCCAGAGCCACGCGTGGCTGCACTCCTGGTGGCTCTCCTACGGCACGCGCGGGCGCCTCCGCGTGGTCCTGGTGCGCAGGGGCGGCGAGCTCGTCGCCGCGGCGCCGCTGATGCGCGCGTACGTACCGCTCCCCGTGCTCGTGCCGCTGGGCGGTGCGATCTCCGACTTCACTGACGTGCTGCTCGACGACGCGTGCGCCGACGAGGCCGCGGACGCGCTGGCCGACGGCCTGTCGGAACTGGCCCGCGGCGCACTGATCGACTTCCGCGAGGTCAGGTCGGGCGCCGCGGTCGAGCGCATCTACGAACGCTGGAGCGGGCCCCGGCTCCGCCTCACCGGCTCGCTCTGCCTGGAGCTGCCCAGCACGTCGCTGCCCGAGCTGCTCGGACGGCTTCCCGCGCCCCGGGCACAGCGGGCGCGCGCCAAGATCCGGAAGCTGCAGGCGGTCGGCGTCGAGCGACGGGTCGTAGGGCTCGACGAGGTGGACGACTCCATGCGCACGCTCCTGCGCCTGCACCAACTCCAGTGGCAGGGGCGCAAGGTGACCCCGGAGCACCTCCGGCCGCGGTTCTCGGAGCACCTGATCAGGTCGGTCGGGCTCATGGTCAGGGAGGGGGGCGCGGTGGTCACCGAGTTCCGGCTCGACGACGCCGTGGTGGCCACCGATCTGACCCTGCTCTCGTCCCACCTGGCCGGGGGCTATCTGTACGGGGCGGATCCGCGGCTGCGCGAGCGGAAGGTGGACGTGGCGACGATGCTCCTGCACGCCTGCACGGAGTACCACGCCTCCACGGAGGCCGCTGACAGCGGCCGGAGCCGGGTCCTCAGCCTCCTGCGCGGCGACGAACCGTACAAGCACCACTGGCGCCCCGAGGAGGCGACCAACCACCGGCTGCTCCTCGCCCGCCGGCGCACCGCTCCTGTACTGCGGGCCGCCGCGTGGGAGGCGGCGGCCCGCAGCCGGGCCAAGGAGTTCCGGCGCAAGCGCGGGGAACGCCAGGAACGGTCCTGACCGGTACCTGATTCCTGACCGGTTCCTGATTCCTGACCGGTGCCGGTTACGACCGCTTGTACCAGTCGAGGCGCATGCACAGCTTGCCGCCGAGCCAGTGCTCCACCCAGTCGCCCAGGTTCAGCGGGGAACAGTTCGGCGGTGTCGTGGGCTTCGTCGGCTCCGGGGTCGGCCCGGTGTCCTTGCGGCCGAAGAGCAGCGCCCGGTAGGCCTTGGACGACTTGGGATTGTCGTCGCACTGCCATACGCCGTGCGGGCAGTAGTCGGTGACGGTGTTGTACAGCGGCTTGTGCTCGTCCATCCAGGCGAGCATCTTCCGCATGTACTCCTCGTTGTCGCCGTTACGGAAGAGGCCCCACTCCGGGTAGGAGATCTCCTTGCCGTGGGCCTTGGCGAATTCCACGTGCTGCTTCAGGCCGTACGGCTCGCTGACCTGCTCGGCGAAGTCGGTGCCCATCGGCTGGTCGTACGAGTCCATGCCGACGATGTCCACGACGTCGTCACCCGGATAACACTGCGTCCAGGGAATCGCGTCCCGGCCCCTGTTCGGTGTGAAGTCGAACTTGAACTTCTGGCCCGGCACCGAACGCATCGTCGTGACGATGCGCTTCCAGTACTTCTTCCAGGACTCCGGATCGGGCCCGCACCGGTGGGTGTACGTGGTGCCATTCATCTCCCAGCCGAGCACCACGACGGTGTCCGGAACATTGAGCTTCACGAGCCGCTCGGCGAGGACGCGGAAATGCTGGTCGAACGCGCCCGCGGCGGCCCGGCGGAGCAGTGAACGGACCTCCCAGTCGCCGACGTGGTCCTCGTTGCGCTCCATCATGGGGACGTTGAGCACGAAGAGCCGGTCGTCCTTCGCGCGCCGCCACTGTGCCCAGCTCTCCAGGAAGTTCGGGGCCCCCTCGATATTGCTCCACCGGTCACCCGGCAGATAGGTGTGCCCCACGCGCAGCTCGGCACCGCCCAGCCATTTGCTGAGGTCGGTCATGCGCTCCACGCCCTGGGGCCCGTACGTGAGGTAGGCGCCGAACGCGGGCGAACCGACCGGGGGCGTCGTGACGGTGGGGGAAGGGGTGGGGGAGGGGGAGGCAGCCGGGGGCGTCGTCGTCGCCGCCGCCGTCGTCGGCAGGCCGGGCAGGGAGGCCGGTGGCTCGGGGTCCTGTCCGGCTCCCCACGCGTAACCGGGTCCGACGGCGAGCGCTGCCGACACGATGATTCCGGTGGCAACGAATGCCGGCCGTTTACTGATGGTCCGGCGTCTCTGCAAGGCCATGTCCGCTCCTTATGCTGCGCCTCCGTCTACTGACACTCAGTCATATGTATTTCTATTGCGCCGATCGAGCCCGTAATCCTCTGGGCGTGCCCACCGCCCGCATGGGGGATCAAATGGAGAGGATTCGGCCGTGCCGTGGCGTCGGTGTGCTGCCCTTCGGCAGGCAGCCCTGGAGACCGCGGAGCTCCTCGCCGAGCAGGGAACGCGCGTTTCGGGTGCTCGCCCATTCGCGCCGGCTGAACTGGAACAGCGTGCCTCCGACGTGGCAGCGCCCGTGGCGGGGGTCGTCGAGGCGTCACTCGCGGCGGGCCGGGTGCGGCTTGCGACCGTGCGGCGGGCCTGGTGACGGCGTTCAGCTTTGGTCCGGCCATGCGCTTCGTGCACGGGGCGTCGGCTGGTACGGGGCCCCCGGTCGTCAAGCTCCGAGGGGGGAACTCCGCCTCTCGGGAACCCGATCAGGTGATGCGGTCGGCGAACGGGTGAATCGGTTCTTCGTCCACGGTGGTCAGGTGGTGGACTCTGTCGTCATGGGACGGGCCTGGTTGCCCTCCGCCAGCCGTCGGCGTCTTCGCCGTAGGTCGGCAACACCCCCCTCGCGGGCCGGCCCCCCTCGCCTCCTGGCGGGGAAGAGACCCTCGGGTGTCTCTTCCCCGCCAGTTGCGTGTCCGGGTGTCCTAGCGGCCGGACGAGGCGCGTCCGCGGCGGTACAGGATCCCCCCGCCGACCAGCAGGGCGGCGCTGGCGGCTGCGGCGGTCAGGAGGTCCTGGTCCCCGCCGGTCGCGGCGAGCCGGGCTGCCGCGTGCTGCGCCTCGTGGGCGACCGACGGCGCCTGCCGGGATGCCGAGGTCGAGGAGGCCACGTACTGCGGCGGACCGGCCTTCACGGGCGGCATGGCACGATCGGTCGGCGGCTCGACGGTCCGGGGAGTCGTCTCCGCCTCGGGCGGCAGCTCGGTCGAGGGAGGCGTCTCGTGCCGCGGGGGCTTCGGCGCGGGCGCCCCATTGGAGCAGCTGTTGCCGCCCGTCGGGTTGAGCAGGCCGACGATGTCCACGGTGTTGCCGCAGGCGTTGACCGGGACGTCCGCGGGCGCCTGGGCGTTGTTGCCCGACAGGACGCCGGGCGAGTTGGTGGCCTCGCCCTGAGCCACCGACTGGGTGCCCGCGTGCGTGCCCGGGTGGGAGCCCGGGTGGGAGCCGTGGGTGCCCGAGTGGCTGTCCCTGTCCGGGGTGTGGTCGTCATCCGAGCCGTAACCCCGGCCTTCGTCCGTCCGCGCGCTGCCCCCTCGCTCCTGCGTCACCGTACGTTCCGGTGCTCCGCGGTGCTCCTTGTGCGAAGCCCCCGCGTTCGCGCAGTTGTTGCCCATGGCGGGGTTGCCCACGCCGACCACGTTCGCGCTGTTGCCGCAGGCGTTCACCGGCACCTCGACGGGGGCCTGCACGCTGTTCCCCGACAAGATCCCGGGCGAATTCGCCGCCACGGCGTCCCCGCCCGCGGCGAACGCGTTCGAGCCGGACAGGGAGAGGATGCTGCTCGCGGCCGCGGTCGCGAGCATCCCTTTACCAATGACCTGTCGCATCTAGTTGTCTTCCTCTGAGCAGTGGAAAGCCGGCCTTGGAGGCGTAGCGACGCGCTCCGAGGCCGGCCATGAAAAGCAGCCTGGTGGCTGGGTGCTACCTCAGACGTTGGCGCAGGTGTTGCCGAACGTCGGGTTCAGCAGGGCGATCACGTCGATGGTGTTGCCGCACACGTTGAGCGGAACGTGGAGCGGGACCTGGACGACGTTGCCGGAGAGAACGCCCGGGGAGCCGACGGCCGCGGCCTGGGCACCGGAGTCGGCGAAGGCGGGGGCAGCCATGCTCATGGCCATCACGACACCAGCGATGATCGTCGCGCTCTTCTTGTGCTTCACAGATGTTCCCTTCTCTGTGGTCATGCCGATCTGGCAGTCGAAACCGAGCGAGCACTTCATGTACGTCTCGCACCATGACCCGCAGTTGGCAAACGAGTTGACGGTCCCGAGGAAACCGCCGGTTTCGACCGTTCAGTAAATTCACCCGAATTACCGCATTCGAGTTACCGCATCGGAGAATGAAGAAGCCCGGGCCGCCTGCCACGCCGTGCGGCGGTCAGGCGGCCCGAGCGATCCTCAGCCGGCAGGTCAGCCGTTGAGCTCACCGTTCCCGGACAGGACCGGGATGTCGTTGAGGATGTGCGACAGCGGCTCGTCGCCCTTGGCCTGCGTCGAGTTCTCGGTGCACTGCTGGTTCTGCGGCGCCGACAGGATCGGGATGTCCTGGACACCGACGTTGACGAGCCCGACCAGCGAGGTCAGGTTCGCCTTGACCGGCAGACCGACACAGGGCTTGTTCAGCGAACCCTGGACGAGGGAGAGCTGGGGGCTCATGTCGCCGTGCGTCGCGGAGTTGCCGTACGCCTGCTTGGAGCCGTTGCCGCTCAGGGAGGTGGTGCCGTGGTCGTCACCGATGGCCAGCGCCGACGGGGCCGCCGCGGCGGACATACCGACGACGGAAACGGCAACTGCCGCCGTGGCCATAGCCTTCTTCATCATTTTGTGTGTTCCTTTTCTGGCAGAAGCTCGAGTCACTGCGGACTGAACAACCGGTCGGCGCGAGTTTGAGTTTCGGGGCTTCACTCGGTTGGGGTGCGTGTCTGCTCCGCATTGGGCCATCAGAGTGAATGGGAGCAACTAAGCGCAGGGCGTGGAGTTAATCAGAGCGCTCCGGCGAACGGGGTTTCTCCAGAAGGGAATTAGTTGTGATCAAGAAGGGTATGGCCGCAGCCGCGGTTGCTGTCTCCGTCGTCGGCATGTCGGCCGCAGCAGCTCCGTCGGCGATGGCGATCGGCGACGACCACGGCACGACGTCGCTCAGCGGTAACGGCGCCCAGCAGGCGTACGGCAACTCCGCCACGTACGGCAACATGAGCCCGCAGATGGCGCTGATCCAGGGCTCGCTGAACAAGCCCTGCATCGGTCTCCCCGTCAAGGCGAACCTGACCTCGCTCGTCGGGCTCGTCAACGTCGGTGTCCAGGACATCCCGATCCTGTCGGCGCCGCAGAACCAGCAGTGCACCGAGAACTCGACGCAGGCCAAGGGCGACGAGCCGCTGTCGCACATCCTCTCCGACATCCCGGTCCTGTCCGGGAACGGCAAGGGCAACCACTGATCCTTCACGCATCGCACAGCGGGCCGCCGTTCACCGGCGGCCCGCTGCCGTGTGCCCCACCGTCCGCGATCAGCCCCGCGGCCAGTGATCGCGCGTGACGAGCGCTCTCCATTCCTGGTCGGGACGGCCCGGAACGGTTCTCCCCTGCCGCGCCCAGGAATCCTGCAACGACGTGAAGATGGGGTCATCGACGCGGCACTCCGGAGAATTCCTGCTCACCGGGATGAGGCTCTGCCGCTTCCATTGACGCTTGAAGTCAGCCATGTTCCCTCGCCATCGACGGGCGTGTGTCGAGCCATCTGTTCCAGATGTGACATCCGGGGAAACCGAACGGCTTAGGGCGAACGAGTTGTTGTTCGTGCGCGCCACGAACTCCCGCACTCGGCGGTGCCGACGAGCGGTTTACCGTTTCTTCGTCCCGGTTCCCCCGCAGCGGAGTTCAGCTTGCGTACTCACGTCAAGTCATCGGCCGGATCCCGGCGTGCGCGAAGGCTGCGCGGCGCCGTCCCGGTGATTCTTCTGGTCGCCGCCGCCGTGGGAATGGGAAATGCCGCGGCACTGCCGCTCCCTGTCCAACGCGTCGATGTCTTCGGCGACATGAAGAATCGACCGAACGAGGGAAGCGGTACGAATATCCTTCTGATGGGGACGGACGGCCGCGACACCATTACGCGCAAGGAGAAGCGGGAGTACTACGCGGGCGGAGTCGCCTGCGACTGCACGGACACGCTCATGCTGGTCCATGTCTCGCAGGCACAGGACCGCGTCAGCGTCGTCAGCCTCCCCAGGGACTCCTACGCCGACATCCCGGCCCACCGTGACAAGGCCACGGGGCAGGAACGTCCCGCACGGCCGGGGAAGATCAACGGCGCCTATGCGCAAGGCGGTCCCGCGCTCTCGGTGCGGACGGTCGAGTCGATGACCGGCGTCCGCGTCGACCGGTATCTGCAGCTCGATTTCCGGCGCTTCATGGACAGCGTCGAGACGGTCGGCGGCGTACAGGTCTGCACGCCCCGCGCGCTCAAGGACAAGACGACGAAGCTCGACCTGGCTCCCGGCAGCCATCTGCTCAACGGCGGCCGGTCCTTGCAGTACGTCCGCTCCCGCCACGTCGACAACAGCGCCGACTTCGGGCGCATCCAGCGCCAGCAGCGCTTCCTCGTCGCCGCGTTGCGCGGCGTACGGACGGAGAACGTCCTGGCCGACCCGGTCAGGGCGGCGCGGCTCGCACGGCTGCTCGTCGGCTCGGCGCGGGTCGACCGGGGCTTCAGCACCGAGCAGGTCCTGACGCTGGCGACGCGTCTTGGCAGGCTCCCCGCGTCGTCCATGGAGTTCACCACGGTGCCGGTCAGTGGCTTCAGCGGGAAGCTGAACGGAGCGCTCCAGTGGGACAGGGCCAAGGCCGGCAAGGTCTTCACGGCTCTCCAGCAGGACCAGCCCCTGACGACCCCCGACTCGCAAGCCAGGCTGAGCGATCCGCCGCGCTTCGAGAGCCCGGCGACCGTTCGCGGTGACACCTTGGAATGCCGTTGACGGCGCTCTGATTACTGGGCCAACCGGGTCGAAGGTCGAAACCATCGCCGTGTCAGGCAGTTGATCATCACGCGGCTCTGCCAAGGGAGCCCGCTCTTGAAGGGAATCAAAATGAACAAGCTGTGGGCATCCGCGGCCATTGCCGCCTCCGTCGCCGGTATCTCGGCAGGGATGGCCCCCCAGGCCCTGGCGATCGGCGACGACCGCGGCACCACGTCGCTCAGCGGCAACGGCGCCGAGACGGCGTTCGGCAACTCCGCGACCAAGGGCAACCAGAGCCCCCAGCTCACGCTCGTCCAGGGCACGCTGAACAAGCCCTGTGTCGCCCTGCCGGTCAAGGCGAACGTCACCTCGCTCGTCGCGCTGGTGAACGTCGGTGTCCAGGACATCCCGGTCCTGTCGGCGCCGCAGAACCAGCAGTGCACCGAGAACTCGACGCAGGCCAAGGGCGACGAGCCGATCTCGCACATCCTCAACGACATCCCGGTCCTGTCGGGCAACGGCTCCGGCAACGGCTGACCAAGCCCTCGGGGGCCGGCCGTCGTCGTGCCGGCCGGCCCCTTCGGCTCTCCCCCCGTGTCGCCTCCACCGTGTGGAGGCGACACGCCGGGGGTAGAGGCCCGGCGTGATTGAACTCGCCGAAATGATCGCGCAGTTACGTGGGCAACTCTCCGCCGCCATGGCCGCGGCCGAAGATGCCGAGGACACTGATCTGCGCTTCGAGCTGGGTGCCGTACAGCTGGAGGCGGAGTTCGTCGTCCAGCGGTCCGCGGGAGCTGACGGCAGGATCCGCTTCTGGGTCGTCGAGGCAGGTGCCTCCGGCCAGCAGGCGAACAGCACCACCCATCGTGTGTCACTCAGCCTGGAACCCCGCGTCCGCGGCTCCGGTGAACGGCCCTGGGTCAGCGGTGACCGGACCGTGCGCGAGCGCTGAGCCCGGACCCCCATGGTGACGGCAGAGGGTCTCGAGGCGGCGCGGGTCGCCGAAATACTGGTGGAGCTGCCGGGCGGGGAGCCCGGACGGCGCGGGTCCGGCTACCGCGTGGGGGAAAGGTCCGTGCTGACCGCCGCACATGTGGTCGCGGGGCCCGTGACGTCGGTGCGGGTGCGCTTCGACGCCGATCTGCCGGGGGAGTGGAGCGCGGACGTACGCGTCGTCCTGCTCGCCGAGGCCGTGGACCTGGCACTCCTGGAGATCATGACCGTGCCGCCTGGGGCCGCCGCCGTCGAGAGTCCCCGATACGGCACCGTGCCCGACGCCGATGTGGTGCTTCCCGTCAGCGCGATGGGGTTTCCCCGCTTCAAGCTGCGGGACGACAGCATGCGCCTCCTCGATGACGGCGCCCCCAGCCAGTACCGCGACTCCTGCCATGTCTCGGGGACCGTCTCCGTCCTGTCCAACCGCCGCGAGGGCACACTCGAACTGGCCGTTCTCGCGCCGCGCGCGGACCCCGAACCGGAGCGCTCGCCGTGGGAGGGAATGTCCGGCGCGGCTGTCTGGTCCGGCGGCGCCGTCATCGGAGTCATCAGCGCCCATCACCGGTCGGACGGCCTGGGACGGCTCGCGGCGGTAAGGGTGGAGCAGTGGTACGGCGCGCTGTCGTCGGCCGAGTTGGCGCACCTGGGCGAGGCCGCCGGGCTACCGGCACCTGGAGGGCTTGGTTCCGTGGCGGATGCGGAGGGGAAGGCGGCTCCCGCGAGCCTGGCGGGGCTCCCCCCTGACCTGCCGTTGCGTGAACTCATGGGGCTTGTCGACGCGTTGGTGGCGGTGCCTGCCCTCAAGGAGGCGAGCGGGCTCGGTCTGGTGCTCGCGAGCATCGACGCGGAGATCGCCGCGAACCGCCCGAGGGACCCCAGACTCAGGATGGACATCTACGGCATCGTGCACACCTGTCTGCGCTACCGGGGCACGCTCGATCAGCTCCTGGAGACCGTCCGGCTGCTGGAGGGGCAGTCGACGGAAGTGGCCCGTCTTGACCGTGAGGCGGCCCAACTGGCCAAGCGATACAGCTGACTTGATGTCGGGCACGGCTCGGATGCGGGGTTTCGCAGCGTGCCGTGCTGGGTCATCATGAGGGGGAAAGGGATGGCGCATGCACGGAATCGCGGGAGGGGACTTGGCAGCCGTGGAGCAATCGATGCCTGCCGTCGAGTCCGATCTCGTAGATCTCTCGGGGGTTTCACTTGAAGCGCTGCTCTCCATGGACCGCAGTGCCATCGCGGGGTCGCTCGAACCCCTGCTGCGCCACATCGACGACGCGCGCGCCGTCACCATGTCGTACAGCCCCTCCCGCTTCGACTGACACGGCCGCGGCCGTCACCGCGCCGTGGAGCACCCATGTCGGATAGGCGTGGAGCATCCGTGTCGGACAGGCGCACGGCGACGACAGGTCTGGCGTTCCACCGGCTCTCGGCGTCCAGTGCTGCCGCTCTGGTGCGCGGCGAGGGCGGCGGCGCGGCCGTGGAGGAACTCGTCACCGCCGAGCGCAGCCGCCGTCTGCTGCTGGTGCGGGCCCTCGCCGACGGTCTGAGCGAGGGTGACCCGCCGCAGCCCGCCGGGACGGACCCCCTGTCGCACCGTGCCGCCTGGACGTTGCTCGCGCGCACCCAACAGCACGCGCCCCAGGCGTTCGAGGACACCTTGATGTGCCCGCACACCGGCATGTGGCTGTCGCTCGCCCTGCGCAGGCTGCGCGGCGCGACGGCCTACGAGGACGCGCCCCTGTGGGTGGTCGCCGGGCACCTGTCGGCGCTCGCCGCCGCCGCCGCGACCCGGGCAGGCCTCGACTTCTCCCTCACCGTGCCGGTACGCCACGGCCGGGTGCCGCTGCCCACTCTGGGCTGCGCGGTGTTCGAGGACGTGGCGGAGCCGTGGGGCACGGCCCAGGTCGACGCGCGGGAGGGACGGCTACGGATCACGGCGGGCCGACGGACGGTGGCAGCGGGGCCCGACTGGTCCCGCGGTGCGCCGGGCTGGCACGCGGTGCGCCGCCTGGAGCTGGAGCCGACGGGGCCGGGAAAGCTCCTGGCGCTCGACGAGTTGGACCCCTATCGCACCTTCCCGCACCCGAGCCCGCCCCGCCTGCTGTCCGCCACCGAGGCGCGTACGTGGGAGGAGCAGCTCACCGAGGCGTGGGAGGTCCTGCGGCGCGACGAGCCGCAGAGCGCGGAGGCGATGCGCGTCGGGCTGATGTCGCTCGCGCCCACGCCGGCCAGGGAACGCTACCGGCCGCACAGCGTCACGGCCGGGGACGCGTTCGGCGGTGTCATGGCGTCACGGCCGGACGACGTGGCCCAGCTCGCCGCGACGCTGGTGCACGAGTTCCAGCACACCAAGCTGGGCGGCCTGATCCACCTGGGGCCGCTGACCGAGCCGACGGCCCCGCGGGGGGCGCAGGAGCAGCTCTTCTACGCTCCGTGGCGGGACGATCCGCGGCCCCTGGGCGGGCTCCTCCAGGGGATCTACGCCTTTGCCGGCGTGGCCCGGTTCTGGTCCGTCCACCGGCATGCCGCCGACGCCGCGTACGCCCCGATGGCCCACTTCGAGTTCGCCCTGTGGCGTGCTCAGGTGTCGTCCACCGTGGACCTCGTGCACGGCCACGATCGTCTGACCTCCCTGGGGCGACGCCTCATCGGCGCACTGCGCGGGCGGTGTGACGCATGGATGGCCGAGCCGGTGCCGCCCGCCGAACTTGCGGCGGCGCAAGAGGCGGCGGCCGACCACCGCGCCCGCTGGCGCGCCCACCATCTGCGGCCGCCCGTCGCGGCCGTGGAGGACGCCGTGGGGGCCTGGCGGCGAGGAGAGCCCCGGCCTCCTGCCACGCTCGCGGCGCGGCCCGCACTCGCTCCGGTCGCCGACGCGCGCTACCTGGACACCGCGGCCGTCCTGGCCCGCTACCGCCTCGGCGCCCCGGCGGCCGACCCGGGCGACATCGAGGGCGTTCACCGCGCCGACCTGCTGCTCGCGCGCGGGGACCTGAGCGGGGCGCGGGACGCCTTCGTCGAACAACTCGGTTGCAAGAAACCGTCGTTCGGCGCCTGGGCGGGTCTTGGCAGGGCCCTGGCCGGGGTGGCCGAGCACCGGGATGCCTCCCGCCTCCTGCGCCACTGCCCGGAGCGGGCCCGCGCCGTACAGAGCGCGCTGGAGCACGTCACCGGGCAGCGGGCCGATCCGGTGGAGCTGGCCGCGTGGCTGGGGCGGGGCGCGCCGGAGCAGGACTAGCGCGGTGGGGCGCGAAGGCCCCACCGGGCGGATTGGCTACAGAGGTACCGGGTCGATGTCGCAGTTGGCCCGCTGTCCTGCCTTGGCCTGGACGGTGGCCGGGTGCGGGGCGGCGTTCTCCGAGCGGAGCCGGGGCTCGTCGAGCACGCGCTCCATCCGCGCGATCGTGTCGGCCCGCAGGGTGGCCCCGTCGGTCTCCTCGCCCACCGCCACAAGGTCCATCGCCAGGTTCAAAGCACAGGCCAGCGTGGTCGGGTGGTCTTCCCCGAGCGTGCCGCGGCAACGCTCAAGGGTCTCGTCGCCGAGCGTTCGGGCCGCGGCGTGGTCGTCGAGCGCGGCCAGGTCACTGGCCAGGTTGATGGCGCAGGCCAGGGCGATGGGGTGGGCCGCACCGAGCCGTTCGGTGAGCGAGGAGAGGGCCGTTTCGTCGAGCCGGCGCGCCTCGTCGGGCTGACCGAGCAGACGCAGCGTCACCGCGAGGTCGATGTCGGCCGACAGCACGTGCGGGTGGCTGGGGTCGAAGATCTCGCGGTACCCCCGGCAGGCCTTGACGCCACGCTCACGTGCCGCCTGGAGATCGCCGTTCTCGCGCAGGGCGATGGACAGCGTCAGGGCGGCGGACAGCGACTGAGGGTGGTTGTCGCCGTACCGGCGGGTGAAGCGTGAGCTGGCGTCGAGGGCCAGTTCGAGGGACTTGGCGTGGTCGCCCTCCTTGCGACAGGCCTCGCTGAGCTGGCGCACCGTGCCGATCGCGGCGGGATTGCCGCGGCCGAAGACCTCGCGATAGGCCATCATGACGGCCTCATGGCGGGCACGCGCGCCGACGTAGTCCCCTGTCTCGCGCATGTCGATGGCGACGTTGAGCTCGGTGTGCAGCGTCTGCTGGTGGTCCTGGCCGAGGACACGCAGCTTCAACGCCAGGGTCTGCTGGTCCAGTTCGTACGCCTGGCGGTACCGGCCCATCAGACGCAGGCTCACCGCGAGGTTGTGGGCGGTGTTGAGGGTCGTCGGGTCCTCCTCGCCGAAGGCCCTGCGTGCCCGCTCGTAGACCGTGGCGTCCAGCTCGGCGCCGCGGGCGAAATCGCCTTCGACACGGCGCACCGCGGCCTCGAAGTTGATCGCGTCCAGGGCGTCCTCGCGGGAGTCCTCGCGGCCGGGCGGGGCCGTGCGCTCGTAGATCGCCCTGATCTCGGCGACCAGCGCCGCGGCCTCGCGGTGCCGGCCGACGGCCCAGTAGAAGAAGCCCAGCTTCTGCCCCATGATGAGCGTCATCTGGTCTTCCTCGCCGAAGACGTCCCGCCAGGTCTCCCAGGCCCGCTCGGAGAAGTCGAGCGCCACGTCGTGATCGCCCCAGTGGTAGAGGTACAGGGCGACGTTCAGGACGAGCTGGCGCACCCAGGGCTGGTCCGACTTGACCGCGTCCGACGCGATGACGTGGCTGTAGAGCTCCGCGTAGCGCGGCCAGTTGGCCGGGGAGACCGGGGACTTGGGGTCGGCCGCTGCCAGCAGGGTGTGCGCCCCGTGACGCATCCGGGCCTGTTCCTCGGGAGACATGCGGTTGTTCAGGACGAGCTGTACGAGGCGGTGCATCTCGATGGAGTTCGTACGGTGGTCGATGCGGGCGAGGGAGTAGCGGTTCACTTCCCTTATGGCGCGCGCGAGCCGCATCGGGTCGTTCAGCGTCGCGTCGAGCTCGGGGAAGATGCTGCTGTTGCCGAGGCCGGAGAAGATGGACCGCGAGATCGGGTCCGGGGCGAAGTACGAGCAGAGCTGCAGCAGACGCAGGGCCGATGGGCTGCGGTTCTCCAGGTGGTCGAGGGAGACGTTCCAGGCGGCCGCGACCGGCAGTTGATAGTCCGGGGGCGGGGACGTCTCGAGAAGCTCGGTCCGCTTGTTCTCGAAGAGGCGCAGATACTCCGAAGCGGGCATGCCCGTCTCCGCCCGCCACGCGGCGGCCTGCTCCAGAGCCAGCGGCAGGTCCCCGAGCGCCTCCGCGAGACGGTCCGCCTCGTCCTCCTGGAGGGGCGGCCCGGAGTGACGCAGGAGTTCCTTGCTCTCCTCGCGGGTGAAGACGTCCACTTCGAGTGAGCCGCCGACCAGGCCCCACCGCCGGTTGCGGGAAGTGACCAGGATCGTGCCGTTGCCCCCGGTGGGGAAGTAATGGCGTACCTGCTCGGGGTTGTCGGCGTTGTCGAAGATCAGCAGCCACCGTGAGTACGGCCGGCCCTCGCGCAGTGCCTCACGCACCGCGGGGCCCGCGATGTTCGCCTCGGTGCTGGTCTCCAGGCCCAGGCGCCCGGCAAGCTCGACGAGCGCCTGACCGATCTGGCCCGGTCGCTCGGAGGGGATCCACCAGACGATGTCGTACTCACCCTGATGGCGATACGCGTACTCGATGGCGAGCTGGGTCTTGCCGACGCCGCCCATGCCGTGAATCGCCTCGGGCAGGACCGTGGTCGTGCCCTCCCGCAGACGCTCGCCGAGCAGTTCGAGCAGCTCCGCGCGACCGGTGAAGTTCGGGTTACGGGGCGGCAGGTTTCCCCAAACGCGCGGCTGTGATGTGCGGTCCCCCTCCACTGTTTGCTGGGACGTAGTCGACATCGCCAATACTCCTTCAGGATGGGGCCGGGAGACGGGGGTTTGACCGCTTTTCTCCAGGCTGACTGCGTATCGACGATCGTGCCAGCCAAGTACCCCTGCCAGCAGGGCGGCGCGCTGCATGAAACGTCCGGAGAGTGCCCTCAGCGCGGCGAGTTCCACGCGGAGGAAGCCGATGTTGCGACTGTTCACCCGGGGCATGGCCAGGGTGTCGAGCGGTTCGGCGGGGGAGGGGAGCAGCGAGGGGGCGCCGGTGCCGTCGCCCGCCAATAACGCGCGTACGTCGTGCAGGATGCGGGCCGTGTCGCTGCGGCGGCCGAGCGCGAGCAGCTCCTCGCGGATGTCGGGAGCGAAGGAGAACGCCACGTCCGTGATGTCGTCGCCCTGCTCTCCGCTGGGCCGGACGAGGCCGCTCATCAGCAGCTCCGACACGTGCGCGGGGCCGGCTCCCGGCGTGGTCTCCAGGACCTTGCGGATCAGGGGGAGGCTCAGAGGGACGGCCGATAAGCGCGTGGCCAGGGTGAAGGCCGTGGGTGAGGCTCCGGCGCGATAGTCCGACACGCGTTCCGCCGCGGGCACCGTGCTGCGCGGGTCGGGGACCTCGTCCGTCCAGGGCAGGGCTCGCGCGGCGTCCGGCCTGCGCTTCCACTCCCGCGCACGGATGGCGGACATCTCCAGCCACCGCGGTTCGGGTCCCATGACGAGCTGGGTCCAGGCCTCGGCCCAGCGGTTGGTCAGGGCGAGGACCGGCACGAGGACCGCGTCCCCCTCCACCTCCGGCTCTGCCGGGTCGCGCGACTCGACGGGGGCATCGCGCAGCTCCCAGTCGAGGGCGCTGTTGGCCGCCCAGGCGTGGTCGGCGCGCAGCCGCACCCGGCTTACGTCCAGGCCCGTGCGGAACCACAGCTGTTGGGGGAGCACGTGCACGACGGCGACCGGGCAGGTGCGGCTCCAGGCGCGCAGCAGGGGCATGACCGCGCCCGACCGCCAGCCGGCCGCGAGACCGTCGGTGAGTACGAGGATCACGCGGCGCATGTCTCCCGCACTGCCGAGCGGTTCCTCGGGGCCGATGCGGGCCGGGTCGGTCTCGTCGGTGCCGCGCAGGCTCAGGACGCGTACGCGCGCGAAGTCCCCTTCGCGGTTCAGCTCGTCGACCAGGTCGTCGACGGCGTGGTCCCAGATCCGCATGGTCAGGTGGCTGTCGAGGACGAGGACCGCCTCGGAGCGTTCTTGTCCGCCCGGCCGGCCTGCCGACGCATGCCCGAGTCGGCCGAGAACGGACGCGGCCTCACGACGTGCCCGCGTTGCCGGTCCCTGCCGCTGCCCTCCGTCGTCATGCATATGCGCCCTCAAGGCGTCGTGGCGGCCAGGACAATGGTGCGGAGTCCCGCAGTGCGCGGGCGTGCGTGACATCCACAAGCGCAGCGTGACAGTGCGCCCGCAGTGCAAGCAAGGGGGTACGGCGGCATGGGCCGGGGCGCACGGCAATCGTGCCGGAAGTCACGCCCCGGGAAAGGGAGTTCGCCCCTCCGGCGGTGTGTGCGATGTGCCTGGCGAGTGGCTCCGTGCGCCTGCCCGCCGGAGACGTGCGCCCAGTCGTCGAGGGTGTGCGCCCGCCGGGCAGAGGCGTGCGCACGGTGGGAGAGGCCCGTACGGCAGCGGAGGCGGGCTCGGTCACGGCGCGGCACCTCCTCTCGCCGTGTGCGGGAGGTTCACGGACCGGTGGCCGGTGGGCCCGGTCAACTCGTCACCGGCGTACGGTCGGGGCCCGGCGGCCCGGGTCTGCGTTCCGGGTCGTCGAGCAGGATCGCCAGATGGCGTCCCACGTGGTTGTCCCAGCCCTCGGGGCCCAGCGCCAGTGCTTCCTTGCGCCAATTTCCCGCGCGCGTCACCAGACCGGCGAGGCCCCTGTCCTGGACCATCTCGGCGACCGCCTCTTTGAAGGCGGGGTCGCCGCAGTCGCCGCGGTGCCAGATCATCGCGGGCACCCCCGCGCGCAGTCCCGCCATGAACTCCTCATGGCTGGCAGGTGAGTTGCTGCCGGGGGGCTGGCTCAGGACCAGGCAGACCGCGTGGTCGTCCTCCTTCAGCTCGCGCTCCAGATGGAAGTGCGACTGGCCGGGAGGGTTGAAGTACGAATGGCTGTCGGCGGGCTGCTCCTTGAGCTGGCGCCACTTCTTGTGCCAGGGACGGTGCCAGGCGGCCTTGCGCAGGCGCTCGAAGCTGCGGATCAGAACCGCGTAGTCCATCACCAGAGGGGTCGGGGAGGAGGACGAGGACTCCTTGTGCCACCACTCGACGGGCTCGCCGAGTAATTCCCACGGGAGGATGAATTCGAGGACGACCGGTTGTCGCAGGTCCGCCCACCGCTCCTCGGTCTGCTCGATCAGGACCTCGACCTCGGACGGCAGGTCGTCGCGGTGCAGATGCACGGTCTCGCCCGGCACGGGATGCCAGCCCTCGGCGTCCGACTGCCGCCAGTGGGAGAGGAAGTAGCGGTCGGGGTCCACTCCGTCGGGCTCGAACTGGATCATCAGATACGCGGGCACCATGGACGGCGGTGCCTGCCGGGCCAGGTCGCCGCGCTGCCAGTCGGCGATCTGCTCCTCAAGGCCCCACGTCCTTGCCTGCTGACGGTTCCAGCGACGCAGGTCCTCCGCTGCCTCCATCTGTCCGTCCTCCACGAGCCGTTCGGCGGCCAGGGCCAGGAACGCCATGCTGACGGGGAGTTCCTTCGCGGCGGTGTTGTCGCCGGCCAGTCGTAGAAAGACTGCCCATCCCGTGTCGCACCACGCGGGTAATTCCTGGGTGCGTGAGCGGCTTGCCCGCCGGGCGAGTGTGGCGAGGCCCGCCGATGAGCGCATGTCGCGGAGGATGGGCTGCAAGGGATGCAGGTCGGCGCCGTCGAAGAACTCCACGGCCTCCCACTCGTCCACGAGCCGCAGCAGCGACACGATGGCGGCGGACTGCTGCTCCAGATACTGCAGACAGCGCACCAGACTCGGCAGGCCGTCGGGGAGCTGCCCGCAGTGCTCCACCAGTTGCAGCAGCCAGGGCCGCAGCGCCGCGTTGCGCAGCGGCTCCACGGGGTGCTCCAGCTCTTCGCTCAGCATGCGCACCCAGAGATCGGCGCTGTTCTCCTGCCGTACCGTGCTCGAATCCTGCAGTACGTCGACGATGTCGGCGACCAATTCGTTGCGAACCCTCGCAGGGCTGCGCCCGTCCACCCCCGTGACCTCCCCGATCGCACCGCCATATCGATGGTGGCGACAAGCGTACGGCCACAGTCCAGCTCAGGGCAGGCCTCCGGCCATGTGCGGAGCTGGGCTGTGGGCGTAAACCCGGGCGATGTCAACTGCCGTGTCGTAAAAGCGAGTTCACCCGTTCGAGCAATCTCAGCCGTCGGCGAGCCCTGACTTCAGGCCCGCCCCGCACAGCGGAACCACGGCCGTCCGCTCGCCCAGCGCTCCGTCCCGTACGGCCGCCCAGCAGGCGACGCCGGTCGCCTCGACGTACAGGCCGCGTCCCGCCAGGTCCAGCTGGGCGGCGCGGATCTGGTCCTCCGTGACCGTCAGGAAGCCGCCGCCGAGACCGCGTACGGCCCGCAGGATCTGGCGCGCGCGGGGCGGCTGCGGGATCGCGATGCCCTCCGCGAGCGTGGGGGCCGCCGGGGTGGTGCCCAGGGGTTCGTCGGCGCCCGCCCGCCACGCCTCGGCCAGCGGGGAGACCGCGGCGGCCTGCACGGCGTACAGCGCGGGAGCCTTCGCGATCAGGCCCGCCGTGTGCAGTTCGCGCACCGCGAGGGCCGCGCCGAGCAGCAGGGTGCCGTTGCCGACGGGCACGACGAGGGCGTCCGGCAGCCGGCCGCCCAGGTCCTCCCACAGCTCATGGACGTAGGTCTTGGTGCCTTGCAGGAAGTAGGGGTTGTGGACGTGCGAGGCGTAGAAGGTGCCCGGTTCGTCGGCCGCCATCCGGGCCGTCCAGGCCGTCTTCTCGCGGTCGCCGGGGACGACTTCGAGCCGTGCCCCGTGCGCGCCGATCTGTTCGAGCTTCTTCGGCGACGTGCCCTCCGGGACGTACACCGTGCAGGGCAGCCCGGCCCGCGCGCAGTAGGCGGCGATCGCCGTGCCCGCGTTGCCGCTGCTGTCGGCGATCACCCGATCCGGGGCGAGGCGCAGGGCGAGGGCGGCGAGCATGACCGCGCCGCGGTCCTTGAAGGAGAGCGTCGGCATCAGGAAGTCGAGCTTGGCCGAGATCGCGCCATCCAGCGGTACGAGCGGTGTGCGGCCCTCACCGAGTGAGAACGCGGGGGCCGGCAAGGGCAGGGACTCCGCGTACCGCCACAGTGAATTGACCCTTCCGTTCAGAGACTTCAGCGGTGCGGGATTGGGGGAGAAGTCCAGGTCGAGGGGCCCGCGGCAGACGGGGCAGCACCAGGCGAGGGTGCCCGAGGGGACACGGGTTCCGTCGGTGGGGCAGAAACAATCCGGCAATGCTGTCATGTAGGCAGGTTAGTTGGGGCAGTTGGGGCCGATGTGTCATGACGGGTGCGTGGCGGTCATGTTACGTCCGGTCCTGACCCTTGTGAGATTCCTATGGATCCGCCAATCTTTCGTCCCGACGAAGGCAAGTTTTCGTCGCGGTGAGGGCAAGAACGGGCATTTTGCTTGACATGTCCCTGTCGGTACCCCTGTCTGCGCCATCCCTCACCATCCCCCACCAGCGCACCACCTATTGAGGAGGACCCCTCAGATGGCAGTGATGCGTCATACCCGCCGAAGACTGGCCGGGATCAGCGCGACAGCGGTCGCGGCCCTCGCCCTCGGCGTCGTCTCCGCCCTCCCCGCGACCGCCCGCCCGGGTCAGGCCGAAGGCACGATCGAGAACGCCGGAGCCCCGGGTGCGATACCGGGCAGCTACATAGTCAGCCTCGACGCGGACGCCGCGAAGGCCGACTCCAGGCAGGGCAAGGCCCTGGCCGAGAAGTACGGCGCCGAGATCGACCGTACGTACAAGAAGGCGCTCAACGGCTACGCGGTCGAGCTCTCCGCGGCCGAGGCCAAGAAGTTCGCCGCTGACCCGGCGGTCACGTCGGTCGTGCAGAACCGCACGTTCACCGTCGACGCCACCCAGCCGAACCCGCCGTCCTGGGGCCTGGACCGCATCGACCAGAAGACGCTCCCGCTGAACAACTCGTACACCTATCCGGACTCAGCCGGTGAGGGCGTCACGGCGTACGTCATCGACACCGGAGTCCGCATCAGCCACAGCGACTTCGGCGGACGCGCCTCCTACGGCTATGACGCCATCGACAACGACAACACCGCCCAGGACGGCCACGGCCACGGCACGCACGTCGCAGGCACCGTCGGCGGGACCCTGCACGGTGTGGCCAAGAAGGCGAAGATCGTCGGCGTGCGCGTCCTGAACAACCAGGGCTCCGGCACCACCGCGCAGGTCGTCGCCGGCATCGACTGGGTCGCCAGGAACGCGGTCAAGCCCGCCGTGGCGAACATGTCACTCGGCGGCGGCGCCGACAGCGCCCTGGACACGGCCGTACGCAACGCCATCGCGTCCGGCATCACCTTCGCCGTCGCGGCCGGCAACGAATCCGTCAACGCCTCCACGCGCTCGCCCGCGCGCGTGACCGAGGCCATCACGGTCGGCGCCACCACGAACACCGATGCCAAGGCGAGCTACTCCAACTTCGGCAGCGTCCTCGACCTGTTCGCGCCGGGTTCGTCCATCACCTCGGCCTGGAACACGAACGACACCGCGACGAACACCATCTCCGGTACGTCGATGGCGTCCCCGCACACCGCGGGCGCCGCGGCGCTCTACCTCGCCGACAACCGCGCGGCGACCCCGGCGCAGGTCTCCGCGGCGCTGGTCAGCGCGGCCTCCACCGGCGTCGTCACCAGCCCCGGATCGGGCTCACCGAACCGCCTCCTGAACGTGGGCCCCGGCTCGACGAACCCTCCGGGCCCCAAGTTCGAGAACGCGGCCGACTACGCGATCAACGACAACGCCACGGCCGAATCACCGGTCATTGTGAGCGGCGTCCCGGGCTCGGCGCCCGCCACCCTGAGCGTGCCGGTAGCCATCAAGCACACCTATGTGGGTGACCTCCAGGTGCAGCTGATAGCTCCCGACGGCAGCGCGTACACGCTGAAGGGCTATGGCACCGGCGGCAGTTCGGACGACATCAACACCACCTACACGGTGAACGCGTCGTCCGAGACGGCCAACGGCACCTGGAAGCTGCGGGTGAGCGACAACGCGGCGCAGGACGTGGGGAGGATCGACTCCTGGGCGCTGCAGTTCTAGGCCGCAGGCCGTGAGCTGAGCTGCTGCTCCCGTACGTACGCGGCCTCGTCCGCCGTACGCGGCCTCGTCCGCGGAGACCGGCTTCGGGTTTTCGGCCCGGCCCGCTCCGTGGGCGAGGTTGCTCAGCTTAAGGGCCTTTTGTCCGCTTCTGTGATAGTTCTTCGGCGTGACGACTGTCGTGACGCCGGCCGCCGCGGGCCGCCGCACTCCGGGGCCCGCGGCGTCGGACCCTCCCCGAAGGGGTAGCCGCAACGGCGGGAACGGCCGCAACGGCGGGAGCAGCCCCAGGGGTTCGCGCCTCGTGCATCTGTCCCGCTGGCTCCTCGTCGCCATCGCCCTCCTGAACGCCGCCCTCGTCGTGCTCGTCGCCGCCCCGCTGCCCCGCATCTCCCTCCTGGTGCTCGTCGCGGCGGCGGTCACCTCCTGGGGGCTCGTGCTCGTGCCGCCCGCGGTCATCGGCCTGGTCGCCGGAGTGGCCGCGGGGCGGCGCCACCCCTGGTGCGCCGGGCTGGCCGTCCTGACCGCGTTCCTGGGGCTCGTGTACGGGGTCATGCCGTACGCCGCCGCATACCGCACCGCCCAGGGGCAGGGGCAACCCCTCGTTCCCTCCGCCTACTTCGAGGGCGTCAACTACGCCAAGGCCCCCGACGGCGACCGCACCCGCCGCTACGCCCGCATCGGTGAGCGGCGCGAGAAGCTGGACCTGTGGACCCTGCCGAAGCGGGAGGGGGTGCGTCACCCGGCGGTGGTCTGGGTGCACGGGGGAGGGTGGAACAAGGGGCACCGGGGGCAGAGTCCGGCGTGGAACCGCTGGTTCAACGCGCGGGGCTGGTCCGTCTTCGACATCGACTACCGGCTCGCGCCCCGCGCGACCCAGCTCGACCAGATCGGCGACGTGAAGTGCGCCGTCGGCTGGGTGCGGCGGCACGCGCGCGTGTTCGGCATCGACCCCGAACGCCTGGTGCTCGCGGGCAGTTCGGCGGGCGGCAACCTCGCGCTCGCGGCGGCCTATACGGAGGGTGACGGCCGCGTCCCCGCGTCCTGTGCGGTGCGTGACAGCTCGGTCGCCGGGGTGATCTCCCTCTACGGGCCGACCGACATGGCGCGCCTCATCGCGGGCACCGCGCTGCGCGCCGACCCCATGATCCCGCGGCTGATGGGCGGTTCGGCGAAGTCCGTGCCCGCCCGCTACCTGCTGGGTTCGCCCGCGAAGCTCGTGCGGACCGATGTGCCGCCAACGCTCCTGCTGCACGGCAGTGCGGACCGGGCGGTGCCGGTGGCGCAGGCGCGTGAGCTGGCGCGGCGACTCCGATCGGCGGGGGCGCCGTCGACGTATGTCGAACTTCCCTGGGCCGACCACTGCTTCGACGTGAACTGGGGCGGCTGGGGGAGTCAGATCGCGCGAGCGGCGATCTCCCGCTTCCTCGCGATCCGGGGCGAGAGCGCTTGATCGGCGTCCTCCGGGGTGCCGCGGGAATGTGATCGCCATAGCTGCGGAAAGCCCCTGCGTAAAGACCTGCACACCCCAAAATCATCACTTCGAGTGATTCCTTGGCCTTGGGTTGCGGCCAACAACCCACGGTTGCCAGGCTGTTGCTGTCTGTCAAGCTGATGGGAGTGGCCAGTGACTTTCGGTGAACAGCCGGCGTATCTGCGTGTCGCGGGTGATCTCCGCAAGAAGATCGTCGACGGTTCGCTGCCGCCGCACACCCGGCTCCCCTCGCAGGCCAGGATCCGCGAGGAGTACAAAGTGTCGGACACGGTCGCCCTGGAGGCCCGCAAGGTCCTGATGGCCGAGGGCCTGGTCGAAGGGCGTTCCGGATCCGGCACCTATGTGCGCGAGCGACCCGTGCCCCGTCGCGTGGCCCGCACCGGCTATCGCGCGTCCGGCGGTTCGACGCCGTTCCGTCAGGAGCAGGCGGAGGACGGCGCGCGCGGCACCTGGGAGTCGCGCAGCGAGCAGGTGGAGGCCGGCAGCGCGATCGCCGAGCGTCTCGGCATCCGCTCGGGCGACCGCGTCATGTGCACCAAGTACGTGTACCGCGACGCGGGCGAGGCGATGATGCTCTCCACGTCCTGGGAGCCCCTCGCCGTCACCGGACGCACTCCGGTGATGCTCCCCGAAGAGGGGCCGCTGGGGGGCTGCGGAGTGGTCGAGCGCATGGCGGCCATCGACGTGGTCGTGGACAACGTCGCGGAGGAGGTCGGCGCGCGCCCGGGGCTTGCGGAGGAGCTCATGGCGCTCGGCGGTGTCCCCGGCCATGTGGTGATCGTCGTGCAGCGCACGTACTACGCGTCGGGCAAGCCGGTCGAGACGGCCGACGTCGTGGTCCCCGCCGACCGCTATCGGATCGCCTACCACCTGCCGGTGAGGTGACCGAACACTCCGGCGCATGCCAGGAATCCGGACGGGCCCGTCCGCCCGCCGTGATCGCGAGTTAACGCGCGATCGACTTCCGTAACGCCGGAGCAATCAGGCCCGTCAGTGACATGTCATGTACGGCTCCTAACTTCATCGCCCGTACCCGCAACCCGGTCGGACGACAGGAACCCACATGACGGATACGGCCACCCGCGACACCAGTGCCGCCGCGGGACCACCGCCCCGGCGCAGCTACGCGAAGATGGCGGCTGACGAGAGCCGCGAGGACTACTCCTTGCGGTACGCGCCGCACTCCTTCCGGCGCTGGTCGCCGACGATGGTGGCGTCGACCGCGCTCGGCGGCATCGCCTACCTCGCGGACTTCGCGATCGGCGCGTCCATCGTGTTCACCTACGGCTTCACCAGCGGACTCGCCTCGATCCTGTGCGCCGCGACGATCATCTTCGTCACGGGCATCCCGATCGCGCGCGCCTGCGCCAAGTACGGCCTGGACATGGACCTGGTGACCCGGGGCGCCGGCTTCGGCTACTTCGGCTCGACGCTGACGTCGCTGATCTACGCCTCGTTCACGTTCATCTTCTTCGCGCTCGAAGGCTCGATCATGGCCCAGGCCATGCACCAGGCCGTCGGACTCCCGGTGGAGATCGGCTACTTGATCACGACGCTCATCGTGATCCCGATCGTCTTCCGTGGCATGGGCGCCCTGGCCAAGGTGCAGGCCTGGACGCAGCCGATCTGGCTCGTCGGGATGGTGCTGCCCTTCGTGGTGCTCGCCTTCGAGGCGCCGGACGCCTGGGGCGCCTTCGGCTCCTTCGGGGGTACCGAGGGCGCGGGCAGCGGGTTCTCCTGGGTCGCGTTCGGGCTCGGCACGGGCGTCGCGCTCTCGCTCATCGCCCAGATCGGCGAGCAGGCGGACTATCTGCGCTTCATGCCCGCCAAGACCGAGCAGAACAAGAGGCGTTGGAATCTGGCCGTTCTCGCGGCAGGACCCGGCTGGGTCATCATCGGCGCCGCCAAGCAGCTCGGCGGCGCGCTCCTGGCGTTCGCGGCCCTCGAAGCCGTCGGCAGGACGCACGCCCTGGAGCCGATCGCCCCGCAGATCGAGGCCCTGAAACCGTGGCTCGGCTCGTTCGCCCTGCCCGCGGCGGCCCTCTTCGTGATCGTTTCCCAGATCAAGATCAACGTGACCAACGCCTACAGCGGCTCGCTGTCCTGGTCGAACTTCTTCTCCCGCATCACGCACAGGCACCCGGGCCGGGTCTGGTACATCTTCCTCAACCTCGCCATCGCGCTGACGCTGATGGAGATGAACATGTTCGCGGCCCTCAACAAGCTGCTCGGCTTCTACTCGAACGTCGGCATCGCGTGGATCGTGGCGGTCGCCGCCGACCTCGTCATCAACAAGCGGATGGGCTGGAGTCCCCCGTACATCGAGTTCAAGAGGGCATACCTGTACGCGGTGAACCCGGCGGGTTTCGGCTCGATGGTGGTCGCCTCGGTGGTCTCGATCCTGGCCTTCTTCGGCCTCTTCGGGGAGTACGCGGAAGCCTTCTCGACGTTCATCGCGGCCGGACTCGCCGTTGTCCTGTGCCCGTTGATCGCCTGGGCGACGCGGGGCAAGTACTACCTGGCGCGGCCGAACCCGGTGAACGGCCCCCACGTCGACGTGCCCGACGTGACGGCCACGCACGCGTGCAGCGTCTGCGAGACGGCGTACGAACTTCCGGACATCGCGGACTGCCCGGTCCAGGCGGGACCGATCTGCTCCCTGTGTTGTTCGTTGGACGCGGAGTGCGAAGACGTCTGCCGTACGTCGCCGCCGAGTGCGCCGGTGCTCATGCCGATGCCGACGGTGCGCGCCGACTGACGCGGGACCGGCAAGGGCTCGCGCCGGCCGAACCGGCGTCATCAGGGGGCGCACCCGACAGGGTGCGCCCCCTTCCTATTGGCCGATTGCGTACCTCTTTGTGCAAAGTCGTATCCGCTGAGTAAAGGTCGGGCGTAGGCTCGGGCATATGCGGATTGCGGTTTCCTTACTGATCGAGGCGTGGCGCGCGCCGGGGGCGGGGAGCGGAGGGGCGCGATGAATGACGGAACGGCCGTTCTTCCCTGGCTCGTCATACGTCAGGACGACAACGGCAACCGCTACAGGGTGGGCAGGTACGCGACGAAGGCCGAGGCCGAGAGGATCGCGGAAAGCCTCGACGACCACGGCCGTCAGCGCCTGTACAGCGTGGAGAAGCTGAGCCAGAACAGCAGCGCGCACTGACCGCATAGGCTCCGCCGTATGACGGAACGGATCGTGGTGGGCGCCGCCCTGTACGACGACGGGCGCCTGCTGGCCGCGCGGCGCAGTGCGCCCCCTGAGCTCGCGGGCCGCTGGGAACTGCCCGGCGGGAAGGTCGAGCCCGGCGAGCACCCCGAGGCAGCCCTGGTACGGGAGCTGCGCGAAGAGCTGGGCGTCGACGCCGAGCCGGTCGCGAGAGTGCCGGGGCAGTGGCCGCTCAAGCCGGGGTACGTCCTGTGGGTCTGGACGGCGAAGCTCCTGTCCGGAGTCCCCGAGCCCCTGGAGGACCACGACGAGCTGCGCTGGCTCTCGCCGGACGAGGTCTGGTCGGTGGACTGGCTGGACGCGGACGTCCCGGCGGTCGCGGCGGCGATGCAGTGCCGCTAGCAGCGGGATGGGGTGCCGCCGGCCGGGCGAGGGAGTGCCGTCGGCCGGGCGAGCGAGTGCCATCGGCCGGGGGGGAGCGTGCGAGGTCTGTCTCGCCGCACTTGAGCCCCACCTACGCCGTTCGTGCCACAGTGCGCCAAGGTAAGCGGTAATTCCGGCGGGATATCGGGTATGTGCCCATTAACCCCATGAAACCGGACAAGGGTCCGCTGTTGCTGGTCTGGAAGTGATCGGCGTGATCGACACCGAAGGCGACTGCGCCGAGTGGGATTTTCCCGCGGACGCGGGCGCCGTGCGCATGGCCCGTGCCGTCGTCCGCAAGCAGCTCGGAGCCTGGGGCCTCGCCGCGGTCGGCGACATCACCGTGCTGCTCGTGAGCGAACTGGTGACCAACTCCCTGCGGCACGCGTCAGGCCCCATCGGCGTACGGCTCGTACGTCCGACCGGACCCTCGGGCACCCTCCTCGTCGAGGTGTCCGATCCGCTTCCCGACCCGCCCCAGGAACGCGAGACCTCCCCTGATGACGAGGGGGGCAGGGGTATCCAGTTGGTGGCGCGGGCGTCCCGGCGCTGGGGGACGCGGCAGGGCAGGACGGGGAAGACGGGCAAGACGGTGTGGTTCGAGCTGGCGCTGCCGGGTTAGAAGACTGGCAGCGTGGGACGGACACAAGACCGTCACGGGCCAAAAAGAGTTGAGTCCGTGCTGTGATCGTGAACGCCGTGTGGCGTGGCTCCGTAGTGCTGGATACTGCGGGCAGCCGCATCCGGTGACCGGTGCCGGACGTGGTGAGCTGGAGGGGACGGTTCGCGTGAGCGAGATACCAGCGAAGGCGACGGAGCAGGACGGGCCGTCGGGCGACGCCAGGGGCGAAGCTGCGGATGACGTGATGTGGCAGAGCAGTCCACCCGGTTCGATCTACGACTACATCAAGGTGGCCTCGTTCTCGATAGGCCCCGACGGTCTCATCGACCAGTGGAGCCTGCGTGCCGAGCGGCTGTTCGGGGTGGCCGCCGAGGACGCCGTGGGCAGGGACCCGATCGAGGCCTTCGTCCCGTCCGAGCTGCGCAGCAGCGGGCACCGCAAGATGGCGGAGATCCTGGACGGCAGGGAGTGGACCGGGTCCGTCCCCTTCCGGGCCCCGGCCCGGCCCGACGCGTCCGACGCGGAGACCCGCAAGGGCTCCGAGGGCATCGCCGAGGTCTATGTGATGCCGACCGGTACGGAGGAGGGCGAGCGGGCCGCCGTCTGCATCGTCGTCGACGTACGGGCGCTCCGGCAGATCGAGACGGACCTCGCCGCCTCGCAGGCCATTTTCGGCCAATCTCCCTTCGGTTTCCTGCTGTTCGGCACGGACCTGAAGGTGCAGCGGGCCAACCGCCGTTTCGCCGCGGTCTTCGGAGGCGGCGTCGAGGAACACCGCGGGCGCACCGTCCACGACTATCTGCCGCGGCACGAGGCCGACCGTATGGCCGCCGCGCTCAAGCGGGTCCTGGAGACCGGCGACTCCGTCACGGACATGCAGATAGTCGGCCCCGCCCCCGGCAGCAACGACCGCCGCCACTGGTCCATCAACCTCTACCGCGTGCACAGCGGTTCCGGCCGCCCCATAGGCGTCGCGGGCCTCGGCACCGACGTCACCCGACGGCACGCCGCCGCCCGCGAGGCCGCCCACGCCCGCCGCAACCTCGCCCTCCTGAACGAGGCGGGCGCACGCATAGGCAACTCCCTCGACCTGGAGACGACCGCGCGCGAGCTGCTCGACGTCACCGTCCCCGGCTTCTGCGACCTCGCGTCCGTCGACCTCTACCAAGGCCTGCTCGACGGCGACGAGACACCCCCGGGCCTCGCCGACGGAAGCGCCGAACTGCGCCGCGTCGCCTTCGCCAGTGCCGTCGCCGACGCGCCCTTCCCGGAGGGCGGCCACCCCGTCGACGTGGGCGCCGTACACCGTTTCGCCTTCACATCGCCGTGCGCCGACGCCCTGCGCGCGGCACGTCCGCGGCTCGTCTCCGCGGCCGACGACGGCTCCGCGAGCAGGCTCACCGGCGGGCTCATCCAGTCGACGCTCGCCGTGCCGATGGTCGCCCACGACACCGTCGTCGGCCTCGCCCAGTTCTCCCGTACGAAGGGAAGCGAGCCCTTCGGGGAGCGCGACCGCGCCCTCGCCGTCGAGCTCGCCGCCCGCGCCGCCGTCTGCATCGACAACGCCCGCCTCTACCGCCGCGAGCACGAACGCGCCCTCATATTGCAGCGCTCCTTGCTCCCGCCCGACGACCCCGAGGCGTCAGGACTGGACATCGCCTGCCGCTATCTGCCGGGCAACGCGGCGACCGAGGTCGGCGGCGACTGGTTCGACGTCATCGAACTGCCGGGCCACCGCACCGCCCTGGTCGTCGGCGACGTCATGGGCCGCGGTCTGCGGGCCGCCGTCGCCATGGGTGAACTGCGCACCGCCGTACGCACCCTGGCGCTCCTGGACCTGGAGCCCGCGGAGGTGCTCTCCGCGCTCGACGAGATCGCCCGCGGCCTCGGCGACCCCTCGGGCACCCAGCAGGCCACCAGAGCGGCCCGGCAGACGCGAGCCGCGAGCGAGACGGACCTCGCCGAGGTCTATCTGGCCACGTGCGTCTACGCGGTCTACGACGCCGTCACGCGCCGCTGCACCTTCGCCAACGCCGGCCACCTGCCGCCCGTGCTCGTCGAGCCCGGCGAGACTCCGCTCATGCTCGACGTGCCGCCCGGCATGCCGCTGGGGGTCGGCGGTGAGCCCTTCGAGGAGGTCGAGGTCGAGCTGCCCGAGGGCGGTCTGCTCGCGCTGTACACGGACGGGCTCGTCGAGTCCCGCCACCACCCCCTCGACGAGGGCCTGAACGCCTTCGTACGCGCGATCGACGACCCCGCGCCCGCTCTCGAGGACGTCTGCGACCACGTCCTGAACACCCTCGACACCCACCACGGGGAGGACGACATCGCGCTGCTCATGGCGCGCATCCAGGGTCTGCCCGCCGAGGCCGTCGGGGACTGGACGCTGGAGCGCGACCCGAAGTCGGTGGGCCGGGCCCGCGAACTGGCCTGCGAGCAGCTGCGCGCCTGGGACCTCGACCCCCTCTGCGACACGACCGAACTGCTGGTCAGCGAACTGGTCACCAACGCGCTGCGGTACGGCGAGGGCGACATCCGGGTGCGGCTCCTGCTCGACCGCACCCTGGTGTGCGAGGTGTGGGACGCGGGCCTCGTCCAGCCGCGCCGCCGCCGGGCGCGCGACACGGACGAGGGCGGGCGCGGGCTGCAGCTGGTCGGCCTGCTGAGCGCCGCGTGGGGCTCGCGCAGGACGCCGCGCGGCAAGACGGTGTGGTTCGAGATGCCGTTGCCGCAGAGCGGGGTGGAGCCGATGGACGCGGCGGAGGCGCTGCTCAGCCTGTTCTGAGGGCCGCTACGTGGCCCTGTGGTTCGTGTGTGTGGTCGGTCGCGTACGTGGTCAGGTGGTGGGTCGCATCCGCGGTCAGGTGGTCGCTTTGAGGGCGGCGAGGCGGGCTTCGACCTCCGCCGTGTCGCCCAGGCTGTCCAGCTGCTCGAACTGGGCGTCCAAGGAGGACGCGGCGAGCTCCTGCTTCCCCAGCGCCTTCGCCTCCTCGCGGCGCACCTTGTCCTCGAAGCGGTGCAACTCGCTGGCCGGGTCGAGGACATCGATGTTCTGGGCGGCGTCCATCATCTGGTTCTGGGCCTGCGCGGTCTTGGCGCGGGCGACCAACTGATCGCGCTTCGACTGCAGCTCGGTCAGCTTGATCTTCATCTGGTCGAGGCCCGACTTCAGCTTGTCGACCACCTCCGTCTGCGAGGCGATCGTCGGCTCGGCGTCCTTGGCCTCCCGCTCGGACTGCAGCTGCCGCTGCAGCGCGACCTTGGCCAGGCCGTCGAACCTGTCGGCCTCCACGGCACTGCCGCCGGACCGCAGCTCGTCGGCCTTCTTGCTGGCCGCGACCGCCTTGGTGCCCCATTCCGCTGCGGCTTCCTGGTCCTCCTTGTGGTCCAGTTCCAGCATCCGCAGATTGCCGATGGTGGTCGCGACCGCCTCCTCCGCCTCCCTGATGTTGTTCGTGTAGTCGCGGATGAGCTGGTCGAGCATCTTCTGCGGGTCCTCGGCCTGGTCGAGGGCGGCGTTGATGTTGGCCTTGGCGAGCTGGGCCACGCGGCCGAGGATCGTCTGCTTGGTCATGACGGGCTCCTTTGTGTGAGGGGTGGTGGCAGCGGGACGGGGCGGGGAGGGCAGAGAACCGGGACGGGTGCGGAGAGGCAGGGCGGCCAGAGGGGCGGGGCGGCCAGCGGGACAGGGCGGGCGTGGCTCAGAACCTTCCGCCCCCGCCCATCCGCCCCCGGGTACCGCCGCCGCCGAAGCTTCCGGGACCGCCGCCGCCGAAGCCACCGCCGCCGAAGCCGCCCCCTCCGAAGCCGCCTCCGCCCATGCCGCGGCCCCCTCCGAAGAGCTCGCCGAGGATGATGCCGCCGAGGACCGCGCCGCCCATGCCGCCACCACGGCCGCCGGCGCCTCCGTAGGGGTTGCCGTAGCCGCGTACGTCGCGTTCGGCGAGCTGCTGGGCCTGCCGGGCCTGGGTGTCGGCCTGCTGCGCCTCGGCGAGCGCCGCGGAGGCGTCGGTGTCCTTGGCGGCTTCGGCGCCCGAGAGATGGCGCTGGGCCTCGGCGAGACGGGTCCGCGCCTCGCTGCCCACGCCGCCCCGGTGTGTGTCGATGAAGTCCGCCGCCGTTCCCACGGCGCTGCGCGCGGTGAGCAGGGCCTGGCCGAGGAGGGTGGCGGCGCGCTGCCGGGAGACCTCGCGTTCGCGGGCGCCCTTCAGGGACTCGTCGAGGACCGCGTCGGCCTCCTCGACCCGGCGCAGGGCGTCGATCGGGTCGTGCGGGCCCGCGGCCATCTTCTTGCGGACCTCGGCGACCACCGTCTCCGCGCGGGCGATACGGCCGTGCAGATCGGCCGTGGAGGCTCCCGCCGTGGTGCCTTCGAGGAGGCCGCGCGCCTCGGCGAGGTCGGTCTCCGTCTCGGTGAGCGCGGCGGGGAGCTTCTCCGTGGCCAGCGCCAGCTCGTCGGCGAGTCGGTCGACGGCGTCCACGAGGGTGCCCGCCTGGTCGATGGCGCCCTCGGCGGCCCGCAGATGAACGGCGGCCTTGCCGTTGTCACCCGCGTCGATGGCTTGGCGGGCCTCGTTCAGATGCGTCGTGGCGAAGACGAGACGGTCCTTGGCCTGCTCCACATGGCCGACCACGGCCGCGGACGCGGGCGGCGCGTACTGTTCGCGGATCTCGCCGAGGGTGGTCTCCGCCGCCGATGTGCGGCCCGTGACCTCCCGGAACACCTGCTCGGCGTGGTCCAGGGCTCCCGTCACGTCGCGTTCCAGGGCGCGCAGCTGGTCGAAGCCCGCGGCCTCCGCGTCGAGGCGTCGGCCCGCCTCGGTGCAGCGCGCGACGATCTCGTCCAGCATGGTGCGCCGGGTCGCGTCGTCCTCCGGATAGGCGTCGTCCAACTGCTGGCGCAGCTTGAAGGCCGTGGTCAGCTCGGAGCGTGCGTACGCGAGCGCGTCCGTGAAGGGCCGCACCGCCTCCTCGCCGAACTGGGCGGTGGCGAAGCCGAGTTCCTCCGCGCTGGTGCGGATCGCGTCGTCGGTCTCCACCAGGAGCTGCTTGCTCCGCTTGTCGAGCTCCGGGAGCGGGGTGGGCCCCTGGCCCGCCGCGCCCTTGCCCCAGCCGCCGCCTCCGGGCGTGGTCCGCGTGTTCGTACGCCGCTTGCGGCGGCTGTACGCGACCGCCGCGAGGGCGCCCGCGCCGCCGACCACCGCGATGGGCAGGACGAGGTCGCCGGTGGCCGTCTCCGCACCGCTGCCGCTGCCGCCACCCGGATCGGCGGCTCCCGGGGTGATCTCCGGGGTGGGGACGGGCCGGCCGGAGAGGACCGCGTCGTAACCGTTCGCGGCGCCGATGGCCGCGCCCGCCCAGTCGTTCTGCCGCAGCGCGGGCTTGATCGCGGTGGTCGCCACGTCCTGGAGCTGAGCCTCGGTGAGCCGGGAATCGGCGTCCGCGGAGTAGGCGTACTGGCGGTCGTGCGTGGCGACGGCGAGCAGCAGGTCGTCGAGACCGAGCCCGTTGCGCTGAGCGGTGACGTCCGCCCAGTCCTGCGCGCCACGCCCGGAGAAGTCCCGTACGTAGACGACGAAGAGCTGGAGGCCGCGGTCGTCGTAGAGCCGGTCGAGCGCGCGTGCGGTGGCGTCCTTGCGGTCGCCGAGCGCGCCCACCTTGTCGGTGATCTGGCCGTCACGAGAGAGCGTGACCGGGTCGTCGGCCGGGGCGGCGAGTGCCGAGGGGGCGACCAGCAGCAACAGGCACCAGCTGAGCAGTGCAACAGCTACCGCTGACGCCCGCACGACTATGTGCGAGGGCGGCGTCACATTTGGGAGCGTATGACCGTCTTGGGGGGTGTGCGACCGGGGGCCGTAGCCGGACTCCGTGACCGGGGGCTCGCTACCGGGGGTCGTTGAGCGGGGTATCGCCGGAGGTCGGGCGTCCGGGGTGCCTCGACCGGGGTCGGGCGTCCGGGGGTTCTCGGCAGGGGGCCCGGCCGCAGCTGGGGGCGCGCTACCGGGCTGGGAGAGTGTGGGCGTCCGGACGCCCACAGCGCGGCGCCGGTGGGACGCGACCGGGGTCGCGGCCGGGCTTCGTGACCGGGCGCTCGCACCGTGGCGCCCGGCGGCCTGGCCCAAGGTGTGCGTCACCGGGAGCCGCGTCCGGGCTCCGTGGCCGGGAGCCGCGACCAAGTGAGGCCGGGAGGCGTCTCTTCTCCGCGGCCCTCCTTCGCCCCGTCTGCTTTACCCCAGCACCAGCTCCACCGCCGCATCCAGCCACCGCAACTCGTCCGCCCCCAGCGTCGGGTTCGCTGCTCGGCGGGCGCGGGCCTCCGTGAGGTGGTCGTTTGCTGTGGCCCTGACATCGACCGCCGCGTCCGTCAGGAGCGTGGCCAGGGCGGCGCGTGACCCCGCGGCCTCGGGTCTGTCGCTCACCGCGACCTCCGCGAGGATCAGCGCCGACATCGCCCAGTCGAGGCCGGGCGGCCCCTCCTCCGTGGTGGCCCAGTCGATCACCACGGGGCCCTCCGGGGTGAGGATCACGTTCTCCGGGTGGAGGTCGAGATGCAGGATCCGGTCCGTGGGCGAGGTGGACGAGCGGGCCGGAAGGGCGTGCAGCGTGTGCAGCAACCGGGCGAGGATCACCGCCGCCTCCTGCGGCGTGATCGCGCCCCGCATCGCGGCCTCCGCCATGCTCGGTCCCGTCAGCCGGCCCAGGACCAGGTCGGTGGGCGGCGCCCCGGCCTCGGCCGGGCGCACCGGCGGTACGGGGTACCCGTGCTCGTACAGATACGTCATGACGGCGGCCTCGTCAGTCGCGTCGGTACCGTCCCGATACCGGCGCAGCACCCACGTGTCGTCCAGTGCGAAGACATCCGCGGTGCGCCCCGAGCCGAGCAGTCGATCAGTCGTCCCCATCCCGGGAGCGTAAGCCGCCGCCGGTGCCTCCGCAGCGAAATGGCGCCTCACCCCGCGAACTCCACCTCCGGATACCTCCCCGAGGGCCGGTCAAGGAGGTGGTCGTCCTCACCTCGCAGCCAGCGGTCGAAGAACGAGGTCGCGTAGGCACGCTCGGCGGCCACCGCGCGGCCCGGGTCGACCGTCCCCACGTTGTCCTCGATGACCTTGCGGTCCACCCCGGCCTGCGGGAGCAGCGCGGCGAGGTCCGTGTACGTCTGGTGCTTCGAGCCGCGCACCGTCAGGTTCCGCTTCCAGCCCGTCGTGTGGGACCAGAACGCGCGCCAGGACGGCTCCGTCGTACGGTCGCTGCCCTGTCTGCCCATGAGGAGGAACGGGCCGGTCAGGCCGTGTCGGGCCACCGGCAGCAGGTTCGTGCCGTTCGGTTCGGGGTTGTGCTCCAGGGTGCCGTCGATGTTCATGCCCGCCTTGACCCTGCCGTCCTCGTACATGGTCTCGGCGGCCGCTATTCCGCCCGCCGACTGCCCGATCATGCCCACCCGCTTCCGGTCCACGACCTTGGACAGGCCGTGCGGCAGCGAACCGAGGCGGTCCAGGACGAACTTCGAGTCGGCCACCCGGACGTCGAGGACCTTCTTGAGCAGCGCCGGCACGGCGTCGTCCCGCTGCGCCTCCTCGAGTGCCTTGAGGAGCGGGGCGTCGTCCTTGACCGAGCCGTCGGGGAACTCCACCCCCGGCGCCTCATAGGTGTGGTCGACCGTCACCACCACATAGCCGTGGCTCGCCAACTCCTCGACCACGGAAGTGCCCCATGTGCGCGGGTCGTTCGCGCCCGCCGCATACAGCAGGACCGGACGTCGGCCCTCGCTCGTGTCGGCCGGAGCTCCCTCCCGCGCGTGCGTCCGTACGGCCGCGAATTCGATCGCGTCCTTGGGGATGCCGTGCGGCGATTTCGTGTTCCAGCGCTCTGCCGCGCCCGGCGCCATGTACGGAGCGAGGCGGTGTCCGGCGCCGCTCGGCCTGCCCGCCGCCGGATACCAGACGCTGATCATCAGCTCTCTGTACGGCACGGTCTTCACCCACGGGTCGCGCCGTGAGGTGTCGACAATGCGGGTCGACACCGTGCCGATCCGGTGCGGGCCCGTGGGCGCGGGGAGCTTCGCCTCGACGCCCATGGGTGCCGCGTGCGCAGGGGCCGGCGCCGGGGCGGCCAGCACGGTCGCCGCCAGACCGGCCGCCGCGAGGCCGAGCACCGAGCGTCGGGTCAAGCGTGATCGAGAAGATCGAGAAGATCGAGAAGCCGGGTGCGATGCCGAGCGAGTCACAGCCGAAGCCGAGCGAGTCACAGCCGAAGAAGAGTTCATGCCTCCATGCTGATCTCGCCCCGCCCCCGTGACCATGGGGGAAAACTTGAGTCTTCACCCTGGGGGTTTACCCCCACCCGGCCCGAGCGGCGCTACTGCTCCCCCCGCCGCCGGATCTTGTTCCCGAGCCACACCAGCGGATCGTACTTCCGGTCAACTGCCCGTTCCTTCAAGGGAATCAAGGCATTGTCCGTGATCTTGATGCCCTCCGGGCACACCTCCGTACAGCACTTCGTGATGTTGCAGTAGCCGAGACCGTGCTCGTCCTGAGCCGTCTTCTTGCGGTCGATGCCGCTCTCCGCCGCCGCGTCCAGCGGATGCATGTCCAGCTCCGCGACCCGCATCAGGAAACGCGGTCCCGCGAACGCCGCCTTGTTCTCCTCGTGGTCACGCACCACATGGCACGTGTCCTGGCACAGGAAGCACTCGATGCACTTGCGGAACTCCTGGGAGCGGTCCACGTCCGCCTGCTGCATGCGGTACTCGCCGGGGCCGAGGTCCGCAGGTGGCACGAAGGACGGCACCTCCCGCGCCTTCGTGTAGTTGAAGCCGACGTCCGTCACCAGGTCCCGCACCACGGGAAAGGCCCGCAGTGGTGTCACCGTGATGACGTCCTCGCGGCTGTACACCGACATCCGCGTCATGCACATGAGCCGCGGCCGGCCGTTGATCTCCGCCGAGCACGAACCGCATTTGCCCGCCTTGCAGTTCCAGCGCACCGCGAGGTCGGGGGCCTGGGTCGCCTGCAGGCGGTGGATGATGTCGAGGACGACCTCGCCTTCGTTGACCTCGACCGTGAAGTCCTCCAGGTCGCCGCCCTCGACGTTCCCGCGCCAGACCCGGAACCGCGCGTCGTACGAGGTGGAACTCGGCGTGGACGCGGACGTAGACGTACTCACTCGTAAAGCTCCTCTTCGGCCAGGTACTTGACCAGCTCTTCCTTATCGAAGAGAGCAAGCAGGTCGGGACGGATGGGCTCGGTGGTGACCCGCACCAGGTCGATCTGGCCGCGTACGGGATCGGTCGCCGCGAGCCCGCCGGAAGGATCCGTGAGCTGGCAGAGCAGATTCGCGCGGCGCCATTCGCGGTTCATCCCCGGATGGTCCTCGCGGGTGTGTCCGCCCCGGCTCTCCGTGCGCTCCAGGGCGGCCCGCGCCACGCACTCGCTGACGAGCAGCATGTTGCGCAGATCGAGTGCCAGGTGCCAGCCGGGGTTGAACTGTCGGTGGCCCTCGACGCCCGCCCGCCGTGCCCGCACCCGCAGCTCCGCCAGCTTCTCCAGGGCCTGTTCCATCTCGCCCTCGCGGCGGATGATGCCGACCAGGTCGTTCATCGTCTGCTGGAGTTCCTGATGGAGGGTGTACGGATTCTCCGGCGTCGCCCCGTCCTCGGGGCCCTCCGCACTGAACGGCCGCAGCGCCTCGGCAGCCGCGGTGTCCACCTCGACCTCGTCCACCAACGGCCTGGCGCCCGCTCCGGAGAGACCCGCCCCAGAAAGACCCGCTCCGGAGAGACCCGCCCCGGAGAAGCCCGCCGCGTACCGCGCCGCGTGCAGCCCCGCGCGCCGCCCGAACACGAGCAGGTCGGACAGGGAGTTGCCGCCGAGCCGGTTGGAGCCGTGCATGCCGCCGGCGACCTCTCCTGCCGCGTACAGACCCGGTACGCGCTCCGCCGCCGCCGTGTCGGACTCGACCGCGATGCCGCCCATCACGTAGTGACAGGTCGGCCCGACCTCCATCGCCTCGGCCGTGATGTCGACGTCCGCGAGCTCCTTGAACTGGTGGTACATCGAGGGGAGCCGGCGCCGGATGACCTCGGCGGGCATGCGCGTGGAGACGTCCAGGAAGACCCCGCCGTGCGGCGACCCGCGGCCCGCCTTCACCTCGGAGTTGATGGCGCGCGCCACTTCGTCGCGCGGCAGCAGTTCCGGAGGACGCCGGTTGTTGTCCGGATCCTCGTACCAGCGGTCGCCCTCTTCCTCCGACTGCGCGTACTTCTCCTTGAAGACGTCCGGTACGTAGTCGAACATGAACCGCTTGCCTTCGGAGTTGCGCAGTACACCACCGTCGCCGCGCACCGACTCGGTGACCAGGATGCCCTTCACCGAAGGCGGCCAGACCATCCCCGTCGGGTGGAACTGCACGAACTCCATGTTCAGGAGCGGCGCCCCGGCGAGCAGCGCGAGCGCGTGACCGTCGCCCGTGTACTCCCACGAGTTCGACGTCACCTTGAAGGACTTGCCGATGCCGCCGGTCGCGAGGACGACGCTCGGGGCTTCGAGCACGAAGAAGCGGCCGGACTCGCGGTCGTAGCAGAACGTGCCGCTGACCCGCTCGCCCTCCTTGAGAACGCGGGTGACCGTGCACTCCTGGAAGACCTTCAACCGTGCTTCGTGGTCCCCGAATTCGCGTTCGTCCTCCTGCTGGAGGGAGACGATCTTCTGTTGAAGGGTGCGGATGAGCTCCAGGCCGGTCCGGTCGCCCACGTGCGCGAGGCGTGGATACTCGTGCCCACCGAAGTTGCGCTGGGAGATCCGCCCGTCCGCCGTACGGTCGAACAGCGCGCCCCAGGTCTCCAACTCCCATACGCGGTCCGGGGCTTCACGCGCGTGCAGCTCGGCCATCCGCCACTGGTTGAGGAACTTGCCGCCGCGCAGGGTGTCGCGGAAGTGCACCTGCCAGTTGTCGCCGGAGTTCACGTTGCCCATGGAGGCCGCGATGCCGCCCTCGGCCATCACCGTATGGGCCTTGCCGAACAAGGACTTGCAGATCACGGCGGTACGGGCGCCCTGCTCACGTGCCTCGATCGCGGCCCGCAGGCCCGCTCCTCCGGCTCCCACCACGACAACATCCCACTGCTGCCGCTCCACTTGAGACATCAGAACAACCTCGGATCGTCGAAGGCGCCGGACGCGATCAGATACACGTAGAAGTCGGCGAGCGCCACACTCACCAAGGAGGCCCAGGCGAGCAGCATGTGCCGCGCGTTGAGTTTCCCGACCCACTGCCACATGCGATAGCGCACGGGGTGCTTGGAGAAGTGCTTGAGCTTGCCGCCGACGATGTGCCGGCAGGAGTGGCAGGAGAGGGTGTACGCCCAGATCAGCACGATGTTGACCAGCATGACGAGCGTGCCGAGGCCCATGTGGCCCCACTCGTAGTGCTCATCGCGGAACGAAAGCACGGTGTCGTACGTGAGGATGCCCGCCACCGGGACCGCCGCGTAGAAGAAGTAGCGGTGGATGTTCTGCAGGATGAGCGGGAAGCGGGTCTCTCCGGAGTACTTCTTGTGCGGCTCGGCGACCGCGCAGGCGGGCGGTGACGCCCAGAAGCCGCGGTAGTACGCCTTGCGGTAGTAGTAGCAGGTCAGGCGGAAGCCGAGCGGGAAGATCAGGATCAGCAGGGCGGGGGACAGGCCCCACCAGCTGCCGAAGATCTCCCAGTTGGGTCCTGACCGCATCGGCTCGCAGTTCTCGGCGAGGCACGGTGAGTAGAACGGTGAGACGTAGGGCGCCGCGTAATAGTCCGCGTTGGCGAAGGCCCGCCACGTCGAGTAGACGATGAAGGCGAAGAGGCCGGCGGCGGTCGCGGCGGGCGCGAGCCACCAGCGGTCGGTCCGCAGATGGGCAGCGCTGATCGCGGCGCGCGTCGCCGCTCGGACGCCGCCGGGATCCTGACCGCTCTTCAGATGGGGTTCCGTGCCGGTGGCCAACGAGGCTCCACTCCTTCGTCCTCAGGTTCGTCCTCGGGTCGGGCGGCCGGGCTCGGCCGCCGGAGGGCACTCAGGGCGCGCCGGATCGGTCAAGGCGCATGCCGGTCGCGCGCGCCGAGGCCCTCGTCGTCCGAGTCCGTCCACAGCGAGCTGTCGTAGGGCGTATCGGGGATGGTGACCAGGTCAAGACGTTTCTGCGGGGCCGCGGCCGGGTCGTGGGCCGAGGCGCGCAGGAGCGCGACGCTCTCCCGCAGGTGGTCGGCGTCCGCGCGGACGCGGCGCACGTCGATCGCGGCAGGCCCGCCCCGGGAACCATCGCCGACCTGCTGCTCCAGCTTGCCGACGGCGCGGAGCAGCTCGTCGACACTTCGCTGAACAGCCGTCAGATCATCCTGCAGAGCCATGACTTGCCCTCACTTCAGGGGTGCGGCGGCAACGTTCATGCGCCTGCGAGTGTCGCGCGTCACATCCCGGCTTGTGAAGAGATCTGCAGGGATTCCCGGCTCGTAGGCGCCGAAATGCGCCGCTGGAACGCGCCGGGGTGTGCGCCGCCGCCCCCACGTGCTTCGGGGCGCGGGCCTGTGCCCTCGTCACGCTCGGTCACGCGGGGTTGGGCCGCACGAGTGGGATCCGGTGCCCCCACGCCGTGTCGTCCCCGCGGGCCGGGTCACGTCCCCTTCAGTGGATCGATAGATGTGATCAGCTCCATATACCGCCAAACGTGATCAAACCCGGCCCGGTCCTGGTAGCGGGCGGCCGGGCGAGCCCCGGAGGTACCCGTCATGTCACCAGACCGCGCCAGACTGAGATCTGCCGTGTTCCTCGCCACGGGCGTGCTGGCCCTGCCCAGCCTCGCCGCCTGCAGCTCCCAGGACGAGGCGGGCTCCCCGACCGCCGGCCAGGACATCGCGCCCGCGGCCCGGGACCACGTCGCCGACGGCGGGACCATGAACTGGGCCGTCGACGCGATGCCGGAGACCCTCAACTCCTTCCAGTCGGACGCGGACGCGGGCACGTCGCGGATCGCGGGGGCGGTCCTGCCGTCGATGTTCCGCCTCGACGCGCAGGGCAGGGCGCAGCAGAACACCGACTACCTGGAGTCCGCGAAGGTCGTCGAGCGCGAGCCCAAGCAGGTCGTGCTCTACAAGCTCAACCAGCAGGCGGTGTGGAGCGACGGCCGGGAGATCGGCGCCGATGACTTCGCGGCCCAGCAGCGTGCTCTGTCCGGCAAGGACAGCGCGTACTGGACGGCACGCAACGCGGGCTACGACCGCATCGAGAAGATCGAGCGCGGCGCGGACAACCTGGAGGTGCGCGTCACCTTCAACAAGCCCTACGCGGACTGGCGTTCGCTCTTCTCGCCGCTGTACCCGAAGGAGGTCATGGGCACTCCTGACTCCTTCAACGACGGTGCGCGGCGCAAGCTCAAGGTGAGCGCGGGCCCGTTCGCGGTGCAGGACTTCGACAGCAAGGCGGAAGAGGTCACGCTGGTCCGCAACCCGCGCTGGTGGGGCAGGCCCGCGAAGCTCTCCAAGCTGGTCCTGCACGAGGTGCCGCGCGAGGAGCGGGCCGCCGCGCTCGCCCAGGGCAAGGTCGACCTCGCCGAGATCGACGCCCCCGAGGCGCGGCGCATCGCGAACGCGGCCCGCGACCAGGGCGTCCAGGGCCCGCTCAGCCACGGCCCCGAGTCGCGGCTGACCCCGGCCAAGGCGCTGCGCTCCTGGGCGGTCGCCCACGGCTCCGACGAGGAGGCGGCCGACAGCGAGCAGCAGGCCCGGCAGCGGACCGACAAGGCGATCAAGAAGTACGCCACCGAGCAGACGGGCCTGCGGGGCTACACCGTCCGCAAGTCCCTCGAACCGGCCTACACCCAGCTCGCCCTCAACGGCACCGACGGCCCGCTCGCCGACGACCGGGTGCGGCGCGCGGTGGCCCGCGCCCTCGACCGCGAAGAGCTCGCCAAGGCGGTCCTCACACCGCTGGGCCTGCCCGCCAAGCCGGTCGGCAGCCACCTGGCCCTCGCCGGGCAGCAGGCGTACGCGGACAACAGCGGGGCCCTCGGCGACCAGGACACCGCGGAGGCGCGGGCGCTGCTCGCCGACGCCGGGTGGACGCAGGGCGGCCCGGTGAAGGAGCCGAAGGGGAAGACGGCCGGGGGCGAGGCGGACGCCAAGAAGTCGAAGGCGGACTCCGGATCCGACGGCGCGAAGGACTCGGCGGGGGACTCGGACACGGCGGAGGACTCGGGCGACGACGGTGCGTACGTCGTCGGCGAGGACGACGAGAAGCCGGGCGACAGCGGCACCTCGGTGCTCGCGCCCGCTCCGGCGGCGGCCTACCAGCAGGCGGCGCTCACCCGCCAGGCGGCGTCCTTCGGGGCCCATCGCGAGGCGGACAAGGAGAAGAAGAAGGACCCCGGCGGCCACACGAAGCAGCACGCGGAGGGCAAGTCCGAGAAGAAGGCCGCGAAGGGCGGTGCGCCCGGGGCCTACGCGCCCAAGGGCACGGCGGCCCCCAAGGGCTCCGCGGCCGGCGGCCCCATGGCCAAGGACGGCAAGCCCCTCACCCTGCGCTTCGTGCTGCCGTCCGGCGAGGGCTCGGAGTCACTGCGGACGGTGGCCGACCGGATCTCGCGGATGCTGGAGAAGATCGGGATCCGCACGGAGACGGCGAAGGTCGCCGACGACAGCTACTTCAAGGATCACATCGCCTCCGGGCAGTACGACCTCGCCCTCTACTCCTGGCCCGCGACGGCCTTCCCGGCGACGGACGCGCGCCCGATCTTCGCCAAGCCGGTGCCGGCCGCGGACGGGTCGCTGAACGTCGAGCAGAACTACACGCGGGTCGGCACGGACCACATCGACCAACTGTTCGACCAGGCGATGGGGGAGCTGGACGAGGACGAGAGCCGCGCCCTGGTCAAGAAGGCCGACGCCCGTATCTGGGCCGAAGCAGGATCGATTCCCCTCTATCAGCGCCCCCAGCTGATGGCGGCCCGCACGAACCTCGCGAACGCGGGTGCCTTCGGCTTCCAGGTGCCGAACTACGAGGACATGGGTTTCCTGAAGCCGGGCGCCAAGCCGGCGGGCAAACCCGCGGACAAGTAGCTTCGTCGCAGGTCACACGGCAGCATTACCGCAGGTCACGCTCAGATTCCGCTCAACTCCCTTGCCCGCCGGTACCCCCGGCGGGCAAGGTCGTGCCGACCCCTTGACCCGCATGTTCCCCAGCGCCGCCCAGCACCCCGAAAATCCCCTGGTCAGGCCCCCGACGAGGCCCCGCGGAGGTCACCCCCGCGCAAGGCACGTAGACTGGGGTGAGGCCGTGGCGTGTTCTGCCCGGCAGGGCACGCGTGCCGGACCGTACGCGCGGCCATCCACTCTTCCCGGGAGAAGCGCAGCTCGTATGCCCACGCGCCATGACATTCGTAATGTTGCCATCGTCGCCCACGTCGACCACGGCAAGACCACCCTGGTCGACGCCATGCTCAAGCAGGCCGGCTCCTTCGCCGCGCACGCAGCCGAGTCCCTCGACGACCGCATGATGGACTCGAACGACCTGGAGCGTGAGAAGGGCATCACGATCCTGGCCAAGAACACGGCCGTCAAGTACCACCCCAAGGATGGCGGCGACGTCATCACCATCAACATCATCGACACCCCCGGCCACGCCGACTTCGGTGGTGAGGTCGAGCGCGGCCTGTCGATGGTGGACGCGGTCGTCCTCCTCGTGGACGCCTCCGAGGGTCCGCTGCCCCAGACCCGCTTCGTCCTGCGCAAGGCCCTCGCCGCGAAGATGCCGGTGATCCTCTGCATCAACAAGACGGACCGTCCGGACTCGCGGATCGCCGAGGTCGTCGACGAGACGTACGACCTGTTCCTGGACCTGGACGCGGACGAGGACCAGATCGAGTTCCCGATCGTCTACGCCTGCGCCCGTGACGGCGTCGCCTCGCTGACCAAGCCGGAGGACGGCACCGTCCCGGCCGACAGCGAGAACCTGGAGCCGTTCTTCTCCACGATCCTGGAGACCGTCCCGGCCCCGAAGTACGACGAGGACGCGCCCCTCCAGGCGCACGTCACGAACCTCGACGCCGACAACTTCCTCGGCCGTATCGCGCTGTGCCGTGTCGAGCAGGGCGAGCTGCGCAAGGGCCAGACCGTCACCTGGATCAAGCGTGACGGCTCGCAGTCCAACGTCCGCATCACCGAGCTGATGATGACCGAGGCGCTCACGCGCAAGCCCGCCGAGAAGGCAGGCCCCGGTGACATCTGCGCGATCGCCGGTATCCCGGAGATCATGATCGGTGAGACCCTCGCCGACCCCGAGAACCCCATCGCGCTCCCGCTCATCACGGTGGACGAGCCCGCGATCTCCATGACCATCGGTACGAACACCTCGCCGCTCGTCGGCAAGGGCGGCAAGGGCCACAAGGTCACCGCCCGCCAGGTGAAGGACCGTCTGGACAAGGAGCTCATCGGTAACGTCTCGCTCCGTGTCCTGGACACCGAGCGTCCCGACGCCTGGGAGGTCCAGGGCCGTGGTGAGCTCGCGCTCGCCATCCTGGTCGAGCAGATGCGCCGCGAGGGCTTCGAGCTGACCGTCGGCAAGCCCGAGGTCGTCACCAAGCAGATCGACGGCAAGACGTACGAGCCGATCGAGCGCATGACGATCGACTCGCCCGAGGAGCACCTCGGCGCCATCACGCAGCTGATGGCGACCCGCAAGGGCCGCATGGAGACGATGACCAACCACGGCTCCGGCTGGATCCGCATGGAGTGGATCGTCCCGTCGCGTGGCCTCATCGGCTTCCGTACGGAGTTCCTGACCCAGACCCGTGGCACCGGCATCGCGCACTCGATCTTCGAGGGTCACGAGCCGTGGTTCGGCGACCTGCGCACCCGTCACAACGGCTCGCTCGTCGCGGACCGCTCGGGTTCGGTCACGCCGTTCGCGATGGTCAACCTCCAGGAGCGCGGTGTCATCTTCACCGAGGCCGGCACCGAGGTGTACGAGGGCATGATCGTCGGCGAGAACTCGCGCGCCGACGATATGGACGTGAACATCACCAAGGAGAAGAAGCTCACCAATATGCGTGCGGCTTCCGCGGACACGACCGAGAACGTCGTGCCCGCCCGCAAGCTGTCGCTCGAGCAGTCCCTGGAGTTCTGCCGCGACGACGAGTGCATCGAGGTGACCCCGGAGACCGTGCGTATCCGCAAGGTCGTCCTGGACGCCAAGCAGCGTGGCCGCTCCGCCTCGCGCGCCAAGCACGGCTGACGCCGGTGCAAAGCCCGGTTAAAACCTCGGGCTCCGCACAACTGCCGTAAGCGCTCGGCGAATTCGGCATCCGAGGCCGGTTTCCGCCCCTCCCCAGGGAGAGGCGGAAACCGGCCTCTCGTGCGTCTGCGGGGGTTACCCCCGTGCGCGGGCCCCAGCGGCACTACGCTGGCCCAGGCTCCGCGGCGGGGGATCACCCGCCATCGCGACTCTCCGCGCATCTACGCGCGTCCGCTCCGGCGACCCCGGAAGGCGCCGCGAACCGTCTCACGACCGCTCCGCCGCAACCGGTTTTCCTGGACCATCTGTCCGGAATGCGGACGGCGTTGACCGTTAGATGTGTAACACGTCCGTTTCGCAACCATCTATCTCGGATCGGTTTGTCCGGATTTTGGAAGTTGTACGCACCAGGTGTGATTGAACCGAGACCAAAAGAGTGTGGTCGGGCGGTACCTCATGGCTAATAGTTGACCGCGTATAGCTCGGGTCAATGGGTCACGCGCTGTGGGGAGCGCCGACTCACGAGCACACTGGGGTACTTCTATCCACGCGCCGTCAGGGGTGTCGGCGCGGATTCTCGTACCCCCTCTTGTAGTGAACAAGTGGACTCATGAGGAGGAACCCCATGCGTGGTGCCAAGAGCGCCAAGTGGGTCGCGATAGCGGGTGTCGTGGCGCTGACGGCAACGGCCTGCGGCGGCGGCAGCGACAGCGGCGGCAACAGCGGCAAGGTCGACCCCAAGGGGATCGTCAGTTACGCCAACGGTGAGCCGCAGAACGCCCTGCAGCCCGCCAACACCATGGAGGCGTACGGCAGCGTCGTCATCAACTCCCTCTTCACGGGGCTTGTCAACTACGACAAGCAGGGGAACATCACCTACGAGAACGCCGAGTCGGTCACCCCCGACAAGGACAACAAGGTGTGGACCGTCAAGCTCAAGTCGGGCTGGAAGTTCCACAACGGCGAGGCCGTCACGGCCAAGTCGTACGTGGACGCCTGGAACTGGGCGGCGAACCCCGCCAACGGCCAGCAGAACAGCGCCTGGTACCGCGACATCGTCGGCTACGACAAGGTCCACCCCGAGAAGGGGAAGGGCTCGGGCAAGACCATGTCCGGTCTGAAGGTCGTCGACGACAACACCTTCACCATCACGCTGAACACGGGCATCCCGTACTACGCGTACAAGCTCGTCTACTCGCCCTTCTACCCGATGCCCTCGGAAGCGCTGAAGGACCCGAAGAAGTACGGCGAGGCGCCGGTCGGCAACGGCCCCTACAAGCTCAAGAGCTGGGACCACAAGAAGTCGATCCAGGTCACGGCCTGGTCCGGCTACAAGGGTGCCAAGAAGCCGAAGAACGGCGGCATCAACTTCAAGGCGTACACGACGCCGCAGGCCGCGTACAACGACCTGCGCTCGGACAACGTCGACACGATGCCGCTGATCCCGGACAGCGAGCTCGCCAACTTCAAGCAGGACTTCGGCGACCGCGCCATCGAGCAGGACTTCTCGGCGATCAACACGGTCAACCCGGCCTTCTACAGCAAGACGTTCAAGGACGTCGACGTGAAGGTCATCCAGGGTCTGTCGATGGCCATCGACCGCGACACCATCGCGAAGACCACCTTCGCCGGTACGCGTGAGTCCGCCACCGGCTGGGTCGCCAAGGGCGTCAAGGGCTACAAGGCCGGCGCCTGTGGTGAGTTCTGCAAGTTCGACCCGAAGAAGGCCAAGCAGTTCGTCGAGGACGGCGGCGGCGTTCCCGGGAACAAGATCTCCATCCAGTACAACGCCGACCAGCCGCACAAGGGCTGGGTCACGGCGGTGTGCAACAGCATCACCAAGTCGACCGGCGTGAAGTGCGTCGGCGACCCGAAGACCGACTTCCAGGCCGACACCGAGGTGCGGGACAAGAAGCAGGTCAAGGCGATGTACCGGTCGGGCTGGGTGCTCGACTACCCGTTCAACGGCAACTTCCTCGCCGACCTCTACGGCACGGGCGTGGACGGCAACAAGGGCGGCTTCTCGGACAAGAAGTTCGACGAGCTGACCAAGAAGGCCGACGCGGCCAAGACGATCGACGAGTCCGCGGAGCTCTACAACGAGGCTGAGAAGCAGCTCGCCAAGACCTTCCCGGGCATCCCGCTCTGGTACAACAAGACGCTCTCCGCGTACTCCAAGAACGTGAAGCACGTCGAGTTCGACCAGGCCGGCGACCCGATCCTCACCGACATCGAGGTCTTCGAGAAGTAGGCGTCGGAGCCCAGTTCCCGAAGCGACGCCCGGCGATCCCGGGCGTCGCTTCGGGCGGCTCCGGATTGGACGGAGGCACCAATGGGGCGTTATGTCGCGCGGCGACTGCTCCAGATGATCCCGGTCTTCATCGGGACAACCCTGTTGATCTTCATCATGGTCAACGTGCTCCCCGGCGACCCCGTGCGGGCGCTGTGGGGAGACAAGCCGCCGGACCCGGCGCAGGTGGCGCAGATTCGCCACGACCGGGGTCTGGATCTCCCGCTCTGGCAGCAGTACCTGCACTACATGGGCAACCTGCTGCAAGGGGACTTCGGCAAGACGATCGCCGGCAACCGGCCCGTCATCGACGAAATCACCCAGGCGTTCCCGGTCTCGATGCGACTGGCCTCCATGGCCTGGACGTTCGAGCTCATCGTCGGCATCACGCTCGGCGTGCTCGCCGGCATCAAGCGCGGCCGTCTGGTCGACAACACGGTCACGCTCTTCACGCTTCTGGTGATCTCGGTCCCGATCTTCGTGGTCGGCCTGCTCTGCCAGCTGTTCTTCGGCAATGAACTCGGGTGGATCACACCCACGGTCCAGGACTCCGAGAACATGGGCCAGTTGCTGGTGCCCGCGATCGTGCTCGGCATGGTCGGCCTCGCGTACGTGGCGAGACTGACCCGCACGTCGATCGCCGAGAACCGCCAGGCGGACTACATGCGCACCGCGGTGGCCAAGGGCCTGCCCCGGCAGCGCATCATCACCCGGCATCTGCTGCGCAACTCGCTGATCCCCGTGGTGACTTACCTCGGCACGGACGTCGGCACCCTGATGGGTGGCGCGGTCATCACCGAGGGCATCTTCAACGTGACGGGCGTCGGCAACCTCCTCTTCCAGGCGCTCGCCCGCCGTGAGGGCGCGGTCATCGTCGGGATCGTCACCGTCCTGGTGCTCGTGTACCTCGCAGCCAGCCTGATCGTCGACCTGCTTTACGCGGTCCTGGACCCGAGGATCCGTTATGCCTGACCTCACCAAGTCCCCGGCCGTGGACGACAAGACCGTGACGCCGGACGCCCCGGTCGACGCGATCGCCGCCGGCCCCGCTCCGGGCAAGCCGCGAAGCCTGTGGAACGACGCGTGGCGGGAGCTGCGCAGCAATCCGCTCTTCGTGATCTCCTCGATCCTGATCGTGATCCTGGTCGTGGTGGCTGCCTTCCCCGGACTGTTCACCGACACGAACCCCGAGAGCGGCGACCAGGTCAATCACTTCCTGGGCAAGCCCGAGCTCGGTCAGTTCTTCCAGGAGGGCTGGTTCGGATACGACAGGACGGGCCGCAGCATCTACGCCCGTGTCGTCTTCGGTGCGCGCAACTCGATCCTCGTGGGCGTCGGCGTGACGATCCTCGTCACCCTCTTCGGCGGTCTGTGCGGCATGCTCGCGGGCTACTTCGGCGGGTTCTGGGACAGCCTCATCTCCCGGCTCACCGACGTGTTCTTCGGCATCCCGTTCCTGCTCGGCGCGATGGTCGTCCTGAACGCCTTCACCGACCGCACGGTGTGGGTCGTCATGGGCGCGCTGGCCTTCCTCGGCTGGACACAGATCGCCCGCGTGATGCGTGGCGCGGTCATCACCACCAAGCACGCCGACTATGTGGTGGCGGCGCGTGCGCTCGGCGCAGGGACCAAGCGGATCCTGTTCCGCCACATCCTGCCGAACGCGCTGGCTCCGGTGATCGTCGTGGCCACCATCTCGCTCGGCACGTACATCGTGGCCGAGTCGACGCTGTCGTACCTGGGCCTCGGCCTCGGTGACGGAGCCATCTCCTGGGGTGGCGACATCTCCGACGCGACGGCGGACATCCGGAACAACCCGCACACGCTGTTCTTCCCGGCAGGAATGCTGAGTATCACGGTGCTGGCGTTCATCATGATGGGTGACGCCGTACGCGAAGCCCTCGACCCGAAGCTGCGCTGAGGGAGGCGTAAATGACCAGCATCGACATCAAGGAAGACTCGGTTCCCGCCCCCCGCTCGGGCGAGGAAAAGGGCGGCAGACTGCTCGACGTCAAGGACCTGCACGTCGAGTTCCACACCCGCGAGGGTGTCGTCAAGGCAGTCAACGGCGTCAACTACAGCGTGGACGCGGGCGAGACGCTCGCCGTCCTCGGTGAGTCCGGCTCCGGCAAGTCCGTGACGGCGCAGGCCATCATGGGCATCCTCGACATGCCGCCCGGCAAGATCCCGCAGGGCGAGATCCTCTTCCGCGGCCAGGACATGCTCAAGATGTCCAACGAGGAGCGCAGGAAGATCCGCGGCCGCAAGATCGCGATGATCTTCCAGGACGCGCTGTCATCGCTCAACCCCGTGCTCTCGGTGGGCTACCAGCTCGGCGAGATGTTCCGGGTGCACGACGGTGTCAGCCGCAAGCAGGCCAAGGCCAAGGCCATCGAGCTGATGGAGCGGGTGAAGATCCCGGCCGCCAAGGAGCGGGTGAACGACTACCCGCACCAGTTCTCCGGCGGTATGCGCCAGCGCATCATGATCGCGATGGCGCTCGCGCTCGAACCGGACCTGATCATCGCCGACGAGCCCACCACGGCCCTCGACGTGACGGTCCAGGCCCAGGTCATGGACCTCCTGGCCGATCTGCAGCGCGAGTACAACATGGGCCTGATCCTGATCACCCACGACCTCGGTGTGGTCGCCGACGTCGCGGACAAGATCGCGGTCATGTACGCGGGCCGGATCGTCGAGACGGCACCGGTCCACGAGCTCTACAAGCGCCCCGCGCACCCGTACACGCGCGGTCTGCTCGAGTCGATTCCCCGGCTCGACCAGAAGGGCCAGGAGCTCTACGCGATCAAGGGCCTGCCGCCCAACCTGCTCCACATCCCGACCGGCTGTGCCTTCAACCCGCGCTGCCCCAAGGCGCAGGACGTCTGCCGTACGGATGTGCCGGCCCTGGTGTCGGTGACGGAGCAGGACGGCACGGATCTGCCGGGCCGCGGCAGCGCGTGCCACTTCTGGAAGGAGACGATCCATGGCTGAGCCGACGAAGGCCTCGAAGCTCTCGAAGACGGACGAGCCCGCCGACGCCACCCCGAACGTCTCCGAGGTCGAAACGGTCGACGCGGCAAGCGCCGAGGAGGCCGTCGCGGCCATCGAGGCGCCGGTGGAGCGCGGCGAGCCGATCCTCCAGGTCCGCAACTTGGTGAAGCACTTCCCGCTGACCCAGGGCATCCTGCTCAAGAAGCAGATCGGCGCGGTCAAGGCGGTCGACGGGATCTCCTTCGACCTGTACCAGGGCGAGACGCTTGGCATCGTGGGCGAGTCCGGCTGTGGCAAGTCCACGGTCGCCAAGCTCCTGATGACCCTGGAGCGCGCCACGGCAGGCGAGGTCTTCTACAAGGGCCAGGACATCACCAAGCTGTCCGGGCGTGCGCTGAAGGCGGTCCGCCGCAACATCCAGATGGTGTTCCAGGACCCCTACACGTCCCTGAACCCCCGTATGACGGTGGGCGACATCATCGGGGAGCCCTTCGAGATCCACCCCGAGGTGGCTCCCAAGGGCTCGCGCCGCCAGAAGGTCCAGGACCTCCTGGACGTGGTGGGCCTGAACCCGGAGTACATCAACCGCTACCCGCACCAGTTCTCGGGCGGTCAGCGCCAGCGCATCGGCATCGCGCGCGGTCTGGCCCTCAACCCCGAGATCATCATCTGCGACGAGCCGGTCTCGGCTCTGGACGTCTCCGTCCAGGCCCAGGTCATCAACCTGATGGAGAAGCTGCAGGACGAGTTCAACCTCTCGTACCTCTTCATCGCGCACGACCTGTCGATCGTCCGGCACATCTCGGACCGCGTGGGCGTGATGTACCTCGGCAAGATGGCGGAGATCGGCTCCGACGAGCAGATCTACGAGCACCCGACGCACCCGTACACGCAGGCGCTCCTGTCGGCTGTCCCGGTGCCGGACCCGGAGGCGCGCGAGGGCCGCGAGCGGATCATCCTGACCGGTGACGTCCCGTCCCCGGCCAATCCGCCCTCCGGCTGCCGCTTCCGCACCCGCTGCTGGAAGGCGGAGGCGAAGTGCGCGGAGGAGACCCCGCTGCTGGCGATCCCGCAGCGTTTCGCGGGCCAGGACACTCCGGCGGCCCACGAGTCGGCGTGCCACTTCGCGGAGGAGAAGGACGTCGTGCACGCGGCGTGAGTGCGTGCACGGCCTGTATGTGATGGGGGCGCCCGGAACCATGTGGTTCCGGGCGCCCCCATTTTCCGGCGTCGACGCGGAAGGGATGGTGTGTGGTGCGTGCGCTTCGCTCCTGGCGGGAGGAGGACGCCGGCGCCGTGCTCGCGGCCTTCTCCGCCCCGGAGATGTCCCGGCAGTCCGACATGCCGGTCGACTCCCGTGAGAGTGCTCTGCGGTGGATCGCGCTGCGGGAGGTAGAGGAGCGTGCCGGGACCGCGTACGCCTTCGCGGTGGTCGACGAGGACGACATCGCACTGGGCAACGTGGCTGTGGGCGCGGTGAACCAGGTCCACGGAACGGGCTGGGTCTCGTACTGGACGGCACCGTCGGCGCGGGGCCGCGGTGTGGCGACGTACGGCTGTGACGCGCTGGCGCGGTGGGCCTTCCGCGAACTGGGGCTGTTCCGCCTCGAACTGGGCCACCGGGTCAACAACCCGGCGTCCTGCCGGGTGGCCCGGTCCGCCGGCTTCGTGGCGGAAGGCGTGCAGCGCCAGAAGCTCGCGTACGAGGGAGTGCGCCACGACGTGGAACTGCACGCGCGCCTGGCGTCGGACTAGCTGCCGGACGGGGCGTGATCCCCGGCCTTCCCGTAACGGCGGAACGCCACGGTCTCCACCGTCCAGGGGCCGAACGGCACGTCGTCGCCGAAGATGTACGGCTCCTTGCTCCCGTAGCGGCCCGCGCACGGCTCGGAGTGCACTTCGATGGTGCCCGTCCGTGGGTCGACGATCATGTAGTGGTCGATGCCCATCGCGGGGTACTCGGTCAGCTTCTCGCCGTAGTCGTCGTTCGGGTTGGACGGCGAGACGATCTCGATGACGGCAAGCACCTGCGTGGCGTCAACGGCGATGCCTTCTTCGTCCAGCACGGCCTCGGGGATCACGAGGGCGTCGGGGCGGCGCATGCGGCCGATCGAGGGGTGCTCGATCTCCGGGCCGTTGGCACAGATGAAACCGGGGTGGGTGGTGAGGAGCTGCTGGTTCAGCTGCCGACAGATGCGATGGACCGTGCCCTCGCGCCGCTTCGAGGGGCACATCATGGCCAGTATCGGTCCCGAAGGCCCGATCTCCACGTTCCACGTGCCCTCGAGGCGCTCGGCATAGGCGCCGAGCTCCTCGGCGATCGCGCGCATCTTCGCGTACTCCATATATCGAGGGTAGCGAGTGGCGGTGGAGGCATCCGAGGGTTTCCCGGTCCTACTAGCCCCGGAAAGCCTCCATAAAGATGCGTAACGCAGCGCATTGGGGTGTATTTGGGCCTAAGTGTGACTCAGGCCTGAAAGGGAGGCTCTCCATGCGTGGAGCCACGCACGCCAAGTGGGCCGCTTGTGCGGTGACCGTCGCGCTCGCGGCGACCGCCTGTGGCGGAGGCGGGGACAGCGGCGGTGGCGGTGGCGACGGCACCGGGATCGTGGGGTCCTCCTGGGGTGATCCGCAGAATCCGCTGGAGCCTGCGAACACCAATGAGGTGCAGGGCGGCAAGGTGCTCGACATGCTCTTCCGGGGTCTCATGCGGTACGACCCGAAGACCGGCGAGGCCAAGAACATGGTCGCCGAGAAGATCGACACCAAGGACTCGCAGAACTTCACCGTGAAGATCAAGAAAGGGTGGAAGTTCAGCAATGGCGAGGCCGTCACCGCGAAGTCCTTCGTCGACGCCTGGAATTACGGCGCCCACCTGAAGAACAACCAGAAGAACGCCTACTTCTTCGGCTATATCGAGGGGTACGAGGACGTCCACCCGGAGAAGGGGGACGCCAAGGCCGACACACTCTCCGGACTGAAGGTCGTCGACGCCACCACCTTCACCGTCAAGCTCACGCAGAAGTTCTCCACCTGGCCCAAGACCCTCGGCTACCCGGCATTCGCGCCGCTGCCCAAGGCGTTCTACGACGACCACGACGCATGGCTCGCCAAGCCCGTCGGCAACGGCCCCTACACCGTGGACTCGTACGCCAAGGGATCGAAGATGTCCCTGCGGAAATGGGACGGGTACAGCGGTACGGACAAGGCGCAGAACGGCGGTGTGGATCTCAAGGTCTACACCGACAACAACACCGCCTACACGGACCTGATGGCGGGCAATCTCGACCTCGTCGACGACGTTCCCGCCTCGCAGCTCAAGAACGCCAAGAGCGATCTGGGTGACCGCTACATCAACACCCCCGCGGGGATCATCCAGACGCTCGCCTTTCCGTTCTACGACAGCAAGTGGTCGAAGCCCGGGATGGAGAAGGTCCGGCAAGGGCTCTCCATGGCGATCAATCGTGACCAGATCACCGAGACCATCTTCCAGCAGACCCGGACCCCCGCCACCGACTGGACATCCCCGGTGCTCGGCAAGGACGGCGGGTACAAGGAAGGGCTGTGCGGCGACGCGTGCAAGTACGACGCCGACCAGGCCAAGAAGCTGATCTCGGACGGCGGCGGCATCCCCGGCGGCACGCTGAAGATCACGTACAACGCGGACACCGGCTCGCACAAGGAATGGGTCGACGCCGTCTGCAACTCCATCAACAAGGCCCTCGGCAATGACAAGTCCTGCGTAGGAAGCCCGGTCGGCACCTTCGCCGACTTCCGCAGCAAGGCCTCGCAGCAGAAGCTGGACGGCGCCTGGCGCGCGGGCTGGCAGATGGACTACCCGCTCATCCAGAACTTCCTGCAGCCGCTGTACTACACGGACGCCCCGTCGAACGACGGAAAGTGGTCCGACAAGAAATTCGACGACCTCGTCGACAAGGCCAACGCGGAGACCGACACCGCGAAGGCCGTCTCCACCTTCCAGGACGCCGAAAAGGTGCTCGCCGAGCAGATGGCGGTCATTCCGCTCTGGTACCAGAACGGCAGCGCCGGCTACTCGGACAGGGTCTCCGACGTGGCCCTGAACCAGTTCAGCGTCCCGGTCTACAACGAGATCAAGGTCAGCTGAGGCCAGGGAGCGGTCATCCGGCGCCCGTCACCGCGTCGGATGACCGCTCCCGTTACTTCCGGAGCCCTTCATGGGACGTTATGTGATCCGGCGTCTGCTGCAGATGATCCCGGTCTTCTTCGGCGCCACACTGCTGATCTTCCTGATGGTGAACGTGATGGGCGACCCCGTCGCGGGCCTCTGCGGGGACCGAAAGTGCGACCCCGCGACGGCCGCCCAGCTGAAGAAGGAATTCGGCCTCGATAAGCCCGTGTGGCAGCAGTACGCCACCTATATGGGCAATGTCTTCACCGGCGACTTCGGCACCGCTTTCAACGGGCAGAAGGTCACCGAGCTGATGTCGACGGCCTTCCCCCTCACGATCCGCCTGACGCTCGTCGCGATCGTCTTCGAGATCGTCATCGGGATCTCGCTGGGGGTCGTCACCGGGCTGCGGCGCGGGCGCCCCATCGACACCGTCGTCCTGCTCCTGACGCTCGTCGTCATCGCGATCCCCACCTTCGTCACCGGCCTGCTGCTCCAACTGCTGCTCGGCGTCGAATGGGGGGTCATGAAACCCTCCGTCTCCTCGGAGGCGCCGCTGAACGAACTCATCGTGCCGGGGCTCGTGCTCGCCTCGGTCTCGCTGGCCTACGTCACCCGGCTCACCCGGACCTCCATCGCCGAGAACCGCCGTGCCGACTACGTCCGCACGGCCATCGCGAAGGGGCTCCCCAGGCGCCGTGTCATCACCCGGCACCTGCTGCGCAACTCACTCATCCCGGTGGTCACCTTCATCGGCACGGACATCGGCGCGCTGATGGGCGGCGCGATCGTCACCGAGCGGATCTTCAACATCCACGGCGTCGGCTTCCAGCTCTACCAGGGGATCCTCCGCCAGAGCACCCAGACCGTCGTCGGCTTCGTGACCGTCCTCGTCCTGGTCTTCCTGGTGGCCAACCTGATCGTCGACCTCCTGTACGCCGTACTCGACCCGAGGATCCGTTATGCCTGAACCCCGAGAGCCAGACGGAGCCATCGCCCCGACCGGCGCGGGCGGCGCGATGGACCTCGCGGCCACCGAGGGATCGACGCTGGAGAAGACGCCAGGCGGACCCGGCGGCACCGGCCCGTCCGCCCCCGCCCGCAGCCTGTGGTCCGACGCGTGGCACGAGCTGCGCCGCAACCCGATCTTCATCATCTCGGGCCTCATCATCCTCTTCCTCGTCTTCATCTCCCTGTGGCCGTCCGCGATCGCCTCCGGCAACCCGCTCGACTGCGATCTCGCCAACGCCCAGAAGAGCTCCACCGCCGGCCACCCCTTCGGCTTCGACGGCCAGGGCTGCGACGTCTACACGCGGACCGTCTACGGGGCCCGCGCCTCGGTCACCGTCGGCGTCTGCGCCACGCTCGGCGTCGCGATCCTGGGCAGCGTGCTCGGCGGGCTCGCGGGGTTCTTCGGAGGGTTCTGGGACGCGATCCTGTCCCGGATCACCGACGTCTTCTTCGCCATCCCCGTCGTGCTCGGCGGCCTGGTGCTCCTGTCGGTCGTCACCAGCAACACCGTCTGGCCGGTGATCGGCTTCATGGTCCTGCTCGGCTGGCCGCAGCTCTCGCGCATCGCCCGCGGCTCCGTCATCACCGCCAAACAGAACGACTACGTCCAGGCGGCGCGGGCCCTCGGCGCCTCCAACTCGCGGATGCTGCTGCGGCACATCGCGCCGAATGCCATCGCCCCGGTGATCGTCGTCGCCACCATCGCGCTGGGCACGTACATCGCCCTGGAGGCGACCCTCTCGTACCTCGGCGTCGGTCTGAAGCCGCCGACCGTGAGCTGGGGCATCGACATCTCGGCTGCCTCCCAGTACATCCGCAACGCCCCGCACATGCTGCTCTGGCCCGCCGGAGCGCTCGCCATCACCGTGCTCGCGTTCATCATGCTCGGCGACGCGGTGCGCGACGCCCTCGACCCGAAGCTGAGGTAGGCGCCCATGGCAACCGTGGCATCCGACGCGTCCGGCGCGCTCGCCCCGGGGACGACCAAGTTGCTCGAAGTGCGCGATCTGCACGTGGAGTTCAGGACGAGGGACGGCGTGGCCAAGGCCGTCAACGGCGTCGACTACACCGTCAGCGAGGGCGAGACCCTGGCCGTGCTCGGTGAGTCCGGGTCCGGCAAGTCCGTGACCGCGCAGGCCATCATGGGCATCCTCGACATGCCGCCCGGGAAGATCACCGGGGGAGAGATCCTCTTCAAGGGCCAGGACCTCCTGAAGCTCAAGGAGGAGGAGCGGCGCAAGACGCGCGGCGCCGGCATGGCGATGATCTTCCAGGACGCGCTCTCCTCACTGAACCCCGTCGTCAGCGTCGGCCAGCAACTCGGCGAGATGTACGTCGTCCACCGGGGCATGTCCCGCAAGGACGCCAAGGCCAAGGCGGTCGAGCTGATGGACCGGGTGCGCATCCCGGCCGCGAAGGAACGCGTCGGGCAGTATCCGCACCAGTTCAGCGGCGGCATGCGCCAGCGCATCATGATCGCCATGGCGATGGCGCTCGAACCCTCGCTGATCATCGCCGACGAACCGACCACAGCCCTCGACGTGACCGTCCAGGCCCAGGTGATGGACCTCCTCGCCGAGCTCCAGCGCGAGCTGCACATGGGCCTGATCCTCATCACCCACGACCTCGGCGTCGTGGCCGACGTCGCCGACAACATCGCCGTCATGTACGCGGGCCGCATCGTCGAGAAGGCCCCCGTCCACGAGATCTACAAGGCGCCCGCGCACCCGTACACGCGCGGTCTCCTGGAGTCGATCCCCCGGCTCGACCAGAAGGGCCAGGAGCTCTACGCGATCAAGGGCCTGCCCCCCAACCTCATGAACATCCCGCCGGGTTGCGCCTTCAACCCCCGCTGCCCGATGGCCCAGGACATCTGCACGACCGACGAGCCGCCCCTCTACGACGTGACGTACGAGGGCCTGGCCGCCGACCGCCGGAGCGCCTGCCACTTCTGGAAGGAGACGCTCCATGCCTCGTGGTGAGCACGTCAGCAGGAAACAGCTGGAGGACGAGGGCGAGACCTCTCGGCAGCTGATGCACAAGGCGCAGGCGGAGCACGAGTTCGCCGCGCACGGCTCGCCCTCGGGGCATGAGCCGATCCTCCAGGTGCGGGGCCTGGTCAAGCACTATCCGCTCACACAGGGCATCGTCATCAAGAAGCAGATCGGCGCGGTCAAGGCCGTCGACGGCGTCGACTTCGAACTCGGGCGCGGCGAGACGCTCGGCATCGTGGGGGAGTCGGGCTGCGGCAAGTCGACGGTCGCCAAGATGCTGGTGAACCTGGAGCGGCCGACCGCGGGCGAGATCCGCTACAAGGGCGAGGACATCAGCAAGCTGTCCGGGCGCGCGCTGAAGGCCGTGCGCCGCAACATCCAGATGGTCTTCCAGGACCCCTACACCTCGCTGAACCCCCGCATGACGGTCGGCGACATCATCGGGGAGCCGTACGAGATCCATCCCGAGGTCGCGCCCAAGGGCTCGCGGCGGCAGAAGGTGCGGGAGCTGCTCGACGTGGTCGGGCTCAACCCCGAGTACATCAACCGCTATCCGCACCAGTTCTCCGGCGGCCAGCGCCAACGGATCGGGATCGCGCGGGGGTTGGCGCTGCGGCCCGAGATCATGGTGGCGGACGAGCCGGTGTCGGCGCTGGACGTCTCGGTGCAGGCGCAGGTGGTGAACCTCCTGGACCAGCTCCAGAACGACTTCGACTTGTCGTACGTGTTCATCGCCCACGACCTCTCGATCGTGCGGCACATCTCCGACCGGGTCGGCGTGATGTACCTGGGGCGGATCGTCGAGATCGGCTCCGAGGACGAGATCTACGAGCATCCGACGCATCCCTATACGCAGGCGCTGCTCTCGGCGGTGCCGGTGCCGGATCCCGAGGCGCGGGAGCATCGGGAGCGGATCATTCTGGCGGGCGATGTGCCTTCGCCCGCCAATCCGCCCTCGGGGTGCCGTTTTCGCACGCGGTGCTGGAAGGCGCGGGAGCGGTGTGCTCTGGAGGTGCCGGCGCTGGCCGTTCCGGCGGAGTTCCGCGGGGTCTCGGCCCCGCGGCCCACGACTCGGCGTGCCACTTCGCGGAGGAGAAACAGGTGGTCCCGTAGGGGCGGTCCCTGCGGGGCTTTCCCCAATCCCGCCCCTTCCCGAAACCATGGGGCTCCGGCCCCTGGACCCCCGAGATCGCCCTTCGGGCTCTGTCCTCAAACGCCGGACGGGCTGAGATTTCAGCCGTCCGGCGTTTGAGGACGCCCCCGCGCAGCGGGTTTTCGGGAAGGGGCGGGGTTGGGGAAAGAAGCCTGTTCGTGCTTTACACGCGGGCAATCGCGCCGTCGCGCCGGCGATATACGCCCGCGGCAGGCTTACGGACGTACGGCCGTGCGGGTGCCGTAGACCGGCCGGGGGTTGCCATGTCACCCCGGCCGGTCGCCCGCGCTCAGGACAGTCCGAGCGAACGCTTCAAGAAGTCCACCTGGAGCAGCAGCAGATTCTCCGCCACCTGTTCCTGCGGAGTCATGTGCGTGACCCCCGACAGCGGCAGGACCTCATGAGGCCGCCCCGCGGCCAGCAGCGCCGATGAGAGGCGCAGGGCGTGGGCCACCACCACGTTGTCGTCCGCGAGGCCGTGCACGATCATCAGCGGCCGGGACGGGTTCTCCGGGGCCGACAGACCCTCCTCCGTGACGAGGGAGTTCAGGGCGTACGGGGCCGGGTCCTCACCGGGGTTCCCGAGGTACCGCTCCGTGTAGTGCGTGTCGTACAGCTGCCAGTCCGTCACCGGCGCCCCCGCCACCCCCGCGTGGAAGACGTCGGGGCGGCGAAGGACGGCGAGCCCGGCGAGGTAACCGCCGTAGGACCAGCCCCGGATGGCGACCCGGTCCAGGTCGAGGGGGAAGGACGCGGCGAGGCCCTGGAGCGCGTCCACCTGGTCGTCCAGGGTGAGGGTGAAGTCCCGCCGGACCGCCTTCTCCCAGGCGGGGGAGCGGCCCGGAGTGCCCCGGCCGTCCGCGACGATCACCGCGAAGCCCTGGTCGGCGAACCACTGGGACGTGAGGTACGGATTGTGGGCGGCGAGGACCCGCTGGCCGTGCGGGCCGCCGTACGGGTCGAGGAGTACCGGCAGCGGCCCCGACCCCTCCTCGTAGTCCGTGGGGAGCAGGACGGCGCACGGGATCTTGCGTGCGCCCCCTTCGGTCAGAGTCACGCGCGGCGTGAGCCCCGGGCGCCGCGCGTGTGAGGCGACGGTGGCCACCTGCTTGCCGTCGCGCAGTACTTGGACGCGTGAGCCGGGCTGGTCCAGGGTGGCCGACACGAGGACGGTGAGGCCGCCGGAGCGCACCGCCGAGTGCACCCCGGGTTCGGTGGAGACGCGCTCGACGCCCAGTTCGTTGACCCGGTAGACGTGTACCTCGCCGGTCTCCGGGACGGCTGCAGCCGCGCCCGCCGATGCCGAGATCAACACGTCGTCGTCCGCCACGTCGAGCACCGCGCGGATGTGCAACTGCGGCCCTGTCAGCGGGCGTTCACCTACAGCGAGGACCCGCGCGCCGCCCTCGTCGACGATCCGCACCAGGCGTCCGCTGGGGGACCAGGAGGGAGCCCCGGGGAAGAGCTCGAGCCACTGCGGGTCCTCCTCCGCGTGCACCATGCGGGTCGAGCCGTCGTCCGGGTCCACCGCCAGATAGAGCTGGCTGAGCTGGTCCCTGGACTGGACGAGGAGCAGCGGCGCACCGGCCGACGACCAGTGCACCCGCGCCAGGTAGGGGTAGCGGGCCCGGTCCCACATCACCTCGGTGCGCGCGCCGTCCAGGGTCACGACGAAGAGGCGTACGTCCGCGTTGGCCGTGCCCGCCGCCGGGTACGCGACCCGCGCCGGCTCCGTCTCCGGGTGCGCGGGGTCGGCGATCCACCAGCGCCGCACCGGGGCGTCGTCGGCGCGAGCGACAAGGAGCCGGTCCGACTCCGGCGACCACCAGAAGCCGCGCGAACGCTGCATCTCCTCGGCCGCGATGAACTCCGCGAGGCCGTACGTGACGGTCTCCTTCTCGACGGAGTCCGGCTCCGGCGCCACCAGGGCACGGTCGCCTTCCCCCTCGGCGCCCGTCACCCGCAGGGCGCCCCCGGCGACGTACGCGATGTGGCGGCCGTCGGGGGAGGGGCGCGGGTCGATCACCGGTGTCGGGGTGGGCAGTTCGCGTGCCGTGCCCACGCGCAGCTCCGCCGCGAAGAGCCGTCCGGAGAGGGCGAAGGCGGCGAGCTCCACCGCCGCGTCCGTCGCGTAGCCCACGATGCCCGCGCCGCCCTCGCGGCTGCGCTCACGCCGGGCCCGCTCCTCGGCGGAGAGCCGCTCGACGGCGCCCTTCAACAGGGCCTGGGGGTCGGCCGCGACACGTTCCACCGCACCGTCCGCCAGGTCCAGGACCCAGAGTTGGTTCGCCCGGTCGGTGCCGGACGACGAGCGCAGGAAGGTGACGCGGGACCCGTCGGGCGCCACCGTGAACGCGCGGGGCGCACCGAGAGTGAAGCGTTGCGTGCGGGCGTGCAGGCGAGGGAAGGAGAGCCGCTGCGCGTGACTCTCGGCGGGCCCGGTGGTTCCGGGCGTCTCGGTGGTCATCCTCCGAGCCTATGGGGCATGCGCCCCCTTGTGCTGCCGTGCTCCGAGTCATGCGGACCCACGGATAGTTATGATCCGTAGCGCTTAGTGGGTATGAACCTGCTGGCGTCCGCACTGGTGCAGGGTCCTGGACTTGGAGGTGAGCCGCCGTGGCACTCTCGATTTCGGCGGTGGTGCTACTGGCGATCATTGTCTTCTTGCTGGTCAAGAAGTCAGGATTGAAGACCGGCCACATGATCGTCTGTGTGCTCCTCGGCTTCTATCTGGCGAGTTCCTCCATCGCCCCGACGATCAACGAACTGACGACGAACGTGGCGGGGATGATCGGCGACATCAAGTTCTGATCTCCGCCCGGGGTGCTCGTAGGGTGGCCCCATGACGGAACTGCCCGCCCGGCGTCTGCTGCTCGTGCACGCGCACCCCGACGACGAGTCGATCAACAATGGCGCGACGATGGCCAAGTACGCGGCCGACGGCGCCCATGTCACGTTGGTCACCTGCACGCTGGGCGAGGAGGGTGAGGTCATTCCGCCCGAACTCGCCCATCTCGCACCCGACCGCGAGGACGCGCTCGGCCCGCAGCGCATCGGCGAGCTGGCCGCCGCGATGAAGGAGCTCGGCGTCGCCGACCACCGCTTCCTCGGCGGCACCGGACGCTACCGCGACTCCGGGATGATGGGCATCGAGCAGAACCACCGCGCGGGCGCCTTCTGGTCCGCCGATCTCGATGCCGCCGCCGCGCACCTCGTCGAGGTCATCCGCGAGGTGCGGCCCCAGGTGCTCGTGACGTACGACCCGGACGGCGGGTACGGCCACCCCGACCACATCCAGGCCCACCGGGTCGCGATGCGCGCCGCGGACCTCGCGGCCGAGAGCGCCTTCCGCGGGGACCTCGGTGAACCGCACACCATCGACAAGATCTACTGGAACCGCGCGCCGCGCTCCGTCGTCGAAGAGCGGTTCCGGTGGATGGAAGGTGCCCTGCGGCACTCCCCGTTCACGACCCCCGGCGTGCCCGCGGACGTCCCCGGTGTGACGGACGACGAACGGATCACGACGGAGATCGACGGGACGGCCTTCGCGGGGACGAAGGCGGCGGCGATGCGCGCGCACGCCACGCAGATCGAGGTGCAGGGTCCGCTCTTCGTCCTGTCGAACGGGCTCGCGCAGCCGATCTTCGATGTGGAGTACTACGAGTTGGTGCGAGGAAAGGCCGGTGCGGTGGACGGCGAGCGTGAGACGGATCTGTTCGCGGGGCTCGAAGACGTGGGGCGCGAGGGCTCGGCAGGACACGCGGGCTCGGGGCGCGAAGGGGTGACGGCGCTGTGAGTACTCGTTCGCGTGCCGCGTCGTCATCGTCGTCATCGTCGGCTTCCGGCGCGTCGTCCGCCGCACCTCCGCCGGGCGGCAGCGCCCTCGCCCAACCGCCCAACCTCGGCCGTTTCGCCGCCTATGGGGGCCTCTTCCTCCTCGGTCTGGTCATCGGCACGGCCGGTGCGCTCGTCCAAGGGGCCTGGTTCCCGGGCTGGTTCCCGGGCGGGTTGCTGCTCGCGCTCCTCGGGGCCGCCGGGCTCTTCTACGGGGGAGCGCGTGCCGTCGGTACCAGAGCGGGGGCGGTGGCGCCTGCGGCGGGCTGGTTCGTCTCCGTCATGCTGCTCATGGCCAGTCGGCCCGAGGGGGACTTCCTGTTCGGCGCGGGATTCGGCTCGTACGCCTTCCTGTTCGGCGGGACGGCGGTCGCTGTGATGTGTGCCACCCTCGGCCGGTGGTCGCAACCAGGCGGGCCCGCCGCCCGACTTGGCAAGTGACGTACCACTTCAGCCCGTGTACCGCACGGGTTTGACGGCGGTCACAGGATGAGTGCCGACGGCGGCCAGTATGGTGGTGCGCGCCGCCGAGCCTCCCCCAGCCTCCGGCCGGGGGAATTCCCCTCCGCGCGGGGAGCACGGGCGGCGGAGCCAACCGGGAGAACCTGCCTTGAGTCGTGAAACTGACAGTTCGTCCTCCGGGCCCCAGGGGCGCGGTGGAGCCGCTTACCCCTCGGGGACGCCGCCGTACGGCTCCCCCGCGCAGGGTGCCGCGTCGGACGGCGCCGTGGAGGGCGCGCAGCGGCAGGCCGCCGACGAGCGGCCCGATGAGCCGAAGACCGAGACCACGCTGACCACGCGTATCCGGATCAACATCCCCGGGTCGCGCCCCATCCCACCGGTCGTGATGCGCACGCCCGTCGGGGACAGTGACGCCGGTGCGTCACGCCCGCTGAACGGCGGCCCCGCGGCCGAAGGGCCCGACTCCGGGGACGGCGCCGGGCGTCCGGGGGCCGCGAACGGCGCGGGTGGTCCCGGCGCTGCCGGGGCGCCCGCCGCGGGCTCCGCGCCCGCGGGGCCTTCCGCCGCCGGGGCGTCGTCGCCTTCCGCTCCGGCCGAGGAGAAGACGAGCGACTGGTTCGCGCCGCGCAAGAGCAGTGCGAGCACCGGCGGAACAGGGGCCGGAAGCAACGGCTCCGGCAACGGCTCAGGTACGGGCTCCTTCGACGTGTCCGGCGCCGTGGCGGCGGGCCCGCTCGGTACGGGTGCGCCGCAGGGCGGCGACCCGCAGCGCGGGGACCTGCCGTACTTCTCCGGTGGTGGCGAGGGTGACGGCGGCCGTGGTCCGTCGGGGCCCACCAGCGGGCCGATGACCGGCGAAGGGCCGCTGACGCCGAGGCCGGTCGATCCGTCCAACCCGGCGAACCAGGCCAACCCGGCAGGCCGGGCGAACCCGTTGACCCCGCCGGGGCACGGAGGTTCGGGCGACATCGGCAACCCTGCCGGCCCGGGTAACCCCGGCAATCAGGGCAACCCGGGTAATCGCCCCAACGCGGGCAATCCCGGCAATCGCCCCAACCCGGCGAATCCTGCCGCCCGTTCGGGTGCGGGTGCGGGTGCTGGTGCTAGTGCTGGCGTAGGTGCCGGTGCAGGTGCCCCCGCCATGGGTGACGACACCGCCATCCTCACGCCGCAGAAGGCGGGCCCCCTCCAGGGCCCCGGCGGCCCCCGGCCCCCCGCTTCCGGCGGCCCGGTCCCCGGCGGCCCCGGCTCCATCCCGGGTGGTCCGAGCGCGCCCTCCCCGGGGAGCAACGTCTCCGGCGACACCCTGACCAGCGGCATCCCCGTGGTGCCGCCCGCGCAGAACTCTCCTTTCGCCACGGGCCCGCAGGGTGAAGGACCCGTGCCGCACACCCCGCCGAAGCTGCCCGAGCCGGTGCAGCCGAACGTGCCCGTCGCCGCGGCCCCGGCCAAGAAGAAGGGGCGCAACAAGCTCGTTCTGGTGGCCGTCGCGGTGGTCGTCGTGGCCTGCGGTGCTTACGGCGCCGGTCTGTTGATGAACCACGCCGACGTACCGAAGGGCACCACCGTGCTCGGCGTCGACATCGGCGGCGGCACGCGCGACGAAGCCGTCAAGAAGCTCGACGCGGCGATCGGCGAGGACGTCGCCAAGCCCCTGAAGCTGTCGGTCGACGGCGAGACGGTCACGCTCAAGCCGGACCAGGCGGGTCTGACCCTGGACAGCCAGGCCACCGTCCGCGAGGCCGCGGGCAGCGACTACAACCCCGTATCGGTGATCGGATCGCTCTTCGGCAGCGCGCGCGTGGCCGAGCCGGTGATGCCGGTGGACGAGGAGAAGCTGGCGGCCGCCCTGGAGCGCGCCGCGGGCGGCTCGGGCTCCGCCAAGGAGGGCACGGTCAAGTTCGTGCCCGGCAAGGCCGTCCCCGTGTACGGCAAGGCGGGCAACGGCATCGACGTCGCCGCGTCCACGAAGGCCGTCTCGGAGGCGTACAAGAAGCAGGTCGAGACCGGCAGCGCCGGCACCGTCGAGGTGCCCGTCACGACCCGCAAGCCGACCGTCCCGGACGCCGAGGTCGACAAGTTCATGACGCGCTTCGCGAAGCCCGCCATGTCGGCCAACGTCACGATCAAGGCGGGCAACGCCTCGATCCCGTTCGGCCCGGCGAAGTCCCTGCCGAAGGTGCTCCAGACGAAGGTGCTGAAGAACGGCACGCTCCAGGTGCACTACGACACCGTCGAGCTCAAGAAGCTCTACGGCAACGTCTTCGACGGCATCCTGATCCAGCGCGGCAACGGCGACAAGACGCCGGTCCAGCCGACGGACGTGGCCGCCGCGATGAACAAGGCGCTGATCGGCAGGACGCCGGCGGAGCGGGTCGGTGTGATCGAGACGAACGCGAGCTGATCCCCGTACGCACCCGGAGGCCGGGCGGACCACTGAGGTGGACCGCCCGGCCTCCGGTGCGACCGGCATGACATCTGTCATCCCGGACTCGGCACATACGACACTGCCGCGCCCGCCGTGCCTTGGCGACGATGGATCACATGAACGCAGTGACCTCCACAGCGGTGCGAGCGGTGAGCTTCCACCAGGTGACCAAGGCCTACGGCGACGTGCGCGCCGTCGACGCCCTCTCCCTCGATCTCCACCCCGGCGAGACGGTTGCCCTCCTCGGGCCGAACGGCGCCGGCAAGTCCTCCACGCTCGACCTGCTGCTCGGCCTGCGGCACGCGGACAGCGGCACCGTGCGGGTCTTCGGCACGAGCCCGCGCGAGGCGATCACCGCGGGCCGGGTCGGCGCGATGCTGCAGAGCGGCGGTCTGATGGCGGAGGTCACCGTCCGCGAACTGGTGCGGCTCGCCTGCGATCTGCACCCGAGGCCGCACCGCCCGGACGACGTGCTGGCCGCCGCCGGCCTCACCCAGCTCGCCGACCGCAAGGTCGACAAGCTCTCCGGCGGGCAGGAGCAGCGCGTCCGCTTCGCACTCGCGACCGCCGGAGCGAACGACCTGATCGTCCTCGACGAGCCGACCACCGGCATGGACGTCACCGCGCGCCAGGCCTTCTGGGCGACCATGCGCGAGCAGGCCGACCAGGGCCGCACGGTCCTGTTCGCCACGCACTACCTGGAGGAGGCCGACGCGATCGCGGACCGGGTCCTCGTCCTGCACCGCGGCCGTCTCCTCGCGGACGGCACCGCCGCCGAGATCAAGGCGAAGGCAGGGGCGCGCAGGATTTCTTTCGACCTCCCCGAGCCGGAAGAGGGAGTGGCGGAGAAGCTGCGCGCCCTGCCGTTCCTCACCGCCGCCGACGTCTCCGGCCACTCCGTACGCCTTCAGTCGACGGACGCCGACGCCACCGTGCACGCGCTCTACGGGCTCGGTCTTTACCCTCGCAATCTCGAAGTGGCGGGCCTTGGCCTGGAGCAGGCGTTCGTGGCGATCACCGCGGCGGAAGAGGCCGAAGAGGCCGAAGAGGCCAAGAAGGAGGCAGGGGCATGCTGATCAAGCTGGAAATCGTCCGCGCGTTGCGGAACAAGAAGTTCCTGTTCTTCTCGGTGATGTACCCCTCGATGCTCTTCCTGATCATCGCGGGCGGTCAGAGCGGCACGGACATGGTCGGCGACACGGGGCTCGCGCTGCCCGCCTTCTTCATGGTGTCGATGGCATCGTTCGGCGCCCTCACCGCCGTCCTCATGGGCAACAGCGAGCGCATCGCCAAGGAGCGCGAGAGCGGCTGGGTGCGCCAACTGCGCCTGACGAGCCTGCCCGGACGTGGCTACGTGATCGCGAAGACGGCCAGTGCCGCCGTGGTCAGCCTGCCGTCGATCGTCGTGGTGTTCGTGGTCGCCGCGGCCGTCAAGGACGTACGCCTGGAAGCCTGGCAGTGGCTGGCCCTGACCGGCGCGATCTGGGCGGGCAGCCTCTGCTTCGCCGCGCTCGGCGTGGCCATCGGCTATCTGGCGACCGGCGACGCCGTCCGCCCGATCACGATGATCGTGTACTTCGGGCTCTCCGTGCTCGGCGGCCTGTGGATGCCCACCGCGACCTTCCCGCAGTGGCTGAGCGACATCGCGTCCTGGCTGCCGACCCATGCGTACGCTGCCCTCGGACAGGCCATCGAACTGGGTGACGCCCCGCACGCGAAGGACATCGTGCTCCTCGTCGGGTACTTCGTCCTCTTCGCGGGCGGCGCGGCATGGCTGTACCGGAAGGACACATCGAAGGCGTGAGCGACACCGACCGCACCGACCGCACCCACCACGCCGACGGCACCGACCGCGCCGACCGCGCCGACGGCACCGACCGCGCTGACCGCGCCGAGCGGGCCCACCCGCTGGACACCTTCGGCCACCCGCCGGCCGGCCGCCGTCAGGTGCTGACGAAGGTGCTCTGGATCGGCATCTGGCTGGTCTTCCTGGCCGGTCCGGTGGAGGACCTGATCGGGGCCGAGCGCAGCGGCGCGGCCACCGCGCTCGGCTGCGTCGGCCTGACCGCCTTCGTGGTCTGCTACCTGTCCCTGGTCTTCCGTTACACCGCCAGGGTGCACGACTGGCGTGCGGTGCACGTGTCGTTCGGGGTGCTGCTCGCGCTGGCGGTCGGCCTCTCGTTCGCCTTCGGCACGGCCTGGCTCGGGCTCTTCGTGTACGTGGCCGTGTCGGCCGGGGCCGTGCTGCCGCTGTGGCACGCCACCTGGGTCATCCCGGCCGTCACCGGCGTGATGATCGCGGTAGGCCTGCGCACCGACAGCGTCGAGGACCTGCTGGGCAGTCTCGCCGTGCTGACCCTCCTGGTCGGCTTCGCGATGACGGGGGTGCGGCAGCTGGTGCGTACGACGGTGCAGCTGCGCCAGGCGCGGGCCACCGTCGCCCAACTGGCGGCGAACGAGGAGCGGTTGCGGCTCGCCCGAGACCTGCACGACCTCCTCGGCCACTCGCTCTCCCTCATCACCCTGAAGAGCGAGCTCGCCGGGCGGATGCTCCCGGCCCACCCCGACAAGGCCGCGCAGCAGGTGGCCGACATCGAGCAGGTCAGCCGCCAGGCCCTGACGGACGTGCGCGAGGCGGTCTCCGGCTACCGCAGGCGCACCCTCGCCGGAGAGCTGGCGGGCGCGCGCACGGCGCTCACCGCCGCCGGTGTCGAGGCCGACGTACCGCTTCAGGCGCCCGCCGTACTGCCCGGAGAGCCGGGGGAGACGGCGCTGGCCTGGGCGCTGCGCGAGGCGGTGACGAACGTCGTGCGGCACAGCGGCGCGCGCCGCTGCACGGTGGCGCTCACGTCGCGGCACACGCTGGACGGGCCGTTCACCGAGCTGTCCGTGGAGGATGACGGCAGGGGCGGTTCCTCCGTCACGCAGGGCAATGGACTGATGGGCCTGGCCGAGCGCGTGGAGGCGGTCGGCGGCGTCGTGGACGTGGGAACCAGCGCGCGCGGAGGCTTCCGGCTCACGGCCAGGGTGCCGCTCGACCGGGGCGCGGAACCGGCGTCCGGCGCCTCCGCCCTAGGATCTCCCGCATGAGTACGGAGAGCGCGGCCACCAGCGTCAGAGTGCTCCTCGCCGAGGACCAGTCGATGGTCCGCGAGGCGCTGGCGGCGCTGCTCGGCCTGGAGCCGGACATCGAGGTGGTCGCCCAGGTGGCCCGCGGCGACGAGGTGCTCGCGGCGGCGCGCGCGCACGCGGTGGACGTGGCGCTCCTCGACATCGAGATGCCCGGCCGCACGGGCATCGAGGCGGCGGCCGAACTCCACGCGGAGCTGCCTGAGTTGAAGATCGTGGTGCTCACCACCTTCGGGCGCCCCGGCTATCTCCGCAGCGCCATGGAGGCCGGAGCCGACGCCTTCCTCGTCAAGGACGCGCCCGCGGCCCAGCTCGCCGACGCCGTCCGCAAGGTCCTCGCGGGGGAGCGCGTCATCGACCCGACCCTCGCGGCGGCGGCGCTCGCGGGCGGCGCGAACCCGCTGACCGACCGCGAGCGCGAGGTCCTGCGCGCGGCGGCCGACGGCGCCACCAACGCCGAGCTGGCCACGGCCCTGCACCTCTCACCGGGCACGGTCCGCAACTATCTCTCGACGGCGATCCAGAAGCTGGCCGTACGCAACCGCGCCGAGGCCGTCAACGTCGCCCGGGACAAGGGCTGGCTCTGAACTGCCCCTTCTTGGGCGTTAGTTCGTCAGTTCAGCATGGCCCGCGCCCCGTGTGCCTCCTGGCGCAGCCGTACCGCCGCCGCCTCGTCCGTGGCGGCCAGGGCATCGGCGTACAGCTCGATCTCCCGCGCGCCGGCGAGGAAGTCGCCTCGCTGGACTAGGAGTTGGGCGCGGTCGTAGTGCAGCCGGTCGGAATGCGCCGGCAGCAGGAGGGAGAGTTCGACCGCCCACAGCGCGACGTCGGAGCGCTCGGGGCGGACCGAGGCCCATGCGCGGATGTTGTTGAGGACGCGCAGGACGATGTCGACGGGACCCGCGGGCTTCAGCATCGACGGCACGAGCGGCGTGCCCGTGGACCCCGCCACCAGCAACTGCGCGTCCGTGGACGACAGTACGTGCCCGCCCGCGAAGGGATTGGCGAGGACCTGCTCGTCCTGCGCGCCGAAACCGACCACGAAGTGGCCGGGCAGGGCCACTCCATGGACGGGCGCGCCCGCGCGCCGCGCGACCTCGATCCACACCACCGAGAGCAGGATGGGCAGGCCTCTGCGCCGCCGCAGGACCTCGTGCAGCAGCGCCGACCGAAGGTGCTGGTAATCACCGGGCCTGCCCTTGAACCCGTAGTGCGCGCCGAGGAGTTCGGCCAGTGCGAGCGCCCAGGACCGGGGCCCTTCGGCCTTGTCGGGCAGCCGCTCGGCCAGCTGGTCGGCGAGACGGTCGAGGACGCGCCGCGTCGTGCGCATGCCCGCGTCGTCGAGATCCGGGTCCGCCTCCGCGCCGATCAGCAGGCACAGCAGCGCGAGATCGGGGCGCGCGGACCGTGCCTGATCGGCGAAGAGGCGTCGCCGTTCGGGGGATTGGGGGTGCATAGATGCTTGGTGCCCCGCCGGGCCGATCGATAGCGCTCCGATCTCTCCCCGCGCCGGTGGCCCCCTCGGTCAAGGGTGCATCCGGGCCCCCTTGAGGACCTTGTCGACCGCGTTGCGCGGGCCGTGGACGAGCATGCCCACCAGGTCGAGCTGGTCGGTCGGCACGGCCCGCACCGCTGCCCGGTTGTCCCGGTCGTTGCCGGTGGCGAACAGGTCGGACGTGAACACCGCCCTCGGCAGCGAGCGCGACAGGGCACGGCCGTGCGCGGCGGTCAGCGTCTCCTTCGATCCCTCGAAGACCATGACGGGCTGGCGGAACATCGACAGGTAGGGGGTGCCTTCGGCGTCCTCGTACGGCTCGCCGATCACCTCGGGTGCCGCCGTGCCGAGCCCGCTGACCAGGAACGCGGTCACGTTGAGGCGCTGCCAGGGCTCCAGGTCGTCACGGAGCAGCACGGCGATCTTCGTGTCGAAGCGGACGGGCGCCTCGCCCGTGATCCCGGCGGTCGCGGTGTCTGTCTCAGCGGTGGTTCTCATGCTTCGAGACTGCCGAGTGGGTGGCTCTCGCGTCTTGTACGTTCTTTGCATGGTGGCCCGGCAGGAGATCTCCGCATGGCGCCCGCCGGTAGCGGGTGTCGTGGAGGTCTTCCATGCCCACTTCACCGAGCACGCGTACCCGATGCACGTGCACGACGCGTGGACCCTCTTGATCGTGGACGACGGGGCCGTCCGCTACGACCTGGACCGGCACGCACACGGCACCCCGGCCGACACCGTCTCCCTGCTCCCGCCCCAGGTCCCGCACAACGGCTCGCCCGCCACCCCCGACGGCTTCCGCAAACGCGTCCTCTACCTGGACATGACCCAGCTGGACGCGAGCTTCATCGGCCCCGCGGTGGACGGCCCCGACCTGGTCGACCCCGTCCTGCGCAGCCGCGTGGGCCGGCTGCACGCGGCTCTCGCGCAGCGGGGCGACGAGCTGGAGGCCGAGAGCCGCCTGGCCCTGATCGGCGAGCGGCTGCGCGGCCACCTGCGCCCCAGGCTCGCCACCGAACCGGCCGGCGGCCCCGGGCGGGGCGTCGCCCAGGACCTCCGCGATCTCCTCGACGAGCGGCTGCTCGACGGCGTGACGCTGGACGAGGCCGCGCACCTGGTCCACGCCCACCCCACCCATCTCGTACGCGCCTTCAGCGGGGCCTTCGGCATCGCGCCGCACCAGTACGTGACGTCCCGCCGCGTCGACCGCGCCCGCCGTCTCCTCCTGGCGGGGCAGCCACCCGGCGAGGTGGCGACCGCCGCGGGTTTCTACGACCAGTCGCACCTCACCCGGCACTTCAAGCGGATGGTGGGCATCGCCCCGGGGCGCTACGCCCGTACGCGGGCTGACAGTTGAGCTGACAGCGTCAGTTGAGCATGGCCCGCGCGGCCCGCGCCTGGTCCCGTACCCGGTCCGCCGTGGTCGGCTCCACCGGCGTCACCACGTCGGCGTACTCCTCCAGTTCCGCCGCGCCCGCGAGGAAGTCACCGCGCTGGACGAGGAGTTGGGCCCGCTCGTAGCGCAGTCGCGCCGGGTGGGCGGGCAGCAGCAAGGAGAGCTCGACCGCCCAGAGCGCGACATCCGAGCGCTCGGGGCGGGCCGCGGCCCATGCGCGGATGTTGTTGAGGATGCGCAGCACGATGTTCAGCGGATCGGCGGGCGTCAGCATCGATGCGGACACCGTGCCGCCCGACGAACCGGCGACGAGCAGCTCCGCGTCGGCGCCCGTCAGCAGCCGCCCGCCGGTGAACGGATCGACGAGCACCTGCTCCTCGCGGGCGCCGAAGCCGACCACGAAGTGACCGGGCAGCGCGACGCCGTAGACGGGCGCGCCCGCCCGGCGCGCCACCTCGATCCACACCACCGAGAGCAGGATCGGAAGGCCGCGGCGGCGTTCGAGGACCTCGTGCAGGAGCGAGGACTCCAGGCGCTGGTAGTCGGCGGGCGTTCCCATGAACCCGCTCCGCGCGCCCAGGAGTTCGGCGAGCGCGGCAGCCCACTCCCGCGCACCGCCGGGCCGGTGGGGGAGCAGCCCGGCGAGCCGGTCGAGCTCGATCTGCGCCGCGTCGATGTCGTTCTCGCCGAGCTCCGGATCCGCCTCCGCGCTCACCAGGAGGCACAGCAGGGAGAGGTCGGGCCGCTCGGACCTGGCCTCCTCGGCGAACCGCCGTCGGGACGCGGCGGTCCTTGACTCCTCGTGCATGGGTGCCTCGTGCCTTACTTACCGAGCCGACCGGTAGAAGCTACCGAGCCGACGGGTATCGATAGTGGTGGTACGTGTGGTGCGCGGCGAAGCCAAGACCGCCGTACAGCGCCCGCGCACCCTCGTTGTCGTCCTCGACCTGCAGCCACGCCGCCGAAGCGCCTTCGGCCAGCGCCTGCCGGGACAGCGCGGCCATCACCGCGGTGGCCAGTCCCCGCCTGCGGTGCGCCGGATCCACCTCGACCGCCATGAATCCCGCCCAGCGTCCGTCCACGACGCACCGCCCGATCGCGGCGGGCCCCGCGTCCGGAGAGGCCCCGGGCACGGAAGCGAACCACACCGAGGGGCCGCCCGCCAGCACCTTGAGCACATGCGGCCCCGGGACCCCGAAGCGCTTGTACCGCCGCAGCCACGCCTCGTCGAAGGAGCGCGACAGAAGCACCTGTTCCGCACCTGTTCCGGGCGCGTCCAGATCACCGAGGGGCGCGAGAGCGCCGATGTGGAGCTCGGCGCTCACCTCGCGCTCCCAGCCCCGCTCCGCGAGCTCCGCGCAGAGCAGCTCCTGGGTGCCTTCGGCTCCGGTCGCGGTCTGGATGTACGGGGGCAGCTCCCGCGCCTCGTACCAGTGGCGTACGTGGCCGAGGGCCTCGTCCAGCGGACGTCCGGGATCGCCCAGCGGGAGCACCGAGTTGGCCCGCCGGGTGAATCCGGCCGCCGCCCGCAGCTCCCACTCGCCCAGCGGCTCGCTCTCCACGGGCTGCCAGGCGCGCGCGGAGACCCGCGCCAGCTCCGCGTAGGAGGCCGCCGGGCCGCGCCTGCGGGCCGGGGCCGCGGGGACGACCTTGCCCGCGACCAGCGCACTCTCCGCGATCCGGACACGCTCACCATCGCGCCGTGTGATCAGTACCACACCGTCATTCCACGATGTGAGAACACCCACCGTGTCAGTGAACTTGTCAGCCGTTCTCGACCCGTCGTTGAGGCGGCGCACCGAGACTCGTTTGCCCACGTCAGCAGGGTTGATACGGACCTCGAGCCGTCCGCCCGCAGTGAATTCCACAGCTCTGTACGCCCCTCCTGTTCGGATCATGCCCGGGAACGGAGATACTAGAGGCGGGCATCGACGACGCCGCGCTCCCGCGCGCCAGGCGAGCGGAGCCTGAAGACGGCCCGCCAACGCCCGTATCGAGGAGGAACGACAGCGTGACCTACGTCATCGCGCAGCCTTGTGTCGACGTCAAGGACAAGGCGTGCATCGAGGAGTGCCCGGTCGACTGCATTTACGAGGGCTCCCGGTCCTTGTACATCCACCCGGACGAATGCGTCGACTGCGGAGCCTGCGAACCGGTCTGCCCGGTCGAGGCGATCTTCTACGAGGACGACACTCCGGAAGAGTGGAAGGACTACTACAAGGCGAACGTCGAGTTCTTCGACGAGCTCGGATCGCCCGGTGGTGCCAGCAAGCTCGGCCTGATCGAGCGCGACCACGCCTTCATCGCCGCATTGCCGCCGCAGAACCAGTAACGGCAGCTTGAAGCGCCGCCCCGGTCCCGTACGGCACAGTCGCCGTGCGGGACCGAGGCATTTGTCCACCCCGTACGTATCCGCAGTGCGTACACGCAGCACGGGAGTCAGCACGTGTCCGTAGTCTCCGGTCTCTCCGGCCGCCTTCCCGCCTTCCCCTGGGACAAGCTCGAGCCGTACAAGGCCACGGCCGCCGCCCACCCCGGCGGCATCGTCGACCTGTCGGTGGGCACCCCGGTCGACCCGGTCCCGGAGCTGATCCAGAAAGCGCTGGTCGCGGCGGCGGACTCGCCGGGCTATCCGACGGTGTGGGGCACGCCCGAGCTGCGTGACGCGATCACGGGCTGGTGCGAGCGGCGCCTCGGCGCGCGCGACGTCACGCACCGCAACGTGCTCCCGGTCGTGGGCTCCAAGGAACTGGTCGCCTGGCTCCCGACGCAGCTCGGCCTCGGCCCGGGTGACGTCGTCGCCTACCCGCGCCTGGCCTACCCGACGTACGAGGTGGGCGCGCGCCTGGCCCGCGCCGAGTACGTCAGTTACGACGACCCGATGGAGCTCGACCCGGCGAACCTCAGGCTCCTGTGGCTCAACTCGCCCTCGAACCCCACCGGTCGCGTCCTGTCCAAGGACGAGCTGACCCGCACCGTCGCCTGGGCGCGCGAGCACGGCGTGCTCCTCGTCAGCGACGAGTGCTACCTGGAGCTCGGCTGGGAGGCGGAGCCCGTCTCGGTGCTCCACCCGGACGTGTGCGGTGGCTCGTACGAGGGGATCGTCGCCGTCCACTCGCTCTCCAAGCGGTCGAACCTCGCGGGCTACCGTGCCGCGTTCATCGCCGGTGACGCGGAGGTCCTCGGCGCCCTGCTGCAGATCCGCAAGCACGGCGGCATGATGACGTCCGCGCCGACGCAGGCCGCGGTCGTCGCCGCGCTCGGGGACGACCAGCACGTCCACGAACAGCGCGAGCGGTACGCGGCGCGCCGCACCGCCCTGCGCGACGCCCTCCTGAAGCACGGCTTCCGCATCGAGCACAGCGAGGCGAGCCTCTACCTCTGGGCGACCCGCGACGAGTCCTGCTGGGACACCGTCGGGCACCTCGCGAGCCTGGGCATCCTCGTGGCCCCCGGCGACTTCTACGGCCCGGCGGGCGACCGCTTCGTACGCGTCGCGCTCACCGCGTCGGACGAGCGGGTGGCCGCGGCGGTGGAACGGCTCGCCTGAGCCGCTGACCGCAGCCCGGGAGCGAGGGCGAGCGTGACGGCGACGGACGCCATGGCGAGCACGGTCATGGCGGCCGGCGCCGACGTCAGCTGGGCGACACCGCCCGCGAGCGCGGCGCCCACGCCCTGCATCGTGAGATTCCCGGACGTGTGCAGGCCAAGGGCGTGCCCGCTCAACTCGTCCGGCGTCAGGGCCATCAGCTGCTCCTGAAGCAGCAGGCTCGCCGAGAACCCGACCGAGGCGAGCGTCACCGCGGTGAGCGCGAGGGGCAGCTCCGGGCGCAGCGCGAAGAAGAGGTACGGGACGGCGAGCAACAGCCGCAGCGGCGCGCCGAGCCGCTCCCGCCACCGGCGCGACAGGAACCGCCCGGTCAGCACGTCCCCCGCCAGCATCCCGAACGCGGCGAAGGCGAACAGGAGCCCCGCGCGTTCGGGGTCGAGCGGCACATAGAGCGACTCGCAGCCCACGATCAGGCCGTTGGGCACCCACAGCGCGAGATAGACCGAGCGGCGCGGCGCGGACGACCACAGCAGCGCGTTCGTACGCCAGGTCGCGCCGATCGAGGGGCGCCCGGCGGCGCGTGGTGCCCTGCGGGTGAGCCCGAGGCGCGCGGCGACCGCGGCGGCCAGATAGAGCGCCGCCCCGGCGAGCAGCGTGCCGCGCGGCGAGAACACGGTGACCAGGACGCCGCCGAGCGCGTAGCCGCAGATCTGCATCGTGCCGTTCGACATGTTGATCACGGAGCGGCCGAGGAGATAGCCCTCCCTGGAGAGGATCTCGTTGAGCAGCCCGTACCGCACGCCCCCGCCGAGCGCGGCCAGGCTCCCGAGCACCAGGAGCAGCGCGAAGGCGGCCCACAGCGGCAGCCCGGGGGCGGCCTGGGCCGCGGTGGCCAGGGCGAAGAACAGCGTGATGCCCGCCGTCGCACCGCGCGGCGGCAGCCGGTCGGCCGCCGACAACAGGCAGGCGGCGCCCACGACCTGGGCGAGCGCGGGGCCGAACATGCCGAGCGAGGAGAGCAGCGGCGAGCCGGTCCGGTCGTAGATCAGCGTGCCCAGGGCCAGGCCGCTCACCGTCTGTGCCGCCGCGAGGAAAGAGGCGGTCAGGAAGAGCGGGGTGAACTCCGGAGTACGGAACAGCTCGCGATAAGTGCGCATGCGAAGGAGTCTTCGGGGGCTTTGTGCGCGAGGGTTAATGTTTCGCACGGCGGCGAAAGGTGCCCGGAGGAAGGGCTGCGGCATGGGCTGTTGGCAGGTCAACGCGGACACGCTCGCGGACAGCCGCTTCGTCGTGTCACCGCTGGCCGAGGCGACGGCGAGCCTCTTCTCGCTGGCGCGCCGGACGGCGACGCACCCGGGGGAGCGCGGCTGGCTCGACGCCCATCTGCCCGCCTACCGCCGGAGGTTGGCCGCCGAGCCCGGTCTCGCGCAGCTGGTGCGGGCCGCGCTGGGCGACCGGACCCGCTGGATCGCGGACTTCCTCACGCCGACCCCCCTCGGCGACGGCGCATGCTCCTTCGCCGAAGAAGTGGCGCACATCCGCGAGACCCCTGACGCGACCGCCCGAGCGCACCTGACGGTGTCCTACGGAAGCCCGCTTCCTCCGGAGCTCCTGCGCCCCGGCGCCCCGGACCGGATGGCGGGCCTCCTGGAGTGGGTGTGGACGCGGACGGTGCTGCCGCGCTGGCCCCACATCCGTACGGTCATCGAGGCCGATGTCATCGCGCGCACCGCCCAGTTGAGCCAGGGCGGCTGGGCCGAGGCGCTGAACGGCATGCGGCCGGGAATGCGCTGGCTGGGGGAGAGCAGGCTCCAGATCAACACCCACGACTACCCGCCGCGCGAGATCTCCGGGGCGCGCCTCCTCTTCGTGCCGGTCACGCCACGGCAGGGCTGGGCGTCGTGGAGCGCGGCGGACCGGTACGCGCTGGTGTACCCGTGCTCGGGGGTGCTCGCCGACGCGGACCGGTCGGCCGCGGTGCCCGAGCCGCTCGGCAGGCTCCTGGGTCCGGCGCGGGCGGGCGTCCTGGTGCTCCTCGCGACGCCGAAGAGCACCTCGCAGCTGGTCACGCTGACGGGGCAGGGGCTCGGCTCGGTGGGCCGCCATCTGCGGGTGCTGCTGGACGCGGGGCTCGTGCGCGGACGGCGTACGGGGCGGTCGGTGCTGTACTTCCGTACGGCGGCGGGGGAGGTCCTCGTCGAGGCGCAGCGCGGCGGGTGAGGCGCGGGGCGGCCGACGCGCGGTGAGGGCCCGGAGCCAGTCGGCTCCGGGCCCTCGTCGGTTGTACGCGGCGGTCAGCCGAGCGGCAGGCTCTTGACCGGCAGCTGGTCGGTGGGCAGTCCGCCCTTGGTGACCGTGTCCGTCGGCAGGCCCTCGCCGACGGCGTCGGTCGGCAGGCCGCCCTTGGTGGCCGTGCCCGCGGTGTCGCCGACCACGTCACCGGCGCTGCCCGCGAGGTCACCCGCGGCCTTCTGGGCGACGGGGGTCGCGGTCTTGGCGCCCGATCCGACGACCTTGCCCGCGGCCGGGACGCCCTTCTTCACGGCCTTGCTGCCGGACTCACCCGCGAGACCGGTGGTGTTCTGAGCCGCGCCGTCGACGGTGTTGCCCAGACCGGCGCCGTCCACGGCGGACACACCGCCCAGGTTGGGGGTGGCCGGGAGTTCGGCGGCGCTTGCGGAGCCGGCCGCACCGACCACGGGAGCCGCCCCCGCTGCGATGAGCAGCGCGGCGCGGGCGATCCGGCGGGTCAGGGGGAGGGACATGATGCTCCTTCAGACGGGAGAGAACGTTGGTGTGTCCGGCCGGATGGGGCCCGGCGCTCGGACGCAGTGACTACCGCTCGAAGCCCTCGAAGGTTGCGGTGGCCCAACGCAAAGAATTGGCAATGCATCGCATAATCGGCTGTGGATAAAAACGGGCAAAAGGATCAGTCGGTGGAAGGCTGCTGAATCGTCAATGCCCTGTGTTCGCAAGGGTCCGGCGGGCGCGGGGAGGAGTGCGCGAAAGTCTGGGCGGTGCATCGCCCGTGCGTGATCAGCGTGACTCGATCGGGTGACCTGCCGTACTACTGCCCAATGACAATTCGGACGTCGCCCGTGCCCGTCCCGGCGCCCGCGCGCCGATCGGCCTCGCCCGCCTTGCCCGGCTTGCGCCATTCCGTCCCGGAATCCGCGGCGCTCCACTCCCTGCCGTCGTACGAGACACGCTCGATGCCGAGCGTGGACGCCTGGGCCACCGCCCAGTGCGCGAGCTCCCAGCCCCGCTGCTCGGCCCCGCCCTCGACGCCTGCCGCCGTGGCGTTCACCGGCACGGTGACCGTGTCGCCACTGCCGCCCTTCGGGGTCACCTCGCGGCCGAAGTCGCGGACCAGGGCCTCGCGCACCTTCGCCGGGTCGCCCGGCTCGTCGGCCGTGCGGCCCTCGCAGGTGAGGGTGGCGGGTGCGCGGCCCGTCAGCGCGGCGGCGAGCAGCGCGGCGTCCGGCTCGTGCTTCGCGTACGCCTGGGGGTAGCCGCTGCGCTGGACGCGCTGTGCGGCGACGGTCAGGGGCAGCCGTGAATAGCCCGGGACGTCCTTGAGGTGGGCGTAGAAACGCGCCGCCGAGTACGCCGGGTCCATGATCTGTTTCTCGTTGCCCCAGCCCTGCGATGGCCGCTGCTGGAAGAGGCCGAGCGAGTCCCGGTCACCGTGGCTGATGTTGCGAAGGCCCGACTCCTGGAGCGCCGTCGCCAGGGCGATGGTGACCGCACGCTCCGGCATGCCGCGCGAGGTGCCCACCGCGGCGACCGTCGCCGCGTTCTGCGCCTGCTCGGCCTCGAATTCGTACGACGCCCCGTCGCCGTTGCCCGAGACGACCTGACAGCGTGGCGCGGCCTTGCCGCCGAAGACGTACTGGACGATCACATAGCCCACGAGCGCGAGCAGGACCGCGACCGCGGCCCCGATACGGAGGAGGCGGCCGCGCCGGACGAGGGTGGGGGGCTCAGGCACGCGACCAAGGTACTGGAGGCCACCGACAGGCCCGTGCGCCGAGGGGCGTTAGGGTCGAAGCCATGGCCCAGACCTCACACGACACGTCGCTCGACCTCACGCTCGACGCCGCCGCGCTCACCGCCCAGCTGGTCGATTTCCCGTCGCCGAGCGGCCAGGAGAAAGCCCTCGCGGACGCGATCGAGACGGCCCTGCGCGGTCTGCCGCACCTCACGGTCGACCGGCACGGCAACAACGTGGTGGCGCGCACGAACCTGGGCCGGGCCGAGCGCGTGATCCTCGCCGGGCACATCGACACCGTCCCGATCGCGGACAACGTGCCCTCACGCCTGGACGAGGACGGCGTCCTGTGGGGCTGCGGCACCTGCGACATGAAGTCGGGCGTCGCCATTCAGCTGCGCATCGCGCAGACCGTGACCGAGCCGAACCGCGACCTCACCTTCGTCTTCTACGACAACGAAGAGGTCGCCGCCCACCTGAACGGCCTCGGCCATGTCGCCGACGCCCACCCCGACTGGCTCGCCGGTGACTTCGCGATCCTCCTGGAGCCGACGGACAACCAGGTCGAGGGCGGCTGCCAGGGCACGCTGCGCGTCCACCTGAAGACGAACGGCACGCGCGCGCACTCCGCGCGCGCGTGGATGGGCTCGAACGCCATCCACAAGGCCGCGCCGATCCTGGCGAAGCTCGCCGCGTACGAACCGCGCAAGCCCGTGGTCGACGGCCTCCAGTACCACGAGGGCCTCAACGCCGTACGCGTCGAGGGCGGCGTCGCCACCAACGTCATCCCCGACGAGTGCACCGTCGTCGTCAACTTCCGCTACGCGCCGGACCGTTCCGAGGACGAGGCACTCGCCTTCGTGCGCGACTACTTCGCCGACTGCGAGATCGACGAGTTCGTCGTCGACGACCACACGGGCGGCGCGCGCCCCGGCCTCGACCACCCGGCAGCCGCGGCCTTCATGGCGGCGGTCGGCGGCGAGGCCCTTCCCAAGTTCGGCTGGACGGACGTCTCCCGCTTCAGCGCGCTCGGCGTGCCCGCCGTGAACTACAGCCCGGGGAACCCGCTGCTCGCCCACAAGATCGACGAGCGCGTGAAGGCCTCCCTCATCCCGGAGGCCGAGAAGCGGCTGAGTGCCTGGCTGACATCCTGATTTCCCGCAAGGGTCCGTCGCCCGTAACGCCCGTGGATCTACGCTGAAGCAGCACGTCGAGCACACCAGCACGTCGAGCAGGACCGTCAGTGGAAGGGGACGTTCATGGGTAGTCCAGAAGGGCAGGGCCCGCGGGACGAGCAGCACTTGGGGCCCGTGGTGCGGCGGCGTGAGCAGATCACCCCCGGCACCACCGACCAGCGGCTCCTCGACACCGACGCCGAGGGCGAGTCGGAGTGGGTGCACACCGATCCCTGGCGGGTCATGCGCATCCAGTCCGAGTTCGTGGAAGGCTTCGGCGCGCTCGCCGAACTCCCCAGCGCCATCAGCGTCTTCGGATCGGCCCGCACACCTCCGGGATCGCTCGAGTACGAGGCGGGCGTCCGCATCGGCAAGGCGCTCGTCGACGCGGGCTTCGCCGTGATCACCGGCGGCGGTCCCGGCGCCATGGAGGCGGCCAACAGGGGCGCGCGCGAGGCCAAGGGCGTCTCCGTGGGCCTCGGCATCGAGCTGCCCTTCGAGCAGGGCCTGAACGAGCACGTCGACATCGGCGTGAACTTCCGCTACTTCTTCGTGCGCAAGACCATGTTCGTGAAGTACGCGCAGGGCTTCGTGGTCCTGCCCGGCGGCCTCGGCACCCTGGACGAGCTCTTCGAGGCCCTCACCCTCGTCCAGACCCGCAAGGTGACCCGCTTCCCGATCGTCCTCTTCGGATCGGAGTACTGGGGCGGACTCGTCGACTGGCTGCGCGGCACGGTGGTGGCGGGCGGCAAGGCCTCCGAACACGACCTGCACCTCTTCCACGTCACGGACGACGTGGACGAGGCGGTCTCCCTCGTGACGAAGGAAGTCGGCCGCTAGGCCCAGGCCGGGCGGCCTCACCGGGCGGGCACCCGGCCCGTCCGGTGGCCGCTAGGCGAGCCCCCGACGCGCCACCGCGGGCTCCCGGTGGCCGGCGATCGTGGTCACCATGTCGAGGACCTGCCGGGTCTCCGCGACCTCGTGCACCCGGTACACCTGAGCCCCCAGCCACGCCGACACCGCGGTCGTGGCCAGTGTCCCCAGCACGCGCTCCTTGACCGGCTTGTCGAGCGTCTCGCCGACGAAGTCCTTGTTGGACAGGGACACGAGCACGGGCCAGCCGGTCTCCACCATCTCCCCGAGCCGCCGCGTCGCCTCCAGCGAATGCCGCGTGTTCTTCCCGAAGTCGTGCCCGGGATCGATCATCACGGACTCACGCGGCACCCCGAGCGCGACCGCGCGCTCGGCGAGGCCGAGGGTGACCGAGAGGATGTCGGCCATGACGTCCTCGTACGTGAGCCGATGGGGGCGGGTCCGCGGCTCGGCGCCACCCGCGTGCGTGCACACCAGCCCGACTCCGTAGCGGGCCGCCACCTCCGCGAGGCGGGGGTCGACCCCGCCCCACGCGTCGTTCAGGACGTCGGCGCCGGCCTCGCAGACCGCCTCGCCGACCTCGTGCCTCCACGTGTCGACGCTGATGACGACATCGGGGAACCGCTTGCGCACATCGGCGACGAAGCCGACCGTCCGCCGCGCCTCCTCATCGGCCGTCACCTCGTCGCCGGGACCGGCCTTGACCCCACCGATGTCGATGATGGCGGCGCCCTCCGCCACCGCCTGCTCCACGCGGGCCAGCGCGGGCTCGTCGCGGAACGTGGCGCCCTGGTCGTAGAAGGAGTCAGGGGTCCGGTTCACGATCGCCATGATCACCGGCTCGTGCGCGCCGAATTCACGCCTGCCAAGCCTGAGCATCCCCGGTGAGCCTCCTTCGTCGGTGCCGTGGTCCGGCCGCCTGCGACCTTAACTGTCACAGGCGCATGGCACGATCGGACCCTGACAGTTTCAGCACGGCAGTCGAGCGTGGGGGCCGAAGAGATGGTCTTGTTCTTGTTCCTGGTCATCGCCCTCGTCGTGGTGGTCGGCGCGGTGACCCTGGCCGTGGTGGGCGGAGGTGAGCGCGCCGCGCTGCCCGACGTGGCGGCCGAGCGGTTGGTCGACCCGCTGCCGCCGGACCGTGCCCTGCGCCGCGCGGACGTGGAGGCAGTGCGCTTCCCGCTGACCGTGCGGGGCTATCGCATGGCGGACGTGGACGACGTACTCGGCCGCCTCGCCGCCGAACTGGCCGAGCGTGACGCCCACATCGCGGAGCTGGAGGCGGCACTCGCCGGCGCCCAGGCCACCGCGGTCGGCGGCCCCGGCCTCCTCAAGACGCACGCCCCGGCCACGCTCCAGGACGAGCCGGCCCCGAAGGACGCCGCCGAAGAGGAGGACGGCCGATGAGCGGCGACGCCCTGGCGGGCCCGGACGGCAGACTGCGCTGCCCCTGGGGCCTCTCGACCGAGGACTACGTGACGTACCACGACGAGGAGTGGGGCCGCCCGGTCCACGGGGACGACGCGCTGTACGAACGGCTCTGCCTGGAGGCCTTCCAGTCGGGCCTCTCCTGGATCACGATCCTGCGCCGCCGCGAGGGCTTCCGTGCCGCCTTCGCCGACTTCAAGATCGCCGAGGTCGCGCGGTTCACGGACGCCGACCGGGAGCGCCTCCTCGCCGACCCCGGCATCATCCGCAACCGCGCCAAGGTCGACGCGACCCTCGCCAACGCGCGCGTGCTCGCCGACTGGCCGGACGGTGAACTCGACGAGCTCATCTGGTCGCACGCCCCGGACCCGGCCTCCCGCAAGGCCCCGAGCGCCCTGGCCGACGTACCGGCGATCACGCCCGAATCCACGGCCCTGTCCAAGGCCCTGAAGAAGCGCGGCATCCGATTCGTCGGCCCCACCACGGCCTACGCCCTGATGCAGGCCTGCGGCCTGGTGAACGACCACTTGGAGGATTGCGTGATCCGCGTCCCCCAGGGGCGCTAGCGGCCCAGGTACTTCGGCTTCGCCTTGTCCAGGAACGCCTGGACGGCGATCGCGTGGTCCTCGGACGCGCCCGCCTTCGCCTGAAGCTCCTCCTCCTTGGCCAGGGACTCCTCCAGGGTGTGGCCCGCCGCGTAGGCGAGCGACTCCTTGAGCGCCCCGTAGGCGAGGGTGGGGCCCTGGGCGAGGGTGCGGGCCAGCTTCTGGGCCTCGGCGGCCAACTCGGCCTCCGGAACGACCTTGTTGGCGATCCCCAGGTCGTACGCGTCCTGGGCGCTGATGTTGCGCGGGAAGAGCAGGAGATCGGCGGCGCGGCCAGGACCGATCAGGCGCTGCAGCGTCCAGGAGACGCCCGAGTCGGCGGTCAGCGCGACCCCGGCGAAGGACGTGTTGAAGCGCGCGGTGTCCGCGACGATGCGGTAGTCGGCGGCGAGCGCGAAGCCGAAACCGGCGCCGGCGGCGACGCCGTTGACCCCCGCGACGACCGGCTTGGCCATCCCGGTCAGGGCGCTCAGGATGGGGTTGTAGTGCTCCCGCACCGTGCTCATCGTCTGTCCGGTGCCCGCCGCGCGGTCCGACGTGAGCAGACCTACGTGTTCTTTGAGGTCCTGTCCCACACAGAAGGCGCGCCCGGTCGCGGTGAGCAGGACGGCACGGACCGCGGGGTCCGACCCGGCCGACTGCACCGCCTCTCGCAGAGCGACCTTGGCCTCGATGTTCATCGCGTTCATCGCCTCGGGGCGGTTGAGCGTGATGGTCGCGAGCCCGTCGCTCACCTCGTAGAGCACGGTGTCGGCCATGGTGAATCCCCTCCAGTGGTCCTGCGCCGGTCATCTTTGTCCGGGCCCAGCATGACGGAGATCATCGGGCTCCGGCATGAGGGGAGATATGTGACCTGCGTCAAAGAATTCCCGGCCGCGGAGGGGTAAGAGGCGGCGAAGTATCGCAGCCACATCGTCGAATTGAGTGGTTTTGCGGGTGCGCGTTGCGCAAGCGATGCAGACCGATGTTGGTCATCGGGTCCTGCCATGCGGGATAATGGCCTGGAAGCAATATGTTCGATGCCGGTGACACCTGGGTTGTCGGCTGCGATGAGCTGGTTTCAGGAAGGGGAACGAGCATGGCGGCCATGAAGCCGCGGACGGGCGACGGCCCGCTCGAGGTGACCAAGGAGGGGCGGGGCATCGTCATGCGCGTTCCGCTCGAAGGCGGCGGACGACTTGTCGTCGAACTGACTCCGGACGAGGCCGATGCACTCGGCGACGCCCTGAAGAAGGTCGTCGGCTGACGCGGAAGCGCCCACACTTTTTCACTGCCCCGGCATCGTACAAACGAGCCGGGGCAGTGCTATGTCCGGGGTTCGGCCGGGTTCGGGAGGAGCCGTGGCGCGGGCGGCGCTCAGCGTTTGACGGCGCAGAGCAGGCCGTCGCCCACCGGGAGCAGCGCGGGCATCAGGTCCTGGCTCTCGCGCACGGTGCGCAGCAGTTCGCGGATGCGCAGCACCTCGACGGGCTGCGGACCGGAGTCCACCGTCCGGCCGTCGGAGAAGGCGCCCTCGAAGCAGACGAGTCCGCCCGTGCGCAGCAGGCGCAACGATTCAGCGAGGTAGTCCAGGTACTCCGTGCGGTCGCCGTCGCAGAACACGAGGTCGTACCCGCCGTCCGCGAGGCGCGGCAGTACGTCGAGTGCGCGGCCGGGGATGAACCGCGCGCGGTTGCCGGCGAATCCGGCGGCGCGGAAGGCCTCCCGCGCGAACTGCTGACGTTCCGGCTCGGGGTCGACGGTGGTCAGGACGCCGTCGGGCCGCATTCCGTGCAGCAGGTGGAGCCCGGACACGCCCGTGCCCGTCCCGATCTCGGCGACGGCCTTGGCGTCCGCCGTGGCCGCGAGCAGGCGCAACGCGGCGCCGGTACCGGGAGACACCGAGGGCAGCCCTGCGTCCTGGGCCCGGTCACGGGCCCAGCGCGTGGCCTCGTCCTCGGCGACAAAGGCGTCGGCGAACGCCCAGCTCGTCTGCCGGTTGCCGGTAATGGCCCTCTCCTGTCCCCGTGGTTGCCTGGCCGTGACTGTATCCGTTGGGGGTGGGAACCCGCAGATGGGACCGGGCGTTTAGTAGGGGTAGGCGGACGCCGGGGGTAACGAATGGATCAAGACTGGCCGCGGGGCCTTCGACCAGGCAGGACACCTGGCAGGAAGCCCGTACCAAATTCCAGTAAAAACGCTTATCCGGAGCTAACGGGCGAGGTGGTTATGGTAGGGGCTCCACTGGACACCACCAGAGCCGACAGGGGAGGTGCGGCTGCGTCCGCGAACCGGGGAGGAGCGCTGAAGCGCTTTCTCAGGTTGGTGGGTGAGCCGAAATCCGTGACCGAGACCGCTGACCGATTCCACGCTGCCAGCTCCGCTCAGACCGCGACCTTTGCCGCTGACGCGGATGCGCAGGCGTGGACTCCGCCCACCTGGGAGGAGATCGTCAGCACGCACAGCGGACGGGTCTATCGCCTGGCGTATCGCCTGACCGGTAATCAGCACGACGCCGAGGACCTCACGCAAGAGGTCTTCGTCCGTGTCTTCCGGTCCCTGTCGACCTACACCCCCGGCACCTTCGAGGGCTGGCTGCACCGCATCACGACGAACCTGTTCCTGGACATGGTGCGTCGCAAGCAGCGCATCCGTTTCGACGCCCTCGGGGACGACGCGGCCGAGCGCCTTCCCAGCCGTGAGCCGTCGCCGCAGCAGGCCTTCAACGACACGCACTTCGACGCGGACGTGCAGCAGGCGCTGGACACCCTCGCTCCGGAGTTCCGCGCGGCCGTGGTCCTGTGCGACATCGAAGGCCTCTCGTACGAGGAGATCGCCGCGACCCTGGGCGTCAAGCTGGGCACGGTCCGCAGCCGTATCCACCGTGGCCGTTCGCAGTTGCGCAAGGCCCTTCAGCACCGGTCGCCCGAAGCCCGCGCCGAGCGCCGCTCGCTCGCAGGAGCCGTGGCGCTGGGAGGAGGGGGCGCGACCGCGTGAGTGGATCACGGTCGAATCCTGTTGAACGGCATCTGGCCGAGCAGCATCTGGGGGACCGACTCGCCGCCCTGGTGGACGGTGAGTTGGGCCATGACGCGCGTGAGCGAGTCCTCGCTCATCTCGCGACCTGTCCGAAGTGCAAGACCGAGGCCGACTCGCAGCGGCGGCTCAAGAGTGTCTTCGCCGAGGTGGCGCCGCCGCCTCCCTCCGAGAGTTTCCTCGCCCGGCTGCAAGGTCTGCCCGGCGGTGGCAGTGAGCCTCCTTCCGGCCCAAGACCTCCTGGAAGCGGCGGCTTCGCCACCGCGGACAGCGAGTCAGGGCTGCCGCCGAGCGGTGTCTTCGGCGTGCGGCCCGAGACCTTCGGCTATGCCCCCGCGGGCACGCATGCCGTGGCGCTGCCGAGTTCGGGGCGCGGTTTCCGTATCCATGACGTCGACCACCGCGACGTGGGCCGGCACGAGGCCGAGCGGTCGCTGTGGCGCGGGCGGCGGTTCGCCTTCGCCGCCGCGGGTGCGGTGTCGCTGGCCGCGATAGCGCTGGGCGGTGTCACGACGGGCATTCCCGCCGACCCGGGTGACCCGCGGGCGGGCTCGGGCACCAGCAACAGCTCCGGCAGCACCAACAGCCAGGGCAACACCAACAACTCGGGTGGCGGCAACAGCAATGCGTCGCCGACGCGTTCGCCGGGCTCGACGGCCGCCGCGGCTCCCGACTCCGTCCGGCGCCGTGGCAGCGGACCGCTTTCCGTGCAGGGGCAGCGCCCCGGGGTCCTCGCGGCGCCGGTCGCGCCGACGCAGGCGACCGGGCCCCTGCTGCCCGGCGTGCCCGCGCGGGGTCCTCGGGTCCAGCAGCCCGCGTCCGTGTCCGCCCAGCAGCAGATGGCGGCGCCGATGCTGACCGGCGCGGCGATCATGTCCCCGCTGATCCGGCCGGTCCCTCCGGTCGTGTCGGGCGGCCCGTCCGCCGCGGGCACCGTGCCGACGCTGGGCGGGGTCTCCATGGAGGGCGCGGGTCCGAGCGGTGAGGCGGACCCGGCGCACACCTCTGCGTCCTCGCCCATCGAAGGCACACTGCAGGGCACTTCACAGATCCGCTGAGGTGCTCTGCGCTTCGGCGCGGGAACCTGGTTGAATCCTCGGTGGGCCGTGCCTGCCCGAGGCTTGTGGCGGGCGCGGAGTTGAGCACGTGATCGGCGTCCGCCGTAAGCCAGGTGTGGGGAGAGCATGGACGAGGGCAAGCCCACGAAGGCGAAATGGTGGAGCCGCCCCAGGTCGGAGTCCGCCTCCGAACCGGAGCACGGCGCCCCCGACGAGGCGATGGCCCCCACCGGCCGGGCGGAGGACGCCTCGGGCGACTTCACGCTGGCAGCGGCGGTTCCGCCGGGGGCGGGGCCTGAACCGACGTCCCCCGCTTCCGACGCCGGGGCACCTCTGCGGGGCACCCCTGACTCGGAAGCCCTCACGCAGCCCGGCACAGGTCCGGCCGCGCCCGGCAGCGCTGCTGCGGGCAGCCCGGCTCCGGGCCGCCCCGGCTCGGTCTCGGCTGACGCCGCTGCTGGCGGCGCGACCCCTGCCGCGACCACCAAGCCCGGCGTCCCTGACCGAGCCGTTCCGGCCCAGTCGGGCCTGGCTCCCGCCGCCCCCGCTCCGGGTGGCCAGCAGCCGGTCGAGGCGGCTTCCGCCCCGGTCACAGGCCCTGGCAGCCCCGGCACAGGCCCCGGCGACGCTGCTCCCGGTGGCCCGGCCCAGGACGCCGTGGCCGTTGCGCCTGGCGTCCCCGGCACGGACGTACCCGCCCAGGCCGGCCCTGCTCCCGCCGACCGCCCCCGCCCGCTGCACGACCCCGATCCGTACAGCACTCCGCCCTACGGTGAGCCCGGCCCCTGGGCCCCCGCCCCGCCCGTACAGCACCCGGCGGCCACCCCGGCCCACGGCACGCAACTCCCGGCAGCGAATCCCGGCGGGACCCCGCCCCACGCCACCCCCGGACCAGCCCCGGCCCCCGGCACCCAGCTCCCGCCGGTGAATCCCGGCGGGACCCCGCCCCACGCCACCCCCGGGCCGCCCCCGGCCCCCGGCACCCAGCCTCCGCCGGGGAGTCACGGCGCGACCCCGCCCCACGGGACCCCCGGACCGCCCCCGGCCCACGGCACCCCCGGGCCACCCCCGGCCCCCGGCACCCAGCTCCCGCCGGCGAATCCCGGCGGGACCCCGCCTCACGGCACCCCCGGGCCGCCCCCGGCCCCCGGCACGCAGCTCCCGGCAGCGAATCCCGGCGGGACCCCGCCCCACGCCACCCCCGGGCCACCCCCGGCCCCCGGCACCCAGCTCCCGCCAGCAAGTCACAGCGGGACCCCGCCCCACGCCACCACCCCCGGACCGGCCCCCGCCCACGCCAGCCCCCACCCCCAGCAACCCGCAACCCCGGCCGCCCCCGCCCCGGCCCGGCAGCCCTACGATCCCTGGAATGCGCCCCTCCAGCAGAACGGTGGGGTTCCTGTGGATGAGGGCAAGCAGAAGAAGCTGGCGCGGCGGGTCATTCTGGTGGGGATCGCTGTCATCACGCTCGTGGCCGGTGGCATCGGTGGAGCCATCGGGGCCTATCTGGAGCGCAACGGCGGAGTGTCCGACATCGAGCTGCCGCAGGCCACGTCGCAGGACAAGGCGCGGGCCAAGGACAGCGTCGCCGGGATCGCGGCGAGTTCGCTGCCCGGCGTCGTGACCCTGCACGTCAGCGGCGACGAGGCGCAAGGCACCGGCACCGGCTTCGTGCTGGACGGCAAGGGACACATCCTCACCAACAACCACGTGGTCGAGCCCGCGGGGACCGGCGGCGAGATAACGGTGACGTTCAGCGGCGGCGAGAGCGCCAAGGCGGAGGTCATCGGCCGCGACGCGGGGTACGACCTCGCCGTGGTCAAGGTCTCCGGCGTACGCGGACTGAAGCCGCTGCCCCTCGGCAACTCCGAGAACGTCCAGGTCGGCGACCCCGTGGTCGCCATCGGAGCCCCCTTCGACCTCGCCAACACCGTCACCTCCGGCATCATCAGCGCCAAGGAACGCCCCATCACCGCCGGCGGGGAGAAGGGCGACGGCAGCGACGTCAGCTATGTCGACGCGCTGCAGACCGACGCCCCCATCAACCCCGGCAACTCCGGCGGCCCCTTGATGGACGGCGACGCCCGCGTCATCGGCATCAACAGCGCCATCCGCTCAGCCGACGACAGCTCCGCGCCCGGCGGCGGCCAGGCCGGTTCGATAGGGCTCGGCTTCGCCATCCCCATCAACCAGGGCAAGCGCGTCGCCGAAGAGCTGATCAACACCGGCAAGGCCACGCACCCTGTGATCGGTGTCACGCTCGACATGGAGTACACCGGCGACGGCGCCCGCGTCGGCGACAAGGGCAAGGACGGCGGCCCCGCCGTGAACAAGGGCGGCCCCGGCGACCGCGCCGGGATCAAGCCGGGCGACGTCATCACCGAAGTGGACGGCCGGCGCATCCACTCCGGCGACGAGCTGATCGTCAAGATCCGCGCCCACCGGCCCAAGGACAGCCTCGAACTGACCGTCCAGCGCGCGGGAAAGGACCGGAAAGTGACGCTCGTGCTCGGGGCCGCCGACGGGAGCTGATCCACGTCCGTCGCCCAGCGGCTACCGGACGGACAGGAACGCCGGGTACCGTGGACCCGGTCCGGATGGCAAGGAGCTCAAGGTGTTCACAGACATTGGCCCGCTGGAGATAGTGGCGCTGATCATCCTCGCCGTGCTCGTTTTCGGCCCGGACAAGCTGCCCAAGCTCATTCAGGACGCCTCGCGCACCATCCGTAAGATCCGTGAATTCTCGGACAGCGCCAAGGCGGATATCCGCAGTGAACTCGGCCCGGAATTCAAGGACTTCGAGTTCGAGGACCTGAATCCGAAGACCTTCATCCGCAAGCAGCTCGACAGCGACGAGCTCGGCCTGAAGGAAATCCGGAACGGCTTCGACCTCAAGAAGGAGATGGCCGAGGTCACGGACGCCGTGCACGGACGGGAGAGTGAATCCTCGGAGGGTTCGGACAGCGCGTCCGGCACAGGCGGTGGCCGCGTCGACATGGCCAAGAAGGACAGCGGCCTCGACATGGACAAGAAGCCCGAGAAGGCCGCGCCCGCCGACCCCCCGCCGTTCGACGCGGACGCCACCTGACCTCCTCCGAGGCACCCGCGGCGCGCCCCCGAGCGCGCCTCCTGGCACCCCCGCCGATACACCCGTCCGCCGACCGGTGTCCCAGCTTCCGGAACGGGTGTGGCTATCCTGCCTTGTTGTCCGGCTGAGGACGCCCGAGGGGGGCGGGCCCTGCGGACCGATGAGAACGAGGAGGCGGCCGGGTACATGGAGACGACAAGTCGCGTAGGCGCACAGGCGCCGGCCGCGGACGGCACCGCACAGGCGATGCCCTCCGCCCGGCGCACGGTCGACAGCTATCTGCTGGCGCCCTTCCCCTGGTACGGCCTCGACGAGGCCTTCACGGGGCAGCGCTGGCTGATGCAGGTCGGCAACGCCGCGGACGGCGCGGTGGAGCACGGCTCCATCGGGCACGGCGATGAGCCGTCGGTACGGAGTGACGGACCCTTCGGGAACAGCGACAAGGAGCGCTTCGCGGTCGTGGTGACCGTCGCGGCCAACCCGGTGCGCCGCAGCCCGGACGGCACGGGCCTGCTTGAGGCGACCTCGGTGTCGTCCGCGGCCTGGCTCGCCGGAGTGGGGCTGCTGTCCTTCACCTGGCCCAGCCAGATGGACCACACGCTGCGCGACGACTGGCTGGACCAGCAGACCGAGACGGCCTGGGTCCTCGCGGACGATCTGCAGGGCGACGACTGGTCGACGCTCTCGCTCCCGGTGGACGGGGTACCGACCTCGTTCCACTACCGCGAGTCCGAGTTCGGCTGGGTGCTCGCCGGGTCCACCGAGGAGGGCGCGCACCTGGGGGCCTACGGGCGCGGCATGAGCGCGTACGGCCTGGGCTTCTCCGTGGTCAAGGACATCCACGCGTACGCGGCCGACTAGCCGGAAGTCCGCACGCCGCGCAGATACGCCGATGGGGGCGCCGCTCATGACGAGCGGCGCCCCCATCGGCGTACGGAAGGAGCCCTGGAGGCCTCAGAACTTGTTGCGCGGGGTGATCCCGAGGGTCATGCCCGCGAGGCCGCGCTGGCGGCCGCCCAGCTTGCCCGCGATCGTGCGCAGCGCCGAGCCCGCCGGGGAGTCCGGGTCGGTCAGGACGACCGGCTTGCCCTCGTCGCCGCCCTCGCGCAGGCGCACGTCGATCGGGATGGAGCCGAGGACCGGGACGTTGGCGCCCGTGGTCTTCGTGAGGCCCTCGGCGACGCGCTGGCCTCCGCCCGTGCCGAAGACGTCGACCATCTCGCCGCAGTGCGGGCAGGGCAGCCCCGCCATGTTCTCGACGACGCCGACGATCTTCTGGTGGGTCTGTACGGCGATGGAGCCCGCGCGCTCGGCGACCTCGGCCGCCGCCTGCTGGGGCGTCGTCACGACGAGGATCTCGGCGTTCGGGACCAGCTGGGCCACGGAGATCGCGATGTCGCCCGTGCCCGGCGGCAGGTCGAGCAGCAGGACGTCCAGGTCGCCCCAGAAGACGTCCGCGAGGAACTGCTGGAGGGCACGGTGGAGCATGGGGCCGCGCCACACGACCGGGGCGTTGCCCGGCGTGAACATGCCGATGGAGATGACCTTCACGCCGTGCGCCGACGGCGGCATGATCATGTCCTCGACCTGGGTGGGCTTGCCGTCGGCGCCCAGCATCCGGGGCACGGAGTGGCCGTAGATGTCCGCGTCCACGACGCCGACCTTCAGGCCGTCCGCCGCCATCGCGGCCGCGAGGTTCACCGTCACCGAGGACTTGCCGACGCCGCCCTTGCCGGACGCGACGGCGTAGACACGGGTCAGCGAGCCGGGCTTGGCGAAGGGGACCTCGCGCTCGGCGGTGCCGCCGCGCAGCGCGCTCGCCAGCTCCTTGCGCTGCTCGTCGCTCATCACGTCGAGCGTGACGTCGACGCGCGTGACGCCTTCGACGGCGGCGACCGCGTCGGTCACGTTCTTCGTGATGGTCTCGCGCATCGGGCACCCGGAGACCGTGAGGTACACGGTGACCGCTACCACCCCATCAGGGGAGATATCTACCGATTTGACCATCCCCAACTCGGTGATGGGTCGATGGATCTCGGGGTCGTTCACCGTCGCCAGTGCTTCACGCACCGCGTCTTCCGTAGCCATACGTCCGATAGTACGGCGCGGTAACCCTGCCCCGGAAAGAGCCGTCAACGGTCGCCTACGTCACGCCCGCCGCTCTCCTCGGCCGGGAATACGACGCGATGGCTCCTGCGCTGCTCCTCCAGCTCCTTGACCAGGTCCTGGAGTTCGGAACGGATCCAGTCGCGGGTGGCCACCTCGCCGAGCCCCATGCGCAGCGAGGCGATCTCGCGGCTCAGATACTCGGTGTCCGCGATGGAGCGCTCGTTCTGCTTGCGGTCCTGTTCGAGGTTGACCCGGTCCCGGTCGTCCTGCCGGTTCTGCGCGAGCAGGATCAGCGGGGCAGCGTAGGACGCCTGGAGGGACAGCGCGAGGGTGAGGAACAGGAAGGGGAACGGGTCGAAGCGCAGCGCCTCGGGCGCCCAGACGTTCCAGGCGACCCAGACGATGATGGTGACCGTCATCCAGACGATGAAGCGCCCCGTGCCCAGGAACCGCGCGATCCTCTCCGAGAGGCGCCCGAACGCCTCGGGGTCGTACTCCGGCAGGAACTTGCGGCGCGGCGGCCGCGGCTGGTCGAGCCGGAAGCGCGGGGCCGGCCTGGGCTCGACGCGGGTGTCCCGGTCAGCTGGTGGCATGAGGCACCCCCTCTTCCTGGTGGAACTCGGTCTCGCGCCAGTCGTCCGGCAGCATGTGGTCGAGCACGTCGTCGACGGTGACCGCACCGAGCAGCGAGCCGCCCTCGTCGACGACGGGGGCCGCCACCATGTCGTACGTGGCGAAGAACCCGGCGACCTGCGGCAGCGCGGTCTGCGGCAGGAGCGTCTGCAGATCGTCGTCGAGGATCGAACTGACCAGCGTGTACGGCGGATCGCGCAGGAGCCGCTGGAAGTGCACCGTGCCGAGGTACTTGCCCGTCGGCGTCTCGTCCGGCGGGCGGCACACGTAGACCTGCGCGGCGAGAGCGGGGGACAGGTCCTGCTGGCGCACCCGCGCGAGGGCGTCCGCGACCGTCGCGTCCGGCCGCAGCACGATCGGCTCGGTCGTCATCAGACCGCCGGCGGTGCGCTCCTCGTACGCCATCAGGCGCCGCACGTCGGCCGCGTCGTCCGGCTGCATCAGCGTGAGCAGCCGCTCCTTGTCCTCCTCGGGCAGCTCGGCGAGCAGGTCGGCCGCGTCGTCCGGGTCCATCGCCTCCAGGACGTCCGCGGCACGCTCCTCCTTGAGCTTGCCGAGGATCTCGATCTGGTCGTCCTCGGGGAGCTCTTCGAGCACGTCGGCGAGCCGGTCGTCGTCGAGGGCGGCGGCGACTTCGGCCCGCCGTTTCGGCGTCAGGTGGTGCAGGACGTTGGCGAGGTCCGCGGGGCGCAGCTGTTCGAAGGTGGCGAGCAGACTCTCGGCGCCCTGGCCGTGCTCCTCGAGGGAGAAACCGTCGACGGCCGACCACTCGACGGTGAGCGTCTCGCCCTTGCGCCGGAACGTGCCGCCCTTGCCCTTGCGTACGAAGACCCGGTCGATCTCCCAGTCGCGGCGGGCCGGCAGCTGCTGCACCGACACGTCGAGGACGGTGACCTCCTCGTCCGACTCGACGAGCCGCACCCGCCGGTCGAGCATCTCGCCGAGCACGAGCCGCTCGGTGGGCCGCTGCTCGAAGCGCCGCACGTTCAGTACGCCGGTCGTGATGACCTGGCCCGACTCGATGCCGGTCACCCGGGTCATCGGCAGGAAGATGCGGCGCCGCGTCGACAGCTCCACGACCAGGCCGAGGAGGCGGGGCGGTCTGCGCTGCACCCGCAACATCGCCACCAGGTCGCGCACCCGGCCCACCTGGTCGCCGTTCGGGTCGAAGACGGCGGTACCGGCCAGATGCGACACGAAGACCCGGGACGCGCTCGCCGCCATTGCACGCGCCTCCCTCGCCGGTAGCTCTCTTCGCCGATCTGTCGATCAATGCGGGCTTCAGGCTAGCCCGTCCCGGTCGGATACGCCCCGGCGGAGGGTCCGGCCGCACTGGCGACGATCCACCTAGTCAGCACGGGTACGCTGCCGTACTGCCGTAGCCGTAGCCGTCGTCCCCACGAGAGGCAGCGACCCCTGTGTCAGCGATTTCCCCGGTCCGCCGCATCCACAAGAAGACACTCGTGAGCGCGATGTGCGCGGGTCTCGTCCTGGGGGTCACCGGTCTGACCGGGTGCAGCAGCGAGGAGGACCCGGACGCGGGTACGAACGGCATCGGCAAACTCTCCGCCGCGAAGATCCAGAGCAAGTCCCGCGCCGCCGCCGACGCGGCACCCGCCGTGCGGCTGTCGGGCACGCTGGTCAGCAAGGGCCACACGTACAAGCTCGACATGCGGCTCAAGGGCGAGGGCGGCACCGGCTCGGTCACCTCGAAGGGTGAGACCTTCCAGCTGCTGCGCGTCGGCAAGCAGCTCTTCCTGAAGGCCGACTCCGCCTTCTGGACCCACGAGGAGGCCAAGAGCGGCGGCGAGAAGCCCGGCAAGGCGGACGACCAGGCCGCGGCCAAGCTCGACGGCAAGTACGTGAAGGTCCCCGAGGAGGACGCGTCCTACCAGCAGCTGAGCGGCTTCACCGACAAGGACGTCCTGCTGGAGGGCATGCTCACCCTGCACGGAGCGCTCGCCGCAGGGGACCGCGGCACGATCGACGGCAACCCCAGCATCGAGATCACCGGCGACAAGGGCGCGGGCGGCACCCTGGAGGTCTCCCTGGAGGGCAAGCCCTATCCGCTGCGCCTGGAGCGCGCGGGCGACGCGGGCACGCTCCGGCTCAGCGACTGGGGCAGGGACTTCCCCCTCAGCGAGCCGGACGAGGACGAGATGGTGGACTACGGCGAGCAGCTGCCCGACTCGTAGGACGTACTGGGGCTGGTGGGACGTACGAGGGCTGGTGGGACGTACTAGGGCTTGTCGCCCTGACTCCGCCGCTTCTTGCGCTTGAACAGCAGCCGGGGCAGCGCGTCGGGCACCGGCTGCCGCGTGGTCGCCACGGTCGGCAGGGGCGGGGCCACGAGTGAGCCGTCGGGCAGGTCCGTGATCGTGTCCCGCGGGGTGAGCCGGACGACCCGGCACTCGTCCGCCCAGCGCTGCGGCATCCGCTCGCCGTCGGGCGCGTTCAGACGCTTGCCCTTGAGCTCGGCGACGGCCGCCTCCCACGCCTCGGAGCGCGGCGCGAGCTCGGTCACCTCCGCCGTCCAGGCGACGAGGCGCCCACCCTTGTCCTTGCTGCGTACGGTCACTTCGGCGGTGCCGCCGTCGACGAGACCCGGCAGCGGCTGCTCGCCGGGGCCGTCCCCGACGAGATGCGCGGCGCCCTCGTGCCATACGTGCCACAGGGCGCGGGCAGGGCCTTCGCCGCGCACCCAGATGAGGCCCGACTTCTTGGTGGCCTCCTCGACGAGGGCCTGGGTGAGCAGCGTTTCTGTCATGGCCGCAGCCTATCGAGCCGCCCGCCGGGTGCGGCTAGAGCCAGCCGTTGCGCTTCAGGGTGCGGTGGATGGCCCAGCAGACGCCGCCGATGAGACCGAGCACCATGGGGTAGCCGAACCGCCAGTGCAGCTCGGGCATGTGATCGAAGTTCATGCCGTAGACCCCGCAGACCGCCGTCGGCACGGCGATGATCGCCGCCCAGGAGGTGATCTTGCGCATGTCCTCGTTCTGCGCGACCGCGGCCTGTGCGAGGTTGGCCTGGAGGATCGAGTTGAGCAGTTCGTCGAAGCCGACGACCTGCTCCTGGACGCGGGCCAGGTGGTCGGCGACGTCACGGAAGTACTTCTGGATGTCCGGGTCGACGAGCCGCATCGGCCGCTCGCTCAGCAACAGCATGGGCCGAAGCAGCGGAGAGACGGCCCGCTTGAACTCCAGGACCTCCCGCTTGAGTTGGTAGATCCGCCCGGCGTCGACACCGCGCGCGGAGCCCTTGCCCTTGCTCGGTGCGGAGAAGACCTCGGTCTCCACCTCGTCGATGTCGTCCTGCATCGCGTCGGCGACCGCGAGATAGCCGTCGACGACGTGGTCGGCGATGGTGTGCAGGACCGAGGACGGCCCCTTGGCCAGGAGCTCGGGCTCCTCCTGGAGCCGACGCCGCAGGGCGCGCAGCGAGCCGTGGCCGCCGTGCCGCACGGTGATGAAGAAGTCCCGCCCGGTGAAGCACATCACCTCGCCGGTCTCCACGATCTCGCTGGTGGCGGTGAGTTCGGCGTGCTCGACGTAGTGGATCGTCTTGAAGACGGTGAACAGCGTGTCGTCGTAACGCTCGAGCTTGGGCCGCTGGTGGGCGTGCACCGCGTCCTCGACGGCGAGGGGGTGCAGCCCGAACTCGGCCGCGATACCGGCGAATTCGGCCTCGGTCGGCTCGTGCAGACCGATCCAGGCGAAGCCGCCGTCGCGACGCACCTGGAGCATCGCCTCGTGCGGCGTGAGCGTGTCGTGGCAGGCCGCGCGGCGGCCGTCGCGGTAGACGGCGCAGTCGACGACGGCGGAGGCCGCTGTGGGGTCGCGCGTGGTGTCGTACGAGCTGTAGGCGCTGCCGTCCTTGCGGAGCGAGGGACGGACGGCGGCGCGAAGGTCACGGATCATCGACATGGGCAGGCTCCTTTGACGGAGGCCGCCGGCGACGGGTGGAACTACCCGGAATGGGGACGTCCTGCTGCGGGTGTTTGGCACGTCCACAAAGCGGGGAGCACCGCACCATCGCGGTGGCAGCTTCGCTACTGACTCAGATCAGAGAACTCAGAGAGATCAGGTGGAAACGAAGTGCTCTTCCGTCGTACGCGAGCACGGTGAGTGCGGGCGCACAGTGGCAGCTACAGAGCTGCGTGAGGTGTCAGACGGAAGAACGGGTGGTACTGCACGGTCGACTTCGATCCATGGCAGCCCCACCTCCTCCGGCCGGTCCCCCGTAGGGGAGGTCCCAAGCGCGTAGCGCGCGAAGTCATCTGCCCGGGCTTGAGAGCGCGCTCTGCGTGCTGCCCGGAACCAGCGGCCAACACTATCAGCCGACTGAAGAGTCAAGCCCCGCCTTTACCCGTCTCTGACGAGTTCTATGCTCCCTGCATGGCTGATGTTCTTGCTCTGGTCGAAGCCCGGCTCCGTACCGCCCTCGGCGAACCGGACGCCCGCGCCGCGGTGACCTTCCTCGGCACCGACCGCGTGGAGGTGCTGCGCTTCACGGACGGGGACGTGGTCAGATACGCCACCCTCGGTATGTCGGTCCAGCCGATGGCCGACCCCACCGCCGCCCTGGCCGACCCGGTGAAGGGCCCGCGCGCGGAGTTGATCCTCTCGGTGCGGGGCGGCGTCGCCGACACGGACAAGGTGCTGCGGCCGTTGGCCGTCCTCGCCGCTTCGCCGCAGGTCGAGGGCCTGATCGTGGCTCCCGGCGCCTCGCTCGACGTGGGTGAACCGCTGTGGCCCGGCGCCCAGTTCACGTCGGTCCTCGTCGCGGAGCCCGGCGGTCTGGTGGAGGACCTGGAGCTGGACGAGCCGATGGAGCCCGTACGGTTCCTGCCGCTGCTGCCCATGACGCCGAACGAGGGCGCGTGGAAGCGGGTGCACGGCGCGCAGGCCCTCCAGGAGCGCTGGCTGAACAGCGGAACGGACCTGCGCGATCCGCTGCGCAAGTCCGTGTCCCTGGACTGAGTCCCCTTACCCGCGGCCTCAGTTGGCGAAGACGGTGACGCTGTCCTCCGTGGCGTGCTTCGGTTCGAGCTCCGCGGCCTCGTGGGTCAGGGAGTCCTTGCGGACCCAGACCACGACCGCGCCGAGCACCGCCGTGACGGCCGCGACCACGAAGGGGATATGGATGTTGCTCCACTCCTCGATCTTCGGCGCGAAGAACGGGGCGGCGGCCGCCGCGAACCACCGGACGAAGTTGTAACCGGCGCTGGCCACCGGGCGCGGCGCGTCCGACACGCCGAGCGCGAGCTCCGTGTAGACGGTGTTGTTCACGCCGATGAAGGCGCCGGACAGGATCGTGCAGACGACGGCCGTGGCGTGGTTGCCGTACCCGAGCACCAGTACGTCCGCCGCGAGGAGCACCAGCGAGCCGCCGAGCACCTTCAGCGAGCCGATCCTCGCCTGCAGCCGCGGGGCCACGAGCACCGAGAAGACGGCGAGCAGCAGACCCCAGGCGAAGAAGATGGCGCCCGACTTGTACGGGGTCATGTTCAGCACGAACGGCGTGAAGGCCAGGACCGTGAAGAACGTGTAGTTGTAGAAGAAGGCGGAGGCCGCGGCCGAGGCGAGTCCGCCGTGACCGAGGGCCTTGATCGGCGCGAGCAGGGAGGTCTTCTGTGCCGGCTTCGGCTGCTCCTTCAGGAACGCCGTGATGCACAGGAACCCGACGGCCATCAAGGCGGCCGTGCCGAAGAACGGGTAGCGCCAGCTCGCGTTGCCGAGCACCGCGCCGAGCAGCGGTCCGCAGGCCATGCCGAGACCGAGCGCCGACTCGTAGAGCAGGATCGCGGCGGCGCTGCCGCCGGCCGCCGCACCGACGATGACCGCGAGGGCGGTCGACACGAAGAGCGCGTTGCCGAGCCCCCATCCGGCGCGGAACCCGACGAGTTCGCCGACGGACCCCGAGGTGCCGGCGAGCCCCGCGAAGACCACGACGAGCGCGAGGCCGAGCAGCAGGGTCTTCTTGCCGCCGATCCGGCTGGAGACGAAGCCGGTCACGAGCATCGCCACGGCGGTGATCAGGAAATACGAGGTGAAGAGCAGGGAGACCTGGCTCGCGGACGCGTCGAGGCCCTTGGCGATGGAGGGGAGGATCGGGTCGACGAGTCCGATGCCCATGAAGGCGACGACGGAGGCGCCGGCGGTGGCCCAGACGGCCTTCGGCTGGCGCAGAAGACTCGTCGCTCCCTCGTCGAACGGATCCTCTGGAGAGGGGCCTCCCGGGCGTCCCGCTGGGCGTCCTGCTGTGGCTCCTCCTGTACTGCTGTTCATGCCTGCTCCTTCAGCGGCTGTCGTTTCAGCGATTTCCGTTTCAGCGATTTCCGGTCGGCGACTTCCGTCGAGATCGTTGACGTATACACATATTAGTTAGCCAAGCTAAAAGATGCAAGCTACATCTAGTTTTGCCTGGTGACAGGGCCACCGGACGGGTGATCGTCCTTGACGGGGCGACGACCGGGGAGGACCGTTGGTGGCTATGAGGGGCGAACCCAGTTGCCCGAAGTGTGGTGGCCGGGTCAGGGCTCCCGGTCTCTTTGCCGACTCCTGGCAGTGCGATGTGCACGGGACGGTGCATCCGCTGCAGCCTGTGATCCCGCCCAGCGTCGAGGCCCTCCAGGTCGTGGTGCACCGCGCGCAGGTGCCGGTGTGGATGCCGTGGCCGCTGCCGGTCGGCTGGTTGTTCACGGGCGTGGCCTGCGCGGGCGACGACCGCAGTGGTGGCCGCGCGACCGCCGTGGCTTGCTCGGGTCCCGCGCCGCTCGGCGGCATGGGCGAGCTCGTCCTGGTGGCCGAGGAGCTCGGCGTCGGCCTCGGCGCGCGGTACGCGGGCATCGACGGCCCGGACCCCGGCCCGTATCTGAACGTCGACAAGCCGGCGCAGGCCAAGCTCCTCGCGGCGGGCCGGCCGACCCCGCTGTGGCATGTGGCGGGCACGCCGGACGACCGCGCGGTCTTCGCGGGAGAGGCGCGCGGCCTGTGGCTGTGGGCGATCGCGTGGCCGGAGCAGTCGGGGCTCCTGATGTACGACGAACTGGTGCTCACCGATCTGCGGGACGCGGGAGCAGAAGTGGACCTCCTGCCGTGCGGGGCGCTTTCGCCGCGGATTCTCATGCCGTGAGGGGGCTGCCGCCCTGCGGGGCGGGGTTGTTCGCAGGGCGCTGTTCGCGGGCTCCGGGGACGCTTCGGCGGGCGGCAGGGTGCTTCGCGGGTGTCCGAGGGGTCGCGGGCTGTGGGGTGGGGGTGCAGTGAGGGGGGTCTCCTTTGTGGCGGCCGGTGGGGCGTTCGGGTCCCGTTATCCTTGAGCGTCCCCTCGTCCGCCCCGTCAGAGCCTGGAGTCCGCGTCGTGCGCATCGACCTGCACACCCACTCCACCGCTTCCGACGGCACGGACACCCCGGCGCAGTTGGTGCGCAACGCTGCCGCCGCCGGCCTCGACGTCGTCGCGCTCACGGACCACGACACCACCCGCGGGTACGCCGAGGCGATCGAGGCCCTGGGCACACTCGACCGGAGCCTGACCCTCGTCACCGGCGCCGAACTCTCCTGCCGCCTCGACGGCGTGGGCCTGCACATGCTGGCCTACCTCTTCGACCCCGACGAGCCCGAACTCGCCCGTGAGCGCGAGCTCGTGCGCGACGACCGGGTGCCCCGCGCGAAGACGATGGTCGGCAAGCTCCGGGAGCTCGGCGTCCCGGTCACCTGGGAGCAGGTCGCGCGCATCGCGGGCGACGGCTCGGTCGGCCGCCCGCACATCGCCGAGGCCCTGGTGGAACTGGGCGTCGTGCCCACCGTCTCGGACGCCTTCACGCCCGCCTGGCTCGCCGACGGCGGCCGCGCGTACGCCGGGAAGCACGAGCTGGACCCCTTCGACGCGATCCGCCTGGTCAAGGCCGCGGGCGGCGTCACCGTCTTCGCGCACCCGGCGGCCGTCAAGCGCGGCCAAGTGGTGCCCGAGGCCGCGATCGCGGCGCTTGCCGCCGCGGGTCTCGACGGTGTCGAGGCCGACCACATGGACCACGACACGGCCACCCGCACCCGGCTGCACGGCCTCGCCGCGGACCTCGGTCTGCTGGCCACGGGATCGAGCGACTACCACGGCAGCCGCAAGACCTGTGTGCTCGGGGAGTACACCACCGACCCCGAGATCTACGGGGAGATCACGCGCCGCGCGACCGGGGCGTTCCCGGTACCGGGCGCGGGCGGAAGCGCTGCCGCCACCGCTACCGCTTGATCCTCACTTCCCCCTGAGCGCCGCCCCTCCCCGCGGCGTTCTCGTACCACTCTCTGCAAGGCCATCACTGTGTTCGACGTCGCCGTCTTCGGCTCCCTCTTCCTCACCCTTTTTGTCATCATGGATCCCCCTGGGATCACCCCGATCTTCCTCGGGCTCACCTCCGGACGCCCGGCCAAGGTGCAGCGGAAGATGGCCTTCCAGGCCGTGTGCGTCGCCTTCGGCGTGATCGCGGTCTTCGGGGTCCTCGGACATCAGATCCTCGACTACCTGCATGTCTCCGTCCCCGCGTTGATGATCGCGGGCGGTCTGCTGCTCCTGCTGATCGCGCTCGACCTGCTCACCGGCAAGACGGACGAGCCGAAGCAGACCAAGGACGTCAACGTCGCCCTCGTGCCCCTCGGCATGCCGCTGCTCGCGGGACCCGGCGCGATCGTCTCCGTCATCCTGGCCGTCCAGGACGCCGACAGTGTCGGCACGCAGCTCTCCGTGTGGGCGGCGATCGTGGCGATGCACGTCGTGCTGTGGCTGGTGATGCGCTACTCGCTGCTGATCATCCGGGTCATCAAGGACGGCGGCGTGGTCCTGGTGACGCGGCTCGCGGGCATGATGCTCTCCGCGATCGCCGTGCAGCAGATCATCAACGGCGTGACGCAGGTGATCAACGGCGGCTAAGGCGCGCCGGGCGAGGCCGCCGGGCATGCCAAGGGCCCCCGTACCAAAAATGTACGGGGGCCCTTCAACCGGTTCAGCCTGTGCTCAACCTCTGCTCAACCTCTGTCTGCTCAACCTGTGCGTTACGAGGCCGGGGATTCGGCCGGTCGGATATAGATGCGCTGGCCGATCGCTGCGGCCTGCTGCACGATCCGATTGACGGAGGCGGCGTCTACGACGGTCCGGTCCACGGCGGCGCCGTCGACGTCGTCGAGTCGCATGATTTCGAAGCGCAAGGGCTTCTCCCTTCGTCTGGTCATCCTCCTGAAGGAGAACTACTGGGTGCGGCCGCCGGGACAGCAGTGTCCGGCGTTCCATACGGGTACAACGAGTTGCCCCCAGCAAACATTCCCTACGCTAAGGAAATTTTTCGACAGACTAATTACTCACGAGTAGCGAGACCGGTTGTGTTCGCTGCGTGACCAACGGAACAATGAGCCCCGATGAACGACGAGATCGAGATCAGCGCCCATAGCAGCGCCCAGAGCGCCCAGAACAGTGCCCGGATCAGTGCCCAGCTGGAGCGCGCCAACGGCCTCCTCGAGCGCGTGCTGGCCGAGGTGGCGAAGACGCCGTCCACCCACGCGATCTTCGTCGACGCCGGGTATGTCTACGCGGCGGCGGGACGGCTCGCGGTCGGCACGGAGGACCGGCGCGCCTTCGACCTGGACGCGGAGGGACTGATCGAGGCCCTCATCGACAAGGCACGCACGATCTTCGCGGACAGCCGTCTGCTGCGCGTCTACTGGTACGACGGTGCGCGGCGCCGCATCCACACGATCGAGCAGCAGTCGATCGCGGAGCTCCCCGACGTCAAGGTCCGCCTGGGCAACCTCAACGCGAACAATCAGCAGAAGGGCGTGGACTCCCTCATCCGGTCGGACCTGGAGTCACTCGCCCGCCACCGCGCGATCAGCGACGCGGCCCTGATCGGGGGCGACGAGGACCTGGTCTCGGCGGTCGAGGCGGCGCAGGGGTACGGCGCGCGGGTGCACCTGTGGGGCATCGAGGCGAGCGAGGGCCGCAACCAGGCGGAGCCGCTGCTGTGGGAGGTCGACAGCCAGCGCACGTTCGACCTCGACTTCTTCAAGCCGTACGTGTCCCGGCGCAGCGCCGCGGCGACGTATGAGACGGCGGGTACGCCGCGGCCCAACCGCGAGGACGTGCGCTTCGTGGGCGCGCAGATCGCCGCGAAGTGGCTTGCCGCGCGGGGGCGCGCGGCGCTGGTGGACCTGCTGCCGGGGCATCCGTACCTGCCGGGGTCCGTGGACCAGGAGCTCCTGGTGGAGGCCGAGAAGCTGCTCGCGTACTCGCTGCGGGGGCAGTCGGACCTGAGGCGGGCGCTGCGGGACGGCTTCTGGGAGCACCTGCAGACGCAGTACTAGCCTGCGGCTCCGCTGATCCGGTCCCAGAAGGTGATGAGGGCGGCGGCGGTCTCCGCGGGGCGGTCGGTGTTGGGGGAGTGCTCGGCGCCCGCGATGACCGTACGGTGGGCCCGCAGCCGCTCGGCCATCTCGTCGAGCCAGGGGATGGGCCAGGTGTCGTCGCGCTCGCCGGAGATGACGTGCTTGGGCAGCGGGGTGGCAGCGAGCTCCGTGACCCGGTCGGGCTCGACGCAGAGCTGCTTGCCGGTGGCGATGAGCTGGGCGGGGCTGTGCCGCAGCCAGCGCTCGCGCAGGGCCTCGCCGTCGAGGTCGGCCTCCTCCGGCGGATCCATGGCCTGGATCGCCGCCCAGGCCTCGGCCATCGACAGGACACCGAGCGCGTCCGTCAGCATCTTGGCGCGGGCCTGCTGGGAGGGGGTGATGGCGGCGGGGCCCGAGGCCATGAGCGTGAGCGAGGCGAAGGTGCCGGCGGGGGAGCGGAGGGTGGCGGCGCGGGCGACGAGGCCTCCGAGGGAGTGGCCCAGGAGGTGGGGTGCGTTGTGGCTGTGGCTGTGGCTGTGGCTGTGGCCGTGGCCGTTTCCGTCGCCGTCGCTGATCGCGTCGGCGACGGCGAGGGTGTCGAGGGCCAACTGCTCCTGGGCGTAAGGAGCTTCGTCGTCCGTGGGGCCTTGGCTCTCGTACTGACCCCGGCCGTCTACGGAGACCGCTCGGTACCCGGCATCGGCGATGGGCCTCAGCAGGGCGATGAAGTCCTCCTTGCTCCCGGTGAATCCGGGGAGCAGCAGGACGGTGCCCTTGGCCTCGCCGGCCGGGCGGGCGTCGAGGGTCGCGAAGCTGCCGCGCGCGGTGTCGAGGAGCCGCGCGTCGACGCCGGGGGGCGGGGTGAAGGTCGGGGGCCTGCTCATGCCTTGAGGCTAGCTGGCGGGGCCGGCCTTCCGGGTGGGGCCCTGCGGCCTTCTCTGCGAGGGGCTGGCTGCTGGTACGCGTTCCTACGCTGGGTGGGGCTGGCTGCCGGCGCGTTGTGGTGCCTGGCCCGCCGCTTCGCGCCGGATTTTCCCCACCCGCCCACCCGATGCTCTGCGGTCGCTGGGAACTGAAGGGAGAGTGGCTGGCTGCCGGTGCGTCGTGAGTGCCTGCCCGCCGCTTCGCGCCGGATTTTCCCCACCCGCCCGCCCGATTGCCCGGTAGCTGTTGAGGGTTGTGTATCTGGGCCGTCGCTTCGCGACGGGTCTTTCCCGCCCGCCCGCCCGTTTGCCCGGGAGTTGCTTCGTGACCAGGTGGGTCTTCGTCGTTGGCTTCTTTTTGGCCCCGCCGGCCCGAGCCCGCCCGTTGGGCCCGTAGCTGCTGGGGGAAGCGGTTGTTGGTCTCTCGTTGTTGGGGTGCCGTGTGGCTGCTGGGTATCGGGTGGGTGGGCGGGAAAGATCCGGCGCGGAGCGCCGGGACAGGGCGCCGAGCGCGCAGGGGACGGCAAAGGCCCGGCACCCCGTAGGGGGGCCGGGCCTTCAGGCGTCAAGCCTCAGCGGAGCGCCTCAGCTCTCATCGGCCGGCGCAGCAACCGCCTTGCGCGCCCTGCGGCGCGGCTTGGTGACCGTGGCCGTGGCCTCCTCGGCGGCAACCGGAGCCTCCGCAGCCTTACGCGTACGGCGGCGCGGCTTCGTCTCCTCCGTCGGCTGAGCGGGGATCTCGGCCTCGACCGTGTCCACCACGGCTTCCGCAGCCTTGCGGGTGGTGCGGCGGCGCGGCTTGGCGGCCGGGGCCTCGGCCTCGGCCGTGGCAGCCTCCGTCACCTCGGCCACCGGCTCGGCAGCCTTGCGGGTCCTGCGGCGGGGCTTGGTCGCGGGGGCTTCGGCCTCGGCAGCTTCCGTCACCTCGGCCACGGGCTCCGCGGCCTTGCGGGTGCGGCGGCGCGGCTTCTCGGCGGGGGTCTCGGGCTCGGTGGCCTCGACCGTGTCCACTACGGCTTCCGCGGCCTTGCGGGTCCTGCGGCGCGGCTTAGCCGCGGGGGTCTCGGCCTCGGCAGCTTCCGTCACCTCGGCCATGGGCTCCGCGGCCTTGCGGGTGCGGCGGCGCGGCTTTTCGGCGGGGGTCTCGGGCTCGGTGGCCTCGACCGTGTCCACTACGGCTTCCGCGGCCTTGCGGGTCCTGCGGCGCGGCTGTGCCGCCGGGGCTTCGGCCTCGGCAGCTTCCGTCACCTCGGCCACGGGCTCCGCGGCCTTGCGCGTGCGGCGGCGCGGCTTGGTCTCCGCGGCCTCGGGCAGCTCCGGAACCTCGACCACGGCCACCGGCTCCGCAGCCTTGCGGGTCCTGCGGCGGGGCTTCTCGGCCGGGGCCTCGGCGGGAGTCGCTTCGGCGGGCTCTACGGCCTCGACCGTCTCGACCACAGCCTCCGCCGCCTCCGAACCACTCCGCGTCCTGCGGCGGCGACGCGGCGCGCGTGGCTCCGTCAGCTCGGCCTCGGGAGCGGCCACCACCTCAGCCGCGGCCACCGCGGGGGTCTCCAGCGGCGTACCGGAACGGGTGCGGCGGCGACGACGCGGCGTACGCGCCTCACGCGGCTCGCGCTCCGGGGCGGCCTCGGAAGCACGCCCACGGTCACGGTCACGCCCGTCACGATCACGCCCGTCACGATCACGCCCGTCACGATCACGCCCGTCACGATCACGCCCGTCACGGCCACGGCCGCCACGATCGCGCGAGCCACCCTTGCCGCCCGTCTCGCCGAGGTCTTCGACCTCCTCGGCGCGCAGCCCGGCACGGGTCCGCTCGCCGCGCGGCAGGACACCCTTCGTGCCCACCGGGATGTTCAGCTCCTCGTACAGGTGAGGAGAGCTCGAGTACGTCTCGACCGGGTCGCTGAGGCCGAGGTTCAGCGCCTTGTTGATCAGCTGCCAGCGCGGGATGTCGTCCCAGTCGACCAGCGTGATCGCGATGCCCTTGGCGCCCGCGCGGCCGGTGCGGCCGATGCGGTGCAGGTAGGTCTTCTCGTCCTCGGGGGACTGGTAGTTGATGACGTGCGTGACGCCACCCACGTCGATACCGCGCGCGGCGACATCCGTGCAGACGAGCACGTCCACCTTGCCGTTGCGGAACGCGCGCAGCGCCTGCTCGCGCGCACCCTGACCGAGGTCACCGTGCACGGCGCCCGAGGCGAAGCCACGCTTCTCGAGCTGCTCGGCGATGTCGGCGGCGGTCCGCTTCGTACGGCAGAAGATCATCGCGAGTCCGCGGCCGTCGGCCTGCAGGATGCGCGAGACCATCTCGGGCTTGTCCATGTTGTGCGCGCGGAACACGTGCTGCTTGGTGTTCGCGACGGTCTGGCCCTCGTCGTCCGGCGCGGTGGCGCGGATGTGCGTGGGCTGCGACATGTAGCGACGGGCCAGGCCGATGACCGCGCCCGGCATGGTCGCCGAGAACAGCATCGTCTGACGCTTGGCCGGAAGCATGTTGATGATCCGCTCGACGTCGGGCAGGAAGCCCAGGTCGAGCATCTCGTCGGCCTCGTCGAGGACCAGGCACTTGATGTGCTTGAGGTTGAGCTTCTTCTGGCCCGCGAGGTCGAGCAGACGACCGGGTGTGCCGACGACGATGTCGATGCCCTTCTTGAGGGCCTCGACCTGCGGCTCGTAGGCCCGGCCGCCGTATATGGCGAGGACGCGCACATTGCGCGCCTTGCCGGCGGTCAGGAGGTCGTTCGTCACCTGCTGGCACAGCTCACGCGTGGGGACGACGATGAGCGCCTGCGGGGCGTCGGTCAGCTGCTCGGGCTTGGCCCGGCCGGCCTCGACGTCAGCGGGGACGGTGACGCGCTCCAGGAGCGGCAGTCCGAAGCCGAGCGTCTTGCCGGTGCCGGTCTTGGCCTGGCCGATGACGTCGCTGCCAGAGAGCGCGACGGGGAGCGTCATCTCTTGGATGGGGAAAGGGCTGGTGATGCCGACGGCCTCGAGGGCCTCGGCCGTCTCGGAGAGAATTCCGAGATCGCGGAAAGTCGTAGTCAGGGCATTGCCTCTTCTGTGAGACGCGGCCCGAGGCGAACGCTGGGGGGTCGTGACCGTGCCACTACCGCCGGCTGCTTGGGGGGCGGGGCCGGGGGCGCGGGACCACTGCCTGCGCTCGAGCGCTCGTACCGCTGAGGTTCCCTCCTCGTGCCGTCCGCACTGTGCGGGCCGCCTGGAGGGCTGTCGGGTCGGAGCCGATCGGGCCTCCGACCGGGCATCCTCATTCGTACGGCCCGACGAATATTCGGCGGGCGCATTACCACTGTACCCCGGAATCTCGCAGCCGTGTCTGGCGAATTGGTCACGTCACTGTCGTCACAGTCACTGACCAGGCCCTTACACGTTGCTGCGCGCGGGCTATTGTGCGGTTTATGGAGACGCCTGACACCGCCGCTGACACACCTGCCGAACCCAAGGGAATCGCCGCCCAGGACTGGACCACCGCTGCCGCCGACCCGAACTACCGCGCCGCGGTCGTGGACCTCCTCGGAGCACTTGCCTACGGGGAGCTCGCGGCGTTCGAGCGGCTCGCGGAGGACGCGAAGCTGGCGCCGACGCTCGGCGACAAGGCGGAGCTGGCGAAGATGGCGTCGGCGGAGTTCCACCACTTCGAGCAGTTGCGGGACCGGCTCTCGGCGATCGGCGCGGAGGCGACCGAGGCGATGGAGCCGTTCGTGGCCGCGCTCGACGGCTTCCACCGTCAGACGGCGCCGTCCGACTGGCTGGAGGGCCTGGTCAAGGCGTACGTGGGTGACTCGATCGCCAGTGACTTCTACCGCGAGGTCGCGGCGCGGCTCGACGGTGATACCCGGCGTCTCGTTCTCGGTGTGCTCGATGACACGGGGCACGCGAGCTTCGCCGTGGAGAAGGTGCGGGCCGCGATCGACGCGGATCCGCGTGTGGGTGGGCGGCTCGCCCTGTGGGCCCGTCGCCTCATGGGCGAGGCGCTCTCGCAGTCGCAGCGGGTGGTCGCTGATCGGGATGCCTTGTCGACCATGCTGGTCGGGGGCGTTGCCGATGGCTTCGACCTTGCCGAGGTCGGGCGGATGTTCTCGCGGATCACTGAGGCGCATACGAAGCGGATGGCTGCGCTGGGCTTGGCGGCGTAGGCGCTGGGGCTTCGGGGGGCCGGGGGCTTGCTTTTGTCTGCGGGTGGGTTTGTGGTTGCTCGCGCCGTTCCCCGCGCCCCTTGGGGGGTGGCCGGCTGTTCTCTGCTGCGGGTGGGTGGGGGCTTGTCGCGCCGTTCCCCGCGCCCCTTAGGGGGCTGGGCGGCGATCTCGGCTGTGGGGGGCGTCGTGGTTGCTTGCGCCCGTTCCCGTTCCCCGCGCCCCTGGCGGGGCGTTTCCCCGTGCCGTCTGACGGGGCCGCCTCGCGTGCCCGGACGGAACTCCCCCCTTGCGCCCGGACGGGGCGCTGAGCCCCGTCCCTACGCCGTCGCTGAGCGACGGCGCAGTCGGCCTTGGCTGGGGCGGATCAGTAGCGAGAGCAGGGCCGCCGCTACGGCCACCGCGCCGATGATGGTGCCGGGGGCGTGGCCCGCGCCCAGGGCCATGTGTGTGACGAAGGCGCCGATCACGGCTCCCGCGGCTCCGGTCGAGAGGACCAGGCTGCGGGCGGGGAGCCGGTGGGACAGTCGGTGGGCTGCGGCCCATGCCAGGGCGAAACCGAGCAGTGCAGAGCCGAGTGCTTCCAGAATCACAGGGTGTTCCTCCCTCGCGGCCAGGTGCAAAACGGTTGTAGCCGGTCTTACCCCCGGCGGCCGGAATGCAATCCTCCAGAGCCGGCGGAGAGACCGCCGCAGCACTCCCGAGTCTCCCCCCGCGGGGCGCTTCCTGCGCGGCACGTCAACACACGGGAACGGCCCGGTGGTTGCAACCACCGGGCCGTTCCCGTACTTCGTCCTACGTGCTGCGTCCCTGAACTACAGGGCGCTGAAGCCCACCTTGCGTGCGGTCGGCTCGCCGAGCTCGACGTACGCGAGGCGGTCGGCCGGAACCAGGACCTTGCGGCCGTGGTCGTCCACGAGGCTCAGCAGCGGCGACTTGCCGGTCAGCGCCTCGGACACCGCGTGCTCGACTTCCTCGGCGCTCTGGCCGCTCTCCAGCACGATCTCGCGGGGCGCGTACTGCACGCCGATCTTGACCTCCACGGCTTTGTCCCTCCGACGCTCAGTGATGTGCGCGGCCTGCCGCGCCGTACTCAGCACACATTAGCCCGGTGAGGCGACCCGCATGCTTCCGCCGCTGCACGCCAGTAGCGAACAGAGATCGGGAACAGGATCGGAACAGGGATCGGGAACAGAACGTGGGAAGGGGAAACCGCGCTCCCGGTCGGTGTCAGTGGCCGTCCACGCCGTGCAGCGGGAAGCCCGCGATACCGCGCCAGGCCAGCGAGGTGAGCAGCTCGACCGCCTTGTCGCGCGGGACCGTGCTGCCGCTGGCGAGCCAGTAACGCGCGACCACCTGGGAGTAGCCGCCCAGGCCCACCGCGAGCAGCATCGCCTCGTCACGGGGCAGGCCCGTGTCCTCGGCGATGACCTCGCAGATCGCTTCCGCGCACTGGAGCGTGACCCGGTCCACGCGCTCACGGACAGCGGCCTCGTTCGTCAGGTCGGACTCGAAGACGAGCCGGAACGCGCCGCCCTCGTCCTCCACGTACGCGAAATACGCGTCCATCGTGGCCGCGACGCGCAGTTTGTTGTCCGAGGTGGAGGCAAGCGCCGTACGGACGGACTGCAGCAGTGATTCGCAGTGCTGGTCGAGCAGGGCGAGGTACAGGTCGAGCTTGCCGGGGAAGTGCTGGTAGAGCACCGGCTTGCTGACTCCGGCCCGCTCGGCGATGTCGTCCATCGCCGCCGCGTGGTACCCCTGCGCGACGAAGACCTCCTGTGCCGCGCCCAGCAACTGATTGCGTCGGGCACGACGCGGCAGGCGTGTGCCCCGCGGGCGCGCTGCCTCTGTCTGCTCGATGGCTGTCACGCCGCCTCCCATGATCGTGAATGTGCGGTGTGCGCCGCGCGGCCATCGTACTTTTCGGTAACCGTGATGTGCGCGGTACGAGCGGAGAATTTCACGGACTGGATGACCGTGAAAGCCGTGCGTAGCAGGGCAAACACGGGCAGCTCAGCGATAGTCGTCTTCGTCGAGGCTGACGACGCGGGCCTGTTCGGCCAGGTCGGCCTCGTTGGCTGCCGTCGTGTCCGCGTCCAGCAAGGAGTCGTCCTCGCGCGGCGCGAGATCGGTCTGCTGTTCCGCGGCATCGGCCTCGGGCGCTTCGGTGCTGTGGTCGGCGTTTTCCTCGACCTCGAAGGTGTCGGGGTCGGACGGGTCGACGGTCATCGTGGCTCTCTTCCCTGGAGGACTAGTGGTGCGAGTGCCCTGTTCGCCCTCTTCTATGAGCGTAGGAGACTGCCGAACCGGGCGCTACGCGATCTCCGGGCCATCTCCGGGCCATTTCCGGGATGCCTACGACCGATCTACGGGCGATCTCCGGGTGTGCCCCGGTAACTCCTCAGGGGGATCGCGGGGCGACATCGGCCGGATCTGTGACTGCGAACACATGAACCACCGTGTGATCGTCTCGTAACATTGCCGCATGTCCTCGACCGAGCTGCCAAACGTGATCGCCGCCACCGTCGCCCCCAAGCCGGGCGTCGTGGCGGTCGCGGCGGGCGAGCGGCTCGACTCGGTCAGCCTTCCCGGGCTCACGCTCTCGGTGCGTTCCAGGCCGTCGGTACGTGAGGGCCTTCCCGCCGCGTTGTACGTGCACGGGCTTGGCGGTTCCTCGCAGAACTGGTCGGCCCTGATGCCGCTCCTCGAGGACGTCGTCGACTGCGCGGCAATCGATCTTCCGGGCTTCGGTGACTCCCCGCCGCCGGACGACGGCGACTACTCGGTCACGGGGCACGCACGCGCGGTCATCCGTTATCTGGACACGCGCGAGCACGGGCCCGTGCATCTGATCGCGAATTCGCTGGGCGGCGCCATCACCACGCGCGTCGCCGCCGTCCGCCCCGACCTGGTCCGCACCCTCACGCTGATCTCGCCCGCGCTCCCGGAGTTGCGGGTGCAGCGCACGGCGGTGCCGACCGGGCTGCTCGCGGTGCCCGGGGTCGCGGCCCTGTTCACCCGGCTCACCAAGGGCTGGACGGCCGAGCAGCGGGTCAGCGGCGTCATGGCGCTCTGCTACGGAGACCCGGGGCGGGTCTCCTCCGAGGGGTACAGCGCGGCCGTACGGGAGATGGAGCGCAGGCTCGCCCTTCCGTACATGTGGGACGCGATGGCACGCTCGGCGCGCGGCATCGTGAACGCGTACACACTGGGGGGCCAGCACGGGCTGTGGCGGCAGGCGGAGCGGGTGCTCGCTCCGACGCTGCTCGTCTACGGCGGCAAGGACCTGCTCGTCTCGTACCGCATGGCCCGCAAGGCCGCCGCCGCGTTCCGCGACTCCCGGCTGCTCACTCTTCCGGACGCGGGGCATGTGGCGATGATGGAGTATCCCGATACGGTGGCCACGGCATTCCGCGAACTGCTCGCGGACACGGGCGAGTTGTATGCATCCGGTCATTCGGGCGCGGGGAGCTGAGGCGGCGAGTGGGACGTCATAGCCGCCGGGGTTCGGCCGACCTCGCAGACAACACGGGCAACACGAATACCGACGACATACCGTCACCGCAGGGCGCACGCCCGCCGGCCCCCGGCACGGGCCGCCGCCGACGCGCCCCGGGAGACGACGGCACCCCCGCCCACGGCTTCCCGCAGGCGACTCCGTCGCACGGGGTCCCGCGGGCCACTCCGGCCCACGGTGGACCCCAGGGCACCCCGCCGCACGGCATGCCGCAGGGCACTCCGCCGCACGGCTTCCCGCAGGCCACTCCGCCGCACGGGATCCCTGAGGCGACGCCTGCACACGGCTTTCCGCAGGCGACTCCGTCGCACGGGGTCCCGCGGGCCGCGTCGGCCCGCGGTGGTTCCCAGGGGACCCCGTCGCACGGCACGCCGCAGGGCGCCCCTCCGCACGGCTTCCCGCAGGCCACTCCGCCGCACGGGATCCCGCAGGCGACGCCTGCGCACGGAACTCCCCAGGCGACACCCGCGCACGGCTCGCCGCAGGGCACCCCTCCGCACGGCACCCCGCACGCGACTCCCTCGCACGGCGTGCCGCATGTTCGTGGTGGGCATCCCGAGCAGCGTGAGCCGGGTGAGGCGTGGGGGGCCGGGCCGCGGCTCGGTGCCTCATACGGGGCGCCCGGCGTGCGGCCCGCACCGCCCCGTATGCCGGGGCCGCGCCGCGAGTACGTGGACGCGTTCAGCGGCGAGTTCGCCGACGAAGACCTCTTCGGGGGCGGCGCGAGCCGTCCCTCGTCCATGTCGGCCGACGCCCCGCCCCGCGACCCGTACGCCTCCGTCACCGACTGGGACCGCGCGGTCGACGAGGACGAGGAGGCTCAAGGAGCGCTCTGGGCCGACGCGGCCGACCGGGCTGACGGAGTTGACGAGGCTGACGGAGTCGACAGCTTCGGCCCCGACGGGCCCGGCGGCTTCGACGACGGTGACGGCAGCGACAGCAAGGGCGGCGGCAAGGGCCGCGCCTTCACCGGCATCGCCGCCGCCGCTGTCACCACCGTCCTCGCGATCGTCGTGGCCGGCCAGGTGACCGACGGGCCGAAGGATTCCGCACCCCGGCCGCAGGCGGCGAAGGGCCAGGAGAAGCGGGCGGCCGGCGGGGACGCGTCCCGTTCGGACGACCGCCCCACGCCTCCCGAGTCGGCCCCGGCGACGTACGAGACGAAGATGGCCAAGAAGTACCCGCTCGACGCCAAGCTGACATCGTCCGGCGACTTCGACGCGATGGCCGGGTTCGACAAGGCCCCGGGCAAGGGGCAGTTGTTCCGTTACCGTGTCGACGTTGAGAAGGGGATGGGCCTGGACGGCGAGCTGTTCGCGTCGGCCGTGCAGAAGACCCTGAACGACGAGCGGAGCTGGGCGCACGGCGGAGGACGCACCTTCGAGCGGATCTCCTCGGGCAGGCCCGACTTCGTCATCACGCTCGCCAGCCCGGGGACGACCGCGAAGTGGTGCGCGAAGTCCGGGCTCGACACCATGGAGCAGAACGTCTCCTGCGACTCCGCCGCGACGGACCGCGTGATGATCAACGCCTATCGGTGGGCGCAGGGGGCCAAGACCTACGGCGACCGCATCCACCCGTACCGGCAGATGCTGATCAACCACGAGGTCGGCCACCGGCTCGGCTTCAATCACACGGACTGCACGAAGGACGGCGAACTCGCACCCGTCATGCAGCAGCAGACGAAGTTCCTCGATCACGACGGGATCAAGTGCAAGGCCAACCCCTGGGCTTTCCCCAAGAGTTGAGCCCGCCGTCAGCGATGGCTGGCCGCAACTTGACGCTCCGTAGCTGAAGAGCGCTCTCCCGCCCTCATAGCGCGACAGAACGCTACCGGCGCGGGAAAGTTACTGCCGTTCACCCCTTTTGGTGGCGCGATGGACAACCGTCCATCGCGCCACCGGCTTGTCCGCATACGTTCGTCCCGCTGCGAGCCGCCGGCCCAACGGCGGCTCCCCACATGGGAGATCGGGGGTGTACGCGTGCGCATCGGACTGCTTACGGAGGGTGGCTATCCGTATGTGAGCGGTGAGGCCAGGCTCTGGTGCGACCGGCTCGTGCGCGGGCTCGGGCAGCACGAATTCGACATCTACGCCCTCAGCCGCAGCGAGCGGCAGGAGGCGCAGGGCTGGATCGAGCTGCCGCCCCAGGTGAACCGCGTGCGGACGGCGCCTCTGTGGACGGTCGACGACCACGGCGTGGCCTGCGGGGCCGGGCACGGACGGCGGGCGCGGCGGCGCTTCGCGGAGTGCTTCGGCGAACTGGCCGCCGCCGTGTGCGACTCCGGAGCGGCGGGCGCCGCGGGGGCGTCCGGCGCCACCGACGCGTCCGCTTCCACCGACGCGTCCGCCTCCACCGACGCGTTGGCGGACCGTTTCGGCAGCGCGCTCTACGGCCTCGCCGAACTCGCGCGTGACCACGGCGGCCTCGTCACCGCGCTGCGCTCCGAAGCCGCAGTCCGCGCCCTGGAGAGCGCGTGCCGCGCGCCCGGCGCACTCCGCACGGCGCGCGCCGCACGCGTACCTGACCTGCTCGCCGTGGCAAGCCACCTTGAGCGCGCCCTGCGCCCGCTCTCCCTCGACTGGTACGGGGACGACGGACTCGGCGCGGTGGACCTGTGCCACGCCACGTCCGGCGGCCCGGCGGCGCTCCCCGGACTCCTCGCCAAGCACTTCTCCGGAGTGCCGCTCCTGGTCACCGAGTACGGCGTGCAACTGCGGGCGCACTACCTCGCGACCGGCGACGAGGCGCTGAGTGCGCCGGCGCGGGCGCTGCTCACCTCCTTCCACGGCAGGCTCGCCGCCGAGGTGTACCGCCAGGCCACGATCATCACCCCCGGCAACACGCACGCCCGCCGCTGGCAGGAGCGGTGCGGAGCCGAGCGGACGAAGCTGCGCACGGTGTACCCCGGCATGGAGACGTCCCGCTTCGCCGAGGTCGGCGACCGGGAGGACCCGGGGGACCCCGACACCCTCCTGTGGGTCGGCCGCATCGAGCCGGCCAAGGACCTGATCTCCCTGCTCCACGCCTTCGCGGAGGTCCGCAAGGAGGAGCCGAAGGCGCGGCTGCGCATCGTGGGGGCGCCCGCGGAAGGCCCGGAGGCGCACGCCTACCTCGCGCACTGCAGGGCGCTCGCCGCGCAGCTCTTCCCCGACGAGGCGCAGGGCGCCCACGCCGTCGGCGACAACCCCGTGTCCTTCGAGGAGATCGGCTCGCCCGAGACGCCCGAGCTGGCGGACGCGTACGCCGCGGGGAGTGTCGTCGTCCTTTCCAGCGTCGTCGAGGGCTTCCCGATCAGCCTGGTCGAGGCGATGTTCTGCGGGCGCGCCACGGTATCCACGGACGTCGGCGCGGTCGTCGAGGTCATCGGTGGCACCGGGCTCGTGGTGCCGCCGCGCAATCCGCGGGCGCTCGCCGAGGCGTGCGTGGCACTGCTGCGCGACGCCGGGCGGCGCGAACGGCTCGGGGCGGCGGCGCGTGCGCGGGCGCTCGAACTGTTCACCGTGGAGCAGAACACCGAGGCCTTCCGCGGCATCTACCTGGAGATCGTCTCGCACTGCCCGGTGCGCAGGGAGGCGGTCGACGACGCGGGCGAGCCGGTGCCCTTCGGTCATCCGGCGGAGGCGTACATGCCGGGGCGGTGGGCGGTCGCCGCGGGTGGTGCCGGCGCGGACGGGGACGGGGGCGCGGGCCCGGGTGGGGCGCCCAGTTGGGCCCAGGAGACGGACAGACCGGAGCGGTTGAAGGGGGCGGGGGTATGAGCAGGGAGCAGCAGGTCGACGCACCGCGGGCTCCGGGGAGTCCGGGCGGGTGGGACGTGCGGTCGGAGGAGCTGGTCGCCGACGCGGCACTGGTGCGGGAGCCCGACGCCTGGCGGGGCTCCGGCGGTGGCGTCGGAGCGAGTGCCAAGCCCGCGCGGCGCGGTGCCGTGGATCCCGTGAAGGCGCTGATGCACCGGCACCGGGAGCTGTGCGAGCGCGCCGTCGACCCGCTGGAGATCGCCGCGGGCCTGGAGGCGCACGGAGTGACCGACCGGACGGCAGCGCGGTTCAGGCACCGTGACGTGTTCGCGCTCGCGGAGGAGATGTACGCGCGCGTGCCGCGCGACGAGCGCGACGATCGCGGCGAGGGGGAGCGCGCTGCCTCCGTGGTCGCTCCCTCGCGCGGAGCCCCCGAAGTGCCCGCCGGGTGGGCGCTGTTCGCCCTGCTGCCGGGTGTGGCCTGCGGGCTCGCCGCCGTGGGGATCGAGCTGAGCGAGGGGCGTGCGCGGTATGCGGTGGGGCTCGGCGGAGCACTCGCCGTGGCCGTCGCGCTCCGGGCGGCCCTTCGGTACGGGCCGCTGCGTTCCGCGCACCATGTCGCGCCGGCCACGCGCGCGTGGGTGTGCCTTCTCGTGGCGTACGCCCTCTTCGGCGACGGGCTCTTGCGGGCCGCCGTCGCGGGCGGGCCCGACGGCCCCTGGGCGCCGTCGACCGCCGCCGCACTGGGGCTCTCGCTCGCCGTGGCGCCCGCTGTGTGGTGCGCGCGCCTGTTCGCCGTGGGGGCACGGGGACGGCTTCCGCTCAGCCGGGGGCTCGCCGAGTTCACCGCAGCCGTGCGGCCGTTGCTGCTGGGAGTCGTCGCGCTGTACCTGTGCGCCCTGGGCGCCCTGCTCGTGGGGGCAGGGGCCTTCTACGGGGTGCCCGCCTCCGCCGGCGCCTGGGCGCTCGGCGCACTGCTGCTGCTGTCCCGGCTGCTCTCCTCGTACGGGTTCACGCGGGCACCCCTGCTGATGCTGGGGGCCGCGGTCGCGGTGGAGGCGGTATTGCTCGCCTCCGTGTTCGCGGGGCGGCTGCCCGGGGGCGCGTGGCTCGCGGCGCCGGTGGAGGCGGCGGTCCGCGCCTGGGGGCCCGGTGCCGTACCGCTCGTCGCGTGCGGCGCCGCCGCGGGCGTGCTGTTGCTCCATTCCCTGCGGATGCTCAGCCGGGCGTCCGCGCACGGCGACGGAGCGCCCTGAGGATGCGCGCCGCCAGAACTCCCTGGCCTCATGCGAAATCTTCCGGGCCCCATTCGAAAACTTTCTCTCCCGCGGGGCCGACACCGCGGGCCTTACCCCGTGAATTACGGCAACCCCCTGAAGGAGAACGCCAGATGAGCACCCCCAGCATCCGAGAATCCGGCCCGGGAGCCGCCCGATGAGGGTGCTGCTGATCGGAGCCAACGGATACCTCGGCCGGTTCGTCGCCGACCGGCTGCTCGCCGACCCGGCGGTGCAGCTCACCGCGCTCGGCCGCGGCGACGACTCGGACGTACGGTTCGACCTCGCGAGCGGCAGCCCCGGCGCGCTCACCCGCTTCCTGGACGCCGTGCACCCGGGCGTCGTCATCAACTGTGCGGGCGCCACCCGTGGCGGCGCCCGCGAGCTGACCCGGCACAACACCGTCGCCGTCGCCACGATCTGCGAGGCCCTGCGCCGCAGCGGATGCGGGGCGCGGCTCGTGCAGCTGGGGTGCGGCGCCGAGTACGGGCCGAGCCAGCCGGGGTCCTCCACCGCGGAGGACGCCGTGCCCAGGCCCGGCGGACCGTACGGCGTCAGCAAGCTCGCGGCCACCGAGCTGGTCCTCGGGTCGGGTCTCGACGCCGTCGTCCTGCGGGTGTTCTCGCCCGCAGGGCCTGGCACCCCGGCCGGATCGCCGCTCGGACGGCTGGCCGAGGCCATGCGGCGGGCCATGCAGGCCGGTGACGGCGAGCTCAAGCTCGGGGGCCTGGGCGTCCAGCGGGACTTCATCGACGTACGCGACGTGGCGCGCGCCGTGCACGCCGCCTCGCTCTCCGCCGCCCAGGGGATCGTGAACATCGGCGCGGGCCGTGCGGTGCGGCTGCGGGACGCGGCGGCCGTCCTGGCGCGCGTCGCCGGCTACGGCGGAGCCCTGCACGAGCTCGACCAGGGCGCCATGCGGCAGACCATCGGACACCCCCGCGCCGAGTCCGAGCACGCGAACCCGGCCGCCTACCCCTACCCCGACGGGTGCGGCAGCTGGCAGCAGGCCGACGTGCGCACCGCGCGCGACCGGCTCGGCTGGCGCCCCCGGATCAACCTCGAGGAATCACTCGCCGACATCTGGATGGAGGCGGCATGCCGCATCTGACCAGCACAGCCACGGGCACAGCGCACACCGACGTACGTCTCGGATTCGGCATCCCCGGCTTCGCGCACCCCCTCGTCGCACCCGCCGAATGGTCCGAACTCACCCGCCCGGGAACCCCTTTGGACTGGGTTGTCCTGAATGTCAGCAAGGGCCCCGGCGATCGTCCGGACCCGCACTGCCTGGCGGCGGCGGGGCGGCTGCGGAACGCGGGCGTGCGTGTTCTCGGTCACCTCGACGTGACGTACGGCGCGCGCAGCTTCGGAGAGCTGATCTCCGACGCCCATCGCTACCTCGACTGGTACCAGGTCGACGGCTTCTCGCTGGACCGCTGTCCCACGGAGCGGGCGGCGCTCCCGGAGGTGCGCAGGACGGTCACGACGCTGCGGGCGCTCTGCGACGACGCGCACATCGTCCTCGGGCACGGCACCCACCCGTATCCCGGATACGCCGAATCCGGCGACCAGTTGGTGACCTTCTCCGGCCCGTGGAGCGATTACCGCTGGTCACAGGTGGCGGAGTGGACCGCCGACTACCCGCCCGAGCGCTTCTGCCACTTCGTGCACGGCATGCCGCGCGGCCATCTCGACGAGGCCCTGCGCATCGCGCGCTGGCAGGGCGCGTCGACGATCTACTTCACCGACCGCGTGGAGGCCGGGGGAGCGGACGACCCGTGGGAGTCCATGCCCGGGTACTGGGACGAAATCGTCTCGCGCATCGGAACGGGTGTCTCGGAATGAAGAGGGGCGTGGCAGTGTTACGGACAGAACAACCGTTTCCATATACCGACCAACGGAGTCTCCGTGTCGCTGCCACCCCTGGTCGAGCCAGCATCTGAGCTCACCGTCGACGAGGTTCGCAGGTACTCCCGCCACCTGATCATCCCCGACGTCGGGATGGACGGGCAGAAGCGGCTGAAGAACGCCAAGGTGCTGTGTGTCGGCGCCGGCGGCCTCGGGTCGCCGGCGCTGATGTACCTCGCCGCGGCGGGCGTCGGCACGCTCGGCATCGTGGAGTTCGACGAGGTCGACGAGTCGAACCTGCAGCGCCAGATCATCCACAGCCAGGCCGACATCGGCCGCTCCAAGGCGGCGTCGGCGAAGGACTCCGTCCTCGGCATCAACCCGTACGTGAACGTGATCCTCCACGAAGAGCGGCTCGAGGCCGAGAACGTGATGGACATCTTCAGCCAGTACGACCTGATCGTCGACGGCACGGACAACTTCGCCACGCGTTACCTGGTCAACGACGCCTGCGTGCTGCTCAACAAGCCGTACGTCTGGGGTTCGATCTACCGCTTCGACGGCCAGGCGTCCGTCTTCTGGAGCGAGCACGGCCCGTGCTACCGCTGCCTCTACCCCGAGCCCCCGCCCCCCGGCATGGTCCCGTCCTGCGCCGAGGGCGGCGTGCTCGGCGTGCTCTGCGCGTCGATCGGGTCCATCCAGGTCACCGAGGCGATCAAGGTCCTGGCCGGCGTGGGCGACCCGCTGGTCGGCCGCCTGATGATCTACGACGCCCTGGAGATGCAGTACCGCCAGGTCAAGGTCCGCAAGGACCCCGACTGCGCGGTCTGCGGCCCGAACGCCACCGTCACCGAGCTCATCGACTACGAGGCCTTCTGCGGCGTCGTGTCGGACGAGGCCCAGGAGGCGGCGCTCGGCGCGACGATCACTCCCAAGCAGCTCAAGGAGATGATCGACGCCGACGAGAAGATCGAGATCATCGACGTACGCGAGCAGAACGAGTACGAGATCGTCTCGATCCCCGGCGCCAAGCTGATCCCCAAGAACGAGTTCCTCATGGGCACCGCCCTGGAGAGCCTTCCGCAGGACAAGAAGATCGTCTTGCACTGCAAGACGGGTGTCCGGTCCGCGGAGGTCCTCGCCGTGCTGAAGTCCGCGGGCTTCAGCGACGCGGTGCACGTGGGCGGCGGCGTGATCGGCTGGGTCAACCAGATCGAGCCCGAGAAGCCGGTCTACTAGGCCTGGCGCCGGTAGGCCTAGCGCCTGAACGGAGAAGGGCCCGCACCGTGTGGTGCGGGCCCTTCTCGTTGCTCGACCCCTCAGTTCTCGCAGACCTTGCCGTCCTTCGGCGTCTTTCCGTTCAGCAAGTAGGCGTCGACCGTGTCGTCCACGCAGTCGCTGCCCATGCCGTACGCGCCGTGGCCCTCGCCCTTCCAGGTCAGCACCGTGCCGACCCCCTTGCCGAGTTCGTCGGCCATCTTCCGCGCACCCTCGTAGGGCGTCGCCGGGTCACCGGTGTTGCCGACCACCAGGACCGGCGCCGAGCCGGGGGCGCTGACCTCGGGGGACTCGTGCAGCCCGGCCACCGGCCAGTCGTGGCACCAGCCCGCCGTGTCCCAGCCCATGAACTCGCCGAAGACCGGCGATGTCGCACGGAACTCGCCCAGCTGCCGCTTCGCCTCGGCGGGTGTCGTCCGCGCCTTGCCGTCGCGGCAGGAGATGGAGCGCTGCGAGTGGCTCTGCGTGCTGTAACGCCCGGACTCGTCCCGCTCGTTGTAGGCGTCGGCCATCTGCAGCAGGGCCGAGCCGTCGCCCTTCTCGGCCTGTTCGAGGCCGCGGGTCAGGGCGGGCCAGCTCTGCTTGCTGTACAGCGTGACCGTGATGCCGGTGAGGGCCAGGGACTGGGTGAGCTTGCGATCGCCCGTCCCGGGCAGTGGCTTGGCGTCGAGGCGCTTCAGGAGGCGCACTATCTTCTGCGAGCCGTCCTTCGGGTCCTGGCCCGAGGACTTCAGGTAGTTCTCCAGGGCGCGCTGGAAGCCCCGCGCCTGGTTCTTGGCGTGGCCCACGGAGTCCGCGGTCGGGTCGACGACGGCGTCCAGGGTGAGGCGCCCCACCTTCTTGGGGAACAAGTGGGCGTACGTGCCGCCGAGTTCGGTGCCGTACGAGATGCCCATGTAGTGCAGCTTCTGGTCGCCGAGGACCTGGCGCATCACGTCCATGTCCCGGGCGGCCTCGACCGTCGAGACATGGCCGAGGAGCTTGCCCGCGTCACGCGCGCAGCCCGCGCCGAAGTCCGCCGCGTCCTTGAAGTACGCCGCTTCCTCGGCCGGGGTGTCCGGGGTGAGGTCGACGGACTCCGCGGCCTGGGTCTCCTTGTCGCTGCGACAGCGCACGCCCTCGCTGCCCGCCACCCCGCGCGGGTCGAAGCTCACCAGGTCGTACCGCTCGCGCAGCGTGCCGTACATGTCCGCGAACGACGGCAGCATGGAGACGCCGGAGCCGCCGGGGCCGCCGAAGTTGAACAGGAGCGAGCCGATGCGCTTGCCCTCGCCGGTGGACCTGGCGCGGATCAGGGCGACGTCGATCGTCTCGCCGTCCGGCTTCGCGTAGTCCAAGGGGACCTTGAGGGTCGAGCACTGCCACTCGGAGCCGGGCGCGGGCTCCGTGCCGCTCGCCTTGCAGCCGCCCCAGTCGAGCTTCTGGGTGGTGAGCGAGGCGGGCAGGGTGGAGGAGGGGTCGGGCTTCGGTGACTGCTCGGGTCCGGTCGGCGCGGGCTTCGCGTCGTCCTTGCCCCCGCCCTCGTCGGAGCCGCCGCAGCCGACGGCGAGCCCCGCCACCAGAACCCCTGCGGCGGCCAGAGCTGCGGACCGTACGAAACGCGGCATGGAGCGCTTCCCCCCTCGGAAGACAGTCAAGCCATAGTAGGCGGGGCCACTGACAGTGACCTGGGCGGCCCGGCGGACGGCCGCAGCCCTGTCACGTGCAGACCGTGCCCTCCTTCGGCACCGTGCCGTCCAGGAGATAGCCGTTCACCGCGTTCCGCACGCACTTGTTCTTGCTGTCGTACGCCCCGTGCCCCTGGCCCTTGTACGTCAGCTCGACACCGACGTCCTCACCCAGCGCGTCCGCCATCTTCTTCGCGCCCTCGTACGGCGTGGCCGGGTCGCCCGTGTTGCCGATGACGACGATGGGGGGCGCCGCCGCGGCGCTGACGTCCGGGTGCTCGGCGGCGCCGTCCACCGCCCAGTCCGTGCAGCCGACCATGCCCCACGCCAGGTAGTCGCCGAACAGCGGTGACGCCTTACGGAACTCGGGGAGCTTCTGCTCGACGTACTCCGGCGTGTAGCGCGCCTTGTCGTCCGCGCAGTTGATGGAAATGTTGGCCGCCTGGATGTTGCTGTACGTGCCGTCCTGGTTGCGGCCGTTCATGGCGTCGGAGAGCGTCATGAGGATCTTGCCGTCGCCGTCGTACGCCTCGTCGAGGCCCTCCGTGAGATACGGCCAGAAGTCCGCGGAGTACAGCGCCTGCGCGATGCCGTTCGTGGCGGCGGTCTGCGTCAGCTTGCGCGGCGCGATGGCGGGCAGCGGCTTGGCGTCCAGGTCCTTGAGGAGCTTCGCGATCTTGTCCTTGACGTCCTTCTCGGTGTCGCCGACGGGGCAGTCCTCGACCTTCGACGTGCAGTCCTTGGCGTAGTTGTCCAGCGCGAGCTGGAAGCCCTCGGCCTGGCCGAGCGATCCCTCCTCCGCCGTCTCCGTGGGGTCCACGACCGCGTCGAATACGGCGCGGCCCACCCTCTTGGGGAACAAGTGCGCGTAGACGCCGCCGAGTTCGGTGCCGTAGGAGATGCCGAAGTAGTGCAGCTTGTCGTCGCCGAGCACCTGGCGCATCAGGTCCATGTCGCGGGCCGCGTCGGTGGTGCGCACGTGGGGGAGCACCTCTCCGGAGTTCTTCTCGCAGGCTCCGTTGAAGCCCTTCACGTTGTCGACGAGCTTCGTGCGCTCGGCGCCGTCGTCGGGCGTGGAGTCCTGCTGGAAGTACGTGTCGAGCTGCTTGTCGTCCTCGCATCGCACGCCCGCGCTGCGGCCGACCCCGCGCGGGTCGAAGCTCACCAGGTCGTAGCGGGTGCGCAGCTTGGCGTAGTCCTCTCCGAAGGCGGGCAGAGTGGTGATGCCCGAGCCGCCGGGACCACCGAAGTTGAAGACGAGTGACCCGATCCTGCGGTCCTTGTCGCCGCTCGACGCGGCGCGGATCAGGGCGATGTCGATGGTGTCCCCCTTGGGCTTGTCCCAGTCGAGGGGCGCCTTCATGGTGGCGCACTGCCACTTGGCGCCGCCGGGCAGCGGAGAGGGTGCCTCACCTCCGCCCTCGGAGGCGGCGGGTGCCGGGCAGTCCTTCCAGCTGAGGTCCTGGGCCGACAAATCCTCCGCCTTGGAGTCCTTCGATCCGTCACCGCCGCAGGCCGCGAGGGTCGTGGACAACAGGACGACGGTGGCGGCGGCACGAGCCGTGAGGTTGGGCATGCTCCCCATCCTGCGGGGGGCGCAGACGGGGCGCACGGCTGGCTCGGCCTTCCGTGAACAGGCGTCCTTCTCTTAAAGAAGGCGCTCCCTTCTCTAAAGAAGGCCCTTCCTGGTCAGGTGGTTGAAGTACAGCCACCCCGGGAGCACCGGCAGCCACAGCGTGAGGAGCCGGAACAGAAGCACCGCCGGAGCCGCCACGTCCTTGGGCACGCCCACCGCGACAAGACCGAGGGTGAGCGTCGCCTCGACGGCCCCGATACCGCCGGGCGTGGGCGCCGCGGAGCCGAGCGCGTTGCCGGCGAGGAAGACCACGGCGACGCTGGCCAGGGTCAGGGGTTTCATCTCCGTGGTGCTGAAGGCACGTACCGAAGCGTCGAGACAGAGCACGAACATCAGCGTCAGGAGCAGCATGCCGCCGATGCCGGTGAGCAGCTTCTGCGGGCGCTGCAGTACGTCGAGCATGCGCGGCACGACGCCCGCGAACAGCGACCGCACGCGCGTGACGACGAACTTCCGCAGGAAGGGGATCGCGGTCACCACGAGCACGAGCACCGCGACCGACAGGAGACCGGCGATGACGGTCCGGGACGGCGACAGGGACGGCGTCTTCTCCGTACCGGTCACATAGCCGAAGATCATCAGCAGCATGATGTGCGAGCCGAGCCCGAACAGCTGCGAGGCGCCGACGCTCGCCACCGCGAGGCCGGAGCGCACTCCGGAGCGTTGCAGGAAGCGCGTGTTGAGCGCGACGCCGCCCACCGCAGCGGGCGCCACGATCTTCACGAAGGACCCGGCGACCTGCGCCTGCACGGCCCGCAGGAACGGCACACGCTCCGGCACGAAGCCGAGCAGGCTCATCGCCGCCGCGAAGTAGCTCAGCGCCGAGCACGCCACGGCCACGGCGACCCAGCCCCACTCGGCCTCGCCGATGATCGTGTTGAAGTCGACGTGGGTGAGCTGCGAGAGCAGGAAGTACGCGCCGATGGCACCGGCGATGAAGCTGATCAGCGTGCGCGGCCTGATCCGTTCCAGCTGCGCGGGCTCGACGGGCGCCTGCGGGCGGATCAGCAGCACCTGGTGGCGGATCTGGGTGAGCAGATCTTCCTCGCGGGCCTGGTCGAGCGCGACATCTATCGCCTGCTTCTCGGCCTGCTTCTCCGCGCGCACGGCCTTGCGGTCGGGTCCCTTCGCGCCGCCCTGGGCGGTCTCCAGCGCCTCCGCCGCCGCGTCGGCGTCCGCCTCCGCCGCGCGGGCCAGCTTGTCCTTGCGGGACGCGTCGAGGACCGCCTCGCGCTCGCGCTGGGACCGCTCCCTGGCCAGCTTGCGCAGCGTCCCCCGGGTGGAGCGGGTCAGGGCGATGGGCTGGAGCAGCGGCAGACAGTCGGCGACCGTGTCGGGGCCGAGCACGTCCACCGCGGTCGCGACGGCGCGTTCGGCGCCCACGCGCAGACCGAAGGCGGTCAGGAGCTGGGCGATGTCCATCCGCAGGACCAGGTCGCCCGCGGCGATCTCACCGCCTCGCAGGTCGGTCAGGATCACCGTGCCGGAACGATCCACCAAAATCGCGTCGCCCGCGAGCCTGCGGTGCGCGATCCGCCGTGACTGGAGCGCCTGCACCTGCCGCCAGGTGTCGCACAGCAGCTCGTCGGTGATGACGTCGTCCGGCAGGGAGTCCAGGGTGCGGCCACCTGTGTGCTCGTAGACGAGGATCACCGCGTCGGGGCCGAGCTCGGAGGTGGCGATCAGCTTGGGTGCGTTGGCCCCGGCCGCGATCGCCGCGTACGCCAGGAGGGCCTCCTGCTCCAGGGCCTGGCGCAGCGACTGCAGGCTGCGGCGCTGGGTGATGCCGCGCAGCGTCAGCCTGCGCCACACGCGGTAGAAGAAGCCCTGCGCCTGCTGTTCCCGGTCGATGACCGTGACGTCCAGGGGCGGGCCGTCCTCCAGGGTGACGAAATAGCGGCGGCCCCGGTCGCCGTGCTCGCTGTCGGGGGACTCCTCGCGGGCCGCGCTCACCGGGCGGAAGCCGACGTGCCGCAGACCGGCGAGGAGCGTCTGGCCGGTGGGTCTGACATTCGGTGAGCCGACCGCGTACAGCGTGCCGTAGGCCACGCTCCAGCCGAGCAGGACCGTCAGGATGATCGAGAACGGCGTCGTGTAGCCGGTGACCAGCATGGTGAAGGCGTCGAGCAGGAGCACCACCCACAGGACCACCCGCCAGCGTGGCCGCCGGGACATCCCCACCGCTGTCATGTACGCGATGACGGGCGCGAGATAGCCGTGCACGGGGTCGGTGAGCGCGTGCAGATCGCCGGGCGACGGCCGGGTCAGCGCCTCCTGGATGGAGTCCGGCGCGGCCTTGGCGACCCAGAGGTCGGTGGCGAGCGTGACGCCGTGCGCGAGGACGGCCGCGAGGACACCGTCCGCGATGCGCAGACCGTCCCGTTTGACCAGCCGCTCGATCGCGAACGCGACGGGCACGAGCAGGACGCCGATGCTCGCGGTGAGGCCCGCGAACTTGATCAGGAGGTCGGGGGCCTGTTCCGTGCCCTTGTCGATGTCCTGGGCGAGGCCCGACGTCGTGCCGTGCGCGAAGGCGGCGATGGCGAGGACGACGACGATCCCGAGGACGCCGACGAGTAGCCGCATCAGGTCCGAAGGGCGGTGCACGCGCGCGGCGAGCAGCGGTTCGTCGCCGGCGACGCGGTCGGAGTGCGCCTCGCTGTCGCAGTCCTCGACGCAGTCCTCGGAGCCGTCGGAGCCGTCGGAGCCCTCGGGGCCGCGGCCGTCGGAGCCCTCGGCGTTCTCGGGAACGAAGGCGGCGTGGGCGCCCTGCTCGGCTGCCGGCCGAGCGTCCTCGTCTCTGCCGGACTTCTCGTGCTTCTCGTGCTTCTCGTGCTTCGTCAGGGAGTGCCCACCGGTGTCCGGGTGCGCCTCGGCCGCAGGGGTGCCCGCCGTCTCATCGGGGTGCACATCCTGCTGCTCCGTCGCCTCTTCTTGATCTCGTATCACCAGTCACCGCCCGCACGATGGTGGCATGCCCCGCCGACAGAGGGGGGCATCAGGGTGCAATGCGGGGGCGCAAAGTGTTCACCCAGCTCCAGTTTGTCTCCTGCCGCAGACTCTGTCGCGGGCCGCTCACGGTGTCGGTGGGGTACGGCAGGATGGTCCGGATGAGCGAGGAGAGCGGACCGGAGCAAGGGCTTCCGGAGTACGCGGAGCGGGTCCTGGAGGTTGCGGAGCTGATCCCTCCGGGGCGGGTGATGACGTACGGGGACGTCGCGGAGTGGCTGGAGGAGGGCGGGCCCCGGCAGGTCGGCCGGGTGATGGCGCTCTACGGGGGTGCGGTTCCGTGGTGGCGCGTGGTCCGCTCGGACGGCGTGCTCCTGCCCGGACACGAACTGCGTGCGATCGCCCACTACCGCGCGGAGGGCACCCCGCTGCGTGAGGCGAGCCGGGCCGCCCAGGGCCACGTGCCGCGCCTCGACATGCGGCGGGCGCGGTGGGACGGCACGGCAGCGGTCCACGACGCGGCGGGAGGCGGCGCCGACCGCCCGCAGGCTCCGGAGGCTCACATCTGACAGCTTCGGCCATCCCGCACAGTCACGGGGGGCCGGTGGCCCGTACGGGGGAAGCCACGCGTCCCGCACGCCCGCTGGCGTAGCGTCGACAGCACGCATTTCTCTCACCCCGCAGCCATCGCGCAGCCGTTTTTCTCCACGTACACCCACCAGGACCGGCGACCCACGTGAGCTCCACTTCTTCCGCCCGGCACACCCGGCACCCGTCGCACCACCCGGTGCGACAGGGGGCCCAGGGCGCCTATCGACTGGTGCGTACCCCGCCGGTCCGCGTGGACCCCCCTCGTCTTGACGCACGGCAGCGGGCGGTGGTTGACCACCCCGGAGGACCCCTGCTCGTCCTTGCGGGGCCCGGCACCGGCAAGACGACGACGCTCGTGGAATCCGTCGCCGCGCGCGTCGCGAAGGGCACGGAGCCGGAGCGTGTCCTGGTCCTCACCTTCAGCCGCAAGGCCGCGGTGGAACTGCGCGACCGCATGGCGCTGCGCATAGGAGCGGCCAACGCCCCGCAGGCGACGACCTTCCACTCCTTCTGTTACGCCCTCATCCGCGCCCACCAGGACGCGGACCTGTTCGTCGAGCCCCTGCGCCTCCTCTCGGGTCCCGAGCAGGACGTGGCCGTACGGGAGCTGCTCGCGGGCCAGATCGACCTCGCGGGCGAGGGGCGCGCCCACGTCCGCTGGCCGGACGAGCTGCGCGCCTGCCTGACGACGCGTGGCTTCGCCGACGAGGTGCGCGCGGTGCTCGCCCGGAGCCGTGAACTGGGCCTCGGCCCCGATGCCCTGGACGCCTTCGCCCGCCGCGCGGGCCGCCCGGACTGGGGCGCGGCGGCGGCGTTCCTCGCCGAGTACCTGGACGTACTCGACATGCAAGGAGTGCTCGACTACGCGGAACTGGTGCACCGCGCGGTGCTGCTCGCCCGGCGTCCCGAGGTCGCGCGGGCCCTCGGCGCGCAGTACGACGCGGTGTTCGTGGACGAGTACCAGGACACGGATCCCGCGCAGGTACGGCTGCTGGACGCGCTGGCGGGCGGCGGCCGCTCCCTCGTCGCGTTCGGCGACCCGGACCAGTCGATCTACACCTTCCGGGGCGCCGACGTGAACGGCATCCTGGAGTTCCCCGACTGCTTCCCGCGCGCGGACGGCACCGCGGCGCCGGTCGAGGTCCTGACCACGTCCCGCAGGTCCGGCTCGGGCCTTCTCGCCGCCACGCGCCTGCTCACCCGCCGTATGCCGCTGACCAGGCTGCCCGCCGAGAAGGTACGGGCCCACCGGGAGCTGGCCGCGGTCAGGGACGGCGGCCACGTGGAGACCTACACGTACCCCACGTCCGGCGCCGAGCTCGACAACATCGCGGACATCCTGCGCCGCGCCCACCTGGAGGACGGCGTCCCCTGGGGCGAGATGGCGGTGCTGGTCCGCGCGGGAGCCCACACGATCCCCGCGGTCCGCCGCAGCCTCACCGCGGCCGGCGTCCCCCTGGACATCGACGGCGACGACATCGCCCTGCGCCACGAACCGGCGGTCACACCCTTGCTGACGGCGCTGCGGGCGGTGGCGACGGCGGTGGTGACCCAGCCGCCGTCCACCGGGACCGAGGGGGAAGCCGCGGACTCGGAAGGCCCCGAAGCCGCGGACTCGGAAGCCCCCGAAGCCGCAGACGCCACGTCGCCCGTCTGGCTCGACACCGAGACCGCTCTCACCCTCCTCGCGTCCCCCCTCGCCGGCATGGACGCCGCTGATCTCCGGCGTCTCGGCCGGGCCCTCCGTGCGGAGGAGCGTGCCGCGGGGAACCACCTTCCGCCGCCCTCCGACGAGCTCCTCGCCCGCGCGCTCGCCGAACCGGAGCGGCTCGTCGCGCACGACCCCGCGTACGCGCGTGGTGCCCAGCGGCTCGGCGCGCTGCTGAGCAAGGCCCGTGAGTGTCTCGCGGGCGGTGGCACCGCCGAGGAGGCGCTCTGGGAGCTGTGGGAGGGCACACCGTGGCCGCGCCGCCTGGAGCGGACCGCCCGCCGAGGAGGCGCGGCGGGGCGCAACGCGGACCGCGATCTCGACGCCGTCTGCGCCCTGTTCGCGTACGCCTCCCGTGCGGAGGAGCGCACCGGAGGGCGCGGCGCCCTCAACTTCCTGGAGGAGACCGAGGCGCAGGACATCGCCGCGGACACCCTCATGCGCAGGGCGGTACGCCCCGACGCCGTACGCCTGATGACGGCGCACCGTTCCAAGGGCCTGGAGTGGCGGCTCGTGGTGGTCGCCGGTGTCCAGGAGGGCCTCTGGCCCGACCTGCGCCGCCGCGGCTCCCTCCTGGAGGCCGACCGCATCGGAAGGGATGGCCTCGCCGAGCCCCTCACGCCCGGAGCGCTCCTCTCCGAAGAGCGCCGGTTGTTCTACGTGGCCGCCACGCGCGCGCGTGAGCGCCTCGTCGTCACCGCCGTCAAGGCGCCCGCGGACGACGGAGACCAGCCGTCCCGCTTCCTCACCGAACTCGGCGTCGAACCCAAGGACATAACGGGCCGCCCGCGCCGCCCCCTGTCCGTCTCCGCGCTCGTCGCCGAGCTGCGCTCCACCACCGTCGACCCCCGGGTCTCGGAGCCGCTGCGCGAGGCAGCCGCACACCGCCTGGCCCGGCTCGCCGCGCTGAGCGACGCCGACGGGCGCCCGCTCGTGCCGTCAGCGCACCCGTACCGCTGGTGGGGCATGTACGAGCCGACGGCGAGCGAAGTCCCCCTGAGGGACCGCGACAAGCCCGTCGTCCTGTCCGGAAGCGCCCTGGACCAGCTCGCCAACACCTGCTCCCTGCAGTGGTTCCTCGGCCGCGAGGTGAAGGCGGACGCCCCCGCGACCGCGGCGCAGGGCTTCGGCAACGTGGTGCACGTCCTGGCTGACGAGGTCGCGTCCGGCAGGACACCCGCCGACCTCGCCGTCCTCATGGAGCGGCTCGACTCGGTGTGGGACGCGCTGGCCTTCGACGCCCCCTGGAAGTCGGCTCAGGAGAAGGAGCACGCGCGCGTGGCGCTCGAACGCTTCCTCCAGTGGCATGTGATGGACCGCGCGACCCGCACCCCCGTCAGCAGCGAGCACGACTTCGACGTGACCCTCGATGCGGGCCCCTACGAAGTACGCGTGCGCGGGTCCATGGACCGCGTCGAGCAGGACGCGCACGGGCGTGCCTACGTAGTGGACTTCAAGACCGGCAAACAGACCCCCACCGCCGCCGAAGTGGCCCGCCACCCGCAGCTCGCCGTCTACCAACTCGCCCTTCGCGAGGGCGCGGTCGACGACGCCTTCGAAGGCGTGCGCCCGGAGGCGGGCGGCGCGGAACTGGTGCAGCTGCGCCAGGGCGCCGCCAAGAAGGACGGCGGCGAAGCCCTCCCCAAGGTGCAGGCCCAGGAGCCGCTCTCCGGGGAGTGGGTGGGCGACCTCCTCGCCACCGCCGCCGGCAAGGTCCTCGACGAACGCTTCACGCCCACCACCGGCCAGCACTGCACGCACTGCGCCTTCCGCGCCTCGTGCAGTGCCAAGCCGGAGGGCCGGCAGGTCGTGGAGTGACGCCCCCGGAAAAGCCAGTGGCCAACGTCACCTCTCACACCTTGTGTTCATAGCAGGCTCACAGGCCATCTACAGTCACGGCAAAGCTCTACGTCTTCTGAGGAGAAACACACATGGCAGCCAACCGGAAGCTCCTGGCCGCGGCAGTCGCCTGCGCCGCCGCGTTCGTCGGCATCACGGGCTGCTCCAGCGAGGAGAAGGACCCCTTCGATGGGATGAGCGCCGACAAGATCGCCAAGAAGGCGTCCGACGCGTCCAAGGACGCCGGCTCCTTCCGGGTCTCCGGCGAGGGCAAGCAGGACGCCGAGACGGTCAAGGTCGACTTCTCGGTCGCCAAGTCCGGTGACTGCAAGGGCAAGGTGGGCGGTGGCGCGGCCGGCACCGCCGAGCTGCTCGTGTCCGGCAATACCCAGTACATGAAGGGCGACGAGGCGTACTGGAAGAAGGCCATGGGCGGCAGCGGCAAGGCCGCGGCCCTCAAGGACAAGTGGGTCAAGACGCCGAACGGCGAGACCGGCGGTGTCTGCGACCCCGACGCCATGTTCCAGTCCAAGGACCTCAAGGACATGAAGCGCGAGAAGGACTCCGAGGTCGACGGCGAGAAGGCGGCCGTCCTCACGAAGAGCAAGTCGGGCAAGAAGACCACCTTCTACGTCGCCGCCGAGGGCAAGCCCTACTTCCTGAAGGTCGTCACCTCGGGCAAGGAGGACCCGGGCACGATGAACTTCTCGGACTACGGCAAGCCCGTCGCCGTCAAGGCCCCGGCCCCGGGCGACGTCATGGACATGGAAGAGCTCATGAAGTCGTGACGCCCGGAAAGTCCTGACGCCAGGAGCGAAGGCGGTCACTGACACCCGGGCCCGCCCCGATTGTCAGTGGCCGCCGCTAGCCTCTCTGACGTGCCACCTCGTATCACCGACCCCGAGCAGCTCAAAGAGCTCCTCGGCATCCCGTTCACCCCGGAGCAGACGGCCTGCATCACCGCGCCGCCCGCCCCGCAGGTGATCGTGGCCGGAGCCGGGTCGGGCAAGACGACGGTGATGGCGGCCCGCGTGGTCTGGCTGGTCGGCACCGGGCAGGTCGCCCCCGAGCAGGTCCTCGGCCTGACGTTCACCAACAAGGCGGCGGGTGAACTCGCCGAGCGCGTGCGCCAGGCGCTCATCAAGGCCGGCGTCACCGACCCCGAGGCCCTGGACCCGGACCACCCTCCGGGCGAGCCGGTCATCTCCACGTACCACGCGTTCGCGGGCCGCCTCCTGACCGACCACGGCCTGCGCCTGGGACTCGAACCCACCGCCCGGCTGCTCGCCGACGCCACCCGCTTCCAGCTCGCCGCGCGCGTGCTGCGCGAGGCGCCGGGCCCCTATCCCGCGCTGACCCGTTCCTTCCCCGACCTCGTCAGCGACCTCCTCGCCCTCGACAGCGAGCTCGCGGAACACCTCGTACGGCCCGAGAAGCTCCGCGCGTACGACACCGCACTGCTACGCGCCCTGGAGGGCGCCAAGCTCTCCAACGCCGACCTGCGCAAGGTGCCGGAGACAGCCGCCGCCCGGCTCGAACTGGCCGAGCTCGTCGGCCGCTACAGGGACGCGAAGCGCTCCCGCGACCTCCTCGACTTCGGCGACCAGATCGCCCTCTCCGCGACGCTGGCCCGCACGCGCGCGGAGGTCGGCGAGATCCTGCGCGAGGAGTTCCGGGTCGTCCTGCTCGATGAGTACCAGGACACGTCGGTGGCCCAGCGCATCCTCCTGGCAGGCCTCTTCGGGGGCGGCACGGGCCACCCCGTGACCGCGGTCGGCGACCCCTGCCAGGCGATCTACGGCTGGCGCGGCGCGTCCGTGGCGAACCTCGACGACTTCCCCGAGCACTTCGCGTACGCCGACGGCCGCCCCGCCGCCCGCCACGCGCTCAGCGAGAACCGCCGCAGCGGCGGCCGTCTCCTGGACCTCGCGAACGGCCTCGCGGAGCCGCTGCGCGCCATGCACGCGGGCGTGGAGGCGCTGCGGCCCGCGCCCGGGGCCGAGCGTGACGGCATGGTGCGCTGCGCCCTGCTGCGTACGCACGCCGAGGAGATCGACTGGATCGCCGACTCGATCGCGCACCTCGTGCGCACCGGCAAGGCCCCCGCCGAGATCGCGGTCCTGTGCCGCACGGCGACGGACTTCGCGCAGATCCAGGGCGCGTTGGTCGCCCGCGACGTCCCCGTGGAGGTCGTCGGCCTCTCCGGGCTTCTGCACCTCCCGGAGGTCGCCGACCTGGTCGCCGTCTGCGAGGTGCTCCAGGACCCGGGCGCGAACGCCTCCCTGGTGCGCCTGCTGACCGGCCCGCGCTGGCGCATCGGCCCGCGCGACCTCGCCCTCCTCGGCCGCCGCGCGCGCCTTCTCGTACGCCACGGGCACGCGTCCCCGGACGACGACCCTGACCGGCGTCTCGCCGAAGCGGTCGAGGGGGTCGACCCCGCCGAGGTGATATCGCTCGCGGACGCGCTCGACACGTTCCTGGAGACGCCTCTGGAGGAGGACGGCGAGGACGACGGGCTGCCCTTCTCGCCGGAGGCGAGGGTGCGGTTCGCGCGCCTCGCGGCCGAACTCCGCGATCTGCGCCGCTCGCTGGCGGACCCGCTGATGGACGTGCTGCACCGGGTGCTCGCCGTCACGGGCCTGGAGGTCGAACTCTCCGCGTCACCGCACGCCCTGGCGGCCCGCCGCCGCGAGACGCTCTCGAACTTCCTGGACGTCGCCGCGTCCTTCGCCGCGAACGACAGCGGGGCGAGCCTGCTGGCGTTCCTCGCCTTCCTGCGGACGGCCGCGCAGTACGAGAAGGGCCTGGACAACGCCCTGCCCGGCGGCGAGAACACGGTCAAGGTCCTCACCGCGCACAAGTCCAAGGGCCTGGAGTGGGACGTCGTGGCCGTCCCCGGCCTGGTCACCGGCACGTTCCCGAGCACCCAGGGCCGCGAGAAGTGGACGGCCCAGGGCAAGGTCGTCCCGCACGCGCTGCGCGGGGACGCGGCGACCCTGCCCGACATCGAGACGTGGGACTCCCGGTCCATGAAGGCGTTCCACGAGGACATGAAGGAGCACCAGCGCACCGAGGAGCTCCGCCTCGGCTATGTGACGTTCACCCGCCCCCGCTCGCTGCTCCTGGGCTCCGGCCACTGGTGGGGCCCTTCGCAGAAGAAGCCGCGCGGCCCGTCGGACTTCCTGAGGGCGCTGTACGACCACTGCGCAGTGGGTCACGGCGAGATCGAGGCCTGGGCGGACGAACCGGAGGAGGGAGAGGAGAACCCCGCCCTGGCGGAGGACGCCGCCGAGCACGCGTGGCCGCTCCCGCTGGACGACACGTCGCTGGCTCGCCGCAGGGCCGCCGCCCGGACGGTCCTCACGCATCTGGACCACCTGACGGGGGAGGGGGCACCCGATGCGACGGACGACGCCCGCTCGCACGAGGAGCCCCACCCGTCGGCGTACGACGACGTGCCCCCGGCCGAGGACCCGGACTGGCCGCCCCCTCCGGAGGACGAAGAGCCGCCGGGCGCGGGTGGCGCTGGGGACGCCGACCCCGGGGACTGGGACTCCTGGACATCGGCCCGCCCGGCGATCCCGCACCAGGCAGCCGCCCCGCCCTCCGAGCCGAAGGCCCGCCCGCACCCCCCGACCCCCGACCCGGAGGAGCCCCGCCTCACCCCGGAAGAGCCCCGCCTCACCCCGGAGGAGGCCCGCACGCTCGCCTCCTGGGACCGTGACCTGGACGCCCTCACCGGCGAACTCCTGCGCGCCAGGGAGACGATCAGGGACATCCCCGTGCCGGCCTCGCTCACCGCATCCGAGGTGCTGCGCCTTGCCGCCGACCCGGAGGGCTTCGCGCAGGAACTCGCGCGCCCCATGCCGCGCCCGCCGCAGCCCGCGGCCCGACGAGGCACCCGTTTCCACGCCTGGATCGAGACCCGCTTCGAGGAGTTGCGCCTCCCGCTGCTCGGCCCCGAGGACCTGCCGGGCGGTGGCCCGGGAGAGGCCGAGATCGCCGACGAGCGCGACCTGGACGCACTGAAGGAGGCCTTCGAGCGCACCGAGTACGCCCACCGCACTCCGCACCGCGTCGAGGTGCCCTTCCAGCTGACGCTCGCCGGACGTGTGGTCCGCGGCCGGATCGACGCGGTCTACAAGGAAGTCGACGGCGACGACGTGACGTACGAGATCGTCGACTGGAAGACCAGCCGCACCCGCACCGCCGACCCCCTCCAGCTCGCCGTCTACCGCCTGGCCTGGGCGGAGCTGCACGACGTGCCCCCGGAGTCCGTGAAGGCGTCGTTCCTGTACGTGCGCAGCGGCGAGGTCTCCCGCCCCGCGCACCTGCTGGGCCGGGCCGAACTGGAGCGGATCCTCCTTGCGGAACCGGATGGGCAGCCGGGTGACGAACCACCGGACGAATCGGCTCCCGGGGGCGGCTAGGCTCGTGACCATGAGCCAGTCCGTTGACAGTGACGTCAGTGGCGTCAGCGCCGTTCGTACGTACATTCAGACCCACCGTGCCGCCTTCCTCGACGATCTCGCCGAGTGGCTGCGCATCCCCTCCGTGTCGGCGCAGCCCGACCACGCCGAGGACGTCCGGCGCAGCGCCGACTGGCTCGCCGCACAGCTGAAGGAGACCGGCTTCCCGACCGCCGAGGTCTGGCAGACGGCCGGCGCTCCCGCCGTCTTCGCCGAGTGGCCCTCCGGGGACCCCGAGGCCCCCACGGTCCTCGTCTACGGCCACCACGACGTGCAGCCCGCGGCCCGCGAGGACGGCTGGCACACGGACCCCTTCGAGCCCGTCGTCCAGGGCAACCGCCTCTACGCGCGCGGTGCCGCCGACGACAAGGGCCAGGTGTTCTTCCACACACTCGGCGTCCGCGCCCACCTCGCCGCCACCGGCCGCACCGCCCCCGCCGTGAACCTCAAGCTCTTGATCGAGGGCGAGGAGGAGTCGGGCTCCCCGCACTTCCGCGCGCTGATCGAGGAGCACAAGGAGCGCATCGCGGCCGACGCGGTGATCGTCTCGGACACCGGTATGTGGGCGGAGGACACCCCCACGGTCTGCACCGGCATGCGCGGCCTCGCCGACTGCGAGATCCAGCTGCGCGGCCCCGACCAGGACATCCACTCGGGCTCCTTCGGCGGCGCCGTCCCGAACCCGGCGACCGCTGCCGCCCGCCTCGTCGCCGCACTGCACGACGAGCACGCGCGCGTGGCCGTCCCCGGCTTCTACGAAGGCATCACGGAACTCACCGACCGTGAGCGCGAACTCTTCGCCGAGCTGCCCTTCGACGAGCAGCGCTGGCTGAGCACGGCCAAGTCGCACGCGACGTACGGAGAAGCGGGCCACACCACCCTGGAGCGCATCTGGGCCCGCCCCACCGCCGAGGTCAACGGCATCGGCGGCGGCTACCAAGGACCCGGCGGCAAGACGATCGTCCCGTCGTCCGCCTTCCTGAAGCTGTCCTTCCGCCTGGTCGCGGGCCAGGACCCGGACCGCGTCGAAGAGGCCGTACGCACGTGGGTCGCCGACCAGCTGCCCGACGGGATCAGCCACACGATCACCTTCGGCGCCGCCACGCGCCCGTGCCTGACGCCGCTCGACCACCCCGCCCTGCAGTCCGTCGTACGGGCGATGGGCCAGGCCTTCGAACAGCCGATCCGCTTCACCCGGGAGGGCGGTTCGGGACCGGCGGCCGACCTTCAGGACGTGCTCGCCGCCCCCGTGCTCTTCCTGGGCATCTCCGTGCCGTCCGACGGCTGGCACGCACCGAACGAGAAGGTCGAACTCGATCTGCTCCTCAAGGGAGTCGAGACGACGGCCTACCTGTGGGGCGATCTCGCCGAGCACTGGCGCGATGCACACTGAGCCGCGCCTTGTCGACCTTGCCGCACCGCCCATTCCATCGGGGGAGTTGGAAGCACCTGTGACCACCTGGACCGACCGCACCGCTGACCGTCCCGTCTCGCTCACCGCACCGAGCGGCATCGACCGCGCGGCCCACCACCGCCTCGACGAGGCCTGGCTCGCCGCCGCCTGGAGCCACCCCACGACACGGGTCTTCGTGGTCTCCGGCGGCCAGGTGCTCATCGACGAGACGCCCGACGGCACCACCGAACTGGTGATGACACCGTCCTTCGAGGCGCCCCTCACCGAGGCCCACCGCTACTTCCTGGGCACGGACGACGACGGCGTCAGCTACTTCGCGCTCCAGAAGGACTCCCTGCCGGGCCGCATGGACCAGCAGGCACGCCCCGCTGGCCTGCGCGAGGCCGGGCTCCTGCTGTCGCCCCGTGACGCGGGTCTGATGGTGCATGCCGTCGCCCTGGAGAACTGGCAGCGCCTGCACCGCTTCTGCTCGCGCTGCGGCGAGCGCACCGTCATCGCCGCGGCAGGACACATCCGCCGCTGCCAGGCGTGCGGCGCCGAGCACTACCCGCGTACGGACCCGGCCGTGATCATGCTCGTGACGGACGATCAGGACCGCGCGCTCCTCGGGCGCCAGGTGCACTGGCCCGAGGGCCGCTTCTCGACGCTGGCGGGCTTCGTGGAGCCGGGCGAGTCCATCGAGACGTCGGTGCGGCGCGAGGTCTGGGAGGAGGCCGGTGTCATGGTCGGCGACGTCGAGTACGTCGCGAGCCAGCCCTGGCCGTTCCCCTCCAGCCTGATGCTGGGCTTCATGGCCAACGCCACGTCGTCGGAGATCAACGTGGACGGCGAGGAGATCTCCGAGGCCCGCTGGTTCTCCCGGGAAGACCTGCGGGCCGCATTCGAGTCCGGGGAGGTCCTGCCTCCCTACGGGATCTCGATTGCGGCCCGACTGATCGAGCTCTGGTACGGAAAGCCCCTGCCGAAGCCGGGCACCGTCGGCTAGGCCAGCTTCTGCTTCACCTGGGCCAGCGACGGGTTCGTCAGCGTCGAGCCGTCCGGGAAGAGAACGGTGGGAACCGTCTGGTTCCCGCCGTTCGCCTTCTCGACGAAGGCCGCGGAGTCCGGGTCGTGCTCAATGTTGATCTCGTTGTACGTGATGCCCTCGCGGTCCATCTGGCCCTTGAGCCGGCGGCAGTAGCCGCACCACGTGGTGCTGTACATCGTCACAGTGCCCGGCATGTGTCTCGCGCTCCTTTGTTGCTCGGGGTGCGTCATCGCAATGACCTGAACGTACGTGACCCGGCCACCATTCCCGCATTTGTACGACCGCACTGGCCTCCCTGTGGACAACCGGCTCACGCGCCTCCGGCGACCTGGCAGCATGGCGGGGTGACAGCAGCAACGCACTCCACCCTCTTCCCGCAGGTCCCGGACTCTGCCGACGCGGTGCTCGCCGGGCTCGACCCCGAGCAGCGCGAGGTGGCCACCGCCCTGCACGGGCCGGTGTGTGTCCTGGCAGGCGCCGGCACGGGCAAGACCCGGGCCATCACGCACCGCATCGCCTATGGCGTGCGCGCCGGAATCCTCCAGCCCGCCAGCGTGCTCGCCGTCACGTTCACCAACCGCGCGGCCGGTGAGATGCGCGGCCGCCTGCGCCAGCTCGGCGCCTCCGGCGTCCAGGCACGCACGTTCCACTCCGCCGCCCTGCGCCAGCTCCAGTTCTTCTGGCCGAAAGCGGTCGGCGGCCAGCTGCCCCGCATCGTCGACCGCAAGATCAAGCTCGTCGCGGACGCCGCGGCCGCGTCCCGCATCCGCCTCGACCGCAACGAACTGCGCGACGTGACGAGCGAGATCGAGTGGTCCAAGGTCACCCAGACCGTCCCCGCGGACTACGCTGCCGCCGCCGCGAAGTCCGGCCGCCTCATCCCCAGGGACGCGGCCGAGATCGCCCAGATCTACGGGGCGTACGAGGACCTCAAGCGCGACCGCGCCGTCATCGACTTCGAAGACGTCCTGCTCCTGGCCGTCGGCATCCTCCAGGACCGCCACGACATCGCCGACCAGGTCCGCGCCCAGTACCAACACTTCGTCGTCGACGAATATCAGGACGTCAGCCCGCTCCAGCAGCGTCTCCTGGAGCTGTGGCTCGGCGACCGCGACAGCCTCTGCGTCGTCGGCGACGCCAGCCAGACGATCTACTCCTTCACCGGCGCGACCCCCGACCACCTGCTGAACTTCCGCACCCGCCACCCCGGGGCGACGGTCGTCAAGCTCGTCAGGGACTACCGCTCCACGCCCCAGGTCGTCCATCTCGCCAACGGCCTGCTCTCCCAGGCCCGCGGCCGCGCCGCGGACCACCGTCTCGAACTGATCTCCCAGCGCGACGCCGGAGCCGAACCGGTCTACACGGAGTACGCGGACGAGCCCGCCGAGGCCGAGGGCGCCGCCCGCCGCATCCGTGCCCTCATCGCCGACGGCGTCCCGGCGAGCGAGATCGCCGTCCTGTTCCGCACGAACTCCCAGTCCGAGATCTACGAACAGGCGCTCGCCGACGCCGGTGTGCCCTATCAGCTGCGGGGCGCCGAACGGTTCTTCGAGCGCACCGAAGTCAGGGAGGCGGGCGCTGCGCTGCGCGGCGCGGCCCGCTTCGGCGGCAACGACTCCCTCCTCGACGACGTCGTCGACCTGCCCTCACAGGTCCGGGCGGTCCTCTCCACGAAGGGCTGGACGACACAGCCCCCGGCAGGCTCCGGGGCCGCCCGCGACCGCTGGGAGTCACTGGCCGCCCTGGTGCGCCTCGCCGAGGACTTCGCGCGGGCCAAGCCGGACGCGACGCTCGCCGACCTCGTGGCGGAGCTCGACGAACGCGCGAGCGCCCAGCACGCGCCGACCGTCCAGGGCGTCACCCTCGCCTCACTGCACGCCGCCAAGGGCCTGGAGTGGGACGCCGTCTTCCTGGTCGGTCTCGCCGAGGGCATGATGCCGATCACGTACGCCAAGACCGACGAGCAGGTGGAGGAGGAGCGCCGCCTCCTGTACGTGGGCGTCACCCGGGCCCGTCTCCACCTCTCCCTCTCCTGGGCGCTGTCGCGTTCGCCCGGCGGTCGCGCGGGACGCCGCCCGAGCCGCTTCCTGGACGGGCTGCGTCCGGGCTCGGGCGCCGGCGCCGGTGCGCGCGCCGCGGCCGGCGGCCCCGGGGGCATCGAGCGCGGCAGCGGCGGTGAGGAGAGCGGCGTTGTCAGGAGCCGCCGCAGGACGGGCAAGTCCCCGGCCCGGTGCCGGGTCTGCGGGCGGACCCTGACCGACGCGGGCGAGATGAAACTGATGCGGTGCGAGGACTGCCCGTCCGACATGGACGAAGGGCTCTACGAACGCCTGCGGGAGTGGCGCTCGGGCCAGGCGGAGCTCCTCGGTCAGCCCGCGTACTGCGTGTTCACGGACAAGACCTTGATCGCCATCGCGGAGGCCGCACCCGACGAAGAGGGAGAGCTGGCCCGGATCCCTGGCGTCGGCGTGCGCAAGCTCAACCGCTTCGGATCTGATGTCCTCGCCATTTGTGCAGGTGACGGCCGTGTAAGGGGCGCCGATGGCAACTGATTCAAACTCGTCGAAAAAATAGTTTGCGCAGGCGCAAGGAAGACCCATAGGTTCTTAAGCACGGGAACGGCGGCTTCTCCGAAGCCCTGGCCTCGTGCTGTACTTAATAGTCCGCCCGCAGGATCGGTTCCGGCCGATCCCATAGACGCCGAGAGGAGGCGATTTCCAGTGATCAGCATCAACGAGAGCTTCATCAGCACCGCGAAAATGACCGATCGCTCGGTCGTCGCTTCCTGCCTGCTCGGCTTCTCGAACCTGGGCACCGGTCTGTCCGGTGGCATCGCTGCCGCCGCGATCCGTCCGGAGTCCTCTGTCCTGCCTCTGTCCCTCCCGCGTAACGCCGGCACCGCTCTCAACGTGCTTCCGATGCGTGAGGTCAAGGAAGGCAGCGAGCGAGCGACCAAGGCACCGGAAGCAGTAGTGACGGCACAGGCGCAGGCCTATGCCTTTGCCGCAGCCGGTGCCGGATCCAAGAAGCAGACGACGCAGCACCACACGATGTGGGCCTTCCGTGGGCTCGAACCCTGGAGTGATCCAGTCTGATCCTCGATCAGACCGGCGCCTTCAGGGCCGCGGAACCCCACCCGGGATCCGCGGCCCTTCTGTTTTCCCCAAAACGGGATGACGGAGCGAAGGGGCCGAGCAAGACCCGGTACCAGCCGCCAACCGGCCGACCCAGGCCGGCACGACCAGACGAGGAAAACACCACCGTGCAACTCGAAGCGCACGCCCCGTCCGTACCGCCTTCAGAGACTCTCCCCCCGCCCGCTCCCACGGAGGACCCGACCTTGACTCCCCTGACCGCGCTCACCGCGCTCGACGACGCCATCGAGAACCTCGGCGTTCCCGTCCCCTGCCGTGCCTACGACCCTGAGGTCTTCTTCGCCGAGTCGCCCGCCGACGTCGAGTACGCCAAGTCCCTCTGCCGTACCTGCCCGCTGATGGAGGCCTGCCTGGCCGGCGCCAAGGAGCGGCGTGAGCCGTGGGGCGTCTGGGGTGGCGAGCTTTTCGTCCAGGGTGTCGTCGTGGCCCGCAAGCGGCCGCGTGGCCGTCCGCGCAAGAACCCGGTTGTTGCCGCATGAACGCCATCGGAACGATCGATCGCCCCCTGACGCACGACCCCAAGAAGCAGGCCCCGATGAAGGCAGCCACCGCCGAGCCCACGCGCTCCGCAACCACAGACTTCACCACCACCGGTGCGAACGACTCGCGCCAGAACAGGACCCGCGAGATGCAACTCATCCCAGAAGCCTTGGCTCGTGCGCATATGCACGAACGCATGCGCGAGGCCGAGGCCCAGCGTCCGGCAGCCCGCCTGATGGCGGCCCGCCGGATGCAGCGCCGCGCCGAGCGCGCGTCGCTGCGCGCCAGGCGCGCGCTCGCCATCGCCGTCATGCAGTGACGAGCCGACCGCGCGCTGACTGAGCTTCACCAAGATGCCCCGGGGGCCGGTCCGAACGGACCGGCCCCCGGGGTGCGTTGTGCCGGGCGAACCTCCGGGAGCGGAGATAGGGTCGCCGGGTGGACCAGCAGACTCCTCAGCCCGCGGGCATCGAGAATGCCGAGAACCTCGTGTGTTACTGCTGCGGCACGGTCGCCGACGGCGCGCCACCCACCTGGACCTGCTCCGTGGAGAGCGGCATCCGGCGCTACTTCTGCGACTCCTGCGCCCGCGAGAACCTCAGAGCCATCGAGGGAAGACTCGACTCCCCCTGGTGGTGAGGCCCGCCTGGTGGTGCGGTCTAGCCGGTGGTGCGGTCCTCCTCGTCCTCCGGCTCCTCAAGGAAGCCCGGCAGCCACTCCTCGAGCTCGTCCCGCATCCGCACCGTCGCCCCGAGCTGACACAGCACACCGATCGTGCTCAACGTCACACGGTGGATCAGCAGATACGACGGCGGGAGATTCAGCCGCTTGCCCAACTGATAGGCGGGGGAGCGGGGATCGGCGACCCGCGCCGCCTGACCGCGCATCCAGCCACGGGTGAAGGTGAACTCCTCCACCAGCATCGGTTCGATGATCGGCAGGAGATAGTCGAGCACCGCGTTGGGTTCGAGCTCCACGGACTCCTGGACGAAGTCCTCCTCGCGCAACATCGCGTAGACCGCGTCGGCCTCGCCCTCGAGTGTCATCCGCAGGGAGCGGCCGATGGTCGGGGGGAGCCCGCCGGGCAGCCGGTCCACCGTGCCGAAGTCGAGGACCCCGAGCCGCCAGCCTTCCTTCTCGTCGGGCAGCAAGCGGAAGTTGCCCGGGTGCGGGTCGGCGTGCAGCAGGCCGGTGCGCGCCGGACCCGAGAAGAGGAAGCGGGCAAGGAGCTGTCCCGCCCGGTCCCGCTGCTCCTGCGTGCCGTCCGCGATCACGTCCGAGAGCGGTGTCCCGTCCATCCACTCGGTCACCAGGACCTGCTCGCACTGATGCACCACGTCGGGCACCACGACATCCGGATCGTCCGCGAACTCCTCGGCGTGCGCCCGCTGCGCCTGGGCCTCCAGGCTGTAGTCGAGCTCCTCGGACACCCGGTCGCGCAGCTCCGTGATGAGCGGCTTGATGTCCATGCCCGGGATCAGCGGGCCAAGGAGCTTGGCGAACCGGCTGAGTTGGTTCAGGTCGGAGAGCAGCGCCTCGCCGGCCCCCGGATACTGCACCTTGACCGCGACCTCGCGCCCGTCCGCCCACACCGCCCGGTGGACCTGGCCTATCGAGGCGGCGGCGGCCGGCTTGTCCTCGAACTCCAGGAACAGCTCGCGCCAGTCCTCACCGAGCCGCTCCGCGAGCACGGCGTGCACGGTGCGGGTCGGCATCGGCGGCGCCGCTTCCTGCAGCTTCGTCAGCGCGGCGCGATAGGGCCCGGCGACCTCCTCCGGCAGCGCCGACTCGAAGACCGACAGGGCCTGGCCGAACTTCATGGCCCCGCCCTTGAGCTCGCCGAGCACCTTGAACAGCTGCTCCGCCGTGCGCTGTTGCAGCTCACGGCCGACGATCTCCGCCGACTTGCCCCCGATCCGCTTGCCGAGCCCCCAGGTCGCCCGCCCGGCGAAGCCGAGTGGCAGCGCGGCCAGTTTGGCGGTACGGGTTACCGCCTTCCGGGGAAGATCAGACATGCGCCCCTCCAAGTCCCAGACAGCCACGCCTTCGCAGGCGGTTACCCGGCCATTGTGTCCTGCGGCTCTGTGTCCCCGACGAGGTGTTCCCCCTTATCCACCACACCCGCCCCGCATGGGCACGTGAGATGCGGTGACACCGGCCGTGCGTGCCAGTCGAATCCGGGCACCGAGGCCTCCCAGCGAACCCCCGCGCTCGCCGGTGCCGCCCCGTCCAGATACGCCAGGGCATGCGCGGCGGCAAGGCCGGCGACCGTGGTCGCCAGGGCCAGATCGCATGCGTGCACATGGCGCGCACGTCCCGAACGCCACTGTGCCAGCATGCGCGGCCAGGTCGGATCCCGGTCCGCGCGATCCAGCGCAAGACAACCGGCACAGGCTGTCGTCCCCGGCAGGACAAGCGGCCCGACCACTCCGGTTCCCTCGATCACGCCCGTGTAGAGATGGGGCGTACCCGACGAGACGAGCGGCTCGGCGGTGAGCGGATCGGGCGCGTGGGCGTCGAGCCCGTCCCGCGGAGCGATGATCACGAGGGAGAGACCCGCCTCCCCTTCTCCCGGTGTCCCCGCTCCCTTCCGGACCCGGCGGGGCGCTCCGTCCGGAGCCGACTGCCGCACGAGCCGCCGGGCCGCCGTGTCCCTGCGCTGGCCGACCGATTCGACGGGCAGGCCGCCCGGCGCCACGTCCCAGGACTCGACGACCCCTCCGTCCAGCACGTCCACCTGTCCCACCCCCGCCCCGGACAGGACCGAAGCCACCACCGCCCCCACCCGGCCCACTCCCCGGACCTGCACCCGCATCGCCCGGCGCGCCGCCAGCTTCCTCATCCCGTCGCCCGGCCCGCGCGTCACGACCGAGAGGGAGGCCAGATCGGGGCGCAGCCGGTCCATGACCGGTGTCTTCTTGCGCAGGGCGTCGGCCGCCGCGCCCCCTCCCGTCGCGTCGTCGAGGAGACCGGCTCCGGACAGCCGCCGCACGAGCTTGTCCACGTGATCGTCGGGCAGACCCATCCGCTTGCCCTCGTCGCGCAGGAGCGGAAGGCCGCGTGTCCCGTCCAGGAGCTGGAGAAAGCTGCCCGTCGCCGTGTCGACAGGGCCGAGCACCAGGGCGTGCGCGGGCGCCACGCCGAACTGGATGGTGTTCAGATCGCGCCAGCCGCGCCGCAACGCCGGTTTCAAGATCGGATGCATGGTCTTCGTCCCCCCGAATTTCCCCGTGCTTGCCCGTGCTTCTCCGGCGCTGTCCCCGTGCGCATCACCGGTTCACAGCCAGAATGCCCGCCCCACGAAAAGGGCGCCGAGCGTTGTCCACAGGCAGGGGGTATTCGTCGTACTAATCGATCGCACGGGGAGCGATACCCCGCCGAACCGTCCCGGAGGCGGGACTTCCCCCACGCCCAGCGGGTAACGTCGGGGCGTGCCCGCCGACCCACTGCACCGCGCCGCAAACCCACAGCGCAGCACGTCCAGCCCGCCGTCACCCGGCTCGGGGACGAGTGCGGTCGAGGTCCGACGGAGCGCCCGCCGCCGCAGAACGGTCTCCGCGTACCGAGAGGGCGATCGAACCGTCGTGCTCATCCCCGCCCGTATGTCCGAGGCCGAGGAACAGCGCTGGGTCAACGTCATGCTCGACAAGCTCGCGGCGCAGGAGAGCAAGCGGGTCCTTGGCGACGCGGAGCTCGCCGAGCGCGCCGAGCGTCTCTCCGAGCAGTACTTCGACGGCCGGGCCAGACCCAGGTCCGTTCGCTGGGTCACGAACCAGAACACCCGGTGGGGCTCGTGCACCCCGTCGGAGGGCAGCATCCGCCTTTCGCACCGGCTGCAGGGCATGCCGGAGTACGTCGTCGACTACGTCCTCGTCCACGAGCTCGCGCACCTTCTCGTCCCCGGGCACGGGCCCAACTTCTGGCAGCTCCTCGAGGCCTATCCCCGTACGGAGCGGGCTCGTGGGTACCTCGAAGGTGTGGTCGCGGCCGACCGGCTGCCCCATCTGCCCGCCGCCCGCGACGAGTGAACTTCCGCCGGGCGCGGAGGTTGTGTACCGGGTCTGTACCGGCTTGGTCCGCTGTCGGACTTTGCGGATAGCCTGACGCGACGCATTTACATTCGGGATGGGGGACGGTCGTTACGTATGGCCAGGGAATTCCAACGCGGCCACAAGGCCAAGATCAGTGACCTCACCGCGGGTACCGATCTGTACGTAGGTGTGCAGATCTCCGCCCCCGGACTGAGCTTCGACATCAGCTGCTTCGGCCTGGACGCGGACGAGCGCCTGTCGGACGACAGTTACTTCATCTTCTTCAACCAGCCGAAGTCTCCCGAGGAGTCCATCCAGCTCCTCGGCGCGCAGGCCGGCGACACGGAGTCCTTCCGCGTCACGCTCGACCGCATCCCGGCGAAGATCCAGAAGCTGTCGTTCACCGCGACGATCGACGGCGCCGGGCAGATGTCGCAGGTCGCCCCCGGGTACATCCGGATCGTCGCTGGCGGCGAGGAAGTGGCCCGCTACTCCTTCAACGGCGCGGAGTTCTCCACGGAACGCGCCGTGATGCTGGGTGACTTCTACCTGAAGGACGTCTGGCGGTTCGCCGCGATCGGCCAGGGCTTCGACGGCGGTCTCGACGCGCTCCTGAAGAACTTCGGCGGCGAGGTCGCCGAGGAGGAGCCCGCGCCGCAGGCACCGCAGGCCACCCCAGCCCCGTCCTTCGCGCCCCCAGGCCAGGCCGCCGCGCCGCCCGCGTTCGGCGCCCCCGCCGGACCCCCGCAGCCCCCGGCCCCCACGCCCGCTCCGGCCCCGGCCCAGAACTTCGCGCCGCCGGCTCCGGCCCCGGTGGACCCCTCGGTGCATGCCGCGCAGACCATCGTGGCGCCGATGACCCCGCCGCAGGGCGGCACGGTCCCGCCCCCGCCGGCCCCCGCCCCGTACGGCCAGCCCGGCCAGCAGCCGCCGCAGCAGCCGCAGTTCGGCCAGGTCCCCGGCCAGTCGGCGCCCCCGCCGCCCGGTTACGGCCAGCAGCCGAGCGCCCCGATGCCTCCCGGCTACGGCCAGCAGCCTCCCGGCCAGTTCCCCGGGCAGCCCGCCGCCCCGTCCCCGTACGGAACCGGCGCAACCGGCGCACCCCAGGGTGCTCCGCAGGCCGGTGGCGTGGCAGCGGCTCTCGCCGCGTACCGCGAGGCCCCCACCGGGCAGCGCTGGACGCAGCAGAACGAGAAGATGATCCGCGTCGACCTCGGCGTCAGCGAGCAGGCCGTGCTCGCCCGCCAGGGCAGCATGGTGCTCTACCAGGGCAAGGTCGAGTTCAGCTACAAGGGCGCGGGCTTCGCGGGCCGCGTCGTGGGCAACTCGACCGGCCAGGAGATGCAGCTGATGCGCTGCTCCGGCCGCGGCCAGGTGTTCCTCGCCGAGGAAGCGACGCATCTGCACCCCATCGAACTCCAGGGCGACGCGATCTGTGTCTCCGCGGAGAACGTCCTCGCCTTCGACGAGTCCCTGCAGCACGAGGTGCGCAGGATCGAGGGCCACGGCATCCCCGGCGGCGCGCTGTTCGTGATGCAGTTCCAGGGCACCGGCACGGTCATCGTCAAGACGCACGGTGTGCCCGTCGTCCTGCCCGTCACGCCGACGACGTTCGCCGACTGCCACGCCGTGGTCGCCTGGTCGGCCGCGTCCCAGGCGATCGTCTCCAGTCAGGTGCGGCTGCGCGCCAACGCGTCCGCGGGCCCCACGGGGGAGAGCGTCAACCTTCAGTTCCGGGGTGCTCCCGGCAACTTCATCATCGTCCAGCCGTTCGAGGTCTGAGGGAGCCCGTCATGAATCAGCAACTCGCGGGCTTCGCCCCCGCGCCCGTCGCCGCCCGTATGGAGAACCACGGCCACCACATGGTCAAGGTGGCGATGCAGACGGGGAACGACCTCCTCGCGCGCGTGGGTTCGATGGTCGCCTACGAAGGGTTCGTGCAGTACGAGCCCAATCCGCCCGCGGTCCGCCAGATCGCGAAGGAGTGGATGACCGGCGAGGGCGCACCTCTGATGAAGTGCTCCGGAGACGGCCTGCTCTATCTCGCCGACTACGGGGCGGACGTCGTCGTCATCAACCTGGCGGGCGACTCGCTCTCGGTGAACGGCACGAACCTCCTGGCCTTCGACGCGAACCTCCAGTGGGGCGTCGAGCGGGTCAAGGGCCTCGCCAAGTTCGCGGGCCAGGGCCTGTGGAACATCAAGATCTCCGGCCAGGGCTGGGTGGCCCTGACCTCCCGCGGCACCCCGATCGTCGTCGACTGCGGCCGCGGCGAGGACGAGACGTACGTCGACCCGGACGCCCTGATCGCCTGGTCCCCGAACCTCAAGGTGAAGGGCAAGCGCAGCTTCAAGGCCGGTTCGCTCATCGGGCGCGGTAGTGGCGAGGCCTACCAGATGGGCTTCTCCGGGGAGGGCATCGTCGTCGTACAGCCCAGCGAGGACAGCACCGACCGTCTCCGAGCTCGGGGCTGAGGGGGAGCAACACATCATGCAGAGCCCACTTTTCGCGCACACCGAGCAGCAGACTCAGGAGCGCTACACCGTCCAGAACCCGCAGCTGCTGCGGGTCGCCCTCGCGGGCCACGACGACATCCTGGCCCGCAAGGGCGCGATGGTCGCCTACCAGGGTCTGATCGAGTTCGACGCCGAGTACCAGAGCCAGGGCAACCAGCGGGCCCGCGCGCACACGGGCGAGGGCCTGGACCTGATGCGCTGCCACGGTCAGGGCACGGTCTATCTCGCCAACCTCGCCCAGTACATCCACCTGGTGGATGTGGACCAGGACGGCCTGACCGTGGACAGCAGCTATGTCCTCGCGCTCGACTCGTCGCTGACCCACCAGGTCATCGCCGTGGACAGCCAGTACGGCATCTCCGGCTCCGGCAAGTACCAGCTCAACATCACGGGCCGCGGCAAGGTCGCGCTGATGACCTCGGGCCAGCCGCTGATGCTGCAGGTCACGCCCGACCAGTACGTGAACGCCGACGCCGACGCGATCGTCGCCTGGTCCAACGGACTGCGGGTGCAGATGCAGGCCCAGACGCACTCATCGGGTGTGTGGCGGCGCCGTGGCAACACCGGTGAGGGCTGGGAGCTCAGCTTCATGGGCCAGGGCTACGCCCTCGTCCAGCCGAGCGAGATGCTGCCGCCCCAGAACGCAGTCATCGGGCAGGGCGCCAGGGCTCAGTACGGCATGGGCCAGCAGGGTGCGCGGGGGCAGAACCAGGGCAACGTCTGGAGCTAGCCCCTACGCGGGGGCGGGAGCGGTGACATGAGCGCGGGAGACTGCGGGTCGGCTGTGGCTGAGCGCGCAGTTCCCGCGCCCCTCACGGGGCGCCCCTGAGGGACGCTCTCAAAGTCGCGCCCTTGTTGCCTCCACCAAGCGCACCACCGACTCGTCGGCCACGCCCGCCACCTCGTCGTACGTGAACCAGCGCAGGTCCAGTGACTCGTCGCTGATCGCCTCGATCGCTCCGGAAGGGGCCAGAGCGGCGTACTGCACGTCGAGGTGCTGCGTGCAGGGCCCCGGGATCGGGTGGCGGTCCAGCCGGACGGGGCCCCCGGAGAGAAGCGTCAGGCCCGGCACGCCCGACTCCTCCGTGGCCTCGCGCAGCGCCGCCGCGGCCAGGGTCGGGTCACCCGGCTCGCAGTGGCCGCCCATCTGGAGCCACATCCGCAGCTTCTTGTGCAGGGTCAGCAGTACGCGCCCGCGCTCCGGGTCGATCACCAGGGCGCTGGCCGTCACATGGCCGTCCGTGCAGGCCTTCCACATGCCGTCCCCGGGGTGGGCGGCCAGGTGGTCCAGGTAGTACTGGCGCAGGTCTTCCTGGTCCTCGTAACCCTTCAGTACGAGGACCGCGTCGTCGTACAGGCTCACTTCTCGTCGTCGCCCTTGTCGCCGTCGTCCTCGGTGGTGTCCTTCTTGAGGTCGGGCTTGGCGGGGCCGCCCGCCGCCTCGCCGAGCATCTTGTCCAGCTCGGAGAAGTCCAGCTGCTCGTGGTGCACGAAGCCGTCCGGGTCGTCCAGGTCCGAGGCCGTCGGCAGCATGTCCGGGTGGGCCCACAGGGCGTCGCGGCCGTCCACGCCGCGCGCGTCCGTGAGCGAGGCCCACAGGCGCGAGGCGTCCCGCAGACGGCGCGGGCGCAGCTCAAGGCCGATGAGCGTGGCGAAGGTCTGCTCGGCGGGACCGCCCGACGCGCGACGGCGGCGCAGCGTCTCGCGCAGCGCGTCGGCGGACGACAGGCGGGGCTTGGCCGCCGCGTGCACGACCGCGTCCACCCAGCCCTCGACGAGCGCGAGAGCGGTCTCCAGGCGGGCCAGGGCGGCCTTCTGGGCGGGAGTGTCCTCCGGCTGGAACATGCCCTGCTGGAGCGCTTCCTGCAGCTGCTCGGGGTTCTGCGGGTCGAGCTGGCCGACCACGTCCTCCAGCTTGGCGGTGTCGACCTTGATGCCGCGGGCGTACCCCTCGACCGCGCCGAACAGATGCGAGCGCAGCCACGGCACGTGGGCGAAGAGCCGCTGGTGGGCGGCCTCGCGCAGCGCCAGGTAGAGCCGGACCTCCTCCTGGGGGACGCCCAGGTCCTTGCCGAAGGCCTCGACGTTCACCGGAAGGAGGGCCGCCTTGCCGGCCGGGCCGAGCGGCAGGCCGATGTCGGTGGAGCCGACGACCTCGCCCGCGAGCACGCCCACGGCCTGGCCGATCTGCTGCCCGAACATGGCGCCGCCCATGGAGCGCATCATCCCGATCAGCGGGCCCGCCATGGCCTGCATCTCCTCGGGGAGCACGTCACCCATGGCGAGGCCGACACGCTCGGCGACCGGGTCGACCAGCTCCTTCCACACCGGAAGGGTCGCCTCGACCCACTCGGCGCGGCTCCAGGCCACGGCCACGCCCGAGCCGGACGGCAGGGACGTCGCGTCGTCGAGCCACAGGTCGGCGAGGCGGACGGCCTCCTCGACCGCGCCGCGCTCCGTGGGGCCGACGCTGGCGTCCTTCGTGCCGTCCGACGTCCCCTGGGAGACCGTCTGGCGGGCGATGTCCTTGGCCATGTCCCAGTTCACGGGACCGCCCTCGTACGAGAGCATCTGGCCGAGCTGTTGGAACGCGGCGCCCAGGTCGTTCGGGTTCATCGAACCGAACATGGCTGCGAACGGGTTGTCACCGCCCGGGCCGCCCGCGCCGGGCAGGCCTCCGTAGCCGAACGGGTTCCCAGGGCCACCTGCACCCTGTCCCCCTCCGGGGCTGTCCTTCTTCTTGCCCTCGTCGCCGTTCTCCGGCTCCTCCGGCGGAAGGCCGAATCCGAATGGGGTGTCACTCACGGGATTCCTCGGCTCGTCAGGCCGCCGGTACTGTTCCGGCGGCGGCTGCCTTACAACACCACCCAGCGTAGACACCGTGACGGGATCGGGCCTCAGTGCTTCGCCGACTCATGGCCTGCGGCAGGATGGATGCCACCTGGTACGTACGCGTCATTCGCGTATCTACTGAAGACAACCGCTGGAGACGCCTGGTGAGTTCCCCAGATCCACAGGTTCGCGCAGCGCGAAACCTTTCAACCCCGGCCCCCGTCCGAGGGCCCGTGGTCGCCGTCACCGGCGCCGCCTCCGGTGTGGGCGCGCTCCTGACCGAGCGCCTGGCCGCGTCCGAGGAGATCAAGCAGGTCGTCGCCATCGACGAGCGGCGGGGCGAGTGCGCCCAGGCCCAGTGGCACATCCTGGACGTCAGGGACCCCGCCATCGCCGAGAAGCTGCGGGGCGCGGACGTCGTGGTCCACCTCGCGCTCGATCTCGACCTGGAGACCGACGCGGCGGCCCGTACGGCGTACAACGTCCGCGGTACGCAGACGGTGCTGACGGCCGCCGCCGCGGCTGGCGTCCACCGCGTCGTGCTCTGCACCTCCGCGATGGTCTACGGAGCGCTGTCCGACAACGAACTGCCCCTCTCCGAAGACGCCGAACTGCGCGCCACCGCGGAGGCGACCGGCGTCGGTGACCTCCTGGAGGTGGAGCGCCTCGCCCGGCGCGCGCCCCGGGCCCACCCCGGTCTGAACGTCACCGTGGTGCGCCCCGCGATCCTGGTCGGCGGCACGGACACCGCCCTCACGCGGTACTTCGAGTCGCCCCGGCTGCTCGTGGTGGCGGGCTCGCGCCCCGCCTGGCAGTTCTGCCACGTCGAGGACCTGTGCAGCGCCCTGGAGTACGCCGTCCTGGAGAAGGTCGACGGGGAGCTGGCCGTCGGCTGTGACGGCTGGCTGGAGCAGGAAGAGGTCGAGGAGCTCAGCGAGATCCGGCGCATGGAGCTGCCCTCAACGGTGGCCCTGGGCGCCGCCGCGAGGCTGCACCGGATCGGTCTCACCCCGTCTCCGGCCGGGGACCTCGCGTACACGATGTACCCGTGGGTGGTCAGCGTCAGCAGGCTGCACGACGCGGGCTGGCGGCCCCAGTGGACGAACGAGGAGGTCCTCGCGGAGCTGCTGGAGGAGGTCGCTGGGCGCAGGACCGTGGCGGGACGCAGGCTCGGCCGCAAGGACGCGACGGCCGCGGGAGCCGCGGGTGCGACGGTCGCGCTGCTGGGCGCCGCGGCGGTGGTGCGGCGCGCGCGGAAGGCGCGGCGCCGGATCTGAGACTCGCCGCGGGACGGGCCGGGAGCTGTCGCCCCCTGTAGAGAACTCCAACGCGGCACGCGCGCGTGCCGGGCGAAAGCGCTATTCCGTGATGTCCGTGCCGTGCGGCACCATGGCCGCATGGCACGCACCACGAACGACCACCCCGGCGAGCAGGCCGCACAGGACCCCATCAGGCTCCTGGCGATCCGTGACGCACCGCTCTCCCTGGACGAGGTCTTCCGGGCCGTCGGTGACGAGGCCGCGGGCGGCACCGCGCTCTTCGTGGGAACCGTGCGCAACCACGACGGCGGTGCGGACGTCGACGAGCTCGGCTATTCGACCCACCCGACGGCCGAGGCCGAGATGCGCCGGGTGGCCGAGAAGGTCGTCGGCGAATTTCCGGTGCGCGCCCTGGCTGCCGTCCACCGCGTCGGTGACCTGGCGGTGGGCGACCTCGCGGTCGTGGTGGCGGTCTCCTGCCCGCACCGCGCGGAGGCCTTCGCCGCCTGCCGCAAGCTGATCGACGACCTCAAGCACGAGGTGCCGATCTGGAAGCACCAGCGCTTCTCCGATGGCCAAGAGGAGTGGGTCGGCGCCTGCTGACGTCCTGCTGATCCCATCCGGCCAATTGGCCCCAAGAGCCTCCAGTTGCGTAACCCGACCCCTGGCGTGAGCGTTGACGCAGCGGATGGTTAATCTGCTGATCAGTCAGTTGCGGTCGCTCAAGGGGTCGGGAGGTCGACATGGCATCACTTGCCTGGTTGCTGATTCCGTTTGCGGCAGCCGTCGGTGCGGGGCTGTGGGCCGCCCTGGCGGCGCGCAACCGCAAGTCCGGCAAGACCGGGGACCACAGCGAGCTGAACGGCTACGCGGCCTTCCGCGAGGCGATGGAGAAGTCGCACTCCGGGACCTGAGGCCCCGGGCCCCGTACGGACCGGCCCCAGGGGTGCACTGACAGGCAGGTCCCGTACTGTCGTTCCATGCCACGCCGCACCGCGACGATGCTCGCCTCCACCCTGATGCTGATCGCGCTGCTCTGCGCCGGAGTCCTCATCAAAGTGCCGTACTCGGAGATGTCCCCGGGTCCGACGGTGAACACCCTCGGCGACCACGGCGGCGAGCCGGTGCTGCAGATCTCCGGCCACAAGACCTACCCGACGACCGGTCACCTCAACATGACGACGGTCCGGGTCACGAGCGCCGACTACAACATGAACATCGCGGAGGCCGTGTACGGCTGGCTGGCCCACGACAACATCGTGGTGCCGCACGACACCCTCTACCCGGACGGCAAGACCGAGCAGCAGTCGACCCAGGAGAACGCCGAGGAGTTCAGCCAGTCCCAGGAGAGCGCGAAGGTCGCGGCGCTCAGGGAACTGGACCTCCCGGTGAAGTCGCAGGTCGTCGTCTCCACCGTCTTCAAGAACAGCCCCGCCGAGGGCAAGCTCCACGCGGGCGACGTCATCAGGAAGGTCGACGGCAGGCCCGTGAAGGAGATGTCGGACGTCGCCGAGCTGGTCACCAAGCACAAGCCGGGCCAGGACGTGACCTTCAGCCTCGTCCCCGTCAAGGAGGCGGCCGCCGCCGAGAAGGCCGGCAAGGAGCCGACCCGGACGGAGGACGTGAAGATCACCACGGAGAAGGCGAAGGACGGCCGCGCGATCGTCGGCATCCAGGCGGGCACCGATCACACGTTCCCGTTCACCATCGACATCAAGCTCGCCGACGTCGGCGGCCCCAGCGCCGGACTGATGTTCGCGCTCGGCATCGTCGACAAGCTGACCCCGAACGACCTCACCGGCGGCAACTTCGTGGCCGGCACCGGCACGATCGAGGACAACGGCAAGGTCGGCCCCATCGGCGGCATCGGCATGAAGACGGTCGGCGCGCGCGCCAAGGGCGCCGAGTACTTCCTGACGCCGAAGGACAACTGCGCCACGGCGGCGAAGGACGTCCCGGACGGCCTCACGCTCGTCAAGGTGGACACCATCGACGACGCGGTCGACGCCCTCGACGACATCCGCAAGGGCGACACCACCGACCTGCCGCAGTGCACGGTCAAGAAGTAGTCGGTGAAGAAGTAGAAGGACGTACGCGGGCGGGGGCGGCCCCGCCCGCGTACGGGACGGGGTGGCGTCAGGCGAACGTGGCCGCCAGCGCGTCCGCGAGTCCCGGAACCAGGTCGGACCCCGTGAGGACCTCGGTGGGCGAGTCCTTCTCGCGCAGCCGCAGGGCCGACTCACGCGCACCGTCACGAAGCACCGCGACCGTCATGCGGACCTCCTGGCGGTCCGGGTGCTCGGCGACCCACTTCGCGAGCTGAGCCTCGCTGAGCCCTTCGGGGACGGACGTCTCCGCGGACGGCGGCAGCATCAGGCGCTCCACCGTGAGGGCGCAGCCGGCCACGGCGTCCGGCCAGGCGATGGTGCCGAGGAACTCGTCCAGCGGCTTGCCCTCCGGGATCTCCTCCTGCTCGATGGGGGTGAGGCCGGTTTCCTCGGGGGAGTTGTCGAGGCCGAGCTGGTTGGCGAGGCCGGGTTCCTGGGAGCGCAGTCGCGCCGTGTCGACGAGCGCGAAGAGGCGTGCGGGCCGGTCCCAGCCGAGGCCGGACGCGTACTCGTCGATCTCGAGTACGGCTCGGGTGAGGGGGCTCGCTGCCATGGGAGTGTTGGACATGGTCACAATCCTGCCTCGTTAGTCCCGAGAAACGGGAACCGAGTAAAGCGTAGGTAAGTTGCATAGGTGTGGGTCCACGATCACAGGGCCCTGACGGATCAACAGAATCAACATCGACTTCGAGGTGCGCACCTTGGCTTTCCAGATGCCGGACCGCGGCGGAGGCCCGACGGGGCCACGGATCAGAGTGGGCCGACCGTCCCGTCGCGTCCGGACCCTGCTCATGACACTGGGCATCCTGGCTGTTCTCGCCATGGTGTTCGTCATGTTCGCGGGGTTCTGGACGGACTGGCTGTGGTATCGCTCGGTCAACTATTCGTCGGTCTTCACGACGACCCTGTGGACCAAGATCGGCCTTTTCTTCGTCTTCGGCCTCCTGATGGCGGCCGCGGTCGGACTGAACATCTGGCTGGCGCACCGGCTGCGTCCGCCGCTGAGCGCCATGTCGATGGAGCAGCAGAGCCTCGACCGGTACCGCATGAGCATCGCGCCGTACAAGAAGTGGCTGCTGCTCGGCATCGCCACGCTCGTCGGTCTGATCGCCGGCGCGTCGGCCGCGGGTCAATGGCGCACGTGGCTCCTGTGGGTGAACGGCGTCTCCTTCGGTCAGAAGGACCCGCAGTTCCACCTGGACGTGTCGTTCTTCGCGTTCGACCTGCCCTGGTACCGCTTCCTGCTCGGCTTCGGCTTCGCGGCCACGGTGCTCTCCCTGATCGCCGCCGCCCTGACGCACTACCTGTACGGCGGGCTGCGGATCACCAGCCCCGGCGCGCGCGCCACGGCGGCGTCCACCGGGCACCTTTCGGTGCTGCTCGGCGTCTTCGTGACGCTCAAGGCAGTGGCGTACTGGCTCGACCGGTACGGCCTCGCGGTGAAGTCCAGTGACTTCAAGGCGACGGGCGACTGGACGGGCCTTCGCTACGTGGACGCGAACGCGTACCTGCCGGCCAAGACCATCCTGTTCTGCATCGCCGTCATCTGCGCCCTGCTCTTCTTCGGGACGCTGTGGCGGCGCACCTGGCAGCTGCCGGTCATCGGCTTCGGCCTGATGGTCCTCTCCGCCATCCTCATCGGCGGTCTGTACCCGGCCATCGTGCAGAAGTTCCAGGTCCAGCCGAACGAGCAGGCCAAGGAAGCGCCGTACATCAAGAAGAACATCGCTGCGACGCGCAACGCGTACGGCATCAGCGGTGTGAAGCCCGAGGACTACAAGGGCGCGGGCAAGGCCGACGAGGATCCCAAGAAGAAGCGCGACGACGCGGACTCGGCCGCCAACTACCGGCTGAACGACCCGAACATCGTCTCGCCGACGTTCCAGCAGCTGGAGCAGGAGCGCGAGTACTACCGCTTCCCGACGACCCTGGACGTGGACCGATACAACGGCCAGGACACCATCGTGGGTCTGCGTGAGCTCAGCCTCGACAAGCTCGAGAAGCGCAACTGGATCAACGACCACTTCGCCTACACCCACGGGTACGGCATGGTCACGGCCAAGGGCACGGAGACGAAGAAGGGGTCCAAGGGCGCCCCGGACTTCACGAACTACGGCCTGCCGACCAGCGGCAACCTCGGCGAGTACGAGCAGCGGATCTACTACGGCGAGAAGACCACCCAGTACTCGATCGTGGGCGGGCCCCAGAAGGAGCTCGACTACGAAGAGGACGGTGGCGGCCAGAAGACCTACAGCTACAAGGGCGACAGCGGGGTCAATCTCTCCAACCCGATCAACCGCGCCGCGTACGCCGTGTCCTTCGGCGAACCGCAGATGCTGTACTCGGGCGCGATCGGCGAGGGGTCGCGGATCCTCTACAACCGCACCCCCAAGGAGCGCGTCGAGTCGGTCGCTCCCTGGCTGACCATCGACGGCGACACGTATCCGACGGTGGTCGACGGCAAGATCCAGTGGGTCGTCGACGCCTACACGACGAGCAACGGCTATCCGTACGCCTCGCGGACCACGCTCGGCGACACCACGGCCGACTCGCTGTCCGAGTCCGACGACCAGCGCGCGGTGGTGGCCCAGCAGAACCAGGTCAACTACATCCGCAACTCGGTGAAGGCGACCGTCGACGCGTACACCGGAGAGGTCAAGCTCTACACCTGGGACGACAAGGACCCGGTCCTCAAGACCTGGAAGAAGGCGTTCCCGGACACCGTCAAGGACAAGGGAGAGATCCCCAAGGCCCTGATGGATCACCTGCGCTACCCCCAGGACATGTTCAAGGTGCAGCGCGAGCTCCTGACGCTCTACCACGTCACGGACCCCGGCCAGTTCTACAACGCGAGTGACGCCTGGCAGGTGCCGAACGACCCGACGAAGAAGGACAACAGCGCGGTCCCGCCGTACTACCTGTCCATGAAGACGCCGGGCCAGACGCAGCAGCAGTTCGCACTGACGACGACGTTCACCCCCAGCGGGCGCCCCAATCTGCGCGCCTTCATGACGGTCGACGCCGACGCCAGAAGCAAGGACTTCGGCAAGATGAAACTGCTGAGAGTCACGGGCGACGTGGACGGCCCGGAACAGGTCCAGAACAAGCTGAACTCGATGACCGAGGTCGGTAACTTCGTCCGGGACATGAAGGGCGCCGACTCCGACGTCCTCTACGGAAATCTGCTGACGGTGCCACTGGACGACGGGTTCCTCTACGTCGAGCCGGTGTACGTACAGGGACGTAAATCGGCGTATCCGCTCCTGAAGAAGGTCGCGGTGTCCTACGGCACGGAGACCGCCTTCGCGGACTCCCTGAGCGACGGCCTCAACCAGGTCTTCGGCGCCGAGGGGACGACCAAGCCACCGGCCGACGAGGGTGACACGGACCAGCCGGCCGATCCGCCCAAGTCGGACGACCCGACGGTGCAGGCTGCCCTCGACGACGCCCAGACGGCGTTCGAGGACGGGCAGACGGCCCTGAAGGACGGCGACTGGAAGGCCTACGGCGAAGCGCAGGAGAAGCTCGAGGACGCCCTGCAGCGAGCCGAGGACGCCCAGGCCGCGGCGGACAAGAAGAGCGACAAGAGCGGCGACAAGAACGCCGACAAGAACGGAGACAAGAACGGCGGCTGACCAGCTGCGAAACACCCTCCTCGCGCCGTGGTACGGTTGCAACACAACGGCGCGGGGTGGAGCAGCTCGGTAGCTCGCTGGGCTCATAACCCAGAGGTCGCAGGTTCAAATCCTGTCCCCGCTACTCAAGACGAAGGCCCGGATCCTTATCGGATCCGGGCCTTCGTCGTGTGTGCGTGGGGCCCGTGGAGTCATGCGCTGGCTTGTGCGAACCGTGCTCCGCCCGGGGGGAGTTGGGAAAACTGTGTTTCACTTATCTCTCTGTGGGCATGTCGACAAAACGCTGAAGTGACCTCGCTGGAGGCGGTATACCCGGTGTACCCAGGGTGCAGGTGGTGCGACGATGGACGTTATGGGGGACAAGGCAACTCTGTTGGATACAGGGCGGTTTGTGCAGGCGGTCGACCGGGAGGATCCCGGGACGGCCGCCGAAGAGTTGCGCCATAGGCTGGCCGCCGAGGCCGGAGATGTCGACGCGATGAGCGTCCTCGGAAGCCTGCTGCTGCGCCGCGGTGATCTCGACGGCGCCGAGTCCCTGCTGCGCGCCGCGACCGCCGAGGGCGACCGCGCCGCGGCCAACAACCTCGGAGTCCTCCTCCACCAGCGTGGGTACGCCGACGAGGCGGCCGGCTGGTGGCGGGTCGCCGCCGTCGCCGGTTCCGCGGCGGCCGCGCACGCGCTCGGACGCCACCACCGCGAGCGCGGCGACGAGCCCGCCGCGGAGTACTGGCTGCGGCAGTCCGCCGAGCAGGGCCACGCCCTGGGGGCGTACGCCCTCGCCGATCTCCTTGAGCACCGCGGTGACGTCGGTGCCGAGCGCTGGATGCGGGCGTCGGCCGAGCGCGGTCACCGCGAGGCCGCGTACCGCATCGCCCGTGCCCTCGACCGGCGCGCCACCGCCGAGCGGCGCTCCGACGACGGAGGCGTACGTTCCGCTGCCGTCGAGGCCGAGCAGTGGTACCGCCAGGCCGCCGCGCGCGGTCACCGGCGTGCCGCGCTGCACCTCGGCGCGATCCTGGAGCAGCGCGGCGAGCTGAAGGAGGCCGGGCGCTGGTACCTGAACTCCGCGAAGGACGGCGAGGCGCGTGCCGCCTGCGCCCTCGGCTTCCTGCTGCGTGACGCGGGCGACGAGGAGAGCGCCGCCGTCTGGTGGCTGAAGGCGGCCCAGGACGGCGATGGCAACGCCGCGAACGCCCTCGGTGCGCTGCACGCCGAGCGGGGCGAGACCCAGACCGCCGAGCGGTGGTACAGGGCGGCCATGGACGCGGGCGACGTGAACGGCGCGTACAACCTCGGGCTGCTCTGCGCCGAGCAGGGGCGCACCGTGCAGGCCGACCAGTGGTACAGGCGTGCCGCGTACGCCGGTCACCGCGAGGCCGCCAACGCGCTCGCCGTGCTGCTGCTCCAGGGTGGCGACGCCGCGGGCGCCGAGCCGTGGTTCTCCAAGGCCGCCGAGGCGGGCAGCGTGGACGCGGCCTTCAACCTCGGGATTCTGTACGCGTCCCGTGACGACGAGGACTCCGCCCTGCCCTGGTACGAGCGTGCGGCGGCCGCCGGGCACACCGAGGCCGCGCTCCAGGTCGGCACCGCGCGGCTGCGGGAGGGCGACGAGCAGGACGCCGAGCGGCATCTGCGGTGCGCCGCTGGTGGCGGCAGCGCGGAGGCGGCATACCGCCTCGGCACCGTGCTCGACGCGCGGCGCTCCGCCGCGGGCCCGCCCGCCCTCGGGGAGCCCGCCGCGGAGAAGACCGAGTGCGAGGAGTGGTACGAGCGGGCGGCCCAGCAGGGGCACCGGCGTGCGCAGGTGCGGGTCGGGATGCTGGCCGCGGGGCGCGGGGACGTCGTCGAGGCGGCTCGGTGGTACCGCCTCGCGGCGGACGCGGGCAGCCGGAACGGCGCGTTCAACTTGGGGCTGCTGCTTGCGCGTGAGGGCAGTGAGCCCGAGGCCGCGCTGTGGTGGACCCGGGCCGCCGACGCGGGGCACGGGCGCGCTGCGCTGCGGCTTGCGCTGCTTTACGCTCGGCGCGGGCAGCTGGTCGAAGGGCAGCGGTGGGCTTCCCGTGCGGTGGAGCTGGGGCCGGCTGAGGTTTCCGAGCGGGCGGCTCGGCTGCGGGAAGCTTTGCAGCAGGAGCTCACTGCGTAGCCCCTGTGCTTGCCCTGCGCCTCAGCTCTTCGTGACGTGCGGCTGTCGGGCGGGTGCAGGCCGGTGGGGGCACAGCGGGGCGCGGAACGGATTTGCGCTGGTCGTCGACCCTGACGTACGGTTGCAACACAACGGCGCGGGGTGGAGCAGCTCGGTAGCTCGCTGGGCTCATAACCCAGAGGTCGCAGGTTCAAATCCTGTCCCCGCTACTAAAGGCCAGAGGCCGGGAAGCATTAGCTTCCCGGCCTCTGGTGTGTTTAGCGGCCGCTACCGCCTGTGGCCCACCGCCTCCTCGTACAGCCTGCGGTCCACCGCCTTCCCCTCCGGGACCTTCTCGCCCTCGGCGACACCAGCGGCCTCGTACGCCGTCTGGAGCCGGTCCGTGGTGCCGGACCGGATCTCCCAGTCCATGCGCAGTGACGGAGTCGAGCGCAGGACCGCCTCGTCGTTCTTCAGGAGCTTCGCGAGCTCGGCCACGAAGGTCTTGTCCGCCTTGTAGTCCCCGGCGAAGTACGTGTTCACGGTCCTGATGTACGCGCGCAGCAGTGCGACGCCCGCGTCCGGGTCCTCGGTCAGGAGGTTGGGGCCGAACAGGAGTCCGCCGAGCGGTTCGCCCCGGGGCTGGCCGCCGAGGAAGGCGTACTGCTTGTCGCCGTCGACCTTGCGCCAGACCGGGTCGAGGAGCCAGGCGGAGTCGGTGCCGCCGTTCTGGAGGGCGGTCAGGACGTCCGCCGAACCCAGCTGCTGGAACTGGATCTTGTCGAGGCCGCCGCCGTGCTTCTTCAGGGCCTTGCCCATGGGGTACGAGATGACCGAGCCCTTGCCGATCATGGTGCCAAGCCTGCGGCCCGCCATCGGGACGTGACCCGCGCTCTCGCCCTTCTTCAGCTTCACCCACAGCCCGCTCTTGGAGCGGGCGTCGGGGGAGAAGTTTCCGGCGGCCCACTTGATCGTGAAGCCGCCGGTGATGCCGTTCATGACGGCGGCCTCGGGGGCGGCCCACTGGGCGTCGATGTCGCCCTTGGCAAGGAGGGGGAGGGCGTCGGGGGTCGGCAGGACCTTGAGGTCGACGTCCAGGCCCTCCTTCTTGAACTCGCCCTTCTGCACGGCCATTTGGAGGGGCGCGACGTACTCGGCGCTGAGCGTGCCGGTCGCGATGGTGAGGCTGCGCTCCTTGGGCAGCGGGCGCGGGGCAGGGGCACCCTTGGCGCAGCGGGCGGGCGCGCGGTCCTTGGCGAGGTCGGAGGGGTCCGTCCAGCTGCCCTTGCCGCAGCCGGGGACCGCCTCGACGGTGCGGGGCTTCGTGGGCGCCGCCGAGTCCGGGGCGTCGTCCTCCTTCGCGCAGCCCGCGGAGGCGAGCAGCGCGCCGGCGATGAGGACAGCCAGGGTGGAGAACCGGGTGCGGATGCGGGTGTGCATGGAGCCTCCGTACGCGTACGAATGGTTCATGACCGGTGGTTCACGATGGGTGCTTCATGACTGGCTTCTGCCGCGGTCGCGTGGGGCCCACGGGGTGAGCAACCGCCCCGCGATCCGCACCAGTTCGGAGAAGACGACGCCGAGCACGGCGACGCAGACGATGCCGACGAACATCACGTCGTTCTGGAAAAGGGCACGGGAGTCGAAGATCAGGTGGCCGAGGCCGTTCGACGCGGCGATCTGCTCCGACGCCACGATCACCAGGACCGCGACACCCGCCGCGATCCGCGCGCCCACGAGCACCGCGGGCAGCGACGCGGGCAGCAGGACATGGCGGAACATCTGCCACGGCGAGGCCCCGAAGACCTGGCCGGCGTCGCGGTGTCCGGACGGCACGGCGAGCACCGCCGCCATCGTCGAGATCCAGACGAAGAAGAAGACGGTGGCCGCCACGAGCGCGATCTGCGGGCCCTCGCCGAGGCCGAACATGTTCAGGAAGACGGGCAGCAGGGCCAGCTTCGGTACGACGTACAGCGCGTCCAGGAGCGGTTCGAGCGCCGCGCGTACGAGGGAGAGCGAGCCCATGAGGAGGCCGAGCGCGTAGCCGGTGACCGTGCCGATCGCGTAGCCGGCGAGGACGCGCTTGAGCGTGGCCCACACGTCGGGCCACAGGTCACCGTCCGCCGCGCGCTCCCAGCCGTCCTCGAGGATGGTCTGGGGAGCGGGGTAGACGCGGTCGTCGATCCAGGCCTGGGTGGCGGCAAGTTGCCACAGCAGGATCAGGGCGAGGGGGACGGCGACGGCGAGGCCGATCTCCAGGGTGCGGCGCCTGCGGTGGGTGCGGGCGGGGTGCAGCTCCTGGGGGCCGGGCTTGCGGACGAGCACGCCGTCCTGGGGTTCTTCGGGCGCTTTGGGCGAGGTGGTCGTCGTCATGCCGCGGCCGCCTCGTCCCGTGAGCTGTCGCGGACCACCTCGCCGCGCAGCAGATCCCACAACTCGCCCTTGAGGGCGGTGAATTCGGGCGTCGTGCGTACGTCACCGCTGCGGGGTCGCGGGAACGGCGGGCGGTGTTCGGCGATGATGCGGCCGGGCCGGGCGGACATGACCAGGACGCGGTCGCCGAGGACGATCGCCTCTTCGAGGCTGTGGGTGATGAAGAGGGTGGTGGTGCGGGTGGTCTGGGTGAGGTCGAGGAGTTCGTCCTGGAGGATCGTGCGGAGCTGGGCGTCCAGGGCCGCGAACGGCTCGTCCATCAGCAGGATTTCGGGCTCCACGGCCAGGGCGCGGGCGATGGCCACGCGTTGGCGCATGCCGCCGGAGAGGGTGGCGGGGTAGGCGTCGGCGAAGTCGGCGAGGCCCAAGCGGGTGAGCCAGTCCCTGGCGCGGGCGTTCGCCTCGCGGCGGGGGACCTTCTGGATGTCCAGGCCGAAGCGGACGTTGGCCTGGACGGTCTTCCAGTCGTAGATGCCGTAGTCCTGGAAGATCATCGCGGCGGGGCGCTGCGCGGCTGTGCGGATGGTCAGCTCGCCCCTGCTGGGGCGCAGGAGGCCTGCGGCGATGCGGAGCAGCGTTGATTTTCCGCAGCCTGAGGGGCCGACTATGCAGGTGAACTCGCCGGGGGCGATGGTGAGGTCCACCGGGCCCAGGGCTTCTACCGCCCTGGAGCCTCGGCCGAAGGTTCTCGTTACTGCGTGGGCTTCTAGTTTCGGGTGCGGGTCTCCCACGGGGTCTCCTTGCGGAGGGCAGGCGGATGTTGGGCGCCGCCGACCATATGACGCACCGTCAGATTCCGGAAGAGGGTGTGTCGTGGCTGAGATGCACCGCAGGTGCCGAGCTACGCCCCCGCGCAGTTAGGGCACGTGCCCCGGTACGTGACGTCCGCGGCCTCGACCGTGAAGCCGAAGCGTTCCGAGTCGGGGAGGCTGCTCAGGGGGTTGCCCGTGGGGTGGACGTCGCGGATCGTGCCGCACTTCGCGCACACCAGGTGCTGGTGGGGACGGTGGGCGTTCGGGTCGTACCGCTTGGCCCTGCGGTCCGTCGAGACCTCGAGGACCTCGCCGATGGTCACCAGCTCGCCCAGGGTGTTGTAGACGGTCGCCCGGGAGATCTCGGGCAGTTTGTCCACGGCGCGGGCGTGCACCTCGTCCGCGGTCAGGTGTACGTGGTCCCCGTCGAGGACCTCGGCCACGACGCGCCGCTGCGCGGTCATGCGCCAGCCGCGGCCGCGCAGTCGTTCCAACAGGTCGCTCATGCGAACCAGCCTAGCAGGCGAGATGCCTAACTCCCGACGAGGTGTGACTTTGGATGTTTACTTGACTTAGACAAAGTCCATCGTAGGATCGGGTTCAGCGAAACCCAAGGACAGGACTTGCAGGAAATGACGCAGGAGGCGCACGTGACGCAGGGACCGCTCACCACGGAGGCCGGCGCGCCGGTCGCCGACAACCAGAACAGCGAGACCGCTGGTGTCGGCGGTCCGGTTCTCGTCCAGGACCAGGCGCTGCTCGAGAAGCTCGCGCACTTCAACCGCGAGCGCATCCCGGAGCGCATCGTCCACGCGCGTGGCGCCGGTGCGTACGGCACCTTCACGCTGACCCGCGACGTCTCGCAGTGGACGCGGGCGAAGTTCCTCTCCGAGGTCGGCAAGCAGACGGAGACCTTCCTCCGGTTCTCCACCGTGGCCGGCAACCTCGGCTCCGCCGACGCCGTGCGCGACCCCCGTGGCTTCGCCCTGAAGTTCTACACGGAGGAGGGGAACTACGACCTGGTCGGGAACAACACCCCCGTCTTCTTCATCAAGGACGCCATCAAGTTCCCCGACTTCATCCACACGCAGAAGCGCGACCCGTACACGGGCTCGCAGGAGGCCGACAACGTGTGGGACTTCTGGGGCCTGAGCCCCGAGTCGACCCACCAGGTCACCTGGCTCTTCGGCGACCGCGGCATCCCCGCCACGCTGCGCCACATGAACGGGTACGGCTCGCACACGTACCAGTGGAACAACGAGGCCGGCGAGGTCTTCTGGGTCAAGTACCACTTCAAGACCGACCAGGGGATCAAGAACCTCACCACGGACGAGGCGAACCAGATGTCCGGCATGGACCCGGACTCCCACCAGCGCGATCTGCGCGAGGCCATCGAGCGCGGCGAGTTCCCGTCCTGGACCGTGCAGGTGCAGATCATGCCGGCGGCCGATGCGGCGACGTACCGCTTCAATCCGTTCGACCTCACCAAGGTGTGGCCGCACGAGGACTACCCGCCGATCGAGATCGGCAAGCTGGAGCTCAACCGCAACCCGGAGAACATCTTCGCCGAGGTCGAGCAGAGCATCTTCTCGCCCGCGCACTTCGTTCCCGGCATCGGTCCGTCCCCGGACAAGATGCTCCAGGGCCGTCTCTTCGCGTACGGCGACGCGCACCGCTACCGCGTCGGCATCAATGCCGACCACCTGCCGGTGAACCGCCCGCACGCCACCGAGGCGCGCACCAACTCGCGTGACGGCGCGCTGTACGACGGCCGCCACAAGGGCACGAAGAACTACGAGCCGAACTCCTTCGGCGGCCCGTTCCAGACGGACCGGCCGCTCTGGGTGACCACCCCGGTCAGTGGTGGCACGGGCAATCACGAGGCGCCCTCGCACGCCGAGGACAACGACTTCGTGCAGGCGGGCAACCTCTACCGCAAGATGTCCGAGGACGAGAAGGGCCGTCTGATCGAGAACCTCGCCGGCAACATCGCGGGCGTCTCCCGCGACGACATCGCCGAGCGCGCGATCAACAACTTCCGTCAGGCGGACGGTGACTTCGGCAAGCGTCTGGAGGCCGCGGTCCAGGCCCTTCGCGGCTGAGACCGCTTGTCGTGGCTCCCTTCGGGGAGGAAGGCGGGCCGGGTTCCCTTCGGGGGTCCGGCCCGCCCTCTTTCGTTTCCGGGGTGCGCTCAGACCGTAAGGGATGCCCCGTGGCGCCTGCTCGGCGCCCAGCAGCGGATGATGTCGCGGACCGAGACGATGCCGGACGGTTCGTTGCCGTCCATCACGATCAGGTGCCGGAAGCCGCCGTGCGACATGGCGTCGGCGGCATCCTCCAAAGTCCATGACGGGGTGGCGAAGACGACATCGGTCGTGGTGTGGGTGCCGGCGGTCTCGGTGTCGGGGTTCTGGCCGAGCCCCAGCGAGATGAGGACGTCGCGCTCGGTCAGGATTCCCAGACCGGAGTTGTCGGAGTCGAGGACGACGGCCGCGCCGACGCGGCGCGTCGACATCAGGCGGGCCGCCTGGCGCAGTGTGTGGGCGGGACCGATGGTGAGGACCACCGTGCTCATGGCGTCGCGGACGAGCATGGGCTTGAGCCACCTCCTGAGTGGACCGCAAGAGAAGCGATTCACAAGTTCACAAGTGGGGGAACTCTCAGAGTCGCAGCCATGCGGTGCGTCAACAAGGGGGCGCGTGCTGCCAGTTCAGGGCGTGCGTCCAGGAGGAGTGCGCCTCAGTAGCGCTGGTTGAGGTAGCCGAGCAGCTCGTCGTGGAGCAGGCCGTTCGACGCCGCGGCGTTGCCGCTGTGCGGGCCCGGAGCCCCGTCGAGGCCGGTGAAGGTGCCGCCCGCCTCGGTCACGATGATCGCGGTCGCCGCCATGTCCCAGAGCGAGAGCTCGGGCTCCGCGCAGATGTCGACCGAGCCCTCGGCGACCATCATGTACGGCCAGAAGTCGCCGTACCCCCGGGTGCGCCAGACCGCGCGCGTGAGGTCCATGAACCCGTCGAGGCGGCCCTGCTCCTCCCAGCCCGAGAGCGAGGAGTACGCGAAGGACGCGTCCTGCAGCCGCGAGACCTTGGAGGCGTGGATCCTGGTCGCGGAGGTCAGGCTGCGCCCGGTGTAGGCCCCGGCGCCCTTGGCCGCCCACCAGCGCCGGCCGAGCGCGGGCGCCGACACGACTCCCACCACCGGCTGGAAGCCGCCCTCGCCCGCCTCCATCAGGGAGATCAGCGTGGCCCAGACCGGCACCCCGCGTACGTAGTTCTTGGTGCCGTCGATCGGGTCGATCACCCAGCGGCGGGGGCCCGTGCCCTCGACGCCGAACTCCTCGCCGAGGATCGCGTCGCGCGGCCGGCCCCGCTTCAGGTTCGAACGGATCAGCTCCTCGGCCGTTTTGTCCGCCTCGCTCACCGGCGTCATGTCCGGCTTGGTCTCGACCTTGAGGTCGAGAGCCTTGAACCGGTCCATCGTCGCGGCGTCGGCGGCGTCCGCGAGGACATGGGCAAGACGCAGATCATCGTGGTAGTCGGGCATGAGTGAACAGTATCGATCTCGTTGTGCCTGAGCCACAGCGCCGTATGTCCGGGCCATTCCGGGACATGACGCATACGGTTCCAGGTCGCGCCAGGGCTATTGACACCGCTCCCGAGCGCGTCAACTCTGGCCGCAGAGCCGCTTCGGCCCCTGGAGGCGACGATGCCTGCGGCACGGGAATCCTTACTGGACGCGGCCAGGACGGCGCTCGCCCGCCGGCCGTGGCCAAACGTCCGCATGGTCGATGTCGCGGCCACCGCCGGGGTGTCCCGGCAGACCCTCTACAACGAGTTCGGCAGCAAGGACGGCCTCGCGCGCGCCCTGCTCCGGCGCGAGAGCGACGCGTATCTGCACGGTGTGGAGCGGGCGTTGGCCGTGGCGGGCGGCCCGGTGGACCGGCTCGCGGCCGTGGGCGCGTGGACGATCGCCGCCGCCCGCGGCAGCGAACTCACGCGGGCGATGCTCACCGGCTGCTGGAGCGAACGCCTGCCCGCGCCGAGCAGGCCCGGGGTCTCCGCCTCACCCGTACCGGCACAGCGGCGCGCGGACGCGGGCATCCCCTCGCCCGCCGAACTGCTCGCTCTCGTCCGGGACAAGGCGGTGAACGCGCTGGACGGCAGGGCGCGGCCGAAGGACACACAGGAACTGGCCATGGCCTGCGAGAGCGCCGTACGGATGGCGCTGTCGTACGTCGTCGCGCCCTCATCGGCGGGTGAGGACCCAGAGGAACTCGTGCGCGGGGCCGTCGGACGCTGGATCAACGCCTGAACGCCTGAAACACCTGAAACGCCTGGAACACCCGAGGAGCCGTTCTAGTGCGCGGAGCCCGAGAGCTGCAGGCCGATGACGCCCGCGATGACCAGCGAGATGGAGACGATCTTGAGCGTGGAGACCACGTCACCGAGGAAGATCATTCCGTAGATCGCGGTGCCCGCGGCGCCGATGCCCGTCCAGACCGCGTACGCGGGACCCACGTCGAGCTTGCGCAGCGCGAGCGTGAGCAGACCGAAGCTGCCCAGCGCGAAGGCGGCGAAGGTGATCGTCGGCCAGAGCCGGGTGAAGCCGTGCGAGAGCTTGAGGCAGACCGCGAAACCGGTCTCCAGGAACCCCGCGACGATGACCAGCAGCCACGCCATGTTTCTGCCTCCCGCAACCGTACGCTCGGTGACCGCTTCGCCTGGCTTGGATCAGGCATGGTGCGATTATGCCTTTGCCGCCGGTCCCCGGGCGCAAACAACGGCGAGGTCAGTCGTCCTCGCGTCGCTCACGGGTGGCGAGGAGCCTGCGCAGTGAGTAGAGCCGCGCGGGGTCCGCGTGACCCTGCTCCACCCACGCGTCCAGCGCGCAGTCCGGTTCGTCGTGGCTGCACGCGCGCGGGCACTCCTCCGTCCCCGGCACCAGATCGGGGAAGGCGAGGATGACGCGGGACGGGTCCACGTGGTGCAGGCCGAAGGACCGCACGCCGGGCGTGTCGACCACCCAGCCGCCGTCCGAGCCCGCCAGCGGGAGCGCGAGCGCCGACACGGTGGTGTGCCGCCCGCGGCCCGTGACGGCGTTGACGTGCCCGGTGCTGCGCCGACGGTCCTCCGGGACCAGGGCGTTGACCAGTGTCGTCTTGCCCACCCCGGAGTGCCCGACGAACGCGGTGATCTTGCCGTCGAGCACCTCGTGCACCCGGGCGAGCTCCGCGTCGTCGGTGAACTCCTCACGGCTGGTGACGACATAGGGCATGTCGAGCGTGGAGTAGGTCTCCAGGATCTTGTCGGCGGACGCCAGGTCGGACTTGGTCAGGACGAGGAGCGGCGTGAGACCGCCGTCGTACGCCGCAACGATGCAGCGGTCGATCAGGCGCGTGCGCGGCTCCGGATCGGCGAGCGCGGTGACGATGGCCAGCTGGTCGGCGTTGGCGACGACCACCCGCTCGTACGGGTCGTCGTCGTCGGCCGTGCGCCGCAGGACCGACGTACGCGGCGAGATGCGCACGATGCGCGCGAGAGTGTCCTTCTTGCCGGAGAGATCACCGACGAGCGAGACCCGGTCGCCCACCACGGCGGCCTTGCGGCCCAGTTCGCGGGCCTTCATGGCCAGCACGATCCGGTCGTCGACCAGGACGGTGAGGCGGCCCCGGTCGACGGTCAGGACCATGCCGTCGGACGCGTCCTCGTGCTTGGGCCTGATGTGGGTGCGCGGGCGGTTGCCCTTGCGGTTGGGGCGGACGCGGATGTCGTCCTCGTCGGGGTTCTTTCCGTAGCGGCGCATGTCCTGGGTCCGCCCGTCAGTTCCCGAGCATTCCGGTCCAGAGGTCGGGGAAGTCGGGCAGCGTCTTCGCCGTCGTCGCCACGTTCTCGATCTGTACGCCCTCCACCGCCAGGCCGATGATCGCGCCCGCGGTGGCCATGCGGTGGTCGTCGTACGTGTGGAAGATCCCGCCGTGCAGGCGGCGCGGACGGATGTGCAGGCCGTCGGCGGTCTCGGTGACGTCGCCGCCGAGTTCGTTGATCTCCTTGGTGAGGGCCGCCAGGCGGTCCGTCTCGTGCAGCCGCAGGTGGGCGACGCCGCGCAGGGTCGAGGGGGAGTCGGCGAGGGCCGCGACGGCCGCGATGCCGGGGGTGAGCTCGCCGACCTCGCTCAGGTCCACGTCGATGCCGTGGATCGAGCCGGAGCCGGTGAACACAAGCCCCTGCGCGGTCAGTTCGCAGGAACCACCCATCTCGGTGAAGATCTCCCGCAGCTTGTCGCCGGGCTGCGTGGTGTGCGCGGGCCAGTCCGGGACGGTCACGCGACCGCCGGTGACAAGGGCCGCGGCCAGGAACGGCTGGGCGTTCGAGAGGTCGGGCTCGACGGTCAGGTCACGGCCGAGCAGGGCGCCGGGGGTGACCCGCCACACGTTCGGCTCGCCGCCCGACTCCGGGGTGTCCACCTGGGCGCCGACCGCGCGGAGCATGTCGACGGTCATCCGGATGTGCGGCATGGAGGGCAGCGCTGAGCCGGTGTGACGCACCTCGACACCCTGGTTGAAGCGCGGGCCCGAGAGCAGCAGGGCGCTCACGAACTGGGAGGACGAGGAGGCGTCGATCTCGACGGGGCCGCCGTCCAGGGCGCCGCCGCCGTGCACGGTCAGCGGCAGCGCACCACGGCTGTCGTCGTCGATACGGGCGCCGAGCACGCGCAGCGCGTCGATCACGCCGTTCAGCGGCCGCTCGTACGAACGGGGGTCGCCGTCGAAGCGGATCGGGCCGTCGGCGAGGGCGGCGACCGGGGGCAGGAAGCGCATGACCGTGCCCGCGTTGCCCACGTCGATCGTGGCGGGGCCGTGCAGGCCGGAGGGGATGATCCGCCAGGCCTCACCGGAGCCGTCCGGGCCGACGCCTTCCTCGATGCCGACGCCGAGCGCGCGCAGGGCGCCCGCCATCAGGAGGGTGTCGCGGGAGCGCAGCGGCCGGCGCAGCCAGCCGGGCTCGGCGGCGAGGGCGGCGAGGACGAGGCCGCGGTTGGTGACCGATTTGGACCCGGGTACATGGACCGTCGCGGCGACGGCTCCGCTCGCGTGCGGGGCTGGCCAGAGGGTGCTGTGCGCTGGGTTCACGGTCATGCCCCCACTTTAGTGGCAGACAGCGGAGGGGTCGTGGCTGCTCAGAGGCCGAGCAGCCACCGCCCGCCGCCTATCAGCGAGCACAGCGAGACGGCGTGGAAGAGGAAGAGCCACATCCCCGCAGGGACGTGCGTGAGCCGCGACAGCTGGTCCGCGTCCGAGTCACCCGCGCCGCCGCGCCTGCGCTTGGACTGCAGCTCGAAGGCGGGACGCACGCCGCCCAGGAGCAGGAACCACACCACCGCGTACGCGAAGGCCGCCTGCACCTGCGAGCTGGTCAGCCAGGAGACGAGCAGGAAGGTGCCGCCGGTGAGGATCACCGTGAGGGCGCCGTACGCGTTCCGGATCATGACGAGCATCACGATGAGCAGCGCCGTCGCGATCCACAGGAAGGCGGTGATGTGGTCGGCCGCCAGGAGCGCGGCGCCGGAGAGGCCGAGCAGGGGCGGCGCGGTGTAGCCCGACGCCGCGGTCAGGATCATGCCGAGGCCGGTGGGCTTGCCGCGGGAGACGGTCAGGCCGCTGGTGTCCGAGTGCAGCCTGATGCCGTCGAGGCGGCGCCCGGTCAGCAGGGCCACCAGGCCGTGGCCGCCCTCGTGCGCGATGGTGATGGCGTTGCGGGCCACGCGCCAGATTCCGTGCGGCAGGACGACGGCGAGGGCGACGACGCCGGTGGCGATGACGAGCCACTCGTCGGGGGCCGCCTGTGTCCCGAAGACCCGGTCCCAGAGGTCGGTCAGGCTGGCGTTCGCGGTTATTTCCATTGCTGGTGCCATTGTCGGGACCGGCTCCTCTGGTCGTACGGGGTCTGGCAGTCTGGCACGTATGTGCGGACGGTATGCATCGAGTCGTAGGCCCGAGGATCTCGCAGGAGTCTTTGAGATCGAGAAGTGGGAGCCCGAGGAGGGACTCGCCCCCGATTTCAACGTGGCCCCCACCAAGGAGGTCTACGCGGTCCTCGACCGTCCTCTGAAAGACGCCGATGACCCGAGCCCGGTTCGCCAGCTGCGCACACTCAAGTGGGGACTCGTCCCGTCCTGGTCCAAGACGCCCGAGGGCGGCGCCCGGATGATCAACGCCCGCGCGGAGACCGTGCACGAGAAGCCCTCCTACCGCCGGGCCTTCGCCTCCCGCCGCTGTGTCATCCCCGCCGACGGCTATTACGAGTGGGTCACCGGCTCCGGCGAGCGCGAACTGGAGGTCGAGGGCAAGAAGAAGCGCCCCCGTAAGCAGCCGTACTTCGTGACGCCCGCCGACGGCTCGGTCTTCGCGATGGCGGGGCTCTACGAGTTCTGGCGTGACAAGACGCTCCCCGACGAGCACCCCCTCGCCTGGTGGGTGACGTGCACGGTGATCACCACCGAGGCGGAGACCTCGCCTCTGGCGGTCGCGCCGGACGAAGGCCCGCGCTCGCTGGCCGACATCCACCCGCGGATGCCGCTGATGCTCACCCCCGACCGCTGGGACGCTTGGCTCGACCCCTCCCGCACGGACGTCGAGGACCTGCGGCCGCTCCTGGAGCCCCCGCCGCACGGCCTGATGCGGGCCTACCCGGTGTCGACGGCGGTCAGCAACGTACGCAACAACGGCCCGGAGCTGCTCAAGGAGCTGGAGGGGCCCGAAGAAGGCACACTCTTCTGATGTGACCAAGAGTGACGTGACCAAGAGCGATTCCAGCGGGCCCAAGAGCGAGATCGTCGAGACCGACGCCGGTGACGCGCGCATCACCTGGCATCCCGCGCCGAAGAGCAGGGCCCGCCACGTCCTGGCCCTGAGCCACGGCGCCGGCGGCGGCATCGAGGCGCGTGACCTGCGGGCCATCGCCGCCGCCCTGCCCGCGCACGGCGTCACCGTCGCCCTCGTGGAGCAGCCCTGGCGCGTCGCGGGCAAGAAGCTGGCGCCCGCGCCGAAGACGCTTGACGTGGGATGGCGGGGCCTGTGGCCCGCGCTGGCGAAGCCCGGCCTCCCGGTGATCGCGGGCGGCCGCAGTGCCGGAGCCCGCGTGGCGTGCCGTACGGCCACCGAGCTCGGCGCCGCTGCCGTGCTCGCCCTCAGCTTCCCGCTGCACCCGCCGGGCAAGCCGGAGAAGTCCCGCGCGGACGAGCTGCTCGGCGCCGGTGTGCCCACGCTCGTCGTGCAGGGCGGCAACGACCCCTTCGGGAAGCCCGCCGAGTTCCCCGAAGGGACGTACGAGATCGTCGAGATCCCCTACGGCGATCACGGCTTCGCGATCCCCAAGCGCGCCGACATCACCGAGACCGAGGCCATGACGCGCATCACGGATGGCGTCATCCGGTGGGCGGGAATGTTGGGTGCGTGACCTCTGTTGTGCCGAACAGACGCCAAACGCTGTTCGTACGAGAGGAAGTCCGCCGCATGGGTTCGACCATCTGCCCGGCCCGCTCCAGCGCCTCTGACCTGGAATGGACGGTGCTGAGCGCGCCCAAGACCGCTCCTATTCGAGCGGCGGCGGGACCGGATCGTCGTCTATCCTCCGATTCGAGTGGGACTGCTTTTGGTCTCACCACGTCTTTGGAGGAGGTGGGTCCGGTCACTGGGACCGACGCAGGGGCCGAGAACGGCCGGGCGGAGCGACCCGACGGAAGCGCCGAGACGTCGGCGGAGCGCACGGCGCGCTTCGAGCGGGACGCCCTGGGCTTCCTCGACCAGATGTACTCGGCGGCGCTGCGCATGACGCGCAACCCGGCGGACGCGGAGGACCTGGTGCAGGAGACCTACGCCAAGGCGTACGCGTCGTTCCACCAGTTCCGTGAGGGCACCAACCTCAAGGCGTGGCTGTACCGCATCCTCACCAACACGTTCATCAACTCGTACCGCAAGAAGCAGCGCGAGCCCCAGCGCAGCGCCGCCGAGGAGATCGAGGACTGGCAGCTCGCGCGCGCCGAGTCGCACATGTCCACAGGTCTGCGCTCGGCCGAGTCGCAGGCGCTCGATCACCTGCCGGATTCCGACGTGAAGTCCGCCCTGCAGGCGATCCCCGAGGAATTCCGCATCGCCGTCTATCTGGCCGACGTAGAGGGCTTTGCGTACAAGGAGATCGCGGACATCATGGGGACACCCATCGGTACGGTGATGTCCCGGTTGCACCGCGGCCGTCGCCAACTGCGCGGCATGCTCGAGGACTACGCCCGTGACCGCGGCCTCGTCCCCGCCGGCGCCGCGTCAGAGTCGTCGAACGAAGCGAAAGGCTCAGGCTCATGAGCTGCGGAGAGCCGCACGAGACGGATTGCAGTGAAGTCCTGGACCATCTGTACGAGTTCCTGGACCACGAGATGCCGGACAGCGACTGCACCAAGTTCGAGACGCACTTCGAGGAGTGCTCCCCGTGCCTGGAGAAGTACGGCCTCGAGCAGGCGGTCAAGAAGCTGGTCAAGCGCTGCTGCGGCCAGGACGACGTCCCCGTCGACCTGCGCGCCAAGGTCATGGGACGCATCGACCTGATCCGCTCGGGCGAGGCCGTGCCCGACCACGACGTGACGGTCGAGACGACGGCCGCCGAGGGCAGCGTGTCCGCCAAGGGTCTGCGGGCCAAGGAAGCCTGAGCATCCGGTAGTTGAGTGTGAGCAGGTCGTGACGGGAGTCCGTCACGGCCTGCTTTTTTCTGTTCCCGGCGTTCCTCGTCACTCGTACGTGCCAATTTCCGCGAGGGGGGCTCGGAGTGGGTGGCTCTCGTTCTAGTCTCCGGACCTTGGAACGTGGTCCCTGGGGACGGTCACGGGGGAGGAGACGGTGCCATGCGGTCCATCGCCCCATGGGCGCGCGCCTACATCCTGTGCGCCGCCCTGGCAGGCGCCGCCTGCGCCGCGCCCGCGCTGACCTCGTCGCGCACGCCGTGGGGCGCGCTCGCGCTCCTGGCCGCGCTCTACGCAGGGTGTGAGCAGATCACGCGGTGCCGGGTGATCGGCCGCCGTGCGTCATCCGGGCTCGGCGGCCTCGGCACCTTCTTCCCCGTGCTGCTCGCCGCCGTCTTCCTGCTGCCGCCGGCCTCCACCGCGCTCGTCGCGGTGCCGGGGGCGCTGCTCGCCCGCGTCGAGCGACGCCCCCGGTGGGTGCGCAGACTCTGGCGCGTGGCTCAACTCGCCCTGGCCGCCTGGGCGTCGGCGTGGACGTACGGGGCGCTCGGCGGGCGCGAAGCCGTGGCCGCGCCCGACTTTCCCTACGCGCTCGCGCCCGCGGGAGCTGCCGTCCTTGCCTTCTCCGCCGTACTGACCGTCCTGGACGGCGGCATCCTGGCCACCGCGGAACGGGTGCCGGTGCGGACCGCGTGGCGAGGGCTCTTCCTGCGGTCGTTCGCGCCCGTCGCCGTGCACGGCCTCGCCGGACTGATGATGGCGGTGCTGTGGCGCAGTCCGTACGGGCCGCTCGCCGCGCTCCTCGTGCTGCTCCCGATGGGGGTCTCCTGCTGGGTCTTCGCGCAGTACCACCGCGAGCGCGCCGCCCATCAGGCCACCATCCGGGCGCTCGTGCAGGCCGTCGACATCAAGGACCGGTACACCCGAGGGCACAGCGAGCGCGTGGGGCGGGCCTCCGTGATGATCGCGCGGGAGCTGGGGATGGCGGACGAGCGGGTGGAGAGCCTGCGGTTCGCCGGCATCCTGCACGACGTCGGCAAACTCGGCGTACCGACCCGGCTGCTGCGCAAGGACGGGCCGCTGACCCCCGAGGAACGGCGGGTCATCGAGCTCCATCCCGAGTACGGGCACGAGATGGTGCGCGGAATCGGCTTCCTCGGGGAGGCGCGGGCGGCGATCCTCCACCACCACGAGCGGATCGACGGGAGCGGGTACCCCTACGGGCTCGTGGGGCGGCAGATCCCGGAATTCGCCCGCGTGGTGGCCGTCGCGGACGCGTTCGACGCGATGACGTCCACGCGGTCCTACCGGCGGGGGCGCCCGGTCGCCGCCGCCGTGGCCGAGCTGTCGCGGTGCGCGGGGGCGCAGTTCGATCCTGTGATGGTTGCCGCCTTGCAGCGGGCGCTGGAGCGGCACGGATGGCACCCCGCGGTCACCTCGGACACCGGCGAGGTGCCCGCCCCTCGGCAGGAGGCCGCCGGCGTGCCCACGACCCCAGGGGCAGGAGCACGGTGAGGGCCCGCCTGCCCACCACGGTGGCGCTCTGTGTATACGGCGCCGCCGGGCTGCTCACCCTGCTCGGCCTCGGCTGGACCCTCTGGCACGGCGTGCACGAAGCAGGGATCGCGCTCGCCTTCGGGGGGCTCGTCGCCGTGGGGGAGCTGGCCCGGTGGGGCGCCGGCGGGAGCGACCGCGAGCCCGCGCCGCTCGGGGCCGCGGGCGCGCTCGCGTACGCACTGCTCGGGGAGGTCGGGGGGCGGCCCACGCACCACGGCGTCTTCCAGGTGATCGCCGTGGTCGTCGCCGCCGCGCTCGTCGGCGCCGTCCCGCACGTGGCGCTCGGCAAGGGGCCCGCACTCGACCACGTGGCCCGGCGCGTGCTCACCGTCGGATTCGCCGCCGCCTGCTTCCAACCGCTCTACAACGCCGGGAAGTTGGGGGAGTGGGTGGGCCAGGGGCCCGCCTTCGCCGCCGTCATCGTCGCGCTGCTCGTCCTGACCGCCCTCTGTGACGCCGTGCTCGCCGCGGCCATGGCGCACGCCCGTACCCTCTGGCCCTTCGGACCGCTCCTGCGCGACGAGCTGCGGGCCATGCTCGGCATCGGGTCCGCCGTGTGCGCGACGGGGGCCGTCATGGCGCTCGCGGTCGCCGTGGCGGGGCTCTGGGCGCTGCCCGTGTTCAGCCTGCCGCTGCTCCTGACCCAGCTGTCCTTCGGGCGGTACGCGGCGGTGCGGACCACCTACCGGCAGACCATCACCTCCCTGGCCCGATCCACCGAGATCGCCGGGTACACCCCGCAGGGCCACGCACGCCGCGTCGCCGCGCTCAGCCGCGCCGTGGGGCGTGAGCTGGGGCTCTCCACGCCGGACCTCGCCGTCCTCGAGCACGCGGCGCTGATGCACGACATCGGGCAGCTCTCCCTCGTCGACCCCGTGCCCGCGGGCGCCACCGCGGCCCTGCCGGACGCGGAACAGCGGCGGATCGCCCTGCTCGGGGGCGCCGTCGTGCGTCAGACGGGGGTGAACGGCGACGTCGCCGTGGTCGTGGAGCGGCAGGCGGACCCGTATCGCGATCAGCCGCTCACCGCCCGTATTGTGCGAGCCGCCAACGCGTACGACGAGATGACCAGGGGAGAAGGTCCCACGGGGCCTCTCAACGCTCTGGAGCGGCTGCGCCTCGGCACCGGCCGCGACTATCAGCCCGAAGTCGTGGAAGCCCTGGCCCGGGTGCTTTCGCGGGGCGGTCATAGCTTGCCGCCGGCTGGGTAACCCATGGGTAATGAGCGGCCGTCCGACCGTACGTGGTTGGATGCGAAGAGGGCCCTCGGGCACAGCGAAACTCAGGAACTCAAGTACCGGCAGGCGGGAATCGTGAGGATCTTCGGCAAGGGACGGCACCGGCCCTCCGCCTCATGGCGGCAGGCCACCGACCGCGCCTTCACGCTGATCGGCGACGGGCGGTACGAGGACGCGGGCGCGCTCCTGACCCGCGCGGCGGATCTGGAGCCGTGGCTCTCGGAGTCCTGGTTCAACCTCGCGCTGCTCCACAAGTTCCGGCACGACTGGGAGCAGGCGCGGGCCGCGGGCCTGCGGGCCGTCGCGCTGCTCGACCGGTCGCAGGGCGCCCCCGACTGGTGGAACGTCGGCATCGCCGCCACCGCCCTCCAGGACTGGCCGCTCGCCCGGCGGGCCTGGCAGGCCTATGGCCTGCGGGTTCCCGGCGGTGTTGCCGCCTCGGGGGAGCCGACCGGCATGGACCTGGGCAGCGCCGCCGTGCGGCTCTCGCCGGAGGGTGAGGCCGAGGTGGTGTGGGGGCGCAGGCTGGACCCCGCCCGTATCGAGGTGCTCTCCATCCCGCTGCCGTCCTCCGGGCGCCGCTGGGGCGAGGTAGTGCTGCACGACGGCGTTCCGCACGGTGAGCGGACGACCGGGGCGGGGGACTCGTATCCCGTCTTCGACGAGATCGAGCTGTGGGCTCCCTCACCCGTCCCCACCTGGGTGGTTCTCCTGGAGGCCGCCACCGAGGACGACCGGGACGCCCTGGAGAAGCTCGCCGCGGACGCGGGCTTCGCCGCCGAGGACTGGTCGTCGTCCGTGCGGCTGCTGTGCCGTATGTGCTCCGAGAGCCGCATGCCGAGCGACGAGGGCGACGGCGAGCACCTGGACCCGCACGACCACAGCGAGCCGGGTCACCCCGGGCCGCTCGGCCACCGCAGCCCCGGTGCCCTGTGGGTGCCCGAGCGCGAGTGCGGCATCGCGGCGCCCGCCGCCCTGGTGCGCGGCCTGCTCGACGGCTGGGTCGCGGACAGCCCGGACTCCCGCGACTGGCGGGATCTGGAAGAGGTCTGCTGACTCCTGGCCGTAGGCTGTACCGGCACTATCTCTTGTGGGTTCCCAGGAAGGCGTACGTCGGACAATGGCGCAGGACACTGAGCAGCAGGCCTCGGGCGGGGTCCTCCCCGTCGACGACGAGGGCTTCGTCATCGACACGGAGGACTGCGAGGAGCGGGAGACCGCCTACCGCGAGCGCGGCACGTCCCGGCCCATCACGGTCGTCGGCAACCCTGTGCTGCACAAGGAGTGCAAGGACGTCACCGCCTTCGACGCGGAGCTGGACCAGCTCGTCGCCGACATGTTCGCCAGCCAGCGGACCGCCGAGGGCGTGGGCCTCGCAGCCAACCAGATCGGCGTCGACCTGAAGGTCTTCGTCTACGACTGCATGGACGACGAGGGCAGGCGGCACGTCGGCGTGGTCTGCAACCCCGTCGTGCGTGAGCTCCCCGCGGACCGGCGCCGCCTGGACGAGGCGGGCGAGGGCTGCCTCTCCGTGCCCACGGCCTACGCCGACCTGGCCCGCCCGGACTACGCCGAGGTGACCGGGCAGGACGAGAAGGGCAACCCCATCAAGGTGCGCGGCACCGGGTACTTCTCCCGCTGCCTCCAGCACGAGACGGACCACCTGTACGGCTACCTCTACATCGACCGCCTGTCCAAGCGTGACCGCAAGGACGCGCTGCGGCAGATGGAAGAGGGCACTCCGCGCTACCCCGTCGTGCCGAACGCCTAGTCGACTCCGGACTCGCGCGCACCACGCGCCACCTGCGGCCCCTGGCCGGGAACTCCTTCCCGGCCAGGGGCCGTTCGCATGAAACGGTCCGAACCGGTCAGCTGTGCGATCGAATCAGGCTCGTGATGATCCAGAATCGGTCACGTACCGGGATTTTCTCGGCACCGGGGGGTAGTGAATGGCGCAAATCTGTTCCCTGAACGGTCAGTTGTGGTGCTGAATGGAAAGCGCGGGGATACGCAACGGCGCGCGCCCGGTACGGCGGGAGGGGCGTGCGTTTTCACGCGGCTGAGAGGGGTTTGTCCGTGCCTGCATATTCACACGGCACTTCACCGACACAGACACGGACGCCGGCGGTTTCCGTGCCACCGGCGTTGTCACTTCCGGTGATCGAGTCAGGGTTTCCTCGCCAACTCCATCCGTATTGGCCACAGCTCCAGGAGAAGTCCCGGACGTGGCTGCGCGAAATGCGCCTGATGCCCGCGGACAAGGTCGAGCGGTACGCGGACAGCCTCTGCTACACGGACCTGGTGGCGGGCTACTACATTGGCGCACCCGACGAGTTGCTCAGCGCGATAGCCGACCTCAGCAGTTGGTTCTTCGCCTGGGACGACCGGCACGACCGGGACTCTGTGCACGGCAGGGCGGCGCAGTGGCGCCGGCTGTGCCGCGGGCTCCACGAGACACTGCGGGCCCCCCGGCAACAACTGCGCCACCGTGACCCTCTGGTGGCGGGGTTCGCCGACTGTGTCCTGCGGCTGTACTCGCACCTCGGTCCCAGCTGGAACGCCCGGTTCGCCCGGCATTTCCACAGCGTGATCGAGGCGTACGACCTGGAGTTCAGGAACCGCAGGACCGGAACGGTCCCGACGGTCGAGGCGTACATCGAGCTGCGCAGGCTGACGTTCGCACACTGGACGTGGATCGACCTGCTCGAGCCGACGGCGCGCCACGAGCTGCCGTCGGCGGTGCGGAAACATCCGGCGTATCGGCGGGCCGCGCTCGCCACGCAGGATTTCTCCGCCTGGTACAACGACCTGTGTTCGCTCCCCAAGGAACTCGCGGGAGACGAACTGCACAATCTCGGGATCAGCCTCATCCAGCATGAGGGGCTTTCCCTGGAAGAAGCTGTGGCGGAAGTGCACCGGCGGGTTACCGGATGCATATCTGATTTCCTCGCGGCGGAAAAGGAAGTGCTGTGTCTCGCCGGGCAATTGGCGGACGGCAGCGCGCAGGGAAGGGAACTCGCGGACGCGCTGGAATCGTGCGTCTTCAACATGCGGAACTGGTTCTCCTCCGTGTACTGGTTCCATCACGAATCCGGTCGCTATCGGGTGGACAGCTGGGACGACAGGTCCATTCCCCCGTATGTGAGCGACGCGGAACAGAGTGACCTGGCCGAAACTGAATTGGTAGGTGAGGAATGAGCGTCGAATCCGCGATACCCGCGACAACAACTCCACCGCTCGTCAGCGGCGGTGCCCCGCTCATCGGGCACGCCTGGAACCTGGTGCGCGACCCGCTCGGCTTCCTCGCCGCGCTGCGGGACCATGGTGATCTCGTGCGCATAAGGCTGGGGCCCAAGACCGCGTACGCGGTCTGCGACCCCGAGCTGGTGGGGCAGCTGCTGCGGAGCCCCGACTACGTCGTCGGAGGGCCGCTCTGGGACACCCTGGAGGTGCTGCTCGGCAAGGGCGTGGCGACCAGCAACGGCAAGCTGCACCGGCGTCAACGGCGCATGATGCAGCCCGCGTTCAGGCCCGACAGGATCGCCGACTACGCCAAGGTGATGGAGGAGGAGGCCCGCCGGACGGCCGCGCGCTGGCGGCCGGGCGACATCGTCGACGTCAACGCGGAGATGTTCCGCACCGCCGTGCGTGTCGTGTCCCGCTCGCTCCTGGAGGTCGACGCGATCAGCGAGAAGGCGGACCGCATCGCCGATTCGCTGCACACCGTCTTCGAGGGCCTCTACCGCAGGATGGTCCTCTCGGTCGGGCCGCTGTACCGCGTGCCGACCCAGGGCAACCGCCGCTTCCAGAGCGCCCTCGCCGATCTGCACGCACTGGTCGACGAGATCATCGCCGAAGGCAGGGCGGCAGGACCGGAGCAGAACGACCTGTTGGCCGAAATGCTGCGGGCACGCGATGAATCAGGCCGGCCGCTCAGCGATCAGGAGGTCCACGACCATGTGATCTCCCTTGTCGTGGCGGGTGCCGAGAATGTCGCGTCGACCCTGTCGTGGACGTTCCATCTGCTGGCCCAACACCCCGAACAGGAAAGGCGATTGGTTGAAGAAGTAAATTCCGTCGCGCCGGGCCGGGAGATCACATTCGCCGATCTGGGGTCCCTTCCGCACACCCGGAATGTCGTCACCGAGGCCATGCGTATACAACCCGCCGCCTGGATATTCACCCGTAGGTCGGTGGGGGAAACCAACCTGGGTGGCTACCGCATTCCGGCCGGTTCCGACATCGTCTACAGCGTGTACGCGATGCAACGCGATCCACGTTCCTTCGAGCAGCACCTCGAGTTCGACCCGGACCGCTGGAATCCTGAACGTGTCGGTAATGTACCGGAGTTCGCGATGATGCCGTTCGGTACCGGTAACCGCAAGTGCCCGGGAGACCATTTCAGCCTGGCCGAACTGGCCATCATCCTGGCGACGGTGGCTCCGAAGTGGCACCTGGCGCCGGTCCCGGAGACCGACGCCGACACGAAGATCGGCATCACGCTACAGCCGAAGCATCTGGTCCTGCGGGCCGAGCGGCGCTGACGGCAGGCCCGCGGAAGGTGCGGCGGTAGGCGTTCGGCGTGGTGCCGAGCGCCCGCAGGAACTGGTGGCGCATCGCCGCGGCGTTGCCGAAACCGGCGCGTCCGGCGATGGCGTCCACCGTCTCGTCCGACCCTTCGAGCAACTCCTGTGCCAGCAACACGCGTTGGCGCAGGAGCCAGCGGTAGGGCGTGGTGCCGGTCTCCTGCTGGAAGCGGCGCGCGAAGGTGCGCGGCGACATGTGCGCCCGCTCGGCGAGCCGCTCGACGGTGATGTCGTCCGCGTCCAGATGGCGCTCCATCCAGGCAAGCACCCCGCCCACGGTGTCGCACTGCGTGCGCGGCAGGGGGCGCGCCACGAACTGGGCCTGCCCGCCGTCGCGATGGGGTGGCACGACCATGCGCCGGGCGATGGTGTTGGCGACCTCGATGCCGTGCTCCTGGCGCACGATGTGCAGGCACGCGTCGATCCCGGCGGCGGTGCCGGCCGAGGTGATGACCGGGCTCTCGTCCACGTACAGGACGTCGGGCTCGACCCGGGCGCGCGGATAGCGCACCGCGAGCTCCGTGGCGTGCCGCCAGTGCACGGCGCAGCGCCGGCCGTCCAGCAGGCCCGCGGCGCCGAGCACGAAGACGCCGGAGCAGACGGAGAGGACGCGGGCCCCGCGGTCCACCGCGCGGCGCAGGGCGGCGAGCAGCTCCTCGGGGTAGTCGCGGTGCACGAACTCCTGGCCCGCGGGCACGGTGATGAGGTCGGCCTCCTCCAGCCGGTCGAGGCCGTACGGAGTGGTGATCGAGAACCCGGCGTGATTGCTCAGGGGCCCGCTCTCCGCGGCGACCACCGCGAAGTCGTACACGGGAAGGCCCGCCTCGCTGCGGTCGAGGCCGAACACCTCGCAGACGACGCCGAGTTCGAAGGGGTTCACGCCGTCGAGCAGCACGGCGGCCACGTTGTTCAGCATGAGCGCCAGTGTGCCGCAGGGCTGGCAGTAAGTCGATGGTGTGTGGCAGTCCTGCCACTGCCGCGTCCGTCCGGCACGCAGGACAGTGAGGACATGAACACATTCCTCGGATACGTGACCGTCCTGACCGTCTTCCTCCTGCTGGCCGCCCCCTCGCTCGTCGGGTACGTCCACGACCGCCGGATCGACCGCGAGCTGCGCGAGGCGGAAACCGCCCCGCGCAGCCCGGACGTACGACGAGAACCGGCCGGGCTAGAACTCGTCGTCGAAGGAGACCGAACCCTCGACCGCGACCTGGTAGGCCGAAGGCCGCCGCTCGAAGAAGTTGGTCAGCTCCTGGACGCCCTGGAGCTCCATGAACGAGAACGGGTTTGAGGAGCCGTAGACCGGCGCGAAGCCGAGTCGCTGGAGCCGCTGGTCGGCGACGCACTGCAGGTACTCGCGCATGGAGTCGGTGTTCATGCCGGGCAGGCCCTCACCGCACAGGTCGCGCGCGAACTGCAGCTCGGCCTCGACCGCCTCCTTGAGCATGTCCGTGACCTCCGTCTCCAGGGCGTCGTCGAAGAGCTCCGGCTCCTCCTTGCGGACCGTGTCGACGACGTCGAAGGCGAAGCTCATGTGCATCGTCTCGTCGCGGAACACCCAGTTGGTGCCGGTGGCCAGGCCGTGCAGCAGGCCGCGCGAGCGGAACCAGTAGACGTAGGCGAAGGCACCATAGAAGAAGAGACCCTCGATGCACGCGGCGAAGCAGATGAGGTTCAGCAGGAAGCGGCGCCGGTCGGCCTGCGTCTCCAGGCGGTCCAGCTTCTCGACCTCGTTGATCCACTTGAAGCAGAACTCGGCCTTCTCGCGGATGGAGGGGATCTCCTCGACCGCGTCGAAGGCCGCCGCGCGGTCCTCCGGGTCGGGCAGATACGTGTCGAGCAGCGTCAGATAGAACTGGACGTGCACGGCCTCCTCGAAGAGCTGACGGCTCAAGTAGAGCCGCGCCTCGGGGGAGTTGATGTGCTTGTAGAGCGTGAGCACGAGGTTGTTGGAGACGATCGAGTCGCCGGTCGCGAAGAACGCGACCAGGCGGCCGATCATGTGCTGCTCGCCGGGCGAGAGCTTGGCGAGGTCGGCGACGTCCGAGTGGAGGTCGACCTCCTCCACGGTCCAGGTGTTCTTGATCGCGTCGCGGTAGCGCTCGTAGAAGTCGGGGTAGCGCATGGGACGCAGGGTCAGTTCGAAGCCCGGGTCGAGCAGGTTCTTCTCGGCGTTCGTGGTGCTGGACATTACTGGCAGGCCTCGCAGGACTCGGGGTTTTCCAGGGAGCAGGCGACGGCTTCTTCGGCCGACGCCTGGGCGGGTACGGGAAGGGGCTCGGCGGTCTTGCCGGCCGCGGCGCGGGCGATGCGGGTCGCCGGGCGCGAACGCAGGTAGTACGTGGTCTTCAGGCCCTGCTGCCAGGCGTAGGCGTACATCGAGGAGAGCTTGCCGATGGTCGGCGTCTCCAGGAACAGGTTCAGGGACTGTGCCTGGTCCAGGAACGGCGTGCGCGCGGCGGCCATGTCGATCAGACCGCGCTGCGGGATCTCCCACGCGGTGCGGTAGAGCTCGCGTACCTCGGCGGGGATCCAGCTGAAGCCCTGCACGGAGCCGCTGGACTCGCGCAGCGCCTCGCGGGTCTGCGCGTCCCAGACGCCGAGCCGTTTCAGCTCCTGGACCAAGTAGGCGTTGACCTGGAGGAACTCACCGCTCAGCGTCTCGCGCTTGAAGAGGTTGGAGACCTGCGGCTCGATGCACTCGTACACGCCCGCGATGGACGCGATCGTGGCGGTCGGCGCGATGGCGAGAAGCAGCGAGTTGCGCATGCCGGTCACGGCGATACGTTCCCGCAGCGCGGCCCAGCGCTCCGGCCAGGTCAGCTCGACGTCGTAGTGGTCGGGGTGCAGCACGCCGCGCGCGGTGCGGGTCTTCTCCCAGGCGGGCAGGGGCCCGTTGCGCTCGGCGAGGTCGGCGGATGCCTCGTACGCGGCGAGCATGATGCGCTCGGCGATGCGCGTCGAGAGGGCACGCGCGGCGGGGGAGTCGAAGGGCAGCTTCAGCTGGAAGAAGACGTCCTGCAGACCCATCGCACCCAGACCGACAGGACGCCACCGGGCGTTCGACGTGCCGGCCTGCTCGGTCGGGTAGAAGTTGATGTCGACGACGCGGTCGAGGAACGTGACGGCGGTACGGACGGTCTCGTCGAGCCGCTGCCAGTCGATGTCACCGGCGGCCGTGTCCACGAACGCGCCGAGGTTCACCGAACCCAGGTTGCAGACGGCCGTCTCGCCGTCGTCCGTGACCTCCAGGATCTCCGTGCAGAGGTTGGAGGAGTGGACGGTGTGGCCGGGCTCCGCCGTCTGGTTGGCGGTGCGGTTGGCGGCGTCCTTGAACGTCATCCAGCCGTTGCCGGTCTGCGCCAGGGTGCGCATCATGCGGCCGTAGAGGTCGCGGGCCGGGATGGTCTTGCGGGCGAGCCCCGCGGCCTCGGCCTTGCGGTAGGCGGCGTCGAACTCCTCGCCCCACAGGTCGACGAGCTCGGGCACGTCGGCCGGTGAGAACAGCGACCAGTCCTGGCTCGCGGCGACCCGGCGCATGAACTCGTCCGGGATCCAGTGCGCGAGGTTGAGGTTGTGCGTGCGGCGCGCGTCCTCACCCGTGTTGTCGCGCAGCTCCAGGAACTCCTCGATGTCGGAGTGCCACGTCTCCAGGTAGACCGCGGCGGCGCCCTTGCGACGGCCGCCCTGGTTCACGGCGGCGACGGAGGCGTCCAGGGTCTTGAGGAACGGCACGATGCCGTTGGAGTGGCCATTCGTGCCGCGGATCAGTGAACCGCGGGCGCGGATGCGGGAGTACGAGAGGCCGATGCCGCCCGCGTGCTTGGAGAGGCGCGCGACCTGGTGGTAGCGGTCGTAGATGGAGTCCAGCTCGTCCAGCGGGGAGTCGAGGAGGTAGCAGGAGGACATCTGCGGGTGGCGCGTGCCGGAGTTGAAGAGCGTCGGCGATGACGGCAGGTAGTCAAGGCGGCTCATCAGGCGGTACAGGGCGGCGACTTCGTCCACCGCGCGTGCGGAGCCGTCCTCGGCGAGGCCGCTCGCGACGCGCAGCATGAAGTGCTGCGGGGTCTCGATGACGTGCCGGGTGATCGGGTGGCGAAGCAGATAGCGGCTGTGCAGGGTGCGCAGGCCGAAGTAGCCGAAGCGGAAGTCGGCGCCGTCCTGGAGGGCGGATTCCACGAGACCGTCGAGGTGCTCCGCGTGGTCGGTGACGAACTCGGCGGTGCGGTCGGCGATCAGGCCCTCGCGGTGCCCGACGGCGACCGAGTCGGAGAAGGAGCGCACGCCCTGCGACGCGGCCTCGTCCCGGATGCTGAGGCTGAGGAGCCGGGCCGCGAGCTGTGAGTACGTCGGGTCCTCGGAGATGAGGCCGGCCGCGGCCTCGGTCGCCAGCTCCCGCAGCTCCGCCACATCCGCCCTGGCCGAGCGGCCCCGCAGCGCGGCTGCGGCGACCCGGCCGGGGTCGGCGTCGGGCAGGTCGGCGGTGAGGTCGGTCAGGGTACGCAGCAGCGCGGTTCCTGGGCCGTCGGCGGTCTGCGACCCGTCGGTGGTCTGCGCTGACGCAGGTTCGGCTGGCGCGATGGTCACGGAGCACTCCCTCGCTCGGCTCGGAGCCTTGGGGAGGGGTGAGTGAACACACGGGGGCCGGCCCTTGGGCAGGGCTGCGCTCCGCGTCCACCAGCCCATTCCACGAGGCCCGGACGTCGTCGGCACCCGGACCGGTCGGAACGGGCACACTGTCGACAGGTCTTCGGACTTGCGAGCACGACAAATGCGCACTCATACACCGTTGCGGGACAGTTCCGGACTTGCACCGGATTCCCCTGCGGCGACAGCGAGCACGAGCATACATCTTGTGCTGGCTCTGAGCGGCAGCCCCATATCTTGTGTCGGCACGTGTATCCCCTAGGGTGGCGGCCGAACTGATGGGCGACCAGGGGGAGGTGCCGTGCGAGGGCGGGGAGCGGGCTGTGCCGCGGTGCTGCTGATGCTGCTCGCCGGGTGCGGGGACGCCGGCGAGGAGGCGAGGACGAAGCCTACGCGGACCCCGGGGGCGACCACGGCGGCCGGGGTCGACGGTGCCGCGGATCCCCGCAAGGTCTTCCCGGACGCCGAGCTGAAGGCCGCGCTGCTGCCCGCGAGGACGGTCGGTGCGCGGGCCGAGGCGGTCAACGCCACCACGGGGTCGTTCAACCAGCACTACGGGGGCGGTGACTGGGGCACCTGCGAGCCCGGCAGGAAGGCCCGCGACGAGCTGTTCGCCCTGCGCGGGGCGAGCGCGGGCCACTCGATCCGCCCCTTCCCCGGGGCGATGGCCGACGAGGGGGACCCCTTCGTCTCCCAGAGCCTGGTCTCGATGCCGGCCGGGCAGGCGGGGCGCCACGTCGCGCTGCGCCGCGATCTCCACGAGGCATGCCCCCGGGTCACCGTCGACACCGACGCGGCCCCGGTGGTGGAGCAGCACACGGTGGAGGAGCTGCCGGACCTGGGCGACGAGGCGATCCTGGAGACCACGCGGACCGAGGGCGGCGACGACCTCGACGGTGAAACCCCGTACTACAAGGCCGAGGTGCGGGTCGGCGGGGTGCTCGTGCTGGTGGACGCGGGCTCCGACAAGGATCTCACGATCACCTCGGCGGCCCATGCGGCGGAACGGGTCCGCACGGAGCTCTACACGGCCCCGTGAGGCCGAACGCGAGCGCGGGCCGCCGGAGGAATCCGACGGCCCGCGCTCACCTTCGTACGAAGAACCTCAGTGCCCGCCCGGCGCTCCCGCCGTGGCCGGCGGCAGCTCCTCCACGACGCCCGGGTCGCCGGCGTCCGCCGTGTAGTCGCCGGGAGACGTCTCGTCGATGCCGTCAGGGGCCTTCATGGCACGCAGGACGAACGTCATGACCACGGTGACCACCACGTTCAGGACGAATGCCGTGAGGCCGATGTAGCCGATCTCGCCGATGCCGGGGATCTCGTCGGACGAGCCGCCGAAGTGCTTCTGCGTGGGCGAGGCGACGCCGTACGCGGCGGCAGTGCCGTAGACCATGCCGACCGCCCAGCCCGCGAGCAGCGCCCAGCGGTGGAACCACCGCGTGAACAGGCCGCCGACGAGCGCGGGCATGGTCTGCAGGATCCAGATGCCGCCCAGGAGCTGGAAGTTGATCGCGACCGTCTTGTCCATGGTGAGGACGAAGGCGAGCGCGCCGACCTTCACCAGGAGCGAGACCAGCTTGGAGACCTTGGTCTCCTGCGCGGGTGTCGCGTCCGGCTTGAGGAAGTCCTTGTAGATGTTCCTGGTGAAGAGGTTCGCGGCCGCGATGGACATGATGGCGGCCGGGACGAGCGCGCCGATGCCGATGGCCGCGAACGCGACGCCCGTGAACCAGTCGGGGAACATGTTCTCGAACAGCTGCGGGATCGCCAGCTGACCGTTCTCCACCTTGACCCCGGCCGCGATCGCCATGAAGCCGAGCAGCGCGAGCAGGCCCAGCATCAGCGAGTAGAGCGGCAGGATCGTGGTGTTGCGGCGGATCACGTTGCGGCTCTTGGAGGAGAGCGTCGCCGTGATCGAGTGCGGGTACATGAACAGCGCGAGCGCGGAGCCGAGCGCCAGCGTGGCGTACGTCCACTGCCCGGCCTCGCCCGGCGCGAGACCCGCGACAGGCTTGCCCGCGGCCTCGTTCGCCGACGAGAACTTGTCGTTCGCCGCCTGGAAGATCTCGTCGAAGCCGCCGAGCTTGATCGGGATGTAGATGATCGCGACGGCGATGACGAGATAGATCAGGCCGTCCTTCACGAACGCGATCAGCGCGGGAGCGCGCAGGCCCGACGAGTACGTGTACGCGGCGAGCACCGCGAACGCGATCAGGAGCGGCAGGTCCTTGATGAACCAGTTGGTGTCCGGACCGCCGCCGACACCCATCACGTCGAGCACGGCCTGGATGCCGACCAGTTGGAGCGCGATGTACGGCATCGTGGCGAGGATGCCGGTGACCGCGACGGCCAGCGAGAGCCCCTTGGAGCCGAAACGCCCGCGCACGAAGTCGGAGGTGGTCACGTAACCGTGCTTGTGCGAGACCGACCACAGGCGCGGCAGGAACGTGAAGATCAACGGGTAGACGAGGATCGTGTACGGCACCGCGAAGAAGCCGGCCGCGCCCGCCGCGTAGATCGCCGCCGGGACGGCCACGAAGGTGTACGCGGTGTAGAGGTCGCCGCCGAGCAGGAACCACGTGACCCAGGTGCCGAACGACCGGCCGCCCAGGCCCCATTCGTCCAGGCTCTCGGTCTCGGCCTTGCGCCAGCGCGCGGCCAGGAAGCCCATCGCCGTGACGGCGGCGAAGAAGAAGATGAAGACGGCGAGGGCGATGCCGTTGACGCCGCCGGTGTCCGCTGCGAGCACGTTCATCGGGTCGCACCCCCCTTGGCCTGCTCGGCCTTGCGGGCGCGCTGGTCACGCTGCCACAACTTGTAAGCGATCATGGTGAGAGCGGTGGAGATGAGCACCCACAGCATCTGGTACCAGTAGAAGAACGGGATGCCGATGAAGGTCGGTTCGACCTTCGCGTAGGAGCTCACCCAGAGCATCGCCACGAACGGCGCGACGAGACAGAGGGCAACGACCACGCGGACCGGCGTGACCACCGGTCTGCTCACTTCAGGCGCATCTGACACTTCGCGGCTCCGCTCCCTCGCTTATCCCACCTTTAACGTGCGGGAAATCTAAGCGAGAGGATTGATCTATGGAACCCCCGTCCGGATACCGGACGCGTCGACCTGCCTGCCCCGCGGGGGTTCAGCAGCAGCGGAACCCCTGTCTCGGGTCCGACTCCTGCTGATCCATCCGCATTCGCTCGAACTCCCTGCGAGAGGGCACGGATGCCCCGGGATGCGTCTTCCGCGTGTGCGCGACATATCGGTCGTACGCGGACTCGTCGGTCAACTCCCGTGCGTACCAACGCGCCCAGCGCAATCCGCGCAGCACCCACGTCACGACGAGACCCTCGCCTCTTCGGCCGCCTTCGCCGCCGCCACTTCCGCCTTCTCCTCCGGGGTCGCGATCAGCCCGGCCGGCGCGGTCAGCTTCGACTCGACGTACTCGGCCTCGCTCAGCTTCGACGCCTGGGGGTCGCGGATGTGCTTCACGCAGATGCGGGCCGCGTCCGCGATCACGATGACGATCAGCAGGGCGAGCGCGGCCGACAGGACGCCGTCCACGGTGGAGTTGGTGACGACGGTGTGCATGTCGTCCATGGACTTGGCGGGCGGCAGGATCTTTCCGTCGTCGATGGCGTCCTGGTAGATCGAGCGCTGCTTGAAGAAGCCGACGCGCGGATCGCCGGAGAACACCTTCTGCCAGCTCGCGGTGAGGGTCACCGTCGCGTCCCAGGCGAGCGGAACGCCCGTGATCCAGGCCCACTTGAGGCGCCCCGACTTCACCAGGAGCGTCGTGCAGACGGCGAGCGCGACCGCGGCCAGGAGCTGGTTGGAGATGCCGAAGATCGGGAAGAGCTGGTTGATCCCGCCGAGCGGCTCGTGCACGCCCACCCACAGGAAGTAGCCCCACAGGCCGGTGACGACCGCGCTCGTGATGATGAGCCCCGGCTTCCAACTGACGTTCTTGAAGGGCTTGTAGACGTTCCCGAGCATGTCCTGCAGCATGAAGCGGCCCACGCGCGTGCCCGCGTCCAGGGCGGTCAGGATGAACAGCGCCTCAAACATGATCGCGAAGTGGTACCAGAACGCCTTCATGGAGCCGCCGGTGACCTTCGAGAAGATCTCGGAGACGCCGACCGCGAGCGTGGGCGCGCCGCCGGTGCGCGAGAGCAGCGAGGACTCCTCGACGTTCTTGGCGGCCTGTGCGAGATCCTCGGGGGAGATGGAGTACCCGAAGTTCGCGACGGCCTGGCTCGCGGCCTGGACGTTGTCCCCGATGACTCCGGCGGGCGCGTTCATCGCGAAGTAGAGCCCCGGGTCGATGATGCTGGCCGCGATGAGCGCCATGACCGCGACGGACGACTCCATCAGCATGGAGCCGTAGCCGATCATCCGGATCTGCGTCTCCTTCTGGACCATCTTCGGCGTCGTGCCCGACGAGATCAGCGCGTGGAAGCCGGACAGGGCACCGCAGGCGATGGTGATGAAGACGAACGGGAAGAGCGAGCCCGCGAAGACGGGCCCGTCGCCGCGCGACGCGAAGTCGGTCACCGGGTCCATCTTCAGCGTCGGCAGCGTGATGACGACGCCGAGCGCGAGCAGCAGGATCGTGCCGATCTTCATGAACGTGGAGAGGTAGTCGCGCGGCGCGAGCAGCATCCACACCGGCAGGATCGAGGCGATGAACCCGTACGCCACCAGCCAGATGACCAGGGTGGACGGCGCGAGCGTGAACGTCTCGGCGAGGAAGGACTCGGCGACCCAGCGGCCGGCGACCAGCGCGAGCAGCAGCAGCGCGATCCCGATGAGGGAGACCTCGCTGACCCGCCCCGGCCGCAGGATCCGCAGATAGAAGCCCATGAACAGCGCGATCGGAATGGTCATCGCGATGGAGAAGGTGCCCCACGGCGAGTCCGCGAGGGCGTTGACGACGACGAGCGCGAGCACCCCGAGCAGGATGATCATGATGGCGAACGCGGCGAGCAGTGCGGCGGCCCCGCCGAAGGGCCCGATCTCCTCGCGCGCCATCTGGCCGAGCGACTTGCCGTCACGCCGGGTGGAGAAGAAGAGGACGACCATGTCCTGCACGGCGCCCGCGAAGATCACGCCGACGATGATCCAGATGGTGCCGGGCAAGTACCCCATCTGCGCGGCCAGTACGGGCCCCACCAGCGGGCCCGCGCCCGCGATGGCCGCGAAGTGGTGGCCGAGCAGGACACGGCGGTCGGTGGGGTGGAAGTCGATGCCGTTGTCCAGGCGCTCCGCCGGAGTGGCCCGCTTCTTGTCGACCTTCAGGACGCGGTTGACGATGAACTTGGAGTAGAAGCGATAGGCGATGGCGTACGAGCCGAGGGCCGCGGCCACCATCCAGGCGGCCGACACCTCCTCGTCCCGCGAGAGCGCGAGCACGGTCCAGCCCGCGGCGCCCACCAGCGCGACGAGGGTCCAGATGACGATGGTTCGGGGATTCGCTGTGCGCACCGGGTCGTCCTCCCGTTCATCATGCGATGACGGGAGGAACGTAGAGCAGCACGGTTCCCCCGCGCCAGACCCCGGAAGAGTCCTTTGAAGGGGAGCGGGTCAGTCCGTGGGGCGCTTGAGCCGTGCCACGAACTTGTAGCGGTCGCCGCGGTAGACCGAGCGGACCCACTCCACCGGCTGGCCGCCGCCGTCCAGGGAGTGCCGTGACAGGAGCAGCATCGGCAGGCCCACGTCCGTGCCGAGCAGGCCGGCCTCGCGCGGGGTGGCGAGGGAGGTCTCGATGGTCTCCTCGGCCTCCGCGAGATGGACGTCGTACACCTCGGCGAGTGCGGTGTAGAGGGAGGTGTACTTCACCAGGGAGCGGCGCAGGGCCGGGAAGCGCTTGGCCGAGAGGTGCGTCGTCTCGATGGCCATCGCCTCGCCGTTGGCCAGGCGCAGGCGCTCGATCCTGAGCACCCGGCCGCCCGTGCTGATGTCGAGCAGCCCGGCGAGGGTGTCGTCGGCGGTGATGTAGCCGATGTCCAGGAGCTGCGAGGTCGGTTCGAGGCCCTGGGCCCTCATGTCCTCGGTGTACGAGGTGAGTTGGAGGGCCTGGGAGACCTTCGGCTTGGCCACGAAGGTGCCCTTGCCCTGGATCCGCTCCAGGCGGCCCTCGACGACCAGCTCCTGCAGGGCCTGGCGCACCGTCGTGCGCGAGGTGTCGAACTCGGCGGCCAGCGTGCGCTCGGGCGGGACCGGGGTGCCCGGCGGCAGCGTCTCGGTCATGTCGAGCAAGTGCCGCTTCAGGCGGTAGTACTTGGGGACGCGCGCGGTACGGCCGACTGCCGGGGCCGAGCCGGTGTCCGTGGCCTCCATGGGCGCGGACGCGCCCGCGTCGGTTCCCGTACTCCCCGCCTCGGTGCCCATGGCCCGCCTTCCTGCTGCCGTCACCGGCTCCTCCGTCTGTCGCGGCTCACATCGTGGCACGTACCGGGCCGGGCGTACTGTGCCCGCTCAGGTGTCGGTCCGATAACGGACCTGACAGCCCTTCTTATACACCCTTGACACCCCTAAAGGTCTAGGCCAAGCTCCCCGTACTGGTCTACACCATTAAAGACCAGGTTCCAGTCCCACGGGCAGATCTCGGTCCATTTGGTCGCTGCGGGTGGGGGGTTGACTGGCATCCCTTGAGGAGGGTGACGTGAAGCGCAAGCTCATAGCGGCCATCGGTGTCGCGGGCATGTTGGTCTCGATCGCGGCCTGCGGCGGCGACGACGGCGACGACAAGAAGGCCGGAGTGGACGGCTTCAAGGGGGAGACCCTGACGCTCTGGGCGATGGACGGCTCCACGCCCGACGGCTGGACCAAGGACGTCAAGGCCGCCTTCGAGAAGAAGACCGGCGCCAAGCTGAATCTCGAAGTCCAGCAGTGGAACGGCATCCAGCAGAAGCTGACGACCGCCCTCTCCGAGGAGAACCCGCCGGACGTCTTCGAGATCGGCAACACCCAGACCGCCGCGTACGCCAAGACCGGCGGCCTCGCCGAGCTCGGCGACCTCAAGGAAGGGCTCGGCGCCGACTGGACCGAGTCGATCAACGAGTCCTCGGTCGTTGATGGCAAGCAGTACGCCGCCCCGTGGTTCGTCCTGAACCGCGTCGTCATCTACAACAAGAAGGTCTGGGCCGACGCGGGCATCAAGGAGACGCCCAAGACCCGCGCGGAGTTCCTCGAGAACCTCAAGACGATCGAGTCGAAGACGGACGCCGAGCCGATCTACCTGCCCGGCCAGAACTGGTACCACTTCGTCGGCCTGACCATCGGTGAGGGCGCCGATCTGGTCAAGAAGGACGGCGACAAGTACGTCTCCAACCTGACCGACCCCAAGGTCGCCAAGGCCATGAAGACGTACAAGGAGTTCGCGGACCTCTCCAAGGCCCCGAAGAACAAGGACGAGGCCACCCCGCAGCAGGCCGAGGTCTTCGCCAAGGGCAAGACCGGCGCCTTCATCGGCATGAGCTGGGAGGCCGCGACCGCGATCAAGGCCAACCCGAAGATCGAGAAGGACATCGGCTACTTCACGATCCCCGGCGCCACCGCCGCCAAGCCCGAGGGCGTCTTCCTCGGCGGCTCGAACCTCGCCGTCGCCGCGACCAGCAAGAAGCAGGAGCTCGCCAAGGAGTTCCTCAAGATCGCGCTGTCCGACAAGTACGAGGGCGCGCTCGCCAAGGAAAGCGGCGTCATCCCGAACAAGAAGGCCCTGGAGGCCCAGCTCAAGGGCAACGCGGCCGCCGAGGCCGCCGCACCCGCCACCGCCGGCGGCGGCACCACCCCGCTGATCCCGGAGTGGGCCGCGGTGGAGAACCCGCCGAACCCGATCAAGAACTACATGACCGCGGTCCTGAACGGTAAGTCGAACGACGCCGCGGCCAAGCAGGTCGAGGGCGAGCTCAACAAGCGCCTGGCGCAGAAGCAGTAAGGACGCGCTCCTGCCGGGGACCTCGGGCCCGGGGTGACATCCCCCCGGGCCCGGTGCCCCGGCATAGCGCTGCGTTCCGCGATGCCCACGAAAGAGATGGCGAGCATGACCGTGCAGACCGAACGGCCGCCCTCCGGCCCGACGGACGTCGTGAAAACGGACGGACGGCCGGCTGATCCCGGCAAGCCCCGCGAGCGGGCCCGGTCGCTCGCCCCCTATCTGCTCCTGCTCCCCGCGCTCGCGGCCACCCTGCTGTTCCTCGGCTGGCCGCTGGTCAACAACGGGATCCTGTCGTTCCAGAACCTCAACATGAGGCAGTTCATCCTCCACCTCACGGAGTGGAACGGGATCGACAACTTCAAGGAGGTCCTCAGCGGCGAGGACTTCTGGCGCGTCACGGGCCGCTCGATCGCCTTCACCGCGGTCAATGTCGCACTGATCATGCTGATCGGCACCCTGATAGGCCTGCTGCTCGCCCGTCTCGGCAAGCGGATGCGGACGTTCCTCCTGGTCGGTCTCGTGCTCGCCTGGGCGATGCCGGTGATCGCGGCGACCACCGTCTACCAGTGGCTGTTCGCGCAGCGCTTCGGCGTCGTCAACTGGGTCCTGGACAAGGCCGGCTGGCACTCGATGGCCGACTACGACTGGATGGGCAGCCAGTCCTCCACGTTCTTCGTGGTCATCACCCTGATCGTCTGGATGTCCGTCCCCTTCGTGGCGATCAACCTGTACGCCGCGACGACGGTGATCCCCAAGGAGCTCTACGAAGCCGCGTCGCTCGACGGCGCCGGCGCCTGGAAGGGCTTCACGAACGTCACGCTGCCCTACCTGCGGCCCTTCCTCTACGCGACGACGTTCCTGGAGATCATCTGGGTCTTCAAGGCGTTCGCGCAGGTCATGGCCCTCAACGAGGGCGGCCCGGACCGGCTCACCGAGATCCTGCCCGTCTACGCCTACATCGAGGGCATGGGCAACCAGCACTTCGGCATGGGTGCGGCGATCGCGCTGCTCACCATCGTCATCCTGCTGGCCCTGACCGCCTTCTACCTGCGGATCGTGCTCAAGCAAGAGGAGGACGAGCTGTGAACCGCACCGCTTCGTCGAGGTCGTGGAAGTTTCGTCGCATCTGGCCCAACGCCGTGGCCGTCGTGCTCTTCATCGGCCTCGTCTTCCCGGTCTACTGGATGTTCGCCACGGCCTTCAAGCCGACCGGCGACATCATCAGCGAGGACCCGGTGTGGTTCCCGACCGACGCCACGTTCGAGCACTTCAAGACGGCCGTCGAGGCCGAGCACTTCTGGACGATGGTCGGCAACTCCCTCACCGTCACGCTCCTCGCCGTGGTCTTCTCGCTGATCATCGGCCTCGCGGCGGCGTTCGCACTCGCCCGGATGCGCTTCAAGGGCCGCAAGGGCTTCATCATCGGCTTCATGCTGGCGCAGATGGCGCCCTGGGAAGTCATGGTCATCGCGATCTACATCATCGTGCGCGACGCCGACATGCTGAACAGCCTGGTTCCGCTGACGCTGTTCTACATGGTGATGATCCTGCCCTTCACGCTCCTGACGCTGCGCGGCTTCGTCGCCGCGGTGCCGCGTGAGCTGGAGGAGTCGGCGATGGTCGACGGCTGTTCCCGGATGCAGGCGTTCCGCCGGGTGATCCTGCCCCTGCTCGCGCCGGGCCTGATGTCGACCTCGCTCTTCGGCTTCATCACCGCCTGGAACGAATTCCCGCTGGTTCTTGTCCTCAACAAGGAGGCGGAGGCCAAGACACTGCCGGTGTGGCTGTCCGGCTTCCAGACCGCCTTCGGTGACGACTGGGGCGCCACCATGGCCGCCGCCTCGCTCTTCGCCGTCCCGATCTTCGTCCTCTTCGTCTTCCTGCAGCGCAGGGCCGTCAGCGGTCTGACCGACGGTGCCGTGAAGGGATAACCGCCATATGACGACACTCACCAGCCCCACCGAGACCCTGACCCGCGACGCCCTGACCGTCCTGCAGCCCGGCTTCGTCGGGACCAGCGCGCCGGACTGGCTGCTCCGCAGGATCGGTGAAGGCCTCGCATCGGTCGGCCTGTTCGGCCGCAACATCGCCTCGCCCGAACAACTGGCCGCACTGACGGCCCAGTTGCGTGCCGAGCGCGACGACGTCCTGGTAGCCATCGACGAGGAGGGCGGTGACGTGACCCGCCTGGAGGTCCGCTCCGGCTCCTCCTTCCCCGGCAACCACGCGCTCGGCGCGGTCGACGACACGGCGCTCACTCGTGACGTGGCCGCCGAGCTGGGCCGCCGGCTCGCCGCGTGCGGCGTCAACCTCAACTGGGCGCCGTCCGCCGACGTCAACTCCAACCCGGACAACCCCGTCATCGGCGTGCGCTCCTTCGGCGCCGACCCGCTCCTGGTGGCCAGGCACACGGCCGCCTACGTCGAGGGGCTGCAGTCCGCGGGCGTCGCCGCCTGCACCAAGCACTTCCCGGGGCACGGCGACACCGCGGTCGACTCGCACCATGACGTGCCGCGCATCGGCGTCGACCCCGAGGTGCTCAGGGCGCGTGACCTCGCGCCGTTCCGGGCCGCCATCGCCGCGGGCACGCGGGCTGTGATGAGCGCGCACATCCTCGTCCCGTCGCTGGACGCGGAGTACCCGGCGACGCTCTCGCGCCGCATCCTGACGGGCATCCTGCGCGAGGAACTCGGGTACGACGGCCTGATCGTCACGGACGGCATGGAGATGCAGGCCATCTCCGCCACCTACGGCATCGAGCGCGGCAGCGTCCTCGCCATCGCCGCGGGCGCCGACGCGATCTGCGTGGGCGGCGGCCTCGCGGACGACGACACGGTCCTGCGCCTGCGCGACGCGCTCGTCGGGGCGGTGCGCGCGGGCGAGCTCTCCGAGGAGCGCCTCGCCGACGCGGCCACGCGGGTACGGGCGTTGGCCCACTGGACTTCGGTGTCGGGCGCGGCCGATCGTTCGGGGGGCGCGCCCGGCACCGAGATCGGCCTGGTCGCGGCCCGCCGCGCCCTGACGGTCACCCGGGGCGAGACCTACGCGGCCCCGCTCACCGAAGCTCCGTTCGTCGCCGCCTTCACGCCGATGGCCAACATCGCGGTGGGCGACGAGACCCCGTGGGGCGTGGCCGCGGAGCTGGAGCGCCTGCTCCCGGGCACCGAGACCGGCAGCTTCACGGGCGCGGACGCGGGTGCGCTGGCCCTCGCGGAGGCGGGGGAGCGGCGCATCGTGGCCGTGGTCCGCGACGCCCACCGCCACGCGTGGATGGCGGAGTCCCTGGACACCCTGCTGTCCGCCCGCCCCGACACGATCGTGGTCGAGATGGGCGTCCCCCAATCACCCCCGACCGGCTCCCTCCACATCGCCACCCACGGCGCGGCAAGGGTCTGCGGCCTGGCGGCAGCAGAGGTGATCACGGGGGGCTAGGCGCCAGGGGGCGCCCCGCAAGGGGCGCGGGGAACTGCGCGCCGAGCCCCCACGCACCGGCAGGTGTGGCTACAACCAGAGAGGTGCCGGGCCCGCCCCCAGCAGGGGGCAGGCCCGGCACCTCCGCTCAGGGCCCAGGGGCCCGACTAAAGCCCTTGCCAGGCCGGCTTCGCCGCATATGTGGCCCGGAAGTACTCGCCGAGCTTCAGCTTGGAGGCAGCCGCCTCGTCCACGACGACCGTCGCATGCCGGTGCAACTGCAGAGCCGAAGCCGGAACAATCGCGGCGACAGGCCCCTCCACCGTCGCGGCCACCGCGTCCGCCTTGCCCTCACCGGTGGCGAGCAGCACCAGATGCCGCGCCTCGAGGATCGTCCCGATCCCCTGCGTGATCACGTGGTGCGGCACCTGCTCGATGTCCCCGTCGAAGAAGCGCGCGTTGTCCACCCGCGTCTGCTCCGTCAGCGTCTTGATCCGCGTACGCGAGGCGAGCGAGGAACACGGTTCGTTGAACCCGATGTGCCCGTCCGTGCCGATCCCGAGCAGCTGGAGGTCCACACCCCCGGCGTCCGCGAGCGCCTGGTCGTACGCCTCGCAGGCCGCCTGCACGTCCTGCGCGCTGCCATCGGGCCCCATGAAGGACTTCTCGCTGAGCCCCAGCGGCTCGACTACCTCACGCAGCACCACGGAGCGGTAGGACTCGGGATGCCCGGCGGGCAGCCCCACGTACTCGTCGAGCTGGCAGATCCGCGCCTGCGACGCGTCCACGGCACCGGAGCCGACCTTGGCGGCCAGGGCTTCGTAGATGGGCAGCGGGGTGGATCCGGTGGCGACACCGAGCAGGGCGTCAGGCTTGCGGCGGACCAAGGCGGCCATGGCCTCCGCGATGAGCTCGCCGCCTGCCTTGGCGTCCGGGACGATGACAACTTCCACGCTGGGCCTGCCGATCTGGAGAGGGCTCACGGGCCCGGAGAGAGGACCCACGGGGGACAACTGGCTATGTGGTATAGACCAATCTAGCAGAGCTGGCCCGCCAGGTACCCCGCTTCCGGGGCTTCGGGTTCCCGCCTTCCGTCACGCGTTTCCGCCTACCGTCGACGCGTCGCTCCCGTTCCATGCTCGGCTCTCCGGAGCGCCCCCGCAGGTCGAGCCCCTTGGCGCGGGGCCTCACACCCCGAGCGCCGAGCCGCCCGTCGCGTCGATGTACTGACCGGTGATCCACCGTGCGTCGTCCGAGGCGACGAAGCTGACGATGTCCGCCACATCCCCGGGCCGGCCTATGCGGCCGAAGGTCGAGTACCCGGCCATATCGGCGCGCTGTGCCTCGGGAATCCCGTCCATCATCTCCGTCTCGATGATCCCCGGCGCCACCGCGTTGACCGTGATCCCGCGCGGACCCAGGTCCTGCGCCAGAGTGTGCGTCAGGACGTTCAGCGCCCCCTTCGTCATCGAGTACCCGATCGTGATCGGGAAGGCGATGCGGGTGACGCCCGAGGAGATGTTGATGATCCGGCCGCCGTCGCGCAGCCGCGACAAGCCCTTCTGGATGATGAAGAACGGCGCCTTCGCGTTGACCGCGAACACCCGGTCGTAATCCGCCTCCTGGACCTCTCCCACCTGGCTGTAGAGCCCGATCCCCGCGTTGTTCACCAGGATGTCCAGGCCGTCGGCGTGACGGTCGAACTCGGCCCAGAGGGCCTCGGCGTCGCCGGGGACGCCCAGCTCGGTCCCGATCGCGAAGGCGGAGCCGCCCGCGGCCTCGATCGCCGTGACCGTCTCCTTCGCCGCCACCTCATTGCTGCCGTAATGCACGGCGACCCGCGCGCCGTCCCGCCCGAGCCGCTCGGCGATGCCCCGCCCGATACCGCGGCTGCCGCCCGTGACCAGTGCCGTCTTCCCCGCAAGCGTGCCCATGAGAGCCGCCCCCTATTTCTCTAGTGGTCGCTACAGAAAGAACCGTAACCCACTCCGCGCCGTTTTTCTAGCGGCCGCTATACAATTCACTCCATGGCGACGAAACAGCGCGGCCGCCCCCGCTCCTTCGACCGCGAGACCGCACTGGAGCAGGCCCTGCGCACCTTCTGGGAGCAGGGGTACGAGGCGACGTCGGTCACCGACCTCACCCGGGCGATGGGCATCGGCGCCCCGAGCATGTACGCGGCCTTCGGTGACAAGAGGTCACTGTTCGAGGAGGTCGTGCTGCTGTACGGCCAGACGCACGGCTCCTTCGGCGAGCGCGCCTTCGCGGAGGAGCCGACCGTCCGCGGCGCAGTCGCGCGGATGCTGTACGAGGCCGCCGACAAGTACACGGAAGCCGGACACCCGCACGGCTGCCTGGTCATCTGCGCCGCCACGAACTGCACGACGCCGGAGATCGAGGCCGGCCTGCGCGACCGGCGCAACGCCAACATCAGTTCCATCGAGTCCCGCACAAGGGCCGCCGTCGCCGCGGGCGAGCTCCCCCCGGAGACCGACGCCCCCGCTCTGGCCCGCTACACCGGAGCCGTGCTCCAGGGCATGTCCCAGCAGTCCCGCGACGGCGCCAGCCGACAGGAGCTGGAAGCGGTGGCCGGGCTGGCCATGCGGGTCTGGCCCGATGTACAACAAACATCTGCCGACGCGTAGACACAAGCGAATGGTCTAGTCCACAATGCGTTGGTAAAAGCATCCGCCCTTCCCGCACAGGAGGGCGGACCGAGGAACCGGCACTCTCTGCCCTGACCGTGTCGGATCCTTAGATCGACCGTCCGGTACCGCACATTCCGGTGGTCGGTGTTCCTGAAGGGCTGCGGTGCCGTGGGTGGGTTGAGGGTCCCGCCCTGGCGCCGCGGCTCGTCGGGAATCGCCCGGAGCGGGCCCGCCGGACGTGCCAGGTACGCTCGCACACGTGCCCTCCATGAACGACCTCGTACGCCAGCACACCGCTCTCGGTGACTCCGATCTCGAGTGGCTGCATCTGCTGGTCTCGGAGTGGCAGCTGCTCTCCGATCTCTCCTTCGCCGACCTCGTGCTGTGGGTTCCCACCCGCGACGGCACCCGCTATGTCTCCGTGGCGCAGATGCGGCCCAACACCGGGCCCACCTCCTACCAGGACGACATGGTCGGCCACCTCGTCCCGCGCGGCCGCCGCCCGCTGCTCGACGCCGCCCTCGACGAGGGCCGCATCGTGCGCGAGGGCGACCCCGAGTGGCGCGAAGAGGTCCCGGTGCGGGTCGAGTCCATCCCCGTACGCAGGGAAGGGCGGGTCCTCGGGGTCATCGCCCGCAACACGAACCTGCTCACGGTGCGCACCCCCTCGCGCCTTGAGCTGACCTACCTTCAGTCGGCGTCCGACCTGGCCCAGATGATCGCCGCGGGGTCCTTCCCGTTCCCCGGCCAGCAGGTCGACATGGACGCCTCCCCGCGCGTGGGCGACGGTCTGCTCCGGCTCGACGCCGACGGCATCGTCCAGTACGCGTCGCCGAACGCGCTCTCCGCGTACCACCGACTCGGCCTCGCGGCGGACCTGGTCGGCCACCACCTCGGCACGGCGACCGCCGAACTCGCCCCGTCCCGCGGCCCGGTGGACGAGGCGCTCGCCAAGGTCGCCAGCGGCTGGGCGCCCCGCGAGTTCGAGATCGAGGGAGGCGACGGCGTGATCCAGCTCCGCGCGATCCCGCTCAAGCCCAAGGGCCCGCGCATCGGTTCGCTCGTCCTGCTCCGTGACGTCACCGAACTGCGCCGTCGCGAGCGGGAGTTGATCACCAAGGACGCGACCATCCGGGAGATCCACCACCGGGTGAAGAACAACCTCCAGACGGTCGCCGCTCTCCTACGCCTCCAGGCGCGCCGCATCGACTCCGCCACCGGCCGCGAGGCCCTCGAAGAGGCCGTACGCCGCGTGGGCTCCATCGCGATCGTGCACGAGACGCTGTCCCAGAACCTGGACGAGCGGGTGGAGTTCGACGAGATCGCCGACCGCGTCCTCGCGATGGTCGCCGAGATCTCTCCCGGCAAGGTCACCGGCCGGCGCACCGGCCGCTTCGGCATTCTGGACGCCGAGGTCGCGACCCCGCTGTCGATGGTCCTCACGGAGATTCTGCAGAACGCCCTGGAGCACGGCTTCCAGGAGGGGGACACCGGCACGGTCGAGGTCTCGGCCGTGCGCGGCGGCACCAGCAAGGACGCCCGTCTCCTCATCACCGTCCAGGACGACGGCGTCGGCCTGCCCGACGGCTTCGATCCGCAGCGCTCGGGCAACCTCGGCCTTCAGATCGTCCGCACCCTGGTGGAGGGCGAGATGGGCGGCACGTTCGACATGGTGCGCGCCCCGGAGCGCGGCACGCAGGTCATCCTCGACATCCCAGTGCGCGCCGACAAATAGCGCACGCGGGTACGGGACTTCGCCCACGGAACGCGCATACGCAAAGCAGTGAGCCCCGGACCGAAGTGGTCCGGGGCTCACTGCTCACGTTGCATTGCGCATCGGGGGGTACTGCGCGGCTGCGGCTCGGGGGCGGGAGATGCGTACTCGCTGTACGCGCCGCCGGGCTAAAGCTCGTAGGGGGGCGTGACCGTCAGGCGCTTGCCTGGCGTGCACGGTTGCGAGCGGCACGGCGCTTCATTGCGCGGCGCTCGTCCTCGCTGAGGCCACCCCAGACACCCGAGTCCTGGCCGGACTCGAGCGCCCACTGCAGGCACTGCTCCATGACGGGGCAGCGGCGGCAGACGGCCTTGGCTTCCTCGATCTGCAGCAGCGCAGGACCGGTGTTGCCGATGGGGAAGAAGAGCTCGGGGTCTTCCTCGCGGCAAACGGCGTTGTGACGCCAGTCCATGGCTGCTACCTCTCCTTGGTATTACGTACAAGCTTGCTTGTGAATGTGAACGCTTTCACGAATCCCTCGACGACGGAAGGGACTTTCGTCACATACGCGACGATGTCCTATGCGTTGAGGAGGGGGTTCTGGCTTTCTGTGGGGCCGATGTTGCGGGCCGTCCCGATCGCCATGTAGAGATTCGCAAACCTCGGCGGCGGATACAACCCCTTCCGGCAAGTTTTTTTTGATTCCTCAGTGTCGACTGGGTCACAGCCGTACTTCCATGGGGTGGACCCTGGCCTAAACGTTCGAGTGAAAGGAGTTTGGGCCCTTCCACTCACACAATCACACGCAGTGCACGGCGTACGCCTGTGAACGTCACGCTCGTGCGCAGCCCCAGGTGGTCACCGTCCATCTGAAGGGGGAGCGGCACCTTCGAATGCAAGGTGAAGTCGGTCAGGTCATGGAGCGTAACCGCGTGCTTGCCGTGGGGTCCGCGCTCGGGCGTCGACGTCAGGAGCTGGGTGCCGTAGCGGGCCACCGCGGTGGTCGAGAGCTTGCTGAGACCGAGCACGTCGAGGCCGGTGTCGAAGGAGGCCTGCGGCGACGCGTACATCGGGCGATTGCCCAGGTAGGTGTACGGAGAGGTATTGCAGACTATGGAGAGCACGAGGTCGGTCACCGGGTCCTCGCCGGCCCGTTCCAGCGTGATCATTCCGTGTCTGCGGTGCGGCTCGTCGAGGAACTGACGGAACACCTGGCGCAAATACAGCGCATGGGTGGACCGCTTCCCGCGCTCCCTCTGTTGTTCGACCCGTCCCACCACTCCGGCGTCGAAACCGAATCCGGCGGCGAAGGTGAACCAGTGCCCGGGAATCGCCTCGTCCTCCGTGCCGGGAGTTCCCGACAGGTGGCCCAAACTCACTGTGCGTTCACTTCCCTCACGCAGGGCGTCGAGCAGAGCGCCGGTCGCCTCCACGGCGTCGTTCGGCAGACCGAGGGCGCGCGCGAAGACGTTCGTGGAGCCGCCGGGGACGACGGCGAGGCGTGGCAGACGGTCCGGGTCGGGGCCGTTGTGCAGCAGGCCGTTGGCGACCTCGTTGACCGTGCCGTCCCCGCCGAGCGCGACGACGAGCTCGATGTCCTTGCTCTCGGCGGCCTGTCTTCCGAGGTCCCGGGCGTGCCCGCGGTACTCCGTGGTGACCGCCTCTAGTTTCATCTCGCTCGCCAGCGCGTGGATCAGTACGTCACGCGTGCGCGCGCTGGTGGTGGTTGCCGCCGGGTTGACCACAAGGAGTGCACGCATGCGAAGCAGCGTACCTAGCGGTCATGAACGGGCCTAGACCGAGGGGGCGGACCGGAGGCCGGAGCACGGACACGCACAGCTACCCTGCAAGGGTGAGTACACAGCGGAACCCCACCCCCGAAGCCCCGGAATCAGGCCCCCGTCCCGGACGTCTGACGGCCGCAGCGGCCCTTGCCGCGCTGGAGGGCGTCGCACTCATCGCCGCCGGTGTCTACATGCTCGTGATGGGCCTCGCGGGTGACCCCGACAACCCGGAACAGGCCACGACGGGCGGCGTCACGCTGATCGTCCTCGCGCTCCTGCCCCTGCTCGCCGCCCGCGGCCTCCTGCGCCGCCGCAGCTGGAGCCGGGGGCCCGCCATCATCACGCAGATCATGGCGCTTCCGGTGGCCTGGCAGCTGCTGCAGGCCGACAGCGTGGCCATCCCGGGCGGCATCGCGCTCGCCGCGGTCGCGGTGGCCGCGCTCGTCCTGCTGGTCAATCCCGCCACGACCGAGGCGCTCGGCATCAAGGGCCCGGGGAACGTACAGGACGACGTGAAGTAGCCGTCCGGCACGACAGGCCTTCCGAGAGCGACAGACTTTCCGAAGGCGACAGACCTTCCGAAGGAGCAGACCAGGAGGGGCGGTCTGCTCCTTCGTCACTCCTCGACGAGGAGCTTCTCGCGCAGCTGCGCGAGCGTGCGGGCGAGAAGCCGGGAGACGTGCATCTGGGAGATGCCGACCTCCTGGGCGATCTGCGACTGCGTCATGTTGCCGAAGAACCGCAGCAGCAGGATGCGCTTCTCGCGCGGTGGAAGGTCTTCCAGGAGCGGTTTGAGGGACTCCCTGTACTCGACGCCCTCCAGGGCCTCGTCCTCCGAGCCCAGGGTGTCCGCGACCGCCGGGGACTCGTCGTCCGTGTCCGGGACGTCCAGGGACAGCGTGGAGTAGGCGTTGGCCGACTCCAGGCCCTCCAGGACCTCCTCCTCGGAGATGCCCAGCTTCTCGGCGAGCTCGTGCACCGTGGGTGAGCGGCCGTGCAGCTGGGACAGCTCCGCGGTCGCCGTGGTCAGCGCGAGCCGCAGCTCCTGGAGACGCCGCGGGACCCGGACCGCCCAGCCCTTGTCGCGGAAGTGACGCTTGATCTCACCGACGACCGTGGGCGTCGCGTACGTGGAGAACTCCACGCCGCGCTCCGGGTCGAAGCGGTCCACGGACTTGATCAGGCCGATCGTGGCGACCTGCGTCAGGTCGTCGAGCGGCTCGCCGCGGTTGCGGAAGCGGCGGGCCAGGTGCTCGACGAGCGGCAGGTGCATACGGACCAGCTTGTTGCGCAGGTCCGCGTACTCGGGACTGCCGTCCTTCAGCTCGCGCAGCTCGATGAACATCGCGCGTGCACCGCTGCGGTCCTGCGGATCGTGCCGGGTGTGCTGCTGCTCACCGTGTTCGCTCATGTATCCCGCCCGTTGCGCGCCGCCCCGGGCGGAGGGCTTGGCGCGCTCCTCCTGGGCGGTCGGCTCTGCCTGCTCCGACGCGTCAGCCACAGTCGACGGACCCGGCTGCTCCGGGTCCTCGGGGTGCGGCCTGGCCTGCTGCTCGGGGATGCTGGTGAGGGCCGGCTCCACCGGGGCCTCGCGCCCCCTCGTCGGCGTCCCTCCCCGGCCACCGGGCAGACCCCGTGTGCCGCGCTCTTCGTCCCGCACCGGCCCCTCCCTGCCCCTCACGCCGGCCCGGGTCCCGCGCCGCGCTTCTTGTAGAGACTGATCGAGACGGTGTTGTCCTCGGCCACGGAGGAGTCGACCTGACCCGCGAGGGCGGACAGCACAGTCCAGGCGAAGGTGTCCCGTTCCGGGGCCCGGCCGTCGGTGGTCGGCGCCGAGACGGTCACCTCCAGGGAGTCGTCGACGAGCCGGAAGACGCAGCTGAGCACCGATCCGGGCACGGCCTGCTGGAGCAGGATCGCGCAGGCCTCGTCGACCGCGATGCGGAGGTCCTCGATCTCGTCGAGAGTGAAGTCCAAACGCGCCGCGAGACCGGCCGTGGCCGTACGCAGCACCGACAGGTAGGCACCCGCAGCCGGAAGGCGGACCTCGACGAAGTCCTGATTCCCGGGCTCGCCTGCGATCTGGGACACCCTCACCTCCAAGGTGGTACAAGCACTTTCGGGGCTCCAGGTCCGCCGTCCCACGGCGGTCCGGACTGCGTCACACGGGTAACGCACCACGTAGTTATGCGGTGACGCTACCGCGCTCCCCAGTTCCGTGTCCCGGGGACCCCGCTCCGTTGCTGTCACTCATAGTAAGCCTAAGGGTACGGAGAGTGGCTAGGGGTCTCGCGGTCCCAATTGGAGAGTACGGGCGTCGGGTTGACGTACCCAGGCCTCAGACGATCGAACCGTCCACGAAGCACCAACGCCAGCTCTCGCCGGGTTCGAACGTCCTCATCACCGCGTGCCCGGTGTCCTTGAAGTGTGCCGTCGCGTGCTGGAAGGGCGAGGAGTCGCAGCAGCCCACGTGACCGCAGTCGAGACAGAGCCGCAGTTGCACCGGGTGACTGCCGACCGCGAGGCACTCGGGGCAGGTCTCGCTCAGTGGCGCGGGTTCGGGGTGCGGCAGCGCTGCCACATGCGGGCACTCGTTCATGATTGCCAGGTTACGACGGGAACGCGTATCGCGGAGGGCCTGACCGATGGACGTACTGCCCCTGGTGGCACTGATCGCGGCGAGTGCGGCGGTGGCAGGAGCCGCCCGCTGGACCCCGGTGCCCGCGCCGCTGCTGCTCGTGGCGGTGGGTCTCGTCGCCGCGTACGTGCCCGGGGTGCCGGACTATCACCTGGACCCGCACATCGTGCTGCCGCTGATCCTGCCGCCCCTGCTGCACACCGCGGCCCTGGAGAGCTCGTACCTCGATCTGCGCGCCAACATCAGACCCGTGGCGCTGCTCTCGGTCGGGTACACGCTGTTCGCGACCCTCGCCGTCGGCTATCTCGCCTACCTGCTGATCCCCGATCTGCCGCTGACCGCCGCGCTGGTCCTCGGCGCGGTGATCGCGCCGCCGGACGCGGTGGCGGCCACGGCCATCGCGCGGAAGGTGGGGCTGCCGTCGCGGATCACCACGATCCTGCAGGGCGAGTCGCTGGTGAACGACGCGACCGCGATCACCGCCTACAAGGTCGCCCTGGCGGCGGCGGTCGGCGAGGGCGCGAGCTGGGCGGGCGGGATCAGGGAGTTCCTGGTGGCCGCGGTCGGCGGGGTCGGTGTCGGGCTGATCCTCATGGTGCCGCTCCACTGGCTGCGCCGGCACATGAAGGAGGCGATGCTCCAGAACACCCTCTCCTTGCTCATTCCCTTCGTCGCGTACGCGGCCGCCGAGCAGGTCGGCGCCTCCGGAGTGCTCGCGGTGGTCGTCGTCGCCCTGTTCCTCGGGCACCGCTCCTGGGAGGTCGACTTCGAGACGCGGCTCCAGGAAGCCGCCGTGTGGAAGGTCGTCGCGTTCATCCTGGAGTCGGCGGTCTTCGCGCTCATCGGTCTGCAACTGCCGCTCGTGCTCAAGGGGCTCGGCGAGTACAGCGGCCTCCAGGCGGCCTGGTACGCGCTGGGGGTCTTCTTCTTCGTCGTCCTCGTGCGCTTCGTGTGGTCGTATCCGGCGACCTATCTGCCGCGGCTCCTGTCGACGCGGATCAAGGAGCGGGAGTCCGACCTGGACTGGCGGCGGCCGCTGATCGTCAGCTGGGCCGGGATGCGCGGTGTGGTGTCGCTGGCGATCGCCTTCTCCATCCCGCTCGTCATGGACGACGGGGAGCCGTTCCCCGCGCGGAACCTCGTCCTGTTCCTGACCTTCACCACGGTGATCGGCACGTTGGTCGTGCAGGGGCTCTCGCTGCCGTGGCTGATCGGGGTCCTGAAGCTTCCGGGGCGTGACGCGCAGGCGGAGACGCTCGCGGAGGCGCAGGCGCAGAACGCCGCCTCGCAGGCCGCGGAGCGTCGGGTGGACGAACTCATGCGGGAGGAGCGCAATCGCCTTCCAGAGCCCCTCCAGGACCGTCTGCGCACCGTCCTCGAGCGGCGCCGCAACTCCGTGTGGGAGCGGCTCGGTCAGTCCAACCCGGTGACGGGGGAGTCCGCCGACGACACCTACCGCAGGCTCGCCCGCGAGGCGATCGCCGCGGAGCGGGAGGTGTTCGTGACGATGCGGGACGAACGGCGCATCGACGACGAGATGATGCGGACGCTGCTGCGGAAGCTGGACCTGGAGGAGGCGGCGGCCTACCGGGAGGTCGAGGACTGAGCCGCGGGCGGCGCCGCGTCCGTCGCGGTGATCACGGCCGTGACGTTGCTGCCGGGGGGAAACGCGCCCTCTTCGGAGAGGGCTGTCAGCGCGTACAGGAGCTTGGCCACGTAGACGGGCTCCACGGGGAGGCCGTGGCGGTCCTCGAAGTCGTTTGCGAACGCGGTGAGTTCGGGGGGAGTGCGGGCGTACCCGCCGAAGTGGAAGCGCTCGTCCAGGTGCCAGTTGGTGGTGGGGACGCCGAAGGCCCGCTGTTGCAGCGCCTGTATCTCGGGGCCGAGGAAGCCGCCCTTGAGTACCGGTATGCCGAGCGCGCACTGGTCCGGGGCGAGGCCCGCGGCCATCCCGGCCAGGGTGCCGCCGGTGCCGCAGGCCACGGCCGCCGTGTGGGTGTGACCGCGCAGCTCCTCGCCCAGGGCCGTACAGCCCTGTACGGCCAGGGAGTTGCTGCCCCCTTCGGGGATGACGTACGGATCTTCGGCGCCTGTCGCGTGCAGGAGGGCGGCCAGGATCTTTGGCTCGGTCTTCCTGCGGTACGTCGCCCGGTCGATGAAGTGCAGGCGCATTCCGTCGGCCGCGCAGTGCGCGAGCGACGGGTTCAGGGGGCGGCCCGCGAGTTCGTCGCCGCGGACCACGCCGATGGTCTCCATGCCGAGGAGGCGGCCCGCAGCGGCGGTCGCCCTGAGGTGGTTGGAGTAGGCGCCGCCGAAGGTCAGCAGGGCCTTGTGCCCCGCCGCGACGGCGGCGTCCAGGTTCAGGAAGAGCTTGCGGTACTTGTTGCCCGGGAGGTCCGGGTGAATCAGGTCGTCCCGCTTGAGTGTGAGAGTGACGCCGTGCCGCGCGAACCGGTCGTCCTGGAGCTCCTGCAGCGGGGACGGGAGTCGGGGGCGCGGGGTGGTCGGCGGGGTGGTGCTCACCCCGCCATTCTGCCCGGCACCGTGCGGACGGGCACGGTCACGGTCGGCCCGCCCGGGGCGCTTGCCCTACTTGAGGCGCTCCTCGACGCGCTCCCGCATGGCGTTCATGGTGAAGCCCTTGGGGTCGATCTTGCCCGGCTGCCATTCGAGGTGGCCGATCACCGACCGGTGGGTCCAGCCGTGGTGGCGGCAGATGGCCGCCGAGACCCTCTCGATGGCCTCCAGCTGCGCGTCGGGCCACGGATCCTCGCCGTCGCCGAGGTTCTCGCACTCGAAGCCGTAGAAGTGGCGGTTTCCGTCGGTGTTCGCCTCGTTGTCCGGCGGGAGCGCCTTCTCGGCGATGACCGCGCGCAGGACGTCGTCATCGCCGAGGCCCGCGTGGTTGGCGCGGCCGTACCCGACGAGGTGGACGCGGCCGTCCTTGGTGATCACGCCGTGGCAGAGCGGGCCCGGCAGTGACGGGTGCCCGTCACGGCAGAGCTCCACCGTCCGCTCGCTGCCCGACGTGACCGTGTGGTGGATCATCACGCCGTGCACGGGCCCCCACGGCCCCTTGTGGTTGCGGTTGTGGTGCGGCCAGTCGCCGACTTCGACGACCGTCACACCTTCGTCCTTGAGCACGTCCAGGAACTTGCCCGCGGACATGGGTGGGGCCATGGCCGACTCCTTTGCGGAGCACGACGGCCGCCTGCCGCGGACCGTCTTGTACGCCCGCTTTTACCGGAACCACGGTGCCCGGACCAGCCGTTGGGAAGGATTCCGTTGCTGTTCGGGCACCGTGCGAGCCGATTTGGTCAGCCGCGGTGGTCGCCGCTGTGCAGGAACGCGTCGCCGTTCGTCGCGATGTGGGCCTCCACCGCCTGCAGGGCCTGCTGCGTGGCCACGGGGGTTCCCGTGCCGTGCTGCTGTGCGTAATACGCGGCGCCCAGCTTCTTCAGCAGGTCGCTGCCCGTGCGCTGCGCCTGGACCTCGTCGATCTTCTGCTTGCCCTGATTGAGTCCGCGCTGCGCCTGTTCCTTGGCGCGATCCAGGAAGCCTGCCATTGCCGTCTCCTACGGGGGTGCGGAGTGGTGCATATCGGTACGAACAGTATCGGCCGTTGTGTCCTGTTCAACGGATGCACGGATCTTGGAGTTCCCCGTCCCTGAGAACCCCGTTCCTGGTACGCGGGTGAGTGCCCCGTTCTCGCCCGATCCATTCCCGCTCGTTTGTGTAATGGCGCCGACACGCACCGTGCTGGAAGGGTTGTCGTCGCAGATCAGCGCTTGATCGGGAGGGCATAGCCAATGTCGGTAGGCGAAGAGGTCCGTGCGGAACAGTCCGAGCAGCAACAGAGCTTGGGTACGTCGGCCGCGCGGAATCTGGCCACCACCACCAAGTCCGCGCCGCAGATGCAGGAGATCAGCTCCCGCTGGCTCCTGCGGACGCTGCCGTGGGTGCAGGTGCAGGGCGGTACGTATCGAGTGAACCGGAGGTTGAGTTACTCGGTCGGCGACGGCCGTGTGACGTTCGTGAAGACCGGGGACCGGGTCCAGGTCATCCCGGCGGAGCTCGGCGAACTGCCGACCCTGCGGGACTACGAGGACGTCGAGGTCCTGGGGGAGCTGGCCCAGCGCTGCCAGCAGCGGGAGTTCGAGGCCGGCTCGGTCATCACCTCCTTCGGCAGCCAGGCCGACGAGGTGTACCTGCTCGCGCACGGCAGGGTCGAGAAGATCGGCACCGGGCCCTACGGGGACGACACGGTCCTCGGGACGCTCGCCGACGGTGCCTACTTCGGCGAGCAGGCACTGCTCGACCCGGAGGCCATCTGGGAGTACACGACGCGCGCGGTGACCGCGTGCACCGTGCTCACCCTGCCGCGCCAGGACCTGGAGCAGGTCGCCGAGCGCACGGAATCGCTGCGCGAGCACCTGCGGCGGTTGCGCTCCATTCCGGCCCAGCGGACCAACAAGTTCGGCGAATCGCCCATCGACCTCTCCGCGGGGCACATCGGCGAGGCCGTGCTGCCGGGCACGTTCGTCGACTACGAGTCGGCGCCGCGTGAGTACGAACTGAGCGTCGCCCAGACCGTTCTGCGCGTCCACACGCGCGTGGCCGACCTCTACAACCAGCCGATGAACCAGACCGAGCAGCAGTTGCGGCTCACGGTCGAGGCGCTCAAGGAGCGCCAGGAGCACGAGCTGATCAACAACCGCGAGTTCGGGCTGCTCAACAACTGTGAGTACGAGCAGCGGCTGCAGCCCCACGAGGGCGTACCGAGCCCGGACGACATGGACGAACTGCTCAGCCGCAGGCGGGGGTCGAAGCTCTTCCTGGCCCACCCGCGCGCGATCTCCGCTTTCGGCCGCGAGCTCAACAAACGCGGGCTCGTGCCGGAGACGATCGACGTGGGAGGCAACCGCATTCCCACCTGGCGCGGGGTGCCGATCTACCCGTGCAACAAGATCCCGGTCACCGAGGCCCGCACCACCTCGATCATCTGTATGCGTACGGGCGAGGAGGAGCAGGGCGTCGTCGGCCTGCACCAGGTCGGCCTTCCGGACGAGATCGAGCCGAGCCTGTCCGTGCGCTTCATGGGGATCAGCGAGCAGGCGATCATCTCGTACCTCGTGTCGACCTACTACTCCGCGGCGGTCCTGGTGCCCGACGCGCTGGGCGTGCTGGAGAACGTCGAGATCGGCCGCTGGCGATGAGGCCGTGTCTGTGGGCGCGCCGCCGGGTACACCCCATCCGTACGCGCCCGCAGGCCCAGGAAACGCCACCGTCCGCATCCTTCCCGGGGTGAGTCCATGACGGACACGACTACGGACATGACCACGGACACGACGGAGCCGGAGGACCAGGCGGGGCACGAATCGTCCGAAGCGGCGGAGATCCTGGCGTCGGCGCGGGCGTGCGTCGACCCGGAGCTGCGCCGGGCGATCGAGTCCCTGCCCGGAGTGATGCGCCGCATCGCGCTCTACCACTTCGGCTGGGAACACGCGGACGGCACACCGGCGGCCGGGCACGCGGGCAAGGCGATCAGGCCCGCGCTCGTGCTCGCCGCGGTGGGCGCCCTCGGCGGGGACCAGGCCCTGGCCGTCCGGGCCGCGGCGGCGGTGGAGCTGACCCACAACTTCACCCTGCTGCACGACGATGTCATCGACCGCGACACCACCCGCAGGCACCGGCCCACCGCATGGACCGTGTTCGGTGAACCCGACGCGATCCTGGCCGGTGACGCGCTCCAGGCGCTGGCGCAGCGGCTGCTCGCCGAGGACCCGCACCCCGGGGCCCCGGCGGCGGCCGCCCGGCTCGCCTCCTGTGTGGTGGAGCTCTGCGCGGGCCAGCAGGCGGACGGCGCCTTCGAGCGGCGCGGGCCCGACGAGGTCACGCTCGACGAATGCCTCGCGATGGCCGAGGCCAAGACGGGGGCGCTGCTCGGTTGCGCCTGCGCGGTCGGGGCGCTGTACGCGGGGGCGGGGCGGAGCGAGGTGGATGCGCTCGACGGGTTCGGCCGTGAGGCGGGGCTCGCCTTCCAGCTCATCGACGACGTGATCGGCATCTGGGGTGATCCGGGGCACACGGGCAAGCCGGCCCGCGCCGACCTCGCCGCCCGCAAGAAGTCCCTGCCGGTGGTCGCGGCGCTGGCCTCCGGCACCCCGGCAGGCGCCGAACTGGCCGAGCTGTACGGACACCCGTCGGCCGACGGCGACCTGGACCGCATGGCGCAGGCCGTCGAGACGGCGGGCGGCAGGGACTGGGCGCTGCTGCACGCGGGCGACCGGATGTCCCGCGCGATCAACCAGCTGGCCGGCGCGGTGCCGGTGCCGGAGGCGGCGGGCAGCCTGTTGGCGCTCGCGGAGTTCGTGACGCGGCGCACGCACTGAATGAACGTACGGAAACGCACGGAACGCACGGGGAGGAGACGAAAGGAACCGAGAGGAACTGAGGGGAGACGAGCCCCGCACCCCGCCGGGATCCGGTCAGGGTGCGGGGCTCGCCCGCGTGTGGGGGCCCGATCGCCTAGGCTGCGACCGAAGCAACCGGTGGGGAAGTAAGCGCAGTTGAGCGCGGGCGAGGGGCGAAGGGGCGGGGCTGTGGGCGTAATCATCCGGAGGGCCGGGGAGAGCGACAGAGCGGACGTGGTCCGGCTGCTCGACGTGGCGTTCCAGAACGATCCGGTGAGCAGCTGGGTCTTCCCCGGCGAGGAGTACCGCCGCCGCAGGCACGGCGCTCTGATGGAGGCCTTCTACGACCTGGCGCTGAGTCAGGGCTACGTGGACGTCGCGGAGGACGGCTCGGCCGTGGCGCTGTGGTGGTCCGTGCCCGCGGGCGCAGACGCGGGCGAGGGCGGGGAAGAGGGGCCCGCGCAGCTGCGTGCGGCCATCGACCCGGACAACGCGCGGATCGAGGAGATCGGCAGGCTGACCGACGAGGCGCACCCGACCGACCGGCCCCACCAGTATCTGCACATGGTCGGCGTGAGCCCGGAGCGGCAGGGCGAGGGGCTCGGCTCCGCGCTGATCGGTGCCGTGCTCGAACGCTGCGACAGGGAAGGGCTGCACGCCTATCTGGAGGCGAGCAGCAGCCGCAGCCGCGCGCTGTACACACGGCTCGGATTCCATTTCACCGGAAAGGCCATAGACCTGCCGGACGGCCCGCACCTGTGGCCGATGTGGCGGGAGCCCCGGCCTTACGGCACGGACGGTGGCGACACCGACCGTTTCGCATGAAGCCGTGCGCTGCGTGGAGCTGCTCGGCGTCTCGGCGTTTCGGGTGACGGGGGATTCCGCCAAGGTCCCGTCTCGCCGGGCTATCCGGCCGGGTCGACCCGCCCTACCCTGAACGCATGGGCAGCGATGGGAGCCCGTCCGGCCCCCGCCCGCGGAGCGAGCCGGTGTGCGCGAGCTGCGGACGGCCTGTCGGCACGGCCATCAGACGACGCAAGTTGCGCGGGGTGTACGTCCCTGTGTGGGGCCCCGGTCCCTGCCACAACCCGCGGTGTGACGCGTGCGTCGACGCACGCGAAGCAGCCGACGCCGAGACGGGGCCGGACTCGCTCCGGCCGATCGAGCTGCCGCAGGGCCCCGGGCCGATCGCCGTGGACACCGCCGCGGTGCAGGCGCGGGCTCAACTGGCCGACCGGGTGCGGGTATTCGTCGCCGAAGCGCAGCAGCTCGGCCTCTCGGCCGACGAGGTGCGCTCCCTCGTGGACACCGCCCTGCGGGCGTGAAGCGGGCGCCTCGGCGAGAGGTGATGCGGGCGCTCGGCGGGTGCTCGGCGGGAAGTGATGCGGGCGTTGGGTGAGATGTGATGCGGGCGCTCGGCGGGTAGTGATGTGGGCGCTGGGCGGGTAGTGATGTGGGCGCTGGGCGGGAAGTGATGTGGGCGCTGGGTGAGATGTGATGCGGGTGCTAGGCGGGTAGTGATGCGGCCGCCGGGCGAGATGTGATGCGGGTGCTAGGCGGGTAGTGATGCGGGTGCTCGGCGGAGAGGTGATGCGGGTGTTCGGCGGAGAGGTGATGCGGGTGTTCGGCGGGAAGTGACGCGAGGGCTGGGCTGGTAGTGATGCGGGCGCCGGGCGAGAAGTGACGCGGGTACTAGGCGAGAAGTACAGCGTGCGCAGGGCGAGAAGTGATCCGGGTGCTGGGCGAGAAGTGAGGCGGGCGCTCGGCGGGAAGTGAAGCGGGTATTGGGCGAGCAGTGGCGGGCATCTGCATCATGGGCTCATGGACATGACCGCGCTGGATCACCTTCCGTCGGCCTTCGGCGGTGAGCGGCTGCTCGCGCTCGCCGACGGCCATCACGCCCGCACCGCAGGGCTCTTGGGTGCCGGCGAGGCCAGCGGGCGCCCCGGGAAGGCGGAACGGCTCACCGCGTGGGGCCGGGACGTCGTAGAGGGGGCCACGCGATGACGTACGACAGCCCCATCGCGCACGAAGGCGCAGCGGCGCACGGCGGCTCCCGCCCCCGGAACGGCGAAGCACCCCCCGTCCGGACCGGCGGCGCCCGCGTCCGGCGTGCCCGGCCCGCCGACCTGCCCCGCATCGTGGAGCTCGTCGCCGAGCATGCCGCGTACGAGAAGGGCGCCCCGCCTGCCCCCGGGCTCGACCGGCGGCTCGGCGAACTGCTCTTCGGGGTGCCCGACCCGCGGCTGCGCTGTCTGGTGGCCGAGTTGCCCGGTGGCGGCGAGGTCGTCGGTTACGCGACGTGTGCGCCGGAGATCTCCACCTGGGACGGCGCCGAGTACCTCCATATGGACTGCCTCTTCCTGCGTGACGGCCACCGGGGACTCGGCCTCGGCGAGCTGCTGACGGACGCGGTGGCGGCCGAGGCCCGTGCCCTTGGCCTCACCGAGGTCCAGTGGCAGACGCCCGCGTGGAACGAGGGCGCCATCCGCTTCTACGGCCGGATCGGCGCCGAGGCCAAGGAGAAGCTGCGCTTCGGCTGGCAGCTGCGGCAGCCCTCGCCGCAACCCCCGCTGCCGTTCGACGCCGTGCTCTGCGATCTCGACGGCGTGATCCGCTTCTACGACATGTCGCAGATGGAGGAGATGGAACGCGCCGCCGGTCTGCCCCACGGCAGCACCGCCGAGTTCGCCTTCGCGCCAGAGACCGACCTGCCGCTGATGCTCGGGCGTATCGGCAAGAAGGAGTGGGTGGAGGCCATCGCGCACGGCCTCGCGGACCGGGTGCCCTACGAGCGCGGGCACGCCCTGGGTGCCGCGCTCGCCGAGGCCGGTTTCTCCGCCGACCCCACGGTGGTGGACCTGCTGAGGCGGGCCCGCGCGCACCTGCACGTGGCGCTCGTGACGAACGCGACCCCCTGGCTCGACCAGGACCTCGCCGAACTCGGCATCGCCGACCTCGCGCACACCGTGGTCAGCAGCGCCGACGTCGGCATCGTGAAGCCCGACCGCCGGATCTACGAGATCGCCGTGGAGCGTACGGGGGTCCCCGCCGCGCGCTGCCTGTTCGTGGACGACCGCAAGGAGAACGTGGACGCGGCCGTCGCGCTCGGCATGACCGGGCTGCACTACACGGGACCCGACGACCTCAGGGAGGCGCTGGCCCCGGTGCTCGGCCGGCCCTGACCCGACCCGCCCTGAGCGCCGCCGGGCTACCGCACCGTCCACCGCCCGCCCAGCATCAGCTCCCTGCCCTCCAGCTCGTCGGCCTCGCGCCAGGCCTGGAGCCGCTGGGGGGTGATGCGGAAGTAGGTGTAGACGGTGGTGAGCTTGCTGGGGTCGAAGCCCGTCTTCTCGGCGAAGGCGTCCCGGTCCTCAGGGGTCAACTCGTCCTCGCCCAGGGCCCGTACGGCCCCCTCGATGAGGACGACGTCGCGGGTCGGCCCGAGACCGACCCGCGCCCTGCCGGTGGCCCGGAGGTTGCGTCCGGTGACGCTGGCGTCGGGGGTGGCCACCAGCAGGCTCTCGCCGTCCCAGAGGAAGGACAGCGGGATGAGGTACGGGGTCCCGCTCTCCGCGTCGGCCGTGGCCACCCAGGCGTCGATGTCGTGGACGAGACGGTGCAGCGCGTCCTGCTTGCGCCGCTCGGGAGTTCGGGGCCCCGGCGTCTGCGTGTTCATTACTTCTTACCTCCAAGTGCCCTGGCACGGTGCGTCACTTGTACGACGTACCGCGACGAGGAAATGTGACAGCTGGGTCAGCTGGATCAGATGGATCAGAACAAGTCAGCGGTGGGCCGAGCGTCGAGGGTGACGAGGCGCCGGCGGCCCGCTTCGAAGACCACCGGCCGCATCTGAAGGCAGTCGCCTGCCGCAGCTCGGACTTGCCCGCGTTCCGGCGCTGACCCGTACCAAGGCCCCCTCGCTCTAGCGCCGGACACCGGCCACCTCCCGCAGGTACTCCTTGCGGCAGAGCGGGTTGCGGTCGGTCCGCGGCCGGTCCGGGGCCTCGCCCCGGACCGGCTGGTACCGCTCGAAGGCCGACTCCAGCTCGCCCTCGCCACGCGTCAGCGAGGGCAGCAGCTGCTCCAGCTCGTGGACGCGGGCCGCCGGGATCTCGCCCTCGACCACGTACGAGGCGCCGCGCGCCGTCTGGGTGTGCGGGACCGCCCGCAGCCGTGAGAGCGCGGGCAGGAGCTGCCCGAACACGTCGTCCGGGACACTGAGCCGAAAGCGGTGCAGCGGCTCGTGCACCTCGGTGCCCGCCCGCCGCAGCGCGCTCAGCAGGACCAGCGGGGTCAGCTGCCGGAAGTCGCCGGCCGTGCTCGACATGCTCTTGTCGAAGGTGCCGTGCGCGTGGCTCTGCCGGGGCCAGTACCCGCAGTGCGTCATGGTGACGGCACAGTCGTCGACCTCCCACCCGTGGACGCCCTGGTGCAGGGCCTCGCGCACGCTCTCCTCGACGGCACGGAAGAACGCGTACGGCATCGAACCGAGCTCCACCTCCAGGCGGAACTCCACGCCGGAGCCCGGCAGGCCGGGCTCGACGCGCAGGCCGACGGTGGCCAGGAAGGGGTTGTCGTCCTTGTCGATGATCTCGAAGGCGGAGCCGCTGCCGCTCACGCGTTCCACGCAGATGGTCGTGGTCTCCCGGAACGCCACGTCGATGCCGTACTCGTCGAGGAGCGTCGCCTGGATGACCTCCTTCTGGACCTCGCCGTAGAGCGACACGTACACCTCTTGGCGGAGATCGTCCTGCCGCAAGTTGATCAGCGGGTCCTGCTCGGCGAGCTGGGCGAGCGCGAGATGCAGCGCCCCCTTGTCGCCGGGGCGGGCGGGGACGACGACGGTCTCCAGGGTGGGTGGCGAGAAGAAGCGCTGCCCGTCCCCGCCCCTCTTCGCGTGCGGTACGCCGATGACGTCACCGATCCGGATGTCGCCGAGCCCCCACAACTTCCCGATCTGCCCTGCGGACACGCCCTCGCGCGAGGTGGCCGATCCGCGGTCGAAGACGCTCACCGCGGTGACCTTGCCCTCGCGCCCGCCGCCGAACGGCAACCGGTCCCGGGTGCGGATCGTCCCCGCGAACATTCGTACGTAGGCGATCTTCTCCCCGGCGTCCCCGCGCTCGACCTTGAAGACGGTGCCGGAGACCGGATCGTCGGCCCGCAGAAATCCGTCAGCGGAGGGGAGCAACTCCCGGATGCCCGCCATGAGTTCGGTGACGCCCGCGCCGGTGGCGGCCGAGCCGAGGAACACCGGGTGCACGAGGGCCCGCTTGGTCTGCGTGGCGAGTTCGGCGCGGAGCCGCCCGTAGGAGAGAGCCGCCGAGTCGTCGACGTAGGCGGCGAGCAGCTCGTCGTCGTGCGCGGCGAGTACGTCGACGAGGCGGGCGGTGAAGAAGGGGTCGCGGTCACCGAAGGGCACGAAGGTCCCGTCGCGGCCCCCCAGGCCGTGGGCAGCCCCCATGGGCACGATGTCCGGCACCAGCCGCTCCGAGATGTCCCGCAGCAGGTCCTCGTGGCGCGCGCCGCGCCGGTCGATCTTGTTCACGAAGACGAGCGTGGGAATGCGGAGGCGCCGCAGCGTCCGCATGAGCACGCGGGTCTGCGCCTGCACGCCTTCGACCGCGGAGACGACGAGTACGGCGCCGTCGAGCACACTCAGCACCCGTTCCACCTCGGCGATGAAGTCAGGGTGCCCGGGGGTGTCGATGAGGTTCACGGTGACGTCGTCGACGGCGAAGGAGACGACGGCGGACTTGATCGTGATGCCGCGCTGCCGCTCCAGGGCCAGGGAATCGGTCTGGGTGCTGCCCGCATCGACGCGACCGATCTCGTCGATGACACCGGCGGCGTGCAGAAGCCGCTCGGTCAGGCTGGTCTTACCGGCGTCAACATGCGCCAGGATGCCCAAGTTCAGGGTGTTGCACGTGCTCGACGTATGCACTGGGTGTCATGTCCTCTGGGTCGGTGGCGATTCCCTTCTGGCTGGACATGAACAAACGGCGCATTGCGTCTCCTTGACGGGTCGGGTGTTCGGCAAGTGCAACAGGGGCGACGTGCGGCGGCAACCGATTTATCGGGAGGCGCGACACAGCGGCGGGCCACTAGCCTCCCGCCATGCTCACCGCCGTACTCGCGTTCGCGGGCGTCGCCGCGATCATCAACATCACGCCGGGCCTGGACACACTCCTGGTCCTGCGCACCTCCATGGCGCACGGCAGGGACGGCGGTCTCGCCGCCGCGCTGGGCATCCTCACCGGCTGTCTGGCCTGGGGCGTGGCGACGGCCATCGGCCTGACGGCAGTCCTCACGGCGTCCCGTTTCGCGTACGACGCCCTGCGCATCGGGGGCGCCCTGTACCTGGCGTGGCTGGGGGGAACGGCACTGTGGCGCTCGCGCCACCGGGTACGGGAGCCGGCCCCGGAGCGGGAGGAAAAGACGCGGGCCGAGTCGCCCGCTCCCCGGGACCGCTGGGCGGCCTTCCGCGCAGGGCTCGCCACGAACCTGCTCAACCCCAAGGCCGGGCTCTTCTACATGAGCCTGCTTCCGCAGTTCATCCCGGAAGGCGCCCCCGTGTTCAGCGCGACGCTGCTGCTCACAGCGGTCGACCTGGTCGAACTCGCGCTCTGGTACTGGATCGTCACCTACGCGGCATCAGCGCTGGGCGAGCGCATCCGCCGTCCGTCGTTCCGGCGCCGTCTCGAGCAGTTCAGCGGGGTGGCGTTCCTCGGCTTCGCCGCGAACCTGGCGCTGCACGACCGGGCCTGATGCGGGACCCTGGAAGGGAGGAAGTGAGTGCCATGAGAGTCATGCTCAGAGCGCGTCTGGACACCCAGGTCACGAACGAGGCGTACCGGAACGGCACGCTGCCGAAGCTCATCCAGTCGGTGACGGAACAGCTCAAGCCGGAGGCGGCGTACTTCGGTCCGTCCGACGGCGGCAGGACCGCCACCTTCGTCTTCGACATGCAGGACAGTTCGGAGATCCCGGCCGTCGCCGAGCCGTTCCTCCTGGAACTCGGCGCGGAGATCGAGATCCACCCGGTGATGAACGCGGAGGACCTGCGCAAAGGCCTTGCGGCACAGCAGGGCTGATCAGGGGGCGGAACGCCGAAAGCACCCGGCTCCGCGCGGATGCCGGGTGCTTTCAGCTGACGTGACGCGAAGGCTCAGGCCTTCTTCGTCTCCCAGAAGATCTTGTCGATCTGGGCGATGTAGTCCAGCGCCTTCTGGCCCGTGGCCGGGTCCGACGAGCCCTTGGCGGCCGAGAGGGCCTTGAGGGTGTCGTTGACCAGCTGGTGCAGCTCCGGGTACTTCTCGAAGTGCGGGGGCTTGAAGTAGTCGCTCCAGAGCACCGACACGTGGTGCTTGGCGAGCTCCGCGCGCTGCTCCTTGATGCCGATGGCGCGCGTCTGGAACTGCGCGTCGTCGTTGCCGGCCATCTTCTCCTGGACGGCCTTGACCGACTCGGCCTCGATGCGGGCCTGGGCCGGGTCGTACACGCCGCAGGGGAGGTCGCAGTGGGCGCTGACCTTTACCTTGGGGGCAAACAGGCGGGAAAGCATGCAGCGGTCCTTCCTCGTGATCGTCTTCTCAGGTGGGACATTACTCCGTGAGAGACGGGTTTTCGCGAGTGCCCCCATGGGCTTAGGACAAAAGTCCAGGGTCAGACTGGGACTCGTGGAGGATAGGACCGGGGAGGTGCGGTGATGCCGGAGCTGTCGCAGGGGAGCGAACGCAGAAGGGCCATCCTGCCGTTGGGCGCGGCCGAGGTGACCGGCCCTTCGATGGTGCCCACGCTCTACCACGGGGACCGCCTGGTGGTGCAGTGGGGCGCGCGGGTCCGAGCGGGTGACGTGGTGGTGCTCCGCCATCCGTTCCAGCAGGACCTGTTGGTCGTCAAGCGCGCCGCCGAGCGGCGCGAGGGCGGCTGGTGGGTACTCGGGGACAACACGTACGCGGGAGGGGACAGCACGGACTACGGCACGGTGCCCGAGGAACTCGTCCTGGGGAAGGTGTGGTTCCGCTACCGCCCGCCCCCGTCGAGGTCCGGTCAGCGCTCGCCGTTCAGCTTGCTGCGCTGGGCCGTTTCGGCCGCGCGGCCCGTGCTCGCCGACCGCTCCGTCTCCAGGCGCTTGCGGGCGCGGTAGGCGGCGACATTGGCGCGGGTCGCGCAGCGGTCCGAGCAGTAGCGTCGGGAGCGGTTCGTCGACGTGTCCAGATAGGCGTTGCGGCACGGCGCTGCCTCGCACAGGCCCAGGCGGTCGACCCCGTGCTCGGTGAGGTGGAAGGCGAGGCCCATCGCGGCGATCGCCGCGTACCCGGACGTCGCGTTCGACGGGTGGTCCGCGAGGTGCATGTGCCACAACGGGTTGCCGTTGTCGTCGCGGTGGTCGTGGCCCGAGATCTGCGGGCTGACCGGGAACTCCATGAGCAGTGAGTTCAGCAGGTCGACCGCGAGGGTCTCGTCCCCGCCGTCGGCCGCCTCGAAGACCCCCCGCAGCCTGGCCCGCACCGAACGGAAGCGGGTGACGTCGGAGTCCGTGGCGCGACGTGCCGCCTGCGCATTGCCTCCGAACAGCTCACGGACCGCGTCGACCGACGTCAGCGTGTCCTTGTTGCGACCCGGCTCCTCGCTGTTGACCAGACGTACGGCGTAGTCCGAGTAATAGGCCAGTTCCACTTGTAGTCCTTACCGGGGCGGGCTATCTTCGTCAGGTGCGTGAGTAACAGTTGCGCGCGCTTCTAGGGTATTACGAGAGCGTATTACGTACGGGAGGGCTTCTCATGACGGAAACGGTGGCCAAGGCCGACTGGCGTGCCTGGCAGGACAGCTGGGACCGGCAGCAGGAGTGGTATCTGCCGGACCGCGAGGAGCGGTTCCGGGTCATGCTGGACATGGTCGAGGCCGTCGTCGGCACCGAGCCACGCGTCCTCGACCTCGCGTGCGGTACGGGGAGTATTACGGACCGGCTGCTCAAGAGGTTCCCGAACGCGGTCAGTACGGGCGTCGACCTCGACCCCGCGCTCCTGGCCATCGCCGAGGGCACCTTCGCCGGGGACGACCGCGTCACGTTCGTGACCGCGGACCTCAAGGACCCCGAGTGGACGGCCCAGCTCCCGTACGACGCGTACGACGCCGTGCTCACCGCCACCGCCCTGCACTGGCTGCACAGCGAGCCCCTCACCACCCTCTACGGGCAGATCGCGGGCGTCGTGCGCGACGGCGGCGTCTTCATGAACGCCGACCACATGCCCGACCCGGCGACGCCCCGCCTGAACGACGCCGACCGGGCCCAGCGGCACGCCCGGATGGAAGCGGCCAAGGCCGAGGGCGCCGTGGACTGGCGGGAGTGGTGGCAGCTGGCCGCCGCGGACCCGGTACTCGCCGGGCCCACCGCCAAGCGCTTCGAGATCTACGGCGAGCACGCGGACGGCGACACCCCCTCGCCCGAGTGGCACGCGCGCACGCTGCGCGACGCGGGCTTCGGCGAGGCGCGGACGGTGTGGTCCTCGCCTTCGGATGCGATGGTGCTCGGACTCAAGTAGCGGGTATGCAAAGGGCGGTACGGATCCGGGATCCGTACCGCCCTCTGCGTGATCAGGAGTTACAGCACCTTGGAGAGGAACGACTGCGTCCGCTCGTGCTGCGGGTTCGTCAGGACCTCCCGCGGGTGGCCGGACTCGACCACGACGCCCTCGTCCATGAAGACGAGGCTGTCGCCGACCTCGCGCGCGAAGCCCATCTCGTGCGTGACGACGATCATCGTCATGCCGGACTCCGCGAGGTCGCGCATGACGTCGAGGACGTCGCCGACGAGCTCCGGGTCGAGCGCCGACGTCGGCTCGTCGAACAGCATCAGCTTCGGTTCCATCGCGAGCGCGCGGGCGATGGCCACGCGCTGCTGCTGGCCGCCCGAGAGCTGCGAGGGGTAGTTCTTCGCCTTGTCGGCGAGGCCCACCCGCTCCAGGAGCTGCCCGGCACGCTCCCTGGCCGCCGCCTTCGATTCGCCCTTGACCTGGACCGGCGCCTCCATGACGTTCTCGAGAGACGTCATGTGCGGGAAGAGGTTGAAGCGCTGGAAGACCATGCCGATGTCCCGGCGCTTGAGGGCGACTTCGCTGTCCTTGAGCTCGTACAGCTTGTCCCCCTTCTGCCGGTAGCCGACCAGCTCGCCGTCGACGTAGAGCCGCCCGGCGTTGATCTTCTCCAGGTGGTTGATGCAGCGCAGGAACGTCGACTTGCCGGAGCCGGACGGGCCGATGAGGCAGAAGACCTCGCCCGACTTGACCTCCAGGTCGATGCCCTTGAGCACTTCGACGCTGCCGAAGGACTTGTGGACGCCTTCGGACTTCACCATGGCGGTCATGCGGTGCCTCCCCGCGGGCTGTTCAGGGACAGCATGTTGGCCTTGATCTTCTGCCACGGCGTGTCCGGCAGGGCGCGCGACGAACCGCGGGCGTAGTAACGCTCCAGGTAGTACTGACCGACGCTGAGGATCGACGTCATGATCAGGTACCAGGTGGCGGCGAGCAGCAGCGCCTCGACCACCGCGCCGGACGAGGTACCGATGTCCTGGGCGTACCGCAGGAGCTCGAAGTACTGGACCGCGGCGACCAGCGCGGTCGTCTTGAGCATGTTGATGACCTCGTTGCCCGTCGGCGGCACGATCACGCGCATCGCCTGCGGCAGCACGACCCGGCGCAGCGTCTTGCCGTGGCTCATGCCGAGCGCGTGGGACGCCTCGGTCTGTCCGTCGTCGACCGAGAGCAGTCCGGCGCGGCAGATCTCCGCCATGTACGCGGCCTCGTTGAGCCCCAGGCCGAGCAGCGCCGTCAGGAACGGCGTCATGAAGTCCGACCACTCGTCCTTGTAGACGGGGCCGAGGTTCACGTACTCGAAGACGAAGCCGAGGTTGAACCAGATGAAGAGCTGGACCAGAACCGGCGTACCCCGGAAGAACCAGATGTAGAACCAGGCGATCGACGAGGTCACCGGGTTCTTCGACAGGCGCATCACCGAGAGCAGGATGCCGCCGACCACGCCGATGAGCATGGAGAGGAACGTCAGGAGCAGAGTCTCCCGGACGCCCTTGAGGATGCGGTCGTCGAAGAAGTTCTCCGGAATCGCGTTCCAGTTGATGTCGCCCTGCGCGAACGCGGCGACGATGGCCGCGAGCGCGCCGATGGCGATGACCGCGGAGACGTACCGGCCGTAGTGCCGGACCGGGATGGCCTTGATGGCCTCAGGGTGGGAGGACGGGGGTGTGTCCTCCGGGCCCTTCTTGGTGATGTCGGTTGTCACGGGGGTGGCCTTTCAGCGGCGGGACGGTTACGCGGTCACTTGCCGCCGTTGATCTTGGCTTCCTCGACTGCGCCGTCCTCGACGCCCCACTTCGAGATGATCTTTCCGTACTCGCCGTTCTTGATGATCGCGTCGAGCGCGGCCTTGATCGCGTCGCGCAGCTCGGAGTTCTTCTTGGAGATCGCGATGCCGTACGGAGCGGCCTCGACCTGCTCGCCGACCAGCTCGAAGTCCTTGCCGCCGCCGGAGGTCTTCACCGCGTACGCCGCGACCGGGAAGTCCGACGAGCCCGCGTCCGCGCCGCCGGAGCGCAGCCGGGTCTGGGCCTGCTGGTCGTTGTCGAAGGACTCGATGGCGATGTCCTTGCCGCCCTTGCACTTCTTCGCCTCGGCCTTGGCCAGGTCGTGCGAGACGGTGCCGCGCTGCAGGACGATCTTCTTGCCGCAGAGGTCGGCCCAGGTCTTGATGCCCTGGTCGTCGCCCTTCTTGGTGTAGATCGAGACGCCCGCCGTGAAGTAGTCCACGAAGTCGACGCCGTCGCCGAGCTTCTTGCCGGTCTCCTCGTCGACGCCTTCCTGGCGGTTCTTGGTGTCGGTCATCGCCGACATCGCGAGGTCGTAGCGCTTGGAGCGCAGACCGCCGATCAGGGTGTCGAAGGTGCCGTTGGCGAACTCGAACTTCACGCCGAGCTGCTTGCCCAGTGCCTCGCCCAGGTCGGGGTCGATGCCGACGGTCTTGCCCGACTTGTCCTTGAACTCGACGGGCGGGTACGCGATGTCCGAACCGACCTTGATGACACCGGCGTCCCGGATGTCCTTGGGGAGCTTGTCGGCGAGCGGGGCGTTGCTCACCTTCTCGCCGCCCTCGTCCTTGCTCTTGGTCTGGTCACCGCAGCCGGTCAGCAGCAGCGCGCCGGCGACCGCGATCGCGCCGACCGTGGCCATCCGGGACTTCGCGGACTTACCGGCGGTGGTACGACAAACGGAGCGTGCGGTCATGAGGGTCCTCCGGCGGACGAGGGAGTTGCCGAGCGGTCGTGCACACACCTTCGGGTGTCGCGACCTCGTGTGATGACGGCATCTTGCCATTCGGACCGTCCGATTCTGGGTGCCGGAGATGTCAAAATCGGATAACGGGTGAGCGCGGTATCCGGGCAGGCCGGGACATCAGGGCCGTACCGACCGGGAACGAAGTATCGCCATCTGAGATCTTCCGTGAATCTCGGGTGAATCTCGCGATGTGGACCCGCGGCGGAGCCTCCCCGGGAAATTCGGGCATGGCCCTTCACCCGTTCTTGTTGGACCACTACAACGGCCACGGGCGCCTCACGTAGCCAATCTCACTCGCCCGTGCCGAGCACCGTCAGGTAGAAAGGTGCGTTACACCCCTCATCCGGGGCCCAGGGCGCGTGTGCGGCGCGCCCGCGTGTCTGTACCTCCCTCCGCCGACAGGCGGGGAACAGACGCGGTGCCCGCCCACTTCTCAACCAGGAGTGGACACCCTCAACTGATGATTTAAGACTTAAGGGGTAAGACAAGTGGCAGCGGAGATCGTCAATCCTCGCAGCGACAGCAGTACGGGTCACGAAGGCGCTGAAGAGCCCTTCGATCCGGCGTTCGCGCTGCACCGTGGCGGCAAGATGGCCGTGCAGGCCACCGTGCCCGTGCGGGACAAGGACGACCTGTCCCTGGCGTACACGCCCGGCGTCGCGAAAGTGTGCACCGCGATCGCCGAGCAGCCGGAGCTGGTGAACGACTACACATGGAAGTCGAACGTCGTGGCCGTGGTCACCGACGGCACGGCCGTGCTCGGCCTCGGAGACATCGGTCCCGAGGCCTCCCTCCCCGTGATGGAGGGCAAGGCGATCTTGTTCAAGCAGTTCGGCGGCGTGGACGCGGTGCCGATCGCGCTCGCGACGACGGACGCGGACGAGATCGTCGAGACCGTGGTGCGCATGGCACCGTCCTTCGGCGGTGTGAACCTCGAGGACATCTCGGCGCCGCGCTGCTTCGAGATCGAGCGCAAGCTCCAGGAGCGGCTCGACATTCCGGTCTTCCACGACGACCAGCACGGCACGGCGGTCGTGACGCTCGCCGCGCTGCGGAACGCGGCACGGCTCACCGGGCGCACGCTCGGTGAGCTGCGTGCCGTGATCTCCGGCGCCGGTGCGGCCGGTGTCGCCATCGCCAAGTTCCTGCTCGAGGCGGGCCTCGGCGATGTGGCGGTCGCGGACCGCAAGGGCGTCGTGAGCCTGGACCGGGACGACCTCACCCCGGTCAAGCGTGAGCTCGCGGAGATCACCAACAAGGCGGGGCTCAGCGGTTCGCTGGAGAGCGCCCTCGCGGGTGCGGACGTGTTCATCGGCGTCTCGGGCGGCACCGTCCCCGAGCCCGCGGTCGCCTCCATGGCGCCGAACTCGTTCGTGTTCGCCATGGCCAACCCGAACCCCGAGGTGCACCCCGACATCGCCCACAAGTACGCGGCTGTCGTCGCGACCGGGCGCTCGGACTACCCGAACCAGATCAACAACGTGCTCGCCTTCCCCGGCATCTTCGCGGGCGCGCTGCAGGTGCGGGCTTCGCGGATCACCGAGACGATGAAGATCGCCGCTGCGGAGGCGCTGGCCGGCGTGGTGGGCGACGAGCTCTCCGCCGACTACGTGATCCCCTCGCCGTTCGACGAGCGGGTCGCCCCGGCGGTCACCGCGGCCGTTGCGGCGGCCGCTCGGGCCGAGGGCGTGGCGCGACGCTGATCGGTGCCTCCACGGCGTGACCGCGCCCCCGTTTCGTACGCCCCCTTCGCGTACGAGGCGGGGGCGCGGCGCGTGTCACAGTCGTGCGTGGTTACGCCCGGGTAGGCCCGCGGCCTATCGTCTGCCCCATGTTCGCTGCCTACGCCGCCCGCATCGACCGTGACCAGCCGCTCAGCGGCCTTGAGTTGGGGGAGCGTCCCGCCCCCGAGGCCAGGCCCGGCTGGTCGACCGTGAACGTCCGGGCCGCCTCCCTCAACCACCATGACCTGTGGTCCCTGCGCGGGGTCGGCCTCCCTGAGGGGAGGCTGCCGATGATCCTCGGCTGTGACGCCGCGGGGATCGACGAGCACGGCAACGAGGTCGTCCTGCACTCCGTCATCGGCCAGAGCGGGTACGGGGTCGACGTGGGCGAAGGCCGGTCGATCCTGACCGAGAAGTACCAGGGGACGTTCGCCGAGCAGGTGTCCGTCCCCACGTGGAACGTGCTGCCGAAGCCGAAGGAACTGTCGTTCGCCGAGGCGGCCTGCCTGCCGACCGCGTGGCTCACCGCGTACCGCATGCTGTTCACCAATGCCGGTGTGCGCCCCGGGGATTCGGTCCTCGTGCAGGGCGCGGGCGGCGGTGTCGCGACGGCCGCGATCGTGCTCGGCAAGGCGGCGGGGCTCCGCGTCTTCGCCACGAGCCGCGACGAGGCCAAGCGGAAGCGGGCCCTGGAGCTGGGCGCGGTGGAGGCCGTCGAGTCCGGGGCGCGGCTGCCGGAGCGGGTGGACGCCGTCATCGAGACGGTGGGGGCGGCGACGTGGTCGCACTCCGTCAAGTCCCTCAAGCCGGGCGGCACTCTGGTGATCTCGGGCGCGACCAGCGGTGACCGGCCCTCGCACGCGGAGCTGACCCGGGTCTTCTTCCTGGAGCTGAAGATCGTCGGTTCGACGATGGGGTCCAAGGACGAACTGGAGGACCTGCTGTCCTTCTGCGCGGCCACGGGGGTGCGCCCCGTGATCGACGAGGTGCTGCCGCTCGACCGGGCGCGTGAGGGCTTCGAGCGCGTGGAGTCCGGCGACGTGTTCGGGAAGATCGTGCTCGAAGTCGGGTGACCTGGAGCGTCAACTTTGATTGACATCCGCCTCTTGTCAACGTAAGTTGACATGCATGACCGAAGCTACGGATCTCGCCGAGCGTGCGGGTGACCGTGACCCACGCGTCGGACTGCGGGCCGTCTCCGCGCTGCGGAGGCTGGTGGAGCAGTTGGAGGCCGTGCAGGTGCGCAGTGCGCGCCGGCAGGGCTGGTCGTGGCAGGGGATCGCCGCGGAGCTCGGAGTGAGCAGGCAGGCCGTGCACAAGAAGTACGGGAGGCAGTGATGTTCGAGCGGTTCACGAAGGACGCCCGCGCCGTGGTCAAAGGCGCGGTCGAGCATGCCGATGGCGAGGGCGCGGCCTCCGTCGACGACGGGCACATGCTCCTCGCGCTGCTCGACCGCGAGGCCAGCCGGGCGTCCTTCGCCCTGGCCTCGCTCGGCGCCGTGCGCCGCCGGGAGTCGATCGAGGGCGCGCTGGGCGAGGCGCGGCGCCGCGGGGGTCTCTCGCAGGCCGACGCGGCGGCGCTGGCCGAACTCGGCATCGACGTGTCCGAGATCGTCTCCCGGGTCGAGGAGACCCACGGGGTGGGCGCGTTGGCGGGCGGCCGCGGGGCCGGGCGCCCGGGGCGGGGCCGGGGCTGGAGCGGGCATCTGCCGTTCACCCGCGAGGCCAAGGACACCCTGGAGAAGTCCCTGCGCATCGCCACCGCGCGCCGGGACCGGCACATCGGTGACGAGCACATCCTGTTCGCCCTGACCGTCCGCCCCGGCCCTGTCAGCGAGGTCCTCGCGGACCATGGCGTGACCCATGCGTCGGTGGAGCGGGTGCTGTACGGCGAGGGCGCCGCGTAGGCATAGGCCGCAGGCCGACGGGGCTGCCGGGGCTGCCGGCCTGGGCGGCTTGCGTGACCAGCGTGGCCGCCCAGGTCAGTCCTTCGGTGTGCGCAGGGTCGCGGCGATGTGTGCGGCAGCCGACGACAAATGGCGGCGGGCGTCGCGCAGTTGATCCTCCGTCACGCCGTGGTCCCGGGCCGCGTCACGGATGTCGTCACGGAAACGATCCAGGAGCCGGTCCAGATCCCGTGACGGATGACCGGTGGTGTCCTCCTGGGCCCACTCCGGGACGTACTCCGTGGGGACCACGTCCTTGGGGGCGGACGTGAACTTGGGCTCCTCGGCGGTGGATCGCGGCCCCTTGCGGCCGAAGTCCTTGCCCAGGTCCTTGCCGAACTCGCCGAACTCCTTGGCCAGTTCCGTCAGGCCCTCGCGCACCCCCGTCGGCCAGTCGCCCCGCGCGAAGTGGTCCTGCACCTGGTCCTGGACGCGCCGTGCGATGCGCTGCACCTCCTCCTGCGCCTGGGCGCGCGCGGTCTCCTGCGCGGCCTCGGCCTGGCGGCGGGCGCGCTGGGCCTCCTCGCGTGCCCTGCGGCTCTCGTCCTTCGCCCGCCGGGCCTGTTCCTTCCACTCCTGCTTGGCGCGCTTGAACTCCTCCTTGGCCTGCCGCCAGCCTTCGTTGTCGCCCCAGGAGCCGTCGAAGAAGTCCGAGGGATCGGGGAAGGGCTTGCCGGAGCTTGAGCTTGAGCGCGGGCCGGTTCGGGAGCTGGTGCCGGTGCTGCTCGTGCCCTCGGGCCCGCCGCCCGAAGCGCGCGCCTCCCTGGCCGCCTCCCGCATCTCACGGCGGAGCTCACCGGCCGCGCCCCGCACGCCGTCCCGGATCTCGGCGGCGAGCTCGACGACGGAGTCGCGGATCTCCAGCTCCAGATCGGCCAGCTCACCGCTGCGGTCGGCCAGTTCGGCGCGGCCCGCGTCCGTGATGGCGTACACCTTGCGGCCGCCCTCCGTGGTGTGTGTGACCAGGCCCTCGGCCTCCAGCTTCGCCAGGCGCGGGTAGACCGTGCCGGCCGAAGGTGCGTACAGCCCCTGGAAGCGCTCCTCCAAGAGGCGGATCACCTCATAGCCGTGGCGCGGCGCCTCGTCGAGGAGCTTGAGCAGGTACAGGCGCAGTCGGCCGTGGGCGAACACGGGGGCCATCTCAGAGCACCTTCTTGTCGGTCGGGGCGGCGTCGTCGGCCGGGGAAGTGTCGGTCGGGCGCGACGGGTCCGTCGAGTCCGCGGAGTCCGTCGGGTCCGTGGAGTCCGTCGGGTCCGTCGCGGGTGTGGCCGGCGGGGCCTCGTCCGACAGATCCTCCTCCGTCGGTGGCCTGCGCAGCAGCGCGATGGACCCCGAGACCGTCGTGGCCTTGAGCTTTCCGCTGCCCGAGCCCAGCCGGCCGGTGATCTTCTTCGCCCCCCACTGGCCGCTGACCCGCAGATCCTCGAACGCGGTGGACACCGAGCCGCTCGCGGTGTTCGCCTCGACATCGGCGTCCGTCGGATGCGGCAGCCGTATCGCGATCTCGCCCGAGATGCTCTTCAGGCCGACGTCGGTCGGGCCGCCCGCCGGGTCGAGGTCCACGATCATCGAGCCGCTCACCGAATCGGCCCGAATGGAGGAGCCCGCGCCCTCGAAGACCGTCAGGTCGCCGGAGACCGAGTTGAACCGCAGGTCGCCGGTGATGCCCTGTGCCTCCACGCTGCCCGAGACCGTGTGGGCGCGCACCCGGCCCGAGAGACCGACGAGGGTCGTGTCGCCGGTGACACCCTTGACCTCCGTGCTCCCCTCGATCCCCGAGACCACGGCGCCCGCCCCGATCACGCCCACCTCGACACGGGTGCCCGCGGGGACGGCCAGGGAGACCACGGCACTGCGGCGCCAGCCCTTGCCGTCGAGCCACTTGAGGAAGCCCTGCCAGGGCAGGTCGTCATACGCGACGGTCAGGGTGCCGTCGGCCTGCGTGACGGTCAAGGGCGGCCCCTCGATCTCGGAGACCTCGAGCCGGGCGGAAACTTCGTCGGTGCCCACGACGTTCACTGTTCCGTTGACCACGCGCACACGGAGGGTCTCCACGGGGGCGTCGAACGTGAGCTTCTGGGACTCGGCGACGGACCACTCTGACATCGGGCTGACCTCCTCGGGCGGGCGGGGCGGAACGCGCCATATCGCGTCTCTCGAATACACGATATATCGTGGTTACGGAAAGTCAAGACACCTTCGCTTCTCTGCGCTGAATGCGCCGATTTGACCTAGCGTGGGGCCCATGTCGTCCGAAGCTTTCGAGCACGCCGCCGCCGGTGCGCTGCTGCTCTGCCGGGCCGAACCCGACGTGGTCGAGCCCGCCGCCCGCCTGCTGCGCGAACAGATGCTGCTCGCCCCCGCGGGCGCCGAGTGGAGCGTGCTCGTGCCCGAGGGCAAGCCCTGGGCGCACGGTGGCGAGCCGGTGGACCGGGTGCTCACCGGCTGGGCCACCGCGCTCGCCGTCGGGTCGAACTGGCCGGTGCTCGCGCTGTGGTGGGACGCCGACCGCTCGGGCTGCACCCTGGCGGCAGGCTTCCGGCGCACCGTCGAGTACGTATGGCTCGCGAACGGGACGCCCGTAGGCGAGGACGAGGCCCTGCGCACCTTCGCCACACGCCTCGGCCTCGACCCGGTCCTGGACATGCAGTCCCTGGAGGCCTTGGGACGCCCCGACACGGAGTCCGACGCCCGCGCGCGGCTACTGGGCCTGCTCGCCGTCCTCGCGCGGGCAGGCGTGACGCTCCCGTCCGGCCTCGGCCCCGGTGAACCAGCGGACCGGCTGTGCGCGGTGGCGCGAGTGGCGCCGGGGGTACGGGAGGTCGAGTGGGCCGGGTGGCGGGACGCGGTGCGGGCGGAACTCGACGTGGTGGAGCAGGGCCCGCTCGGACCGTGGCTACGAGGCCCCCGGGCCCGCGCGCTGGCCGTGGCGCAGATGGCCACCGCGCTACCGCTCCTGGTCTGGGCCGCACGACAACGCAGCGGCGGCTGGGCCACCGCGGGAACGCTCCTACTGGTCCACGGCTCGCTGGGCCTCGCGTACGACAGGGTGCGGGCGGCGGAGGCGGGGGCCGGGCAGGGCTGACGGTCCTCGCCCCCCGTTGCGGACGGGCGCTAGCCGCGCGTGTGGATCGCGTCCAAGGCGAGGGCCAGCAGGCGGTCCGGCTGGCCGGGGTCCGTCGTGCTGCCCGGGGTCGACAGGGCGATTCCCACCACCAGTTGGACCATGTCGGCGGGGAGCAGGTCCTCGCGGGCCGTGCCCTCGGTCTGTGCTCGGGTCAGCAGGCTCGTCGCCGTGTCGCGGATGCGCTGATGGCAGTCGAAGCCCAGGCCGTCCGGGGCCTCCAGCTCTTCGACCATCAAGGCACTGCCCAGGCCGTGATGCACGCGCGCGTGTGCCAGAAACGCGCGGAGCCAGTCGTCCAGCGCTTCGTCCGCGCAGTGCGTGGAGTCGGTCGCGATGAGTTCCTCCGCGCGGCCGCACAGTGCGTCGATGCGGTCCTTGAGCACCGCGGTCAGGAGAGCGGCACGGCTGGGGAAGTGGCGGTAGAGCGTGCCGGGTCCCACGCCCGACCGGCGGGCGATCTCGTTGAGGGAGACCTCCGGTCCCGCCTCGGCGTACGCCTCACGCGCCGCCGCCACGATCCGTTCGCGGTTGCGGAGCGCGTCCGCGCGGGGCTGCCGCGCAGCCCCGGTCGCGGCCCGGGTGCCGTCGGTCATGAGCCGTCCTCTCGCCGGGGTGGGTAGCTATCTGGAGAAGTTCTCCGTATCGTAGCCGAGCAGTATCCGGAGAGGTTCTCCGGAACGGTCGGTGGGGAGCATGGGATGACCGGTCCGCTGGGACGCATGGGGATCTGGACCTTCGACTTCGACGGGCAGCCCGCCGGGCGCGTACGGGAAGCCGCCGCGGAGATCGAGGAGTTGGGGTATGGGGCGCTCTGGTACGGGGAGGCGTTCGGGCGTGACGCGGTGGGACAGGCCTGGCTGCTGCTCGGGGCGACCCGGCGCATGGTCGTCGCGTCCGGCATCGCCAACATCGCCTTTCGGGAGCCGCTCGCCATGGCCACCGCCGAGCGCACGCTGGGCGAGGCTTTCCCCGGGCGGTATCTGCTGGGGCTCGGCGGCCACCGGGTCGACGAGAGCGTCCCCGAGGTGAACGGCTTCCCCATCCCCACGCGCGGCAAGGCCCTGACGACCATGCGCCGCTACCTCGACGCCATGGACGCCGCCCCCGCCCAAGGTCCCGTACCCGACCCCGCCCCGCGCCGGGTGCTCGCCGCCCTCGGCCCGAAGATGCTGGGGCTCGCGGCGGAACGCACCTCGGGCGCCCACCCGTACTTCGTGACCGTCGAGCACACCGCCCTCGCACGCAAGATCATGGGGCCGGACGCGTTCCTGGGCGTCGAGCAGGCCGTCGTACTGGACACCGATGTGGCGCGGGCACGCGAGGTGGCGGCCGCGCACGTCGCGGGCTATGTGGCCAACGCGCCCCATCAGGCCGCGAACGTACGGCGGATGGGGTTCGGCGAGGAGGACACCGAGGGCGGGCCGAGCCGCCGTCTGGTGGACGCGATCGTCGCGTACGGAGACGTCGACGCGCTCCACGCGCGCGTGGAGGAACACTTCGCGGCAGGCGCCGACCACGTCTGCGTACAGGTGCTGACAGGTGAACCGGGAGAGCTGCCGCTGCCCCAGTGGCGCGAGCTGGCCCCGGCACTCGTGGGCGGGTGACGCGGCCGTGACGCTGCCTACTCGTCCTCGTCCTCGTCGTCCAGACGGGCCAGCCACGTCGCCAGGCGTTCGACCGGGACCTCGAAGTCGGGGTTGAGGTCCACGAAGGTGCGGAGCTGTTCGGCGAGCCACTCGAAGGTGACTTCCTCCTCGCCGCGCCGCTTCTCCAGTTCCTCGATGCCACGGTCGGTGAAGTACAAGACAGGCTCCGCGATTCAAGAACGACTGACGGTCGATGTGTGCTGGACGGACGTCCAGGATAAGCCGGTACGCCGGTGGGCCCGGCCCCGGGTGACAAGCACTCGGGGCCGGGCCCACCGGCGTACGGACTGTTCAGCTGTTCAGGCTCACGCCTCGAAGACCTCGCGAAGGAGCTGCTCCTGCTCCTGCTCGTGGCGCTTCTTCGAGCCGACCGCCGGGGACGAGCCGTGCGGCCGCGAGATGCGGCGCAGGCGCTCGCCGTGCGGGATGTCCGCGCCGACCGCCAGGTCCAGGTGGTCGATGAGGTTGAGGGCGATGAAGGGCCACGCGCCCTGGTTCGCCGGCTCCTCCTGCGCCCACAGGTACTTCTCGGCGTTCGGGTACTTGGCGATCTCCGCCTGGAGCTCCGCACCCGGCAGCGGGTACAGACGCTCGATGCGGATGATCGCGGTGCCCGTGTCGCCGCGCTTCTTCCGCTCGGCCTCGAGGTCGTAGTACAGCTTGCCGGCGCAGAAGACGACCTTGCGGACCGCCGACGCCTCGACCGTGTCGTCGCCGATGACCGGGCGGAAGCCACCCGTCGTGAACTCCTCCGTCTTCGAGGCCGCCGCCTTGAGGCGCAGCATCGACTTCGGGGTGAAGACCACCAGCGGCTTGTGGTGCGGGTTGTGCACCTGCCACCGCAGGAGGTGGAAGTAGTTCGACGGGAGGGTCGGCATCGCGACCGTCATGTTGTTCTGCGCGCACAGCTGGAGGAAGCGCTCGATGCGGGCGGAACTGTGGTCCGGGCCCTGGCCCTCGTAGCCGTGCGGAAGCAGCAGCGTGACGCCGGAGTGCTGGTTCCACTTCTGCTCGGCGGCCGAGATGTACTCGTCCACCACCGTCTGCGCGCCGTTGACGAAGTCACCGAACTGCGCTTCCCACATGACGAGGGACTCGGGACGGGCCAGCGAGTAGCCGTACTCGAAGCCCATGACCGCGTACTCGGAGAGCAGCGAGTCGTACACGTTGTAGCGCGCCTGGTCCTCGGAGAGGTACAGGAGCGGCGTGAAGTCCTCGCCCGTCTCACGGTCGATGAGGACCGCGTGGCGCTGACCGAACGTGCCACGACGCGAGTCCTGGCCCGAGAGACGCACCGGGGTGCCCTCAAGAAGGAGCGAACCGATGGCGAGGGTCTCGCCCATGCCCCAGTCGATCGTGTCTTCCTCGACCATCGACGCGCGGCGCTGCAGCTGCGGCAGTAGACGCGGGTGGACGGTGACCCGGTCGGGGATGTTGACCTGGGACTCGGCGATCCGCTTGACGACTTCCTGGGTGATCGACGTGTCGACGTTCACCGGGAACTCGGCCTCCGGGGCCGGGACCTCGGCCTCGGCGGGCTGCGAGATGGCCTCGCGGACCTCCGTGAAGACCTTCTCCAGCTGCCCCTGGAAGTCCTGGAGCGCCTGCTCGGCCTCTTCCAGGGTGATGTCGCCGCGACCGATGAGCGACTCGGTGTAGAGCTTGCGCACCGAGCGCTTCTTGTCGATCAGGTCGTACATCAGCGGCTGCGTGAACGCCGGGTTGTCCGACTCGTTGTGACCGCGGCGGCGGTAGCAGATGAGGTCGATCACGACGTCCTTGTTGAACGCCTGACGGAACTCGAACGCGAGCCGCGCGATGCGCACGACGGCCTCGGGGTCGTCGCCGTTCACGTGGAAGATCGGCGCCTCGATCATGCGGGCCACGTCCGTGGCGTACATGGATGAGCGCGACGACTCCGGGGCGGCGGTGAAGCCGACCTGGTTGTTGATGACGATGTGGACCGTGCCACCGGTGCGGTAACCCCGCAGCTGCGACATGTTCAGCGTCTCGGCGACCACACCCTGGCCCGCGAAGGCCGCGTCACCGTGCAGGGCGACCGGCAGGACCGTGAAGTCCGTGCCGCCCTTGTTGATGATGTCCTGCTTGGCGCGGACGATGCCCTCGATGATCGGGTCGACCGTCTCCAGGTGGGACGGGTTCGCCGCGAGCGAGACGTTGATCTGCTCGCCGTCCAGGCCGGTGAAGGTGCCCTCGGCGCCCAGGTGGTACTTCACGTCGCCGGAGCCGTGCATGGACTTGGGGTCCATGTTGCCCTCGAACTCGCGGAAGATCTGGGCGTACGACTTGCCCACGATGTTCGCGAGGACGTTCAGGCGGCCGCGGTGGGCCATGCCGATGACGACCTCGTCCAGGCGCGACTCGGCGGCGCTGTCGATGACGGCGTCGAGCAGCGGGATGACGGACTCGCCGCCCTCCAGGGAGAAGCGCTTCTGGCCGACGTACTTCGTCTGGAGGAACGTCTCGAAGGCCTCGGCGGCGTTCAGGCGGCGCAGGATGCGCAGCTGCTCCTCGCGCTCGGGCTTCGTGGCGTGGGTGCGCTCGATGCGGTCCTGGAGCCACTTGCGCTGCTTCGGGTCCTGGATGTGCATGAACTCGATGCCGGTGGTGCGGCAGTACGAGTCGCGCAGGACGCCGAGGACGTCGCGCAGCTTCATCATCGACTTGCCGGCGAAGCCGCCGACCGCGAACTCGCGCTCCAGGTCCCACAGGGTGAGGCCGTGCTCGGTGATGTCCAGGTCGGGGTGCTTGCGCTGCTTGTACTCCAGCGGGTCCGTGTCGGCCATGACGTGGCCGCGGACGCGGTAGGAGTGGATCAGCTCGAAGACGCGGGCGGCCTTCGTGACGTCGTCGTCGTGCGAGGCGTCGATGTCCTTGAGCCAGCGGACCGGCTCGTACGGGATGCGCAGCGCCTTGAAGATCTCGTCGTAGAAGTCGTTCTCGCCGAGGAGCAGGTTCGCGACGATGCGCAGGAACTCGCCGGAGGCGGCGCCCTGGATCACCCGGTGGTCGTAGGTCGACGTGAGCGTCATGACCTTCGAGATGCCGAGCTTGTTCAGGGTGTCCTGGGAGGTGCCCTGGAACTCCGCGGGGTAGTCCATCGAGCCGACGCCCATGATGACCGACTGTCCGGGCATCAGGCGGGGGACCGAGTGGACGGTGCCGAGGCCACCGGGGTTGGTCAGCGAGACCGTGACGCCGGTGAAGTCGTCCATGCCGAGCTTGCCGTCGCGAGCGCGGCGGACGATGTCCTCGTAGGCCTGCCAGAACTCGAAGAAGTTCAGCGTCTCGGCCTTCTTGATGCCCGCGACGACCAGCTGGCGGTCGCCGTTCGGCTTCACGAGGTCGATGGCGAGGCCGAAGTTCACGTGCTCCGGCTTGACCAGCGTCGGCTTGCCGTCCTTCTGCACGAAGGAGTAGTTCATCGACGGCATGGCCTTGATGGCCTGCACCATCGCGTACCCGATGAGGTGCGTGAAGGAGATCTTCCCGCCGCGGGCGCGCTTGAGGTGGTTGTTGATGACGATGCGGTTGTCGAAGAGCAGCTTCACCGGGACCGCGCGGACCGACGTCGCCGTCGGGACCTCCACGGAGGCGTTCATGTTCTTCGCAACGGCGGCGGCGGGGCCGCGCAGCGTCACGTACTCGGGTCCTGCCGGGGCCGTTTCAGCAGGGGCCGCGGGCTCCGCCTTGGCGGCGGGCTTCGCGGCGGCGGGCTTGGCGGCGGGGGCCGGAGCGGCTGCCGCGGGCTTCGCAGCCGGGGCTGCGGGCGCGGCGGACGCGGGCTTCGCCGGAGCGGCCGGAGCGGCTGCGGCAGGAGCTGCGGGGGACGTGGTGGCCGCAGCCCCCGCGGCTGCGTCACCCGCCGGCTTGGCCGGGGCGGCGGCAGGTGAGCTGCCCGCTCCTGGCTTGTAGTCGGCGAAGAAGTCCCACCAGGCTCGGTCGACCGAATTCGGGTCCTGGAGGTACTGCTGATAGATCTCGTCGACGAGCCACTCATTGGGACCGAAGGCAGCAGCAGGGCTCTTGCCTTGCCCGTCTTGGTCGGTCGAGATGCTCGAGCTACTGGGGGACTGTGACGACACGGCGGTAACCGCCCTCTTCCGCTTCACAAGGTGATGGACAGCGGGAATCAAGGCTACGCCTCCATCGCCGCCAGGTGCAGGCCGGGCCCGTCATCCGTCGCGTAAGTCACATCGGGCGGATGGTTTCGGCGGCGTAAATGGCGGGAAACAAGCGAGGTTCCGGAACGCAGGAGGGCCGCGCGGGCCGTGCCCTGCGCGGTGGCGTCACCCGGGCGCGCTTCCGATGCGCCCGCGAATCGCTTCCGTTTCGAACCCTACGTCAACTTCGCACTTCGGGCAGGCCCGGAAGAGTGACCTGGATGCGGCAGCCGCGAGGGGATTCAGCCACCCCGATGTGCCCGCCGTGCAGATCGACCGCCCAGCGCGCGATGGCGAGCCCGAGCCCGGTGCCGCCGTCGCTGCCGGGGCCCGACGGAGGCGTGTTGGCGTGGCTGCCGCGGTTGAAGCGCTCGAAGACCCGGTGCCACTCCGACTTCGGGATGCCGGGGCCCTCGTCGAGGACCTCCAGGTCCAGTGACTCGGGGTAGAGGCCGCGCCGGGCGCGTACGGTGACGCGGCCGTGCGGCGGGCTGTGCTTGACCGCGTTGTCGATGAGGTTGGCCACGACCTGGTGCAGCCGCTCGGCGTCCGCGTGCGCGGTCAGCTCGGGCGGCGTGACGTCCAGGTGCAGATGCACGTCCGTGCGCGTGTGGCTGCCGGAGCCGGACGCGATGCCCGCGCGCGCGGAGGCCACCATGTTGGCCTCCTTCAGGACGCCCGACAGGTAGGGCCACACCTCGAAGCGGCGGGCGTGCAGCGGTACGACGCCGTTGTCCAGGCGGGAGAGGTCGAGCAGCGTCTCCACGAGCCGCCCGAGCCGCTCCGTCTGCTTCAGGGCCGTACGCATGGTCTCCGGGTCGGCGGCGGAGACCCCGTCGACGACGTTCTCCAGGACCGCGCGCAGCGCCGCGATGGGGGTGCGCAGTTCGTGCGAGACGTTGGCGACCAGCTCCTTGCGCTGCTGGTCCTGGGCCTCCAGGTCGTCCGCCATGCGGTTGATCGTGGTGGCCACGTCGCCCAGCTCGTCGCGGCGGTCGGCGCCGCGCACCCGGCGCGTGTAGTCGCCGTGCGAGACGGCACGCGCCACGGAGTTCATCTCGTCCAGGGGCGCGGTGAGGCTGTGCGCCACGAACTGCGTGATCAGCAGCGTGGCGATCACCGAGAAGACGGTGATGAAGCGCAGCTCCGTCTCCGTCTTCATCGCCACCATCAGCAGACCCGTGGTGATGAAGACCGAGACGACCACCAGGGTGCCGAGCTTGGTCTTGATGGAGAACGGCCGCAGCCCGCCGAAGGGACCTGTCATCGGAGCGGTCACCTCAGGGGGTCGGGGTCTCCAGGGCGTACCCGACGCCGTGCACCGTACGGATCCGCTCGGCGCCGATCTTCCGGCGCAGCGCCTTGATGTGGCTGTCGACGGTCCGGGTGCCCGACGCGTCCGCCCAGTCCCACACCTCGGCGAGCAGCTGCTCGCGGGAGAGGACCGCACGCGGTGTGTTGGCCAGGCAGACGAGGAGGTCGAACTCCGTCGGCGTCAGATGGACGTCCTCGCTGCGGACCCTGACGCGCCGCTGGGCGTGGTCGATCTCCAGCTCGCCGAGCCGCAGGATGCCGCTGCGCGGGGTGGTCGCGGCCAGGGCGGCCCGCTCGACCCTGCGCAGCAGGACGTGCACGCGGGCCGCGAGCTCCCGCATGGAGAACGGCTTGGTCATGTAGTCGTCGGCGCCGACGCCCAGCCCGACCAGCATGTCCGTCTCGTCGTCGCGCGCCGTCAGCATGAGGACCGGGACCGGCCGCTGGGCCTGCACCCGGCGGCACACTTCAAGCCCGTCGAAGCCCGGCAGCATGATGTCCAGGATCAGCAGATCGGGCTGCCAGGCCTGCGCGGTGTCGACCGCCGAAGGACCGTCCATCGCCGTTTGCACTACGAAACCCTCGGCGCGTAGCCGGGCGGCGATGGCGTCGACGATCGTCGAGTCGTCCTCGACCACCAGAACCCGGCGCTGGGCGCCTGGCATTGCCGCCGTCGCACCGTTGTGGGAGGTGTGTGTCTGCTCCATCGCCCGCCCCTGACACTGATCGCTTGTGTTCGACCAGCAGGGTACGGGTCGCGAAGGCACCTCGGCTACGCAGCGCTTACGCCGAGATGAACCACGTCGGGTACGCCTCGGGCAACGGGGATCTCTTCCGTCCGTACCGACTGGAATCCGGCATTCCGTAGAGCGAAGTCGAAAGCGGACGAGGGCTGGGCCGACCACACGGCGAGCACTCCACCGGGCTTGAGGCGGGCCTGACAGGCAGCCAGACCGGCAGCCGAATAGAGGGAGTTGTTGTCCTCCGTCACCGTCCAGTCCGGACCGTTGTCGATGTCGAGACAGAGCGCGTCGTACGTCCTCGGGGCGCCGCCGAGGGCGTCGGTGCCGAAGATGTGCGCCACCAGGTCTGTGTGCAGAATCTCGGTGCGCGGATCGGCCAGCGCGGCGCCCGAGAGCTCGGCCAGCGGGGCGTCCACGCCTGAGCAGTGCCAGTCGATGACGGCCTGCTCGCGCTCCACGACCGTGATGCGGCCCCAGCGCGGATCGGCCGCCGCGTGGGCGAGGGAGAAGCCGACGCCCAGACCGCCGATGAGCAGGTCCGGCTCCCCGGGGTCGCCGAGCGCGCCGTACGCCGCGTCGACGAGCAGCCGCTCCGAGCGGCCGTCCGAAGTGTCCATCAGGAAGCAGCCGTTGGCGATGATCTGCAGGAGCGCACCATGGCGCCGCAGGACGACTTCTCCGTACGGGCCCTCACGCCTGTCGATGACGACGGGGGCGGTGGTGTGGGGGTGCATGGCGGTCAGGGTATGACCGGTGGAGGTGCGGTTCGAGGGGGACGCGAGGACGGCCTTTCGGGTTGCTGTGATTTGCGTCTCACGTGTCCTGGGCCGTGGCACGGGTCATAGACACTGCCGGAAAGATCGGCAAAGGGTGGACATGACGGAAGGAGCGTCTCACCTTGGACCTGAGCGTGTCGGCTGCCCCCGCGGCGCCCGAGGAGACGGCCCCGCCCACCCTGGACGGCATCCCGCGACAACGGGAGCGCGCACCCGAGGCGATGACCCCCGAGATGCCGGCGCCCGGTCGGCGCCAGCGGGTCGCCGGTCTGTGGCGCGTCCTGCCGACCCCCACGGGCACGCCCTTCACGTTCACCTATGCCGCGGTCCTCGCCGTCACGTCGCTCCTGGCCTCGTACGCGGACCCGTCCCTCGTCTCCGCACTGCACCGGCACTCCAGCACGGATGTCGCGCACCTGGCGCAGGAGCCGCTGCTCGTCCTGGTGGCCAGCGCGCTCTGGATCGCGGGCGGCATCGCGTCGCCGTACGCGATCGGCTTCCTGCTCGTCCTGACGGCTCTGGAGCGCCGCATCGGGGCGTTGCGGACGGCGGGTGTCTTCCTGCTCGGCCATGTCGTGGCCACCCTCGCGACCGAGGTTCCGGTCGGCCTCTCCGTCCTCGCGGGTCATCTGCCCGACAGCTCACTGCACCGCCTGGACTACGGCATCAGCTTCGGTGTCGCGGCGAGCGTCGGCGCGCTGGCGGGGCTCTTCCGGCCGTGGCTGCGGTGGCTGGTGCTCGCCGGGTTCGGCGGAATGCTGATCGACGACCTGATCGCGTTCACGGACCCGATGACGAATTGGGGCCACCTGCTCGCGCTGTCGATCGGCGTCGCCACGTGGCCACTGGTGCGGCGGTGGCGCCGGTCCGCCTGACGGGCCCCGCGCGCACGTGTCGAAGTGATCGCTCACAGCGAACATCCCTTGGGGAACATTCAAGGACTCACGAGCATTGAGTCCACATAGCTCAACTTGAATGCCGAAGGGGAGATCATGACTACTGAGTCCGCCGAGTCGAAGCCGTCCACACCGCTGACACTGCCCGTGCTGCCGCTCGACGACGAGGTTGTCCTGCCCGGCATGGTGGTTCCGTTCGACCTGTCCGACACCGAGGTGCGCGCCGCGGTCGAGGCGGCGCAGGCCGCCGCCCGTTCCGATGGGAGCAGCAAGCCGCAGGTCCTTCTTGTTCCGCGCATCGACGGGACGTACGCAGCGACCGGCGTCCTGGGCACCGTCGAGCAGGTCGGCCGCCTCTCCGACGGTGACCCCGGCGCCCTGATCCGCGGCCGTGGCCGCGTGCGCATCGGCGCCGGCACGACCGGGCCGGGCGCCGCGCTCTGGGTGGAGGGCGTCAAGGTCGACGAGACCGTGCCCGACCCCCTCCCCGGAGCGGTTGCCGAACTGGTCAAGGAGTACAAGGCGCTCGCCACCAGCTGGCTCAAGAAGCGCGGCGCCTGGCAGGTCGTGGACCGCGTCACGCAGATCGACGACGTCTCCGCGCTCGCCGACAACTCCGGATACTCCCCTTTCCTCTCCACCGATCAGAAGATCGAGCTCCTGGAGACCGGTGACCCGGTCGCCCGCCTCAAGCTCGCCACCGAGCAGCTGCGCGACCACCTCGCCGAGCAGGATGTCGCCGAGTCCATCGCCAAGGACGTCCAGGAAGGCGTCGACAAGCAGCAGCGCGAGTTCCTGCTGCGGCGCCAGCTCGACGCGGTGCGCAAGGAGCTGCGCGAGATCAACGGCGAGCAGGACGGAGAGGAGTCCGACGACTACCGCACCCGCGTCGAGGCCGCCGACCTCCCCGAGAACGTACGGGAGGCCGCCCTCAAGGAGGTCGACAAGCTGGAGCGGTCCAGCGACCAGTCGCCCGAGGGCTCCTGGATCAGGACCTGGCTCGACACCGTCCTCGAACTGCCCTGGAACGAACGCACCGAGGACGAGTACGACATCAAGGGCGCCCAGGAGATCCTGGACGCCGAGCACGCGGGCCTTCAGGACGTGAAGGAGCGCATCACCGAGTACCTCGCGGTGCGCAAGCGGCGCTCCGACCGCGGCCTCGGGGTCGTCGGCGGCCGCCGGGGTGGTGCTGTGCTCGCCCTGGTCGGGCCGCCCGGCGTCGGAAAGACCAGCCTCGGCGAGTCCGTCGCGCACGCCATGGGCCGCAAGTTCGTGCGGGTCGCGCTCGGCGGCGTACGCGACGAGGCGGAGATCCGCGGACACCGGCGTACGTACGTCGGGGCGCTGCCCGGCCGGATCGTGCGGGCCATCAAGGAGGCCGGGTCCATGAACCCGGTCGTGCTCCTCGACGAGATCGACAAGGTGGGCTCCGACTTCCGGGGCGACCCGGCCGCCGCCCTCCTCGAAGTCCTCGACCCGGCGCAGAACCACACCTTCCGCGACCACTACCTGGAGGTCGAGCTCGACCTGAGCGACGTGGTGTTCCTGGCGACGGCGAACGTCCTCGAATCCATCCCCGAGGCCCTGCTGGACCGCATGGAGCTGGTCAGGCTCGACGGGTACACCGAGGACGAGAAGGTCGTCATCGCCCGTGACCACCTGCTCCCCCGCCAGCTGGAGCGCGCGGGCCTGGAGACGGACGAGGTGACCCTGGACGAGAGCGCGCTGCGCAAGCTCGCGGGGGAGTACACCCGGGAAGCGGGCGTACGGAATCTGGAGCGGTCCGTGGCGCGGCTGCTCCGCAAGGTCGCGGCGCAGCACGAACTGGGCGAGCGGGAGCTGCCGTTCACCGTCGGCGACGACGATCTGCGCGGCCTCATCGGGCGCCCGCACCACGTGCCCGAGTCGGCGCAGGACCCGGCCGAGCGGCGCACGGCGGTGCCGGGTGTGGCGACCGGGCTCGCGGTCACCGGCGCGGGCGGCGACGTCCTGTTCGTCGAGGCGTCGCTGGCCGACCCGGAGACGGGTGCGGCGGGACTGACCCTGACCGGTCAGCTCGGTGACGTGATGAAGGAGTCCGCGCAGATCGCGCTCTCCTTCCTGCGCTCGCGCGGCGCCGAACTGGAGCTGCCCGTCGCCGACCTGAAGGAACGCGGCGTGCACATCCACTTCCCGGCGGGCGCGGTCCCCAAGGACGGGCCGAGCGCGGGCGTCACCATGACGACCGCCCTCGCGTCGCTGCTCAGCGGCCGACTCGTCCGTACGGATGTGGCCATGACCGGCGAGGTGTCGCTGACCGGGCGCGTCCTGCCGATCGGCGGCGTCAAGCAGAAGCTGCTCGCCGCGCATCGCGCCGGGATCACCACGGTGATCATCCCGAAGCGGAACGAGGCCGACCTGGACGACGTCCCCGAGGAGATCCTGCAGAAGCTGGACGTGCACCCGGTGACGGACGTCCGTCAGGTGCTCGAACTGGCCCTGACGGAGGCCGAGGTGAGGGTTCCGGCCGCCGCGTGACGGAGGAGGCCGGTATGCGCAGGCCCGGGGCCCCGCGAGGGGTCCCGGGCCCGTGTGCCGGATGGCGCGGACTCAGCCGTTGGCGAGCGCCACGACCCGGTCCAGGGCGCCGTTGAACTTGTTGTGGTCCCCGACCGTCGGGCCGGTCGAGGTGTACTGCCACATCGTCTGGACGCCCCAGCCCGCGGGCAGCTCACCCGGCGATGTGTTGTAACGCGCGATCCACAGCGGGTTGTTGGCGGCGAAGCCGCCGTAGTTGCCGGTGCACTGCTTCCACCAGCTGGTGGCCGTGTAGATCACCGCGTGCCGCCCGGTGCGCGCCTTGTACTGGTTCAGGAAGTCACGGATCCAGGTGACCATCGCGGACTGTGACTTGCCGAAGCAGGCCGCCCCGTACGGATTCCACTCGATGTCGAGCGCGCCCGGCAGCGTCTTGCCGTCGCGGGACCAGCCGCCGCCGTTGTCCACGAAGTAGTTGGCCTGGGTGGCGCCGCTCGTGGTGTCGGGCGTGGCGAAGTGGTAGGCGCCGCGGATCATGCCCACGTTGTACGAACCGTTGTACTGCTGGGCGAAGTACGGGTTCTTGTAGTACGTGCCCTCGGTGGCCTTCACGTAGGACCACTTCACGCCGCTGTTCCAGAGCGTCGCCCAGGCGACGTTGCCCTGATGGCTGCTGACGTCGACGCCTTCGGTCTGTACGGCGTCGCCGCCGCGCGGCAGACTGCCCTGCCCGTCGTGCTCGATGACGCCCTGGCCCATCCGGGCGGAGCCGCGGGCCGGTGTGTCATCGCCGCCGGCGGCCTGTGCGGCGCCGGGCAGCGTGAGGAGGAGGGAGAGGGCGGAGAGGACTGAGAGCAGGACTGCGGCCGCTGACCAGCGGGAGCGGCGGGGCGTTCCGGGTCTGTGCACGGGCATGTGCGTGCCTCCGTAGGCCTCGGGTGAGCTCGATGGAGCTCGTGGGGGGACCTGTCGACAGGTTCGTGGTGTGAACATGTCATCTACGACGCTACGCACGTAGACCCGAGGCTGGGAAGAGGGTTCGGTCTCTGCCGTTGGTCTACTCCAGCGGCGGTGTCCTCGGCGTGACCCGTCGAGGCGTTGCGAAATACTGGGCGAGCTGCGGCGATGGGCCGACGCGGACCTCTGCCGCCGTGCGGGGCGGAAAGTTTTCATGATCCGGAAAGAAAGCGTGCCATGGGTGCTGGAGCTGAAGTGCACGAGGGCGAGAACGACGGGGGAGTCGACGTGAACGGGGGAGTCGACGTGAACAGGGGTGTCGACCGTGAGTTCCTCTCCCTGGAGCGCGAGTTGACGCTGCTGCTGCGCCGGGCACGTGCCTCGTCCGGGGAGATGGCGCGCCAGGTCCACCCCGACCTGGAGCCCGCCGCATACGGACTCCTGGTGTGCCTCGACGACTCGGGCCCGCAGCGGGCCACGGAGCTCGCCGCGTACATCGGCGTCGGCAAGGCGACGATGAGCCGCCAGCTGCGGGCGCTGGAGGAGCTCGGGCTCGTCGCCCGCGAGCCCGATCCCGCCGACGGGCGGGCGTGGTTGGTGCACCTCACGGAGGAGGGCGGCGCCCGGTTCCGTACGGTGCGGGCGGGGCGGCGTGAGCGGTACGTGCGGAAGCTGGCCGGGTGGGACCGCACGGAGGTGGCGGAGCTTGCCCGCTTGCTGCGGCAGCTGAACGAGTCCCCGGAGTCTTGAGGGGCGGGGCGTTGTCGGGGGGCGCGATTCTGTCTGCGGGTGGGTTGTGGTTGCTCGCGCAGTTCCCCGCGCCCCTTGGGGGGCGTCTGTCCTCTGCCATCTGCGGGTTGGGTGTGGTTGCTCGCGCCGTTCCTCGCGCCCCTTTCGGGGCTACAGCTCCGCGTAGACGACCGCCGCGTCGTCATGCCGCTTGCCCCGCGGGAATCCCGTGCCGTCCGGGTCCGCTCGCTCCAGCTCCCGCACCCGGTCCACCAGGCGCTGCGGGCCGTCCTTCCGCAGTAGCGCGAAGCACTCCGCCCAGTCGCCCTGCCGGAACGTCTCGACCCAGCGCCCGACCCCGTCCGTCAGGGCCGCCACCGCCGACACCTCGGCGCGCGGCCGGGTTCCGGTGACCGCCCGCTCCGCCGCCGAAGGGTCCGCGGCGGCGGTGAAGAAGCCGTCCTCCGCGTTCCGCAGGGCCTCGACGGCGGCGCCGTACGCGCGGCCTGCCTCCTCGCGCTCGGCGGAGCCCCGCGGCAGCGCGCGCACCGCGTCGCGCATCGCGCGGATCGTCGGCGGCAGTTGCGCGAGGCGCTCGTCGAGCACCGGCGTGACCAGACCGTCCGGGCCCGCCATCAGGAGCGCCGAGTCGGACAGGACGAGGTGCTCGACCCGTTCCTCGTCCCAACGCACCAGAATCACGGTCGCCTGAGGCGTACGCGGGTGAGAAAGGTCACAAGTTTGACAATGCGCCTCCGCGGTGCGCACGATCGCCGCCGCGAGGATCTCAGAGAGTGTCATATCCCGCCGTGAAACGGACAGTTCCCCCAGTGCGCCCCCGAGTCGCGCCGTGAACCAAGGGACGGAATGCAGACAGCCGTCGTCTCCGACCGGTGGAGTCACCCCGTCCAGAAGGACGAGCGATCCGCCTTGTCCGGCCGCGGGAAGAATCACCGCGGCATAGTCCTCGTTGGGGCGTGCGGGGTCGCCGGGCTCGGTGGCGAGTTCGATACGCATCCGGCCAGTCTGCACGAGGCCTTCACAAGGTCATCCGGAGGTCGCGGAGAGCCGGGGGTTGGCCCGGACCAGCAGGTCAGACGCCGGATTTCAGTCGGAATGATCGCTTCCAGCGGCGTGTGGCGGCGCATCCTGCCAAAGCCTGCGTTCGACGTCCAACCGGCGCACCGTGACCGGGACTTTCGGCCCCGGCCGTGACTTGCTCGCCAACTCCCCGCCGATGTTCACTCCTTCGGGTGGCCAGGCATGTGATGCACGACTGCCACCCATCGGCACTGGAAGGGTCTGGAGCCGTACCGGGGGGCGCGTGTGTTGACGGATCGTCACCCGGGCCCATGGGCAGACGGAAAACAAGAATGCGAGCACCGGTGCAGAAGATGCGGCCTGGGCGCAAGGGCAAGCAGACGGCTTCCGAAGGGGCCACGCCGGGCGCGACCACCCCTACAGAGCGCCCGCCCGAGCCCACAGCGGGAGAGACCTCCGAGCCCGCGGCGGGGGAGCACACCGCCCCCGCGGTGACGTCTCCTGAGGGCTCGAAGCCCGCGAAGCCCGTGAAGTCGGTCAACTCCAAGCCCACCGCGCGCGTACGCAATCGGCTGATCGTCGCCGTCGCGGTGGTGGCCGCCGCCATCGCCGGGGCCGGGGCGCCCGCCATCGTCGCCGCGTCCGGGCAACTGAACGACGCACAGCAACTGGTGACCCTCGCCGAGCGCACCCAGGACGCCGTCTCCCTCGGCCACTCGCTGGCCGACGAGCGCGACGAGGTCACCTCGTTCATCGCGGCGGGCCGCCCGCAGGGCAAGGGGCTCTCCGAGAGCCGCAGCGCCCGCGTGGACCGCCAGATCGAGGAGCTGCGCACGGCCGACGCCCCGGCCGGACTGCTGTCGGACCTCGCCGACATCGGCGCTGTGCGCAGAGCGGCGCTCACCGGCAAGAGCACCGCTCTGCAAGCCCACACGGCGTACTCGAACGTCATCACCGAACTGCACGGCCTGACCCGCGAACTCGCCGAGAAGACCCCGCCACGCGCGGGCTCCGGCGCCTACGCCCTCGCGGACCTGGACCACGCCGTCGAACAGGCGGCGAGCGCCCGCGGCCTGCTCCTCGCCACCCTCGCCGTCCCGCGCTCCACGGAGACCAGCACCACCGTCGACCCCGTCACCGGCCTCCCCACCACGGTGGTCGACGAGTCCCCCGCCGCCGGCAAGAGCCGCGACGCCCTCAGCGCCGCCGCCCAGCAGGCCCACACCCGCGCGGAGGCGGCCCTCGCCGACTTCCGGGACGCGGCCACGGACGGCGCCCGCACTACGTACGAATCGGCCGTCACGGGCCATGAGGTGACGACGGCCGAGAAGTACCTCTCCCGCCTCACCGACCAGCCCAAGCTCTCCACCACCGAGCTCGGCTACGACCGCAAGAAGCTCGACACCGCGCTCTCGGCCCGCATCGAGATGATGCGCGGCGCCGAGTCCGCGCTCACGGTGCAGCGCACCAAGGACCTCGCCGGGCTGCGCGACGACGACGTGACGGCCCTGGAGATCCGCGTCGCGCTCATCGGCGTCACGCTGCTCGTCGCGGTCGGCGTCTCCATGGCGATGGCCCGCAGCCTGACCCGCCCGCTCGCCGTCCTGCGCATCGGCTCGGGCCGCCTCGCCCACGAGCCCGCGCCCCAGGAGCCGATCCGCTTCACGGGCCGCGACGACGAGTTCGCCCAGGTCGTACGGTCCGTCAACGCGCTGCACGAGCACGCGGCCGCCCTCACCGAGCGCCTCACCACGCTCGAAGCGGACCGCAAGCACCTCATCGGGCAGCGCCGGTCCATGGCCGACGAGCGCGAGACCCTGCGCACCGAACTGGCCGAGGCCGCCGCCCACTTGGAGCGCGTACGCCAGTCCATCCACGGCACGTTCGTCAATCTGGCCCTGCGCACCCTCGGCCTGGTCGAGCGGCAGCTCGCCGTCATCGAGAACCTCGAGGACCGCGAGCAGGACCCCGACCGTCTCGCCACGCTCTTCAAGCTCGACCACTTCGCCACGGTCATGCGCCGCCACAGCGAGAACCTCCTGGTCCTCGCCGGCGCCGAGCACGGCCACCAGCACCCCGGCCCGGTCCCGCTGGTCGACGTCGTACGGGCCGCCGTCTCCGAGATCGAGCGGTACGAGCGGGTGCGCATCGCCACGCTGCCGCCGCACGCGCATGTCGCGGGCTTCGCCGCGGACGACATCAGCCACCTGGTCGCCGAACTCCTGGAGAACGCGACCTCGTTCTCGCCGCCGGACGCCTCCGTCGAGGTCTCCGGCTGGCTCCTGGAGAGCGGCGAGGTCATGCTCTCCGTTCAGGACGAGGGCATAGGGGTAACCGAGGACCGTATGGAGGAGCTCAACTCCCGCCTCGCGGACTTCCGTCCCGACGACGCGTACGACCAAGAGAGCGGGGACGGGCTCGGGCTCGGCCTCTACGTCGTGGCCCGGCTCGCCGCGCGGCACGGGGCCCGGGTCCGGCTGCGTGAGCAGAAGCAGGGCGGTGTCGCGGCGGTCGTCGTCCTGCCGAAGTCGATCCTCGCCGCGGCGCCCGCGGTACCGGCGCCGCCGGTCGGTGTGCCGGTGGCCGGCGGGGCGCCTGCCCTGCACCTGCCGGGCTCGGAGGCCGAGGCCAACTCCAACGTGCTGCCGGGCCGCTCGGCGCTGACCGCTGCCGCGGGGGGCGACGAGGATCCGCTGATCGCAGCCGCGGAGCACGCCGTGCGGGAGGCGGAGTCTGAATCTGAGCCCGCGGCTTCGCCTGAAACGACTCTGGAGCTGACCCCTCCGGAAGCCCCCGAGGAGCCCGAAGCGGAGGCACAGCAGGACGGCCCTGAGCCGGAGGCCGCCCCCGACCCTGCCCCTGCCCCCAAGTGGGAGCGCGTCACCGACAAGGGCCTCCCCAAGCGCACGCCGAAGATCACCGCGCCCGAGCCGACCGTGCCCAAGGCGCGCGGCTCCGTCGACGCCGAAGCGCTGCGCAAGCGGCTCGGGGGATTCCATCAGGGAGCCATCAGCGGCCGCCGCGACGTAGAGGCCGAGCTGACCGAACGTAACGAACGCAGTGAAGAGACCGAAAACATGGGGGACACAGTCGAGGAGGCAAGTAGTTGACTGCGCCCATGCGCTCGCCCAGTTCTTCCACCGGCAGTAAATCCACCGGCAGCTCCACCGCCGGCGGCACCTCCGCCGCGTTCGGACTGAGCAGCGAAGCCCGCAACCTGCACTGGCTGCTGACGAACCTCGTCGAGGAGGTGCCAGGGCTGCTCTCGGTCGCCGTGGTCTCCTCCGACGGTCTGCTCCTGCTCTCCTCCGACCCCGCCCGGAACAACGAGGAGGCGGTCGACAACAGTTCGGGACCCAGAGGTTCCAGCGCGGACCTCGCCACCATCGTGTCCGGCCTCGGTTCCCTGTGCATCGGCGCCGCCAAGCTGATGGACGCGGGACCGGTCAAGCAGACCGTCGTCGCGATGGAGGAGGGCAGCCTCTTCGTCATGTCGATCAGCGACGGCTCACTGCTCGGCGTGCACGCCACCCCGGACTGCGACATGAGCGTCGTCGCGTACCACATGGCGCTCTTCGTCGGCCGCGCCGGGCATGTCCTCACCCCCGAACTCCGCAGCGAGCTGCGCCAGTCGATGGAGAGCGTCCGATGAGCAAGCCCGGGAAGCTGCCGCAGCGCGGCGGCGATCGCAAACCCGCCCGCGTACGGCCGTACTCCCTCACCGGCGGCCGCACCCGCTTCGGCCACGTCCTGCTCGTCGAGACGTTCGTCGCCGCCCTCGAAGCCCCCGAGGAGCGCCGCGAGCTGCCGCAGGGCAACGCCATCGCCCGAGTGATGCCGGAGATGCGGGCCATCGTCGAGATCTGCCGCCGTATGCGTACGGTCGCGGAGATCGCCGCGCTGTTGAAGATGCCGCTCGGTGTGGTCCGCGTACTGCTCAGCGACCTCGCAGACCAGGGAAAGATCCGCGTGTACGGAACGGGCCACGGCCCGGGACAGCCGGACCGCGCACTGCTCGAAAGGGTGCTCAGTGGACTCCGCCGTCTCTGAAATCCGGCACCCGGGCCCCGACCCGGACGAGAACCTCCAGGCCTGGCAGACGGACCGCACCCGCGCCCCGATCGCGACGAAGATCGTGGTGGCGGGCGGTTTCGGCGTCGGCAAGACGACCCTGGTCACCGCGGTCTCCGAGATCACGCCCCTCCAGACGGAGGCGCTGATGACGCAGGCGAGCGAGGACACGGACGACCTCACGTCGACCCCGGACAAGACCACGACCACGGTCGCCATGGACTTCGGCCGGATCACGCTCGACGACGACCTCGTGCTCTACCTCTTCGGTACGCCGGGGCAGCAGCGCTTCTGGTTCATGTGGGACGACCTGGTGCGCGGCGCGATCGGCGCGGTCGTCCTCGCCGACACCCGCCGTCTGTCCGACTGCTTCCCGGCGCTCGACTACTTCGAGAGCTGCGGGCTTCCGTACATCGTGGCCGTCAACCACTTCGACGGCACCGAGGAGTTCGAGTCCTCGGACGTCCGTGAGGCGCTGACGATCCCGCCGCACATACCGGTGCTGATCATGGACGCGAGGCAGCGGATCTCGGTGATCGAGTCGCTGCTCTCGCTGGTGGGCCACGCCCTCGCAGCAACCCCTGAATAGTTCTTGCATTGACCCCGTAGGAGAAGTTGCCGCATGCGGAAGATACTCGTCGTCGGAGCCGGTCAGGCCGGGCTCCAGATCGCCCTCGGACTCCAGTCGCAGGGGTACGAGGTCACCCTGATGTCCAACCGCACGGCGGACGAGGTCCGGTCCGGCCGTGTGATGTCCACGCAGTGCATGTTCCACACGGCGCTGCAGCACGAGCGCGACCTCCAGCTGAACTTCTGGGAGTCGCAGGCCCCGAAGATCGAGGGCGTCGGCGTCTCGGTCGCCGGGCCCGACTCCTCCCGCGTCATCGACTGGGTCGGCAAGCTGGACGGCTTCGCCCAGTCCGTCGACCAGCGCGTGAAGATGGCGGGCTGGATGGAGACGTTCGCGCAGCGGGGCGGCCAGCTGGTCATCCACGGCGCTGCGGTCTCGGACCTCGACTTCTTCTCCCGCACGTACGACCTGGTGCTCGTCTCCGCGGGCAAGGGCGAACTGGTCTCGATGTTCGAGCGGGACGCCTCGCGCTCCCCGTACGACACCGCGCAGCGCGCGCTGGCCGTCGCGTACGTCCACGGCATGGGTCCGCGTCCCGAGCACCCCGAGTTCGACGCGGTGCGGTGCAACCTCGTGCCGGGTGTGGGTGAACTCTTCGTCATGCCGACCCTCACCACGTCCGGGCGCGCGGACATCCTGTTCTGGGAGGGCGTGCCGGGCGGCCCGCTGGACGTCTTCCAGGGCGTCAAGGATCCCTCCGAGCACCTCGCGCTGACCCTCGAACTCCTGGAGAAGTACACCCCGTGGGAGTACGCGCGGGCAACGAAGGTCGAACTCACGGACGCGGGCGGCACGCTGTCCGGCCGCTATGCCCCGACGGTCCGCAAGCCGATCGGCCGCCTGCCGGGCGGCGGCCTGGTCCTCGGCGTCGCCGACGTAGTGGTGGCCAACGACCCGATCACGGGCCAGGGCTCCAACTCGGCCTCCAAGTGCGCCGCTTCGTACCTCTCCTCGATCCTCTCGCACGGCGACAAGCCGTTCGACGAGGAGTGGATGCAGACCACGTTCGACCGGTACTGGGACACGGCTCAGCACGTCACCAAGTGGACGAACGCGATGCTGTCCCCGCCGCCGGAGCACGTCCTGAACCTGATCGGCGCCGCGGGCCAGCTCCAGCCGGCCGCGGACCGCTTCGCGAACGGCTTCAACGACCCGTCGGACTTCGAGAACTTCTTCTACGAGCCGGAGAAGACGGGCGCATACCTGGGTTCACTCACCGACGCCTGACAGCCGCTGGTCCGGCACTCTCCCGCGGACCCGGTCCTCGCGGTCAGCCGCGCGCCCCGGGGCGTGTGTCCCGGGGCGCGTGCCCCCGGGCGCCCGGCCCTACCCCCGCGGCGCCCCCGCCGCCCCGTACCCCGTGTCGCCGCCGTTCAGGGCCCCGCGCGGCAGCTTCGGTGGCTCGTAGCCCTTCATGGGCTTTGCCGAGGGGTCGGGGCGTACCGCTCCCCGCACGGGGTTCGCGGCGATGGGGGAGACCTTGACCTTGGCACCCGGGCGCGGGGCCTGGATCACCATGCCGTCGCCCAGGTACAGCGCCACATGCGTGGCCTTGGGGAAGTAGACGATCAGGTCGCCCGGCCGCAGCTTGCGCAGCGAGACCCGGCGCAGCTGCGCCCACTGCTCCTGCGACGTGCGGGGGATCTCCTTTCCCGCCTTGGCCCATGCCTGCGAGGTAAGACCCGAGCAGTCGAAGGCCTTGGGGCCCTCGGCGCCCCACTTGTACGGCTTGCCGATCTGCCGCACGGCGTAGGAGAGCGCCTTGTCCCCTCGCCGGGACGGCGGCCGGGTCGGCGCGGCGGAGCCCTGGGACCCGCTCAGGGAGCCCGACTTCAGGAACTTCTGCTGGGACTCGGCCATGCCCTCCTGCTCCGCCCGCGCCAGGTCCTCCAGTTGTTCCGCGCTCAGGGAGGCGAGCAGTTCCTCGACCTCCTTCAACTGGCCCTTGACCGTGTCCCGCGCTTCCTTCTGGCGTGCGGCGAGGGCGAGTTGGGTCTCCAGGGCTTTCTCCGCCTCGGACGCCAGATCGGATGCCTTCTTCTCGCCGCCGACCAGTCGGCCCACCGTCGCGGCGCGCTCCGCCGACGCCCGGCCGATCACATGCCCCTGATCGAGGGCCTGCTGCGGGTTGCGGGCCAGCAGGAGATGTACGTAGGGGGAGATGTTCGTTCTGCCCTGGTACTGCTGGCGCGCGAAGCGGCCCGCCGCGCCACGGCTCTCGCGCACCGAGGTCCGTGCGCGGGTCAGGTGGCCGTTGAGGCGCTTGACCTCCGCGCGCTGCTCCTTCAGCTTCTCCGCGGTCGCGTTGTACGTCTCCGTCGACTCCTCGGCCTTCCGGTACAGCTCCTGAAGGTCCGTCAGGAGATCGGACACCGAGCGCTCCCCGGCGCCGTCGGGCCCCGGGACGGCGTACGCCGGGTAGGCGGGCGTGAGCAGCGCCCCGACCGCGGCACCCGTACCGACCCATCGCAGCAACCTGCCTGACATGCCATCACCTCCGGCGCGCGGCGGCGGTTCCGCCCCGCACCGTGAGCATCAGGTGCCCCGGAGCTGCCCGCCTCCGGAAGGTGCGCGGGTTGGCGCAATGCGGTCACTCGTCCAGGGTCCCACGGCGCGGCACCCTTGCGGAGGAGACGCTCAGGCCGCCCCGCCCGGCTTCGACCAGGGCCACTTCAAGCCGGGCCCGGCCTTGTCGCCCTCGGGGTCGTACTCGTACGTCCAGCCCTGGTGCAGGCCGAGCCGCTTGCCCCCGGCCTTGGCCACCCGGCGGTACACGAGCACGGTCGGCGGGCCCCCCGCCTCGTCCGGCACGGGGACGCGGTACACCTTCGGGGGGTGGCCGGTCGGGCCGAGCAGGATGGGCAGGACGCGGCCGTCCAGGGGGCCACCCACGAAGGGGGTGTCTTCGCTCTTCACCCGGCCAGTGTCACAGCAGCCGCCCGCCGCGCGTCACAGCAGGTGCGCCGCGTCGCTCACCACGGGAAGCACCCGCCGGGCGAGCGAGCCCGCGGGTCCCTCCGACGTCTCCATGGTCAGCGCGACCCGTACCGCCTCCGCGGTCTGCGGGTCGCGGCCCGCGGAGGCCACCAGGACCGCCATGAACTGCTCGACCAGCCAGTCCCGCAACTCGTCGAGCGGCGGCTGCTTCTCCTCGTCGAGCCAGATCAGGGACGCCGCCTCAACGGAGGTGATCCACATCCGCACGGTCATCCGCAGCCGCGGACCCGTGGCGCCCACGACCTCCAGGTGGGCCAGGATGTGCTCGGCGGCCGTCCTGCGCACCTCGTCCACGATGGCCGTGGTCCGCGAGGTCTCCACGACGCTGCCGCCCTGGAGCAGCGCGCTGAACCCCGCGTCGTGCTGGTCGACGAAGGCGAGGTAGCGGTCGAGGGCGTTCGCCAGGCGCTGGGTGAGCGGACCCTCCGGAGGCTCGGCGAAGCACTGCTCCAGCTCGTCGGCGGCGGAGCGCAGCGCGGCCTCGTACAACTGCTGCTTGCCGCCCGGGAAGTAGCGGTAGACGAGCGGCCGGGAGACGCCGGCCGCCTCCGCGACGTCGTCGAGGGAGACCTCGTCGGGTGCGCGCACCGCGAAGAGGGACAGGGCGGCCTCCTTGAGCTGCCGCTGCCGCTCTTCGACACTGAGGCGCCGGTACGCGCGGGTGGGAGCAGGCGAGGTCATGCCTCGCAGCGTAACCGCCCTTTCGAACAAGCGCCCAGGAACCCCGCGTACCCTCTTCGCTACGCCAGCAGGCCCGAGCTCTTCCACAGCCGCCGTCCCGCGCCCCGCAGCACCCCGATGTCGTCCAGGAAGTCGGTAAGACGCTTGGCTCCCGTCTGCATGATCTCGCGGCGGTGCGCGCTCGCCTTGACCTGGGCCATGGCCTCGCGCTTGTCCAGGCCGACGTTCGTGTAGACATCGGGGTTGATGAAGGCGATGGAGAAGACGCGGGCGAACTCGCCGGAGGTGAGGCGGGTGAACTCCTGGGACCAGCGCGGCGCCGTCACCATCTGGCGCCGCAGCTCCTCACGGGCGTACCGCACATGGCGCGCCTCCTCCACGACGTGGATCCGCGTGACGCCGCGCACCAGCGTCTGGACGCGCTCGTCCGGGAACGTCAGGCGCTGCATCCAGTCGAGGATCTCCTCGCCGAGCAGCGTCGCCGTGAACGAACCGGGCGTCGTGGAGATGGTCTTGAAGAGCCGGCCGAGGTTCCGGTGCACGGTGCTGACCGGGTAGTACGGGGTGTCCCCGCGCGTGATCAGGCGCGCGAACATCTTCGAGTGCCGGCACTCGTCCTCGATCTCGGTCAGGGCATAGCGCACGTGCGCGCTCGTCGCCGGCTTGTCGTAGACGTGCCGTACGAGCAGCTGCATCAGGATCAGCTCGAACCAGATGCCGAGCGAGGCGAGCGCGGCGGCCTCGTGCTGGGAGAGCGCGATGCGCTGCTCCTCGCTCATCCGCCGCCACATCGGCGTGCCGTACAGGGAGAGCAGCTCCGGGGGCCAGAACCACTTGCCCTCCTCGAAGGGTGCCTCCCAGTCCAGCTCCTTGTCGGGGTCGAAGGAGTGCTTGGCGGAGGAGTCGAGCAGCCGCTCGGCCACCTGCTCCCGGTCCTTGAGCGCTCCGAGCGCGTCCCGCAGCCCTTCGATCGCCGCGTCCTGCGTGCTGATCGTCATGACTCTGCCCCTGCCTCGTCGTCACAGTTACCGGCGGTCACGACTTATGAGACTGCCTGTCAGCAAGGGCGTCAATCCCTTGCGCACGACTTGTTGACCCGACGTCTACGACCGTGTGAGCCTGCCAACTACCAATCAGTACAAGCGATTACGGAGCGTCCCAGGTCAATTCTTAGGAGCCGTCAGTGTCCACGCACGAGCTGTACACGAACCCCCCGGACCAGACCATCTGGCAGATACCGGCGAACGGCGCGGCCCGCTTCAGCTGGGAGTACGACGAGGGCCGTGCCCGGCTGCTCGCCCTCTACCAGAAGGGCAAGGACAAGCAGTGGGACGGGGCCAAGCGCATCGCCTGGGACCTGGAGGTCGACCCGTACGACCCCCTGGGCACCCCCGACGAGTCCCTCTCCCTCTACGGCACCCGTCACTGGGCGAAGATGACGGAGCGGGACAAAGGCGAGCTGCGCAAGCACTACGCCTCCTGGCAGTTCAGCCAGTTCCTGCACGGTGAGCAGGGTGCGATGGTGTGCGCGGCGCGCATCGTGGAGTCCGTCCCCGACCTGGACGCCAAGTTCTACTCCGCGACCCAGACCATGGACGAGGCGCGGCACGCGGAGGTCTACGGCCGCTTCCTGCACGACAAGATCGGCATGCTCTACCCGATCAACGACAACCTCCAGTCGCTGCTCGGCGACACCCTGCGCGACTCCCGCTGGGACATGCCCTACCTCGGCATGCAGGTCCTGATCGAGGGGCTGGCCCTCGCCGCCTTCGGCATGATCCGCGACACGACGGACAAGCCGCTGCCCAAGCAGATCCTCGCGTACGTCATGCAGGACGAGGCCCGGCACGTGGCCTTCGGCCGCATGGCCCTGCGGGACTACTACAAACACCTCTCCGACGCGGAACTGCGCGAGCGCGAGGAATTCGTCATCGAGGGCTGCTACTTGATGCGCGACCGCCTGCGCGGCGTCGAGGTCCTGGAGAACTTCGGCATCCCGAAGGCGGAGGCCGAGGAATGCAGCGAGAACTCCGAATTCCTCGCCCTGTTCCGCCAGTTGCTCTTCAGCCGCATCGTCCCGTGCGTCAAGGACATCGGCCTGTGGGGCAAGCGCCTCCAGGAGGCGTACGTCGACATGGGCGTCTTCGACATGGGCAACGCCAACCTCGACCAACTGATGGCCCAGGACGAGGAGATCGCCGAAAAACTGGACGCGGAACGGTTCGCGGCGGAGGAGGGGGAGCGTGTGGCGGAGGTGGAGGACATGATCGCCGCGGGCGAAGGACAGTAGGGCCGCGGGCCCCGGCCGGGGCCCGTCGGTGATCTCCTCAGGACCCCCCGAGCACCGCCTCCATCACCGCCCTGGCGATCGGTGCCGCGCTGCCGCCGCCGCTGATGTCGCCCCGGTCCGCCGCCGCGTCCTCCACCACCACCGCTACCGCCACCGACGGTTGTGCCTCGCCGGATTTCTGGGCCCAGGAGATGAACCACGCGTACGGCGTACCGGAGTTGTCGATGCCGTGCTGGGCCGTGCCCGTCTTGCCGCCCACCGTCACGCCGGGGATCGCCGCGTTGCCGCCCGTGCCCTCCTTGACCACGTCGGTCATCATCTCCCGCAGCTGCATCGCCGTGGCCGGGTTCATCGCCTGGTGGAGGGAGTCGGTGCCGGTGTTGCGCACCACGTCGCCGTCGTCCGTCGTGGTCTCGTCCACCAGGTTCGGCGACTGCACCTGCCCGCCGTTGGCCACCGCCGCCGAGACCATCGCCATCTGCAGGGGCGTCGCCCTCGTGTCGTACTGGCCGATCGCGGAGAGTGCCAGCTGCGCCTTGTCCATCGAGGTGTCGAAGTTGCTCGCCGCCACCGACGACGGGATCTTCAGGCCGCTGTCGTTGAAGCCGAAGTTCCGTGCCGTGCCCAGCATGTCGTCCAGGCCGGTGTCCGCGCCCAGCTTGGCGAAGACCGTGTTGCAGGACCACTCGAAGGCGTAGCGGAGGGTCGCGTTCGTGCAGCCCTCGACCTCGTTCGTCAGCTCCGTGCTCGTGCCGGGCAGCGTGTAGGGGTTGGGGGACTTCGTGGCGGCGTCCAGGTCCGTGACCGTCCCTGCGTCCAGCGCCGCCGCCGCCGTCACCACCTTGAACGTCGAACCGGGCGGGTACGTCTGGCGGATCGCCCGGTTCAGCATGGGTTTGTCGGCGCTGCCGTTCAGCGCCGTCCAGGACTTCGCCACCGACCCGCTCGTGCCGGAGAGCCGCTCGGGATCGTACGAGGGGGTGCTGACCAGGGCGAGGATCTTCCCGGTCGACGGCTCGATCGCGGCGACCGCGCCCTTCTTGCCGTCGAGCCCGGCGTACGCGGCCTGCTGCGCCGCCGCCTTGATGGTGGTCCGCACCATGCCGCCGGGGTTCTGCGCCCGGCTGACGTCGTTCCACAGGGGGAGCGGGGCGAGCATCGGGTCGGTGCCGGAGAGGATGTCGTCCTCGGCGTTCTCCACGAGGGTCGTGCCGTAGACCTGCGAGGCGTATCCGGTCACCGGGGCGTACAACGGCCCGTTCCTGTACGTCCGTTCGTAGCGGAGCTGCTCCCCGGTGTCCTTGGAGCCGGTGACCGCGCGGCCGTCGACCAGGATGTCGCCGCGCGGTTGCCCGAAGCGGACGATGGCCTGGCGGCGGTTGGCGGGGTTGTCGTCGAAGTGCTCGGCCTGGACGACCTGGACGCGGGTCGCGTTCACGAGCAGGGCGATCAGGAGCAGCGCACAGAACGCGGCGGCATGCCGGATGTACCGGGTCATGTGTCCTCCCCTGGGGGCCCGACCGGCTGGCTGCGCGCCGAGTCGCTGACCCGGATGAGCAGCGCCACGATGATCCAGTTGGTGACGACCGACGAACCGCCCTGCGCGAGGAACGGCATCGCCATGCCGGTCAGCGGGATCAGCCCGCTCACCCCGCCCGCGATCACGAACACCTGGAGCGCGACGATCGAGGCGAGCCCGACCGCGAGCAGCCGCCCGAACGCGTCCCGCAGCGCGAGCCCCGCCCGGAAGCCGCGCTCCACCAGCAGTGCGTACAACAAGAAGATCGCGGCGAGGCCCGCGAGGCCCAGCTCCTCGCCCGCCGTCGCCAGGATGAAGTCGGATTTGGCGGCGAAGCCGATGAGGATGGAGTGCCCGAGCCCGAGCCCGGTCCCGAGCATCCCGCCGGCCGCGAACGCGAAGAGGGACTGGGCGAGTTGGTTCGGCCCCTCACCCGCGTCGATGGAGGCGAAGGGGTGCAGCCAGTCCTCGACGCGGCTGTGCACGTGGGGTTCGAGCGAGCCGACGGTGTACGCCCCGATCCCGGCGAGCACCAGGCCGACCGCGATCCAGCCGGTGCGCCCCGTCGCGACGTACAGCAGGATCACGAAGAGGCCGAAGAAGAGCAGCGAGGTGCCGAGGTCCCGTTCGAGGACCAGGACCCCGACGCTCAGGAGCCAGATCGCGACGATCGGGCCGAGCACACGCCCGGTCGGCAGCTGGAGCTTCGTCAGCTTCCAGACCGTACGGCCGGTGTAGGCGAGGGCGTTGCGGTTGGCGGAGAGATAGCTGGCGAAGAAGATCGCGAGCAGGATCTTGGCGAACTCACCGGGCTGGATGGAGAATCCGCCGATCCGGATCCAGATCCGGGCGCCGTTCACGGCCGGGAAGAAGATCGGCACGATCATCAGGACCAGCGCGGCGACGACGCAGATGTACGCGTACCGCTGGAGCACCCGGTGGTCGCGCAGGAAGACCACGACGCCGATGAAGAGCGCCACGCCGACGGTGGACCAGATGAGTTGCGTGGGCGCCGCCTCGTCGCCGGGGGTCTCCAGGTCGAGCCGGTAGATCAGGACGAGACCCAGGCCGTTGAGGAGCACCGCGATCGGCAGGAGCAGCGGATCGGCGAAGGGCGCGCGGAAGCGGACCGCGAGGTGCGCCACGAGCGCGAGCACGCCGAGCCCGGCGCCGTAACCGGCGGCGCCGGGCGGGACGGTGCCGTTCTTGGCGAGGCCGACGTCGCAGTAGCCGTAGACCGAGAGCAGGACGGCCACGACGATCAGGGCGACCTCGGTGCCACGGCGCCGGGGCACGCGAACAGCGGGAACGGAAGGGGGCGCCGCTGCTGTTCGGGTCATGCCCGGAACGTAGCAAGCGATAGGCCCCAATGTCCGTTTATGTCACCGTGCGCTTGTGGTGCGTCAGCACCAGCGCGGCGCGGTCCCGATGTTCGAGATGTAGTGCGCGGCGCCCCACGCCCAGGTGCCGTTGGTGAGCAGGTACCAGCGGTTGTTGCCGGACACATGGTCACCGGTCGTCTTGCAGTAGATCGAGACGACCTTGCCGTACGGAACGCTGCGGATCACCTTGCTGCCCCGGTGCGGGGAGGTGCGCAGCAGCAGTCCGCCCTTGGCGATGACGCGGCCCTTGTAGACGCGCGGGTGACTGTTGGTGTCGCTGTCGCCGGCCGCGACGGCCGGGCCGGTGAGGGTGAGGGCGGCGAGCGCGCTGCCGGCGGCCAGTATGCCGAGCCGGGCGGTGGCGGAGGTGGGCCGAAGGGACACGGGGACTCCTCTGGGGACGAGGGCGGATGTGATGCGGCCTCAGGCCCCGGGAACGAGGGGCATAGGCCGCAATTCACACTAAAATCGGCACGACGGGCGCGCAAAAGGTCACACGGCGTCAAACCGCCCGTCAGACCGCCCCGTCGGCGCCCCTGGCACCGTTCCCCGCGCACTCCTCGTACGGCAGCGTCAGGGTCGCCACCGCGCCTCCGTCGGCCGCGTTGGTGAACGTGAGCTGCGCTCCGAGCACCGCCGTCTGGCCCAACGCGATCGTCAGACCGAGGCCGTGGCCCCTGGTCGTCCCCTCGGTGCGGAACCGCTGCGGCCCGTGTTCCACCAGGTAGTCGGGGTATCCGTCGCCGTGGTCGCGCACCGAGACCACGGGCCCGTCGACGGTCAGCACGATGGGCAGCCGCCCGTGCTTGTCCGCGTTGGCGATGAGATTCCCGAGCACCCGCTCAAGACGCCGCCGGTCGGTCTCCACACAGACATCGCGTACGACGACCAGCTCGGCATCAACTCCCGAACCCCGCACGGCGCGCTCGGCCAGTGGGGCGAGATGGTGGTCGTCCAGGTCCACGCGCTCGCTCTTCGCGTCGAGCCGGGAGATCTCCAGAAGGTCCTCGGTGAGGGTCCGCAGCGCGGCGACCCGGTCGCGCACCAGCTCGGTGGGGCGGCCCGGCGGCAGCAGCTCCGCCGCCGCGTGCAGACCCGTCAGCGGCGTACGCAGCTCGTGCGCCACGTCCGCGGTGAACCGCTGCTCGCTCTGGAGCTTGCCCTGCATCGAGGACGCCATCGTGTCGAGCGCCCCGGAGACCGCGGCCACCTCGTCCTGGTGGCGCGAGGGTTCACGGGTACGCGGGTCGTTCACGCGGGCGTCCAGGTCACCGGCGCTGATCCGGCGGGCCACCGTCGCCGTCTGGTGCAGACGCCGCGTCACGCGCGTCACGGAGAACGCCCCGAGCAGCAGCGTCGCCCCGATCGCGAGCACCGAGGAACCGAGGATCGCCCGGTCGAGTCCGTCGATGGTGCGGGCACCCTGGGCGTAGTCGACCCGGACGGCGATGGCACGCCGTCCCGCGGCGGGCCCCGCGGCCCACATCGTCGGCCTGGCGTCCTGCGCGGCGACCATCGTGCCGCGCTCCCCGTCCACCGCGAGCTCCCGCAGCTGTTCGGGAAGGCCCGGCGGATCGATCGCCGCGCCGGGACCGAGCTCGTCGCCCGCCTCGAACGCCGCGGTGGCGTCGTCGAGCCGGGTGAGGGCGTGCTCGCGCGCCTGGCCCACCGTCTGGTTGGTCACCGAGACGTGCACGAGCGCGCCGAGCAGCGCCGCGAGCGCGCAGCACATGACGGTGATGAAGACCGCGGCCTTCCACGTCAGGGTCGCCGTCCAGGAGGGGAGCCGCGGCCCGTGCGGCAGCCGGTGGCTCATCGGCTTTCGCTCGGGGTCGGGAGGGGGCGCGCGCTCGCCGCGGGCTCGGGCTTGCGCGACGGTTTCCTCTTCGGCGCGTTCGGGGAGCGCACGATCTCGTCGGTCGTCGGCAGCATGGTCTTCTGGTGGGAGTCCCAGGACCAGACGGTGCGGTACTCGTATCCCTGCATGCCGGAGACGGCCCGGACGATCACCTCATGACCGGCCAGCTCGACACCGAGCACCGCGTCCCCCATCTCCATGATCTGCGTCAGCTGCCGCTTCTCCACGGCGTAGGCGCGAATGTCCAGATTCTCGGCGTGCCCCTTGGCCAGCCGGATACCGACGATGAGGTCGTCCTTGCCGTCACCGGTGAGGTCCCGGTAGTAGGCGTTCAGGACGGGGCACTCGCCGTCGCCGCCCTCGCCATCACGGGTGTCGCACTTCGCCAGCTGCTCGGCCGTCTGTTTGTAGACCGCGTCCGAACGGCTGTACATCCCCGGATTCTCGTCGAAGTCCGCCTTGGCGACGGCCACCGGATTCGCCTTGCGCAGATCCCCGCCCGGTACGTCGACGCCCTTGACCGGCAGGCTCTCTATCGTGCCGTAGTCCTCGGCGGGCGCCGACGGGGGCGGCAGCTTCGGCCACAGACGCGTGGGCGCCTGGGCGTCGGGCGTGGATCCCGCCCCGCGCAGGCCGCCGGGGTCGCCGCAGCCGCCGGCCAGCAGGGCGGCGGACAGGACGAGGCCTGCGGTGAGCGCGAGACGGCTCCGGTGCACTGCACTCCTGCCTGCCGGTGGAGCGGGCCCGTGGGCTGCTCGGCTGCGGCGCGAGTTCGGTTGCGGCGCCGCGGAGTCCGGGTCCCGTTGCCCGGGGCCGGCTACGGCGCGAGGTCGGCGTAGAGAATGATGTTGTCGGTGCGGTGACCGTCCTTGATCGGCCCGCCACAGGTCAGCAGGCGCAGCTCGGGCCGGTCGGTCGCCCCATACACCTTATGGGTGGGGAAGTTCTTTTTGTCGACCTGCTCGATCTCGCGCACCTTGAACGTCGCGGTACTCCCGTCCGCTCGCGGCACCTCGATCGTGTCCCCCATTCTCACCTTCGCCACGTTCTTCATCAGCGCGGGCCCCTGCGCGGTGTCGTAGTGCGCGACCAGGACGGCCGCCCCCTTCTCGCCGGGGGTCACACCACCGGTCCACCAGCCCGGCTCGTCCGCCTTGTCCACGGGCGGCACTTCGAGCGCGTCGTCCGCGCCCACGCCGAGGTCGAGCATCGACTTCGCGTCGACGCCGGCCGCCGGTATCCGCAGGCCCGTCGGCCGGGACTTGTCCATCGGGGCGTTCGGCTCGGCCGCCGGTGATGCCGTGGCGTTGTTGACCTTGACGTCGGGCGCGGGGTCCTTGCCGGAGCCCTGGCCGCAGGCGATCAGGCCGATGCCGAGGGCGACGGTCAGCGCGGCGGCCGCGGCGATGCGGGTGGTGTGGCGGCGCTTTACGGGGGCGGGCTCCGGGGCGGGGGCGGGCGCGGGGGCTTGTTCGGTGGGGGTGCTCACGGCGGCTCCTGCGGGGTGCGTGGGGGAGGGGGCTCAGGCGTCGGTGCGGCCGCGGCGCAGCATCGCGTACCCGAGACCGGCCGCACCGCCCGCCGCCATGGCGCCACCGACGGCGATGAACACCGGGTCGCCGCTGTGGAACCCCTCGGTGCCGGCCTTGACCCCGCCTTCGGGGGTGTGGGTGCCGGGGGCGGCCGGTGCCACCGTCCGCGTGCTCTCCGTGCTTTTCGTGCTCTCCGTGCTCTCCGTGCTCTCCGCCTGTGCGGGCGTGTCCGCGACGGCGGCCGCGGCGGGCATGAGGAGCGCGCCACCGACGACGGCGGTCACGGCGGCGGAACGGAGGAGGAGGGCGCGGGGGTGGGTGCGGTGGTGGCTGCTCATGGGGGGCGGTCCTTACGGCTGACGGTGACGGCTGACGGCTGGGGGGCGGAGGGGCGAGGGGATCGGAGGAGGCACCTATGAAGCTAGATGTCCGGCATTGCGGCAATTCGTCAGCTATGTAACAGCGAGCCATCACCGGGGAGGCGGCACGGAGTCGCCGCCGTGACGAGCGCCGCAACGGATGGCTCAACTTCCTTCCGCCTCGCCCAGGTTCTTGCCCAAGGCATGTCCTTGCTGCTCCCATGGTCCGTGGGGTGATGGTGCATGAGCGGACTGCGCGTCATACCGGCCTGGCGGCATGGACAGGAGAGGCTCTACGTCTGCCTCACGGACGGCAGAAGCGTGGCGTGGTACGAGAGGGAGTCGTCCCGCGTGAACCTGCTCGGCGAGGAGCACAGGGAAGCCGTGCTGCGCGCCCTCGCGCCCTTCCTGACCGGCGGCTACTCGATAGGCCCACCGCCGGTCCCCACCCCGGCCGAGCTGGCCCGCCTCGCGCTCCACCCGGACGATGACCTCGCCCCGAACCGCCCCGGCGAGGCACTCCTGATCGACCTCGACCGCGACCCGGCCCCCGCCCGCAGGCTGCGCACCGACCCGCGGCAACGGGCCCTCGCCGCCGAGCAGACCATCGCCGATGTGCTGGACGGCCTCGAAGGCGGCGGCTGGCACACCCTGCACTCGGTGCCGCTGCCGGGCGGCGCCCGTATCCACCACCTTCTGATCGGCCCCGGCGGCCTGTTCAGCGTGCACACCCTCGCCGCCCGCAAGCAGCGGGTATGCGTCGCCGACCCGATGGTCACGGTCGGCCGCGCGGACCCGCGTCCACTCCTGAGGGAGCTGCGCGCCGACGCCGACCGGGCCTCCTTCGCGCTGACCGCCGAGATCCACCCGGTCCTCGCCCTCTGCGGGGCGACGGGTCTGGACGTCACGGCGGCCCCGCCGCGCGAGGTGCGGATCGTGCGCGACGGGGCGGTGTCGGCGCTCGCGAGCACCGGCGGCGTACTGAAACCGGCCGATGTCGAGGCGCTGCACGCGATGGCCCGCGACCGGCGTACGTGGCTGCGGGTCTGAGAGTCAGTCGGGGGGTCGGGGGGTCGGGGGCGGAGGATTACAGGTTGTGGATTACAGGTTGTCCCCCCAGCCCCCCTGGATCATGGTCTGGAACGCCCAGGCCCCGCCCCGCCTCAGCAGGATGTCGGCGTACCGCAGCTGCTGCGTCTCGCCGTTCGCGGTCATCACCGAGTCGGTGAAGACCACGGCCATGGCGGGGGAGAGGAAGACGGGCGTGCGCGTGGACTCGAAGGTGATGTCCTCGCTCCCGTCCCCCATCACATGCGTCATGGTCGCGACGAACTGTTCCCGGTCCCACTGCGCGGAGCGTCCGTCGCCCGCGGAGTCGTCGCTGACCAGGTTGAGCGGGAAGACGGCCAGGTCGGCCATGCGCTCCACATCGCGCCTTGCGCTGTGTGCGTCGTACTCGGCGAACCAGGCGGCGAGGCTCACGCGGTCCTCGTCGGTCGCGATGTATCCGGTCTCGGGCAGTACGGTCATGCGGGCTCCTGATCAAGTTTGACTACGTGGAGGAAGATATGCTCGATTCGGGTGGTAGTCAAACTTGATTAGACGTGACGCCGGTCACGTTCTGATTGTCGGTCACGCCCTGGCTGTCGATCGCGCTCTAACTGTGGGGGAGTGGCCGACCTCGCCCCGGGTCGGTGAGTGGGTCCAGCAGATCCCCGTGCCGCTGGAGGCGGGCGGCGATGTCGGCGGCCAGGAAGACCAGCTGTGCCGGGTCGTCGCACGCCTCGACTTCATCCCAGGTCACGGGGGTGGACACCGTCGGCTCCTGGCGGGCGCGCAGGGTGTAGGGGGTGGCGGTCGTCTTCGCCGCGGCGTTCTGGCTGAAATCGACGAAGACCTTGCCGGGGCGCAGGCTGCGGGTCATCCGATGGACGACGAGGTCGGGCAGCTCGGCCTCGGCTTCCTGGGCGAGTTTCTTCGCGTACGCGGTGACGTCCTCCGAGGGCGTCGGTTCCAGGGCGCAGAGCAGGTGCAGGCCCTTGGATCCCGAGGTCTTCGCATACGCGTGCAGGCCGTCGGCCCGGAGGCGCTCGCGCAGCCAGAGGCCTGCCCGGCAGCACTCGACGATGGTGGCGGGCTCGCCAGGATCCAGGTCGAGCACGAGCCGGTCGGCCATGGCCGGGGCGTCCTCCTGCCACTGCGGGGTGTGGAACTCGGTCACGAGGTTGCCCGCCCACATCAGCGAGGCCAGGTCGTTCACGACGATCTGCCGGGTGTCCCCGTCCGAGCGCGGCACGTCGGCGGTATGCACCCAGTCGGGGGTGCCCGGGGGCACGTTCTTGGCGAAGAAGCGCTGGCCGTCCGGCCCGTCCGGGAAGCGCAGAAAGGAGAGGGGGCGGTTGCGGAGATGGGGGAGAAGGGCCTCGGCCGTGCTGGCGTAGTAGTGCAGCATCTCGCCCTTGGTGAAGCCGGACGCGGAGTAGAGGACCTTGTCGAGATTGCTGAGGGAAAGCCGTCGCCCCTCCACCTCGGTGATCGGCGTCATACGATGAGACTCCCACGAATAGGGACGAACCACCCTGAAACGGTGCTCGGCTGCTGAGAGGTGCCTGACGTGCGATCCATATGGAACGGTGCGATCTCCTTCGGCTTGGTCAGCATCCCGATCAAGCTCATGAACGCCACCGAGAACCACTCGGTGTCCTTCCGGCAGATCCACGTGGAGGACGGCGGCCGGGTCCGCTACCGCAAGGTGTGCGAGCTGGAGGAGCGGGAGGTGACGTCCGCGGAGATCGGCAAGGGGTACGAGGACGCGGACGGCACGATCATCCCGATCACGGACGAGGATCTGGCCGCACTGCCGATCCCGACGGCCAAGACGATCGAGATCGTCGCCTTCGTGCCCGCGGACGCGGTCGATCCCATGCAGATGGACACGGCGTACTACTTGTCGGCCAATGGAGTGCCCGCGGCGAAGCCGTACACGCTCCTGCGGGAGGCGCTGAAGCGGAGCCGGAAGGTGGCGGTCGCCAGGTACGCGCTGCGGGGCCGGGAGCGGCTGGGGATGCTCAGGGTGGTGGACGACGTGATCGCGATGCACGGTCTGCTGTGGCCGGACGAGATCCGCTCCCCGGAGGACGCGGCTCCGGACGCCAGGGCCACGGTGCGGGACGCTGAGCTGGACTTGGCGGACGCCCTGATGGACACGCTGGGGGAGGTCGACGTCTCCACCCTCCACGACGACTACCGCGCGGCGGTGGAGCAACTCATCACCGCCAAGGCGGAGGGCACGCTCCCGACGGAGCCGGCTGCTGACGGGGACTCCGGCGGGGGCAAGGTGATCGACCTGATGGCGGCACTGGAGAAGAGCGTGCGCGCGGCTGCGGGGGGCGGGAGCGGGAGCGGGAACGGGGGCGGGGCGCCGGCGAAGGTGACCCCGCTGAAGCGGGGCGCCCACAAGCGGGCGGCGGCGAAGACGACGCCGAAGGAGGTCGGCGGCAAGAAGTCGACGGCGAAGAAGACGACGCAGGCGAAGAAGTCGACGACGAAGAAGCCGGCAGCAAAGAAGACAGCAAAGAAGCGAACGACGGCTTAGAGCGGGTGGGTGGCGGGTGCAAGGCCCGGCACCTGAAGCGTCCTCTCGCGTCTCAGTGCCGGCTGCGGGTGCGTGCGGCTGCGGAGTTGGTCCGCCTTTGGGTGCGGGGCCGCGCCGGTATGTCCGTCCTCGCTATCGTCCGGTGGCCGCGGGGCTACTTCGCTCCCGGAGTGCCGCGAACCGTGCTCCGGGCAGACATACCGGCACGTCCCCTCGCGTGAGTTGCCGACTACCGGTGCGCGAGAGTCGAGCTGCCGTGGTGAAGGTCGCAATGCACCGTCGGGCTAGTGGGTAGCTCACTCACCCGTCACCGGGCTGGACGTCGCCCACCCACCCCTTCCTGTCCGCCCCCCCCGGTGGCACCCCGGGGCAATCGGGTGGGTGGGTGGGAAAGGCTTGTTCGGTCAGGGGAGGCTGCGGGGCAATCGGGCGGGTGGGCGGGAAAGGCCTGTCCGCTCAGGCACAGGAGGCGGGGCGCCGACGGGCACAGGGGGATGACGGTTCAAGCGACGGACGCAACCCACGTGGCGCCCCCAGGCTCGCCCCCACGCACGTACGCGGGGAACCTGGAGCCATGACCAAGGACAAGGACAGCAACTACCGGCCCGTCGTCTTCCGGGACCGCTCGGCGGGCTACGCCTTCCTCACCCGTTCCACCGCGGAGAGCGACCAGACCATCGAGTGGGACGACGGCGAGACGTACCCGCTGGTGGAGGTGGAGATCTCCTCCGAGAGCCACCCCTTCAACACGGGCCGCGCCCGAGTCGTGGACTCCGAAGGCCAGGTCGCCAAGTTCGAACGCCGCTACGGCGATCAGGCACCCCCGGCCACACCGGAGGCATGAGGGCGCACGCCACGCCGCACGCGCCGCATGAGTGGCATGAGGGACACGACGCCCCGACGATGTCCGTAGAGCCTTGATCACGATCGCGAAGAACGCATAGCGACCACGACCACGAACGACCACGAACGACGACGAACGAGCTTGATCACACGAAGGCGGCGGGCATGACCGACGGCACGACCGATCTCCAGGCGCTGGCGGCCGAGGCGTACATCTACGGCTACCCGATGGTGCTCAACCTCGACGAAGTCGACCGCGTCTCCCGCACGGGCATGGGCACGCTCTCCCCCGCGCCGTTCAACGAGTTCAGCCACGCGAGCCGGCTCGCGGGCCCGGACGACACCTTCGTGAGCGTCAACAACGACACCATCTACTCGCTGGCCCAGCTGGACCTCTCCGGCGGCGCCCAGCTCCTGACGGTGCCGGACACGGACGGCCGCTACTACGTCCTGCAGTTCGTCGACGCCTGGACCAACAACTTCGCGTACGTGGGCCGCCGCGCGACCGGCACCGGCGCGGCCAGCTTCCTGCTCACCCCGCCCGGCTGGGACGAGGAGGTCCCCCTGGGCGCCACCCGCATCGCCGTGCCGACCGAGGTGGCGACGATCGTCGGCCGGTGGGCCTGCGCGGGCCCGGACGACGTCGCGGCGGTGCAGGCACTGCAGGAGGACACCCACCTGGAGCCGTACTGGACGGCATCCGGGGAGTCCCACGGGCTGCCGACCCACACGTACATCCCCGAAGGCGAACCGGAGCTGCTCTTCTACGAGAAGCTGCGGGCCCGCATGGCCGCCTTCCCGCCCGCGCCGGCCGACCTCGCGTATCAGCAGCGGTTCGCCCCGCTGGGCCTGCTGGACGCGCAGAGCCCCTACGCGTCACCCGAGCCCGACCTGGCCAATGCGCTGCGCGCGGGATTCGCCGCGGGCAAGGAGAAGGTCGAGTCCGCCTCGATGCAGGGGGACATCCCCGAGCAGAACGGCTGGAAGCTGACGTACCACGCCTTCGATTACAACGCCGACCACTTCGAGGTCGGCACGCACAAGGACCCCCAATGGATCTACACGGACCGGGAGTTGGGCCGCATGGTGCGCGCCACCTCGGCCCGCACCGCGCTCTGGGGCAACCACGGCTACGAGGCCGCGTACGCGATGACGTATGACGACGGCGACGGCCGGCCCCTGGACGGCGGCCAGTCCTACACCCTGCGCTTCGAGAAGCCGCCGCCGGTGGACGCGTTCTGGTCGATCACGATGTACGACCTGCCGGACTACTACCTGGTCGATAACCCCGTAGCCCGTTACTCCATCGGCGACCGCACCCCGGGCCTGAGCTACGACGATGACGGCTCCCTCACCCTGCGCCTCCAGCCGCAGCGCCCCGCCGACGACAAGACGGCCGCCAACTGGCTGCCCACCCCCGGCGGGAACTTCCGCCCCATCCTGCGGATGTACACGCCGCACGCAGCGGTCTTCGACGGGACGTACGAGGTGCCGCCGATCCGCCGGCGTCAGGCCGAGTGAAGGACGGGCCGGTAGATGAGTTCCTGAATGTGACCGTCGAGGGTCGTGCGGTCGATCAGCTCGAGGTCGAAGTCGGCGGAGCCCCGGAAGATCGGGTCGAGCCCGGTCCGGCCGGTGATCACGGGGAAGAGCGTCACCTGGACGCGGTCGACCAGACCGGCGGCCAGCAGCGCCCGGTTCATGGACAGGCTGCCGTGCGAGCGCAGCGGCACGTCGGACTCCTTCTTGAGCCGGGCGACGACATCGACGGCGTCACCGTTCGCGAGGTCCGCGTCCGGCCAGTCGAGTGGCCCTTCCAACGTCTTCGACACCACGGTGGTCGGCAGGTTCCGCATCCGCGTGACCCACGGGTCACGCACATCGGAATCGGCGGTGCTCGAAGCCAGCATCTGCGCGAACGCCCGATAGGTGTTGGCCCCGAAAACCATCCGCTGTTCCTGGCTGTACAGGGCAAGCCGATGATCGAGAAGCTCGGGCCCCTGCTTGCCCCAGTAGCCGGTCCAGTCACCACTGGCGGCACCGTAGCCGTCGAGGCTGCTGAAGACATCAAAGGTGTAGGTGACGGTCATGACGCTCTCCTAGCGTGCGGCTGATCACGTAACGCCAACGTCGCTAGTACAGACCCCCGCAGCCGACGAGACTCATCGGTGCCGCCGAAGACCGGGATGAACAGGCCGATGACGTCGACGCTGCTGCGCACAGGTTGACCGGATTGTGCACCAGCGGCCTGCCTGGCCAATAGCGACATTTGAGGAAATGGTGAGCCGGAATTGTGGCTTCCGGCACAGCGTCGGTGGGGCACAAATGATCACATTGACGATGATCAACTGGGTGCGACGCCCCTGACTGCGGTCAGGGGTGGGGGAACGGTGCCCAGATGCGTGTCTCAGATATGGAGCAGTCCCCACATGACCACCAGCACCACCCGGCCGTACCGCGCATTGACCCGCGCCAACGGCATGCTCGTAGCGGCAGTCACCGCGGGGGCCATCCTCGCCGCCGGCACGGGCGCCCACGCGGCGCAGTTGGCCCCGGAGCCCCCTGCCTCCACCGGTTTCACGTCGGAAGAGCAGGAACAGGCCGCCGCGATCGCGAAGGGGATAGCCGAACTCGGTGTGACCGAGGAGCAGTTCGCGGCCGCCATCAACGTCTCTCTCACCAGGCCTGCCCCCAACGCCGAGGACGTCCAGAAGCGCTTGGCGAACCTGCCCGCCAAGCCGAGCGCCGAGCAGATCGTGCGGACGGCGTACCCGGAGGACACCGAGGCCCAGGCCGCACTCCGGCCCCTCCTGACCAATGAGGAGGTACGCAACGCTGCCCTGGCCCAGCTCGACACCGGCGCCGGTGTCGGCGCTGTCGATGCCACGGGGAAGCAGAACGGCATAGCGCTGCGCGGATGGTGGGACACGACCAAGTTCGCGGTCAAGTGCGGGGCGGCCGTCGCCGCCGTTTTCATCTCCTTCGTGCCGGCCGGGTCCAGCATCAAGGTGGCCCGGGCCGTGGCGCTCTTCAAGAGGTACGGAGCGAAGAAGACCGCCAACATCATCTGGCGCTTCGTCAACGGCAAGCACGTCGGCTCCAAGGAGCGCGAGGCCGTGAAGGCGTTCATCGGCATCAGCGCGATCTCCAGCGCCTGCTCAAAGTGAGGTGAGGGCAATGACGATCGAGCATGTCGCAGTGATCGCCCTGGTGGTCGAGGTGGTGGTCATGGCGCTGGCCCGGTTCGGTACGGAGCGGCGTCATTGGAACCACTACAAGAACCGGGGGCCCGCTCCGCAGAAGCGGGACGACATCACACATGTGTCGGGGGTCTTGTACGCGGTGGCCGCTGTCGCCATGGTGGTCGCCGCGGTGACGACGCGCGTGGAACTGACCCTGCCCGCCGTCGGTACCTTCGCGCTGTTCGGCATCCTGCTCCCGGCCTTCGCCGCCAACTCCGTCATGGTGCTGGCGACGTCGGGGCGCCCGGGAGCGGTGACTCGATGGCAGCGGGGGATCGCCTACGCGATCGCTGCCGGAGGCGGCCTGGTCTCCGTCGGCCTCATCGGCTGACACCCTGACGCGAGCGGCCCGCCGGCTCCGGCGGGCCGCTCGCGCCGGACAACGGGCCGGACGAAGCCGGTTCAGGGGCCTCGCAGTTCTGTGCGCTCAGTCCATGAACTCAGCCGATTGGGTCGCCTCTCCGGGCCCCTTCCGCAGCCAGTAAGCGCGCGAGGTCGCTCCGAGCGCCGTCGAGCGTGGCGAGCATCTGCGCACGGGTCCGGTCTACGCTTCGTGCTGCATCTGCCTGCACATACGCGAAGACCCCGGCCTCAGCGTTTCCGCTGGTGACGGGGTCTTGGGCACCTTCTGCAAGGTGCCCCCGGCAGGATTCGAACCTGCGCACACGGCTCCGGAGGCCGTTGCTCTATCCCCTGAGCTACGGGGGCGTGTCGATGCGGGTTGCGCCGCGACGTGTAGAACCCTACCAGCTCTGAACGGCTCCCTATGAACAGGTATTTCCGCACTCCGGGGCCGTGGGAGCGGATGCATCCGCACCCTGCGTCCCAGACGTCACCCTTGGCTCCGTCGCGCGTTCCCCCGCAGGGGGTGGAAGTGGGGAAAACCCGGACGCGGTGGCGGGGGCGGACCTACTCTCGAGTTGTGTCAGGCGTGTCAGGCCGCGTGCTTGTTGTGGACGACAACAAGGTCATCCGGCAGCTGATCAGGGTCAACCTCGAGCTGGAGGGCTTCGAGGTCGTGACCGCGGCTGATGGTGCCGAATGCCTGGACGTGGTGAACCAGGTCAGACCCGATGTCGTCACCCTGGACGTGGTGATGCCCCGCCTCGACGGTCTGCGTACCGCCGCTCGGCTGCGCTCCGATCCGCGGACCCGGGATCTGCCCATCGTCATTGTCAGTGCGTGCACCCAGTACGAGGTGGCCGGCGGGCTTGAGGTCGGCGTGGACGCCTTCCTCGCCAAGCCTTTCGAACCTGCCGAACTGCTGGGGATCGTAAGGCAGTTGAGAGAACACGGCAGTGGTGGTGGTGACGGGGGGCATGGCGCCCTCGGGGGTGAGTCCGGGGCCGCCGGAGAAGCCGAGCGCGCCGGCCGCCCCGGCGCCTGACCCCGCCCGCGCTCTGCCTGCCATCCCCCGCGACCGAAGCCGTACCCGTCACCGCCATGCCGGGCTGCTTGGCGCCCTGCGGGGTGACCGGGGCGTCGCCCTGCCTGCCGGGCCGCTCGGCAGGGCGGGGCCGGACCGGGGCCTCGCCGTGTCTGCGCCCGCCCCGGCGCTGAATCCGGGCCCGGCGTCCACATCCCGGACCATCGGGAAACCAGGTCGCGTGCCCACCCCCCTCCTCCCATACGCTTGTCCCGTGACCCCCGTCGAGCTCTCCCGCACCGTGCTGCGCGCCATGCGTCGCGCCGTCGATGACGGGGAGCTCAGTGGCCTTGGGGACGTGGGCGTGGCGGAGCGGGTCGTCGTTGAGCGTCCTCGGCCCGGTGGGTGCGGGGACTACGCCACGAACGTCGCCCTGCAGGTCGCCCGCGCCGCCGGGCGGCCTCCCCGGCAAGTCGCCGAAGTGCTCTCCCCGCGGCTCACCGGCGAGCCCGGCATCGCCGTCGTCGACATCACCGGGCCCGGCTTCCTCAACATCACCCTGGAGCGCAGCGACCCGCGGAACCCCGGCAGCGACTCCGCCGCCCTCGTACGCGACGTCCTCACGCAAGGCGCCTCCTACGGCCACGTCCGCCCCGGGCACGCCGACTCTGGTCACGTCCGCCCCGGTGATGCCACCCCCGGACACGCCGACCCTGGTCACGCCAGCCCGGGAGGCACCCACCTCGAACAAGCCAGCCCCAGCGATACCCACCCCGGCCCCGCCACCCCCGGCGACGCCGGCCACGGCCCCGCCGGCCACGGCCCCGCCACCCCCGGCCCCGCCGGCCACGGCCACGCCAGCCCCGGCCCCGCCACCCCTGGCCACGCCACCCCCGGCCACGCCCACCTCCACATCCCCCAAGAAATCCGCGCCGCCGTCCTAGCCGACGCCGTCCGCCGCATCCTCCTCTCCCAGGGCACCACCGTCCGCCTCACCTGCGACGAAGCCCCCGACCCCGAATGGGCCACCCTCGGCGTACACATCGACGCCCACGGGATGCTCCCCGCCACCACCCCCACACCCCTCCACCCCCTCCCCGCCCCCTCCACCCCCACCCCCCTGGGCCCCGACGCCGCCCGTTGGGCCCTTCTCTTCCCCGCCGCTCACGACCGCGTCCGCATCAGTGGTGAGCACCTCGTCCAGCGGGCGAGTAACCCCCTCTTCCGTGTGCGGTACGCCTACTCCCGGGTCCGTGCGCTCAGCCGTAACGCAGGCGGGCTCGGCTTCGGCTCCGAGGTCGGGGGCGTCGCGGGGGGTGAAGCGCGTGCGCTGCTTGATGCGCTTGCCGACTACCCCCGCATCCTGGCCGCCGCCGCCCGGCACCGCGCGCCCGATCGGCTCGCCCGGCATCTGGTCGTCGTCGCCGATGCCTTCCTCGCCTTTCAGCCCGGCGTGCTGCCGCTCGGGGACGAGAAACCCTCGGCCGCCCACCGTGCCCGGCTCGCGCTCGCCGAAGCCGCCGGGACGGTGCTCGCAGGCGGCCTGTCCCTGCTCGGCATCAGCGCCCCCGAGTACTTGTGACACGTGAGGACGCGATGGACGTGACTGACACGACCGGAGTGGCTTACGTGACGTACGTGACCGAAGTGAGAGAGACGACCGCGACATGAGCCGTTCCGCACACCCCGCCGGGCCCCGCCACGCCGACGTACTGCCCGAAGGGCACTACACCGCCCCGGCCGCCGACCTGAACTCCCTCGATCCGAAGGTCTGGGCGCAGACCGTCGGGCGTGACGCGGACGGTGTCGTCACCGTCGGCGGGATCCCCGTGACCCGGCTCGCCGAGGAGTTCGGCACCCCCGCCTACTTCCTCGACGAGGCCGACTTCCGCGCCCGCTGCCACGCCTGGCGCGGCGCCTTCGGGGCCGACGCCGATGTCTTCTACGCCGGGAAGGCCTTCCTCTCGCGGGCGATCGTGAAGTGGCTGCACGAGGAAGGGCTCAACCTGGACGTGTGCAGCGGCGGCGAACTCGCCACCGCCCTCGCTGCCGGCATGCCCGCCGACCGCATCGCCTTCCACGGCAACAACAAGACCGAGGAAGAGATCGAGCGGGCCGTCGAGGCCGGCGTGGGGCGCATCGTGCTCGACTCCTTCCAGGAGATCGTGCGCGTCGCCCACATCGCCGACCGGCTCGGTGTCCGTCAGCGCGTGCAGATCCGCGTGACCGTCGGCGTCGAGGCCCACACGCACGAGTTCATCGCCACCGCTCACGAGGACCAGAAGTTCGGCATCGCGCTGGCGGGGGGACAGGCCGCCGAGGCGGTGCGGCGGGCACTCCAGCTCGATGGACTCGAGCTCATCGGCGTGCACTCGCACATCGGGTCGCAGATCTTCGACATGGCCGGGTTCGAGGTCTCCGCCCGGCGCGTGGTCCAGTTGCTCGCCGAGATTCGTGATGAGCACGGCGTCGAGCTTCCCGAGATCGACCTCGGCGGCGGACTCGGCATCGCCTACACCCCCGAGGACGACCCCCGCGAGCCGCACGAGATCGCCAAGGCGCTCGGCGAGATCGTCACGCGTGAGTGCGAGGCCGCGAACCTCCGGACGCCGCGCATCTCCGTCGAGCCCGGCCGCGCCATCGTCGGGCCGACCGCCTTCACCCTGTACGAGGTCGGCACCATCAAGCCGCTCGAAGGACTGCGTACGTACGTCTCCGTCGACGGCGGCATGTCCGACAACATCCGTACGGCTCTCTATGACGCCGAGTACAGCGTGGCCCTCGTGTCGCGGGAGTCCGACGCGGAGCCCATGCTCGTGCGCGTCGTCGGCAAGCACTGCGAGAGCGGGGACATCGTGGTGAAGGACGCGTTCCTGCCCGCCGACATCGCACCCGGTGATCTGATCGCCGTGCCCGCGACCGGCGCGTACTGCCGTTCCATGGCGAGCAATTACAACCACGCCCTGCGCCCGCCGGTCGTCGCCGTGCGAGAGGGTGAGGCGCGGGTCATCGTCCGCCGCGAGACGGAGGAAGATCTCCTGCGACTTGATGTCGGCTGAGGAAATATCGGCCTGGAAACAGCGATCGATGATGTATCGGTCTGTGAAATAGATGTCTCACCATTCGGACAGGGCATAGAAACTGCCGACGGGTGGGTGAGACTGGTCCCATCGTAGATGTATGAGAAGTGAGGTCGGATGATGCGTACGCGTCCGCTGAAGGTGGCGCTGCTGGGCTGTGGGGTTGTCGGCTCAGAGGTGGCGCGCATCATGACGACGCACGCCGACGACCTCACGGCCCGGATCGGTGCCCCGGTGGAGCTCGCCGGGGTGGCCGTCCGCAGGCCGTCGAAGGTGCGGGACGGAATCGACCCCTCACTCGTCACCACGGACGCGACCGCGCTGGTCAAACGTGGTGACATTGATGTCGTCGTCGAGGTCATCGGGGGCATCGAGCCCGCCAGGGCCCTCATCACCACCGCCTTCGCGCACGGCGCGTCCGTCGTCTCCGCCAACAAGGCGCTCATCGCGCAGGACGGCGCCGCGCTGCACGCCGCCGCCGAGGAGCACGGCCGGGATCTCTACTACGAGGCTGCCGTCGCCGGTGCGATTCCGCTGATCCGGCCGCTTCGCGAGTCGCTGGTCGGGGACAAGGTCAATCGTGTCCTGGGGATCGTGAACGGGACCACCAACTTCATCCTCGATGCCATGGACACCACCGGTGCCGGCTATCAGGAAGCCCTCGACGAGGCCACCGCCCTCGGGTACGCGGAAGCCGACCCGACCGCCGACGTCGAAGGCTTCGACGCCGCGGCCAAGGCCGCGATCCTCGCCGGCATCGCCTTCCACACGCGCGTGCGTCTCGACGACGTCTACCGCGAGGGCATGACCGAGGTGACCGCCGCCGACTTCGCGTCCGCGAAGCGCATGGGCTGCACCATCAAGCTGCTCGCCATCTGTGAGCGGGCCGCCCACGGCGGCTCCGTCACCGCGCGCGTGCACCCCGCGATGATTCCGCTCAGCCATCCGCTGGCCTCGGTGCGCGAGGCGTACAACGCCGTCTTCGTGGAAGCGGAGGCCGCGGGTCAGCTCATGTTCTACGGTCCCGGCGCGGGTGGTTCCCCCACCGCGTCGGCCGTGCTCGGCGACCTCGTCGCCGTCTGCCGGAACAAGCTCGGCGAAGCCACCGGGCCCGGCGAATCCGCGTACACCCAGCTGCCCGTGAGTTCCATGGGCGAGGTCGTCACGCGCTACCACATCAGCCTCGACGTGGCCGACAAGCCGGGTGTTCTCGCCCAGGTCGCGACGGTCTTCGCCGAGCACGGCGTATCGATCGATACGGTCCGTCAGACGGGCAAGGACGGCGAGGCCTCTCTCGTCGTCGTCACCCACCGCGCGCCCGACGCCGCCCTCACCGGCACCGTCGAGGCGCTGCGGAACCTCGACACCGTGCGTGGTGTCGCCAGCATCATGCGGGTTGAAGGAGAGTAACCAGCAATGACCCACCAGTGGCGCGGAATCATCGAGGAGTACCGGGACCGTCTTCCGGTCTCCGGCACGACGCCGGTCGTGACGCTTCGCGAGGGCGGCACGCCGCTCGTACCCGCGCAGGTGCTCTCCGAGCGCACGGGCTGCGAGGTCCATCTCAAGGTCGAGGGCGCCAACCCGACCGGGTCCTTCAAGGACCGCGGCATGACGATGGCGATCACCAAGGCCAAGGAGGAGGGCGCCAAGGCCGTCATCTGCGCCTCCACCGGCAACACCTCGGCCTCGGCCGCCGCCTATGCGGTGCGCGCGGGCATGGTCTGCGCGGTCCTCGTGCCGCAGGGCAAGATCGCGCTCGGCAAGATGGGCCAGGCGCTCGTCTACGGCTCGAAGATCCTCCAGGTCGACGGCAACTTCGACGACTGCCTGAACCTCGCCCGCGCCCTCTCCGAGAACTACCCGGTGGCGCTGGTCAATTCGGTCAACCCGTTCCGCATCGAGGGCCAGAAGACGGCCTCGTTCGAGATCGTCGACGCGCTCGGTGACGCCCCCGACATCCACGTGCTCCCGGTGGGCAACGCGGGCAACATCACGGCCTATTGGAAGGGCTACAAGGAGTACGCCGCCGACTCGATCTCGTCGCGCACTCCCCGCATGTGGGGCTTCCAGGCCTCCGGCTCCGCGCCCATCGTGCGCGGCGAGATCGTCAAGGACCCGTCGACGATCGCCACCGCGATTCGCATCGGCAACCCCGCGTCGTGGCAGCACGCCCTCGACGCGCGCGACGAGTCGGACGGCTTCATCGACGAGGTGACGGACCGTGAGATCCTGCGCGCCTACAAGCTGTTGGCGTCCCAGGAGGGTGTCTTCGTCGAGCCGGCGTCGGCCGCTTCGGTCGCCGGTCTGCTGAAGGCGGCCGAGCAGGGCAAGGTCGACAAGGGGCAGCGCATCGTCTGCACCGTCACCGGTAACGGCCTCAAGGACCCGGACTGGGCCGTCGCGGGCGCACCGCAGCCGGTCACGGTCCCGGTCGACTCGGCCGCCGCGGCCGAGCGCCTCGGTCTGGCCTGATCACGCCGGTCCGCGTTACCGCGGGCCGCGGGGCGGGCATATCCGTCCGGAAAACCCGCAACTCCGTATAGGGGGTGCACAGGGGGCTTACGACACGCATCGTGCGCCTCCTGTGCGCCCTATGTCGCCACAGAACCTTCCTTCGATAGGCTGTACCGAACCCGCCCCGCCGCATATGCCGCGGTGCTGCCGCAGAGCGGCCTTCGGGTAGTGCCTCATCACGTGGCAAGTCCTCAAAAGATCGCAGCTCAAGGAGAGTCATCGAGCGATGGCCGGTCCCGCGTTCCGCGCCGCCGCCGTCCGGGTGCGCGTCCCCGCCACCAGCGCCAACCTCGGCCCGGGCTTCGACGCCCTCGGCCTGTCGCTGGGTCTGTACGACGACGTCGTCGTGCGGGTGGCCGACACCGGACTGAACATCGACATCGCAGGTGAGGGCAGCGAGACGCTCCCACGCGACGAGTCGCATCTGTTGGTACGTTCCCTGCGCACCGCCTTCGACCTGCTCGGCGGTCAGCCGCGCGGGCTCGAAATCGTCTGTGCCAACCGCATTCCGCACGGCCGGGGCCTCGGCTCGTCGTCCGCCGCCATCTGCGCGGGCATCGTCGCCGCGCGCGCCGTGACGATAGGCGGCGACGCCCGGCTCGACGACAACGCCCTGTTGGAGCTCGCCACCGAGATCGAGGGCCACCCCGACAACGTCGCCGCCTGTCTGCTCGGCGGCTTCACGCTCTCCTGGATGGAGGGGGGAGCGGCACGCGCGATCAGGATGGACCCGGCGGATTCCATCGTTCCGGTGGTCTTCGTGCCGGCGAAGCCCGTCCTCACCGAGACCGCGCGCGGACTGCTCCCGCGCACCGTCCCGCATGTCGACGCCGCCGCCAACGCGGGCCGCGCCGCACTGCTCGTCGAGGCCCTGACCAGGCGCCCCGAGCTGCTGCTCCCCGCCACCGAGGACCGGCTCCACCAGGAGTACCGCGCACCCGCCATGCCCGAGAGCGCCGCACTGGTCGAGCGCCTGCGCACGGACGGAGTACCGGCGATGATCTCCGGCGCGGGACCCACGGTCCTCGCGCTGGCCGATGAGAGTGCGGCGGACAAGGTCGCACGCCTTGCGGGAGAGGGCTGGGCGGCCAATCGCCTGGCGCTCGACGCGACCGGTGCGAGCGTGCTGCCGCTTGCTCCCTGACACCTGGTAGCCGGATGAGAGAGGGGGAATGTTTGTTGGATCCGGTAGTGTTAACCTCAAGTCTGCACCCGACCCCACCATGGCGAGGTGCTTCGTGTCCCCGTCCGGGACATCCATCCTTCCGGGAGCCTCCCAAACTGCTCTGTGCCCCGCACTGAGCGGTGCCGAGCACGCTCCGGAACCGGCGTGACCGAGCCGAGTGACACCGCACTTCAGTGGCACCTCACCGGGACTCGCCATCACCAGTGAATTCTTCCGCCGCGCGTTGGCGGACCACCGCCCCGGCACGGTCCACACACCAAAGGACCTCCGGACAGCACAACCGGTCGCCGAGCCAGACAGGCCGACGTCCGCTCCAGGGAAGGACCCTTCGTGAGCGACACCACCGATCTGATGGGCGTGACTGCCGACACGCCCGCCACGGACGCCTCTGCGGCGCCTGCCACCGGTGCTTCGGCCGGATCCCGGCGGCGCCGCGGCACCGGCCTCGATGGCATGGTGCTGGCGGAACTGCAGCAGGTCGCATCCGGCCTCGGTATCAAGGGCACTGCGCGCATGCGCAAGAGCCAGCTGATCGAGGTCATCAAGGAGGCGCAGGCCGGGGGCGGTGCCCCCGCGAAGAGCGCCGCGCCGTCCTCGGACGCCGAGACCAAGCCCAAGCGCCGCGCGACCTCGAAGGCCCGGACGGGCGAGGAGACCGCGGCGAGCACGGAGAAGACCGCCAAGGCGAGCAAGGCCGACAAGGCCGAGCCGGCCGGCGCCAAGGCCGATGAGGCCGCCCAGCAGCAGATCGACATCCCGGGCCAGCCCGCGGGTGCCGACAAGGGCGAGCGTCGCGGCCGTCGCCGTGCCACCGCCGACGCGGGCAGCCCCGAGACGGTCACCGCCGAGGCGAAGAGCGAGCCGAAGAGCGACGCCAAGAACGACAAGAGCGAGGCCAAGACGGACACGCAGTCCGAGGCCAAGGGCGACGGCTCCGGTGACAACAACGCCGACGGCCGCCGCGAGCGCCGTGACCGCCAGGGCCGAGGCCGCGACCGCGACCGCCGTGGCAACAAGGGCGACGAGCAGCAGGGTGGCAACCGTCAGCAGGGCGGCGGCCGTCAGGACCGCCAGGACCGCGGCGACCGCCAGGACCGTCAGCAGCGCGACCAGCGCGACCAGCGGGACAACGGGCCGCAGGACGACTTCGACGACGAGGCCGGTGGCCGCCGCGGGCGCCGTGGCCGTTACCGCGACCGCCGTGGGCGTCGTGGCCGCGACGAGTTCGGCGGCGCCAACGAGCCGCAGGTCGCCGACGACGACGTACTGATCCCCGTCGCGGGCATCCTGGACATCCTCGACAACTACGCGTTCATCCGCACCTCGGGTTACCTCCCGGGTCCGAACGACGTGTACGTGTCACTCGCCCAGGTCCGCAAGAACGGTCTGCGCAAGGGTGACCACGTCACCGGCGCCGTCCGTCAGCCCAAGGACGGCGAGCGCCGCGAGAAGTTCAACGCGCTCGTGCGCCTCGACTCGGCGAACGGCATGGCGGCCGAATCCGGGCGCGGGCGACCGGAGTTCAACAAGCTGACGCCCCTTTACCCGCAGGACCGGCTCCGTCTGGAGACCGACCCGGGTGTGCTCACCACCCGCATCATCGACCTCGTGTCGCCGATCGGTAAGGGCCAGCGCGGCCTGATCGTGGCCCCGCCGAAGACCGGCAAGACCATGATCATGCAGGCGGTCGCGAACGCGATCACCACGAACAGCCCCGAGTGCCACCTGATGGTCGTCCTGGTCGACGAGCGTCCGGAAGAGGTCACCGACATGCAGCGGTCGGTGAAGGGCGAGGTCATCTCCTCGACCTTCGACCGTCCCGCCGAGGACCACACCACGGTCGCCGAGCTGGCCATCGAGCGCGCCAAGCGCCTCGTGGAGCTGGGTCACGACGTGGTCGTGCTGCTCGACTCGATCACCCGCCTGGGCCGTGCGTACAACCTGGCGGCCCCGGCCTCCGGCCGCATCCTGTCCGGTGGTGTCGACTCGACCGCGCTCTACCCGCCGAAGCGCTTCTTCGGTGCGGCGCGCAACATCGAGGACGGCGGCTCGCTGACCATCCTCGCCACCGCGCTCGTCGACACCGGTTCGCGCATGGACGAGGTGATCTTCGAGGAGTTCAAGGGCACCGGCAACATGGAGCTCAAGCTCGACCGGAAGCTCTCCGACAAGCGCATCTTCCCGGCGGTGGACGTGGACGCGTCCTCCACCCGCAAGGAAGAGATCCTGCTCAACAGCGAAGAGCTCGCCATCGTCTGGAAGCTGCGCCGGGTGCTGCACGCCCTCGACTCGCAGCAGGCCATCGAGCTGCTCCTCGACAAGATGAAGCAGACGAAGTCGAACGCCGAGTTCCTCATGCAGATCGCGAAGACGACGCCGACGCCGGGCAACGGCAACGACTAGTCCTCACGGGCCGTACGTACACAAAGGGCCGCCCCCGTCATCCGACGGGGGCGGCCCTTTTGCGCCCAGGGGGCGCGCAAGGGGCGCTGAATGACCTTGGCCACACCCCTAAGAGATTCTTACGGTCACGGGCAGTAGCCCCGGGGCCGGAGAAACCGCAGGTGAGAAGCCGGAAGAACGGGGAAGGAGTGCACGATGCGTCACGAGCGTGCGCCGGGGCGCTCACAAAGCGCTGTGCAACCCTTCTTTCGGTTTCCACGTCTGACAAGTGACGACAAACCGCGCCTGACCCTGAAAGCAGGGGGACCCGACCCGGACGAGGACTGAGGAGCCCATGACCGACGAGAGCGCACCCGCGGCGGATACGGCGGCACCGAAACGCTCCCGAGGTGGTGGCGGTCGGCGTCGTAAGCCGCGCGAGAAGCGCAGCAAGGTCCTCGTCGTCACCGCGTGGACCGCGGCATCGGTGGTCGTACTCGGCGGTGCGGGCCTCGGCTTCGTGTACTTCAAGCTCAACGGCAACATCAAGGGCGTCGACATCAACGCCGCGCTCGGCACGGACCGCCCCGAGAACGTCGACAACGGCTCGCAGGACATCCTCGTCCTCGGCTCGGACTCCCGCTCCGGAGACAACGCCAAGTACGGCAAGGACGAGGGCGCCGCCCGCTCGGACACGGCGATGATCGTGCACGTGAACAAGGGCCACAAGACGGCCAGCGTCGTCTCCATACCCCGCGACACCCTCATATCCCGCCCCGAGTGCAAGACGGACGACGGCAAGACCGATCCGGGCGGACAGCGGCAGATGTTCAACACGGCGTACGAGGTCGGCGGCCCCGCCTGCGCCGTCAAGACCGTGGAGAAGATGTCCGGCATCCGGATGGACCACTACGTCGAAGTGGACTTCTCCGGCTTCAAGAAGCTCATCAACACCCTCGGCGGCGTCGAGATCACCACCAAGAAGGCGATCAACGACAAGGACAGCCACCTCAACCTCAAGGCCGGCACGCACCAGCTCACCGGCGAGCAGGCCCTCGGCCTCGTCCGCACCCGGCACGGCGTCGGCGACGGCAGCGACCTCGGCCGCATCCAGCTCCAGCAGGCCTTCATCAAGGCCCTGATCAACCAGGTCAAGGACGTCGGCGTCTTCAGCAACCCGAAGAAGCTCTACGACCTCGCGAACGACGCGACGAGCGCCGTCACCACCGACTCCGACCTGAACGACGTCAAGAGCCTCGCGGGCTTCGCGAGCGGCCTCAAGGGCATCGGCGCGGGCGACATGAAGATGGTCACGATGCCCATCCAGTACGACCCGGCGGACCCCAACCGCGTCCTGCCCCTGGAGAAGGCCGACCAGCAGGTCTGGGACGCGCTCAAGGCCGACAAGCCCATCCCCAAGTCCGCCACCGAGAAGTCCGCGGGTGACAAGGGCGACGCGCGCGACGTCGTGACCAGCGACTAGCACGGTTCGCGGGCCCGCCGGGAATAGAACAGCACCCACCCCGGTTTGGGCAGATGCGACCCGTCCTGGCAGACTGGTACGTCGGCCCCGGTTCACGTACGAGCAATCCGCGCGTACGACCCGGCGCCCTCCCGAAACTAGGAGACACCTTGAAGCGCGACATCCACCCCGAGTACTTCGAGACCCAGGTCAGCTGCACCTGCGGCGCGGAGTTCACCACCCGCAGCACGATCTCCAGCGGCCGCGTCCGTGCCGAGGTCTGCTCCGAGTGCCACCCGTTCTACACGGGCAAGCAGAAGATCCTCGACACCGGTGGCCGCGTGGCCCGCTTCGAGGCCCGCTTCGGCAAGGCTGCAGCCAACAAGTAGCGAGCCACTGCGCCGGTCTTCGGCCGCCCCCGGGAGGGGGCGGTTGGGACCGGCGCTTTGCCGTCTGATCGCAGCAGCCACCTTCGCGTAGAACCCTTGCGCAGTACCTTCGCGTAGAAAACTCAGGAGACCCCGATGTTCGAGGCGGTCGAGGAACTGATCGGCGAGCACGCCGATCTGGAGACGAAGCTCGCGGACCCCTCGGTCCACGCCGACCAGGCCAACGCGCGCAAGCTCAACAAGCGCTACGCCGAGCTGACCCCGATCGTCTCGACGTACCGCGCCTGGAAGCAGACCGGCGACGACATCGCGACGGCCCGTGAACTGGCCGCGGAGGACCCGGAGTTCGCCGCTGAGGTCAAGGAGCTGGACAAGCAGCGCGAGGAGATCACCGAGAAGCTGCGGCTTCTCCTGGTGCCCCGCGACCCGTCCGACGACAAGGACGTCATCCTCGAGGTCAAGGCGGGCGCGGGCGGCGACGAGTCGGCGCTCTTCGCCGGCGACCTCCTGCGCATGTACCTGCGGTACGCGGAGCGCGTGGGCTGGAAGACCGAGATCATCGACGCCACCGAGTCCGAGCTCGGCGGCTACAAGGACGTCCAGGTCGCCGTGAAGACCAAGGGCGGCAACGGCGCCACCGAGCCCGGCCAGGGCGTCTGGGCCCGCCTGAAGTACGAGGGCGGCGTGCACCGCGTGCAGCGCGTGCCCTCCACCGAGTCCCAGGGCCGTATCCACACCTCCGCGGCCGGCGTCCTGGTGACGCCGGAGGCCGAGGAGGTCGACGTCGAGATCCACGCGAACGACCTGCGCATCGACGTCTACCGCTCGTCGGGCCCCGGCGGCCAGTCGGTCAACACCACCGACTCCGCGGTGCGCATCACGCACCTGCCCACCGGCGTCGTGGCCTCCTGCCAGAACGAGAAGAGCCAGCTGCAGAACAAGGAGCAGGCGATGCGTATCCTGCGCTCCAGGCTCCTCGCCGCGGCTCAGGAGGAAGCGGAGAGCAAGGCCGCGGACGCCCGTCGCAGCCAGGTCCGCACCGTCGACCGCTCCGAGAAGATCCGGACGTACAACTTCCCGGAAAACCGGATCTCGGACCACCGTGTCGGCTTCAAGGCGTACAACTTGGACCAGGTGCTCGACGGAGACCTCGACGCGGTCATCCAGGCCTGCGTCGACGCGGACTCCGCAGCCAAGCTCGCGGCCGCGTAAGCACCCGACAACCGCACTGCCCCCCGGAGGACCAGCGTGAACCTGCTGCTCGCGGAAGTGGCTCAGGCCACCCAGCGGCTGGCCGACGCCGGCGTGCCCTCGCCGCGCAACGACGCGGAGGAGCTTGCCGCCTTCGTGCACGGCGTGAAGCGGGGCGAGCTGCACTCCGTCAAGGACTCGGACTTCGACGCCCGCTACTGGGAGACGATCGCGCGCCGCGAGGCACGCGAGCCGCTCCAGCACATCACCGGGCGCGCGTTCTTCCGCTATCTCGAACTCCAGGTGGGCCCCGGTGTCTTCGTGCCGCGGCCGGAGACCGAGTCGGTCGTCGGCTGGGCCATAGACGCCGTGCGCGCGATGGACGTCGTCGAGCCGCTCATCGTCGACCTCTGCACGGGTTCAGGGGCCATCGCCCTGGCCATGGCGCAGGAGGTCCCGCGCTCGCGTGTGCACGCCGTGGAGCTCTCCGAGGACGCCCTGAAGTGGACGCGGAAGAACGTCGAGGGGTCCAGGGTCAAGCTCTCCCAGGGCGACGCGCGTGACGCCCTTCCGGAGCTCGAAGGCCAGGTCGACCTCCTCATCTCGAACCCGCCGTACATCCCGCTCACCGAGTGGGAGTACGTCGCTCCGGAAGCCCGCGACTACGACCCCGAGCTGTCCCTGTTCTCCGGCGAGGACGGCCTCGACCTGATCCGCGGCATCGAGCGCACCGCACACCGCCTCCTGCGGCCCGGTGGCGTCGTTGTCATCGAGCACGCGGACACGCAGGGCGGCCAGGTGCCGTGGATCTTCACCGAGGAGCGGGGCTGGGCCGACGCGGCCGACCACCCCGACCTCAACAACAGGCCGAGGTTCGCGACCGCACGCAAGGCGATGCCGTGAGCACCACCACTTCAAGCCAGCAGTACGTGTACGAGGAGGCCCGCTAGATGGCACGGCGATACGACACCAATGACGCGACCGACCGGACGACCGGTCTGCGCGAGGCCGCGTCGGCCGTCCGCCGTGGCGAGCTGGTCGTGCTGCCCACCGACACCGTCTACGGGATCGGTGCCGACGCCTTCACGCCGGAGGCCTGCGCCGACCTGCTCGACGCCAAGGGCCGTGGCCGCAACATGCCGACGCCGGTCCTCATCGGCTCCCCGAACACCCTGCACGGCCTGGTCACCGACTTCTCCGAGTCGGCCTGGGAGCTCGTCGACGCCTTCTGGCCCGGCGCCCTGACGCTGGTCGCCAAGCAGCAGCCGTCGCTCCAGTGGGACCTCGGGGACACCCGCGGGACCGTGGCGATCCGGATGCCGCTGCACCCCGTCGCCATCGAACTGCTCACCGAGGTCGGCCCCATGGCCGTCTCCTCGGCGAACCTCACCGGGCACCCCGCACCGGAGGACTGTGACGCCGCGCAGGAGATGCTCGGCGACTCCGTCTCCGTGTACCTGGACGGCGGCCCGACGCCCGGCATCGTCCCGTCGTCGATCGTCGACGTCACCGGAAAGGTGCCGGTACTGCTGCGCGCGGGCGCCCTCGACGCCGAGGAGCTCCGCAAGGTGGTACCCGACCTCGAGGTGGCGAATTGACAGCCCCTGAGACGGGGCGTGGCATAGCGGCTTATCCCGATTCGTTCCGCATCCTCCACGTCAGCACCGGCAATGTGTGCCGCTCGCCGATCACCGAGCGGCTGACCAGGCATGCCCTGGCCGACCGCCTCGGCGACCCCTTCACCGGCGGCCTGATCGTGGAGAGCGCGGGCACCTGGGGGCACGAGGGCGCCCCCATGGAGACCAACGCCGAGGCGGTGCTCGCGGACTTCGGCGCCGATGCGTCCGGCTTCAAGGGGCGCGAGCTCCTCGACGAGCACGTCATCCGCGCCGACCTCGTCCTGACGGCGACCCGGGACCACCGGGCGCAGGTCATCTCGATGGGCCACTCGGCGGGCCTTCGCACGTTTACGCTCAAGGAGTTCACGCGGCTCGTGCGGGCCATAGACCCGGCGACCCTGCCCGACCCCGACGGGGGAGTGGTCGAGCGGGCCAGGGCCCTCGTGCGGGCCGCGGCGGCGCTGCGGGGATGGCTCCTCGCCCCCACGGCCGAGGCGGACGAGGTGTACGACCCCTATGGGGCGCCGCTGCCCTTCTTCCGCTCGGTGGGCGACGAGATCAACGAGGCGCTCGACCCGGTCGTGACGGCACTGACGGGCGTGCGGGCCAAGGCTTAAACCTTTCTCTTCGAAAGATCGGGCCGACGCCGCGCGGGCACCGTGTGGCGGGCCTACATTGGAGGGACCCGCACACCTCGCGAGGCCCGGAGCCCAAGATGCCGGTCAGCACCGCACCCACCGCCGCCCCGACGGCGCCAGCTGACTTCGACGCGCTCCGCCGCGCGGACCCCCAGATGGCGGAGATCCTCCTGGCCGAGCAGGACCGGCAGGCGTCCGGTCTCCAGCTCATCGCCGCGGAGAACTTCACCTCACCGGCGGTGCTCGCGGCCCTCGGCTCCCCGCTCTCCAACAAGTACGCCGAGGGCTACCCCGGTGCCCGCCACCACGGCGGCTGCGAGCTGGTCGACGTCGCCGAGCGCATCGCCATCGACCGCGCCAAGGCGCTGTTCGGCGCCGAGCACGCCAATGTGCAGCCGCACTCCGGCTCCTCCGCCGTCCTCGCCGCGTACGCCGCACTGCTGCGCCCCGGGGACACCGTCCTGGCCATGGGCCTGCCGTACGGCGGCCACCTGACGCACGGCTCACCGTCGAACTTCTCGGGGCGCTGGTTCGACTTCGTGGGCTACGGCGTCGACCCGGACAGCGGCCTCATCGACTACGACCAGGTCCGCGCCCTGGCCCGCTCGCACCGGCCGAAGGCCATCGTCTGCGGCTCGATCGCCTACCCCCGGCACATCGACTACGCCGCCTTCCGTGACATCGCCGACGACGTCGGCGCGTACCTCATCGCCGACGCGGCCCACCCGATCGGTCTGATCGCCGGGGGAGCCGCCCCGAGCCCCGTGCCGTACGCCGATGTCGTCTGCGCCACGACCCACAAGGTGCTCCGCGGCCCGCGCGGCGGCCTGATCCTGTGCGGGACCGAGCTCGCGTCCCGTATCGACCGGGCCGTGTTCCCCTTCACCCAGGGCGGCGCGCAGATGCACACCATCGCGGCCAAGGCGGTCGCGTTCGGCGAGGCGGAGACCCCGGCCTTCACCGCGTACGCCCATCAGGTCGTCGCGAACGCGCGCACCCTCGCCCAGGCGCTCGCCACAGCGGGCTGCACGGTCATCACCGGCGGCACGGACACCCACCTGATCCTGGCCGACCCCACCCCCCTGGGCGTCGACGCGCACACGGCCCGCGGGAGGCTCGCCGCCTGCGGCCTGGTCCTGGACACCTGCGCCCTGCCCTACGCCGAGGGCCGCGGCCTGCGGCTCGGCACCGCCGCCGTCAGCACTCAGGGCATGGGGGACGCGGAGATGGTGCGGATCGCGGCGCTCTTCGCCGATGCGGTGCGTGACGAATCCGGGGAGACGAACGACTCGAAAGTACGAGAGGAAGTGCGTGAACTGGTGGGCAGATTTCCGCCGTATACGGCCTAGGTCGGGGTAGACGCGTCAAGCGATGGCGCGTACTCGTGCAACCATCGTCGCTACCCGGAAGTCCCTCACCGTATGCACGCAGAGCTAGGGTGTGGGGCTGAGATGGCCAGCGATACCTGTGGGGAAGCCCGTGCGTGAATACCTGCTGACGCTCTGCATCACGGCCGCGGTCACGTACCTGCTGACCGGCCCAGTGCGGAAGTTCGCGATCGTGGCCGGCGCCATGCCGGAGATCCGCGCCCGCGACGTGCACCGGGAGCCAACGCCCCGGCTCGGCGGTATCGCGATGTTCTTCGGGTTGTGCGCCGGACTCCTCGTCGCCGACCACCTGCCGAACCTGAACGACGTCTTCGAGCGGTCCAACGAACCGCGCGCGCTGCTCTCCGGCGCCGCGCTGATCTGGCTGATCGGCGTCCTGGACGACAAGTTCGAGATCGACGCCCTGATCAAGCTGGGCGGCCAGATGATCGCGGCGGGCGTCATGGTCCTCCAGGGCCTGACGATCCTGTGGATCCCGGTGCCCGGTTACGGCATGGTCCTCCTGGACCAGGGCCAGGGCACGCTCCTGACGGTCGCGCTCGTCGTCATCACGATCAACGCCGTGAACTTCGTCGACGGCCTCGACGGTCTCGCCGCGGGCATGGTGTGCATCGCGGCAACGGCGTTCTTCCTCTACGCCTACCGCATCTGGTACGGCTACGGCATCGAGGCCGCGGCCCCCGCCACGCTCTTCGCCGCGATCCTGATGGGCATGTGCCTGGGCTTCCTGCCGCACAATCTCCACCCGGCCCGGATCTTCATGGGGGACTCGGGCTCGATGCTGATCGGCCTGGTCCTCGCGGCGGGTGCGATCTCCGCCACGGGGCAGATCGACGGCGACGCCCTGAGCCTGAACTTCGGCGGCACCCGCGATGCCACGCACGCGATGCTCCCGGTCTTCATCCCGCTCCTGATGCCGCTGACGATCATCGCGATCCCGTTCGCCGACCTGGTCCTCGCGATCGTGAGGCGTACGTGGAACGGCAAGTCGCCGTTCGCCGCCGACCGCGGCCACCTCCACCACCGCCTCCTGGAGATCGGCCACTCCCACAGCCGCGCGGTGCTGATCATGTACTTCTGGTCGGCGCTGATCGGATTCGGCACGGTGGCCTACTCGGTCCACTCGGCCAGCATGTGGATCCTGCTGTTGATCGTCGCCCTGAGCGCGGTGGGCCTCGTCCTGCTCATGCTGCCGCGGTTCAGTCCGCACATCCCGGGCTGGGCCGAGTCCTTCGTGCCGCCGCGTTACCGGCGGCGCCGGCGGGCCGCGGCGGACGCCTCCGTGGCCGGTGCGACGGACGAGGCGGATGTGGCGGCGGGCGACCGCCCTCCGGTCGAGGCGGACGTCAACGGGGCGACGGCCGTTGGCACCCGCTCGCGCATCGAGGATCGGCACAAGGCCGAGTCGTCGAGCTGACGGCGCCGGTCAAACTCGCCCAATACCAGACAAGTTGCCGCGCTGCATGCACATACGCGCGGATTAACTCTCATGTGTGACGGCGAGCACACTTAGCAGGTAAAGACCTCATCAAATAGTTTGTGATACCGTTCACGAAACCAGGGGATAGAGCCGAAGGACCGTAGTGCGACGGTCCATTGGCCCGAGGGACACTCTCGACCCCGGACTACGCTCGTCCATGACGACACCCTGCCCCCATCAGTAAGCGGAGCGCCGCCATGCCGTCTCAAGACACCCGAACTCTCCTTCAGTCCGCCGTACCCACAGCTGCCGTTGGCGTGATCGTCGCCGTGGTGAGTGGTGTGGTCGCGGGTGGCAAGGGGGCGCTCGGGGCCGTCGTCGGCACCGTGGTGGTCATTGCGTTCATGGGGCTCGGAATGTTCGTCTTGCAGCGGACGGCGAAATCGCTTCCGCAGTTGTTCCAGGCGATGGGCATGATGCTCTACGTCGCCCAACTTCTGCTGCTCCTGATCTTCATGGCCCTGTTCAAGGACACCACGCTCTTCAACCCCAAGGCCTTCGCTGTCGCGCTCGTGGTGGCGACGGTCGCGTGGATGGCCGCACAGGCTCGTGCGCACATGAAGGCCAAGATCCTTTACGTGGAACCCGACTCCGAGCAGAAGGACAAGCCGGAGAAGTCGGGGTCCTCGGCGTGAAGGGTAGGGCCGGGATAAATGCGCGTTCGAGATGCTGCTATCGTCCGGTGCCAACTGCGGCACTGCCGGCGCGGGCATCTGAGCTGACGCCTGCACGATCGCGAGGCTCGATGCCTGACCGCCGCGCCCACATCCGAAACACCAGTCTGGTGCCGAATCGCGGCTGCGCGCCGCGCCGACACGACAACGAGGTTGCCGTACCTATGCGTCACGCCGAAGGAGCCCGCGGTGAGTGCTGACCAAACTGAGCTCGCCTTCGATTGGAGCTGTCGGATCATGTCCGACAACGGGTGCGGCTTCCCGGCTCCGGGCCTGCACTCGTTCCTCTTCAAGCCGATCGCCACCGTCGGTGGGTTCGAGTTCAACAAGGTGATGCTGCTTGCCTTGATCACGACGCTGGTCGTCATCACCTTCTTCTACGCGGCGTTCGGCAAGGCCAAGGTCGTTCCGGGCAAGCTGCAGATGATGGGCGAGGCCGGCTACGACTTCGTTCGCCGCGGCATCGTCTACGAGACGATGGGCAAGAAGGACGGCGAGAAGTACGTCCCGCTCATGGTCTCGCTGTTCTTCTTCATCTGGATCATGAACATCTGGTCGGTGATCCCGCTGACCCAGTTCCCGGTCGCGTCGATCTTCGCGTACCCGGTGGTCCTCGCGCTCATCGTGTACCTGATCTGGGTGCCGCTCACCTTCAAGAAGCACGGCTTCGTCGGTGGCTGGAAGAACATCACGGGTTACGACAACTCGCTCGGCCCGATCAAGTGGCTCGTGTCGTTCATCGAGTTCTTCTCGAACCTGCTCGTGCGCCCGTTCACGCACGCTGTGCGACTCTTCGCCAACATGTTCGCCGGTCACCTGATGCTGGTGATGTTCACCGTCGCCTCCTGGTACCTGCTGAACAGCTGGCTGATCCCGGCCGCCGGTGTCTCCTTCGTGATGACGATGGCCATGATCCTCTTCGAACTCTTCGTGCAGGCTGTTCAGGCGTACGTCTTCGTGCTCCTGGCCTGCTCGTACATTCAGGGCGCTCTCGCCGAGCACCACTGAGCCCCTGTCAGCAACCCCCTAAGCGCCTGGTGGCCAACCCCCACCGGTCCATGAAAGAGAAGGAAGTAACGGCATGTCCGCGACTCTCGAGCTCGCCGCCCTCCAGGGTGACATCAAGGCCCTCGGCTCCATCGGCTACGGTCTCGCCGCGATCGGTCCCGGCATCGGTGTTGGCATCGTCTTCGGTAAGGGCACCGAGGCCCTTGCCCGTCAGCCTGAAGCCGCTGGCCTGATCCGTGCCAACCAGATCCTTGGTTTCGCCTTCTGTGAGGCGCTCGCCCTCATCGGCATCGTCATGCCGTTCGTCTACGGCTCCTGATCGCCAAAGACGATTAGCCCCGTTCGACGAAAGGCAATGATGTGATCGCCAACCTGGTACAGCTGGCGGCCGAGGAAGAGCAGAACCCGCTCATCCCCCCGGGCCCCGAGCTGCTCGTCGGCGCCATCGCCTTCGCCATCGTCTTCTTCTTCTTCTGGAAGAAGCTCCTCCCGAACATCAACAAGGTTCTGGATGAGCGCCGCGAGGCGATCGAAGGCGGTATCGAGAAGGCCGAGGCCGCTCAGACCGAGGCCCAGAGCGTGCTCGAGCAGTACAAGGCTCAGCTCGCCGAGGCACGGCACGAGGCCGCGCGTCTGCGCCAGGAGGCGCAGGAGCAGGGCGCCACGCTCATCGCTGAGATGCGTGCCGAAGGCCAGCGTCAGCGCGAGGAGATCGTGGCCGCCGGTCACGCGCAGCTCGCCGCCGACCGCAAGGCCGCCGCGCAGTCGTTGCGTCAGGACGTGGGCCAGCTGGCCACCGACCTGGCGGGCAAGCTCGTCGGTGAGTCCCTCGAGGACTCCGCTCGGCAGAGCCGCACCATCGACCGCTTCCTCGACGAGCTCGAGGAGAAGGCCGAGGCGACTCGATGACAGCGCACGGAGCCAGCCGCGAGGCCCTCGCGGCCGCGCGCGAGCGTCTCGACGCGCTGATCGACAACACCTCGGTGGACGTGCGGCGGCTCGCTGACGAGCTCGCCTCGGTCACCGCGCTGTTCAACCGCGAGGTCTCGCTGCGCCGGGTCCTGACCGACCCGTCGCAGTCCGGTGAGGCCAAGGCCGAGCTCGCCGGGCGGCTGCTCGGCGGGCAGGTGAGCGGCGAGAGTGCCGACCTGGTGGCCGGCCTGGTCCGCTCGCGCTGGTCGCAGTCGCGTGACCTGGTGGACGCCATCGAGGAGCTCACCAACCTCGCCGATCTGACCGGTGCGCAGAAGGCCGGCGCGCTGGACGACGTCGAGGACGAGCTGTTCCGGTTCGGCCGGATCGTCTCCTCGAACACCGGGCTCCGGTCCGCGCTGACCGACCGCGCCGCCTCCGGTGCGGCCAAGAGTGAGCTGCTGCGCAGCCTGCTCGGTGGCCGGGCCAACGAGGTCACGGAGCGGCTCGTCGAGCGCCTTGTGACCGCGCCCCGTGGACGTAGCCTGGAAGGTGGACTCGAGTCCCTCTCCAAGCTGGCCGCGGACCGCAGGGACCGCATGGTCGCCGTGGTCACTTCGGCTGTTCCGCTCTCGGACCAGCAGAAGCAGCGTCTCGGTGCCGCCCTCGCGAAGGTCTACGGCCGCCAGATGCACCTGAACCTCGACGTGGACCCCACGGTCCTCGGCGGGATCACGGTGCAGGTCGGCGACGAGATCATCAACGGCAGCATCGCGGACCGTCTCGAGGACGCGCACCGCCGCATGGCGCGCTAGCAGTAACGCAAACGTTGTAATTACGGCCCTAGTTGGGCCGTGCAGAGGATTCACCTCTTACTTGGGGGGAGTCCCCAGACCCCCAAAGTGAAACTTCGGGCCCAACAAGGAGAGCAGGGAACCCAGATGGCGGAGCTCACGATCCGGCCGGAGGAGATCCGGGACGCACTGGAGAACTTTGTCCAGGCGTACAAGCCGGACGCGGCCTCGCGCGAGGAGGTCGGTTCGGTCAGCGTTGCCGGTGACGGCATCGCGAAGGTCGAGGGCCTCCCCTCGGCCATGGCCAACGAGCTGCTGAAGTTCGAGGACGGCACCCTCGGTCTCGCCCTCAACCTTGAGGAGCGCGAGATCGGCGCCGTCGTACTCGGCGAGTTCAGCGGCATCGAAGAGGGCCAGCCGGTCACCCGTACCGGCGAGGTCCTGTCCGTCGCGGTGGGCGAGGGCTACCTCGGCCGTGTCGTCGACCCGCTCGGCGCCCCGATCGACGGCCTCGGCGAGATCGAGACGTCCGGCCGCCGCGCCCTCGAGCTGCAGGCCCCCACGGTCATGGACCGCAAGTCGGTCCACGAGCCGATGGAGACCGGCTACAAGGCCGTCGACGCGATGACCCCGATCGGCCGTGGCCAGCGTCAGCTGATCATCGGTGACCGCCAGACGGGCAAGACCGCCCTGGCCGTCGACACGATCATCAACCAGCGTGACAACTGGCGCTCGGGCGACGTGAACAAGCAGGTGCGCTGCATCTACGTCGCCGTTGGTCAGAAGGGCTCCACCATCGCCTCCGTGCGCGGTGCCCTCGAAGAGGCCGGCGCGCTGGAGTACACGACCATCGTCGCCGCCCCGGCGTCCGACCCGGCGGGCTTCAAGTACCTGGCGCCCTACACCGGTTCGGCCATCGGCCAGCAGTGGATGTACGAGGGCAAGCACGTCCTCATCATCTTCGACGACCTCTCGAAGCAGGCCGACGCCTACCGCGCCGTGTCCCTGCTGCTCCGCCGCCCGCCGGGGCGCGAGGCCTACCCGGGTGACGTCTTCTACCTGCACTCGCGTCTGCTCGAGCGCTGCGCGAAGCTCTCGGACGAGATGGGCAAGGGCTCGATGACGGGTCTGCCGATCGTCGAGACCAAGGCGAACGACGTGTCGGCGTTCATTCCGACCAACGTCATCTCCATCACCGACGGTCAGTGCTTCCTGGAGTCCGACCTGTTCAACGCCGGTCAGCGTCCGGCCCTGAACGTCGGTATCTCGGTCTCCCGTGTCGGTGGCTCCGCCCAGCACAAGGCGATCCGCCAGGTGTCCGGCCGTCTTCGCGTGGACCTCGCCCAGTACCGCGAGCTGGAGGCGTTCGCCGCCTTCGGTTCCGACCTGGACGCCGCGTCGAAGGCCTCCCTCGAGCGCGGTCAGCGCATGGTCGAGCTGCTCAAGCAGGCTCAGTACCAGCCGATGGCCACCGAGGACCAGGTCATCTCCATCTGGGCCGGCACCACGGGCCGCATGGACGAGGTCCCGGTCGTCGACATCCGGCGCTTCGAGCGTGAGCTGCTCGAGTACCTGCACCGCAAGGAGCAGGGCCTGATGACCTCCATCAAGGAGGGCGGCAAGATGTCCGACGACACGATCACGGCCATCGCCGACGCCGTCGCCGAGTTCAAGAAGCAGTTCGAGACCTCGGACGGCAAGCTGCTCGGCGAGGACGCTCCGGCTGCCGTCGACGCGTCCAAGTGACGACGGAAGGGACCTGACTCATGGGAGCCCAGCTCCGGGTCTACAAGCGTCGCATCAAATCCGTCACCGCGACCAAGAAGATCACCAAGGCGATGGAGATGATCGCCGCCTCGCGTGTCGTCAAGGCACAGCGCAAGGTGACCGCCTCCACTCCGTACGCGACCGAGCTGACCCGCGCGGTCACCGCGGTGGCCACGGGTGCGAACGACAAGCACCCGCTGACCACCGAGGCCGAGGCTCCGACCCGGGCCGCTGTCCTGCTCCTCTCGAGCGACCGCGGTCTGGCCGGCGCCTTCAACTCCAACGCCATCAAGGGTGCGGAGAAGCTCACCAAGAAGTTGCAGGACGAGGGCAAGGAGGTCGACACGTACATCGTCGGCCGCCGTGGCATCGCGCACTACAACTTCCGTGAGCGGAAGATCTCCGGGCAGTGGACGGGCTTCACCGATGCCCCTTCCTACGCGGATGCCAAGGAGATCGCCGCACCCCTGATCGAGGCCATCGAGACGGACACGGCCGAGGGCGGCGTGGATGAACTCCACATCGTCTACACCGAGTTCATCTCGATGATGACGCAGGAAGCGACCGGTTCCCGGCTGCTCCCGCTGAGCCTCGACAAGGTCGCGGAAGAGGCGGGCCAGAGCGACGAGGCCCGTCCGCTGTACGACTTCGAGCCGTCGGCGGAGGACGTCCTCGACGCCCTTCTGCCGCGCTACGTCGAGAGCCGTATCTACAACGCGCTGCTCCAGTCGGCTGCTTCCAAGCACGCCGCCACGCGCCGCGCGATGAAGTCGGCGACCGACAACGCGGGTGACCTGATCAACGCGCTCACCCGTTCTGCCAACGCGGCCCGCCAGGCCGAAATCACCCAGGAAATCAGCGAGATCGTCGGTGGCTCCAGTGCCCTGGCCGACGCTTCCGCGGGGAGTGACAAGTAATGACGACCACTGTTGATACGGCCGTTGCCACGGGCCGCGTCGCCCGGGTGATCGGCCCGGTCGTCGACGTGGAGTTCCCCGTCGACGCGATGCCGGAGATCTACAACGCCCTTCACGTCGAGGTGGCCGACCCGGCCAAGGACGGCGAGAGGAAGACGCTGACGCTCGAGGTTGCCCAGCACCTCGGCGACGGCATCATCCGCGCCATCTCGATGCAGCCCACCGACGGTCTGGTCCGCCAGGCCGCCGTGACCGACACGGGCGCGGGCATCACCGTCCCCGTCGGTGACATCACCAAGGGCAAGGTGTTCAACACCCTCGGTGCGATCCTGAACCACCCCGAGGCCGAGGCCGACGTCACCGAGCGCTGGCCGATCCACCGCAAGGCCCCGGCCTTCGACCAGCTCGAGTCCAAGACCGAGATGTTCGAGACCGGCCTGAAGGTCGTCGACCTTCTCACCCCGTACGTCAAGGGTGGAAAGATCGGTCTGTTCGGTGGAGCGGGCGTCGGCAAGACCGTCCTCATCCAGGAAATGATCATGCGTGTGGCCAAGCTGCACGAGGGCGTTTCCGTGTTCGCCGGTGTCGGCGAGCGCACCCGTGAGGGCAACGACCTCATCGACGAGATGGAAGAGTCGGGCGTTCTGGACAAGACCGCCCTGGTCTTCGGCCAGATGGACGAGCCGCCGGGCACGCGTCTGCGCGTCGCCCTCGCCGGTCTGACCATGGCGGAGTACTTCCGCGATGTGCAGAAGCAGGACGTGCTGTTCTTCATCGACAACATCTTCCGCTTCACGCAGGCCGGTTCCGAGGTCTCGACCCTGCTCGGCCGTATGCCCTCCGCGGTGGGCTACCAGCCGAACCTGGCCGACGAGATGGGCCTCCTCCAGGAGCGCATCACCTCGACGCGTGGTCACTCGATCACCTCGATGCAGGCGATCTACGTCCCCGCGGACGACCTCACCGACCCGGCCCCGGCCACGACCTTCGCGCACCTCGACGCGACGACCGTGCTGTCGCGTCCGATCTCGGAGAAGGGCATCTACCCGGCGGTGGACCCGCTGGACTCGACGTCCCGCATCCTGGACCCGCGCTACATCGCGCAGGACCACTACGACGCCGCCATGCGCGTCAAGGGAATCCTGCAGAAGTACAAGGACCTCCAGGACATCATCGCGATTCTCGGCATCGACGAGCTCAGCGAGGAGGACAAGCTGGTCGTCCAGCGTGCCCGCCGCGTCGAGCGCTTCCTGTCGCAGAACACGCACGCCGCCAAGCAGTTCACCGGTCTCGACGGTTCGGACGTGCCGCTCGACGAGTCGATCGCGGCGTTCAACGCGATCATCGACGGCGAGTACGACCACTTCCCCGAGCAGGCGTTCTTCATGTGCGGTGGCATCGAGGACCTGAAGGCGAAGGCCAAGGAGCTCGGCGTCTCCTGAGTCCATGACTCACGGGAGGGGTGGGCGAGTCCCGCCCCTCCCGGTACGCCCACTAGAATTTGACCCAACACCCGGCGAAGCCGCCGGGTGGTGACCCGAGGAGCCACCCTTGGCTGCTGAGCTGCATGTCGAGCTGGTCGCCGCGGACCGCAGTGTCTGGTCCGGCGAGGCCACCCTGGTCGTCGCGCGCACCACGTCCGGCGACATCGGCATCATGCCCGGTCACCAGCCGCTGCTCGGTGTGCTGGAGTCGGGCCCGGTGACCATTCGTACGAGTGGCGGCGACACCGTCGTCGCCGCTGTCCACGGAGGATTCGTCTCCTTCGCGGACAACAAGCTGTCACTGCTTGCTGAGATCGTCGAGCTGTCGGACGAGATCGATGTCCAGCGTGCGGAGCGGGCGCTCGAGCGCGCGAAGTCGGAGGCCGACGCCTCCGCCGAGCGTCGCGCGGACGTCCGACTGCGGGCGGTGTCGTCGCGCTGAAACGGGCGCGACGGCGTTTGACGTGACTCAGCCGCGGCCAGGTCCGGAGTAATCCGGACCGGGTCGCGGCTGAGGCGATGCGGGTGCAATTCTGTTGGTCCGTTACGAAGAGGCGAGGAGGTCGGTGCCGATGATCCTCACTCTGCTCGTGTGCGGACTCGTGTTGGTCGTGCTGGTGTTGGTGGGACTCTTCGTCTTCGGGCTGCGGCGCCGGCTCATCCAGCGCTCCGGCGGCACCTTCGACTGCAGCCTGCGCTGGAACGCCCCGGAGAAGGGCGACACCTCCGGCAAGGGCTGGGGGTACGGGGTCGCCCGCTACAACGGCGACCGGATCGAGTGGTATCGAGTCTTCTCGTACGCTCCCCGTCCCCGGCGGACCCTTGAGCGCTCGGCCATCGAGGTCGTCGACCGCCGCGCCCCGGACGGCGAGGAGGAGCTCGCACTGCTCTCCGACGCGATCGTCCTCGGCTGCCTGCACCGCGGCGTACGCCTTGAGCTGGCGATGGGCGAGGACGCACTGACGGGCTTCCTGGCCTGGCTGGAGGCGGCGCCTCCGGGGCAACGGGTCAACGTGGCTTAGCTGGGGCGCCCCCCCCAGGGGCGCGGGGCTGTGACATCTGCGGCTTCGCCGCGTGGGCGCGACCAGCCACATACGGTCCGCAGACGCAAGACGTAAGAAGCCGGGGAGAACAGGGGGCGTACCTGTTCTCCCCGGCTTCGTCTATGCGGGACGGGCTACTTCAGGCCGTCATTGATGGCGCTCACCAACTCGCCGTTGGTGGTGTCCCCGCTGAACTCCCAGAAGAAGGCGCCTCCCAGGCCCTGCTGCTTCGACCAGGCCATCTTGCTCTTGACCGTGGCCGGGGTGTCGTACGACCACCAGTTGTTGCCGCAGTGGGCGTAGGCCGTACCGGCGATCGTGCCGTTCGCGGGGCAGGAGTTCTTGAGGACCTTGTAGTCCTCGATGCCCGCTTCGTACGTGCCCTGCGCCGCGCCCGTGGCCGTGCCGCCGGGCTCCTTCTGTGTGACGCCGGTCCAGCCGCGGCCGTAGAAGCCGATGCCGAGCAGAAGCTTCGCGGCGGGGACGCCCTTCGCCTTCAGCTTCGAGATCGCGTCGGCGGAGTTGAAGCCGTCCTGCGGGATGCCCGGGTAGGAGGTGAGCGGGGAGTGCGGGGCCGTCGGGCCCTTGGCCGCCCACGCGCCGAAGAAGTCGTACGTCATCACGTTGTACCAGTCGGCGTACTGTGACGCGCCGCCGTAGTCCGCGGCGTCGATCTTGCCGCCGTTGGAGCCGTCCGCGGTGATCGCGGCGGTGACCAGGGCGTTCTTGCCGAACTCGGTGCGGAACGCCTGCATCATGTTCTTCATCGAGGCCGGGCCGCTGGTGTCGCAGGTCAGGCCGCAGGCGTTGGGGTACTCCCAGTCCAGGTCGATGCCGTCGAAGACGTCGGCCCAGCGCGGGTCCTCCACCAGGTCGTGGCAGGACTTGGCGAAGGCGGCCGGGTTCTTCATCGCGTCGGTGAAGCCGCCGGACCAGGTCCAGCCGCCGAAGGACCACAGGACCTTGATGTTGGGGTGCTTGGCCTTGAGCTTGCGCAGCTGGTTGAAGTTGCCGCGCAGGGGCTGGTCCCAGGTGTCGGCCTTGCCGTCCACGGACTGGTCGGCGGTGTACGCCTTGTCGTAGTCGGCGTAGGCGTCGCCGATGGTGCACTTGCCGCCCTGGACGTTGCCGAAGGCGTAGTTGATGTGGGTGATCTTGGACGCGGAGGCCGAGCTGTCGATGTTCTTCACGTGGTAGTTGCGGCCGTAGACGCCCCACTGGGTGAAGTAGCCGAGCTTGACCTTGTCACCGGGGCCGGGCCCGGGGTCGGTGCCACCTGTCGTGTGCACCTTGACGGCGCCGGAGGCCGGGCCGGTCTGGTCCGCGGTGTCGCGTGCCTGGACCGTGTACGAGTAGTCGGTGCCCGCGGTGAGGCCGCTGTCGGCGTACGAAGTCCCGGTCACCGTCGCGACCTTGGAGCCGTCGCGAAGAACGTCGTAGTTCTTGACGCCCTTGTCGTCGGTGGCCGCCTTCCAGGCGAGCTTCACCGAGGTGTTGGTGATGTCGGAGGCGGTGGGGGCGCCGGGCGCCGAGGGCGGCTTGTCGCCGGGGACGCTGCCGCCGTCACAACTGCCGCCGTTGAGCGTGCAGTTGGAAGGGGAGCCCGGACCTGAGCCGTTGAACCCGAAGGAGACCGAGGCGCCGGGGGCGAGCGTCCCGTTCCAGCCGACGTTCTTGGCGGTCCAGCGGTTGCCGGAGTTGGTGACGGTGGCGTCCCAGGCGGAGGTCACCTTCGTGCCGGAGGGGAAGTCCCACTCGACGTTCCAGGAGCTGATGGAGGTGGTTCCGGTGTTCTTGACGGTCCACTTGCCCTCGAAGCCGCTGCCCCAGTCCTGGGTCTTGGCGTACGTGGCGGTGGCCGCGGGGGCGGCTTCCGGCGCGGCTTCGGCGGGGCCGCCGAGCGCGACCAGGGTGGCGAGCGGGAGCAGCAGGGTGGTGAGGCCTGCCACGGCTCTGTGTCTGAAGCGCACTGTGTGCTCCTCGGGTGAGATCCGGGGGGACAGAGGGGTGGAACCCTGCGCCGCCCGTGAGCACGTGGAACACGTGGGGGAGTGCTCACCGCAGTGCCGGTGAGAATAGAAAGGTCTGGACCAGCGGTCAAGAGGTCTGAACCATTGGCCGGATAGCGCCGGTGAGGTGCGCTGGAGCCGGGCCTATACACCCAACTCCTGTGCGAGCACTGCCGCTTGGACCCTGCTGCGCAGTTCCAGCTTGCCGAGCAGTCGGCTGACGTGGGTCTTCACCGTCGCCTCCGCCATGTCGAGGCGGCCCGCGATCTCCGCGTTCGAGAGACCTTCGCCGAGGCATGCGAGCACCTCCCGCTCCCGTCGCGTGAGGGTGTCGAGGATGGCGGGATCGGGTCCGTTCTCCCGGCGTGCGGGCCTGGCGTTCCGTGGGGCCGCGAACTCGGCGATCAGCCGCCGGGTGACGGCCGGGGCGATCAGCCCTTCGCCTCGCCCGACCGTACGGACCGCCTCCAGGAGGTCCTTGGCCTCGGTGTTCTTCAGGAGGAAGCCGGACGCGCCCGCGCGCAGCGCCCCGAAGACGTACTCGTCCAGGTCGAACGTGGTCAGGACGAGCACGTCGGAGAGCCCCTCGGAGACGACCTGACGCGTCGCGGAGACCCCGTCGAGGCGCGGCATCTGGATGTCCATGAGCACCAGATCGGGGCGGAGTTCACGGGCCAGCCGCACCGCCTGCTCGCCGTCCGACGCCTCGCCGACCACCTCTATGTCCGGCGCGCTGCGCAGGATCAGGACGAGCCCGGCCCGTACGGCGGACTGGTCCTCGGCGACGAGCACTCGGATCATGCGGAAGCTCCTTGGTCTGCGGGGTCGACGGGCAGGGTGGCGCGGACGTCCCAGACCTTGCCGCTCGTGGTGCTCTCGGGGCCCGAATCGAAGGTGCCGCCGAGAAGTTCGGTGCGCTCCCGCATGCCGACGAGACCGGCCCCGGAGCCGGGGGCGCGGGGGCCGGCGGGGGAGCCGTAAGGGCTGGTCACGTGGATGTCGAGGGCGTGGGGGCGCTGGGCGAGAGCCACCGTGACCAGGCCGGGCGAGGCGTGCTTGAGGGCGTTGGTCAGGGACTCCTGGACGATGCGGTACGCCGCGAGCTCGACGGGGGCGGGCAGGCGCGGGCCCTCCGGGTCGCGGGCGTCGTCGAGCGTGACGTCCAGACCATTGGTACGGGCGCCCGCGATCAGGGCGCCCAGACCGTCGAGGGTGGGGGCGGCCGTCGGCTCCCTGTCGTCACTGGAGTCACGGAGGATGCCGATGAGGCGGCGCATCTCGGCCAGACCCTCGACGCTGTTCTCGCGGATGACGGCGAGCGCGTCGCGGGTGGTCTTCGGGTCGTCGAGCGAGAGTGCCGCCGTGGAGTGGATGGCGATCGCCGAGAGGTGGTTGGCGACCATGTCGTGCAGCTCGCGGGCCATCCGGGCGCGCTCGGCGGTGATGGCCTGCACGCGGTCCATCTCGGCGAGCAGCGCGGTCTGTTCGGCACGCAGCCTGGCGGCGTCGGCGGCCTCGCGGTGGTTGCGCACGAGAACGCCGGTGGTGGCGGGGCCGAAGGACACGAGGCCGGTGATGACGCCGATCAGGATCGCCTCCGGTTCACGGGTCCAGGCGAGGAACCCGATCGTCACGGCCACCGTGATCGCCCCGGTGGTGACCGGGATGCGGCGGGCGGAGGCGGGCGTCCCGTAGACCACGGCGGCGTACACGATGTCCGTGAACATCATGATCGACGCTAGATTGCCCGACGTGAACTGGTCGGCGGCCAGCGCGAGCGTCCCGAGGGTCAGGGCGGTCCGCGGCATGCTGCTGCGCAGCAGTTCGAGCCCGCCGAGGACGACGAGCGGGATCAGCGCCCAGGTTGCGCCGAGCGGCCGGTCCGTCTGCGTGTGCAGCCCGAGCCCCCACAGCGCGAACCCGGCGAGGACGCAGCCCACGGAGATCTGTACGTCGACGCGCTTCGGGCGCGGAAGGGACAGGGCCATGCCTCCATCCAACACGGCGCGCCGGGGCCATGCCTGATCCTGAGGGAGGAACCGCGCGCTACATCGAAGGATGCAGTCCTACTTCGTCACTGCCGACGACGATCCGCGGCCGGTCCGGCGGGAGCCTTGAAGGGTGACCGAGAGGAGCGAACCGTGATCGTCACACTGATCATCATCTGCGAGGTCGGCTTCTGGGTGCTGCTGGCCGGCGGCCTGGCCCTGCGCTACGCGGCGAAGATGCCGCGCGCCAGTGTCGCCGTACTGCTGTGCGAGCCGATCCTGGAGGTCGTCCTCTTCGTCGTCACCGCGATCGACCTGAAGAACGGCGCGGAGCCGGACTGGAAGCACGGCCTCGCCGCCGTCTACATCGGCTACTCCATCGCGCTCGGCCACTACACGATCAAGTGGGTGGACGTACGCGTCGCCCACCGTTTCGCGGGCGGCCCGCCGCCGTCGACCCCCAAGTACGGCATGCCCCGAGCCATCCACGAGTGGAAGATCGCCGCCCGCTGGATCCTGGCGGGACTGATCGCCATGGCGCTGCTGCAGGGAGCGGTCTGGTACGTCGGGGGCGACGGGGACGTCGGCTCCCTGCGGATGTGGCAGCAGAAGATGCTGTGGCTGATCGGCATCAACGTGATCATCGCGGGGTCGTACACACTGTTCCCGAAGAAATCACCGCCGGTGGCGCCCCATAGGGACGCGGGGAACGGCGCGACAAGCCACGACGCGTCCGCAGACGAACAACCGGCGCGCAACGCCTAACGCTCGCCGCCCGGCACCCACAGCACGTCCCCGACCTCCTTGTTCGCCGTACGGGCCAGGATGAACAGGAGGTCGGAGAGCCGGTTCAGGTACGTGGCGGTCAGGGGGTTCATGCTCTCCCCGTGGCTCTCGAACGCAGCCCACGTCGACCGCTCCGCCCGCCGCACCACCGTGCACGCCTGGTGCAGCAGCGCGGCCCCCGGCGTGCCGCCCGGCAGGATGAAGCTGCGGAGCTTCTCCAGCTCGTCGAGGAAGCGGTCGCAGTCCGCCTCCAGCTTGTCGATGTACGACTGCTCGACGCGCAGCGGCGGGTACTTGGGGTCCTGAACGACCGGCGTCGACAAATCGGCGCCCACGTCGAAGAGGTCGTTCTGGACCCGGAGCAGGACCTTCGCGACCTCTTCGTCCAGCCGGCCGAGCGCGATCGCCGCGCCGATCGCGGCATTGGCCTCGTTCGTGTCGGCGTACGCCGAGATCCGCGGATCGGTCTTGGTGGTCCTGCTCATGTCGCCGAGGGCCGTCGTGCCCTTGTCGCCGGTCCTGGTGTAAATGCGCGTCAGATTGACCATGAGGTCAGCCTAGTTACGCGCCCGCCTTCCTGAAGACACGTGTGCCGACCGTCACGGACCCGGCCGCGAGCGCGGCGGCCATCAGGACGCCGTACAGCATCGCCGTGCTCGCGTAATCGCCCACGTAGGCGGCCCGCACCGCGTCCACGAGGTAGCGGAACGGCATGAAGTGCGAGAGCACGTCGAGCCAGCCCGGCGCGAGCGCCATCGGCAGCATCAGGCCGGAGAGCAGCATCGAGGGCATGCTGACCGCGTTGATGACGGGCCCGAACTCGTGCGGCTTGGACACGAGCAGCGCGAGCGCGTACGAGAGGGACGCGAGGACGACCGTCAGGACGCCCACGAAGGCGAAGCCGATGAGGATGCCGGCGAGCGGCGCCCGCAGCCCCATCACCACGGCGGCAAGGACCAGGAGCACCGCCTGGAAGACGAAGAGCGCGGCATCGCGCAGCACCCGCCCAAGCAGCAGCGCGAGCCGGCTGACCGGCGTCACCCGCATCCGCTCCACCACGCCGAACTGCTTCTCGATGATGATCGCGAATCCGCTGTACGAGGCGCCGAACAGGCCGAGTTGGAGCAGCAGCCCCGGCACGAGCACCTGCCAGGAGTCACCGCGCGAGCCGAGCGGCAGGTCGGTCAGGAGCGGACCGAAGAAGAGCAGGTAGAGCAGCGGCATCAGGACGCCGAAGAGGATCTGGAACTTGGAGCGCAGGGTCTGGCGGGCGTACCGCCCGAAGATCAGCGCGGTGTCGGAGAGAAACGCAGACATGAGGGGTCCTGGGGTTCAGACGGCGACGGGCGCCGTGTCCTTGGGGGTGAGGTCGCGCCCGGTGATGGCCAGGAACGTGTCCTGGAGCGAGGCGTCGATGGAGCCGCCGTACCGGAGCTTGAGCGCGCTCGGTGTGCCTTCGGCGACCACGACGCCCCTGTCGATGACGACGAGGCGGTCGCAGAGCGCGTCGGCCTCGTCGAGGTAGTGCGTGGTCAGGACGACGGTGGTGCCGTGGTCGTCGCGCAGCCGCCGCACGAGCGCCCACAGGTCGGCCCTGCTGCCCGGGTCGAGCCCGGTGGTCGGCTCGTCGAGGAAGAGCACCTCGGGCCGGTGCATGAGCCCCATGGCGATGTCGAGGCGCCGTCGTTGGCCGCCGGAGAGGGTCGCGCACTTGCGGTCGAGCAGGTCGGTGAGGTCCAGGTCGGCGGCCAACTCCTGGGAGCGGGCGGCGGCTTGCGTTTTCGTCAGGCGGTAGAGCCGCCCCTGGGTGACCAGTTCCTCGCGTACGGAGATGTTCAGGTCGACGCCGCCGGACTGGGCCACGTACCCGATCCTGCGCCGGACGGCGGCCGGGTCGCGGGCCAGGTCGCAGCCCGCGACGGTGGCGGCGCCGCCGGTGGGCGCCAGGAGCGTGGTGAGCATGCGCAGCGTCGTCGTCTTGCCCGCGCCGTTCGGTCCGAGGAAGCCGAGGATCTCGCCGGGGGCGACGGTGAGGTCGATGCCGCGCACGGCTTCGACGGTGCCGCGCTTGGTCCGGAACGTCCGGGTGAGGCCGGCCGTGCTGATGATTGCCATGGCGACCACAAAAACAGAGTCTCTTAAATTTTGCAATGACTCCAAGTTTTCAGTCGCCCAAGCCAGTGGCCGTAGGGTGGGGACATGGCTGAAGGACTCAGGGAGCGCAAGAAGCGGCAGACGAAGCAGCGGATCTCGGACATCGCGACGGGGCTGTTCCTGGAGCACGGCTTCGTCACGGTGACCGTCGCGGACGTCGCCGAGGCCGCCGACGTCTCCGTGAACACGGTCTACAACTACTTCCCGGCCAAGGAGGACCTCTTCCTCGACCGCGGCGAGGCCGTCGTCGACCGGCTCTCCGGTTACGTACGCGGCCGCCGCGCGGGGGAGTCCGCCGCCGCGGCCGTGCTGCGCGAACTGCGCTCGGACGTGGAAGGAGTGTCACCGCACGTCGGCCTCTTCACGGGCTGGGCGGACTTCATGAGGGTCATCACCGACGCCCACGCCCTGCGCTCCCGGCTCTGGGAGATCCAGCAGGAGGCGCTCGACCGCCTCGCGAAAACCCTCGCCGAAGAGACGAAGGCCGCCGCCGGCGATCCGATGCCCGGCCTGATCGCCGGTCAGCTCTCCTGGGTCCACAGCACGCTCATGGCGTGGATCGGCGACGAGATGACCAAGTGCCGCAAGCCCGCCGAGGTGTCCCGCGAGGCCCTCGTCCTGCTCGACGAGATGGAGGACCTGCTCGGCGAAAAGGTCCTCAACTACGCGGTGCGCGACGCCGAATGACGCGCACGGCCCGCGTCGGTGTGATGTCCGTCATCTGAGACGTGACGCGTGTCTCTTCGCCGCCACCTCGGCGCTCACGACCGCTACTGTCCGCTCAAAGGGCAAACGTAAACAGCGTGTAAGCCAGGCGTGATAAGCGGTAGGGGAGTCGGAACAGTGGCACGGAAGCTCGCCGTCATCGGAGCCGGACTCATGGGGTCCGGCATCGCACAGGTCTCCGCCCAGGCGGGCTGGGACGTCGTCCTGCGCGACGTCACCGATGAGGCCCTGACCCGTGGCACCGACGGGATCAAGGCGTCGTACGACAAGTTCGTGAGCAAGGGCAAGCTCGCCGCCGCGGACGCCGAGGCGGCGCTCGGTCGCATCACGACGAGCACCGACATGGACGCCGTCGCCGACGCGGACATCGTCGTCGAGGCCGTCTTCGAGAAGCTCGAGGTCAAGCACGAGATCTTCCGCACGCTCGACAAGATCGTGCGCGAGGACGCCGTGCTCGCCTCGAACACCTCCGCCATCCCGATCACGAAGATCGCGGCCGTGACGGAGCGTCCGGAGCGCGTCGTGGGCGCGCACTTCTTCTCGCCGGTGCCGATGATGCAGCTGTGCGAGCTGGTGCGCGGCTACAAGACCAGCGACGAAACCCTCGCCCGCACACGCGAGTTCGCCGAGTCCGTCGGCAAGACCTGCATCGTCGTGAACCGCGACGTCGCGGGCTTCGTGACGACCCGTCTGATCTCGGCGCTCGTCGTCGAGGCCGCGAAGCTCTACGAGTCGGGCGTCGCCACCGCCGAGGACATCGACATCGCCTGCAAGCTCGGCTTCGGGCACGCCATGGGACCGCTCGCGACCGCCGACCTGACGGGCGTCGACATCCTGCTGCACGCCACGAGCAACATCTACACGGAGTCCCAGGACGAGAAGTTCGCACCGCCCGAGCTGATGCGCCGGATGGTTGACGCCGGTGACATCGGCCGCAAGAGCGGGCAGGGCTTCTACAAGCACTGAAGTCTGCTTCCTCCCCTGTGGGGTCACTCCTCGGGGTGAATTCGGTATCGGTTCGCTTACAGACGGCAACTTCCTTGCCCATGCGGCAGTCAGTTGCAGTGACATACGCAGACGCCGTACGGAACAGACGTCACAGGAAACTCAGCACTCTCGGGGAGCGCATATGCACATCAGGGGCGACCAGGCCCAGCTGGTCGTCGGGGGACGCCTCGACGTACGCAGCGCGGCGGACGCCCGAACGGTCCTGCACTCGGCCGTCGACGACGGAGCCGGAGACCTGGTGCTCGACCTGTCCGAACTCGACTCGTGGGACGCCACGGGACTCGGCGTCATCATGGGCGCGCACCGACGCGCGGGACGGTGCGGACGCCGGCTCGTGCTGCGCAGTGTGCCGCCCCAGATGCAGCGCCTGCTCGTGGCCACCCGGCTGCACAGAATCCTTGCCATCGAGGGCGGCATCGGGGTCGAATCCCTGCCCCGTGTGTGAGACACCTCTCGCGCACAATCCTCACGAGACTGTGACGTCTCGGACGGCGCGGTACCCCGCCCGTTCGGTGATACTGAGCGAAGGTCTAGGGTTCGGTCGCCCACCGTCATGACGAAGACTGACACCCGAGCGGGGGCACCGGACCAGAAGCGACAGCGCAGTGTGCACAAGGCCGGAGGGGGCTGTGTACACAACGCATCTGGGGGGCTTTGACCATGGACCCGATGAACCGGGGACCGGAAGAGTACGGCCATGACGGCATGAACGACGGCATCTACGAAGACGATGCGGCGCGCCCCGTGCGGCCGCCCCGCGATCCTCTGACACCGGACTTCGGGCAGCCCGCGCCCGCGCTCGCCCGCACCGTCCAGCTCGTGTCGGGCGACTTCCTGCTCACCGTGAACCCCGTCGACGGCAGCGAGATCGAACCCTGCCCGCCGGGCGAGCGGCCCGCACGGCCCGTCAAGCGCACCGCCGCCGAGCGTGCCGAGCTGCGCCGCGCTTCGGCGCCGCCACTGCCACCGGGACCCGTGCTGCCCCGGCTGCCGCTCCTGGAGCGGCAGGAGGAGCGCGAGCGGCTCGTGCGCCTGCTCGCACGCGGGCGCTCGGTGCGGCTCACGGGTCCCGCGGGCTCGGGGCGCACGGCGCTCCTGAACGCCGTCGCGGAGGACTGCGCGGACCTCGCGCCGGACGGCGTCGTCCGGCTCTCCGGCTACCACAAGACGCTCGGCGACCTGCTCCACGACCTCTTCGCCGCGGTCCACAACGCTCCGCTGCACCGCCCCGACCGCGCCCTGCTGCTCGAACTCGTCCACGACATCGGCGCCGTCGTCGTCCTCGACGACCTGGAGTTCGGCGGGGCCGCCCTGGAGGAGCTGCTCGAGGCCACGCCCGAGTGCGCCTTCCTCGTCTCCGCGACCCCCGACGTCGCGGCGCCGTCCCCCGAATCGCACCTCGAAGAGGTCTTCCTCGGCGGCCTCGGCCGCGGCGGCGGCCTCGAACTCCTGGAGCGCGCCGTCGGCCGTGTCCTGACGGACGACGAGGCCGGCTGGGCGGGCGACCTGTGGTTCGAGTCCGAGGGGCTGCCCCTGCGCTTCGTCCAGGCGGGCGCCCTGCTGCGCCAGCGCGACCAGCTGCGCGCCGACCCGAACGCCTTCGACGAGTACGGCTACTACACCGACGCCCCGGTCGACGCGCCCTTCGGCGCCGAGGGCCACGACGTCCCGCTGCCCTCGCTCGCCGACGGAGCCGCGCCCGCGGTGCTGCTCGCCTCGCGGCTGAGCCCTTCGGCGCGCAGCACGCTGCGGTTCGCCGTCGCGCTCGGCGGCGAGCTGCCGCACCAGGCGCATCTGCCCGCCCTCGTGGGGGACACCCACGCGGACGCGGCCCTCGCCGAGCTGGTCTCCACCGCGCTCGTCACGCCGGTCGGCTCGCACTACCGGCTCGCCGCCGGAGTACGTACGCAGCTGGAGGCCTCCGGGTACGCGGACGACGCCGCCGAACGCGCCCAGGGCGCCGCCCAGCACTACGCCTGGTGGGCGGGGCACCCCTCGGTCGGCCCCGAGCGGGTCGTGGCCGAGGCCGACGCCGTGCTTGCGGCCCTCGGCGCCCTGGTCGCGGGGCAGTCCGCGTCAGGGGCGCCGGCCGGCGGCGAGGAGAGCGCCGCCGTGCTGCTCGCCCGCACCGTCGCGCCGGCCTTCGCCGGAGGCCTCGACTGGGGCGCCTGGGAGCGTGCCCTGCGGTCGGGCCAGGAGGCGGCGCGGACCGCGGGCGAGGTCGCCGAAGAGGCGTACTTCCACCATGAGCTCGGCATCCTCGCGCTCTGCGGCGGCTCGCTCGACCGGGCCCGCGTCGAACTCGAGGCCTCCGTCGGCCTGCGCGGCGCGCTCGCCGACAAGCGCGGCATGATCGCGGGCCGCAGGGCCCTCGCCCTGGTCGCCGACCGCTCGGGCGGCATGATGGCCGGCGCGAGCCCGGCCGCGGGCGAAGAGCTGCCCGACGCGCGCCACGAGGAGTCGGCCTCGCCCCCCGGCGGCGTACCGGCGGCGTTCGCGCTGCCCACACCGCCCCCGGAGCCCGAGACCCTGGTCACCCGCAAGGCCGCGCCCGCGGTGGGCGCGGGCGGCCCGGCACCGACCCGCCGCTCCATCGTCAACGGCACCCGGCGCAACCTCGTGGCGGCGGGCGCGGGCGCCCTGCTCGCCGCCGTGCTCGGCACCGTGGTGACCCTCGGCGCGACGTCGGACGGCAACGACAACCCGCCCGACAAGGTCAAGACGGAGCAGTCGGCGAGCGAGGACCAGGACGACGACGGCCTGACCGCGGACAAGCCGGCCGAGGACTCGACGAGCCGCCCGGACAGCGACGGCCCGGACAACGTCCCCGGCACCGCCGACGACGGCACGCCGAGCGAGAGCGACGACCCCTCGGACGAGCCGAGCGACAGCGGTAAGCCGTCCGACGACACCTCGGGCAAGCCGTCCGACAAGCCCACGGACAAGCCGACGACGAAGCCGCCCACGACCAAGCCCCCGACGACCAAGCCGCCGACCACGAAGCCGCCCACGACGAAGCCGCCGACCACGCCGCCGCCGTCGACCCCGCCGCCGAGCACGGACCCGACGCCGGACCCGCCGTCGTCCCCGGACACCTCGGACTCGGCGAGCGGACCCGCGAGCAGCAGCCCGGCGTCGACGATCTGAGGCTCGTACGACTCGTGCGACTGATACGTGAGTGGGGGCCGGGTCCACCAGGACCCGGCCCCCTCTTCGTACAAGAACTCCTAGAACAGCCGCAGCTTGTCGTCCTCGATGCCGCGCATCGCGTTGTAGTCCAGGACGGCGCAGCCGATGCCGCGGTCCGTGGCCAGCACGCGGGCCTGCGGCTTGATCTCCTGGGCGGCGAAGACGCCCTTGACGGGGGCCAGGTGCGGGTCGCGGTTCAACAGCTCGAGATAGCGGGTGAGTTGCTCGACTCCGTCGATCTCACCGCGCCGCTTGATCTCGACGGCGACGGTCTGGCCTTCGGCGTCGCGGCACAGGATGTCCACCGGGCCGATCGCCGTCATGTACTCGCGCCGGATCAGGGAATAGCCCTCACCGAGCGTCTCGATCCGGTCGGCGAGCAGCTCCTGAAGGTGCGCTTCCACGCCGTCCTTGATGAGGCCGGGATCGACGCCCAGTTCGTGCGAGGAGTCGTGCAGGATCTCCTCCATCGTGATGATGAGTTTCTCGCCGCCCTTGTTCACGACGGTCCAGACGCCCGCGTCGTCCCCCGTCCCCTCCTTCAAGGTGCACGGCGGGGACATCCAGTTGAGAGGTTTGTAGGCCCGGTCGTCCGCGTGGATCGAGACACTGCCGTCCGCCTTCACAAGGATCAGGCGGGGGGCCGACGGGAGATGGGCTGTGAGCCTGCCCGCGTAATCCACGGAGCATCGGGCAATGACGAGACGCATGGGGCGCAACGCTACTCGACCCCAGGTGGTGCGCGCGATTCCTCCGGCGATCGCCCTGTTCGATCCTGGCCGGTTATGTTCCCAATCTCCTGGTGCAGCGCGGGTCCGGTGCTTACCGTATAAGCAGGAGGTCGCCGTGCGTGCACGCTGCGTGTGCGGACTCCCGCCCTGTCCGGAAGCCCCCGCTCCCCGGGGGTGCGAGAGGAGAACCCATGTCGCTCGACGTCTCACCGGCACTGTTGGAACAGGCCGAGCGAGGCGAGGTCGATGAAGCGGAATTCGTCGACTGCGTCCGGACCTCCCTGCCTTACGCATGGGAGATGATCAGCTCCCTGGTGGCCCAGCTGAAGGTTGACGGTGGCGAGTTCGCCGACAACCAGACGCCGCCACCCACCGAGCAGGCACGCGGCCAGCTCCTGCGGGCGCTGGCGAGTGACGCGATTCGCGGCGCTCTGCAGCGCCACTTCGGAGTGCGGCTCGCATTCCAGAACTGCCATCGTGTGGCGGTGTTCCCGCTGGACGCATCCGTGGACGACAGGCTCGCCCGGTTCACCTCGATCCGGGGCCAGCTGCTCAACCAGTCGCCCGAACTGCGGGACTGCTGACGCCTTTTGCTGCCGCTCCGTACGCGGGAGGTGTTCTAGTACCGGAGCGGCAGCTCCCCGCCCCAGCGGTTCAGCCGAGCTGGGGCAGCACTTCGGCGCCCAGCCTTCGGACGTTCTCCTCCGTCGTCGCCAGATCGCCCGAGCCCTCGACAAGCAGCGCGAAGCGTGTGATCCCCGTGCGTTCCGAGGTCGCCGCGATCCGGTCCGCGCACAGCTGTGGGGTGCCCACCGGATGCAGTCCGCAGAGCAGTTCCGTGTACGCGAGCGGGTCCCGCATGGCCCGTGCGCGGCCGTCCACGGTGACATGCGCGTCGAGCCCCTGCTTGAGCCAGCCCGGCATCGCCTTCTGCAGCGTCTCCGCCGCGTCCAGGCGCCGGTCCGCGATCTGCGCGACCCCGGCCGAGACGTGCGCGGCCCGCAGCACCTCCTGGGGCGTGCGCCCCGCGGCGCGCGCGTGCCGCTGCCACAACGCCACCATTTCGGCCTTCTCCTCGTCGCCGACGTGCATGCCGAGCAGCATCGGCAGACCGCGTTCCGCAGCCAGCCGCACGCTGGACGGCGAGGTGCAGGCGACGATCACCTCGGGCCCTTCCGAGCTCTCCCCGGTGTCGTCGCCCGCCCCGGTCAGCGCCTCCTGCGGCCGTGGCACCACGGCGACCTCGCGGAAGGGGAAGCGGCCCGCTTCGCTCGCGACCCGGGGCTCGCTCAGCCACCGCAGCAGCAGGTCCAGCGACTCCGGGAAGCCCTTCTCGTACGCGTCGAGACCGGACCCGAAGACCTCCAGGTCCACCCACGGCCCGCCGCGCCCCACGCCCAGCGAGAAGCGCCCGCCGGACGTCAGATGCAGCAGGGCCGCCTGCTCGCCCAGGGCGACGGGATGGACCGTCGGCAGGACGCTCACGGCGGTGCCGACACGGATGCGCCGCGTACGCCCGAGAAGGAGCGCGGCGAGGGTCACGGCGGACGGACACGTGCCGTACGGCACGAAGTGGTGCTCGGCGAGCCAGACGGAGTCGAGGCCCGCCTCCTCGGCCACCTCGGCGGACCGCACCGCACGGTGCAGCGCTTCTCCCTGCCCCTGTCCCGGGAACTGGGCGGCCAGAACAAAACTACCTACACGCATCGCACTCCTGCCTCCTTGGCGCCGACGCAGGCACTCCCCCTACGGCAACAACGCATGACACGTGCCAAAGGCACGGCTCGGCATGAAGATTGACGGATTTTCTGCGAAATGCAGGGGGGATCTGTGGGGGTTGGTGCAGGACGCCTACCCGTGTCCGCGCCGCGTAGGCTGGACTCACCCTGGCCCCCGTACATCCCGTGAGGTGTCCCGTGTCCCCGCGTCGCAACCGCCCGAAGGGCGCCGGAGAAGACAGCCCGCGCCCGTCCGCGGAGACGACGGGCCGCTACGGCGGCTTCCAGTCCACCGAGAGCTGGCAGGGGGAGCAGTGGAGCCTGCGCCATGTCGCGGGCGCGAGCGCGGCCGGCAAGAGCTATCGCTGCCCCGGCTGCGACCAGGAGATCCCCTCCGGGGTCGCGCACGTGGTGGCCTGGCCCGAGCACTCGGGCGTCGACGAGCGCAGGCACTGGCACAAGGCGTGCTGGAACGCGAAGGACCGCCGCACCACGCGGGTGCAGCGGTCCCGTAACGCGCCGAGGTACTGAGACCCCCAGAGGCGGCTACACGTCGCGCTTCTCCAGGAGGGCGAAGGCGCCGACGATCGCGGCGGCCGTCACGCCGACGAGAAGCAGCAGCTGCGAGGTGCCGCCGCCCGTGCCGTCCATGTCGAAGATCTTGGCGAGGGAATTGATGGCGTTGTAGTCCAGCATCTTCTCGCCGAGGGGACGCGTGCCCTCGGAGATCATCAGGAACACCGGCAGGATCGCGGGCACCAGGACCACGCCGAGCATCGCGGTGATCGCACCCGCGGAGTGGCGCAGCATCGAACCGGCGGCGAGCGCGAGGACGCCCAGGAGCGAGACGTAGAGCCCGCCCTTGAGGACGGTGCCCGCCCAGTCGACGTCTCCGGCATCGGGGCCGCTGTGCATCCCCGACGTCATCAGGCCCACCAGGAGGACGGAGCCCGCCGCGACGACGAAGGCGATCACGAAGAAGATCAGGATCTTCGCGGCGAGCACGCGATAACGCTGCGGCGACGCCGTGAACGTCGTACGGATCATGCCCGTGCCGTACTCGGACGACGTCACCAGGACGCCGAGCGTGATCAGACAGATCTGGCCGAGCACGAGACCGAAGAACGCCGGGATCGTGAACGGCACGTCCGCGTAGTCACGGTCCTCCGTGTTCACGGCCACGAGCAGTCCGATGCCGACGACCAGGAGGAAGAAGACGCCGAGGGTCCACATCGTCGAGCGGACCGACTTGATCTTCGTCCACTCGGACGCCAGGGCGTTGCCGAGGTGGGTCTTCTTGACCGGGATCGGCGAGGTGTAGGCGTTGTTCATCGCCTGCTGCCAGGCGGAGGGCGGCGCGGGAGCGGCCGGCGGGGGAGCCATCGGGGCGCCCTGAGGCAGGGGGGCGCCCTGCGGAACGGGGGCACCGGCGTAGGCCTGCTGCGGTGCCTGCTGGGGCTGCGCCTGCGGCTGCGGAGTCGGAGGCGTGGTCATCGGGCATCCTCGTTGTCGTCGGCGCTCTTGGTCATCTCAGGTGCGGGGGCGGCCGCGTACGGGTTGGGGGTCCCCGGCGGGGGGCCCTGAGGGGCGCCCTGCGGCATCGCGAACGGCTGGCCGCCCTGCTGGGGCGGCGGCGGTGCGTACCACCCGGGCTGGCCCTGTCCGGGCACCGGCATCGGCGGCTGCTGCATCGCGCCCGGCGGCAGCTGCTGCTGGAGCCCCGCGCGCTGGTCGACGGTCGAGCGGTAGTCGACGGCGCCCTGCGTCATCCGCATGTACGCCTCTTCCAGCGAGGCCTGGTGCGGGGAGAGCTCCCACACGCGGACGTCCGCGCCGTGCGCGAGGTCGCTGATGCGGGGGAGCGGAAGGCCGGTCACGCGCAGCGCGCCGTCCTGCTCGGGCATGACCTGGCCGCCGGCCTCGCTCAGCGCGGCGGACAGCTTCTCGCGCTGCTGCACGTCGCCTTCCGGCGTACGGACGCGGGCGAAGTCCGCGGAGTTGTGCGAGATGAAGTCCTTGACGCTCATGTCCGCGAGCAGCTGCCCACGGCCGATCACGATCAAGTGCTCGGCGGTCAGCGCCATCTCGCTCATCAGGTGCGAGGAGACGAAGACCGTGCGCCCTTCGGCGGCGAGCGACTTCATCAGGTTCCTGACCCAGAGGATGCCCTCGGGGTCGAGGCCGTTGACCGGTTCGTCGAAGAGCAGCACCTGCGGGTCGCCGAGCAGCGCCGCGGCGATGCCAAGACGCTGGCCCATGCCGAGCGAGAAGCCCTTGGAGCGCTTCTTCGCCACCTCCTGGAGGCCCACGACGCCGAGCACCTCGTCGACCCGGCGGGCCGGAATGCCGGAGAGCTGCGCGAGACACAGCAGGTGGTTACGGGCGTGCCTGCCGCCGTGCACCGCCTTGGCGTCGAGCAGCGCGCCGACCTGGCGGGGAGCGTTGGGGAGCTTGCGGTACGGGTAGCCGCCGATCGTCACCTGGCCCGTGGTGGGTTGGTCGAGCCCGAGGATCATGCGCATGGTCGTCGACTTGCCGGAGCCGTTGGGGCCCAGGAAGCCGGTGACCGTGCCGGGTCGCACCTGGAAGGAAAGGTTGTACACGGCTGTCTTGGCGCCGTAGCGCTTCGTCAGGCCGACTGCCTCGATCATTCTCCGCACCCATCGAATGGTTCAGGACGTCGGGGCACACGCCCCCGTAAGGGTTAGGAGGATAACGGGGAGCTGACGGTTCCAGCCAAGAGCGCGCAAAAACTCCCCGTGGTCAGGCGTCCCGCTTCTTCAGCAGCACATAGCCGCCGATCAACGCGACCGCGACCCACACCACCATGATGGCCAGTCCGCCCCAGGGTCCGTACGGGGTGTCGTCGTCCAGAGGCGACTTCACCTGCATGATCTTGCTTCCGGCCTGGTCGGGGAGGAAGCGGCCGATCTTCTTCGTCGCCGAGACGTTGCCCAGGATGCTGGAGATGAGGAAGAAGAACGGCATCAGGATGCCGAGGGAGAGCATCGGGCTGCGCAGCATCGTCGCGACGCCCATCGAGAACATCGCGATGAGCGTCATGTAGAGCCCGCCGCCGATCACCGCGCGCAGCACGCCCGGATCGCCGATCAGCGCCTTGTGCTCGCCGAGCATCGCCTGTCCCACGAAGAACGCGATGAAGCTCGTGACCAGTCCCACCACCAGACAGAGCAGCGTGGCGACGACGACCTTGCTCGCCATGAAGGTGGCGCGCTGCGGGACCGCGGAGAGCGAGGTGCGGATCATGCCGGTGCTGTACTCGTTCGAGACGACGAGGACACCGAAGACGATCATCGCGAGCTGGCCGAGGCTCATGCCGGCGAAGCTGGTGTAGGTCGGGTCGAAGACCCTGCGGTCCTGCGCGTTGAGGCTGTCGTAGTCGTTCTTCGCCAGAATGCTGATCAACAGGCCGAGCCCGACCGTGACGACCAGCGCGAGGCCCAGCGTCCACACGGTCGACGAGACCGAGCGGATCTTGGTCCACTCCGATTTCAGTACCTGCGTCGCGGCCATCGCTCAGGACCCCTTCTTCGGCTGCTGCCAGCTCTCGCCCCAGCCCGCGGCGGCCCGCCCGGGTGGCGGCGGGGCGGCGCCGGGCCCCGCGTGGTCCGCGTGCGCGTGATACTCCACCGACTCCGCGGTGAGCTGCATGAACGCCTCTTCCAGCGAGGCCCGCTGGGGGCTCAGTTCATGGAGTACGAGCTGATGGCGGGCGGCGAGCTCACCGAGATCCTCCGACGGCGTGCCATCGACCTCCAGGGTGCCGTTGCCCGCCTCGACGGCGGTGACGCCCTCCTGGTGCAGCACATCGAGGAGGCGCTCACGCTCCGGGGAGCGCAGTCGTACGTAACTGCGTGAGTTCTGCTGGATGAAGTCCGCCATGGAGGTGTCCGCGAGGAGCCTGCCCTGCCCGATGACGACGAGATGGTCGGCGGTCAGCGCCATCTCGCTCATCAGGTGGGAGGAGACGAAGACCGTACGGCCCTGGGAGGCGAGGGACTTCATCAGGTTGCGGATCCAGTGGATGCCCTCGGGGTCGAGGCCGTTGACCGGCTCGTCGAACATCAGGATCTCGGGGTCGCCGAGCAACGCGCCCGCGATGCCGAGCCGCTGCCCCATGCCCAGCGAGAAGCCCTTGGCCTTCTTCTTGGCGACCTGCGTCAGGCCCACGGTGTCCAGGACCTCGTGGACGCGGGCGCGCGGGATGCCGTTGCTCTGCGCGAGGCACAGGAGATGGTTGAAGGCGCTGCGCCCCCCGTGCATGGCCTTGGCGTCGAGCAGGGCGCCGATGTACTTGAGCGGTTCCTTCAGCTGGGCGTACCGCTTGCCGTCGATCCGGGCGGCCCCCGCCGTGGGGTTGTCGAGCCCGAGCATCATCCGCATCGTCGTGGACTTGCCCGCGCCGTTCGGCCCGAGGAAGCCGGTGACCATGCCCGGACGCACGGTGAAGGTGAGGTCGTTGACGGCCAGCTTCTCGCCGTACCGCTTGGTCAGCCCCTCGAGCTCGATCATGCGGCCACGCTAAAACGGGACAGAGCCCCCTGCCACTTGGGCAGAGGGCTCCGACAGTGCCCCGAGAGGGCTACCCGCTCAACGCGTCTGCTGGGCAGGCACCCCGCGAGAGACCGGCTCGTCCTCGGCAGGCGTACCCGCGGCAGCCACGGCCGCACCCGTAAGGGTGGCCAGCATCTCGCGCACATTGGTGAGCTGCGCGTTGATGCTGTCCCGACGGTTCGTCAGAGCCGCGAGCTCCCGCTCGGACTCCGAGCGAATGCGGTCCGCCTTGGCGTTCGCGTCGGCGACGATGTCCTCCGCCTGACGCTGCGCCGTCTCCACCGTCTGACGGGCGCGACGCTCGGCGTCCGTGCGGAGCTTCTCGGCCTCCAGGCGCAGCTGCTCGGCCCGGTGCTCGATCTCCGCGAGACGCTTCTCCGCCTTGGCCTGACGCGAGGCCAGGTCACGCTCGGACTGCTCGCGGCGCTTGGCGAGGTTCGTCTCGAAGTCGGCCGCGGCCTGGGCGGCCTTGGCGCGGGTCTCCTCGAAGAGGGCGTCCGCCTCCTCGCGCTTCTGCTGCGCGTCCTTCTGCGCCTCGCTGCGCAGCGTGCCCGCCTCGCCCTTGGCCTTCTCGACGATCCGGACGCCCTCGTCCTCCGCCTTGGCCTTGCGCTCGGCCGCGAACGACTCGGCGTCGTTGCGCACCTGCTGGGCCGCCGACTCGGCGAGCTCACGGTGCTGCTCGGCTGCGCGACGAGCCTCCTCGCGCAGGTCCTTCGCCTCCTCCTCGGCGAGGCGGAGGATCTTCTCGACGCGGGCACCGAGGCCCGCGTACGACGGTTCGGCGTCGGCTACCTGCGCCTGCGCGTTCTGCGTCTCGAGGTGCAGCTCCTCAATGCGCTTTTCCAGAGCAGTGATACGAGCAAGAGCGCTGTCACGGTCGGAGACGAGCTTGGAGATACGTTCGTCCACCTGAGCGCGGTCGTACCCACGCCGCACAAGCTCGAAGCCGTAGGGGGAAGTGTCGCTCATGGGGTTCCTGTCGAATGAGACCGGTGAGGTGATAGAGGGAATCCTAGGGGTCCAAGCGGCGTGTCATCGAGCAGATGCCCGTTTGATCTGGAGAATGACACCCCTTTTGAGTGGCTAACCGCCGGAGCACTTGCCAGCGACAGTGCCGAAGGTCCTTACAAAGCACGCGAGATGTTCTTTGGCTAGCCCTCGGACGGCTTGCCACCCGATCGGGTCGAACCCGCCGCCGCGCCGGCCTTCACGCCACCATCCTTGGGAGCGGGGACCGATGGGGCCTCAAAAGATTCCAACGCCTCCAACACATCCTGGACACGGGAAATCTCGGCGTTGATGTCCTCCCGGCGCCGCACGAGGACCTCCAGCTCGCGCTTGCCCTCGTCGACCGTACGCTCCGCCTCGGCCTGCGCCTCCGCCTTGACGCGCTCGGCCTCGCGCACCAGCTCGGCCACCTTCGTCTCGGCCTCCTTGAGGAGCGCCTCGGCCCGCTTCACGGCCGAGATGCGGACCTTGCCGGCCTCTGAACTCGCGTCCGACACCAGCTCCTTGGCCTGCGCCTCGGCCTCGGCGCGCTGCTCCTCCGCGGCCTTCACCAGGGCGTCGCAGCGCTCACCGGCCGTCTTCATCGCCTCGGCGGACTCGCGGCGCGCACGCTCGTGCAGCTCCTCGATCTCCGCGGTGAGGCGGTCACGCTGCTCCTCGGAGCGCTCCCTTATGGCCGTCGCGTCCCTGCGGGCGCCGACGAGCAGTTCGTCCGCGTCCGTACGGGCCTTCTCCACCAGGGAGTTGCCCTCGACCCTCGCCTCGGAGACAAGGCGGTCGGCCTCCGAGCGCGCGGCGCCGACCATCGTGTCGGCCTGCGCCTCCGCTTCCGTGGTGGCCTTGAGCGCCTTCTCCTGGGCGTCGCTCGTCAGCTTCTCGGCCTCGGCCGCCGCCTCCGTGATGAGCGTGTCGACCTGCTCGGCCGCCTCGGAGCGGCGCTTGTTGGCCGCCTGGCGCGCCTCGTCCAGGGTGTGTTCGGCCTCGTCCCGCGCCTGCGAGGTGAGCCGCTCGGCCTCGGCAGCGGCCTCCGCCTTGACCCGCTCGGCATCGGACCGGATGCGCTCGGCGTGCTGCTGGGCGGAGCCGACCGTCTCGGCGGCGTCCGCGCGCAGCCGCTCGGCGTCGCCCGTCGCGTCCGAGATGAGCTTCTCGGCCTTGGCCACCGACTCCGAGCGCACCCGCTCGGCCTCCGTGGCCGTCTCGGCGCGCAGCCGCTCCGCCTCGGCGACGGTCTCCGCCTTGAGCCGCTCGGCCTCCGCGACCGTCTCGTTCTGCAGCCGCTCCGCCTCGCTGCGCGCCTCACCGATCAACTGGTCGGCCTGGCTCGCCGCGTCGCTGCGGATGCGGTTGGCGTCCTCGCGGGCGTCGGCACGCGTGCGGGACGCGTCCTGCTCGGCCGACGCGATCGCGTCCGAGGCTTCCGTACGCGAACGCTGGGCGTACTCGGAGGCGTCCGAACGCAGCCGCTCGGCCTCCGCGATCGCCTCCGAAACGGTGCGCTCGGCAAGCGACTTGGCGGCCTCGGACTCTTCGTTGGCCTCGCGTCGGGTGCGGGTGGCGTCCTCGGCGGCGCGCTCCCGCTCGGCGTACGCGTCGGAGCGGACACGGTCCGCCTCCTCCTGCGCCTCGGTCCTCGTGCGCTCCGCCGCGTGCTCGGCGGCGCTGCGCAGGCCCGCGATCTCCTCCTGCGCCGACTCCTGAAGGCCCGCCACGGAGTCCCGTACGGACTGGGCGGTCTGCTCGGCGCCGGAGACCATCTCGGTCGCCCTGCGGTCGGCTTCCTCGACGAGGCGGACGGCCTCGGCCTGCGCCTCGTCGACGCGCTTGCGGGCGGACGCGAGGAGTTCCTCGCTCTGCTCACGGGCCCGCTCGCGCTCCTGGTCGGCCTCGCCGCGCGCTGAGCTGAGGGTCTCCTCGGCCTCCCGGCGGCGCCGTGCGGCCTCCTCCTGGGCGGCGGCCAGCGCCTCGGCGGCCTCCGCGCCCACCCGCTCGGCGGCTGCCGCGGCCTCCGAGCGCAGCCGGTCGGCCGACTCCTGGGCCTCAGTTTTGAGGCGCTCGGCCTCGGCCGCGGCGTCCGAACGCAGCCGCACGGCGATGTTCTCGCCCTCGGCGCGCGCCTGCGAGGCGTCGGCGGCGGCCTCGGTGCGCAGCCGCTCGGCCTCGGTCTCGGCCTGCGACTGCAGGGTGCGGATCCGCTCGGCGGACTCCGAACGGAGGCGGTCCGTCTCGTCCGCCGCCTCCTTGCGGATGCGCTCGGCCTCCGCGCGGGCGTCGGTCAGCGCCTGCTCGGCGGAGGCAAGACGCTCCTCGGCCTCCGTGTGCAGGCGCGTCAGCTCGTCGGCCGCCTCGGCCTGACGTGCCGCTATCGCCCGCTCGGTCTCCTCGTGCAGGGCCCGCGCGGCGTCCTCGGCCTCGGACTTCGTGACCTCGGCCTGCTCGGTGGCCTCCTCGCGGTGCCGCTCGGCCTCCGCGCGGGTGCGCTCCAGGGTCTCCTCGGCCTGTTTGCGCAGGCTCGTGGCGCGCTCGATGGCCTCGGTGCGGACCCGCTCGCTCTCGGTGGTCGCGGCCGACTTCAGCTCGTCCGCGTCCGCCTTCGCCTTGGCGAGCAGCTCCTCGGCGGACTTGGCCGCCTCCTCGATCTGCTGGACGGCCTCGCGCCGGGCCTCGCTCCTGATCCGCTCACCTTCGGTGACCGCGTCGGCCCGCAGCTGCTCGGCCTCGCCGCGCAGCCTGCGCGCCTCCTCCTGCAGCTCGACGGTCTTGGCGCGGTACTCCTTGGTGTCGTCCTTCGCCGTGCCCTTGAGCCCCTCGGCGATGTCGTGCGCCTCGGCGCGCAGCCGGTCCGCCTCGGCCTCGGCCTCGCTGCGGATCCGCTCGGCCTCCTCGGTGGCGGCCTTCGTCGTGTCCTTGGCGTCCTTGGACGCCTTCTCCAGTACGTCCTCCGCCGTACGGGCCGCCTTGGCGAGCTGGCCCGCGGTCTCCTCGGCGGTGATCGTGCGCGCCTTCTCGGCGGCGTCCTTGATCAGCTTCTCGGCCTCGGCGCGCGCGTCGGCGACGAGCTGCTCGGCCTCGGACTTCGTGGCCTCGGCTTCCTTGGTGGCCTCGCCGACAAGCCGCGCGACCTGCTCCTTGGCCGTACGCGTGCGCTGTTCGTTGGCCCCTTCGGCGGCCGAGAGCTGCTTGGAAGCAAGTTCCTTGGCCTCGGAGAGGACCTTGTCGGCCTCGGCGCGCGCCTCGCGCAGCGCCGTCTCGGCCTCCGCCATGCGCTGCTCGGCGGCCCGGCTCGCCTCGGTGGCCTGCCGGCGTGCCTGCTCGGACTCGGTGGCCGTGGACGAACGCAGCTGCTCCGCGTGGTCAGTGGCCTCCTGCGCCTGCGTGGACGCGGCGTTCAGGAGGCGCTCGGCGTCCGTGCGGGCCCGGCGCAGGATCGCCTCGGCCTCGGCGCGGGCCGACTCGGCGTCGCTGGACATGCGCTGGCGGGCCTCTTCGGCCACGCGCTCGGCCTCGGCGCGGGCGGCGGCCAGGGCCTGATCGGCTTCGGCGCGCGACTCGTCGAGCAGGCGGCGCGCCTGCTGTTCGGTGCGCGCCCGCAGCTGCTCGGCCCACGCCACGTTCTCGTTGACGTGCGACTCGACGGTCTGGCGGCGCTCGGACAGCTCGTGGTCGAGCTGCTGACGGCGCGACACCGCCTCGGAGTGCAGCTCGGACTGGAGCCTGGCCTGCTGCTCGGCGTGCTCCTGGAGGATGCGCTGGGTCTGCGCACGGGCGTCGCGCAGCTCCCGCTCGGCGTCCTGGCGCAGCTGGTCGGCCTGGATCTGGGCGTTACGGAGCAACTGCTCGGCCTGGTAACCGATGTCCGCGCCGTCATAGGCAGGGCGGGACGCGAGGTTGCGGCGCGCCTCGTGCAGCTTGGCGCGCAACACCTCGACCTGGTAGCCGAGGTCTTCGGCGTGCTGAACAGCCTTCTCTCGCTCGGTCTTCAGCCGGTCCATCTCGGCCTCGAACCGCGAAAGATGGTCCGTCTCAGCCCGCGAGCTCTCTTGGCGTTCGTAGCCCCGCACTGCGCGGTCCCATCCTTCCCCAAGCCCTGAACTTCGTTCGAGCAGGGGAGACCCCACTCCGGTCGCAAGTCTCTGCGTACGAGCCCTGTCCATCCGCCGAACGGGGCCCTACGGGGAATGGTGTCAGATCAACAGCGGAGCTTGGGCTGCCGCCCTGACGCTCGTCCCCCGAAACCCGGACCCCGGTAAGCGGCCGCCCAGCGTACGGACGGCCGGCCGCCCGGAAATTCGGACGGCCGCCCCCAACCCTACCGGCCCAAGTATGCGGAGGTCAGTGCTCCGGTGACTCCTTGACTGCCGAGGTGACGAGTTCGGTCAGCACACCGTGACAGTCCTTGGGGTGCAGGAAGGTGATGCGGGAGCCCATGGACCCGATGCGGGGCTCCTCGTAGAGGACGCGTACGCCCTTGTCCTTGATGGCCGCGGCGTCGCCGTCCACGTCCGCGGTGCCGAAAGCGATGTGGTGCACGCCCTCGCCGTTCTTGGCCAGCCACTTGCCCACGGCGGAGTCGTCGCGAGTGGGTTCGAGGAGCTGCAGGTAGGAAGCGCCGCCGTCACTCGTCTCATTGATCTTCAGCATGGCCTCGCGCACGCCCTGCTCTTCGTTGACCTCGGTGTGGAACACCGTGAAGCCATATGTCTCCCGGTAGAACTCGACGGTCTTGTCGAGGTCGAAACAGGCGATCCCGATGTGATCGATTCGCGTCAGCATGATGTAAGTGCAGCCTTTCCGGCGGTGATTACGCAACGTGCGCGCGATCACACCTAGCGCCCGATGACGGGCGGCGTACCGCTCAGTACATTCAAGTAAACCCTCATTAACTCCTCCTCCCAAGGGGCCGTGGCACATGTCTGGAACGACCGGTACCACCTCAGTGATCGTCGCGGGCGCGCGGACGCCCATGGGCCGCCTGCTCGGCTCCCTGAAGTCCTTCTCCGGCGCCGACCTGGGCGGTTTCGCGATCAAGGCCGCGCTGGAGCGGGCCGGGATCGGCGGCGACCAGGTGCAGTACGTGATCATGGGCCAGGTGCTCACCGCCGGGGCAGGGCAGATCCCGGCACGCCAGGCCGCCGTCAAGGCGGGCATCCCCATGAACGTCCCGGCACTCACCGTCAACAAGGTGTGCCTCTCCGGGCTCGACGCGATCGCGCTCGCCGACCAGCTGATCCGCGCGGGCGAGTTCGACATCGTCGTCGCCGGCGGCCAGGAGTCGATGACGAACGCGCCGCACCTCCTCCCGAAGTCGCGCGAGGGCTACAAGTACGGCGCCATCGAAATGCTCGACTCCATGGCGTACGACGGCCTGACCGACTCCTTCGAGAACATCGCCATGGGCGAGTCCACGGAGAAGCACAACACCCGCCTCGGCATCGCGCGCCCCGAGCAGGACGAGATCGCCGCGGGCTCCCACCAGCGCGCGGCCGCCGCCCAGAAGAACGGCATCTTCGAGGCCGAGATCACCCCGGTCGAGATCCCGCAGCGCAAGGGCGACCCGGTCCTGTTCTCCAAGGACGAGGGCATCCGCGCCGAGACGACCGCCGAGTCGCTCGGCAAGCTGCGCCCCGCCTTCACCAAGGACGGCACGATCACGGCGGGCACCTCCTCGCAGATCTCCGACGGCGCCGCGGCAGTCGTCGTGATGTCCAAGGCCAAGGCCGAGGAGCTCGGCCTCGACTGGATCGCGGAGATCGGGGCGCACGGCAACGTGGCGGGCCCGGACAACTCGCTCCAGTCGCAGCCGTCGAACGCCATCAAGCACGCCCTGAAGAAGGAGGGCCTGGACGTCGCCGACCTCGACCTGATCGAGATCAACGAGGCGTTCGCCGCGGTCGCGGTGCAGTCAATGAAGGACCTCGGGGTGTCCTCGGAAAAGGTGAACGTCAACGGCGGTGCCATTGCCCTGGGTCACCCGATCGGGATGTCCGGCGCACGCGTCGTCCTGCACCTCGCCCTTGAGCTGAAGCGGCGGGGCGGCGGCGTGGGTGCCGCGGCGCTCTGCGGTGGCGGCGGGCAAGGTGACGCGCTGATCGTGAAGGTGGCGAAGGCCTGAGGTCCTGACGCGTTTCGCGCGGGTACGCCTTCTCTACGTCTAGGAACGGAGCTGTCTGACATGCAGGACGTCCCCTCCCTGGTGGCACAGGCCCGCGAGGGCAGGCCACGGGCCGTGGCCCGGCTGATCTCACTGGTCGAGGGGGCGTCCCCGCAGCTCCGCGAGGTCATGGCGGCGCTGGCTCCGCTGGCGGGCCACGCGTACGTGGTGGGCCTCACCGGATCTCCCGGTGTCGGCAAATCGACTTCGACGTCGGCGCTGGTCTCGGCGTACCGGCGTGCGGGCAAGCGGGTCGGCGTCCTCGCCGTCGACCCCTCGTCGCCCTTCTCCGGGGGCGCGCTGCTCGGCGACCGGGTCCGGATGTCGGAGCACGCGTCCGACCCCGGGGTCTACATCCGCTCCATGGCGACGCGCGGCCACCTGGGCGGCCTGGCATGGTCGGCTCCGCAGGCGATCCGCGTACTGGACGCGGCGGGCTGTGACGTGATCCTGGTCGAGACGGTCGGCGTGGGCCAGTCCGAGGTGGAGATCGCCTCGCAGGCGGACACGTCGGTGGTGCTCCTCGCCCCCGGGATGGGGGACGGGATCCAGGCGGCGAAGGCCGGAATCCTGGAGATCGGTGACGTGTACGTCGTCAACAAGGCGGACCGGGACGGCGCGGACGCGACCGCGCGCGAACTGAACCACATGCTGGGGCTCGGGGAGTCGCGCGGTGCCGGGGACTGGCGCCCGCCCATCGTGAAGACGGTGGCCGCGCGGGGCGAGGGGATCGACGAGGTCGTCGAGGCCCTGGAGAAGCACCGGGCGTGGATGGAGGAGCGGGGTGTCCTGGCCGAGCGTCGCGCCGCGCGGGCGGCCCGCGAGGTGGAGACCATCGCGGTCACGGCCCTGCGGGAGCGGATCGCGGACCTTCACGGTGACGCGCGGCTTTCGGCTCTGGCGGAGCGGATCGTGGCGGGGGAGCTGTCGCCTTACGCGGCGGCGGATGAGCTGGTCGCGAGCTTGACCTCGGGTTGAGGCGGGGCCTCCTTGGCCTCGGGTCGAGGTGGTGGCTGGCTTGACTTCTGGCTGGGGTGGCGGACCGGTTGGGTGATCCGGCGGGGCGCCGGAACCGCTGCTGCCGGTGGTCGGCGGCCGAACATGCCGCCGCTTGGCGGCGATGTCTCCCGCCCACCCACCCATTACCCCGGGGTAACGGGTGGGTGGGCGGGAAAGATCCGCCGCGAAGCGGCGGTTCAGGGCGAAGCCACAAGACGAGGCAAGGCCGGAAGACGAAGCGAAGCCGGAACGCGAAGCGAAGCCGGGAGACGAGGCGCAGCCGGAAAAGTAACCCCGAGCCCGCGACGCGAACCGCCCCGCAGGGGAATCCCTGCGGGGCGGTGGGGCTGACTGGCGGAGGGGGGATCCGTCAGTCGTCGGAGCCGTCGTCGTCCGAGTCGTTGTCGTCGGAGTCATTGTCATCGTGGCTGTCCGACTTGTCCGCGGAGACCTTGCCCGACCGCAGGTCCACCTTCCAGTCGGACTCCGCACCCTTGCCGGAGGCCGTCTCCGCGTCCCAGGCCTTGGCCGTGCCGTCGTCGTCCAGGTCCACGGACGTGACCGTGCCCTTCGCGGCGGCGGCCTTAGCCGCGTCCTCCGCGTTGGTGGACGCACCCTTCAGGGCGGCGGCCACGCGGTTCGCGTCGCCGTCCTCGTCCTGCTCGGTGTGCGAGCCGAGGACCTTGCCGGTGCCCGGGTCGACCTGCACGCTGTGCCAGGTGCTGCCCTTGCCGAGGATGTCGACGTCCCAGACCAGGCCGCCGTTGTCCTCGTCGTCCAGCTCGGCGGAGACCGCGGTACCGGACTTGTCGGCCAGCGCCGCCTTGATCGCGTCGGCGGCCGTCACCTTGGCGGCCTTCGCCTCGGCGCTGTTCTCCTTGGCGTCGTCCTGGTCGTTGTCCCGGTCGTCGTAACGGTCGTCGTCACGGTCGTTGTCCCGGTTGCCGTCCTTCAGCTGGACGCTCGACTTCTTGGCGGCGGCCGACGAGTCGTCGTCGCCGGTGGCAGCGAGCGCTGTCGCCGTACCGCCCCCGGCCAGGGCCAGGGCTGCGACGGTGGCGATGACGATGTTGCGCTTCATAAGGGGTTCCTCCCGAGACGGTGGCTGTGCGGCCCGGGGGCCGCTGCCGTTCGCTTTCGACAAGAACCAATCTGGCTGAGCGACCCTGAAGCCAGCCTGAAGCCACCTGAAGAACTCTTCAGGTTCCCTCTGCGACCCTGAACGCATGCGCCTGTTGATCGTGGAGGACGAAAAGCGGCTCGCCCTGTCGCTCGCCAAGGGCCTCACGGCCGAGGGCTACGCCGTGGACGTCGAGCACGACGGCGTCGACGGACTGCACCGGGCGAGCGAGGGGACGTACGACCTGGTCATCCTCGACATCATGCTGCCCGGCATGAACGGCTACCGCGTCTGCTCCACCCTGCGCGCCGCCGGTCACGACGTACCGATCCTGATGCTCACGGCCAAGGACGGCGAGTACGACGAGGCCGAGGGGCTCGACACGGGCGCCGACGACTACCTCACCAAGCCCTTCTCGTACGTGGTGCTCGTTGCCCGTGTGAAGGCCCTCCTGCGCCGCCGCGGCAACGCGGGGCCGTCACCCGTCCACATCCTCGGCGACCTCAAGGTCGACACCGCCGCCCGCCGCGTCTTCCGTGGAGACAGCGAGGAAGTGACGCTCACCGCCAAGGAGTTCGCGGTCCTTGAGCAGCTCGTGCTGCGCACGGGCGAGGTCGTCTCCAAGGGCGACATCCTGGAGCACGTCTGGGACTTCGCCTACGAAGGTGACCCGAACATCGTCGAGGTGTACATCAGCGCCCTGCGGCGCAAGCTCGGAGCGCCGCTCATCAAGACCGTGCGCGGCGCCGGATACCGCCTGGAGGCCCCCCGATGAGGCGCTTCTTCAGTTCCGTACGCGCCAGGGCGACGATCGGCGCCACCCTCGTCGTCGCCGTCGCACTGGTCGCCGCCGGAGCCGCCGTCCTGCTCTCGCTGAGCAACAATCTGACCGACCAGGCCAACGCCCAGGCCGAGTCCTCCGCCCGCCGTGTCGCGGCGCAGCTCACCCCGGACATCGCGTACGGCGATCTGGACCTGCCCGATGGCGACGAGAGCCCGGTCCAGATCGTCGACGGCGACGGACGGCTCGTCGCCGCCAGCGAGGACCTGGAGCGCATCAGCGGCACGGGTGTGACCGCCGTCAAGCCCCGGCCGGCGTCCTCGCCCGGCCGCGAGCAGGACCAGGGGCAGGAGGACGACGATGACGACGGCGCGAGCACGGGGGACGCGGCCGAACCGGTCGAAATCTCCGAGGACGAACCACACTTCACCTCGGGTTCCGCCACCGTCGACGGCGAGACGGAGGAATACCGCTTCGCCGAGGTCGAGGTGAGCGTCGGCAAGAAGGGCGACCTCACCGTGTTCGCGGGCAGCCCGCTGGCTGCCCGGCAGAGCGCCGTGTCGACGGCGTTGACGTCCATGCTCATCGGTTTCCCGCTGCTCCTCGCCGTGATCGCCCTGGTGACCTGGCTGGTGACGCGCCGCGCCCTGCGCCCGGTCGACGCGATCCGCTCCGAGATGGCGGCGATCACCGCATCGGAGGATCTCGCGCGGCGCGTGCCCGAGCCGGACACGCACGACGAGATCGCCCGCCTGGCCACGACCACGAACGAGACGCTCGCCGCCCTGCAGAGCTCGGTGGAACGTCAGCGCCGCTTCGTGGCCGACGCCTCGCACGAACTGCGCAGCCCCATCGCCTCCTTGCGCACCCAGCTCGAAGTGGGCGCGGCCCACCCGGAGTTGCTGGATGTGGAGGGCGCGGTCGAGGACACCGTACGACTGCAGGAACTGGCCGCCGATCTGCTCCTCCTCGCCCGTCTCGACGCGGGTGAGAAGCCGGGCGAGGGGCACGTGGACCTGGCGGCCCTGGCGCGCGAGGAACTGTCGCAGCGCACACGGGACCGCGCCGACGTACGTATGGATCTGAAGAACGTCGAAGTCACCGGCTCTCGGAACCAGTTGGCGCGCGTGCTCGGCAACCTCGTGAACAACGCGCAGCGCCACGCACGCTCGCACGTCACGGTCGCCACCCGCGCCGACGGGCCGTGGGCGGTCCTCGAGGTCTCCGACGACGGGGACGGCGTGCCGGAGGGTGAACGCGACCGGATCTTCGAGCGCTTCGTCCGCCTCGACGACGCCCGCACCAGGGATGACGGCGGGGCGGGCCTGGGCCTCGCCATCGCGCGCGACGTCGCCGCACGCCACGGCGGGACCCTCACGGTCAAGGAGGCCCCCGGCGGGGGAGCGCTCTTCGAGCTCAGGGTCCCTGCCGCCGCGTCGTGAGGGTCAGGGCTTGCCCCGCTGGGCGCGGAGATGTTCCGCGATCGGGGTCAGGGCCTTGTGGAGTTCGCCGAGCGCCTCGGGCGAGATCAGGTCGACGAAGTGCTTGCGGACCGAGTCCACGTGGTGCGGGGCGACCCGCTGCATGGTCTCCATGCCCTCGTCCGTGAGGACGGTGTAGAGCCCGCGCCGGTCGGACTCGCAGTTCTCCCGGCGGACCAGGCCCGCGTTCTCCATACGGGTGATCTGATGGGACAGGCGGCTCTTGGACTGGAGTGTGGCGGCCGCGAGATCGCTCATACGCATCCGCTTCTCTTCCGATTCGGAGAGATGCACGAGGATGTCGTAGTCGTTCATGGTCAGGTTGAACGGCTGGAGGTCCTTCTCGAGCTGATAGGTCAGCATCCTGTTGACCTCTACGTGGGTGCGCCAGGCGCACTGTTCCTCGTTGGTCAGCCACTGCGGGGCCGTATCGGTCTCCATGAAATCGATTCTACCTAAGAAGTTGAAAGGTGAACGAATGTGGGTGTGTGACACGCGCCTCTGACCCCCAGTTGTCAGAGGGGCACAGGCGTTCGCCCGTCACACTCCGCAGACTACCGCTCACAGCCCGAAGCGACGCTGGAGGTCCCCCAGTTGTCCGGGAAGGCGTGGTTGTCCCGGCTGCTGGCCGTGTGGAGCATGCCGGCCCGGCGCACCCTGACCGCCCGGCACGCCCGCCTGCTGCGGCACCGCACCCGTCGCCTGCTCGGCCATCAGCGCCTCCGAGGACTGCAGGAGCACCGTGCCCGCCCCGACGAACTCGAATTGGTGCTCCTCACCTGAGGTTCCACCGATCCCGGTCAGTGCCCGTACGCCCCCGATGACTCCGGTCAGATACCCGTGGTCGTAGTGATGGCAGGGCGAAGGGCAGTCCGCCCAGCCCACGAGGGCCTGGGGGTCGACCCGGATCGGCGGCTCCATGAACACCACCGGGCCGTTCGACGCGGCCACGAACTTTCCGGTTCCGATCAGGGTCAGAAAGCCCGGAACGATGGACTGCTTCAGCGCGAGAGTTGGCTGAAAAGCGAGGAGGTTGCCCGAGCGAATGGTCAGGTTGCCGTCTTCGAGGTCGTACGAATTCACGTCGAAGGCCCGGTCGGCGAGGAGCATCTTGCCCTGGCCGTCGGCCACCACCCAGTCGCTCGCGTGCAGCGGCGAATGGAAACTCGTGCGCACCAGACGGTCCAGGCGGCCGTGCCCGATGCCGTTGAACTCGATCGACCCGTAGTAGGCGATCATCTTCCCCTTCTGCAGGAACCACTGGCTCCCCTTGAGCTCCACGCAGAAGGTGTACGCGTTCACGCTGTCGTCGCTCGGCAGCGTCATCGGGTCGAGGGCCGCGGGCGCTCCCACGGGCATTGAGGGGTTCACAGCTTCTCCTCCGACGCCTGGACGTACACCGCACCACTTCCGGACAGCTCGAGCTGGAAGGCCTCGCCCGAGCCCCGCCCCACCATGTCGCGCCAGCCGAGCGCCGTGGAGAGCTTGTTGCGTACGTCGCCGTGGTGCGCCACGTATGCCTGGGGGTCGACGTGGACCGGGCGCTGCGGGATGATCGGCACCTCGATGACGCCGCCGTGCGCCATGACGGCGACCGAGCCCTGGCCCTTGAGGGTGGTCGTGAAGAGGCCCTGGCCGGTGACCTGCCCGCGGACCATGCCCATAACGCCGCCCTGCGAGCCCATGAACATCGTGCCCTGCTGGAGCGTCCCGTCGAAGGCCAGCAGCCGGTCCGCCTCCACGTAGAGGGTGTCCCCGGAGAGCGTGATCACCTGGATGTGGTGGCCGCCGTGCCCGAAGAGGACCGTGCCGCTGCCCTCGACGGTCATCAGGGGCGTCGCCTCGCCCGCGACCCGGCGCCCGATCATGGAGGCGATGCCACCCTGGCCGCCCTGGACGTTCGGGGTGAAGGCGACGTCTCCCTTGTAGGCGAGCATGGCGCCGCGCTGGCTGAACAGCCGCTGGCCCGGCACGACGGTCGCCTCGACCATCTTCGAATTGATCTCCCGGAAAGGCATGTCAGACGTCCCCCGCGATCGTGGTCCGCTCGCTGGGCTGGACGTAGACGAGTCCCTCGCCCTCGAAGCGGATCTGGAAGGCCTCGCCGCCGCCCTCGCCCAGCAACGTACGGAAAGTGACGCCCGACTGGAGGTGCTGGTGGAGGTCTCCTTGATGCGCGACATACGCCCCCGGGTCCACCGTCAGGGGATATTGCCGGCTCACGCGCAGCACCACCGCCGGTCCTTGGGACATGATCGCCGCCTGACCCGAGCCTTCGACGGTCGTGGTGAACAGGCCGTTGCCCTGCGAGGCGCCGCGCACGCCGGTGAAATGAGTGCCCGTGCGCAGGCCCCCGTCCGTGCACAGGAGATTGTCGGACTCGACGAAGAGCTTCTCGCCGCGCAACTGCACGAGGTTGATCTCGGTGGCGCGGTCGGCGAACCAGCACGTGCCGTGCCCCTTCACCTCCATCACCGTCATCTGCTCGCCGGTGACGCGGCGGGTCACCATTCCTCGTATGCCCTCACCGCCGCCGGTCATCTTTTTGAAGGCCATCTGGCCGTCGTACGCGACCATCGAGCCGTTCTTCGCCTTGACGGCGTCGCCGGACATGTCCACGGCGAGCACCCTGCTGCCTTGCAGTCGGAACGTTGCCACGTATCGACGGTAGCCGTCGGATATGGGGTCGGAACAGGGCAACGGCCCCTGAGCGAACCCGGAGAACACCCCGATGTCACAATGGGGGTCGCTTGTGCGCGCATTCACAAGATCGCATTCAGGAGATCGATGCCGTCGAGCGGCCCCGCCCCCTCGCTCCCGCCTCACACCGAAGGTGATCCGTGGACATCAAGACCGCTTCCGCACTCCGCCGCCTCCGTCTGGTCTCGGCCCCCGAGGCCGTCTCCTTCCTGCTCCTGATCATCTGCTCGGTGCTCAAGCGGACCACGGAGTTCAACGCCGTGCCGGTGATGGGCATGGTCCACGGCGTGCTCTTCATCCTGTACGTGCTGTTCTGGCTCGACGCCTGGAACCGCACGAAGTGGGACCTGAAGACGGCCGCCCTCTACTTCGTCCTCTCCGTCCTGCCGGCCGGCGGCTTCTTCGCCGAGCGGAAGCTGAAGCGCGAGGCCGAGGCCGCCGTCATCGCGTCGCGCGCCCGCCGCGAAGGTGTCGTGAGCGCATGATCGTCGCCTTCTCCGTGACTCCGCTCGGCGTCGGCGAGGACGTGGGTGAGTACGTCGCCGAGGCGGTCCGTGTGGTCCGTGAATCCGGCCTGCCCAACCGGACGGACGCGATGTTCACCTCCGTCGAGGGGGAGTGGGACGAGGTGATGGACGTCGTCAAGCGTGCCGTCGCCGCCGTCGAGGCGCGGGCGCCGCGTGTCTCCGTCGTCATGAAGGCGGACATCCGCCCCGGGGTGACGGACGGGATGACGTCCAAGGTCGAGACGGTGGAGCGACACCTCTCCGTCTAGCAGCCGCCCCCGCACGGAAAGAGCCCCCGCCGGTAGCCGGCGGGGGCTTCTTCGTCTTCCTGGACTTGAGCGGATGCTCAAAAATCCTTACGATCCTCTTGAGCGGTCGCTCAAAACCGCAGTGACATGGGGGTATGTCGTGAGCCTGTACGTCGAAGCACGCATAAACGCCGACCTCGACGAGCTCTGGGCACGCACCCAGGAGCCGTCCCAGCACCAGCGCTGGGACCTCCGCTTCACCGAGATCGACTACCTGCCGCAGGAACCGGGCGAGCCGCAGCACTTCCGGTACGGCACGCGCGTACTGCCCTTCCTGACCGTCGCGGGTACCGGGATCTCCGCGGGCGAGAAGCGCCGCGCGGACGGCACCAGGACCTCGGCACTGCGCTTCGCGTCACCGCACCCGCTGTCGCTCCTCCAGGAGGGCTCGGGCTACTGGCGTTACGTCCCCGTCCCCGGCGGCGGCATCCGCTTCCTCACCGGCTACGACTACCGGCCGCGCTGGGGCCGCTTCGGCGCGCTCGCCGACCGGGTCGCCTTCCGGCCCCTGATGGGCTGGGCCACGGCCTGGTCCTTCGACCGGCTCCGGCTCTGGCTGGAGCGGGGGATCACGCCCGAGCGTCAACTGCTGCACGCGCTGGCCGAGGTGGGGGCACGCTTCGGGTGCGTGCTCGTGGCCGTCGTCGCCGCGCCGATGATGGCCCCGGCCGCCCTGGCGCTCGCCTTCGTCCTGCCGCCCCTGCCGACGACACCTGCGGCCCGCCGCTGCCTCCGTAATCCACCTGCACGCACGCGTGCGCCGCGCGTCCTGACGACCCTCCAGGAGCGGTGATGCGTTCATCGATCTTCCGTACGGTGATGGGCGCCGACTTCGACCGCCTGCATCCCCAGTTGCAACGCCGCTTCTCCGTGGGCCTGGCGAGTGGCGAGGCGTGCACGGGGCGGGGCGTCATGGACCGCATCTGGCACGGCAGGGGCTTCGTGAAACCGTTCCTGGCGGCGGGAGGCACCCGCAACATCCTCGTCCCGCGCGCGGGACGCCATGTGCCCTTCACCATCGAGAACGTGCCGTACCTCGACACCTTCGGCCGTGAGACGGTGAGCTTCGTGCGCACCTTCGATCTGCCAGGACGCTCCCGCCGCTTCGACGCCCAGATGGTCCTGGGCCCCAAGGGCGACCGGATCCTCGACTACCTCGGCACCCACCAGCACCTCGCGAGCGACCTCCACCTCCGGGCGGAACCGGACGGCTCCTTGCTGATCCGCTCCGGGACGCACCGCTTCCGGGAGGGGCCGGTCGATGTTCGCGTCCCCGGCCTGATCGGCGGCGACGCGGAGGTGCGGGAGTCCTACGACGACACCGCGGGCCGCTTCCGCATCCAGGTCCGGGTGGTGAACCGGCACTTCGGGCCACTCTTCGGGTACGAGGGTTCCTTCACGGCGGAGTACACGGATGTCCGCGGCCGGGGTGTGCGGCCGGGGCTGCGGCCCGTGCGCGAGGAGGCGAGGGCGTGAGCGCCGACACCAAGCGGAAACTCCTCGAAGGGGCCCTGCGTACGCTGACGGAGCAGGGCATCGCGAAGACGTCCGCGCGGACGATCGCGGCCGCCGCCGGGGTCAATCAGGCGCTGGTCTTCTACCACTTCGGGTCGGTCGACGAGCTTCTGGCCGCGGCCTGCCGCCATGGCTCCGAGCAGCGCGTATCGCGGTATCGGGAGCGGCTGGACGCGGTGTCCTCGCTGGGGGAACTTCTCGAATTCGGCCGCGAGATGCATGAGGAGGAGCGGGCCGCGGGGCATGTCGCGGTCCTCGGGCAGCTCCTCGCGGGAGCTCAGACGCAGCCTCGTCTCGCTCCCGCGACGGCCGCGGGGCTTGCCCTGTGGATCGAGGAGATCGAGAAGGTCCTGGTCCGGGTCCTCGCGTCGACGCCGCTGGGGGAGTTCGCGGACCCCGTGGGCCTTGCGCGGGCGGTGGCGGCGTCCTTCGTGGGGATAGAGCTGTACGAGGGGGTCGACGAGGCCGGGGCGTCCAGGGCGTTGGACGCCCTGGAGCAACTGTCCCTCCTGGTGGCCGCGGTTGAGGAGCTGGGGCCGATCGCGCAGCGGGCCATGCGGCATCGCCTACGGCCGGTTGCGCGGTCCTGAGGTCTGCCTTGCGCGGAGCGGCCTTGTTCGCCGGGCCCCGGCGGCGCGCTGAGCTACAGACTTTTCCCGCCCACCCACCCGTTTCCCCGCGTCCGACCCTGGGCGAACAAGCTTTCCCGTAGCCCCGCACCCCGGCGCTCGTCCCGCAACCCCAGTCGAACCGCGCAGCTTAAAACCCCTCGCACGGACGCACCCCGTTCGACACGCCGAGGAAACTCCACTTTTGTGAGGGTATCGGCTCGTTCGCACCTGAACCTGCCAGACCCAGATCACCCCACGACCTGGAGGGCGCTGTGCGGCCGGAGGGCTACGACTACGACACCCACAGCACACTCGCCGGACCGCTCATGGAGCCGGACGGCGACGGAGGCCGCTACCGGGTGCGGTACAACAAGCTTCTCTCCAGTGAGCCCCACCGAATACGGGCCGTCATCCTGATGACGCTCGCCCCCGTCCTCACCGGTCTCCTCCTCGTGTACCTCGTGTGGCCGACCCACTGGACGGAACGCGAGGGCGCCGACCGCTGGCTCATCTGGCTCGACGCCACGATGCTCGTGGCCATCGGCCTGATCGAGCTCTTCATGCTCGTCAACGTCATATCCATCGCCCACGCGACGATGATGGCGAGGGACCCGATCCCCGTCACCCCCGAACCCGGCACCCGCGTCGCGTTCCTCACGACGTACGTCCCGGGCAAGGAACCCCTCAGCATGGTCCGCGCCACCCTTGAGGGCGCGAAGCGCATACACCACACCGGACCCCTCGACGTCTGGCTCCTCGACGAAGGTGACGACGACGACGCGAAGGCACTCTGCGCCGAACTCGGCGTCCGCCACTTCACCCGCAACGGAGTGCCCGAGTGGAACCGCGAGAAGGGTGTCCACAAGGCCCGCACCAAGCACGGCAACTACAACGCCTGGCTCGCGATGCACGGCGGAGAGTACGACTTCTTCGCCTCCGTGGACACCGACCACGTCCCGCTCCCCAACTTCCTGGAGCGGATGATGGGCTACTTCCGGGACGACGACGTCGCGTTCGTCGTCGGGCCCCAGGTGTACGGCAACTACGACTCGCCCGTCACCAAGGCCGCCGAGTCCCAGCAGTTCCTCTTCCACGCCCTGATCCAGCGCGCCGGCAACCGCTACCGCGCCCCCATGTTCGTCGGCACCAACAACGTCGTACGCATCCAGGCGCTGCGCCAGGTCGGCGGCCTGTACGACTCGATCACCGAGGACATGGCGACCGGCTTCGAGCTGCACCGCCACAAGAACCCCGTCACCAGGCGCCACTGGCAGTCGGTCTACACCCCGGACGTGCTCGCCGTCGGTGAGGGTCCCGCCTCCTGGACGGACTTCTTCACCCAGCAGATGCGCTGGTCACGCGGGACGTACGAGACGCTGTTCAAGCAGTACTGGAAGGCGCCGTTCACGATGCCGCCCGGCCGTCTCTTCTCGTACACGATGATGCTCGTCTACTACCCCATGACGGCCGTCAACTGGGTGCTCGGCGTGCTGAGTTGTGTGCTGTTCCTCTGGTTCGGGGCGTCCGGTACGCAGGTCGCCGCCTCCGTCTGGCTGATGCTCTACAGCGACGCGGCGGCGCTCCAGGTGGGGCTCTACCTCTGGAACCGCCGGCACAACGTCTCGCCGCACGAGCCAGCGGGCTCCGGAGGCCTCGCCGGGATGGCGATGTCCGCGCTCTCCGCGCCCATCTACGCCAAGTCGCTCGGCGCCGCCGTCGTGCGCCGCCCGAGCCGCTTCGTGGTGACGCCCAAGGGCGGTGACGCGAGCCCCGACCGGGTGCTCACCTTCCGGATCCACCTCTGCTGGGCGGTGGTTCTCGCCAGTTCCCTCGCGGCCTCGTTCGTGCTCGGTCACACCCACGCCGCGATGCGTACCTGGTCCGTCCTCGCGCTGGTCATCGCGCTCGCCCCGGTCGCCGTCTGGAGCTTCTCGCTGGTCAAGGAGCGCAGGGCGGGCGCGGTGCGGGAAAAGGCCCGCGAGCGGATCCGGCAGCGCGCCAGGAAGGACGCGGAAGGGCTCGGCACCCAGGGTGCGGACGGCGAGCCGGAGCCGGCGTTCGCCACCGGTACGACGACAGGAGGGAACTGACCCATGGCTTACCGGCCCTCTCAGCGGACGAAGAAGACACTCCTCGGAGTCGGGGCAGGCGCTCTTCTCGTGGGACTCAACGCACCGGCGGCGCTCTCCTTCGCCGAGGAGCAGTACTACGAGTACAAGATCGCCCAGCCCGGCTACAAGGCCAAGTACGGCTCCTGGAAGCAGATCGGCATCCCCGAGGAGTTCCGCACCAACGCCATCCACGCCGCGCTCCTGCACACCGGCAAGGTCCTGATCGTCGCGGGCTCCGGGAACGAGCAGAAGAAGTTCGACAAGGGCTCCTTCGACACGATCCTCTGGGACCCGAAGACGGACACCTTCAAGAAGGTCAGGACGCCGGAGGACTTCTTCTGCGCGGGCCACGCCCAACTCCCCGACGGCCGCCTCCTGGTGGCCGGCGGCACGGCACGCTACGAACTCCTCGACGGCGAGATCAACCGCGCCGGCGGCGGCATGCGCGTCAAGAACGAGAACCCCGACAAGCCCCTCACCCTCAAGAAGGGCACCCGGTTCCGCTCGCCGTCGGGCATCGAGTACGTGAGCAAGTTCGACGTCAAGGTCCCCAAGGCCAAGCGGGACTACGAGATCACGTACACCAAGTCCGGTGTGATGAAGCCCTGGAAGACGACGGTCAAGGCGAGCGAGGCGCGCGTCTTCGTGGAGGCCGCCCAGGAGGGCGACGGGTTCGTCACGGAGAAGTCCGCGCAGTACGAGATCGAGGGCCTCACCGGCAAGGCCGCGGACAAGGCGTACGGGATCGCCGAGAAGATCACCATGGACAAGCAGGACTTCCAGGGGATCAAGGCGGCGTACGAGTTCGACCCGAAGGCCGAGAAGTATGTCCCGGTGGAGCCGATGGACAAGGCCCGTTGGTATCCCACGCTCGTCGGTCTCGACGACGGGAAGGTGCTCGCGGTCTCCGGCCTCGACGACGTGGGCATGATCGACCCGGGCGACAACGAGATCTACGACCCGAAGACGAAGAAGTGGACCGACGGCCCCAAGCGCTACTTCCCGACCTACCCGGCGCTCTTCCTCACCAAGGGCGGCAAGCTCTTCTACCCGGCGTCGAACGCGGGTTACGGGCCCGCCGACAAGGGCCGTGAGCCGGGCCTGTGGGACCTGGAGACGAACAAGTTCGAGAAGATCCCCGGCCTCGTGGACAAGGACCAGACCGAGACGTCCGCGTCACTCCTGCTGCCCCCGGCGCAGGACCAGAAGGTGATGATCTTGGGCGGCGGAGGCGTCGGCGAGTCCGACAAGGCGACCCGGCGCACGGCCGTGGTGGACCTCAAGGAGAAGAGCCCGGCCTTCAGGACGGGTCCCGAACTGCCGCAGGGCACCCGCTACTTGAACAGCGTGATCCTGCCCGACGACTCCGTGTTCACGTCCAACGGATCCAAGGACTACCGAGGGCGCGGCGGCAGCAACATCCTCAAGGCGCAGTTCTACGACCCCAAGTCGAACAGCTTCCACGAGGCCGCGTCCCCCAAGGTGGGCCGCAACTACCACTCCGAGGCGCTGCTCCTGCCCGACGGACGGGTCGTCACCTTCGGCTCCGACCCGCTCTTCGACAACCAGGAGAACACCAAGCTCGGCCACTTCGAGCAGCGCATGGAGGTCTTCACGCCGCCCACGCTGCACAAGGCGGGCAACAACCGTCCGGTTCTCGGCGAGGGCCCGGAGGAGCTCGCGGCGGACCACCGCGCCACGTTCCGCACGGAGAATCCCGGGAAGATCGCCTCGGCCCGTCTGATGCGCCCCAGCGCCGTGACGCACACGACGGACGTCGAGCAGCGGTCGATCGCGCTCGGCCTCACCAAGGGCAAGGGCGAGGTGACGGTGCAGGTACCCAAGGGCGACACCGCGCTGGTGCCGCCGGGTTGGTACATGCTGTTCGTGACGGACCAGGACGGTACGTCGTCGGAGGCGAAGTGGATCCACGTGGGCCAGAAGTAGCCGCACCCGCCGTCCCCGGTGGCCGCGGTCAGGTGGCCTTGGCGTTGCGCGCGAGACCGAGCGCGTAGTCGGGCCACCACTGGCCCGCCGCCGGGCCGCCCCTGCACGGTCCGTCCGAGTCGCCGGGGCGCTTGATCCACAGGACCGCGTCCAGGAGTGCGTCACCGGTCTTGTCCGTGGGCGGGGTGCCGAGGCCACGGCCCGGCGGGTTGCACCAGGCGTCCTCACGGTTACCGGCGAGCGGGCCCTTGCCGTTGCGGCTGGTGTCCATCACGAAGTGCTTGCCGCCGACGAGCCCGGAGAGGCTGCGGCCGTACGACTTGATGGTCTCGTCGCTCTGGAAGTTCGACACGTTCAGCGAGAAGCCGTCCGCCTGCGCGATCCCCGCCTGCTGGAGCGGCTCGGCGAGCTTGCCCGCCTGGGTGATCCAGCTGGGGTTGCCCGCGTCCAGGTAGACCTTCACCCGGGGCTGCTGCTTGAGCCGCTGGATGGCTTCGGAGAGCAGTTGGTAGCGGTCGGCGTGGTATTCGGCGGGGGTGCAGCCGTCCACGATGTGCGGGACCGCGTCAGGCTCCAGGATGACGACGGCCGGCCGGTCGCCGATGGTGCCGGCGAACTTGTCGATCCACTGCCGGTAGAAGTCCGAGCTGTGCGCGCCGCCCGCGGAGTGATTGCCGCAGTCGCGGTGCGGGATGTTGTACGCGACGAGCACGGCGGTGCGGTCGCCCTGCGCGGCGCCGTCGACGGCCGCCTTGATGTCCGGGGCCGGGTCGTCGCCCGCGGGCCACACGGCCATGGGCTGCTCGGAGATCCGCCTGAGCGCGTCGGCGTCCTGGGTGCGGCCCTCCTGCTCCCACTGTCTGACCTGCCGGGCGGCGGCGCTCTCCGGGTCGACCCAGAAGGCGCTTCGTGCCGCCTTCTGGGAGGCCTGGGTGGAGGGTCCGGCCTCGGTGGCCGTCCGTTCCTTGCTCTTCGTGCCGGATTCGGCGGAGCACCCTGCCGTGAGCCCGAGGGCCGTGAGGGCCGTGAGTGCGGTGAACGTGCGGAGCAGCCGGTACATCCAGCCCCCTTGGGCGACGGTGACCGGGCAATCGTTACATAACGGTCCAATCGCACTTGGTTACGACACCGGGCGGCCCCTTCGGATCTGGCGGGCCCTCTCAGGTGCCGCCGCCGTTCGCCAGCGCGATGCCGAGCGGAGTGCGCTCGTAGAGGACCTGGTGCCCGTACCGCCGCGAGACCAGCAGACCCGCGCCGCGCAGGGCCCCGAGGTGCGCGGAGACGGACGAGGGCGCGAGTCCGAGCCGGTGTGCGAGTGCCGAGGTGGTGGCGGGGTCGGTGAGCGCGGCGAGGACGGCGGCCCTGCCCCGGCCAAGGAGCCGTACGAGCGCCTCGGGCGTACGGTCGCCCGGCTCGGCCCAGAGTCCGGCGAGACCGCGGGCGGGATAGACCAGGGTCGGCTGCCAGGGCGGTTCGTGGCCGCCCACCACGTCCGGCCAGGCGAAGACGCTGGGCATCAGGACCAGGCCCTGGCCCGCCAGATGCCGCACATGGTCGTCACGCCGCGCGACGGTCAGCGTGTCCGCCTCCCAGGCGAACCGCGGGTCCAGCTCGGCCACCAGTGTGCCGAGGCCGACCTCCGCGAGCCGCCGCGAGTGGAAGGTGACGTCCGCCTCCAGGAGGGCGCGCAGCCGGGGCCAGTCCGGCTCGACGAGGGTGTGCCAGGCGGCCTCCATGACATCCGCGAGCTCCCGGACCGCGCGTGCGGGATCGGCGAGCAGCGCGCGGCCCCGGGCCGACTCCGCCGCCCCCGCGGTGCAGGCGAGCGACCGCGCGAGCTCCTGGCGCGCGGCCTCGGGGTCGGCCGCGCGCACCGCCGCGATCTCCTCATCGAAGGTGGCCGCGGGGCCGATGGGCGGCGGGCCGATGAAGTCCGGGGCGTAGCCGCGCACCGGCATCAGGAGCCACAGCGCCTCGAGTTCGAGCCCGTCGCCAGCCCCGCGGATCCGCCGCAGCCACTGCGGGTGATAGCCGTGCCGTTCGGGCCGCTTCAGGGTCCGCACGGCCTCCTGCGTCTCCCACAGAGGCGACACGGCGAACCGGCACCGCAAAAGATCGTCGGGCCCGAAGTGCAACCGGTTCGGCACGCGCCCACCCCCATGATTCGCCTGGAACCGAAACTCTAGGGCGACGGGCACGTGCGCGTGCAGGGTGCGGGCATGCCCGTAGAGAAACCCGTCGCCCCCGAACCCACCGGCTACCTCCGCCTGTTCACGATCCGCGAGTTCCGCGCCGTCTTCCTCGCCCACGCCCTCTCCCTGCTCGGCGTCGTCGTCAGCGAGGTCGCGCTCACCGTCCTCGTGTACGGGCTCACCGGCTCGCCGCTGCTCGGCGCGCTCACCTTCGCGCTCGGGATGCTGCCCTTCCTCGTCGGCGGAACCCTGCTCTCCGGGATCGCCGACCGGTACCCGCCGCGCAGGGTGCTCGTGCTGTGCGACGTGGCGTGCGCCGGGTGCGCGGCGCTCATGGCCATGCCCGCCACGCCGGTCTTCGGGCTGCTCGCGCTGCGGTGCGCCATCGCCCTCGTGTCGCCGGTGTTCAACGGGACGCGGATGGCCACCCTCACCGACATCCTCGGGGACGGCGACCTGTTCATCCTCGGGCGCTCCCTGCTGCGGATCGTCTCGCAGAGCTCCCTCCTGGTCGGATTCGGGCTCGGCGGCGTGCTGCTCACCGTGGTGTCGCCGCGCGGGGCGCTCCTCATCACCGTCTGCACGTTCGCCGCTTCGGCGCTGTTGCTGCGCTTCGGGACCAGGCGCAGGCCCGCGCGCGGGAGCGGCGGCGCCGCCCTGCTGAAGTACTCGCTCAGCGGCGCCGGGCAGGTGCTCGGCGACCGGCGGATCAGGGCGCTGCTGCTGCTCCTGTGGGTACCGCCGATGTTCATGGTCGCCCCGGAGGCACTCGCCGCTCCCTACGCCGACCAGATCGGCGTCGGAGTCGCGGGCGTCGGGCTCCTGATGTGCGCGCTGCCGGTCGGCACGATCGCGGCGGAGCTGTACGTCGGGTCCGCGCTCTCCGCGACCAGCCGGGCCCGCATCGCCCTGCCCCTCGTCTCGTGCACGCTCCTGCCGCTGGCCGTGTACGCGCTCACGCCGGGCCTGCTGTGGGCGATGCTCACGCTCGTGCTCGCCGGGGCCGGATCCGCGTACACGCTGGGTGTGGACCGGTGGTTCGTCGACGCCGTGCCCGAGGAGCTGCGCGGGCGCGCCATGACCGTGCACACGGCGGGGCTCATGACGATCCAGGGGATCGGGATGGCGCTCGCGGGGCTGGCCGCGGAGTTCTTCGCGGTGAGCACCGTCGTCGCCGCGTCGGGGGTGCTCGGCACGGTCTGCTGCCTCGCCCTCGCCGCCGAGGTCCGCGCGACGCGCCGTACGGCGGTCCCGGCCCCGGCCCCTGGCGCCTCCCCGGGTCCGCTGGAACAGCCGACCGAATTGCGAGACGGGGCAGACCACCATGTGACCGGCGGGTAAGGTCTTTGGCGTGCCGAAGCCGCTCAGCCTCCCCTTCGATCCCATCGCCCGCGCCGACGAGCTCTGGAAGCAGCGCTGGGGATCCGTTCCGGCCATGGGCGCGATCACCTCGATCATGCGGGCGCACCAGATCCTGCTCGGCGAGGTCGACGCGGTCGTCAAGCCGTACGGACTGACCTTCGCGCGGTACGAGGCGCTGGTCCTGCTCACGTTCTCGCAGGCGGGCGAGTTGCCGATGTCCAAGATCGGCGAGCGGCTCATGGTCCATCCCACGTCCGTCACCAACACCGTCGACCGGCTGGTCAGGTCCGGCCTGGTCGACAAGCGCCCCAACCCGAACGACGGTCGCGGCACCCTCGCCTCCATCACGGAGAAGGGCCGCGAGGTCGTCGAGGCGGCCACCCGCGAGCTGATGGCGATGGACTTCGGGCTCGGGGTGTACGACGCCGAGGAGTGCGCGGAGATCTTCGCGATGCTGCGGCCGCTGCGGGTCGCCGCCGAGGACTTCGAGGAGCAGTAGAACCTCGGGTTCCGCTCGTGCCGGGGCCGCCCGAAGATCGCGCAAAACGGGCCGATACGCTCGTGGGCATGAAGCGAAGCGTGCTGACCCGTTACCGGGTGATGGCCTATGTCACCGCCGTCATGTTGCTCGTGCTGTGCACCTGCATGATTTTCAAGTACGGCTTCGACAAGGGCGAGGGCCTGACGCTGGTCGTCTCCCAGGTCCACGGCGTCCTCTACATCATCTACCTGATCTTCGCCTTCGACCTGGGGTCCAAGGCGAAGTGGCCGTTCGGCAAGCTCCTGTGGGTGCTCGTCTCCGGCACCATCCCGACCGCCGCGTTCTTCGTGGAGCGCAAGGTCGTGCGCGAGGTCGAGCCGCTGATCGTCGACGACTCCCCGGCCACCGCGAAGGCCTAGCCTCACCGCTCGAAGCGCCGTCACGGGCCTGCCCGTGACGGCGCTTCGGCGTAGCCGGTGGCGCCACGCCTCGACATTTACTAGGACGTCCAAGTAAATTCGAGGGTATGGACGCTGACGCCATCGAGGAGGGCCGCCGTCGCTGGCAGGCCCGGTACGACACCGCGAAGAAGCGCGACGCGGATTTCACCACGCTCTCCGGCGACCCGGTCGAGCCGGTCTACGGGCCACGGTCCGGGGACACCTATGAGGGCTTCGAGCGGATCGGATGGCCCGGCGAATACCCCTTCACCCGCGGACTCCACCCCACCGGCTACCGCGGCCGGACCTGGACCATCCGCCAGTTCGCCGGCTTCGGCAACGCCGAGCAGACGAACGAGCGCTACAAGATGATCCTGGCCAACGGCGGCGGCGGGCTCTCCGTGGCCTTCGACATGCCGACCCTGATGGGCAGGGACTCCGACGAGCCCCAGTCCCTGGGCGAGGTCGGGCACTGCGGGGTCGCCATCGACTCGGCCGCCGACATGGAGGTCCTGTTCAAGGACATCCCGCTCGGTGACGTGACGACGTCGATGACGATCTCCGGACCCGCCGTCCCCGTCTTCTGCATGTATCTCGTCGCCGCCGAGCGGCAGGGCATCGACCCGGCCGTCCTGAACGGCACCCTCCAGACGGACATCTTCAAGGAGTACATCGCGCAGAAGGAGTGGCTCTTCCAGCCCGAGCCGCACCTGCGCCTCATCGGCGACCTGATGGAGCACTGCGCGCGCGACATCCCCGCGTACAAGCCCCTTTCCGTCTCCGGCTACCACATCCGCGAGGCCGGGGCGACGGCCGCGCAGGAGCTCGCCTACACCCTCGCGGACGGCTTCGGGTACGTCGAGCTGGGGCTGAGCCGCGGCATGGACGTGGACGTCTTCGCGCCCGGCCTGAGCTTCTTCTTCGACGCGCACCTGGACTTCTTCGAGGAGATCGCCAAGTTCCGCGCCGCCCGCCGCATCTGGGCCCGCTGGATGCGGGACGTGTACGGGGCGCAGACCGACAAGGCCCAGTGGCTGCGCTTCCACACGCAGACGGCCGGGGTCTCGCTCACCGCCCAGCAGCCCTACAACAACGTCGTACGCACCGCTGTCGAGGCCCTGTCCGCGGTTCTCGGTGGCACGAACTCCCTGCACACGAACGCCCTCGACGAGACCCTCGCGCTGCCGAGCGAGCAGGCCGCCGAGATCGCGCTGCGCACGCAGCAGGTGCTCATGGAGGAGACGGGCGTCGCGAACGTGGCGGACCCGCTCGGCGGCTCCTGGTACGTCGAGCAGCTCACCGACCGCATCGAGGCCGACGCCGAGAAGATCTTCGAGCAGATCAAGGAGCGGGGGCGCCGTGCCCACCCGGACGGGCAGCACCCGATCGGGCCGATCACCTCGGGCATCCTGCGCGGCATAGAGGACGGCTGGTTCACCGGTGAGATCGCCGAGTCGGCCTTCCAGTACCAGCAGTCCCTGGAGAAGGGCGACAAGCGTGTTGTGGGCGTGAATGTCCACCACGGGTCCGTCACCGGTGATCTGGAGATCCTGCGGGTCTCCCACGAGGTGGAGCGGGAGCAGGTCAAGGTCCTCGGCTCGCGGAAGGCCGCGCGGGACGAGTCTCGGGTGCGGGCCTCTCTCGACGCCATGCTTGCCGCTGCGCGGGGCGGGGCGAACATGATTCCGCCCATGCTGGAGGCGGTCCGTGCGGAGGCGACCCTTGGGGAGATCTGTGGTGTCCTGCGGGACGAGTGGGGGATTTACACGGAGCCGCCGGGGTTCTAGTTCGGGTGCTTCAGGTGCGTGGGGATCTGCGGGCCCGTTGTGGCTGGTCGCGCCCGCGCGGCGGAGCCGCATATGTCACAGCCCCGCGCCCCTGACGGGCCCCTTCAGGGCCCGCTGGATTCGGCGGAAACTCGTGGGTGTCAGATGCGCGGGGCTGGGTAGGCGCCGCCCGTCCACCCGTCCTGCCCCTGGAGTCAGCCTGTGTCACCCGTGAGCCTGCCCGGCCCCACCCGCACCGCCGTGATCGCCATCGGAGCCGCGACGCTCACCCTCCTCGGGGCGCTGACGGTGTACGGCACCGGCGAGGTGAGCGCGAGCCCGCCCGCCGAGCCGAAGGTCCAGGACACCTTCGACTCGCTCGGCCCCGAGGTGCACGCGGCGAAGCTCTCGAACGGCCGGACGGCTCACTACTCCGACACCGGGAACAAGAAGGGCAAGCCCGTCCTGTTCATCGGCGGCACCGGCACGAGCGCCCGTGCGGCGCACATGACGGACTTCTTCCGCACGACCCGCGAGGACCTGGGTCTTCGCCTCATCTCCGTCGAGCGCAACGGCTTCGGGGACACGGAGTACGACGAGAAGCTCGGCAAGGCGGACTTCGCCGACGACACCCTCGAAGTACTCGACAAGCTCGGCGTGGACGACGTGAGCGTGATCGCGATCTCCGGTGGTGGCCCGTACGCCGCAGAGCTCGCCGGGCGCGCCCCTGAGCGGATCTCCGCCCTGCACCTCGCGGCGGCCCTGCCGCCCTACGGCACCAAGCCCGCGTACTGCTCGATGTCCGACGACGAGCTCGCCGCCACCGTGCAGGACTCCATCAAGGACCCGCGCAAGTGGTGGGCGTTCCCCGACGACAGCCCCGTGAAGTCGATACCGGGCTTCGCCGACACGGCGTACGAGGAAGGCGCCCGCACCTACAACCAGCGCGGCCAGCAGGCGGACCCCGCGCCGCAGGTGCACGAGCAGAAGCTGTACTGCGGACGGCCGGGCCCCGACCTGAAGAAGCTCGACGCTCCCGTCTACCTCTACGGCGGCAAGAAGGACACGACCGTGCCGCCGGCGACCCTCAAGACCTGGCAGGACGAACTGCCGGGCGAGGCGACCGTGCGTACGTACGCGGACTCCGGGCACGACGTGCAGTACCGCCACTGGGACCAGATCCTGGTCGACCTGGCGGGACACGGTGACCGTACGGTCGTCTGCAAGGGGAAGAACACCCGCGTACTTCCCGCCGACGAGGCCGACCGGCTCCTCGCCAAGGACAAGGCCACGCTGGGCAGTTGTGCCTGGAAGAACAACTGACCCACCGCGAGTGATCAGCCGGGCAGCGTCAGCCTGAACAGCGCGCCCCCGCCCGGCGCCCCCTCCGCCGAGAGCTCCGCCCCGTGCGCGTGGGCGATCTGGCGCGCCATCGCGAGACCGAGGCCCGAACCCGGCAGGGCGCGGGCCTTCTCCGCGCGGTAGAAGCGGTCGAAGACGTACGGCAGGTCCTCCTCCGCGATACCGGGGCCGTGGTCGCGGACCGTCAGGGCCGTGGAGGTCAGGGAGACCTCCACGGGGGTGCCCTGCGGGCTGAACTTGGCCGCGTTGTCCAGGAGGTTGGTGACCAGGCGGGAGAGGCGCGCGGGGACGCCCGGGATGCTCATGCCGTCGGCGTCCGGCGTCACCTGGAGCGTGAAGGGCACCTGCGGCCAGTGGCCGCGCGCCGCGTCCACGACATGCGTGACCAGGGGCGCGAGCCGCACCTCCTCCAGGAGCGGCTGCGGCTCCTCGTCGCGGGCCAGCTCGATCAAGTCGTTGACCATGCCGGTGACTTCGCGGAGCTGGCGGGCCAGCGCGCCGGAGGCCCGTTCGCGCTGTGCGTCGCTCAACCGGTCGGCGCGGGCCAGGAGTTCGGCGTTCGTGCGCAGGGCGGTCAACGGCGTACGCAGCTCGTGCGAGGCGTCGGCGACCAGACGCCGGCGCGCGGTGACCGACTCCTCCAGCTCGGCCAGCATCGCGTTGAACGAGGCGGCCAGCCGGGTCACTTCGTCCTCGCGGCCCGGCGGCCCCGGCGGCAGCTCGATGCGGTGGCGGGCGTCACGGGTCGCCGCGATGCGCTCGGCCGTGGCGGTGAGACGCGCGACCGGGGCGAGGCCTGTGCGCGAGACCCAGTAACCGCCGAGCCCCGACAGGAGCACCCCGGCGCCGCCCACCGCGGAGAGCAGCCCGGCGGCCTGCCGCACGCCGCGCTCCGCGATGTCGGCGCGCAGGGCGACCTGGACTGCGTCCCCCTTGCCGTAGCTGGTGGTGTACATCCGCGTCGGCCTCCCCTCCAGCGTGAGGCTCGTGTAGTACGGCGTCGCCCGGCCGCCCGCGACCAGCCGCGTGGACTCCGTGACCGGGAGCAGATAGGGCTTCGACGGATCGTCGGCCGGGTCGGCGGGGACGATCTGCGAGCAGGCGGGGGCGCCGAGGTAGCGGCACTCGCCCGTGACGACGCCCGGCTCGTTGTCGTAGTGCCGCTGCTGGGCGATGAGGCTCGCCGACTGGGCGAGGTTCTGGTCGAGCTGCTGGTAGAGCTTGTAGCGGATGACGAGGAACGCGGCCACGCACACCCCGACCGCGACCAGCGCGACGGCCGCCGCGGCGGCGAGCGCGAGCCGCGTGCGCAGCGGCCGCCTGCGCCGCCACCGGGCGCCGAGCCTGCGCCGGGCACTCACGGGCTGCCCAGCCGGTAGCCGACGCCGTGCACGGTGTGCACCAGGCGCGGCTCGCCGCCCGACTCCAGCTTGCGGCGCAGATAACCGACGTACACGGCAAGGGAGTTGGAGTCGGGGCCGAAGTCGCGTCCCCAGACCGACTCCTGAATGAGCTCGCGCGGGAGCACCTGCCCGGCGTTGCGCAGGAGCAGTTCGAGCAGCGCGGCCTCGGTGCGGCTGAACTCGACCGTGCGGTGGCCGCGGCGGCCCGTGCGGGTCGACGGGTCGAGGACGAGATCGCCGTACGCGAGGCCGTCGCCCTCGACGGCGGAGTGCTGCTCCGGCGCGGCGCGGCGCAGCAAGGCGCGGACACGGGCGACGAGTTCGTCCAGGGCGAAGGGCTTCACCAAGTAGTCGTCGGCGCCCGCGTCGAGGCCGTCGACGCGCTCGCTCACCGAGCCGAGGGCGGTCAGGACCAGGACCGGGGTGCGGTCGCCCGCGGCGCGCAGCTGGCGGCAGACGGCGAGGCCGTCGAGGACCGGCATCATCACGTCGAGGACCAGCAGGTCGGGCTCCCAGCGGGCCACCGCCGAGAGCGCACGCTGCCCGTCGGGGGCGCCGCGCACCAGGTGGCCCTCGATCGTGAGGCCGTCCTCCACCGCCGCACGGACCTCGGGGTCGTCGTCGACGACCAGGATCTTGGCCGGCGGTGGGCCGCCGCCGGTCACGGGTGGGCCCGGCCTGCTCGTGAAGCTCATGGACCCACGGTGCCAAACGCGGCTCTTAAAACCCTCTTAGACCTGCTCGTGATGCTCCATTGCCATGCGAACACCCGATATGCGATACCCCGAGTCAGGAGTTCCGGCGGGCGGCCGGGCCCCTCTCTCCGTCGTCATCGGCGCGGGCGGCACCGGTGGACACATCTATCCCGGGCTCGCCCTCGCCGACGCCCTGCGCCGAGCCGTACCGGGCGCGGTCGTCTCCTTCGTCGGTACGGAACGGGGCCTGGAGACCCGGCTGATACCGGACGCCGGATACCGCCTCCACACGGTCGACATGATCCCGTTCGATCCCTCGCTCGGCGCCAAGCGGTTCCTCCTGCCCGCCGCTCTGGTGAAGTCCGGCGCCCAGTGCCGGGCGATCCTTCGTGAGCAGGGCGCGCAGGTCGCGGTCGGGATGGGCGGCTACCCCAGCGCCCCCGTCATCGTCGGCGCCCGCATGGCGGGGCTGCCCAGCCTGATCCACGAGTCCAACGCGGTGCCGGGCCGTGCCAACCGCTTCGCGGCCCGCCTCACCCCGAACATCGCCGTCGCCTTCGACCGCAGCCGGGAGCATCTGCCGGGCGGCGAGCGCGCGTACACCACCGGTATGCCCATCGCGGCGCCGCTCGCCGCGCTCGACCGGGGGGCGCTGCGGGCCGAGGCCCGCCGGGAGTACGGGGTGCCGGACGCGGCCCGCATGCTGCTGTTCAACGGCGGCAGCCTGGGGGCCGCCAGGCTGACCGAGGCGGCCGTGGGGCTCGCCGCGCGCTGGCGGCACCGCAGCGACGTACAGCTCCTGATCAAGACGGGGCCCGCCGCGCTCGACGAGACGCGGCGGCGTCTGACGGAGGCGGGCGTGGAGGGCATCGCCCGCGCCGTGCCCTACCTCGACCGGATGGACCTCGCGTACGCAGCCGCCGATCTGGTCGTCTGCCGCGCCGGTTCGGCGACCGTCGCCGAACTCGCCGCCACCGGGGTCCCCGCGGTCCTCGTGCCCTATCCGCACGCGCCCGGTGACCACCAGACGCACAACGCGCGGGTCCTCTCCGACGCGGGCGCGGGTCTTCTGCTGCCCGACGGCGAGACGACGGCGGCGCGGCTCGCGGAACTCGTCGGCCCGCTGCTCGCCGATCCGGCGCGGCTCGCCGCGATGAGCGGGGCGGCCGATCCGGGCCCGCACGCGCGGGCCGCCGACCTCCTGGCCGAGCGGGTCATCCACCTCACCCACCACCACACACAGCACTTGGAGTACGCATGAGCAGCAACGACGTCACCGTGGACACCCCCTTCAGCTGGGCCGGCCGCACGGTCCTTGTCACCGGCGCGGAGGGCTTCATCGGCTCGACGCTCGTGGACCTGCTCCTCGAACAGGGCGCGGAGGTCCGCGCTTTCGTGCACTACAAGCCGTACGCGGAGAAGGGCCACCTCGCGCATCTGATGGGGGACCCGCGGGTCGAGATGCTCGCGGGCGACGTGCGGGACGCGGGGCGCGTGATGGACGCGGTCGAGGGCTGCGACACCGTCTTCCACCTGGCCGCGCTGATCGGCATCCCGTACTCGTACGACTCCCCGGGGGCGTACGTCCAGACGAACGTCGTCGGCACGGAGAACGTGGCCGAGGCGTGCAGGCGGCACTCGGTGCGGCGGCTCGTGCACACCTCCACCAGCGAGGTCTACGGGACCGCGCTGACCGCCCCCATCAGCGAGTCCCACCCCCTCCAGCCGCAGTCCCCGTACTCGGCCTCGAAGATCGGCGCCGACATGATGGCGCTCTCGCACTGGCACGCCTTCGAGCTGCCGGTGACGGTGGTCCGCCCCTTCAACACCTACGGCCCGCGCCAGTCGGCCCGCGCGGTGATCCCCACGATCCTCGCCCAACTGCACTCCGGCGCAACGGAGATCAAGCTGGGCTCGCTGACACCCACGCGGGACTTCACGTACGTGACGGACACCGCGCGCGGCTTCATGGCGCTGGCGCGGTGCGATGCGGCCGTGGGCCACGCGGTGAATCTCGGGGTGGGCCAGGAGATCTCGATCGGCGAGCTGGCGCGGGAGCTGATCGGGGCGTCCGGGCGCGAGGCGAGGGTGGTCGTCGACCCGGCTCGCCTGCGGCCTTCGGGCAGCGAGGTCCAGCGGCTGCTCTCGGACAACTCCCGGGCGAGGGAGTGGGCGGGGTGGACTCCGGCGGTGTCCTTGACGGAGGGCTTGAAGCGGACGTCGGAGTGGGTGGCCGAGAATCTCCACCTCTTCGCGGTGGACCGCTACCAGGTCTGAGTCGTCGCCTGGGGCGGCCTTGGCAGTGCCCGTGACCGCCGCTTCGCGGCGCGTGCTTGCCGGTTGCGTACTGCTTTCCGCCCGCTTCGCGGCGGATGTTTCCCGCCCACCCGCCCGATTGCCCCGGATCGTGCGCTAGGTGTCTTCGGCTGACCCTCCGCTGTGGGTTTCAATTCGCCGCTTCGCGGCGGATGTCTCCCGCCCCCCGCCCGATTGCCCCGGATTGTGCGCTAGGTGTCTTCGGCTGACCCTCCGCTGTGGGTTTCAATTCGCCGCTTCGCGGCGGATATCCCCCACCCACCCACCCGATTGCCCGGCGGTGCATGGGTGGGTGGGTGGAGCGGTGCCGTGACCGTCGCGGGTGTACCGCGGGGTGCACGGGTGGGTGGGAGGGGATATCCGCCGCGAAGCGGCGGGCTGGGGCGGTGCCACACGAGCCGTGGGTCGTGGCGGAGGTGCTGCGGGGTGCACGGGTGGGTGGGAGGGGGGCATCCGCCGCGCAGCGGCGGTTCTGCTTTCGCCCCAGCCGCAGCCCCAGCCCCAGCCGCAGCCGCAGCCGCAGCCCCAGCCCCAGCCCCAGCCGCAGCCGCAGGGCAGGGCACCGTCCCAGTCAGCGCAAGCGTCCGGGCACCGGCAGGGCCGGGCCCGGTCAGGGGCTGGTGGAGGCCCCGGGGCCAGTTGTCGCTGCCAGGCCCCCCAGGAGCAACAGCGTGAAGCGGTGGGCCCAGGCCTCGTCCACCGGCTCCGCGCTGACCAGGGCGCGGTGCACCACCGCGCCCGCGATCACGTCGAAGATGAGATCCGCGGTGCGGCCGGCCGCCACGGGGTCGGGCTCCGCGGGGAGTTCCCCCCGCTCCTGCGCCCGCTTGCGCCCCGCGAGGACCAACCGCTTCTGGCGGTCCACGATCGACGTACGGATCCGCTCCCGCAGCGGCTCGTCCGTCGTCGACTCGGCCACCACCGCCATCAGCGCGGTCTTCGTCTCGGGGCGGCCGAGCAACGCCGCGAACTGGAGCACCACACCCTCGATGTCCGCGGCCAGGCTGCCGCGGTCCGGCAGCTCCAGCTCGTCGAACAGCTCCGCCACCGCGTCCACGACCAGCTCGCTCTTGCCCGCCCAGCGCCGGTAGAGGGTCGTCTTGGCCACGCCCGCACGCGTGGCGACATCGCCCAGGGTCAGTTTGGACCAGCCCAGCTCGACCAGGGCCTGACGGGTCGACTCCAGGATCGCGGTGTCCGCCGCTGCATTGCGGGGGCGGCCTCCGGTGCGGACGGGCGCGGGGATGCGGCTCTGCATCCCGCGACCATACCGGCCAGTACGGAATGGGTCGGATCGGTGGCGGGTGAGGCAGATGGAGAGTGAGGCAGATCACCGAAGTTCACGCGGGCCCGCCGCCCACACGTCGGCGCCCGGCAGTTACGCTACGACTCGTAGCGAAAGAGTGGTGGGCGGGACGAACGGCAATTCCTCCTCGGCGCCCACGCTCTGTCGCTGCGAGAGCGGCAACCACAGTGACAAGCACGCAGTCACAGCGACAAGCACAGCGACACCACAACAGCAGGCCTGGTACGGGGTGGGGACTCCGTACCGACAACCATCGGTCCTCCTCGGGACCTTGGCGCCACGACCGTCCGCGGCCCCGCAATCCGGCGGGGGGCTTCGGACGGGCGCGGTTCCCGCACGGCTTGGGGGAGGATGTACTCATGCAGCCACGGAACATGTCCATGAGCGGAGTCGTCGACCTCGCCGCCGTGAAGGCGGCCCAGGAGGCCAAGGCGAAGGCGGAGCAGGCGCGCGCCGAAGCGGCCCGGCAGGGCGGGGGCGCCGTGTCGGGCGTCTCGCCGTCGAGCCTTGTCATCGATGTCGACGAGGCCGGCTTCGAGCGCGAGGTCCTGCAGCGCTCCACCGAAGTACCCGTCGTCATCGACTTCTGGGCCGAGTGGTGCGAGCCGTGCAAGCAGCTGAGCCCGCTGCTCGAAGGCCTCGCGCGGGAGTACAACGGCCGTTTCGTCCTCGCCAAGATCGACGTGGACGCCAACCAGATGCTGATGCAGCAGTTCGGGGTCCAGGGGATCCCGGCGGTCTTCGCGGTGGTGGCAGGACAGGCCCTGCCGCTTTTCCAGGGCGCCGCCCCGGTGGAGCAGATCCGCCAGACCCTGGACCAGTTGATCCAGGTCGGCGAGGAGCGCTTCGGCCTGACCGGCATCACCGTCGACCCGGACGCGGGGAGTGCGGAGCAGCAGGAGGCCCCCGTCGCCGAGGTGCCCGCGGGGCCGTACGACGCCCTGCTCGAAGCCGCTGTCCAGGCGCTGGACGCGGGCGACTTGGGCGGCGCCGTCCAGGCGTACCGCAACGTACTGAACGACGACCCGGGCAACACGGAGGCCAAGCTCGGCCTCGCTCAGGCCGAACTGCTGCAGCGTGTCCAGGGCCTTGACCCGCAGCAGGTCCGCAAGGACGCCGCCGACCGGCCCGCGGACGTGGCCGCGCAGATCACCGCCGCCGACCTGGATCTGGTGGGCGGTCATGTGGAGGACGCCTTCGGGCGGCTCATCGACGCGGTCCGGCGCACGGCGGGCGACGACCGCGACGCCGCGCGCGTGCGACTGCTCGAACTCCTCGAGGTCGTCGGCTCGGACGACCCCCGGGTGACCGCCGCGCGCACGCAGCTCGCGCGGGTGCTCTTCTGATCGCTCCCTCGGGCCGTTCGCTGACCAGTCCCTAAACGTTGGGGCTTGTGATGCCCGAGTGAAAATTCGCCGCACAGGCGTCACAGTGGCCGCGCTTTACCAAAACTTGGTAAACGCGGCCACTGTTACTTGGAGTAAGCCCAGGCCAGCCTTCTGTCCTGTTGTGCCCTTCAACATCCCGGTCTGCTCCTGGCCATGGGTGTACCGTCCGTGGCCGACCGATACCGGGCGGTCGTGCTTCGGTTATCGCGCCGTTACTAGCCAGTAACGAACCCCCTTGTGCGAGGACCGAGAATGCACCACGATCGGCGACGCTCGGTCCAATAACCCGCAGCCCGAAAGCCAGTCGGGAGCGGGCTTTCTGGGTCCCCACCGAGCAGGCCGGAGACACCCCGTCGCCGGCCTTGGACAGGGGGGTCTCTGCCATCCGGCAGGGCCTGTCCGGCAGGTTGTGCGTGTCGCGTGCGACCAGTGGTTGTCGCTCGGGGGTGATCTCCCGAGGACGTAGCGCTTCTCCCATCCCTGCCCGGCTGAGCCGCCCGAACGGGATCAGTCAGGGCCGGAGATGTACGTCCGAGAAGGAGGAAAGTCATGGAGTCCGTGGCTCGTGGCGGAACCAGATGGAAGCGGTTCGCCGTAGTCATGGTGCCGAGCGTCGCGGCGACTGCCGCGATAGGTGTGGCCCTTTCGCAGGGTGCACTCGCGGCATCGTTCAGTGTGTCCGGTCAGCAGTTCAAGGTGACTGCCGACCAGCTCGACGGTACGGGTTTCGTCCAGTACGGGGCGCTTGACAGCGGCAAGTCGGGTAATCACCCGGTCGCCGTCGTCGGCCTAGACTCGGCCGAGATCACCAACCTGTGTCAGTCCGTCGTCGTTCCGGTCCCCGTCTTCGGCGATGTGTCGATGACCCTCAAGGCCGGCGCCAAGGGCGGCCCCAAGGTCGAGGCGAAGAAGCTCTACATCGACGCCGATGACCTGAAGGCCGACGCGACGTTCACCAACGTCGACATCGGCGTCTCGGTCGACCGGACCACCAAGGGCCCGGGCCCGTCGAAGGGCGACAAGTACGCCCCCGACTCGTTCGCGCAGCAGGCCGACAAGGTGCGGTTCACCGACGTCAAGCAGCGTGCGTGGGCGACCACGGCCGGCACCTTCAAGCTCTCCGGTCTTGGCATGTCGGTCAAGAAGGGCAAGCACGAGTGCTACTGAGGCAACTGATGCCTCGACAGCGGTACTTGTAGCGAAGAACGGCCGGGCGCGGGGGCGCACGGATCTTGACCTCAACCGTCCCCGTGCCCGAATCCGCAGGACACAGAACCAACGCCATTCCCCGAGGAGCTGTACGACATGAGCGCCGAAGCGCAAGTGGGGCCGGGCGACAAGCTCGGCCGGATGCGCCGATCGTTCCGAGGGTGGCGCGGTCAGCGCCCGTTCTGGGGTGGTCTGCTGACGTTGCTCGGCGGCATCCCGATCATGTACTTCCCGTACGCGAACCTCACGCTCGGCACGATGACGATCCGGATGGCGACGACCGCCGGTGCCGGCTCGCTGATCATCGGCGTCCTGCTTGTCGTGCTCGGCCTGACCATGTGGTTCCAGCCGCATTCCCGGATCTTCGCGGGTGTCGCGGCGATTCTGCTCGCCCTGGTCTCTCTGGTGGTCTCCAACTTCGGCGGCTTCGTCATCGGCTTCCTGCTCGCTCTGCTCGGCGGTGCCCTCGGCATCTCCTGGGCTGCGGCCAAGCCGGCGAAGGAATCCACGAGGAAGCGGGCCGAAGGCTCTGACGACGGGGCGCCGGAGCCCGCGGCCGCGGGGGCCGCGAACGGGGTGAGCGGCACTACGGACGATCTGTCAGGAACGAGCCCGGACAACGGGACGAACGGGAGGCACCGTGCCGGCTGACGAGGTGCACCAACTGGACTCCGCGGGGGAGCCCCGCGCGAGATCCGGGCCGCGCCACGCGGCACCCAGAAAGCCGCTCCTCACCCGCCTGCACGTCCCGGCGGGCAAGGCGATAGCCATCGCGGCCATGCCGACCGCCGTCCTCATGGGCATGGGCCTGACCCCCCAGCTCGCGCAGGCCAAGCCGCTGCCGAAGAACCCCTTCCAGGACGGCCCGTGCGTCACGGCGCCGGACGACGCCTCCAAGGCCACCGAGGACGCCGAGAAGGAAGCCGACAAGGCTGCCGAGGAGAAGGCGGAGAAGGAGAAGGCCGAGGAGGCGGAGAAGGACGCCGCCAAGAAGGACGAGGCCGCCGAGCCGACACCTTCGCCCTCCGCCGGTGACAAGGCGGGCTCGGACTCCGGGAGCTCCGGCGACGGCGACAAGGCCGAGCCGACCCCGTCCCCCTCGGACGGCAAGGACGACAAGGCCGACGAGCCCGCTCCCGAGCCTTCCGAGACCAAGAACCCGCTCGACCCGCTGGGTGTCGGTCCCGCGCTCAAGGACCTCTTCACGCCCGACGAGAAGGAATCCGCGAGCCCCACGCCGACCCCCTCCGCCACCGAGGAGAGCAAGACCTCCGAGGAGAAGGCCGAGGACTCGGCGAAGGACACGGTCGACGACGTCACCAAGCCCGTCAAGGACACCGTCGACGGGGTCACGGACGGCGTCAAGGATGGTGCCGACAAGGCCGGGGACACGGTCGACAAGGCCAAGGAGGACGCCGAGAAGGCCGCCGAAGAGGCTGCCGACAAGGCCAAGGCCGAGGAGTCCGCGGACCCGATGGCACCGGACGAGGACGGCAAGAAGCCGTTCCCGTGCGTGGTCGAGAAGAAGGTCGACGGAAAGGGCGAGCAGACGCCCGCGCCGATCCCGAACCAGCCGTGGCACCTGGAAGCCAGCTCACTCACCCTCAAGGGCGCGGACTACCAGGGCGTCGTGAACCTGACGATGCCCAACGGAAGCTCCAAGCAGGCACTGAAGTACGTCGTCCAGAACACGGACATCGGCGACCTGCACCAGATCGTCGAGGGTCCGGCCGGCAAGAAGTACCACGTCCAGGCCGAGAAGGGCTCCACGTCCACCATCCGTGGCGGCGAGACGACGATGTACACCGAGTCGATCTCCGGCAAGCTCTTCGGCCTGATCCCGATCACGTTCGACCCGGAGCACCCGCCGCCCCTGAACATCCCGCTGATCTACTTCACGGACGTGAAGGTCCAGCAGGCGGGCCAGTTCGGCGGCAACCTGCACGTCCCCGGCCTGAGCCAGACGATCACCGACTGATCTTCACCGGGAGCCGCAAAGCGCTGAGGGCGCCCCCTGCATCAGGGGGCGCCCTCAGCGTCGTACCAGGGGTGTGTCAGTCGCGGCCGACGCCGCCCAGGTGGTGCACCCGGACCATGTTGGTCGTGCCGGGGACACCGGGGGGCGAGCCCGCCGTGATGATCACGGTGTCGCCGTCGTTGAAGCGGTTCAGCTTGACCAGCTCGGCGTCGACGAGGTCGACCATCGCGTCGGTGTTGTCGACGTGCGGCACGACGTAGGAGTCCACGCCCCAGCTCAGGCTGAGCTGGTTGCGGGTGGCCTGGTCGGTGGTGAAGGCCAGGATCGGCTGGGCCGCGCGGTAGCGGGACAGACGGCGGGCCGTGTCACCGGACTGCGTGAAGGCGATCAGCGCCTCGGCGTCCAGGAAGTCCGCGATCTCGCACGCGGCACGGGCCACCGAACCACCCTGCGTACGCGGCTTCTTGCCGGGCACGAGCGGCTGCAGACCCTTGGAGAGCAGCTCCTCCTCGGCCGCCACGACGATCTTCGACATCGTCTTGACGGTCTCGATCGGGTACGCGCCCACGGACGACTCGGCGGACAGCATGACCGCGTCCGCGCCGTCCAGGATCGCGTTGGCGACATCGGACGCCTCGGCGCGCGTGGGGCGCGAGTTGGTGATCATCGACTCCATCATCTGGGTCGCGACGATCACCGGCTTGGCGTTACGGCGGCACATCTCCACCAGGCGCTTCTGCACCATCGGGACCTTCTCGAGCGGATACTCGACGGCCAGGTCACCACGGGCGACCATGACGGCGTCGAAGGCCGCGACGACGCCCTCCATGTTGGCGACGGCCTGCGGCTTCTCCACCTTGGCGATGACGGGGACCCGGCGGCCCTCCTCGTCCATCACCTTGTGCACGTCCTTGACGTCACCGGCGTCGCGCACGAAGGACAGGGCGACCATGTCGCAGCCCATCTTCAGGGCGAAGCGCAGGTCCTCGACGTCCTTCTCGGAGAGCGCGGGCACGTTCACGGCCGCGCCGGGCAGGTTGATGCCCTTGTGGTCGGAGATGACACCGCCCTCGACGACGATCGTCTTCACCTGCGGGCCGCTCACCTCGACGACGCGCAGCTCGACGTTGCCGTCGTTGATCAGGACCTGGTCGCCCTTGGAGACGTCACCGGGCAGGCCCTTGTAGGTGGTGCCACAGATGGACTTGTCGCCGGGGACGTCCTCGGTGGTGATGGTGAACTCGTCACCGCGCACCAGCTCGACGGGTCCCTCGGCGAAGGTCTCCAGACGGATCTTCGGACCCTGCAGGTCGGCGAGGACGCCGACGGCACGGCCGGTCTTGTCGGCAGCCGCACGGACGCGGTCGTACCGCCCCTGGTGCTCGGCGTGCGTGCCGTGGCTGAAATTGAAGCGGGCCACATTCATGCCGGCCTCGATCAGCGAGACGAGCTGCTCTTCGGAGTCGACGGCGGGGCCCAGCGTGCAGACGATTTTGGAACGGCGCATAGGGGCGATCCTATCGGTTTGTTTCGCTACGGAATATTCCGTCTGGTGGAATCTACAAATGGGCGGTACTGCGCTCAGGCGTGGCGTTCTGAATTCCTGAGAATTGCGGTTATGACGGGTTCCCGACCAGTGCGTACGTCTGCTGCGCGATCTCCAGCTCCTCATCCGTGGGGACGACGGCGACCGCGACCCGCGCGTACTCCGGTGAGATCAGCCGCGCCCCGTCGGAACGTACAGCGTTGAGTTCTCCGTCGACCGCGAGCCCGAGCTCCTCCAGACCCGCGACGGCAGCCTCCCGCACCGGCGCCGCGTTCTCACCGACCCCCGCCGTGAACGCGATGGCGTCCACCCGGCCGAGCACCGCGTAATAGGCGCCGATGTACTTCTTCAGACGGTGAATGTAGATGTCGAACGCGAGCGAGGCGGCTTCATCACCGTCATCGACCCGGCGCCGGATCTCCCGCATGTCGTTGTCGCCGCAGAGACCGACCAGACCGCTCTTCTTGTTGAGCAGGGTGTCGATCTCGTCGATCGACATCCCGCCGACGCGGGCCAGGTGGAAGACGACCGCCGGATCCACGTCACCGGAACGGGTACCCATCACGAGTCCCTCAAGCGGCGTGAGCCCCATCGAAGTCTCCACGCACCTGCCGCCCCGCACGGCGCTCGCGGAAGCTCCGTTGCCCAGGTGCAGCACGATGACGTTCACGTCCGCCGGAGCCTTGCCGAGCAGCTTGGCGGTCTCGCGCGACACGTACGCGTGCGACGTCCCGTGGAAGCCGTAACGCCGCACGCGGTGCGCGTCGGCGGTGGCCACGTCGATCGCGTAGCGCGCGGCCGACTCCGGCATCGTCGTGTGGAACGCCGTGTCGAACACGGCGACCTGCGGCAGATCCGGGCGCAGCGCCTGTGCCGTGCGGATGCCGGTGATGTTGGCCGGGTTGTGCAGCGGCGCCACCGGCACCAGCCGCTCGATCTCCGCGAGCACGTCGTCCGTGATGACCGTCGGCGCGGTGAACTTCAGGCCGCCGTGCACCACGCGGTGACCGATCGCGGCCAGCTCGGGGGAGTCGAGGCCGAGCCCGTCGGCGCTCAGCTCGGCGGCGACCGCCTTCAGGGCGGCCTCGTGGTCGGCGATCGGCTCCTCGCGCTCACGCTCGCCGCCGCCACCCGTCAGGGGGGTGTGCTTGAGCCGCGAGGTCTCCTCGCCGATGCGCTCGACCAGGCCGACGGCGAGGCGAGAGCTGTCGCGCATGTCGAGGAGCTGGTACTTCACCGACGAGGAGCCGGAGTTGAGGACGAGGACGCGGGTGGCGTTCACAGGAGGAATGCTTTCTGTAGACGTCATACGGAAGGGGCGACGGCAGGGCCCTGGGCCTGGATCGCGGTGATCACGACGGTGTTGACGATGTCCTGCACGAGAGCACCCCGCGACAGGTCGTTCACCGGCTTGCGCAGGCCCTGCAGGACCGGTCCGACCGCGATCGCGCCGGCCGAGCGCTGGACGGCCTTGTAGGTGTTGTTGCCGGTGTTCAGGTCCGGGAAGATCAGCACGCTGGCCTGGCCCGCGACCTCCGAGTCCGGCAGCTTCGTCGCCGCGACCGAGGGCTCCACGGCGGCGTCGTACTGGATCGGCCCCTCGATCTTCAGGTCGCCCCTGCTCTCCCGCACCAGCTCCGTCGCCTCACGCACCTTGTCGACGTCGGCGCCCGAACCCGACGTACCCGTCGAGTACGACAGCATCGCGATCCGCGGCTCCACACCGAACTGCTCGGCGGTGGCGGCCGCCTGGACCGCGATGTCGGCGAGCTGCACGGCGTTCGGATCCGGGTTCACCGCGCAGTCTCCGTAGACGAGGACCTTGTCGGCGAGGCACATGAAGAAGACGGACGACACGATCGAGGCGTCCGGCTTGGTCTTGATGATCTCGAACGCGGGCCGGATCGTGGCGGCCGTGGAGTGAACGGAACCCGACACCATGCCGTCGGCGAACCCTTCCTGCACCATCAGGGTGCCGAAGTAGTTCACGTCCGCGACGACGTCGTACGCGAGCTCGACGGTGACGCCCTTGTGGGCGCGCAGTTCGGCGTACTTGGCGGCGAACGCGTCCCGCAGTTCGGAGGTGTGCGGGTCGATGAGCTGCGATCCCGCGAGGTCGACGCCGAGGTCCGCGGCCTTCTTGCGGATCTGCTCGGCCGGGCCGAGCAGTGTCAGGTCGCAGACGCCGCGGCGAAGGAGCACGTCGGCGGCGCGCAGGACGCGCTCCTCGGTGCCTTCGGGCAGGACGACGCGGCGCTTGTCGGAGCGCGCCTGCTCCAGGAGCTTGTGCTCGAACATCATCGGCGTGACGCGGTCGCTGCTCGGGGCCTGTACGCGGCTGAGCAGCTCCGCCGTGTCGACGTACCGCTCGAAGAGCCCGAGGGCCGTCTCCGCCTTGCGGGGCGTGGCGGCGTTCAACTTCCCTTCCAGGGCGAAGAGTTCACCCGCGGTGGGGAAGGACCCGCCGGAGACGGCGATGACCGGGGTGCCGGGCGCGAGGCGGTCGGCGAGCTTGAGGATCGCCTCGCCGGGCTGCTCGTTGAGGGTGAGCAGGACGCCCGCGATGGGCGGCGTACCGGCGCTGTGCGCGGCGAGCGAGCCCACGACGAGGTCGGCGCGGTCGCCGGGGGTGACCACGAGGCAGCCCGGGGTCAGGGCGTTGAGGAAGTTCGGCAGCATCGCGCCGCCGAAGACGAAGTCGAGCGCGTCTCGTGCGAGGCCCGCATCGTCGCCGAGTACGACGCGGCCGCCGAGCGCGTGGGTGATCTGGGCGACCGTGGGCGCCGCGAGGGCGGGTTCGTCGGGCAGCACGTAGCTGGGGACGGGGAGCCCGGCCGCGAGGCTCTCGTCGAGCTCGTCGCGGTCGGCGGGCGCCACCCGGTTGGTGACCATCGCCAGGACGTCGCAGCCCAGGCTCTCGTACGCGCGGTAGGCGTTGCGCGTCTCGGCGTGGACGGAGTCGGCCGGCTGGTTCTTGCCGCCGACGACGGCTATCACCGACGCCCCGAACTCGTTGGCGAGGCGGGCGTTGAGGGAGAGCTCGTCCGGGAGCTGGGTGTCGGCGAAGTCCGTGCCGAGCACGAGGACGATCTCGTAGTCCCGCGCCACCCGATGAAAGCGGTCGACGAGCTGGGAGACCAGCTCGTCGGTGCCCTGCTCGGCCTGGATGGCGGACGCTTCGTGGTAGTCCATGCCGTATCCGGACGCCGCGTCCTGTGCGAGCCGGTAGCGGGCCCGCAGGAGATCGAAGAGGCGGTCAGGACCGTCGTGGACCAGCGGACGGAAGACCCCCACCCGGTCGACCTGACGGGTCAGGAGTTCCATGACTCCCAGCTCGATGACCTGGCGGCCGTCGCCCCGGTCGATCCCGGTCACGTACACGCTGCGCGTCACGCGTGTTCTCCCCTTCTTCGCTGCGGTGTCCTGGGGACCCGGCGGGACCGGGCCAGTTCCATCAGGGCCGGTTCCATCGGGCCGGACAAATGACCCGATATGGTTGCCGTGCCCTCTTGACAATACCTCTGCGGCTGGCTAGGTCGCCCGCCGGACGAAAGGCCTCGTGGAGCGGGCCCAAGGGCCTCCTCCCCAGGATCGGCCGGAGCAGCCGTGGGCGGCGACGCCTGGTGCGTGAGCGGCGACGGGTTCGCGGCCATGGAACAATCAGACCGGCTCACACGCATCAACAGCGAGCAGGAGACACAGCACGATGCGCATCGGAATTCTCACCGCAGGCGGCGACTGCCCCGGCCTCAACGCAGTGATCCGGTCGGTCGTGCACCGAGCCGTCACGCACTACGGCGACGAGGTCATCGGCTTCGAGGACGGTTACGCGGGCCTGCTCGACGGCCGCTACCGCCGGCTCGACCTGAACGCGGTCAGCGGCATCCTCGCCCGCGGCGGAACGATCCTCGGCTCCTCGCGCCTGGAGCGCGACCGCTTCCGCGCGGCCTGCGAGGACGCGCGCGCGCTCGCCAAGGAGATCGGCTTCGACGTCCTGATCCCGATCGGCGGCGAGGGCACGCTCACGGCCGCCAAGATGCTGTCGGACGCGGGCCTGCCGGTGGTGGGGGTCCCGAAGACGATCGACAACGACATCTCCTCCACGGACCGCACCTTCGGCTTCGACACGGCGGTGGGTGTCGCGACGGAGGCGATGGACCGCCTCAAGACGACGGCCGAGTCCCACCAGCGTGTGATGGTCGTCGAGGTCATGGGTCGGCACGCGGGCTGGATCGCCCTGGAGTCCGGCATGGCGGGCGGCGCCCACGGCATCTGCCTGCCCGAGCGCGCCTTCGACCCCGCCGACCTGGTGAAGCTGGTCGAGGAGCGGTTCTCGCGCGGCAAGAAGTTCGCGGTGATCTGCGTCGCGGAGGGCGCGCACCCGGCCGACGGCACCATGAACTACGGCAAGGGCGCGATCGACCAGTTCGGCCACGAGCGCTTCCAGGGCATCGGTACGGCGCTCGCGTACGAACTGGAGACCCGCCTCGGCAAGGAGGCCAAGCCGGTCATCCTCGGCCACGTGCAGCGCGGCGGCACCCCGACGGCGTACGACCGTGTCCTCGCCACCCGCTTCGGCTGGCACGCGGTGGAGGCGGCACATCGCGAGGACTTCGGCCGCATGACGGCGCTGCGGGGCACGGACATCACGATGGTGCCGCTCGCGGAGGCGGTCACCGAGCTGAAGACGGTGCCGAAGGACCGGATGGACGAGGCGGAGTCGGTGTTCTAGGAGCCGCTTTCCGTCCCGGCCGCCGCCTGTCAGCTCCCGGCGGTGCCGCGCACCTGGGCCCAGAAGTGCTCCAGGATCTTGTCGAGGAAGTCCTGCCCGGCGCTCCCCGAGGCATCGGCCCCGGCGCCGCCGCCCCAGCTCAGCGTGCGCACCATGCGCGCCTGATAGTCGGTGTGCAACTGCTGAAGCACATCTTCCACGTGCCGCTTCTGCACGGGCAGCATCTTGCTGATGGGCCGCACGTACCCCTGCCAGCGGGTGGCCACGGCACTGCGCAGCAGGTCGGCGAGTTCGTCGCCGCGCCCGGTGATGTTGATGAAGTCGGGCAGGGGAAGCTGCAGCACCTCGGCGAGCGCGGCGGACTGCCGCTCGTTGCCGCGCCAGGTGTTGGTCTCCTCCATGTGCAGATAGACCTGGATCTCCACCCCGGCCCCCCGCGCCACGTCCTCGGGCGCGAGCCCACGGGCGATCCGGTGCTCGCGCAGGGTGGTCGCGGCGCCCATGAGTTCACCGGGGGAACACCACAGGGTCCCCGCGAGGGCGGTGAGCTCGGCGGAGGTGGGCGCGGCGAGCCCGCGCTCCCAGGCGGCGATGGTGTCCGGGGTGATGTAGGTGAGCCCGTAGCTCGCCCGCATGCCATAGGCAACATGCCCATGCGCCATCCCGAGCGCCTCACGAAGGCGCCGGGCGGCGGGAAAGTTGAACGGGGGTGTGGGCTGGTTGGGCTGAGAGGGCTGGGAGGGCTGGTGCGGCGGTTGGCTCGGTTGCACGGGCACACGGTATGGGTGCGGGGGGCCGGCGACTACGGTGCGTTCCTACGAGGTTGCGGATGGTGCGAAGCTACGGGGGTGGGTTCACGGTCCGGCCGAGCTACACGGATCTCAGGACTCAGATGCAGCGAGCAGCCGTTCCCAGAATCTTCCGTGGTGCTGATGGCGACGAGATTCATCGCGGAGTCGTCGTCCAGGTTCCTGACGAACCAAGGCCCGGGTGTGGCAGCTTCACAGACCTCCTCGATCTCGCCGAGATCGATGCCATTCCCGAGGCTGTCGTCGGGCGGGGCGCGTCGTCTTCCATGTCTTCTTCCATCTCGGACCTTGTTCCCCGTCACGCTCGCCGTCCGCCGTCTACCTGTTGATGGCCTGGATTTCCTCGACCACCACTTCCTGATCCGCGCCGAACTCCCCGTCGGGCAGTCCCACCGGGTCGTTGACCCCCGTACCAGTCCAGCTGATCTTCCACGTGACGGTCGCCTTGAGTGGGTACGAGCCGTCGCCGGAGGAGCGGAGGTACTTCACGCCGCAGGGTGGGTCCTGCTTGGACTTGCCCTTGGCGTACGGTTCGCCGATCTTGCCGTTCTCGTCGATGGGGCAGACGCCGGAGGCGGGGTAGGTCTCGGCGTCCTTCGTGCCTGGGTCGATCTTGAGGGAGACCGGCTCGGCAGTTGTCGTCGCCTGGATGCCGAGTACGGGAATCGAGGCCGTCACCGAGACGGGCTTGAACTCCGCCTTGTCCAGCCAGGCCCAGGTCGGCAGGTTGACCTTGGTCTCGCCTTCCGGGGCGAGGGTCACCTCGGTGCCGGGTACGCGGACTTCGGCGTACGCGAGCTTGGCGAGGATCTCGGGGGTTATCGCTTCGGGGGTGTCAGCCGGGGGCGGGTCGCCCTTGTCGACCCAGAAGACGGGCTTCTTGCAGGCGTCCCAGCCGGGTGGGTAGCTGTCGTTGGAGAAGGACGTCCACCAGTAGCCCTCGCCGGCCTTGTCCAGGTTGAAGTTCTTGTACGGTCCCCCGTCCACGTACCGCTTCCGCTGCTCCAAGTCCCACTGGGAGCCCGTCGATTCGGCCTGCCAGATCGGCTCTACGTACTTCTTGAACTGGGCGGGGGAGTACTTGGGGGCGTACCAGCAGGCGGGCGGGGTCCAGTTCGTCGCGGGCGTCACGGCGCCGGTCTTGGCGCCGGTCCCGTTCTTGGAGCGGTCGTAGACGATGCCGGATGCGGTGGACGAGACCGTTCCGTCCTCGTCGGCGTTGCCGGAAGCGTGGCTGTCGGATCCCGGATTCTGGGCGCCACCACCGATCTCGTTGTCAGCTGCTGCCGGTGCGGCTGAAAGAAGCACGCAGCCCACGGCTGCGGCAGTCAGTGTTTTCAGGCGGCTTCTCATGGCTGGCACTTGGCACTCCCCCGAGTGGAATTGATCTGTGTGATGACCCAGACGCCCGCTTCGTTCCTCTTCAGTTTCGTGGCATAGAGGACGTAGCTGTTCTTCGTCGCGGGCGTCTTGTTGACCTTGTCCTTCTTGAGGTACTTGTCGTAGGCCTTGCTCTGGTCCTCGCAGTAGACAAGGGATGCGGATTTGCCGTCGCCCGATACGACCGGGTTGTAGTAGCGATAGGCGCCGGTGGTGCGCGCCTTCGCCTCGACGTACGCCTTGATGAACTTCTGCGTCTGAGCGGCGGCTTCCCCTTCGTAGTAGAAGCGGTAGGCCTTGTGCATTGGGTCTTGCTCGGCGATGGCCATGTCGACCGCCTTGATGGACTGCTCACCGTCGGCCAAAATCGCGTCGTCGGCCTTCTTGCCCGTCTTCGGCCAGTCGAAGGCGTACGTGAGGTCGGAGGGCAGCTCGACCTTCGGGCGCTCAACAGCCTCAGCGTCCGATGCACTCGGCGAAGCCGACTTCTCCTCGCCCCCCTTGTCCGCCCCGGCGATCTTGTCGTTGTCCTTGGCTTCGTCGCCGCCGCTGCCGCAGGCTGTCAGCAGCAGGGCCGCGGACGCGGTGAGGGCGACCGTCGCGAGACGGAGAGGGCGGTTCACTGACGGCTCCTGGTGAGGGTGGGAGTTGGCGCGAGCTAAGCACGCTAGTGGGAGCTGATCGGTGGCACCAGGGAGATATCTGCTGAGCAATGGGGCGTGAGGGGTTCATCCCGGTGAATACGGGCGGGCGTTAAATCCAGGGATCGCGCACCGGTTTGCGTTTCCACCATGCCCCGAGGTTCGACTCGGATTCGGTTCTTTTGGCCGTCGGCCGCACCCATGGGCGTAGCGAGCCCTGCGGGTCTGGGGCCGTCGCGGCGGTGTAGCGGTTGTCGAGGGAAGTGAGGAGGTGGCCCAAGGCGCCGTCGTGGGCCACCGGTGGGAGCGTGGCCATCGCCTCGGCCAGGGAGTCCCGGGAGTCGAGGTCATTGCTGAACGCGCTTATGGGGTAGGGGTCGTGGGCTTGGTCGCTTGTCTCCTCGTCGCGCTCCAGTCTTCGTACGAGCCGTTCCCAGGACGCGAATCGGGCAGCCATCGAGTACACCGGGGCCGTGACCGTCGGCCGCAGGCGTGGCGCCAGGCGGGACCGTTCGCGTTGCAGCCGTTCCGCGTCACACCGCGCGATCGCCGCTCGCACCGGGGCTGACAGCTCCGACCACACCGCCTCCGTCAGGGGCGCGTTCCAGAAGGGGCCCGGCGAGTGGCTCCACAGCGTCTTGCTCCGCTCGATGCCGTCGAGCGCGTCGGTGCCGCCCCTCAGGACGCTCACCGTCCGGCACAGCACCAGACCGCTGCCCGTCTCGGAGTCGATCGCGACCGCCACGGCCTGCCCGAGCGGTGTCTTCAGTGTTGCTCGCTCGTCCCTGTTCGCCAGGCGCAGCCTGAGTGCCGTGTACCTGGTCCCGAGTTGTACGGCGGCCACCCCCTCGAAGTGCACGTCGAGGCATGTGGTGTCGGTGCCCTCCGGGATTGAGCGGAGCAGGAGTTGGGAGTAGCCCACTCCATAGCGCCACATTCGGAACGTGCGGGGCGACTGGAAGTGCAAGAGTTGCCCTTACTGGAGGCGAGTCAGAAGCAGAACTAGGTGGAGACGCGATCTGGGAGTGTGTGGTGGTGGGTGGGCCGCGGCGTAAAGCCATGGATCTTGACGGGTATATGGAGCGGGCGCGCAGTGGGCCCTGTTTTGTTTGTGCGTTTCTTGGTGGTGAGCCGGGATACGCGCATCACACCGTGTACGAGGACGAGGACCACGTCGCGTTTCTCGATCGGTGGCCCACCCTTCCCGGGAAGGTGCTCGTCGCGCCCAAGGCCCACGTGGAGCACGTCGTTCGCGACCTCGACGAGGCGGCGTACGTGCGGGTCATGTCCTTCGTGCGGAAGGTTGCTCTCATCGTCGAGCGTGTCCTGGAGCCCGAGCGGACCTATCTCTACTCCCTCGGGAGCCAGGAAGGGAACAGTCATCTCCACTGGCACATTGCCGCCCTGCCGCCCGGAGTCCCTTACGAGGAGCAGCAGTTCCATGTGTTGATGACGGAGGACGGCGTCCTGGATGTGCCCCCGGACCACATGGCCGCGCTCGCTTCGCGGCTTCGGGACGCCATCATGTCCTAGTGGTCACTACCCTTTCGTCGGCTCGAACTCCCCTTCCACCTTGCCTATTTCGGACCAGGCGTCCTTGTTCCGGCGGTCGAACCACACCGGGCGTTCGCGTGCTGAGCGGCGCTTCTCGAAAGACACCTCGGAGAGGATGCCGTTCACCGAGACGTTCTGGATCTCGCGGTCCAGGGTGTGCCGGAGCGATGTGGGCGAGCCGGTTTCCGGGAGCTTCTTGAGCGCGGTGGCCAGGGCCAGGGCGCCGTCGTACAGCTCCTGGTTGCCGCGTGCGGGGAGGTTGTCGTCGGGTTCGCCCGAGTAGTTGCGGGTGCGCAGGACGCCCTCAGGGATGGACTTGGCCGACCGCTCCGCCCTCGCTCGCTCCTCCGAGTCCTCGCAGACACCCTCGGGAGCGCTCTGGGTGAGGATCGGGCCCTTGAAGCCGTCGGTGCGAAGCTTGGCGGTCCATCGGGTCACGTCCGAACCGGATGGCACCACCACCGCGTCCGCCCGCGCCCCTGCGGCCAACTCCGGGATCTGTGCCGTCTTCACCTCGTCCGGGCGGGTGTCCAGCGCCCTGGCCGTCACGCCAGCCCTGCGCAGCGCCGTGCCGATGCCGTCCTCGCGGTCCGTCCAGATCTTGTCCTCCGCCACCAGGACCCGGCGCGCATCGGTCCGATCCAGGAGGTACTCGGCCATCGCCTCGCCCTGCCGCGCCTCGTCGGCCGGGATCGCGAACGCGCCTCCGGCGTGGGCGACTTCGTGGCATGTGCTGATTTCCGGCAGGAACGCCTCGTCCGTGTCGTGCACCCAGGAGAAGTCGACCGTGTCACCGATGACGGTGAGCATCCTGGGGTGCTTCGCGAGCATGTCGCGGGACGTCGTGTCCGGGTCGGCGGACACGGGGACGAGGCGGAAACGGCTGCCGGCCTTCGCGCCGAGTGTCTCCGTGAAGGCGGACTTGACTGTGCGCTTCTGCTGCGTCGTGAACTGGGTGTACTCCGACTTCTCGTACGCGTCGGGTGATCCCCCTGCGCCGACATGGGTGTAGCTGTGGGCCACGCCGATCTCGTAGACCGTCGGGGCGCCCCCGGCGCCGGACGCGGACGCGGGGTCGGTGTCGGGTGCCGTGAGGGACCGTATGCCGAGGCCCGCCGGGATGCTGACCGCCAAGGCGAGCGCGGCGGGGAGCAGCAGCCGCCGTCCGCGCGAGCGGCGGCGTGGCGGGGGCGGGGGCGCGGGCGGGGTCGTGGTCGAGGCTGTGGCTTCCTTGCGGACCGCCGACAGGTGGGGGCGAGCGTCCTCCACCTCCACGGGGGCGGGGACGGCGTCGGCTATGGCCTCCGGTACGGGGGCCTCTGCGGCCCCCGCGCCCCGTACGTCCCGCGCCGCCGCCCCGTCGTGCAGCGACTCCGCCGCCGCCAGAATCCGCTCCAGCGTCGTCGCGGCGTCCGCCGGGCGGTCCGCGGGGTCCTTGGCCAGGAGGTCCAGGACCAAGCGCTCCACCGGCGCCGTCACCTCTGCCCGTGCCCGCGAAGGCCGCAGCGGTGCGTCGTTGACGTGATTGTACATGACGCCGGCCGCCGTGCCGGTGAACGGCGGCCTGCCGACGAGGAGTTCGTAGAGTACGCAGCCGAGCGCGTACAGGTCGGTGCGGCCGTCACCCGCCTCCTGGCGGAACCGCTCCGGCGCCAGATACGGCACGCTGCCGAACGGCAGCTGACCGGTCCGCGTGAGGCGGGAGTCGCCCGTCGCGCGTTCCATGAACGTCGCGATGCCGAAGTCGACGACCTTGGCGGAGCCGTCCTGCGTGATCATGACGTTGCCGGGTTTGATGTCGCGGTGCACGACGCCCGCCGCGTGGGCGGTGTCGAGGGCGCGGCAGATGTCCGCCGCCCAGCTCAGCGCCTCCGCCACGGGGACGCGCACGCTTTCGCGCAGCACTCGGTCGAGCGAGCGCCCCTGCACAAGGGCCATCACCAGGTACGGGGTCGGGGGCCGGGAGCTTTCGGTGCCGTCCGTGCCGTGGTCGTGGACGGCCACGATGTACGGGCTGTCCAGCGAGGCCGCGGCGCGCGCCTCCTGCCGGAAGCGTGCCAGGAGCTGCTCCAGCTCGGCCGCGTCGCCTTCCCCGCCTCCCGAGCCCCCCGGCAGGAAGAGTTTGACCGCCACCTCGCGGCCCAGGCTCTCGTCCCGCGCCCGCCACACCTCTCCCATGCCGCCCGCGCCGAGCCGCTCGAGCAGCTCGTACCGGCCGTTCAGCAAACGCCCCCGCATATGCCCTCCCTAAGACCCGGTGATCCTAGTCAGAGGGAGGGGTGGACGTAGCAGGGGCTGTCAGCCCTTCACCGCACCCCCCAACGCGAAACCGCCGCCCAAGCGCCGCGAGATGAGGACGTACAGCAGAATCACCGGCGTCGAGTAGATGATCGAGAATGCCGCCAACTGGCCATAGACCACTGTGCCCTTGTTGCCGAAGAAGTCGTTGATGCTCACCGACGCGGGCATCTGCTCCGGCGTGAGCAGGAGCATGAAGGGGACGAAGAAGTTGCCCCACATCATCACGAAGGAGAAGACCGTCACCACCGCCACCCCCGGTCCCATCAGGGGGAGCACGATCCGCAGCAGGGACTGGAACGACGACGCGCCGTCCGTCCACGCCGCCTCCTCCAGTTCCTTCGGGACGCCGTCCATGAAGTTCTTCATCAGCCAGATGGCGAAGGGGAGTTGGGACGCGGCGAAGAAGAAGATCGTGCCCTGCATCGTATCGATCAGGTCGACCTGGACGAACAGCGCGTACACCGGGACCATGATCGCCGTGATCGGCAGGCTCGTCGCGAAGAGGATCGTCAGCATGAAGGGGCGGTTCAGACGGGACTTGAAGCGGGAGAGCGGGTAGGCGGCGAGCGCCGCGCAGACCACCGTCAGGAGGGTGCCGCCGCCGCACAGGAGCAGGCTGTTGAGCAGGGGCGTGAAGGTGATCTCCGGGGTCAGGACCGCGTCGTAGTTGTCCAGGGTGATGCCGTCGGGGACCTTCACCTTGAGGTCGGCCTCGGTGTCGAGCGAGGACAGGATCACCCAGGCCAGCGGAAGCACGAACGCGGCGGCGACCACGAGCAGCCCCGCGTCCGCCGCGAGCCGCCGTGTCGTACGGCGTGAACCCATGGTGCGGGCAGGCGACTTGACGGTGTTGGCGGACACTCAGACCTCCGTGCGGAGCAGGCGCATGTAGACGAGGGAGAAGAGTGAGCCGACGACCAGGAGCAGCAGCGCCACCGCCGTGCCGTAACCGATCATGCTCTTCTGGAAGGCCTGTTCGTACATGAACAGGGGGAGCGTCTGACTGCGGTTTCCCGGGCCGCCTCGCGTCATCACCCAGATCAGACCGAAGACGGACAGGGTCTGGAGGGTGTTGAGCATCAGGTTCGTTCCGATGGAGCGGCGGATCATCGGGAGCGTGATGTGCCACATGCGGCGCCAGCCGCCCGCGCCGTCCACCTCGGCCGCCTCGGTGATCTCCTTGGGGATCTCGTTCAGGGCCGCCGAGTAGACCAGCATCGAGAACGCCGTCCCCCGCCATACGTTGGCGAAGGACACCGCAAGGATCGGCAGCGTGTACATCCAGTTCTGGGACGGCAGGTTGAGGAGGTCCAGGACCGCGTTCAGCGTGCCCTCGCGGCGGAAGAACGCGTACAGGAGAAAGGCCGCCACCACCTCCGGAAGCACCCACGCCGTGATCACGATCGCGCCGGTGACCGTGCGGACCGGCTTGGACGCCCGCTGCATCAGGGACGCGAGCGCCAAGCCGATCGTGTTCTGGCCGATCAGGGACGACACGACCGTGAAGACGAGCGTCAGCCACACCGCGTTGAGGAACGCCTCGTCGCCGAACGCCTTACGGAAGTTGTCGAACCCGACGAAGCTCGACTCCGCCTGGCCGGTGAGCTGGAGGTCGGTGAAGGCGATGTAGGCGCAGTAGCCGATGGGCCCCGCCAGGAAGAGGAGCAGCAGGATCACGGCGGGGGAGACGGGCAGTGCGCGGGTCAGCGCCCTGCCCGTCAGCTTGCGGCGCGACGGGGGGCGTGAGGCCCCCGCCCCGGGAGCCTTGACGACGCCGGCGGGCCCGGCGGGGGGTGCGGTGGTCACCTCGGGGGTCTCACTTCCCTTGCTTGCCTGCCGACGGGGTTTGCTGCCGACTCGCTTGCCTGCCGGCGGGGTTTGCTGCCGACTCGCTTGCCCGCCGACGGTGTTTGGCTGCCGGATCGCGGGCCGCGGCTACTTCTCGACGACCTCGCCGTCCGCAGCCGCCTTGACCTCCTCGTCGTACCCGCTCGCCGCCTCCGCCACGGAAGCGTCGCCCGTCGTGACCTTCTCCATGGCCTCCTGCACCGCCGTGGAGACCTTCGGGTACGCCGGATACGCGGGCCGGTAGTGCGTCGACGACACCAGGTCGGTGAAGAACTTCAGGCCTGGCTGCGCCTTGAGGTAGTCGGGGTCGGCGGCGACGTCCTTGCGGACCGCGATGCCCGAGTTCGCCACGTACCACTTCTGGGCGTTGGCCTTGGTCTGCATCTGCTCGATGAACTTGAAGGCCAGGTCGGGGTTGGCGGCCTTGGAGGGGATCGCCCAGGTCCAGCCGCCGGACATGCTCACCTTGCCGGGCGCCTCGCCGTTCTGGGTCGGCATATGGGCGAGGCCCAGCTTCTTCGACCACTCGGGCCACTCGTGACCCGCGCCCTTGCCCCAGTCCTGTGGCAGCCAGGAGCCGTCGAGGTTGATGCCGAGCTTGTCCTCGGGGAGGAGTTCACCGCGCACCCGGGTGGCGAAGTTCGGGTCGAGGGCGTCGGTGACCTCCGGGCCCAGCTTCTCCTTGTAGACGGTCTCGACGAATTCGAGGGAGTCCTTGAAGCCCTGGCTTCCCGTCACCCACTTCTTCGACTTCGGGTCGTACATCGGGTCCTCGCCCGTGCCGTACAGGAGCATCTCCATGCCCTGCATGGTGGCGGCCTCGCCCGCGGGCTTGCCCGTGTAGACGTTCATGGGCGTGACACCGGGGACCTTCTTCTTGATGGTGCGCGCCGCCTGCAGGACCTCGTCCCACGACTTGGGCTGCCAGTCGGCCGGCAGCCCGGCCTTCTTGAAGATGGCCTTGCTGAACCACAGGCCGCGGGTGTCGGTGCCGTCCGGCACGCCGTACGTCTTGCCGTCCGCCGCCTTCGCCGCCGACTTGGACGTGTCGATGAACTGGTTCCAGTCCTTCCACTTGTCCAGGTAGGGGTCGAGGGGCTTCAAGTACCCGCTGGTGATGTCCGAGTTGATGAGGAAGGTGTCCTCGTAGACCAGGTCGGGCGCGGTCTTCGGGGAGCGCATCATCTGCTGGAGCTTGGTGTAGTACTCGGAGTCCGGCGCCTTGATCGGCACCAGTTTCACCTTCTTGCCGGGGTTCTCCTTCTCGAACTGCTTCTTGATGTCTGCCAGGAAGGTGTCCATGACCTTGACCTGGTTGTCCGTCGACTGTTTGAAGGAGACCTTCACGGTGTCCGGATCGTCGCCGGAGTCCCCGCCGCACGCGGTGAGGGTGCCGGCGGCGACCAGGGCGGTGGCGAGGAGCAGAGGGGTGGTGGGACGCACGGGCACGACCTCCTACTGGCCGACGCGGCTGGGTTACCACGCAGGGCGCAACGCGGGGCTGCCCGGTGAACGTAAGGGCGGGTTCGGAGCAAGGTCAATGCCCGTGCGTCGCCCCTTGTCACCAACGTGACAACGTTGTTATTGACAGTGGCGCGCGGACCCTGCCGGGGACGCCGGGTGGTGTGAATCGGCGTACCCGGGCGGGTACTTGGGGCGTCAGGTGTTCGAGGTCAGCCAGCGGTACGCGTACTCGGGGCGGCCGACGTGGCCGTACTGCGGGGTGCGGGCGGCGCGGCCCGTGGTGACCAGGTGCTCCAGGTAACGGCGGGCGGTGATGCGGGAGATGCCCACGGTCTCCGCGGTGGCCGCGGCGGTGACGCCCTCGGGGGGCGCGTCGCGCAGCGCGCGGGTCACTCTCTCCAGGGTGGGGCCGCTGAGCCCTTTCGGCAGGGCGGCGGGGCCCGGCGCGCGCAGGGTGGCCAGGGCGCGGTCCACCTCGTCCTGCCCGGTGGCCTCGCCCGCGGCGGTGCGGAACTCGGCGTACCGGGTGAGGCGGTCGCGCAGGGTGGCGAAGGTGAAGGGCTTGAGTACGTACTGGACCACACCGAGGGAGACGCCTTCGCGTACGACGGCGAGATCGCGGGCCGACGTGACGGCGATGACGTCCGCGCGGTGGCCCGCGGCGCGCAGGGTGCGGGCCAGCTGGAGCCCGTGGCCGTCGGGGAGATGGAGGTCCAGGAGGAGCAGATCCACCTCGGTGCGGTCCAGCGAGCGTCTCGCCTCGGCGGCGCTGTGCGCCTTGCCCACGGCGTGAAAACCGGGGATGCGGTTCACGTAGAGGACGTGGGCGTCGGCGGCCACGGGGTCATCCTCGACGACCAGGACCCGTATCGGCTCAGTCATTTACTGCCTCCGTCCGCTGCGGCCGGTGCGGTGGACGGCTCGGTCCTCGCGGCGGGTGTGCGGGGCGTCTGGCTCTTCACGGCCGGTGTGCTGGGCGTCTCGCTCTCTGCGCCCGGGGTGCGGGACGCCGCGGCCTCCGTGGCTGGTGTGCTGGGCGGCTCGCTCTTCGCGGCCGGTGCGCGGGGCGTCTCGTTTTTCGTGCCCGGCGGGCTGGACGCCTGGCTCTCCGCGGCCGGTGTGCTGGACGGCTCGTCCTCCGCGCCCGGTGTACTGGACGTCGCGCTCTCCGCGGTGGGTGCACTGGAGGCCGCGTCCTCTGCGCCCTCCGCACCGGACGCGGCATCCTCCGCACCGGACGCCGCATCCTCCCCACCCGGCAGCAAGCCCGCCGCCGCCCGCAGGTGTACCTCGAACTCCGCACCGCCTCCGGCCGCCTCCCGCACCGTGAGCGTCCCCTCGTGCTTCGTCACCGTCTGGTGGACCAGGGCCAGGCCGAGGCCGCGGCCCGCCGTGGCCTTTGTCGACCAGCCGCGCCGGAAGACCGCCTCCGTGTGGGCCGGGTCTACTCCGGGGCCGGTGTCGGACACCCGTAGCGTCAGTCCCGCGTCGTCCGCGCGTGCCGTCACCGTCACGCGGGCGGCGGGCGAACCCTGGGCCGCGTCCACCGCGTTGTCGATCAGGTTGCCGAGGACCGTCACCAGGTCTCGCGCCGGCAGGTCCGCGGGGAGCATGCCGTCGTCGATGCTGCTGTCGGCGGAGACGACGAGCTCCACGCCGTGTTCGTTCGCCTGGGCGGCCTTGCCCAGGAGCAGGGCCGCGAGCACCGGTTCGCTCACGGCCGCGACGACCTGGTCCGTCAGCGTCTGGGCCAGTTCCAGCTCGGCGGTGGCGAAGTCGACGGCCTCGTCCGCGCGGCCCAGTTCGATGAGGGAGACCACCGTGTGCAGGCGGTTCGCCGCCTCGTGGGCCTGCGAGCGCAGCGCCCGCGTGAAGCCGCGCTCCGAGTCCAGCTCGCCGGTCAGCGCCTGGAGCTCGGTGTGGTCGCGCAACGTCACCACCGTGCCGCGTCGCTCACCGCTCGACACGGGCGAGGTGTTCACCACGACCACCCGGTCCGCCGTCAGGTGCAGCTCGTCCACCCGCGGCTCGGCAGCGAGCAGCGCGCCCGTCAGCGGTGCCGGTAGGCCGAGCTCGGCGACGTTGCGGCCGACCAGGTCGCCCGATACGCCGAGCAGCTCGCGCCCTCCGTCGTTGATGAGGGCGATGCGCCGCTGCCCGTCCAGCATCAGGAGCCCCTCGCGCACCGCGTGCAGCGCGGCCTCGTGGTAGTCGTGCATGCGGCTCAGCTCGGCGGCGTTCATGCCGTGGGTGTGGCGCCGCAGCCGGGCGTTGATGACGTACGTACCGATGCCGCCGAGCGCGAGCGCCCCCGCCGCGACGCCGAGCAGGGCGAGGAGCTGGCCGCGCGCCTTCTCGCTGATCTCCTCGATGGTGATGCCCGCGCTGACCAGGCCGGTGATGCGGTCCGTGCCGTCGTCGGCGAGGATCGGCGTGACCACGCGCACCGAGGGGCCGAGCGTCCCCGTGTACGTCTCCGTGAAGGTCCGGCCCCGCAGCGCCTGTGCCCGGTGCCCGAGGAAGCGCTCGCCGATCTCGTCCTCGTCGGGGTGGGTCCAGCGGATGCCGTCCGGGTCCATGATCGTAACGAAGTCGACGCCGGTGTGGCGGCGCACGTCGGTCGCGTACGGCTGGAGGGTCCTCGTCGGATTCTCGCCACGCGCGGCCTCCCGTACCGAAGGCGAGTCCGCGACCGCCCGCGCCGCGGCCGTCGCCTGGCGGCGCGCGCCCTCCTCCGCCTGCTGCCGGTCGCTCAGGAACGTGAAGAGGGCGCACCCGGCCACCACGACGGTGACCAGCACGATCTGCATCGCGAAGAGCTGCCCGGCGAGGCTGCGCGGCCGGGGCGGACGGGCGAGGGACATGGGGCCAGTCTGCCTGGCCCCGTAAGTGCGAACTAAATGAACGTAAGGGTGACCGCCCTCACAGGGCGAGAGATAGTCACCGGGATTCGCCTGCCCACGACGTGAGCCGCACGCACGGGCCATACCAGGACGTGAGCCGCACGGACTGGCCGTACCAGGACGTGAAGCCCACGGACTGGCCGTACCAGGACGTGAAGCCCACGCACTGGCCGAAAACGCCGACGTAGTCGTTCAAGGAGGGCCCTCGTGGCCGACACCACCGACAGCCAGGTGACACCGGCACCCGCTGCCAAGCGGGACCGGACCCACTATCTGTACATCGCCGTCATCATCGCCGTGGTCCTCGGTATCGGTGTCGGCCTGCTCGCGCCCGACTTCGCCAAGGAGCTCAAGCCGGTCGGTACCGGCTTCGTGAACCTGATCAAGATGATGATCTCGCCGATCATCTTCTGCACGATCGTCCTCGGTGTCGGCTCCGTCCGAAAGGCCGCCAAGGTCGGCAAGGTCGGCGGCCTCGCGCTCGCCTACTTCGTCGCGATGTCGGTCGTCGCGCTCGCCATCGGCCTGATCGTCGGCAACATCCTGCACCCGGGCTCGGGCATGGACATCAGCGACTCCGAGAAGGGCGCGGGCCACGACGCCGCCGAAGAGGCGGACAAGGGGCTCGTCGACTTCGCGCTCGGCATCATCCCGAAGACGCTCGTCTCCGCATTCACCGAGGGCGAGGTCCTGCAGACGCTGCTCGTCGCACTGCTCGTGGGCTTCGCGCTGCAGGCCATGGGCCGCTCCGGGGAGCCGATCCTGCGCGGCATCGGACACATCCAGCGGCTCGTCTTCCGCGTACTCGGCATGATCATGTGGGCCGCTCCGGTCGGCGCGTTCGGTGCGATGGCCGCGGTGGTCGGCGAGACCGGCACGGACGCCCTGAAGGCCCTCGCCACGATCATGGTCGGCTTCTACGTCACCTGCGCGCTGTTCATCCTGATCGTGCTCGGCACGCTGCTGCGCCTGGTGACCGGCGTCAACCTCTTCAAGCTCCTGAAATACCTGGGCCGCGAGTTCCTGCTCATCCTCTCCACCTCCTCCTCCGAGTCCGCCCTGCCGCGGCTCATCGCGAAGATGGAGCACCTGGGCGTCAGCCGCCCGGTCGTCGGCATCACCGTCCCGACGGGCTACTCCTTCAACCTCGACGGCACGATGATCTACCTGACCATGTCGTCGCTGTTCATCGCCGAGGCGATGGACCAGCCGCTCGGCATCGGCGAGCAGATCTCCCTGCTGCTGTTCATGATGATCGCTTCCAAGGGCGCGGCGGGCGTCTCCGGTTCGGGCATCGCGGTCCTCGCCAGTGGCCTGCAGTCGCACAAGCCGGGCCTGGTGGACGGCGTCGGCCTGATCATCGGCGTCGACCGCTTCATGAGCGAGGCCCGCGCGCTGACCAACTTCGCCGGCAACGCGGTGGCGACGCTCCTGATCGGCACGTGGACCAAGGAGGTCGACCGCGAGCGGGTCGAGCTGGTGCTCGACGGGAAGCTGCCGTTCGACGAGAAGACCCTGCTCGACGACGGCGCCCACGAGCCCGGTCCTGCCGAGCGGGAGACGGTGGACGCCGTGCCGACGCAGCCGGTCAGCACCGAGAAGAAGTCCTTGACGCCTTAGGCGTCGGTGGTCGCCGCTCTCCTGTCGGCGACCCTGGTCACCAGCTCGGTGGCCTGTGAGGCGGGCAGGCCCGCCGCGGTCAGAAACGTGATCGCGGTGGACCTGCCCGCCTTTTCCGCGGGTACGACACCGTCGTTCACGGCCTCCATCACGGCGAACAGAATCCCTTCGAGTACGTAGCCGAGCGCCCGCGTCGGCAGCGGTGACACGAAGGTGCCGTCGTCCAGGCCGCGTTGGAACGTCTCCAGGCCCTCCTCGTGGACGCGGCCGAGCCGTTCGCGGATGGCGCCCATCGTCACGCTCCGCTCGCCGAGGGAGAGCAGCAGGCGGTAGCGGTCGGCGACCTCCCACACGGCGAGCAGCGAACTCGCCACCGCCTCCGCGGGGTCGTCGACGCCGGCGCGGCCCGCGGCGTGCGCGGTCTCCACCGCCGCGATGGCCCGCTCCACGATCGCCTCGACCAGCGCGTCACGGCTGGGGAAGTGCCCGTACACCGTCCGTCGTACGACGCCCGCCGCGCGCGCGATCTGGTCCATGGACGCGTCGGGGTCGCGCAGCAGCTCCGCGACGGCGACGTCGAGGATGCGGCGGCGGTTGGCGTCGGCTCTGACGCTGCTCGCTGGGCGGGGGCTCATGGCCCCCATTCTGCCCACTCGATCCACGGCCCCGTGCCGCGCACTGAGCCGTGCCCGCGCCCCCCCACCCAGCCGTGCCCGCGCCCCCCACTTGCACATACATGTGCAACATCGGGTATCTTGCACAGCAGTGTGTAGTTGCACAAGCGTGTGCAATGCGTGAGCGACAAATGTGTGAGCGACAAACGGGATGGGTGGAATCCGATGCCTCTGCTGATCAAGGAACCGGTCGAACGGATGGACCGTCCGTACGCCCGCCGCTGGTGGGCCCTCGGCGTCCTGTGTCTGAGTCTGCTGATCGCCGTGATGGCGAACACCGCCCTGACGGTGGCCGCGCCCGACATGACCATGGACCTCGGCCTGTCCAGCTCCGACCTGCAGTGGGTCATCGACGCCTACACCGTCCCGTACGCCGCGCTGATGCTGCTGCTCGGCGCGATCGGCGACAAGTACAGCCGCCGGGGCGCGCTGGTGCTCGGCCTGGTGATCATGTCCGTCGGCGCGGGTGCGGGCGCCATGGTGGACAGTTCCACGGCGGTCATCGTGATCCGCGCGGTGATGGGCGTGGGCGCGGCGCTGATCATGCCCGCCACGCTGTCGCTGCTCGCGGCGACCTTCCCCCGCGCGGAACGGGCCAAGGCGATCACCATCTGGGCGGCCACGTCCGGCATCGCGATCGCCGCGGGACCGCTGATCGCGGGCGCGCTTCTTCGCGACAACGGCTGGCACTCGACGTTCCTGATCAACATCCCGGTGGCGGTGCTCGCGATCATCGGCGCGTTCATCCTTGTCCCGCCGTCCAAGGCGGCCCAGCACGGCCGGATCGACTACGTGGGCGGACTGCTCTCGGTCGTCTGGGTCGGCTCCCTGATCTTCATGATCATCGACGGCCCGCACTTCGGGTGGGGCGTGCGGGCGATCTCCGCGGCGGTGGTGGCGGGCCTCGGCCTGATCGCCTTCATCATCTGGGAGCTGAAGCACCCGCGCCCGGTCCTGGACGTACGCAAGTTCACGCAGCGGGGCTTCGCGGGCTCGAACCTGGCCGTGGCGCTCTTCTTCCTCGCGGTGTTCGGCGCCTTCTACTACCTGACCCAGCACCTCCAGTTCGTCCTCGCCTACGACCCGTTGGAGACCGGCGTCCGCATGCTGCCGCTGGCCGGAGCGGTGTTCGTGGGCTCGGCGGTCACCGGGATCCTCGCGCCGCGCATCGGCGGCAAGATCATGGTGGTGGCGGGCATGGTGGGCGGCACGGTCGCGCTCGCCCTGCTCACGCAGATCGAGGCGGGCTCCACGTACGGGGACTTCGTGGCACCGCTGATCATCCTCGGCCTCTCCCTCGGCTTCGCGGTCTCGCCGTGCACGGACGTCATCATGGGCGCCTTCCCCGAGTCGGAACTCGGCGTGGGCGGCGCGGTGAACGACACCTCGCTGGAGCTGGGCGGTTCGCTGGGGATCGCGGTACTCGGCTCGGTCCTCGCGAGTTCGTACGGGTCGAAGCTGGCCGACGAGACCGCCGGGAGCAAGCTGCCCGCCTCCGCGCTCGACACGGCACAGGACTCGGTGGGCGCGGGCAACGGCGTGGCACAGGGCATCGCCGAGCAGGCGCGTGCGCTCTCGGAGAAGGCGGCGGGGGCTTCGTCGCCCCAGGAGGCGGCGCAGCTGAAGTCGCAGGCGCAGGAACTCGCCGGGGGCGCGCACCAGATGGCTGATGCGGTGGGCTCGGCGTTCTCTGGCGCGGTGGCCCACACCAGTCTGATCGGTGCGGTGATTCTGGGGGTGGGGACTGTGGTGGTGGCCTTGCTGTTGCCGGGGCGGCGGAAGGGGGCGCCGGGGGCGGTGGATGCGGGCGGGCCCTCGGCCTCGGAGTCCTCGGAGGCTACGGGGTCCGCGGGGTCCGCGGGGTCCTCGGGGTCCACGGAGGCACCCGAGGCTGCGGGCCGACGGTAGCTGCGCGCCCCGGCCGGGCCCGAGCCGCCGCTCCGCGGCGGATGCTTTCCCGCCCACCCACCGAGGCCCGGCCGCGGCGCCGCTCGGGGCTTGAGCCGCCGCTTCGCGGCGGATGCTTCCCCACCCACCGAGGCCCGGGTGCGGCGCCGCTCAGGGCTGAACCGCCGCTCCGCGGCGGATGCTTTCCTGCCCACCCACCCGATTGCCCCGTGGTGCGGTCGTTGGGGAGGGCAGGCGTCGTTGCCCTACGTCTGGTGTGAGCTGCGGGGCAAACGGGTGGGTGGGCGGGAAAGGTCCGTCGCGAAGCGGCGGGACTCGGTGGCCGTCTGGTGAGAGCTGCGGGGCAAACGGTTGGACGCGGCGGTGGGGCTGGTGCGCCGTCTGGTGTGAGCCGCCGGGAGCACGGGTGGGAGGGCGGGGAAGGTTGCGAAGCGGCGGGCCGGCTGGTGCGTGCTGCCCGGTAAACGGGTGGGCAGGACGGTGGGGTGGTGTTCCGTCAGGTGTGAGCTGCGGGGTAATCGGGTGGGTGGGCGGGAAAGATTCGCCGCGAAGCGGCGGGACGATGGAGGCGGCGTGCCAGCTGGTGTGAGCTGCGGGGTGAACGGGTGGGTGGGTGGGGAAGATTCGCCGCGGAGCGGCGGGATGGTGCTGGGCCGCGGGCCGGCTGGTCGAGCCGCGGGGTGAGCCGGTTAGCTGGACCGGGGGGGCAACGTGTCGCCCCGAGCTGAGGGGAGGAATGACGTGCCGGAGAAGAATCGTGACTGCCTCGCCTGCGCGCTAGCCAGCAGCAGGGCCCCTCCGCCCGGCGGCACCCTGCTGCGCACCCCGCACTGGACCGTAGAGCACTGCGTCGGCACCCTCGGCCTCGGCACCCTCATCGTCAAGCCGCTGCGGCACATCACAGGCGTACACGAGCTCGGCGTCGAGGAAGGCGCCGAGCTCGGTCCGTTGCTCGCACGGGTAACCACCGCCGTACGCACGGCGGTTGGCGAGGAGTGCGAGCAGGTGTACGTCTGCCTCTGGTCACACGCCGGGCGCGTGCCCGGTCACATCCACTTCGTCGTGCAGCCCGCCCGCACCGCCGACATCGATCGCCACGGCGGCGCGTACGGCCCCGGTCTCCAGACGGCGATGCTCGACGAGGGCGCGGAGCCGGAGCAGAGCGCGGTGGAGGAGTTCTGTGCGCGGGTGCGACGCGCGCTGAGGGACTAGAGGGACGAAGGATCCCCCGCGCGGCGAGGGTCCCCCGCGCCGATCGTGGGAGCTCCCGCGCCCATTGAGGGAGCCGTCGCGCCGATTGTGGGAGTCCCCGCACCGAGCGTGGGAGCCCCCGCACCGATCGTGGGAGCCCCCGCACCGATCGTGGGAGCCGTCGCGCCGAGCCTTGGGAGCCCCGCCACCGAGCGCGAGATCCCCCGCCACCGAGCGAGGGCCCCGAACCCGCCCAGCGAAAGCTCCGCCATCCAGGTGGACGCGTGCGCCATCTGTTGACTCTTGTTCAAACCTGCCAGTAACTTCAGCGTTGCACCACCGAGAACCGCCGAAATCCGCTGAAGCCTGCCCAAATCTCCCTCACGGCACGGCTGTTGGCGCCCGCACCTCGCTCGCTCGCTCACTCACTCCTCTCCGAAACTGACCCCCCATCGGATTCATCGGATTCAAAGGAGACTCCAGATGGTGATCCGCGCACGCGCCCTGCGCCTGGCAGCCACCACACTCGCCGCCGCAGGCACCGCCACCCTCGGTCTGGCCGCCGCACCCGCCCAGGCGACCGGCAGTGACCCGCTCGATTACGTGGCCCTCGGCGACAGCTTCAGCGCCGGATCCGGCGTCCTCCCGATCGACCCGACCGCACCCCTCCTCTGCGCGCGCTCGACGGCCAACTACCCGCACATCGTGGCCAACCGGACCAGCGCCCGGCTCACCGACGTGACCTGCGGCGGGGCCCAGACCAAGGACTTCGCGGGAGCGCAGTACCCCGGTGTGGCCCCGCAGCTCGACGCCGTCGACGCCGACACGGATCTCGTGACGTTGACCATCGGCGGCAACGACAACAACACCTTCATCGGCGCGATCGTCGCCTGCGGCTCCGCCGGAGTGCTCTCCGGCGGCAAGGGCAGCCCCTGCAAGGACGCCAACGGGGACAAGTTCACCAAGGCGATCGACACCAGTACGTACCCCGCGCTGAAGAACGCCCTGCGAGCGGTCAAGGCCAAGGCCCCGAACGCGCGCATCGGCGTGCTCGGTTACCCCTGGATCGTGCCGGCACAGGCCGACCGCGCCTGCTTCGCCAAGATGCCGATCGCCACCGGCGACGTCCCCTATCTGCGGGATCTGCAGGCCCACTTGAACAAGACCATGCAGCGCGCCGCCTCCGAGACGGGTGCCACGTTCGTCGACATGGCCGCCGCCTCGGAGGGGCACGACGCCTGCAAGCCGCGGGGTACGCGCTGGATCGAGCCCGTGCTGTTCGGCACGAACTTCGTTCCGGTGCACCCGAACGCCCTCGGCGAGTCCAGGATGGCCGACCAGGCCATCTCCGTACTGAAGCTGGGCTGAGCCGGACCCCGGCCCAGGGCCCGCCTAGGGCCGCTTCGTCCACACCGCCACGTAGTCCACCGCCATCGCCTTCCCCGGCTCCGTCTGTGCGACCGGTGTCGCCCTGCCGGCGACACCGTCGGGGAAGGCGCCGCCCATCGCGACGTTCAGCAGGATGAAGTAGCCCGCGTGCTCCGTCATGTTGGACCATGTGGCCGCGGAGAAGCGGTCCTGGGAGAGCGTGTGGAACTGCTCCCCGTCCACGTACCAGCGCAGTTGGTTCGGCGTCGTCGAGCGGTCCCATTCGAAGCGGTACGTGTGGTACGCCGACTGGCAACTAGCTCCGGGACAGGCGCGGTTGGCGCCAAGCCCTTGCGTCTCGTTGCAGTCGCCGCCCGGGTTCACGCCGCAGTGCAGCACGCCCCAGACCGAGTTGATGCCGTTCACGTTCTCCATCACGTCGAACTCGCCTATCGCCGGCCAGTTCTGGTAGTTGCCGCGGTAGGGCGCGCCGAGGGCCCAGAATGCGGGCCAGTAGCCGAGCGCGCTCTCCCCGGTGATGTCCGGCATCTGGATGCGGCCCTCGATGGCGAGCGTGCCGCCCTCCGGAGCCTTGAAGTCGCTGCGTTTGGTCTCGATGCGGGCCGAGGTCCAGTTCCCCGCGCCGTCCCTGCGCGGGGTGATCCGCAGGCTGCCGTTTCCGTCCAGGGCTAGGTTCTCGGGGGAGTCGGTGTACGACTGGATCTCGCCCGTGCCCCAATTCGCCGGGCCTCCTGGGTAGTTGTGCCCCAGGTCGATCTGCCAGTTGTCGGCGGACGGCCGGGAGTCCGCGGCCCCGTTGAAGTCGTCGCTCCACTCCAGCGACCAGCCCGGCGCGGGCGGCACGTCGCCGCGGGCCGTGCCGGGCGTCATCAGAGCGCCGAGCAGACCGACGGCGGCCAGTGCGGCCAGGACGGGCCCGGTGCGGGGGGACCGGGTGAAGCGACTGATGCGAGGTGCGCGACCGATGAGAGGTGCGCGACCGATGCGCGCGGTGCGAGTGATGCGAGTGGTGCTCATGGAACACCTCCGTGGGGGGAGTGTGCGTACGTATGCGTACGTCCGGAGAGCAGTCTGAGAGCGCTCTCAGACTGCTCTCCGGGTTTTGTAGTTGCAGCCATGCCGGACGTCAATGGGTCCGGCGCCTCAACTCCCCGAACAGGTACGGCAGTTGGATGACGAGCAGGCCGCAGAACGTCGACTTCTGGCGATGTCGACCCCGAGGACCCCGAGGGGCAGTGGGGCGACTACCTGCGGGGTCCGGGCCGGGTCTGCGCGGCCGTGGCCGCGCGGCACGGGAGCGAGGCGCTGGGGGCGTACTTCGACGCGCTCGGGGTGCGGCTGCACGAGCGGGGCGAATGGGACGGCGCCGAGCGCGCACTCGCCGACGCCGGACTGCCCGCGGGGCTCGCCGCGGTGGCCTGGACGCAGGAGTTCGACGACGCCGTGCGAGCCTCGCACGAGCAAGGAATCGAGCTGGTCGGCACCGACGTCGGCACGCCGGTGCTCTCCGTCCAGGGAGTGGGCGCGGTCTCGGCCCGGTCGTCTCGCCCGCACCGAAGGGGGCAGCGGCGGGACGGCTGTGGGACGGGGTGGTCCTGATGGCGGGAGTCCAGGACTTCAGCGAACTCAAGCGGGCGTACGGCGAACTCGACTTCGACTGACCCCTGCCCCCCCTCGCACGCCGCACGCCGCACGCCGCACGCCGCACGCCGCACGCCGCCCGCCGCACGCCGCCCGCCGCCCGCCGCCGATCCCAAGTCCCCCCGCATGCTTACCTCTTCGTAAGTACCTGACTAATTAGTCGGTACTTGTAGGGACGCAGGCGAGCGCCAAGCATGGTCGTCATGACAGAACAGCAGCTCAAGACCCCCGTAACCGTCCTCGGCCTCGGTGCCATGGGACAGGCACTCGCCGGTGCCTTCCTCAAGGCCGGCCACCCCACCACCGTCTGGAACCGCACGCCCGGCAAGGGTGATGACCTCGTGGCCGCAGGGGCCACGCGCACCGACACCGCGGCCGACGCCGTCCGCGCCTCGGACCTGGTCGTCGTCTGCCTCTACGACTACGACGTCTCGCAGGCCGTGCTCGGCCCGATCGCCGCCGACCTGCCGGGGCGCGCCCTGGTGAACCTCACGTCCGACACCCCGGAGCGCTCGCGCGAGGCCGCGGCCTGGGCCGCCGAGCACGGCATCGACTACCTGGACGGCGCCATCCTGGTGCCCGTGACCGTGATCGGCACCCCCGACGCGCTGCTCTTCCACAGCGGCCCGAAGGCCGTGTACGAGCGGCACGAGGGCACGCTCAAGGTGCTCGGCGGCAACACCGTGTACCTCGGTGAGGACCACGGCCTCGCGGCGGTCTACGACAACGCCCTGCTGGACTTCTTCTGGACCAGCATGTCCGGCCTCGTCCACGCGTACGCTCTGGCCGATGCGGACGGTGTGAAGGGCGTGGAGCTCGCCCCGTACCTGGGCGCCCTGATCGCCATCCTCCCGCCGATCATCGAGGAGATGGGCAGCGAGGTCGACTCCGGCAAGTACCCGGGCGAGCAGGCACCGCTCGTCACGGAAGCCGTCAACGTCGACCACATCATCCACGCCTCCGAGCACCGGGGCCTCGACGTGGGCGCCCTGAGCGGCATCAAGGCCGTCCTGGACCGGGCCATCGCCAAGGGGCACGGCGCCGACGGCTGGACGGCCACCATCGAAGCGGTACGCGGCGTACGGTGAAAGTGACCGCCGTCACAGATCAGGAGCCGTGAGATGACTGGTGAACCGAGCTTCTTCGAGATCGGTGTCGAGGACCCGGAGCGGGGGCGGGCCTTCTACGGGGAACTGCTCGGCTGGTCCTTCGAGCCGGGGCCGTCCGGGCACGGGTATGTGATCGGGACCCCGGGTGTGCCGGGCGGCATGCACGGCGGTGACGCGGGGGCAGCGCCCTACCTCTTCTTCCAGGTCGACGACCTGGAGGCCGCTCTGGCCAAGGTCATCAAGCTGGGCGGCACCGTCGAGGCGCCGATCGGTGGCGAGAGCGAGGAGTCGGATGCGGCGTTCGGCCGGTTCCGGCTCTGCAAGGACGACCAGGGGTCGACCTTCGGCCTGCACCAGCCGCCCCGGGCGTCCTGAACGCTGGCCTTGACGCCCACGTCAAGGATTACCGTCGTACGCATGCGCATCGGCGAACTTGCGGAGCGGGCCGGCACCACCACGCGGACCCTTCGGTACTACGAGTCACGGGGACTGCTGCCCGCTCGTCGCAGTGGCAACGGCTACCGCACCTACGACGAGGACGACGTGCGTCTCCTGGAGCAGATCAGGACCCTCCAGGACTTCGGGTTCGGTCTGGAGGAGACGCGGCCGTTCGTGGAGTGTCTGCGGTCGGGGCACCCGGAGGGCGACTCATGCCCCGCCTCGCTCGACGTGTACCGCCGCAAGATCGGTGAACTCGACGCGTTGATCAGCGAGTTGAGTGCGGTGCGCGAACAGGTGAGTGCGCAGTTGGTGCGCGCCGAGGCGGCGGTCCCGGGCGGCCCGGACCCGCAGTGCGAGCTGACGGGCTGACGGGCGACGGGCTGAGGGAGAGGGAACGCGGACATGGGGATGGTCAAGGCCGAGGGTGTGGCCGAGGTGACGGACGCCGACTTCGAGGGCGAGGTGCTCAAGGCGGATCTGCCGGTACTCGTGGAGTTCGGGGCGGAGTGGTGCGGGCCGTGCCGGCAGCTCGCGCCGGTGCTCAGTGAGATCGCGCGCGAGGAGGAGGACCGGCTGAAGATCGTGCAGCTGGACGTGGACCACAATCCGCGGACGGCGATCACGTACGGGATTCTTTCGGTGCCGTCCCTCCTGGTGTTCCGGGGCGGTGAGCCGGTGAAGTCCATGGTGGGCGCGCGGCCCAAGCGCAAGCTGCTCGCCGACCTCGCCGAGGCCGAGGTGCTCTGACGCGCATACGGCGGCAAGCAAGAAAGAGAAAAGCCCCGGACGCATTGGCGTCCGGGGCTTTTCCTGGCGTATATTGGATCCTTTCGCGACCCCTTACCCATTTGGGCACACCGGAATCGCGAGAATCTGTATAAGAGCACTGTAACTGGCGAGGGGCTGAATTGTCAACCGAGGAATTGCGGGAAGAGCAGCAATTCGTCTCCGGGCTGTACGCGCGCCTCGACGCGCTGCGCGAGGAGGCGGAGGCCGCCGTGCAGGCGTCGTTGACGCAGGTGGGCAACGGTCTGCAGGCCAGGCTTGAGCGTGACGTCCTGGTGGCGGAGCGGTCCGGACTGCTGGCCGCCTTCAACGCGGGAGAGAACGGGCTCTGCTTCGGTAGGCTCGAATTCCGCGACGGCCGTGACCATCACATCGGGCGCATCGGAATCCGCGCGTCCGACATCGAACGCACCCCACTCGTGATCGATTGGCGCGCGGAAGTGGCGCGCCCCTTCTATCTCGCGACCGGTCATACGCCGATGGGGCTGCGCAGGCGCAGGCACATCACCACGGAGGGCCGCGACGTGACGGCCCTGCACGACGAGATCCTCGACCTCAGCGACGACACCCGCACCGGCCACGAGGGCGCGGACGCCGACGAGGTGCTGCTCGCCGCGCTCGACTCGGCCCGCACCGGGCGCATGCACGACATCGTGCAGACCATCCAGGCCGAGCAGGACCGCATCATCCGGGCCCCGCACCACGGTGTCCTGGTCGTCGAGGGCGGGCCGGGCACCGGCAAGACGGTCGTGGCGCTGCACCGTGCCGCGTTCCTCCTCTACGCCCACCGCCAGCTGCTCGCCAAGCGCGCGGTCCTCATCGTCGGCCCGAACCCCGCCTTCCTCGGCTACATCAGCGAGGTCCTGCCCGCGCTCGGCGAGACCGGCGTGCTCCTCTCGACGGTCGGTGAGCTGTTCCCCGGCGTGCACGCCACCGGCACCGAAACGCCCGAAGCCGCCGAGGTGAAGGGCCGCGCGGAGATGGCGGACGTCCTCGCCGCCGCCGTACGTGACCGGCAGCGGACCCCGGAGCCCGGCGCCCCCGTGATCATCGAGCACGACGACGGCGACCTCGTCCTGGACTGGACGATCGCGCAGGAAGCCCGGGAGGCGGCCCGTGAGGCGGACGTCCCGCACAACCTCGGGCGCCCGCACTTCGCCTTCCGCGTCATCGACATGCTCACCGAGCAGCTCGCCGAGCGGCTCGGCGCCGACCCGTACGGCGGCCCGAACTTCCTCGGCCCCGACGACATCGCCCAGCTCGGCAAGGCGATCGCCGCCAGCCCCGAAGTACACGCCGCCATCGACGAGTTGTGGCCCCAGCTCACCCCGGAGGGCTTTCTCGCCGACTTCCTGGAGGAGCCGACGCCGCATCTCTCGGACGAGGAGGCCAGGATCGTCCGGCGCGAGCGCGGCGCCGCCTGGACGGCCGCCGACGTCCCGCTCCTGGACGAGGCCGCCGAGCTGCTCGGCAGCGACGACAGTGCGGCGAAGGCGATGGCGGAGGCCGAGCGTGCCAAGCAGATCGCCTACGCCCAGGGTGTGCTCGACGTCTCGTACGCGTCCCGTACCTACGAGTTCGAGGACAAGGACGATGAGGACTCCGAGGTCCTGCTCGCGCACGACATCATCGACGCGGAGCGGATGGCCGAGCGCCAGGAGGAGGCCGACCACCGCAGCGCCGCCGAGCGCGCGGCGGCGGACCGCACCTGGGCCTTCGGGCACATCATCGTGGACGAGGCGCAGGAACTCTCCGCCATGGCCTGGCGGTTGCTGATGCGGCGCTGCCCGACCCGCTCGATGACGCTGGTCGGCGACCCCGCGCAGACGGCGGAGGCCGGCGGCTGCGGCTCCTGGGAGACGATCCTGTCCCCGTACGTCGACGACCGCTGGGAGTACACACGGCTCGGCGTCAACTACCGCACCCCGGTGGAGATCATGGATGTGGCCGCCGAGGTGCCGCGCGCCGAGTACCCCGAGTTCCAGCCGCCCAGCTCGGTGCGGTCCACGGGCGTGCTGCCCTGGGCGCGCCGCACCGACGACCTCGCCGCGGCCGTGGCCGACGCGGTGGCGGACGAGACGCGGGACGAGGGCCGCCTCGCGGTGATCGCCCCGCGCGAGCTGCATGAGCGGCTCGCCGGAAAGCTCCCCGGTGTGACGGCCGGGGAGGCCCCGGACCTGACGCGGCCGGTCGTCCTGATCGACCCGCGTCAGGCGAAGGGCCTGGAGTTCGACACGGTCCTGGTCGTGGAGCCGGGCCGCTACGGCACGAGTGACCTGTACGTGGCCCTGACCCGGGCCACACAGCGCCTCGGCATCCTGCACGCCGAGGAGCTGCCGGTGGCGCTCAAGCGGTTCGACTAGCGAGCAGTTCGCCCAGGGCGCCGCCTCACACGGGTCGCAGCCACACCGTGGCCAGCGGCGGCAGGGTGAGGCGCAGGGACGCGGGGCGGCCGTGCGACGCCACCGGCTCGGTCTTGACCGGGTCCGGGTTGGTGACGTCGCCGCCGCCGTAGCGTGCCGCGTCCGTGTTCAGGACCTCGTGCCAGGCGGTGAACTCGCCGGGAACGCCCAGGCGGTACTCGTGCCGCACCACCGGCGAGAAGTTCGAGACGGCCAAGAGGGGCGCCTCGTCCGTCTCCTCGGCGGCGTACCGCAGGAACGCGAAGACGTTCTCCTCGGCCGCGTCACCCTCGACCCAGGCGAAGCCGCCCGGGTCCGTGTCACGCTGCCAGAGCGACGGCCGGCCACGGTAGACGGTGTTGAGGTCGCGCACGAGGTCGCGTACGCCCCGGTGGTCGGCCTCCGCCCCGTAGGCGGGATCGAGCAGCCACCAGTCCGGTCCGTGCCCCTCGGCCCACTCGGCGCCCTGCGCGAACTCCTGCCCCATGAAGAGGAGTTGCTTGCCCGGGTGGGCCCACATGAAGCCCAGGTAGGCGCGGTGGTTGGCGCGCTGCTGCCACCAGTCGCCCGGCATCTTCGACACCAGGGACCGCTTGCCGTGCACGACCTCGTCGTGCGAGATCGGCAGGACGTAGTTCTCGCTGTACGCGTACACCATCGAGAACGTCATCTCGTGGTGATGGAACCTGCGGTGCACGGGCTCCTTCGTCACGTAGTCGAGCGAGTCGTGCATCCACCCCATGTTCCACTTCAGACCGAAGCCGAGGCCGCCGAAGCCGCCGGGGCCCTGGTGGTGCGTCTCGCGGGTCACGCCGTCCCAGGCGGTGGACTCCTCGGCGATCGTGACGACGCCGGGGGCGCGGCGGTAGACGGTGGCGTTCATCTCCTGGAGGAAGGCGACGGCGTCGAGGTTCTCGCGGCCCCCATATATGTTCGGGGACCATTCGCCGTCCTCGCGCGAGTAGTCGAGGTACAGCATGGAGGCCACGGCGTCGACGCGCAGGCCGTCGATGTGGAACTCCTCGCACCAGTAAGTGGCGTTGGCGACAAGGAAGTTGCGGACCTCCTTGCGGGCGTAGTCGAACTCCAGGGTGCCCCAGTCGGGGTGCGCCGCCCGGTTCGGGTCCTCGTGCTCGTACAGCGTCCGACCGTCGAACTCCGCCAGCGCCCAGTCGTCGCGCGGGAAGTGCGCGGGCACCCAGTCCATCAGGACGCCGATGCCCGCCCGGTGCAGCGCGTCGACCAGGAACTTGAAGTCGTCGGGCGTGCCGAGGCGGGCCGTCGGCGCGTAGAAGCCGGTGACCTGGTAGCCCCAGGAGCCGCCGAAGGGATGCTCGGCGACGGGCATCAGCTCGACATGTGTGAACCCCAAGTCGGACACGTATGCCGGGAGTTGCTCGGCGAGCTGGCGGTAGGTCAGGCCTGGTCGCCAGGAGGCGAGATGCACTTCGTAGACGGAGAACGGTGACGCGTGCACCGGCAGCTCGGCCCGGCGCACCAGCCACTCCGCGTCATGCCACTCGTGGTGCGACTCGTGCACCACCGAGGAGTTCGCGGGCGGGACCTCCGTACGGCGGGCGAGGGGGTCGGCCCGCAGCGTCTTCGTGCCGTCGGGCCGGGTGATCTCGTACTTGTAGAGCTCGCCCTCGCCGACGGACGGCACGAAGAGCTCCCAGACGCCGCTGCCGCCGAGCGAGCGCATCGGGAACCCGGAGCCGTCCCAGAAGTTGAAGCTCCCCACCACGCGCACGCCGAGGGCGTTGGGCGCCCACACCGTGAAGCGGGTGCCGGTCGCCCCTTCGTGCACCATCGGGCGCGACCCGAGCGCGTGCCACAGCTGCTCGTGCCGTCCCTCGCCGATCAGATGCAGGTCGAACTCGCCGAGCGCGGGCAGGAAGCGGTACGCGTCGTGGATCTCCAGTTCGGCGTCCTCGTACGTGATGTGGAGCCGGTAGTCGGGGACCTCGCGCAGCGGGAGCACCCCGGAGAAGAACCCGTCACCGTCGTCGTGCAGCTCCGCCCGCAGATCCTTGGCGACGACGGCGACGGAGCGGGCGTAGGGCCGCAGCGCGCGGAAGGCGATGCCCTCGCGCACGACGTGGGCGCCGAGCACGCCGTGCGGGTCGTGGTGCGTGCCGTCCAGGAGACGGGCACGGTCGGCCTGGGAGACGGGCGACGCGGGGCGGCCGGACTGCGGCGGCTGTCCAGGTTGCTCGGGCAGCCTCGGCTGCTTGGGCTGCTTCGGTTGCTTCTGCTGGGGCGGCCGGGGCGCCCGGTCGGTGGGCTCCGGTTTCCGCTTGCCCTTCTTGCTGGCCTCGTCGGACGGTTTGCGCGGCTGCGGGCGGGGGGTCACGGGGGGAGCCTCCTCGGCGATGGCGGGTCAGTGGGCTTCGGTGGCGGGGCCGTTCGTGGCGAGGCGTTTGATCGCGGCGAGGGGTACGGGGAGCCAGTCGGGGCGATGACGGGCCTCGTAGAGGACTTCGTAGACCGCCTTGTCCGTCTCGTAGGCGCGCAGCAGCACCGGGTCCATACGCGGGTCACGGCCGGTGACCTCCGCGTATCCCGTGCAGTACGCCGCCCGGCAGTCGCCCGCCCACTCGGGCGCCCATGGCTCGTGGGAGCGCGCCGCGTAGTCGAAGGACCGGAGCATGCCCGCCACGTCGCGCACCGGATGCTGCGGCATCCTGCGCTCGGCCGGCGGGCGTGAGGGCTCGCCCTCGAAGTCGATGACCGACCACTCCCCGGCGGGCGAGCGCAGGCACTGCCCCAGGTGCAGGTCGCCGTGGACGCGCTGTGCCGTCCAGGTCTCCTCACCTCGCCCCAGGTCGGCGAGCGCCTCGTAGGTGGTGTGCAGGGCGGGCGCGTACGGCTGCAGGGCGGGCACCGCCCTGGCCGCCGTGTCCAGGCGTTCGGCCATGCCCTCGGCGATCAGCTCCAGCTGGGTGCGGCCCAGCGTGACGGTGGGCAGTGCGCGGGCCAGCGCCAGATGCACCTCGGCGGTGGCCCGGCCGAGCGCCCGCGCCTCACCGCTGAAGTCCCGCTCCGCGGCGAGCTCCCGCAGGGCCAGCTCCCAGCCGTCGACCGTGCCCTTCAGGTAGGGCTGGAGCACCCCGAGTACATGTTCGTCGTCCCCGATGTCCGCCAGGAACCAGGCGGCGGGCGCGGGGACCTGCGGACAGCCGTCGCGGGAGAGCATCAGGGGCAGTTCCAGGTCCGGATTGGTGCCGGGCACCACGCGGCGGAACAACTTCAGAATGAACGTATCTCCGTACACGAGCGAGGAGTTGGACTGCTCGGCGGTGAGCAGGCGCGGTGCCAGGTCGTCGGCTATGTCCTTGCGCGGGTCGCGCTCGAAGCGGAGCTTGCCGACGCGTGCCCGCACCCGCAGTGCCTCAAGGAGGAAGCCGGACATACGGGAGTCGTGCAGCGCTTCGTAGAGCGTGAACCCGGCGAGGGGCCCGCGCGTCACGTGTCCGATCAGCGCGGGCGCGAGCCGAGGTGGCAGCTCACGCCGTACGCCGAGCAGGAGTTGATAGCAGTCGGCCGGTTGCGCGGGCGTATCGCCGCCCTGCTCGGGCACCTGGGGCTGCCGGACCCGGAGGAGCAGATGCAGGAGCCCCAACTCGGCGGTCGGTGGCAGGAGTTCGGTTGCCGCGACCAGGTTGAAGTCGGTGATGGGGCGGCCTTTGCCCGCGAACCAGCGCTGCCGTGGCAGCCACGCGCGCAGGAGCGGATCGAGCGAGGCGAGCAGCGCGTCCGCGGTGATCCCCGGGCGGGTGACGGCTTCCGACATGGCGTCGCGTCCTTTCCGCGGTGCGGACAAGGGAGGAGTGCGGGAGTGCCGGTTGTGCGGGGAGAGTGCCCAGGGCGGGGCGGCGGAAACCGCCCCGCACCGGTGTAGCAGGGGTGGAGCCTACGCCGCGTCCCTGCGCAGCCGGAACCAGTAGAAGCCATGTCCGGCGAGAGTCAGCAAGTAGGGCAGCTCGCCGATGGCCGGGAAGCGCACCCCGCCGATCAGCTCCACCGGGTGCCGGCCGTTGAAGGCCTGCAGGTCCAGCTCCGTGGGCTGCGCGAACCGCGAGAAGTTGTGCACGCACAGCACGAGGTCGTCCTTGTACTCGCGCAGGAACGCGATCACCGCCGGGTTCGACGAAGGGAGTTCCGTGTACGAGCCGAGTCCGAAGGCGGGGTTCTGTTTGCGGATCTCGATCATCCTGCGGGTCCAGTGCAGGAGTGAGGAGGGTGATGACATGGAGGCTTCCACGTTGGTGACCTGGTAGCCGTAGACGGGGTCCATGATCGCGGGGAGGAAGAGACGTCCGGGGTCGCAGGAGGAGAAGCCCGCGTTGCGGTCGGGGGTCCATTGCATGGGGGTGCGTACGGCGTCGCGGTCGCCGAGCCAGATGTTGTCGCCCATGCCGATCTCGTCGCCGTAGTAGAGGATCGGCGAGCCGGGCAGGGACAGGAGCAGGGCGGTGAAGAGTTCGATCTGGTTGCGGTCGTTGTCCAGGAGGGTGGCCAGGCGGCGGCGGATGCCGATGTTGGCGCGCATGCGGGGGTCTTTGGCGTATTCCGCGTACATGTAGTCGCGTTCTTCGTCGGTGACCATTTCGAGGGTGAGCTCGTCGTGGTTGCGCAGGAAGATGCCCCATTGGCAGCCGGCGGGGATGGCGGGGGTTTTCGCGAGGATTTCGGAGACGGGGTAGCGGGATTCGCGGCGGACGGCCATGAAGATGCGGGGCATGACGGGGAAGTGGAACGCCATGTGGCATTCGTCGCCGCCGTCTTTGAAGTCGCCGAAGTAGTCGACGACGTCCTCGGGCCATTGGTTGGCTTCGGCGAGGAGGACGGTGTC